>JACPUV010000038.1 GCA_016192105.1 Sphingobacteriales bacterium | reverse complement strand
TATTTCAATCCCGAGCGAGCGAGGGATCTTGTATATACCCATGATTCCGAAGTAATACATGATTCCTCCTGTACCGGAATTTAAATGGTTGTCAAAAAAATCGTACTGTTCCCCGCTTCTCTTCGGGATGACAAGTACCCATACAACTGAATGTTTTGTCACACCGGGGCTTACCTGTGTTCTTCGATGAGAAGGGGCTGTTTTATCATGCATGGTTTACGCTGAGTTCTTCGAAGGAAAGGGGTTTTTTTTGTCATCCCTGGTTTACGCTGAGTTCTTCGAAGGGAAGGGACTTTTTTTGTCATCCCGACGAAGTAGGGATAAAGGAGCCAACTAATACAACTATTTCAATCCCGAGCGAGCGAGGGATCTTGTATATACCCATGATTCCGAAGTAATACATGATTCCTCCTGTACCGGAATTTAATTGGTTGTCAAAAAAATTTCGTACTGTTCCCCGCTTCTCTTCGGATGACAAGTGCTCTTACAACTTCATGTTTTGTCATCCTGGGTTTTCCCTGGGTTTATCGAAGGGAAAAAGGATTCTCAGCCCGTTTCCGGCAAAAAAAGAGGCACTCCTGTTAAAGAAATGCCTCCTGGTATGTACAGCATCGCATTACTTGTTTCTGTTGAAATAGCTTCTGATACTATAGATCGCATTATTACTGATCTCGTCAACCATACATTTCATCATATCATTTTCAGAAGGAGGGAATTCCATCCGGCGGTTGATCCGGTTCTTGTCATCCTGGCTGAGGGCTCTTTCATCTCCTGTAAAATGACTGAACCCGGTACTCCAGTTATAGGAAGAACCAAATGTATCTGACCAGATCCGGCGGCCATTTTCATCCCGCACGGTTACCTGCAATGTCGCCGTGCTGCGAAGGGTACGTTGAGTGGTTACAATGCTGGCATGTACTTTTGCGTATTCACGTACCACACTGTCGGGACGGTAAACGGTTTCTTTTACCACCACCTCTTTATTCACTTTACGGGTACTGCGGTCTTCAAAAACCCGGCCCAGGTCCACATTTACAAACCGCAGACTGATCTCATTATCCACCCGGACCCGGCGGCTGCGGGCATCCCAGGCAGAATAGAAACGGACAAATTCATTGCCGCTGTTCTGCTGCAGCCCGCTGATCAGTTCATCGTCCAGGTTATTGTTTCCCACCCGGTAAGCACTGTACACAAAACCGCCTTCCCGCTGCATCGGGGCGATCACCACGTTGGTGACGGCATATTCAAAGACCTCATTCATTTTCAGGAGGGCGTCCCGGTCACCCGGCCGGAAATTCAGCGCGGCCTGAAATTCCCGGTAGGCATCGCGGTAACTCTGTTTGGTAGAATGCTGCATAAAGGCAAGCCCTCTTTCATAGCGGGTATCGCCGGCTTTTTCCCGGTAGGTAACCAGGGAAGATGAATAATCTTCGGGGCGTACAATGCTGAACACATCCGGTGAGCGGTGGATGGCTTCGTACATTTTTTGCAGGGAAATGTATTCGTAGTAGATCCATTCCCATTTCAGCTCATTGTTGCTTTCGCTGAACGAACGGATCCGGCTTTCATGATCGTTCCTCGCATAGGTATAGGCATTGCGGAGCGTACCCAGCAGTTTAGGATCACTGGGATCTTTCTGCAGTTTCTTTGCCGCCAGTTCAACGGCTTCATCGTAGCGCCCTTTTTCATACAGTTTGCCGGCCGATTTACAGGATGTCATCAGCAGCACCAGCCCGGAAAATAATACAGTGTAGAGTTTTAATTTCATATACACCTCCATTTCCGGTATGACGTTCAAATAACAGTCCGGTTAACGGCGGTGAGGGTAATTAGCCATTCCTTAACAAATGGGCCACACCCTCAGTATTTCAGGATATCGCGTATGAAATTGTGGTATTCATCAAAGCCGGGGAGATTGTTATGCCCGCCCCCGTGTATGCGGATTAATGTCACCCGTTGCGGGTTTAACTTTTGGAGGGCCAGGCTGTGCCGGATCGGGATCAGGAAGTCGCGGGTGCCGTGGATGATATAGGTATGGCATTTTACCCGGGGCAGCCATTGGTCGGTCCGCAGGTGAAAGCGGAGTACGATCCGCAGGGGGAGGATCGGCAGGAACCGTTCTGTTACCCGCAGGAAGTTAAAATAAGGCGCATCGAGGATCAGGTAACGGGGATTATTATCCGAAGCCAGTTTGGTGGCAAAGCCGCTGCCCATGCTCCGTCCATATACGATCAGGTGATCCTCGGGGTAGGTTTTTTTAAGCGTATCATAGACATACTGCATGTCGGCAAGCATTTCTTTTTCGCTGCGCTTACCGGTGCTTTTGCCGAAACCGCGGTAATCGAGCAGCACTACATCATAGTTATATCGGTAAAAGTCTTTTGCATAGCGGGCCCATCCCTTGATGCTGCGGGTATTGCCATGAAAATAAAGGATCAGTCCCTTGGGGTTTTCCCGGAAAAAATGCAGCCCGTTGATCCGGACACCCGGTTCGATATCGAAGAAATATTCCCGGAAGGGGGCATCGTATTTGAACTGGAAATCCTGTTTTAATTTCTCGGGTTTAAAGATCAGTTTTTCCTGGAAGAAATAGGCCAGTACAGATAAGGAAGCGATGATAATAACGATATACCAGATAAAAGAAGGCAAGGAATGCAGTTTTGGTGTACGAAACAATATTACGTTAATTATTTTTAGTCAGGAGTGGGATAGTCGGGAGTCAGGAGTGGGATAGTGGGGAGTCAGGAGTGGGATAGTCGGGAGTGTGGTATTTAGTATGACAGATCTCCGAACTGAGTACTCGGTTTACAGTTGGTATTAAATTACCACAACCTGAATACGGTATTGATCATAGATGATGAGGAGAAACTCCGGCAATTGCGGAAGCGGGTTATTCAGTCCGAAGGCTTCGAAGCAGGAACAGGCGCAACTGCTTTCTATTTTTCCACCCTTCTTAACCGGAGATTGGTTACCGGGGCCACGATCAGCGGAAATTTTTCCACGGTAACATTGGCCAGGTCAAGCCCGAAGCCTTTTTCCTCGGAAAGGCTGTGCTCCTTCAGCCAGAAATGAAGTTTCATGACCACGCGTTCAAAGAACGGCAGCTCATTATCCTGGCTGAGGTATTTTTCCATTACAAGGAACTGGAAGTCCCCCACGGTATTGCTGCTTGCCAGGCTTTCATACCGGCTGATGATATTCACTTCTTTGTTGGCCACCAGGTCCTCGACCACTTTGCGGAACATCAGGTTGATACGGGGCTGCATCCGGAATCCCAGCCGGAAATCCACCCGGATAATATCATTGGGAATAATGTGTTCAACCAGGTATTCGCAGGTATAGGGGTCGTCCAGGGTATCAATATGCACAAACCAGTAGATGTCGGCCCTTTTGGGCTTTTTGTTCAGGATTGAATAAATGATCTTGTGCTCAATCTCTTTCGGGTTGTTCGCACTGGTCATATAAACCAGGTGGGTGGCGTATTTGGGCACCGATTTATCATTGCTCAACTCCTGGATCTTGGGGATATAATGTGCCAGGCGCACAAATTCCACATAGCGGTTCTTGATCTTGCGGGCCCGGTACCAGATGTACATTACCAGGAAAAGAAAACCGCCTACGATCAGCGTTACATAACCTCCGTGCGGGAACTTTTCCAGGTTCGCAAAAAGGAAACTGAACTCAATGGAGAAATATAACAGGAGGTACAGGTAGATAAATACCGACTTGACCCGGTGCAGGACCAGGAAGTTGGCAAAGAGGATAGACGTGGCGATCATACAGAGGGTGATCGCCAGGCCATATGCACCTTCCATATTGGTGGACTTCCGGAAATACAGGGTAATGCCGATACAACCCAGGAAAAGGAGAAAATTTATGCCGGGGATATATAACTGCCCCCGCTCTTCGGTCGGGTAATTAATCTTCATTTTCGGCCAGAGGTTAAGCCGGATCGCTTCACTCACCAGTGTAAAGGAACCGCTGATCAGGGCCTGGCTGGCGATAATCGCAGCTGCCGTAGCTATAATGATCCCCACCAGCCTGAACCAGTCGGGCATCACACCATAAAACGGGTTACCGGTGGATACATCAAAAATTTTCCCATTGTAATGTGCAAGCAGCCAGGCACCCTGGCCCAGGTAGTTCAGGATCAGGCAGGTTTTGACGAAGATCCAGGAATAACGGATATTCCATTTCCCGCAATGGCCGAGGTCGCTGTACAGGGCTTCGGCCCCGGTTGTACAAAGGAATACGGCGCCGAGGATCCAGAACCCTTTGGGGTACTGGGTCAGCAGCTGGACCGCATAGTGGGGACTGAAGGCCTTGAAAATACCGATATCGTCCAGCAGGTGCATACTGCCCAGCACGGCCAGCATCAGGAACCAGATGGTCATGATCGGGCCAAACATTTTACCAATGGAAGCGGAACCGAATTGCTGCATGAAAAATAAAAGGGTCAGGATGCCCAGTACGATATAGACAATGGACCAGGTATCAATAAAGCTGAGCGCCGGGATCTGGCGAAGTCCTTCCACGGCAGACGTTACAGAGATAGGCGGGGTGATCATCCCATCCGCGATCAGTGCGGCCCCACCCAGCATGGCCGGTATTACCAGCCATTTCTTTCTTCTCCTGACCAGGGCGAAGAGTGAAAAGATACCACCTTCCCCCCGGTTGTCGGCCCGGAGCGTCAGGATAACATATTTTACCGTGGTCTGAAGTGTTAGTGTCCAGATAATACAGGACAAACCGCCCAGGATCAGGTCTTCATGGATCACTTTCCCGTTAATGATCGCATTTAATACGTACAAAGGAGAGGTACCAATATCCCCGTATATTATCCCAAGCGCAATCAATAAGCCGGCGGCGGTTACCTTGTTGTACGATAATTTCACTTTTCGGAATTTGTGGTTTGTTTTCTGGCGGCCCGCCCCGGTATTTCCCCCCGGACGATGCTGGTACAGGTTTTGTTTCTGTAACGGCAGAAAGGCAAAGGTATAGGCAAAATTTAAATTCAGCATACAGCCCGGCAAACTTTCGATTTCGTTTGTTGCAGGACGGGGAATGGCCGGTAAGCCGGGAAAAAAGGGCTGGTTGGGGCCGGTAATGTAAAATTGTTACAAATTGCATCTGGAAAGAGCCGGGGAATCCATCCCGGAGCTGTAACTTTAAAATGAAAATTATGAGAACTGTTCCGTATAAGCATTGGCTGATTGTCTTCCTGGCCGCCGCCTGGTGGCTGCCGGTTTCCGCACAGCGTATTGTGTATTCAGAAAAAGATAATGATGATACCCGGAACCTGAACTTTGAGGTCGTCGGCAAGATCAGCGGTAATTTCCTGGTCTATAAAAATAAACACAGTAAAAGCTGGATCACGGTACTGGATAATGATATGCGGGAACTGGCCAAAGTGGAACAGGACTTCCTGCCCAATGACGACCGGATGATCAATGTGGATTTCTTTCCTTACACGGATCATGCCTGGATGATCTACCAGTACCAGCGGAAAAGTGTGGTCTATTGCATGGCCGCCCGGATTGACGGTATGGGCCGGAAAACCGGTGAACTGATGGAACTGGATACCACGCATATCGGGTTTGCGGCGGATAATAAAATCTACTCGGTGCTGAGCAGCGAAGACAAAAAGAGAATCGGGGTGTTCAAGATCAACAGCCGCAACAAACGACTCTTCCTGATGACCACCCTGCTGCTGAACGAACAACTGGAGCTGCTGAAAAAAAGCCGGCTGGAAATACCCATGGAAGAGCGGAACGAGAACCTGGGCGATTTCAACCTGGACAATGAAGGGGATATTGTATTTTCCAAATTCCTCCGCACGGGGAATGACAATATCAGCACGGCCTCCTTTATTATCAAAAAAGCACAGGAAGATACCCTGATCGAAAAGCACCTGAATATTGACAAAACCTGGCTGGATGAGATCCATATCAAAGTGGATAACCACAATAAACGGTATTTGCTCACTTCCTTTTATTACAAGGAGAGAAGGGGAAATATCGACGGTTTTTATTTTTATATATGGGACAAGATCTCCGGGCAGCCCCTGGTGGAGAATGTGAGCATTTTTACAGAAGAACTGAGAAAGGAAGCCCGGGGGGATGCCAGTGCGAGAATGGCTTTCAATGATTTTTTTATCCGGAACATTATCACGCGCCGGGACGGGGGCTTTATCATCGGCAGTGAAGCGTATTATACCACTTCCCGCTTCAACAACTGGAACCGCTGGGATTACCTGTATGGTTCACCTTACTGGTCGCCGGGGTACAACAACTATTATTATTCTCCTTTCTATGATCGCTTCTGGTGGGGCAGGGGCAGCAGCAACCAGGCCGTCCGTCACCATGCGGATAATATTGCCGTGCTTTCCTTCGATAGTAAAGGACAACTGGAATGGAACAATGTAATGGGCAAAAGTCAGTTTGATGATGAGTCCGGGGATATGATCTCGTACCAGTTGATGAATACCGGGGAGCAGATCCATTTTCTCTTTAACCAGCAGGAACGGCGCAATAATCTCCTGAATGATTACAGCGTGAGTCCGGCCGGGGAAATGACCCGTAACCCCACGCTGAAGAACCTGGATAAAGGATACGAGTTCATGCCCAAGTTCGGCAAACAGGTCAGTGCAAAACAAATGATCATTCCTTGTCTGTATCGTAACTATATTTGTTTTGCCAAAATCGATTACAACTAATCCTTAATTCAGTCCATTACTAAGTGGTCGGCCTATTCAAACAGAAAAACCCGGCAAATATTTTTTTGCTCCTGGTTTTCGGGGTATTGATAAAACTCCCGATGTTCACGCATCCCCATGTTACCATAAAAGGGGCCGGCGACGGTATCCTGTTCAGGGGGCTCGTTGATTTTCTTCATTCCGGGAACCGGTTTGGTCCCGCGGTTTACCCGGTATTGGCTTTTCTCTGTTTGTATGTGCAGGCCCTGATCCTTAACCGGTTTATTTCCCAGCACCGGATGATGAGCCGCCCAACCTATTTCCCCGGGATGGCCTACCTGCTGATCACTTCTTTTTTCCCGGAATGGAATTATTTCACGGCTCCGCTGCTGGTCAATACTTTTTTATTATTTGTGCTTTCGGCCCTGTTCCGAATTTACAACCAGCCCTCCGCAAAAGGGGCCATTTTTAATATTGGCCTGGCCCTGGGCCTGGCGGCCTTCTTCTTTTTCCCCGCGATCACCTATATCGGCTGGATCTTCCTGGCGCTGATGCTGATGCGGCCGTTCCGCCTGAATGAATGGATCCTGTGCCTGCTGGGAGTGATGGCTCCTTTTTATTTCTATGCGGTTTACCTGTTTATCACCACCCCCTGGAACTGGGATAACCTGCTGCCGCAGCTATCCGTCCACCTGCCTTCCCTGACCCAATCAGCCTGGATGGCCGGCAGTGTTTTCCTGCTGACCGTCCCCTTCCTGATCGGCAGTTATTATGTGCAGGACAGCCTGCGGAAAATGCTGATCCAGGTCCGCAAGGGCTGGAGCCTCGTACTCCTTTACCTCCTTGTGGCGATCCTGGTTCCTTTTGTAAATAACAGCGACAGCCTGGCCAACTGGGTCATGGCGGCCGTCCCCTTTGCTGCTTTTCATGCCTGCACCTATCTCTATTCCGGCTTCCGGATCATCCCGGTATTGCTCTTCTGGGCATCGGTGGTTTTTGTACTGGCGTATCAATATGCGGGACCGGGTTGGTAGATTATTTAGCATTTGGGCCATGGGAAAGGAATATTCAATATTCAATGTTCAATGCTCAATGCTCAATAGTCTGCCACACAGCCCGATTTCGGCCAATTACAGACAGCCGCCCCCCGTTTCTCCCACTCCTCCCGATCCTGTATCTTTGTGGCTCCTAAAATCACCTCCGTTATGAAATTTGGTGTAGTTGTTTTCCCCGGCTCCAATTGTGACAGGGATATGTATGATGCACTCCGCTACGACCTGGAACAGGATGTAACCATGCTCTGGCATAAAGAAAGGGACCTGGACCGTTTTACCACCGATGACTGCATCATTCTTCCCGGTGGTTTTTCGTATGGAGACTACCTCCGCTGTGGTGCCATTGCCCGGTTCAGCCCGATGATGCAATCAGTGATCGAATTTGCCAATGCCGGGGGCAAGGTATTTGGGGTGTGTAACGGGTTCCAGATCTTATGCGAATCCCATTTATTGCCGGGCGCCCTGCTGCGGAATGCCAACCAGCAATTTGCGTGTAAAAATGTATTTATCACCAATGAAACAGGGAAAGCGTATAAAGTGCCCATTGCCCATGGGGAAGGACGCTATTTTGCGGACGAGAAAACCCTTGATGCCCTGGAAGCCAATGACCAGGTGATCTATTATTATTGTGATGAGCAGGGACAGGTAACCGATGCAGCCAATCCCAATGGCTCCACCCGTCATATTGCCGGGATCTGCAACGCCGGCCGCAATGTATTCGGGATGATGCCCCACCCCGAAAGAGCCTGTTCAGCCGCCCTGGGCAATACCGATGGACGGGCAATTATCCGGACCCTGCTGATGGCGGAGCAACTGGTGTAGGCATTTCCTCATCTTATTATCAGGCAAGTGCCCGCTTTGTCACTTTTGTCACAGGACGCAGCGCCCGGACCGTTTAAATTTGCCAACGGATTTTAACAGTCCGATAAAATATAAAGCAGGATTTTTGCCGTAAATAGTTTAAACCGATTACATGAAAAGAATACTACTTGCTTTTTTACTTGTTGGTTTCGTACAGGCTGCCCAGGCCCAGCTAAACCCGGTGACCTGGACATTCAGCGCGAAGAAGATTTCGGACAAGACTTATGAAGTGCAGTTAAAAGCCACGATCCAGGCCAAGTGGCACCTGTATTCACAGTCCCAGCCAGAGGATGCGATCGCGATCCCCACGGCTTTTGTTTTTAGTCCCAATCCATTATTTACCCTGCAGGGCAAAGTGAAGGAAACCGGGAAGATGGAGAAGTACACAGATAAAACCCTGGGGGTTTCGGCTAACCAGTATTCCAATACGGTTATGTTTACACAGGTGGTGAAACTAAAAGGGAATGTAAAGACCAGTATCACCGGCAATGTGGAATACCAGACCTGTGATGATGAAAAATGCCTGCCCCCCAAAAAAGTTAACTTTAAAGTAGCCCTGGATTAACCAGGTGAACATAGACTTCCGGCAGGGCTGTATTGTTTGTAGATACAGCCCTGTTTTATAAAACAGCAACCATGTCACGTTATTACCGTTTACTGCTCCCTGTACTGTTTGTTCTTTTCTATACGGCTGCGCTGGCACAGGATTCAATCGTTTACACCTATGCGTGGAAGGTTACGAGTAAGAAAACGGCGGAACGGGAATACGAGATCAGTTTCAGCACTGCCGGTAAATCCGGTGTACAATTATATGCACCCGGACAGGATATCGGGGGTGTTGCCAGTACAACACTGGTTTTTCCTGATTCCGGCATCAGTATCCTGCAGCCACTTAGAATTTCTTCCGGTAATACCGTGGAATTTGTCAGTGCACTTTTTGAAAATAAGGTAGTCTCCGTTATTGAAGGGCCTGCGGAATGGAAGACCCGCATCCGGTTCCGGGATACGGTACCGGGTACCTTACAAGGGAACCTGACCTATTTCTATGGCAGCAAATCCGATCCCAATGAATTCAACCAGGATCCGGCCCTTGCATTTAATGTGACCCTGGAAGGGGGGATGAAAACCGGGCCGATTAAAGTGGCATCGATTGATATTGATAATCCGGCAGCGCCCTGCGGCGATGACGGAACAACCCATAAAAGCCTTTTCACCATCTTCCTCCTTGGTTTACTGGGTGGAATAATTGCCCTCGTAACCCCCTGTGTGTTTCCGATGATACCGGTAACCGTTACCTTTTTCACCAAGAAATCGGCGGACCGCAGAAAAGGAGTGAGCAACGCACTGCTGTATGGGTTCTTTATCTTCCTGATCTATGTGCTGATCACCCTGCCCTTTCATGTGGCCGGAAAAGCAATCAGCCCGGAGATCTTTAATAATATTTCCACCAATGTATGGCTGAACCTTTTGTTCTTCGCCATCTTTGTGGCATTTGCCCTGTCTTTTTTTGGTTTATATGAGATAGGCCTTCCGTCCGGACTGGCCAATAAAGCCGATTCAAAATCCGGCCTGGGGAATATCGGCGGCATTTTCTTTATGGCCACCACTCTCGCTATCGTTTCTTTTTCCTGTACGGGTCCGCTGCTGGGTACCTTGCTGGTAGGGGTCGCGGACCAGGGTGCCTGGCCGCTTACCGTAGGGGCAGCCGGTTTTGGTATTGCCCTTGGATTGCCTTTTGCACTCTTTGCCATGTTTCCGAACTGGCTGCAATCCCTGCCTAAATCCGGGGGCTGGATGACCGATGTAAAAGTCGTATTAGGTTTCCTCGAACTGGCCCTGGCGATAAAATTTTTATCCAATGCGGACCTGGTTAAACAATGGGGTTTGCTTAAAAGAGAAATTTTTATTGGCCTGTGGGTACTGATCGGTGCCTTCGTTGTATTGTACCTGCTGGGCCTTATCCGGATTGCACACAGTACCCGCGTAAAAAAGTTTGGCCCGCTGCGTATCGCCTTTATCCTGCTGTTTGGGGCGGCAGCCATCTACCTGGTCCCCGGACTCTGGAATGCCCGTCTCCGGCTCATCAGCGGGTTTCCTCCGCCGAGAAATTACAGCTTATTTCCACCGGAGCGGAAGGCATTGTTTGAGCCGATCCACAATGATTATACTGGCGCACTGGCCAGGGCAAAAGCGGAACATAAGCCGGTACTGATCGATTTTACCGGATGGGCCTGTGTAAACTGCCGGAGGATGGAAGAAAATATATGGCCGGATAAAATCGTGGACAGCCTTATGCGGAATGAGTTTATCGTGGTATCGCTGTATGTGGATGAAAAAAATAACCTGCCCATCCATGAACAGACCGTTGAAAGACTTTCCAACCAGGAAGAAAAATCAATTGTGTCTGTCGGGGACAAATGGTCCACTTTCCAGACAGAAAATTTCAAGGCCACTTCACAACCCCAATATGCGATCATCAGTCCCGACCAGGTGCTGCTGACCAAAACAAAATACTATACACCGGATGCGGAGGAATTTATTGACTGGCTGGAATGCGGGTTGGAAGCGTACAGGGGGGACAAAGAACCGGGAACCCGGATACAGGAGCCCCCAAAAAACCGGTAGCTGGGCCCGCTGATAGTCATTTTTAATCGTAAAGATCCGGCAACTGCAATTTTGGGTATGGAGGATTCCCATCAACACGGCCCCCATTTCCCTTACCGGAATAAAAAGGCCTCCGCTACATAAGGTAACGGAGGCCTTTCAATTAGGTGTCATTCTGTAACAGCCTTCCGCATTTCAAGCGGGACCGGTAATGTCTTGTAGCAAGCAAAACAACTAATATCCGGGCCGGCACAGGTCGGAGTTACAGAATGACAAAACCTTGCTCTTTCGGGAGAAAGAATCGAGGCAATTATTTAAAGAGCGATTTGTTTTTGGGTCATCAGCTTGCGCAGGTTGATCAGGCCGTAGCGCATTCTCCCCAATGCTGTATTAATACTGCAGTTGGTGGTGGCTGCGATTTCTTTAAAACTCATATCGGCATAATGACGGAGGATGATCACTTCCCGCTGGTCTTCGGGCAGACTTTGCAGCATATCCCGAACGCGGTCATGACTCTGCCGTTTCATCAGGCTGGTTTCGGCACTGTCTTCCGAAAAATTCAGTACTTCAAAAATGTCCTTGTCTTCCCCGTTCCGGATGGTGGGGGTGCGCTTTACTTTACGGAAATGATCCACACAGAGGTTGTGGGCAATGCGCATGGCCCAGGGAAGGAATTTGCCTTCCTCGGTATAGCGGCCGCCCCGCATGGTATCGATGATCCGGATAAAGGCGTCCTGGAAGATATCTTCGGCCAGGTATTTGTCCTTTACCAGGAACAGGATCGATGTATATAATTTGTCTTTGTGGCGGAGAACCAGGGCCTCCAGCGCATTTAATTGACCGTCCTGGAACAGGTGGATCAGTTCATGGTCGGTTTTTTTTGATAAAGCTTTCATAACTCCTACAGGTTTGGGTTGCACTGCACAGCTTGCACCACGCAGTATTTCATGGGGATATTGGTTACAAAAAAGTTCGGTTAAAAAAAGAAGTAGAAGTTAGGCAATAGGCGGGGGAGTTTTGGGTTTTTCATTTTTTGGATATTGTTGTATAAAAATAGGTCAATTCGCGAAAATGGCAAACATTTGTGGACGCAATACGTAGTAATGTGTGCTAAGAAAATGTTAATGAATTTGGCTGAAACCCGTACGGGATAAGGCTTTATCTATACTGAAGCTGTAATGGATCAATCAATAAAAGGGAAAAATCCCGTCAAACCCCGGACCGTAATTTCCGCAGAAAATATCCTGATCAGGGGGGCCAGGGTACACAACCTGAAAAATGTGACGGTGGAAATCCCCCGTAATAAGCTCATCGTCGTGACCGGTGTATCGGGTTCGGGCAAATCCTCCCTGACCATTGATACCCTCTATGCGGAGGGGCAACGACGGTATGCGGAGAGCCTCAGCGCTTATGCCCGCCAGTTCCTGAACCGGATGAACAAACCCGATGTGGATTTCATCAAAGGACTTTGCCCGGCTATTGCCATCGAACAAAAAGTGATTACCCGGACTCCGCGAAGCACTGTGGGCAGCATGACGGAGATCTATGATTACCTGCGCCTACTCTTTGCCCGGGCCGGCAAGACCATTTCGCCGGTATCGGGCCGCGTAGTAAAAAAAGATGATGTGACCGATGTGCTGAATGCGATCCGGGGACTGGCCGCCGGAGATAAGGTCTTTATCCTGTCCGTCTTTAAACAACACCGGAACAGGGATATCAAGGAAGAGCTGAATATACTGGTGCAAAAAGGATTTAGCAGGGTTTACAGTCTTCAGTCTTCAGGTACCGGGCAGGCCGGCTCACCACTGGGAGAAATTTACCGGATCGAAGACCTGCTGGAACTGAAGGATAAAGAACTGAAAGAAAAAAAAGTCACGCATATTCTCATTGACCGTATCGTAGTGAAGGAGGAGTTTGATGAGGATGACCTGCACCGGCTTGCGGACTCAACCGGTACCGCATTTTATGAAGGGGAAGGCGATGTATATCTGGAGGTGCAGGGCGGGAAGACAGCAACCGGAAAAGGCCATTCAACAACTCCGGGAGCCTCCCGTTCGCCAGGCTCCATTCCGCATTCACTTCTGCATTTTAACAACCGCTTCGAACTTGACGGAATGCAGTTCGAAGAGCCTGTACCAAACTTATTCTCCTTCAATAATCCATTCGGAGCCTGTCCCACCTGTGAAGGTTTTTCCCAGGTACTGGGGATTGATCCCGACCTGGTAATCCCCGACCGTCGCCTTAGTGTTTACGAAGGAGCTGTGGCCCCCTGGAAAGGAGAAAAGATGGACTGGTGGCGGCAAAATTTTGTAAAGGGAGCAAAGAAATTTGATTTTCCTGTACACAAACCGGTGGCTGATCTGACGGCACAACAATATGAACAACTATGGGAAGGCAGTCATGGGGTATATGGCATCCGGGACTTTTTCAAAGATGTGGAATCGCAGCTCTACAAAGTGCAGTACCGGGTTTTGTTAAGCCGCTACCGGGGGCGCACGGAATGTCCCGATTGTAAAGGATTCCGCCTGAGAAAAGAAGGGCTGTATGTAAAAGTGAATGATAAACATATCGGGGAACTGAGCGCCATGCCGGTACGGGACCTGAAGCAATGGTTCAATGACCTGGAGAGCCGGCTTAGTCCGCATGAAAAGGAAGTGGCTAAACGGATCTTACTGGAATTGCACGGACGCCTGGATACCCTGATCAAAGTGGGACTGGGATACCTGACCCTTAGCCGCCTGGCCAATACGCTCAGTGGAGGGGAAAGCCAGCGCATCCAGCTGACCCGGAGCCTGGGCAGCAACCTGACCAATTCCCTGTATATCCTGGATGAACCTTCCATTGGCCTGCATTCCCGGGATACGGCCAACCTGATCAGGGTACTCAAAGAACTGAGGGACCTGGGCAATACCGTGGTGGTGGTGGAGCATGATGAAATGATGATGCGGGAGGCCGATCATATTATTGACATGGGACCGCTGGCCTCTCACCTGGGTGGCGAAGTGATCGCTGAGGGAGATTATGATTCCATTATCAGCAACCCGATGAGCCTGACCGGTAAGTACCTGAACGGGGAGTTAAGGATTGATCCGCCGGGAGCCGTAAGGAAGTGGAACCGGTCTGTAACGGTGGAAGGGGCCCGGCACAATAACCTGAAAAATATCACCGTCGAATTCCCGCTGAATGTTCTTTGCGTGGTCAGTGGGGTGAGTGGGAGCGGAAAGACCACACTGGTCAAACAAATACTCCTGCCGGCTCTCCGTAAAATGAAAGGGGAGTTCGGGGATAAAGTGGGTTTTCATAAAGCCATAACCGGGGATACAGAAGCGATCAGCCAGGTGGAGATGGTGGACCAGCATCCCATTGGCAAATCTTCCCGGAGCAACCCGGTCACCTATATAAAAGCCTGGGATGAAGTCAGGGATCTTTATGCCCGTCAACCCCTGAGCAAAATGCGCGGGTTCCAACCCAAACATTTTTCCTTTAATGTGGATGGGGGCCGTTGCGATACCTGCAAAGGAGAGGGGGAACAGGTGGTGGAAATGCAGTTCCTGGCGGATGTGCACCTGGTCTGCGAGTCCTGCGGGGGAAAAAAGTTCAAGGAAGAAGTGCTCGAAGTAAAATACCAGGATAAAAGCATCTATGATGTTCTGGAAATGAGTGTGGATGAAGCCATTTCTTTTTTTTCAGTGGAAGGAGGGGCCATTGCCCGGGCCCTGCAACCCCTCAGTGATGTGGGACTGGGTTATATCAAACTGGGACAATCATCCGATACCCTTTCCGGCGGGGAAGCACAACGGGTAAAGCTGGCTTCCTTCCTGGGCAAAGGAAAGGCCGGAAATAAGCTGCTTTTCATTTTCGATGAGCCGACCACAGGTCTCCATTTTCATGATATTAATAAGCTCCTGGCTTCATTTAACGCGCTGGTAGAACAGGGACATTCCATCATCGTGATCGAACACAATACCGATGTGATCCGCTCGGCGGACTGGGTGATCGACCTGGGACCCGAAGCCGGGGAAGGAGGCGGAGAACTTGTTTTTGCGGGCCTCCCGGCGGAGCTGAAAAAGCAGGGCGGCAGTCATACGGCCAGGTATATATAGCTCTGTTATAATATGTAGCAGTAAATACTTAGATTAGCTGAAACCCGCTGCCGGTAAGCTTTTCGTAAGATTACGATAAACCTGTTTATGTCAAAAAAAAAGGCTGATCACCTTGCAGGTACGGATTCTACGATATACCTTTACGTCACTTTACTGCGTAAACCTACCATCCTTTTAAAATTTTCCTCCCAAGATCCTCCACTGAATTACTGACGATTATTATTCATTGCTACCGGGTTCACTACCTGTACCAGCTTGCCAATCTCCTCGCTAAAGCCAAAGCAATCCCCGCTTCTGTGCAGAACCGCTATTTCGACCTTTTTAAAACGTTAAAAACACTGAAGCATGAAAAAGATTTTACAAAAACGGAATTTCTTTGCATTGGCAGCGGCGTTGTTCCTGGCAACAGCCATGACAAATGCGCAAACAAGAACAGCCTCTGTTACCGGTAACTGGAACAATACCGCCACCTGGGGTGGTGCTTCTGTTCCAACTTCCGCAAATGATGTAGTGGTTAATAACGGGATTACGGTAACCGTGGATATAGTTTCCGCTGCCTGTAATACCGTAACTTTTTCCAGCGCATCGGGTACGATCAGCGTAAGTACCGGGAATACCCTGGCGGTTACCGGTGCCATTACATTGCAGAATGCGGCAGGCGCGAACCGGGCCGCAGCCCTGACAGGGGCGGGTACAATTACCTGTGCGTCGGTCGTAGTCGGGGGGACAACAACGAATCTTTCAGCTGATGCCTCAACAACTTTTACTTCAACTATTGCCGCTTTAACTATTTCCGGTAATCTGTCACTCGTAGGCGTGGATGATGGTAGCGATGATAATAACCCGACGTTTAATTTGCAGTCCGGAACCGTTTCTGTTGCGGGAACTGTTGTATTGAATGAAGCAAATGGTTCAACTGTAACCCTTACCTTAAACTCAGGAGCTGAAACTGGAACGCTTGATTTGTCCGGCGCTACTCCTTTTACGATTACCGGCGGCCCCAGTTTTAACGCAAACGGCTCCGCCGCCACGGTGAATTATTCCGGGGCTGACCAGGCCATCCGGACAGCTACTTATACTAATTTAATTACCTCCAACAGCGGTACAAAAACAATATCGGGAGACCTGACTCTTACGGGCGACCTGCTGGTTGAGGCTGGTACCACTTTAACATTGGGGGCTAATGACATCACCATTAATATCAATGCGACCCGCTCCGCAACGATTAACGGGACACTGAATATTAATGGCAATGGACGTTTATCAGAGAATCTGGGTGGAACGAAAACCCTGGTGATCGGGCCTGCCGGTATATTGAATATTACCGACAACGGGGGGGCGACCTTGCCCGTAATGAATGTGTACAGCTTTGATGCCGGCAGTACGGTAAATTATGGATCCACCGATGCGCAGACAATCGAAAATACTCCTGTGTACGGCAACCTGGTCACCTCTGGCAGTGGCACGAAAACCCTGGAGTCTGCAGGTGGTACGATGACCTTTGCCGGAAGCATTCGCATCGGGAGTGGTACAACATTGGCCAGCAACGATAAAACGATCAGCCTGGCGGGTGATTTTATCAATAACGGCAGCTTTACACAGGGCAGCAGTACGGTGTTTTTAAACGGGAGCGCATCGCAGGAACTTGGCGGCACCACCGCTACCACATTTAATGCGGTAACCGTGAATAATGCCGGCCCGGGCATTACCGTTACACGTGATATTACCGTAAACGGAGCCCTGACCTTAACGGATGGGATCGTTACCACATCTGCTACACCGAATGGCCTGGTAATTTTAAGCTCCGGGTCAACTCTTTCAGGCGGGTCAACAGGATCGCATATTAATGGACCGGTACGCAGGGCCGGCAGCACCGGCTTTACGTTCCCGGTAGGAAACGGCACCCTTTATTCACCCATTACGATTACAGCTCCCGGTGAAGTGGGGGATATTTTCCAGGCTGAATATAAAAGAGCAAGTGCTACCGGGTTGGGTGGTATTACGGCTCCGGGACTTACACAGGTGAGCAATTGTGAGTACTGGGACCTGAATGAAATCGCCGACCCGGGAAACAATAATACGCTGAGTGTAACGGTAACCTGGTTTGCAGGCAGTGGTTGCGGTTCGTCTTACATCACTGACTATACCAAACTAACCCTGGCCCATTTCAGCGGCGGTTCATGGAGTGATCATGGGGGCACCCCTTCGGGTAACAATACAACGGGATCCATTATCAGAACGGGTGTGACGGCATTCAGCCCCTTTACCCTGGGCAGTACTGTTGTTGATGCGAACCCGTTGCCTGTTTCTTTCAGCGATGTAAAAGCAGTTGAGAAAGGCGCAGGAATCCAGCTTGACTGGACCAACCTGACCGAATCGGATATCAATAGTTACGTGATTGAACATTCTTCCAATGGTGTAGCTTTTACCGCGATTGGCCAGGTAACACCGCGCAGCAACCAGGCGGATAAAGCCAGCTATACCTATTTTGATGCTGCCCCGCTGCCGGGTACGAATTTTTATCGTGTAAAGGCAGTTGAGCTGACCGGCAAAAATGTTTTCAGTAAAATGCTTCGCGTGGAGACCGGCCGCAATCCCAAAGGAATCAGTCTCTACCCGAACCCGGTTAGCGGTTCCGAACTGACCATCGGGTTCAGTGCTGCCAAAGGCCAGTATAACCTGAGTGTACTGAACACAGCCGGTCAGGTTGTTTACCGGCAGCTGGTCAATCATGCGGGCGGCGCCGTTTCACAGACCCTTGCCCTGCCTGCCACCCTGAAAGCCGGTGTGTACCACCTGCTGATCAGCGGAACCGGGTTTAAAGAAACAAAGATGTTTGTAATGCAATAAGGGGACTTATACGAAGACCACTATAGCGGCCGGTGCAGTTTACTGTTACCGGCCCTTTTTTTGGAATTGCCGGTCTATCGCAGGATCACTAATTTTTCCTGTAACCGGTTTCCGCCGGCTGTGAAAACCTGGAGAATATACGTGGCCGGCGAAAGATCACTGCAATCCATACTCATATTGCTGATGCCTGCCGCGAGGGACTGGTTAAAACGTTTCACAATGCTGCCATTCATAGTGGTCAGCAGGACACTGGCTGTTCCGGCTTCTTCCTGTCTCACGGCGATCATTACAGCACTGATGGCCGGGTTGGGAAAGAGGCGTAATGAACCGGCCGGTTGTTGCATACTGAACAGGATGACCTTGCTGAACGTGTATTTATTATCCCTATCGGTGATCAGCAGACGATAATAAACATTCTTTGCTGCCTGTTTCCGGAGGTCTGTATCTGTGAAACTATATTCATTCCGCGCATTGCTGCCAGCGGCATTTACGATACCGATTGTGCTGAATTGAATTCCATCAAAACTGCGCTGAATACTGAAGTGACTGAAACCGGATTCCTGTTCTGTCAGCCATTTCAGGCTGGCCAGCCCGTTGTCAAGGGTTCCGCTGAACCGGATCAGGGTAAGGGGCAGTACCACATTGTAACTGCTGATCTTCCAGAGATCGTTCAATATACCGGACGTGCTGTCATCATACCCATAGCCACCAAAGAGCCAGAGATTGCCGGCCTGGTCGGACCAGGAAACACTTCCCTGCCGGGCGCCGGTTTTATTGGTTACATTGGCCTGGCATTGGGTGCCGTATATACCCGGCTGGTCAACCCGGTTATCCCCTTTCACCCAGGTCCAAGTATTGGTAAAGGGACTGTATTTCCAGAAATCGTTGAGGTACCCCGAAATTCCGGCACCGTCAATTCCATAGCCGCCGAATAACCATAACTCACCATTGGTATCCGTCCAGGAAGTACTTACATAACGTGCCCCGGGTGTATTGGCCACACTGGCGGTTCCTTGTATCCCATATACCGGCAGCTGGTTAATGGCATTATTGCCACTTATCCATGTCCATTGATTGGTGGAAGAACTGTATTTCCAGAGATCATTCAGGTTGCCGCAGCTGCTGGCATCATAGCCATAACCACCAAAGAGCCAGAAATTCCCGTCAGCATCGTTCCAGGAGGAACTGACATAACGGGCGCCGGGTTTATTACCCGGGTTGGCTGCTCCTTTTGTCCCGTAAACACCGGTTGCTTCTACGGCATTGTCACCACTGATCCAGGCCCATTTGTTGGTAGCCGGGTTGTAACGCCACAAATCGTTTAATATGCCGCTGGTACTGCTGTTGTAGCCATATCCCCCGTAAAGCCAGAGATTACCACTGGCATCCGTCCAGGTGCTGCTGCCATAACGTGCCCCCGGTTTATTATTATTGTGCTCATTTCCCCTTGTGCCATATACGCCGGGTTTGTCAATTACTTTATCTCCTTTTACCCAGGTCCATTCATTGGTCAGGGCATTGTATTTCCAGAGTGTATTCAGGAAGCCAAAGTCATTGTCCGTGTACCCAAAGCCGCCAAACAGCCAGAGATTACCGCCGGCATCCGTCCAGGAAACACTGGCATATGTGCCACCGGGTTTGTTTATGGTTGCTGCCGTTCCCTGCGTACCGTAAACACTGAATTGCTGAATACTGCTGTCTCCTTTTACCCAGACCCATTTGTTGGAAGCGGGATCGTATTTCCAGAGGTCATTCAGGTAGCCCTGCGCACTGTTGCCGAATCCCATCCCGCCAAACATCCAAAGATTGCCTGCATTGTCACGCCAGGTAGTGGCCGAAGTACGGGCTCCGGGTTTATTAGCAGTTGCTGAAACACCGATTGATCCGTAATAGCCAAGGTTATCAATTGTATTGTCCCCCTTCATCCAGGTCCAGGGGGTGAGCGGGTTAATCTGGGCAAAGGACAGGGTGCCCGAAAAAGCAAGGGAAATGAAGAGTACGGTGGTCTTCATACAGGATGATTTGGATACAACAAACCTACATAACCGGAGCCCCAATTCCTATGAAACGGAATGATGAAATCCGGATTTATGAGTTAATACTTAGCAGGAGGTAAGCACTACCCGGCATATCAATACGTGCGGGAAAGACCTGGTGTTTGTTTTACAGGAAACCGGTTGCCGGGTTTGTCCCGGGTACTATAAACAGCAAAGAGCCCTTGCTGGTTGCTCACGGATTTTATTGCTGGAAAAGAACTTTTGGAAAAAAGAAACCGGCGACTTGATTTTTATCAACAATTGCAGTTTGTTCATCCCTGCCACGGGTAATAATACGATCGACAGAAAGGAGTTTTACGAAGAAAAACAAATTTGTAAGGTAAAACCATTACTTCCTACTTACGAATGAATAAACTTGCACTTAGTTTCTCGTAAGAGTTACTGATTAGCATTTTATACTTCTGAAATCCATTGTTGTGAAAAACCCGATTGTAGCAGTATTCCTGCTTGTGCTGACGTTGTCGGCTGCAGCGCAAACCACATATACCTGGAAACTGGCCGGTGGTGGTAACTGGGCCACCGCTGCTAACTGGATTCCTTCCAGGTCGGCTCCTGCTGCCAGCGATATCCTCCTGGTTAATAACGGTGGGGCTAAGACGATTTCCAATGTGCTTACGCAGACAATAGGTCGTTTGATCATTAGCGGCAACACCACGGTTACCCTGACTCCCACCGGGGGCGCCCGTACGCTGACCCTTTCGAATGCAGGTCTTGCCCTGGATGTCCAGGCTGGAAGCGGCCTCCGGCTTATCGGGGAGAATGGAGGGGGGAGCCGTTCCCTGACCCTTCGCTTTGCCGGGGCAGGCAATACCGTTTCCATTGCCGGCAGCCTCAGCCTGGATATTGTTTCCAACGACCGGGGTATCATCAACCTGAATAATTCTGTTACGACTGTTAGCGGTACCATTGTCAACAAGGGCGGTACAGTGGGGGCTGCTGCAGGTAATCTCCTGTTGAATAGTACGGCAAATTATATTCATGCCACGAATGGAGGGACCATTCCGCCTGCCGGCTGGGATGCTGCTTCCACCTGCAGCATTACCGGGTTTACGACTTCGGTTCCTGCGGGCCTTAACCAGTCTTTCGGAAACCTGACCTGGGATTGCCCCGGCCAGTCAGCCAGTGCGAACCTGAACGGTCAGTTGAATACCGTTACTGGTAACCTGGTGGTGAACAATACCAATTTGTACGGGTTGTACCTGACCACCGCCAATAACAGTAGCTGTACCCTGTCTGTTGGGGGGAACCTGGATATCCGGGAAAACGCATGGTTCGCCATTTCCGGGGGTGATAATGTAACAGGGACCGTGAATGTGGGTGCTGATTTTGTGATGACAGGGACCAGCGCTACTTCTTCTTATTTTGATTTTCACATGAAGACCGGGAGTTCAGCCACCCTGAATAAAATTATTTTAAATGTCACCGGTAATTTTTTACAAAGTGGTGGTCTGTTTGATATGGCTTATGGGGATTCTGATGTGCCCAATTTTACCGAATTACGGATAAATGGAAATATGGAACTTACCGGCACGGGTACCATCCAGACCGGGGCATCCGACAATTCGGTTTCAAACGGGCTGATCATTTTTACGAAAAGCGGTACACAAACCATTTACGCAACAACACCCGCCAACTCTGCCTGGGTCAATTACCAGGTGAACAATGGCAGTACGCTTCAGTTATTAGCTGATATTAACCTGAGCAGTCATGCAACAGCAGGCTGGGCAGGGCAGTTTACCGTCAACAGCGGAGCCACGCTGGAAGCAGGTACTGCAAGACTCGTCAGTTCAACCGGGTCAACCGCCGGTATTAATAATGCGTTTATACTTAACAGCGGGGCTGTACTCGTAACGGCGAATGCCGGGGGTGTACAGCAGGATGCCATTACCGGGACTGTTTCCACATCGATTGCCACCCGCAGTTACAGCAGCAATGCAGATTATGAATTCAGGGGAGATGTTACGGGAATTTTTACCACGGCTCCTGCTGTCAATACCGTTCGCAACCTGGTCGTGAATAATGCCGGTGGCGCGGTTGTCATGAGCCAGCCCTTTGCAGTGACCGGTTCCCTGCAACTCAGTAACGGTAACCTGGTCAGCAGCCTGGCCAGCCTGTTAACAATAAATGATAATGCCACTGCTGCCGGCGGAAGTTATTCACCCGTCCGTTATGTAGAGGGGCCTGTCCGGAAAATCGGGGACGATCCTTTTACCTTTCCGGTTGGTAAATCGGCTATCTATGCCCCGGTATCCATTTCCGCTGCAGGGAGTACAACAGCAGAATACCGGGCTGAATATTTCAGGATGGCACCTCCTAACCGGGCCAATATCACTGCACCGGGTCTGAAGCAAATCAGCTTTTGTGAATACTGGGACCTGGAAGAAACAGGACCGGGCGGTCCGGTCGTGGACGTGTCCTTGTCATGGAGCGGTCTCAGTCCCTGCAATTCCGCTGCCTATGTTACGAATATCGCAGATTTAACGGTTGCGCATTTTGACGGAACAAACTGGAACAGTCATGGCAACGGCGGAGGCTCTGCGGGCACCGCCAGCCAGGGGAATGTAACCAGAAATGCGGTGACTGCATTCAGTATATTCACGCTGGGAAGTACCAGTACCGCAACCAACCCGCTGGCCGTAAAGTTTACCGAAGTAAAAGCCTATACAGAAGGCAGCGGGAACAGGGTAGCGTGGAGCAACCGCACAGAAACGAATGTACGGTCCTATGCAGTGGAAAAATCAACTGATGCGCTGACTTTTAATCCAATGGCTGAATTGCCAGCCCGGAGCAATACCGGTACAAAGGAGGCGTATTCGGTTATGGATACACATCCGGACGCCACCCAGTTTTACCGGATCAGGGCTACCGAATTCAGCGGTGTTATTTCCTTCAGCCCGGTGGTGAAAGTAGTACACAATGATGCAGGGGCAGCGCTCTTCAGTGTTTATCCCAACCCGGTCCTCCATGGTCAATTCACCGTGCAGCTGTCAGCACCTGCCGGGGAGCAGATCCGGCTGGCACTTTATAATACCAGTGGTGCGGAGGTATTCAGTACCCGGATCAGCCATCCCGGTGGCTATGCAGCTCAAACCGTGGAATTGCCATCGGGCCTGTCCAGGGGAATCTATTACCTGCAGCTCAGGGGGGAAACGGTGCAGAAAAACAGCCGTCTTGTACTGCAGTAACTACAAACGGAAAGGGATCAGCGCAATTTATCCAGTGATTTAACCAGCTTTTCATCGTTCCGGATGCCCCTCCAGGCCATGATATAACTTAGCAGGACGAAAACCGGGAGCAATGCACTCAGGGCCGGTACCGGTTTGATCAGCTGGTTCATTTCTTTTATATACAGCAACAATAAGAGAATCGTGATCAGGATACCGGCAAGACATAGCCAGGCCTGCCGTGGCCTGTTTTTATACAGGAAAATAGTGACCGTTGAAAGGACCAGCGAAGCACCCGTGGTAAGCAGGAGTAAAAAATTGCTGCCCGCGTCAATGGTGGCGCGGGAAGGAACCGGGTTATTATCAAGGATCTCTTCCCCTGTCACAAAGGGAAACATAAAACTGCAGATGGCAGCTGCTGTTGCAAGCAGGAGCCATAGCGTTTGCTGTCGCTGGATCATAATGGTTGTTTAATGGGCTACTAAGCTACGGATTTATCCCAGTTCCGGGTACAGGGGAAACTGCTGCATAAAGGCTTTCACTTCGTCTTTCACGGCAGCTACTTCTTTTTCATCATCGGCATTCATCAATACCCTGTCAATCAGCCGGACCACGGTCTCCATATGCGCTTCTTTCAATCCCCTTGTGGTCACCGCAGGTACACCCACCCTGATACCGGAGGTAACAAAGGGGGATTTATCATCAAAGGGAACGGCATTTTTATTCAGGGTGATATGCGCTTTATCCAGGGTCTCCTGTGCCTTCTTGCCGGTCAGGTTCTTATTGCGCAGGTCAATCAGCATGAGGTGGTTGTCGGTGCCATTGCTGATCAGTTGGTAACCCCTGCTGTTAAAGGCAGTCGCCATGGCCTGGGCATTGGCGATCACCTGTTTGCCGTAGGATTTGAAATCTTCGGATAAAATTTCTCCGAAGGCTACTGCTTTGGCTGCGATCACATGCTCCAGCGGACCACCCTGTGAACCCGGGAATACGGCGAGATCGAGGAGCTGGCTCATGGTTCTCAGGTTTCCTTTCGGATCCTTAATACCCCAGGGGTTTTCAAAATCATGCCGCAGGGTAATAATCCCGCCACGGGGTCCCCGCAGTGTTTTGTGGGTGGTGGAAGAAACAATATGACAATGGTCAAACGGGTCATTCAATAAGCCACTGGCGATCAGGCCGGCCGGGTGAGCAATATCAGCAAATACGATGGCACCAATCTCATCGGCAACAGAACGGATCCTTTTATAATCCCAGTCGCGGCTGTAAGCAGAAGCCCCGCAGATGATCATCTTGGGTTTTTCTGCCCTGGCTTTCGCTTCCAGTTGGTCATAGTCCACAATTCCTTCTTGGGTCACGCCATAATGGATGGCCTGGTAGGTTTTCCCGCTGAAATTGGCCGGGCTGCCATGCGTCAGGTGACCACCCATGCTGAGATCCAGTCCCAGGAATTTTTCGCCAGGCTTCATAACAGCGAGGAATACGGCCGCGTTGGCCGAAGCGCCGCTATGAGGCTGTACATTGGCCCAGGAGGCATTGAATATTTTTTTCAGCCGGTCAATGGCAATATTCTCGATTTCATCCACTACTTCGCAACCGCCATAATAGCGTTTGCCGGGGTAACCCTCTGCGTATTTATTGGTAGGAACGGTCCCCATTGCCTGCATCACCTGCAGGGAGGTAAAATTTTCTGAAGCGATCAGTTCAATGCCATTTCGCTGGCGGTCAAGTTCCTTGCGGATCAGGTCAAAAACCAGGGTGTCTTTTTGCATGGCGCAAAATTAAGCAGCCATGTGATTCAAAAGACTTAATCAGCATCACGTTAATAAATTGTGACAATAGTATTTTCCGGGGCGATAGGTACGAATGTCAGCAAGTGAAGCGAAAAGCTGGATATTCCTGCCTTGGCAAGGGGCACGGATGAGGCGGATATTCACGGTTTTATTTACCCGGGCAAATATTGCCGGCCCGAAAGGGCGCTAAAACACCGGAAGGAGAACTGCTTGCCGCTTTCCGGCTTCCTGACTGTTTTTGGAGAACCGCTGCACTGCAGGGCGGGAAGGCAACAGGCTGGGTTACCTGCAAACTAATACAAGGTTTATTCCCTAAAATTGTTACTTTCGTTGGCTTTTGATTAGTTACCCGGGCAGCTGCCCGATAAACCTGTTGGCTCATTCATGAAAGCGATCATCCCTGTAGCGGGTGCAGGAACCAAACTGCGGCCGCATAGCTATACACAGCCTAAGGCGCTCATTCCCCTCGCAGGAAAGACGGTTCTGAGTATTATTATTGACCAGCTGAAAGAGGCCGGGATCAATGAGTTTATTTTCATTGTGGGGTATCTTGGCGAGAAGATCGAGGATTATGTGAATGCCCGTTACCCGGAGCTGAAATCTCATTATGTGCACCAGACTGACCGGCAGGGGGTCGGGCATGCGGTGAGGCTGACCAAAAACCTGGTAAACCGGGATGAGGTATTTGTGGTGCTGGGGGATACCATTTGTGAATACGATATAAAAGAAGTGATCAGTAGCCCGGATTCTATGATCGGGGTGCGCAAAGTGGAAGACCCCAGGGATTTCGGTGTGGCGGAAATAAATGACCAGGGCCTGATCGAGCATGTGGTGGAAAAACCACAGATCCCCAAATCCAATATGGCAATGGTGGGTATCTACAAGATCAGGGAAAGCAACCAGTTGTTCGATTGCCTGGAAAATAATATCAGCCAGGGATTGCGCAGCTACGGGGAGTATAACCTAACCGACGCACTGGATTGTATGATCAAAGCGGGGGTACGATTCCGGTCATTTAAAGTGGAGAACTGGTTTGATTGCGGCAGGAAAGAAACCCTCCTGGAGTCCAATGCCCTGCTGCTGAAAAAATTTGCGACGGAAGCGGATGCAAGTCAGTATGAAAACACGGTGATCGTTCCTCCGGTCAGTATTGGCACGGGTTGTACGATAAAAAACTCGATCATTGGTCCCAATGTCGCCATCGGCGAGTACACCACGGTGGATTACTCCATTGTGAAAGATTCCATCATCGGTTCTTATTCCAATTTGTTTGATATTGTACTGGACGATTCGGTGATCGGCAGCGATACCAACCTCCGTGGCGAATCCCGTTCGCTGAATATAGGGGATAATACGAGTATTGATTTGGGATAGGGGGCAGTGGATAGTCGGGAGTCTGGAGTCGGGAGCCTGCTTCGCAGTAGCGTCAGCGAAGGCGGGTCAGGAGTTGATAGCTGGTTTTTCTTTCTTATTCCATCCTCCTTTTACTGTCCTTGAATATCTTTATATCACTAATACTTCTCCCATGTCTTCTTTCTCCAACCGTGTTACCCGGCTTTTTGGGATTCAGTACCCTATTATACAGGCCGGTATGATCTGGGCCAGTGGCTGGCGGCTGGCCAGTGCAGTTAGTAATGCAGGGGGCCTGGGTATTATCGGTGCGGGCTCGATGTACCCGGATGTGCTGCGGGAGCATTTACAAAAATGCAAAGCCGCCACAAACCGCCCGTTTGCAGTCAATCTTCCGCTCCTTTATCCCGAAATAGACAAGCTTATTCAATTACTTATTGAAGAAGAGGTAAAGATCGTTTTTACTTCTGCCGGCAATCCTAAACTATGGACTTCCTTCCTGAAAGAAAGGGGGATTGTTTCGGTGCATGTGGTCAGCTCTTCTAAGTTTGCCCGTAAGGCGGAAGAAGCCGGCTGCGATGCGGTAGTGGCGGAAGGCTTTGAAGCGGGCGGGCATAACGGCAGGGAGGAGACTACCACCCTGGTCCTGGTTCCTGCCGTGGTGAATGCTGTGACGATACCGGTGATAGCAGCGGGTGGTATAGCTACCGGCCGACAAATGCTGGCGGCCATGGTACTCGGTGCGGAAGGGGTTCAAATGGGCAGCCGTTTTGTGGCCAGTGAGGAAGCCTCCTCGCATATCAATTTTAAAAAAGAAGTGATCCGGTCGGAGGAAGGGGATACTCAACTGATGATGAAACAATTAACCCCGGTCCGGTTATTGCGCAACGAATTTTCGCGGCAGGTAAAGGAGGCGGAATTGGGAGGGGCAACAGTGGAGGAGTTAAAGAACCTGCTTGGCAGAGCCAGGGCTAAGAAGGGAATGTTTGAAGGGGATCTGCTGGAGGGCGAACTGGAGATCGGACAGGTCAGTGCGCTACTGGATTCGATTTTGCCAGCCGGGAAAATTGTCGGGGAGGTCTGGGAGGAATTTATGAACGGTTTGAAGAATCCACTGAAAATATCCTAATTTTAATATTCGCCGCCAGACCAGGCTAGTGCTGAAAGGTTATCCTTAAACCATTCAAACCTATCACAATGAAACAAAAATCAATCCTGCTGGCACTCTGTTTACTGGGGTCATTTATGGCAATGGCCAATAACAACGGCCCGGGTAATGGTTCAAAAGATGAACTGAACGGAGTGGTCATTCATGCTGAAACAAAGAAGCCGCTGAAAGATGTCAGTATAACAGCCTATCTCAACAATTCCCGCAAAGAAAAGATCGTGATCACGGATGAAACCGGGGGATTTAATTTTGACGAACTCAAGCCCGGCGTATATAAGTTTGTATTTGAGAAAACCGGTTTTAAAAAAGTAACCCGGGAAAAAGTGATGATCAAAACAAATGAAGCGTTCCAGGTACAGATCGAAATGATCGCCGTAGGAGATTACGAGATACTGCCTTCGCCCTTTAGTATCGGTGGATTTTAATCAAGCGATAACATCCGAATAAAAAGGTCCCGTCTCTAATTAAAAAGACGGGACTTTGTTTTTCATGACCACTGGTTTTGGCGGATCTCCATTTTAGTCCATATCGATATCAAAATCGTCGGGCCCTTTATTAATGTCGAATTTGGGATGTTTTTCCAGGAAACTGCGGTGCTTATTATAGGTGTCGGCTGAAGCAATTTTCCCGTTGATGAACAATTTGCCGTCCTTGTGTTCCAGGCGGTAAGCTTCTTTTTTACTGATCAGGCCTTCCTGGTCCAGGCTGTTCACGAAATCTTTATATTCTTTTATCTCGGCTTTCGCTTTATCTATTTCCAGTTTAGCTTTCTGCATTTCTTTTTCCAGTTTGGGGCCGAGTTCTTTCATTTCTTCCCTTACTTTCAGCATTTCCTTTTCAACCTGTTTCAGGTCAACCTCTTTGACTTTTTCCATTTCCTTTTTCATTTTTTCCCAGTCCACTTTGGCCATGGACTCCTGCACTTCCTGCTGGATCTTAGCCAGGTCCACCTGTTTCATGGCATCCGACACCTGGTTTTTTATCTGTTCCCAATCGACTTTGGCCAGGGATTCCTGCACTTCGTGCTGGATCTTAGCCAGGTCCACTTCTTTCATCGCTTTTTCTATTTCCAGCCGGATCTTGTCTCCGTCAATTTCTTTCAGGGCATTTGCCAGATCGGCCTGGATTTTTTCCATATCCACCTGGAGGTCTGCCTGGTCCAGTTCATCGAGTACATCATCCAGGTCTTTTATTTTCTTTTCCTTGATCTGCTTTTTGGGGACTGTGTCGGTCAGGGACCGGGACTGGGGTCCGGGTGCCTGCTGGTAATCCCAGGAGATCAGCCCGATACTGAGACCAATGGCGAGTACAATGAGGCCGAATCTGGCAGGAGACAGGGTTGTTGATTTCATACTTGTAATTTTTAAATGAGTTGATTTGTTTTCCACGAAATACTTCGTAACAAATATACGATCAGTTTCGTATTATGTTACACATCCGGGTGACTTTAGAAAAATTTAACAAAGGACCGTTTACTTTTCTTTACTGGTTTTTCCCGGGGTGCAGGGTATGGGAAATTGTTCTTATCACCCAAATTTTAACCGCGGAGGCGCGGAGACGCAGAGACGCAGAGGAAGGGAGGTTTAGCCGCAGAGACGCAGAGACGCAGAGACGCAGAGACGCAGAGACGCGGAGGCGCAGAGACGCGGAGACGCGGAGGCGCAGAGGCGCAGAGACGCAGAGGCCAGAGGAAGGAAGGTTGGGGCCGGAGACCCGGAGTTTATTAAAAAGCCGCAAAGACCTTTAGCCCTTTCGCTAAAATCTTTGCGGCAAAAAAAATATCCGGTATCCGCGAGGCTTTAATTCTTCCGGAACGCCCAGCGGATCATTTCTTTCCAGGTGGGTTTTTTACCGTACATCAGGATGCCCGTGCGGTAGATCTTACCGGCGAACCATACGGTAATAATAAAACCCAGGACAAGCAGCCCCATCGAAAGACCCAGCTGCCACCAGGGTACCGTTCCCGGTACGCCAAAGGGTACACGGGCCATCATTACGATGGGAGAACTGAAGGGAATGATACTGCCCCAGACAGCCAGGGGGCCGGTCGGATCAGAAATGGCGGCGGACATCATCGCGATCGATATAATTACCAGCATGGTGATGGGGAAACTGAGCGACTGGGCTTCCCGCATATCTTCGTTCACGGCACTGCCAATGGCCCCATACAGGGAGGAATAGAAAAAGAAACCGGCCAGGAAATAGAATCCAAAACAGAAAAGGATGAGCGGCATATTCACACTGGTGAATATTTTTTGCATGGACCCCACCATTTCTGTGGCCATCCCGGATGAACCGGAAGCAATGCTTACATTATATACGATTAATACAAAAGCTATCCATAAAAAGAACTGGGTCAATGCCACCAGCCCGATCCCCAGGATCTTTCCCAGCATCATCTGGAACGGTTTTACAGAGGATACGATCACTTCGGCGATCCGGCTTGTTTTTTCCTCCATCACACCCATCATGACCTGGGACCCGTAAATCAGCAGTATAAAATAAATCAGGAAGCCGGCTACATAACCGATCCCTTCTGCCGTTTTCACATTCGCTTTTTCATCCTGTATATTTTTTGGTGTAACAGATAAGTGTTTGTTGAGGATCCTCTGTTTCAGCGAATCGATCTGCAGGCTGTCGTTTTTTATTTCCAGCCAGATCCGGTTCAGTTTGGCTTCCACGGCTGCCGTGGATCCGCTGCCATAGGACTTGTTAGCTTTGAACAGCAGGCTGTCGGATCCTTCTTTCCAGTTGAGCGCCGGTATCACCAGGTAGCCATCATAACCGGCGGCCTTATGGTCGGCGATCACCGGCGCAGGATCCCCTTTTACCAGGGTAATATCGGAACTCTTATCGGACAGGTTCTGCTGGCCGATGAGGTCACTGGTAAAATAGCCGGAGGAATCGATAAGTGCCACATGCAGGCTCTGTTTACTGTTTTCGGCAATAAAACCCATACCGAAAATGAGTCCCATGTAGAGCAGGGGGAACAGGAGCGTGGAGATGATAAATGTTTTTTTACGCACCCGGGTCAGGTATTCCCTTTTTATGATGATCCAGATTTTTTTCATGACAGGAGGTTGAGTGGTAATTTATAAGTTGAAGTATTATGCGTTCATTGCCTGAAATTGCCGGGCGGTGGGTGTTCCCTCCACTAAGCGGATAAAAATATCGTTCAGGGAAGGCAGCAGTTCATTGAAAGAGTGTATGGACAATCCCTGGTCAAGCAGGAAGCGGAGCACATCATTCGGGCTGCGCCCTTCCTTTATTTTAATTACATGGGAATCGTCCTGGTGGCCGGCGAGCTCGAAAGGTGCCAGGGCACTCAGTTCCTGCAGGGGCTGGCTGAGGCCGATGCGGAACAGGTTTTCCTTGTAATCCTGCTTTACCTGTTTCACAGTGCCGTCCAGTATTTTCTTTCCTTTATTGACCAGTACAATATGATTGCAGATCTCTTCCACCTGTTCCATCCGGTGCGTACTGAAGATGATCGTGGAGCCGCTTTGGGCCAGTTGGAAAATTTCATCTTTGATCAGGTTACTGTTCACCGGGTCGAGTCCGCTGAACGGTTCATCGAGGATGATCAGTTTGGGTTCGTGCAGCACCGTGGTTACGAACTGCAGTTTTTGCCCCATTCCTTTTGACAGGTCCTCCACTTTTTTGTTCCACCAGCTTTCCATTTCAAAGCGGATGAACCATTTTTTGATCTTGGCCATTGCCTCACTGTGACTGAGCCCCTTCAGCTGGGCCAAATACATGGCCTGCTCCCCGATCTTCATTTTTTTATACAGCCCTCTTTCTTCGGGCATATAGCCGATATAGCCCACATCATTTACCGGATCAAATTGCTTGCCGTCAAAAATGATATCCCCTTCGTCGGGGTAGAAGATGCCGGTGATCATCCGGATTAACGTCGTCTTACCGGCCCCGTTGGGTCCCAGTAATCCGAAGATCTGGCCTTTTTCCACAGACAGGCTGATATCATCCACGGCTTTCTGGGTGGCGAAATATTTCTTAAGGTTTTGCAGTTCCAGTATGGGCATAATGGTTTGGTTTGAATTGTAAAATTAATTCTCTTACGGACTTGACCCTCAATTTTCGGTAAAATGCACCGGGAGGGGAGTGAACGGCATAATTGGCATCCCAAACCACCCCGCCCGGCGTCTGAACCCGCCACGTTATAAATGGGGTGCTGAACCGGATAACCGGGAGGGTTCCCTGATAAAATGCAAGCAGCGTGATTTCCTCAGAGCGCTGTTATTTTTATTCAATAAGTAAAAAAGCGATTGGTAAATCATCGTAGTCTTAATTCCCCCCTCAGGGGTATTTAACGGCTATCATATCCGCTACCCGTTCCCCATCCATTGCAGCGCTTACAATCCCGCCCGCATATCCCGCCCCTTCCCCGCAGGGATAGAGATTGCTGATCTGCGGGTGCTGAAGGCTGACCGGGTCACGGGGTATGCGGACCGGTGAGGAGGTCCTGGATTCGGTAGCCACCACCACTGCTTCATTGGTCAGGTAGCCCTTCATTTTTTTGCCATAATCCCGGAAAGCCTGGCGAAGGTTTTGTTGTACAAAGGGAGGCAGCACTTCTTCCATGGCTACAGAACGCAAACCCGGTAAATAGGAGCAACCCGGGAGAGTGGATGAAAATTTATTTTCTGTAAAATCAACCAATCGTTGCGCCGGGGCCACTAACCGGCCGCCACCGGAAGCAAAAGCTTTCTGTTCTACGGATTGCTGGAAATACATGGCTGCCAGCGGGCCCATTTTTTTAAAAGCCTGTACATCTTTTTCTTCAATGCTAACGACGATACCACTGTTGGCATAGGGGTTATTTCTTTTGGAAGGGCTCCATCCATTTACCACCAGTTCGCCGGGGGATGTGGCGGCTGGGGCAATGATCCCCCCGGGGCACATACAGAAAGAAAATACGCCTTTTCCGTTCACCTGCTGCACCCAGCTGTAGGAGGCCGGCGGCAGGAAGTCTCCCCGGGTCAGGCAATGGTACTGGGCACTGTCGATCAGGCTTTGCGGGTGTTCCACCCTTACTCCCAGTGCGAAAGGTTTCAATTCAATCCCGATTTTTTTATGCAGCAGCAATTCAAAAATATCCCGGGCCGAATGCCCGGTGGCCAATATTACCGCAGTACCATGAAAAGTATGCCCGTCCGCGGTCTTTACTGAAGTAATAAGGTTTCCTTCGAGACCGAAATCAATGACTCTTTTTTCAAACAGGAACGTACCCCCGCATTCCAGTATTTTTTGCCGCATGCGGGTGATGATCTGCGGTAGTTTATTGGTGCCGATATGCGGGTGCGATTCATACAGGATCTTTTCTTCGGCCCCGAAATGTACAAACCGTTGCAGAATGCGGCTGATATCCCCTCTCTTACTGCTACGGGTGTACAGCTTGCCATCGCTGTAGGTACCGGCGCCCCCTTCCCCGAAACAATAATTGCTGTCAGGATTCACCACCGCTTCTTTATTGAGCAGGGCCAGGTCTCTCCGGCGGGACCTTACATCTTTGCCTCTTTCCAGCAGAAGGGGCCGGATACCCGCCCCGATCAGTTGCAGTGCTGCAAATAGCCCGGCAGGTCCGGCACCGATAATAATGACTGTTTGTTTTGCCCGGCTGACATCTTTAAACACAAAGTTTCCCGGTTCTCTTTCCCGGAAAGGTTCATTGATAAAGGCCTCGAGGCTGAGATGGATCCAGGCTTGTTTACCCCGGGCATCAATGGATTGTTTCAGGGGAATATAACCCGTAACAGCAGAAGGCGTTACGGATGCCGATTGGGCAATATATTGTTTAATGATCAGTTCACTGGCCGCTTCTGAGGGCAGCAGTTTCAGGGAAAGGGTCTTTCGCATACGGTCAGGTTTTTATCCTGAAATTGAATGGTAAAGATGCAAATAAAATCCCGGGATATTTTTTTCCTTTTTTGGGGGCGGTAGTAAAATTTGTGATACCTTCAAACGAGATCATTCAGTATGAAACAAAGGTTAACAGCTACAGCGGCTCTGTTCGTTTTTCTTATGGCCGGGCTTTCCTGCCGTATCGCTTACCAGGGCCGGTCGCTTCAGTATAAGGATTACCGGATCAGTAAAGCGATGCCTTCCGATACGGCCGTCCTGCAATTCCTGCAGCCTTTCAGTGATAGTGTAAACAGCAGTATGAATACTGTATTGGGTGTTGTGCCAGCCAGCCTGGAAAAAAGCCAGCCGGAAAGCACACTGGGTAATTTCATGGCCGATGCTTTTTTGACGATGGCGCGTGAGAAATACCCTGTCAGTGTGGACCTGGCTTTTGTCAATTTTGGAGGGATCCGGCTTACACAGTTACCGGCAGGAAATATAACCCGCGGCAAGGTTTTTGAACTGATGCCTTTTGACAACCTCCTGATCCTTCAAAAACTGAAGGGGGCTGTTTTACAGCAATTGCTGGACCTGACGGCCGCCCGCGGAGGCTGGCCTATGGCGGGACTGACCATGCAGATAAAAAATAATAAGGCGGTGAATGTACAGATCGGTGGGCAACCCCTGGATCCGGAAAAAATTTATACGATCGCCAATTCGGATTTTATTGCCAACGGGGGTGACAATGCGGATATGCTGCGGCCCATTCCGCAGATCACAAATGGCTACCTGATGCGGGATGCCCTTATTGATTATATCGGCAGACTTGTACGCCAGGGAAAAGCGATTGGCGCAACCATTGAAAACCGGGTAACCTATGCTCAGTAGAAAAAAATTTATCAGGCAGGCTGCCCTGTCGGCCGGTGCTGTTATGGCGGGCCCTTCGCTCCTGGAAGCAGCGGATTATTTCAATCCCCTGAAGCTGACAATCCTGCATACCAATGATACGCACAGCCGGCTGGAGCCTTTTCCTATGGATGGCGGCCGTAACCAGGGAATGGGAGGGGTAGCTGCCCGCTCCCGGCTCATCAGCCAGATCCGCCAGGAAGAGGAACAGGTGCTGTTACTGGATGCCGGTGATATATTTCAGGGCACCCCGTACTTCAATATTTATAAAGGAGAACCGGAAATAAAAGCCATGTCGATGCTGGGGTATGATGCCTGTACGATCGGCAATCACGATTTTGATGCAGGCATGGAGAACCTGGCCACGCAACTGACAGGTCATGCCCGTTTCCCGATGCTGGTTTGTAATTATGATTTCAGCGGCACCCCGATGGAACAAAAGACGGAACCGTACCGGGTTTTCAAAAAAGGTAAATTAACGATCGGAGTGCTGGGTGTGGGGATTGAAGGGAAGGGACTGGTTCCCGATAACCTGTTCGGTAGCACACAATACCAGGACCCGTTACAAAAGGCAAACGAAACAGCTTATTTGTTGAAAAAGAAAAAAAACTGTGACATGGTAATCTGCCTGTCGCACCTGGGCTATCAGTATAAAGAAACGGATAAAATCAGTGATGAAGTGCTGGCCAAAGAATCATCGCATATTGACCTGGTTATCGGGGGGCATACCCATACCTTCCTGGACCAACCGGTAATATACAAAAATAAATCCGGGAATGATGTGGTCGTAAATCAGGTGGGTTTTGCGGGGCTGATTTTAGGGAGACTCGATTTTGAATTTACCAAATTTTCGGGCAAAAAGTTAGCGAAAAGTCACACAATTTCTGTTTCACAAAAATCAGGTGGATAAAATTTTTTTTTAGGAAAGAAATAGTGATATTCGCCTCCCTGTCCAACTTTTTTTATTGACCCCGTGTGGAGAATTTTTTTGGACAGATTCAGGAACAACTATAGATAACACGACATAAACTGCTTACTGACTGATGGAGAAAAATGCTGAAAAAATCTGGTCGGATTGTTTAAAGATCATCAAGGATATTGTAGAATGGCAGCATTACAAGACCTGGTTCGAACCCATTAAACCGGTCTCCATCAAAAATAATGTCCTTGTTATCCAGGTACCCAGCCAGTTCTTTTTTGAATACCTCGAAGAACATTATGTAAATTTATTGGCAAAGACACTGAAGCGGGAACTGGGGAAGGAAGCCCGGCTGGAATACAGGATCATGGTGGACAGCGGCAACAGCAAGAACAAGCCGGTGACGATGGATGTGAGTGGCCAGGGGTTTAAAACTTTTTCAAACAACGAAATGGATTTTCCGTTAGTCATAAATAATCCTGTTAAGAACCCCTTCGTTATACCGGGTCTTAAGAAGATGCAGATTGACCCGCAGCTGAATCCGAATTATACATTTGAAGCGTTTATCGAGGGTGATTGCAACCGGGTAGCCCGCCGGGCGGGGAAAACCGTTGCAGAAAAACCCGGAGCGAATTCTTTTAACCCCCTGGTTATTTACGGGGGTGTTGGTCTGGGCAAGACCCACCTGGGCCAGGCCATCGGGAACGAGGTGAAAAGACTGCATCCGAACAAAGTGGTATTGTATGTGAGCTCCGAGAAATTCATTAACCAGTTCATGGATCACAGCCGGAACAACGCCATTAATGATTTTATCCATTTTTACCAGTTGATCGATGTCCTGATACTGGATGATGTCCAGTTCTTTGCCAAAGCCGAAAAGTCGCAGGACGCTTTTTTTGCCATATTCAACCACCTGCACCAGTCGCAGAAGCAGTTAGTGCTGACTTCCGATAAATCTCCCAAGGACCTGGATGGGGTACAGGAGCGCCTGCTCAGCCGTTTTCGCTGGGGGCTCAGTGCCGACCTGCAGGTACCCGAATATGATACCCGGATCGAGATCCTGGAAAAAAAGATGAAGAATGACGGCCTGGAAATGCCGAAGGAGGTGGTAAAGTACATCGCATATAATATCAGCAATAATGTCCGGGAACTGGAAGGCGCCCTGATCTCACTGTTGGCACAATCTTCGCTGAACAGGAGAGAGATCGATCTGGATCTCGCCAAGAAAGTGTTACGGAATTTTGTAAAATCATCAAGCAAGGAAATTACCATCGAAACCATCCAGAAAATGGTTTGCGAGTATTTCGCTGTGCCCTACGATAAACTGCTGCAAAAGACGCGCAAAAGGGAAATTGTACAGGCACGCCAGATTACCATGTACCTGGCCAAAGCTTTTACGAAGAACTCGCTGAAGACCATCGGGGAGCATTTCGGGGGCCGGGATCATACCACGGTCATTCACTCCTGCCAGACGGTAAAAGACCTGATGGATACCGATGGCGTATTCCGGGAAAATGTACTGGAACTCCAGCAAAAAGTGCAGTTGGCTGCTATGTAGGCTGACCCATTCCGGGAAGAGCATGGCAGCTTAGTATTCCCTGATTCCCTTCCGGAATCCGGGATTTTTATTTCAGGAGGATATTCCCCGGGCTTTATTTTTTTGGTATTTACCCTGCCTAATTTGTATTTTTGCAACCCCCGGAGAATTTCGATTCATAACCGGGAATTGATAATGATGATCTGCCGCGGCAGATCAAATAATAAGGAGAGGTGCCTGAGTGGCCGAAAGGGCCGGTTTGCTAAACCGTTGTACGGACTTAAATCTGTACCGAGGGTTCGAATCCCTCCCTCTCCGCAACCATAACAAAATTGCCCCCGAAGGGGCAATTTTCATTTAGGACGCGTGGTAAGCTCGCTTACCAAAGCGGACTGAATGAAAATTGCAAAGGCGCGTTTAGCGCCGGCAATTTTGTTATGGTTGATGCCCCCCATCCAGGGATCACCGGAGGTAATCCCAATTTCTCCGGGAATTCAATCAGCCTACGGCCGCTTGCCAAAGCGGATTAAAAGAAAATTGCAAAAGCGCGATAGCGCTGGCAATTCATGTTGACTTGATGCCCCCCACCCAGGGATCACCGGAGGCATCCCTCTTTATTCAGAAAACGGCTTCCCGGCCATAATATACCCTCCCTGCGGTATTACGGATCCTGAAAAGGATATTATATTCGTAGAAAATAACCAATATGAAGTACATTCTTTTTGCCCTGATAGGCCTCATCGGCAGTACGGCCGGTACGGGGATTTTTGCCCAGGGTCTGCCCAGACCGGCTTGTACCACCATCCTGGCCGATGCCCTGTTTTCAGAAGTGGATACCACTAAACCCCGGGGTGTGGCGGATAACTATCATACCTGGGAAAACGGGAAAGAGCTGCTGGTAAAATTTATGCCGGGGGGCGGTAAACTGCTGAGGGAAAAAGTAATGCAGAGCGCCAAAGAATGGGAGAAATATGCTAATATCCGGTTTCGGTTTGTGCCCGATAATGATCCGAATGCGATAATCCGGGTCCAGTTGGGCAAGGGCCGGGGGCATAATTCGGCTGTGGGAACGGAAGCGAAATTCCGGTCGAAAGATGAGCAAACCATCAATTTTGATACGATCTATTTGTCTGATATTTCCTATTATATTTCGAAGCTGCAAAAAAAAGGCAATAACGGACCGTATAACGTGAGGAATATTGAAGATGAAATGCTGCTTGAGCCAAACCGCTGGTCCGAAAAAGAATTGCGCCGGGTAGTAGTGCATGAGTTTGGCCATGCGCTGGGTTTGTTGCACGAACAAAGTTTTCCCGGAGCCATTCACTGGAATAAGTCAGATTCTGTATATAACTATTACCTGGAAACGCAGGGCTGGAACAGGGAAAAGGTCGATTTCAATGTTTTTGAAGTTGCCGAACAATTTTATACCAATGGAACGGTGTACGATCCGCAATCGATCATGCATTATTCCGTTGAATCCTGGCAAACCACGGATGGCTATTCCCTGAAGGACAACTATGAATTATCAGCCGGTGATAAGGCGCTTATTGCTGCATTGTATCCCAGGGGACAGAAAGAGGCCGTGAAACTGGTTCCCAAGGTGGAAATTTCCAATTTCAACAAGCTTACCGTTACAACCAACAGCACACGAAACGGGTTGGTGATCGAGCCGGTATTTGACCTGAAGACCAATTCCAAGCTGGGAGAAGTATATTTTGTGGCCCGGCTGGCCACGGAGGACGGGTATTATGTCCGCACCAATGGCTTGTATTATAACTGGGGTGGTTCGGTGGCGGCCTATAAAAAGATGACCTTATTGCCGAATTCAAAAGTGAGTTATAACAAGGCCAAAAAGAATATTGAATTGTTTCTGCCGTTTGAATATATCCCGGATCTGAAAGGAAAGAAAGTGATTGTGGAGTTCTCCGTGTACCTGGATGATGTGTCAAATAATCAGTACAATAAGCTGATGTATTATTCTGCCACCAATCCCCTGAGTTTGCCGCAGCAATAAAATAGAATTCAACGTATTTTCAAAGGACCGGCATCTCCCGGTCCTTTTCTTTTAAAATGGGTAAATAGGGCTGAAGCCTGTATATTTGCACTCCCCTGAAAATGGGGTGTTCGGGAGGTAGTTCAGCCCGGTAGAATACCTGGTTTGGGACCAGGGGGTCGCAGGTTCGAATCCTGTCCTCCCGACAACCTAGCTAATTTTCAAGCTTATAAAAGGCCGTAAATCAACGATTTACGGTTTTTTTATTCACAAATGAATACAAAAATTCACCAAATCATTCACCCGGCAGGTGAATAAACCGGTGAACAGAATTTACCCGCTTTCCTGACTAGTTTTAGGGTCATTTCACTCACAAACAGTACTGAAGAACAAGGTTGGTTTAACTCCAAAATGTGTTGCAATGCAAAGTACTAAAACCTTCAACGTTCGGTTTATTCTACGCTATCCTCCAGGCAGGAGTGCTGAAGCACTTATCTATGCAAGAATATCTGTAAATAAACGGAGAGCTGAATTTTCTGTTAACCGCTCCGTTAATCCAAAAACCTGGGACCCCAATCGCCAGTGTGTGACCGGGAGCAAGGAACTGGTTAATTATATAAATCCATTTCTGGATGATGTCCGGTATAAACTGACAGAATGTTTTCATCAACTGATTAGGATGAACAGCCCTGTTTCTGCAGAAGCAATTAAGCGACTCTATATTGGCGAAGATAGGCCGCTGAATACCCTGATGAATTTATTTACTTACCACACTGAAACCGCAAAGGAGTTGCTAAAGCCGGGGACCTTTAAAAACTACGGGTCTACTGAGAAGTATATCCGGCTTTTCCTGAAGGAAAAGTACCGGACAGATGATATCCTGCTTTGTGAATTGAATTATCAGTTTATCTCGCATTTTGAACTCTTTCTAAAGACAACTACGCCCCTAGAGAAAAGTAACCCTCTTTCCAATAATGGGATAATGAAGCACATGGAGCGGCTCCGGAAAATCGTAACCCTGGGTTACAAAATGGACTGGATACCCAAGGACCCGTTTTTACAATATAAATTAAGGTTCCAAAGGTTTGAGAGGGAGTTTTTACTTGAATCTGAAATCAGCTTACTTCACCAGGTGGAATTAAAGTCAGAGAAATTAAGAAAATGCAGGGATTTGTTTCTTTTTAGCTGTTATACAGGGTTAGCCTACATCGATCTGGTTAGCCTAGGTAGAGATAATATCCTTCGGGGAATAGATGGAGAACTCTGGATTAAAACGTCCAGAAAGAAAACGGATACAAAAGTGAGTGTCCCGTTACTACCCCAGGCAATCGAAATATTGGATAAATATAAAGGGCGGCCTGATGTTGAAATCGCTGGAGGAGTGCTGCCTGTGATCTCTAATCAGAAAATGAATATATACCTGAAAGAAATCGCTGAGATCTGTAAAATAAATAAGACCATGACCTTCCACCTCGCCAGGCATACATTTGCGACCACTGTAACATTGAATAATGGAATCCCGCTTGAGACTGTAAGCAAAATGCTTGGCCATTCAAAATTATCCACTACGCAGATTTATGTGCATGTGCTGGAGAGGAAAATAAGTGAGGATATGAGGGCTTTAAAAGCAAAATTATCGGGAAGGAAGAATGGGGCAATTCATTTTAGTGAAAGGAGCTTTAAAGGATGAATTAAGTAGCCTCGCCTGTGGCTAGATAATTTATTGGAAGTCATTACTGTTGCAGAAAACCGTAAACGAATGCGTAAACGATAATTTTGACTTGTGCTACGTTTCAAATACGCTCTTATAAAGGTAGGTGAATTTGGCTTGTAAGTTCAACAAATGCTTAATAAAATCACCATCCTTTCATTATTGTACTCTTGAATGAATCAAGTATGGTATTATCATCTACGCTAAGTTGCTCTTTCTTTGATAGTGCTTCCGCTTCTTTATTTAGTAAACTTTCAAATTTAGATATCAACTCTTTCGTAAAAATATTCTCCATTTCCTGGAAGTTCTGACCTTCAACGTATATTTTGTAAACCTCATCATCAATCAAAAATGTTCCCCTATTAAATATTACCTTTTGCTCGTAGGGGTTAATAAAGTAAGCGGTTCTTCCATCAATTGTCAAATCCTTTAAATTAACCTTAAACTCGGCATATTCAAGTGCTTCAGATAATATCTTTTCGCCTTTATGACCAGAAGGATTGGTTAGCTCCAGTGTTCGTTTCAATAATATCTCGCTATCGTCAAACTGCTTACTTTTTTCTATGGGGGGTTTCATTACAAGCATACTTTTTGAATTGATGACAGGTACAGATTTAACAGTTTCTTTAAAATCCTTATCTACAATTGAAATCCTATACTTACTTTTTTCCTTAAGCGAATCCACCAATGGCCCAAATATTAGGTTTCTTTCCTCATCAGTGTATTTCTTTTTTATTTTCTTTTGATAACCGGTATCATTGAACTCAGCCATTAATACATCTTCTTTAAACTGTGTAAAGATTGAACCCTTAAAGACTTTAAATTTTGGTGAAGTGATATCCTTGTAATTCATCAATGAGGTGTCTACCGCTACACTCACTCCGAAACTCTTAAATTTTAATCCTACACAAAGAGCTTTTGTGTCTTTCTTAAATAGATTGAATGTTTTGTTATAGTCGGCAAAATCACTGAAAGAAAATGCTTTTTTAAAGTTGACTTCTGAAAAATTTGAAAAGCAATTTTGAATATTTTTCAGAAAATCTGTGATATAATCTAAAACTATAGCTTTTGAATACCTGTTCTCAACTGGTTCAAGTTTGATGTTGATAGCCTTTTCACGTAAAGATTCAATATAGGCATTTTCAAGGCCGATAACTTTACTTAAATTGTTGTCAATCGCCATCTGGGCATTCTCTAAAATTTCTTTGAGTTCCACTTTTATTTCATCATATGGATTACCTGCCAAAGCAAGATGTGCCAGTTTGAGGGATTCTTCAAAATTTCCGATATTAAAGGCAATAGTTGCGGCGCTTCTAAAGAGTACAGATCTGGTAGGTTCAGCATCAAAATCGCTAATGAGTTCAAGTGCAGCTTTTTTTTCTTTTACCAATGCACGAGCTGCAAAGTCTAAATAGCCGACATTATCTCCGCCCTGCAGTGATTTATTAGCTAGCTTCGCTAATTCAACGGCCTCCCTATGTAATAGCCGGATATCCATTATTTCTTTCCAAAATATGTTTTAGGTGAAGCAAACTCTGTCACTGAAACATAGGCAGGTAATTTAAGATGCGCTGTTTTGTTCGTTTGTTTCTTTTTCTCTTTTACTCTTTTTTCTACAGTATTAATCGATGTTTCGGAGTTAATGCCTGAAATTTCCAGTCGTGCTTGCATGAAATTCTTTGGGTTATAATTTTCATGGGACTCGTCATACCCGAGCCAATAATCGAATCCAGTTCCTATTGTAGCTTCCTCAATAACTGAAAATTCAGTTAATTGAGGCGTAAGCATAAATGCAATGGTTTCTGCACCGTGTTCAATAAATTTCTTTTGTTCTTTATAACCAGTTTTATTTACTTTTTTTTTCCAAATTAGCGTAAATGATTTGCTAGAATCGCCTGTAACCTCAATTTTGCACCCCGTAGAGTGGCTGTTTGATTCAAGTGCTACGATACAATTCTCACAAAGAAAATCGCATTGTGTTTCGCTGAACTTCTGAACAAACTTTGCCAAATGCTCGATTTCCAGATTTCCTTCCATCTTCATCAAAACGTGTTTCAGTGGTTTGGATTATAAATATAGCAATTATTTTCAAAGTTGATGATTTACAATATAATGCGAGGCGGAGTATAGTTTCAGGTGTTAATCTCCTAAACTTTTTCAAGTCCTGGTGTATTAAGGAGTCTTTCAATTTCATTTTCAATTACTTCGGTTATTTCAGTCTTAATCTTTCGGAAATTCTCATTAACCATCTTTACAGTGACCTTTATTATTTTGGGTAAACTTTTGTATGAGCTGGATTCAGTTTCTAAAGCTTTGTGATTATTGAGAATTTCGGAGTGAAATGTCTTCAGCTTTATTTTATTTGTCGGATCATCTGCAACCATTCCCACAAATTCACCCGATGAGAGCCCGGCAATCTTTGACTGAGGAACCGCAAAATCCAACTGACTGGATTTACTTACTGATGTATCTGTCCTATTGATCGATATGCTCTCTTTTACCTGGTTGATCTTTCCGAAGCGCTCGGACAGGACCTTGGAGGTTTCGCCCGTTACCTGTCCGCTGATGATATTCCCCGTAATATTCATTATGACCGCAGACTGGTCGGGCCCGTAGTCCTTCTTTAACTGGCTGAAATCCTGTATCCCAAGGCAGGTTGCAACCTTGTTGGAACGTGCGGTAGCAATCAAGCTATCAATATCATTAAAGAAAATGGTTGGGAACTCGTCAAAAACAAGACTTGACTTGAGGCGGTTCTTCTGATTTACTAGTTTTATCAGTCTCGTAACATAGAGCGATAGGACAGCGCCGTAAATCTGTTGTTTTTGTGGGTTATTGGCCAGACAAACTATCTTAGGTTTCTCCGGATTGTTGATATCGAGTGTAAAATCGTTGGCAGACAAAACCCAGTATAGTTGGGGGGAGGAAAGTCGGGCCATGCCGATCTTGGCACTTGCAATCTGCCCCTCCAATTGTTCCATCGCATCGTTCTGATACGCAGAAATGAACGGATTGATCAGAACCTCGATTTCAGGTTCAGTGCGGAGGACAGAGAATAACTTCTCATAGTCAACCTGCATCAGTTCAATTACATGCGGCAAGGTGAGATATTTTCCATTTTGATATTTTTTCAGGAACCAGATGATCGCCGTTAAAAAATTGATCGGGGACTCCACAAAAAAATCTCCCTGCTTGGTGATCCAGTCCCGGTTCAGGCCCATCATAATCGACCGGGAAGCTTCGGTCGCATCTGTAATATCAAACATGGTGGAGGCATCGAGTGGATTGCAGCGGTGACTTTTGGAAAGATCATCAAAATTGATCGTGTAGAATTCCGGTTCGATTTTGTAACTGCTCTTGTGTTTCAGCAAGGTATTATAGGCAATTTTGGTCAGGTCGTCATACTTAAAGTCATAGACCAGCATGGTAAACCCTTTCCGGATATGCTGTCGGATTATATGTTGTATCACGAAGTAGGATTTACCGGCTCCAGGAGAGCCGCAAACGAGTAGCCCCCGAAACGGATTAATGATATTGATCCAGCTTTTGCGGATATTACCCTTCAGGTTATACTGAGCAGGCAGATTGATCGAGTATTCATTCTCCAGTAACCGCTCTTCCTGCGGGAAGGTTTCATTCAACTCGTTGAAAATATCCTTTCCCAAATTCAGCTTAATGTAACGACTGAGCAGGTTGCCCCCCGCCAGCATTAATAAAAACCCAGTCCCGGTCAGGGTCATATACCCGGTTGCCAGGTCTTCCACCTTTCCCTGAAAGCCAAGTATAAGGGTGCTGGAGAAATACAGGCCCAATCCTAAACCCAGATAGGCCAGGATCGATCGGGGGTTGATATTTTCGGTTTTTTTACCCCTGGCACCCAGCAGGGAGATCCCCAACAATCCAAGGGTAATCCATTTAGACTTCCAAACCGTGCTGTAGAGTCCCGTACGGGCAATATTTTGGAGGAACTGGTCGCTCCACGGGGCAGTAAGCCCCCAGCGGTCAAAAGCCGCGTAACAGAAAAAATAACAGTGCAGGAGGAGGACCAAAATGGCCCCCAGCCGGGTAAAGTCCAGGATTTTTCTGAGACCAACTTCATTTTCGCCGGTTCCGGATGACATAGCAACTTATTTAGGGTTAGGATTGCGTTTTTTCCTCTTTTTCTTCAGCAGTTCACCGGGAACCCGGCTCAGGTTCTTTTCCTGCTCCAGCAGTTCTTTGAGCAAACCATCTTGATTGGGGTGGGACTCGATGGCCGGGGAAGGCTCCGGGCTTTTTCTGAAATTCTTTGATTTGGAGGTTTTAGCGGCGGGTTTTGGGGCTTTTTCCCGGCCCGGTTGACCCGAGTCCAGGGTGGCCCGGATGCCGGCGATGCTGTAGGGCTTGCCTATATCACTCCCGTTAAAGACGGCTTTTGTCCGGTAATCAATAAAAGTGATCCCATAAACCTGACCCTGCTTATTCTCCCTCAGCACTACCTGCACCCCTTCTTTTTTCAGGGCAGTGATCAAACCTTCCAGGCTGCCCGGAGATTTGGCCAGCACCCAGTCTATGCTGGTCTTCAACCTTTTTTTATCAGGTTGCCGGAGGGCCTCGTTTTCCCTGAATTTCTTCTCCAGGTTTTTTAACGTGGGTTTATTATGAATCAGGCTGGCTTTAATTGGTACCCCGACTTTATTGCCCTGCCCATCCAGCAACCGGTAAAAAAGTCCTCCTGATTTATATACGATCCCCGTTTCCCCGCCACGGTCGGCCTCTACGTTATACTGCCGGAGGATAGCGTTAAGTTCTGCCAGCGAAGTGTATTTAAAATGATTGATCACTGCATCCAGGACATTAGTGATCGAACGGAGGGTCTCGGATTTGCCATAGAAAACTTTCTGAGCATTAATTGGCTGGATGCCGGCAGCCTTTACGGTCTTTTTGCCCTGTGCCTGAATCAAACCAAAGTTTTTCTCCAATTCTTTCCTTGCGGTTTCGGACTGGTTGCGGCCGATATTGTAGGTATCAATACGCCTGCCATCAGGCTGGATACTGGTGGTCAGGATGTGGATATGGGGATGCCCGGCATCATGGTGCTGATAGACCAGGTAAGGTTGGGAGCCAAAGCCTATCTTTTCCATATACGCCTGTGCGATCTGGGTTAGTTTTCCTACAGCCAGTTTCTCAGACGGATCAAAGTTTAAGGAGATATGGAGCGTATTGGATTTTTTTGCCCGTTCATTTCTTGCAATCAGGTCCTGCAGCCGCTGCATTTTCTGGTGAAAATTCATATACGAAGGTGCCAGCAGATAATTTTCTGCATGAATGCAAACTGCCTGGCCCTTCTGGCGTTTTTTCTCGTTGTAATTCAGTGCCCGTTGCAGACTATGCGGACTGGTTATG
>JACPUV010000033.1 GCA_016192105.1 Sphingobacteriales bacterium | reverse complement strand
TGCTAATTGCAGTAAACCTAACTTGGTTTTGATTAACTTAGTTTCCACTTTCATTTCTGACAGTTTTTGGGGTTAAACTTTGGTTTGTTGTTACTCTAAAGTTAACCCTAACTGTCAGATTAAGTCTTAGCTAATACAATTCATACATACTATCCGTCCACTACCAACTGCCAACTGCCAACTGTCAACTGCCAACTACCAACTGCCAACTGTCAACTGCCAACTGACAACTAACAGCCGCCAACTACCTAATCTTCCAAATAGCCAAACTTACCCGTATTCACATCCTGTATGGCCTGTTCCACTTCGGGCCAGGTATTCATCAGGAAGGGGCCATAGGCCGCAATGGGTTCATCGATCGGTTCCCCGGATAATACCAGCAGGATCGTATCTTCAACCGCTTCAATTTTTATTTCTTCCCCGTCATTTTTGAATAATACAAAATGATCCGCCGGTACTTCACTGCTGTTAATGACGGCTTTTCCTTCAATAACCAGGATACCGGTGTTGTGCCGGGCATCTAAATTCAGGATAGCGGCTGCTCCTTTTACCAGCCGGGCATTATAGACCTGCATGGGGGTGAAAGTAAATGCGGGCCCTTTTGTGCCACGATACTCACCCGCGATCACTTCCATATAACTTTTCCCGTCTGCCAGGATATGCCGGCCCATAGAGGCATTGATGATCTCCTGGTATTTCGGTTTTGTTTTTTTGAACCTGGCAGGGAGGTTCACCCATAACTGCACCATCTGGAAGGGGCCGCCGGTTTTGCTGTAACCGGCTTCATGGTACTCCTTGTGTAATAAACCAGCGCCGGCCGTCATCCATTGTACATCCCCTTCGCCGATGATTCCGCTGTGACCGGCACTGTCGTGGTGGGCAATCCTGCCGTGATAGGCAATGGTAACTGTTTCAAACCCCGCATGCGGATGTACGCCAACACCCCTCGGTTCATTGGACGGACCAAATTCAATCCTGGCACCATAATCCATCAGGAAGAAAGGACTCATTCTTTTCTTGTCAATTAATCTGCCGCCGGGAAAAAAACTATGTACCCGGAACCCGTCACCCACCATATGCGGGGGAGGAGGGGCGATAATATGTTCTATATTTCTAATGCTCATCATTTCTGTTTTAAATTATGATTTTTTCTTTGCCGCATGCTGTACTTCCATCCCGGTCTTTGCTTTAATTAATGAATGTTCCCGACCCGGGTATCGTCAATAATCAGTTGATCAATAATCAGCCAGGCTTTCAATATTTCTACTGCATCGGAACTTCCATTAATAAAAGTTCAGCAGACGAAACAGCCTCTATATGTAAAATATCAGCCTCCGTGATACCCAGTCCGTCCCGGCGGTTCAGTAACTGGCCGTTGATGGTTACATCCCCCTCGATGACAAATGCATAGACCCCATTTTTTTTGTTTTTCAGCGTATAGTGGGTGCTGAAATCCGGATCCAGCTTACCCAGGCTGAACCAGGCATCCTGGTGGATTTGCACGCCCCCGTCTTTTGTACCAATGGGAGAAACCACGGTCAGCAGCGTATTGTGCTTTTCTGTATCCGTGAAGTGTTGCTGGTCATAACGCGGTGTTACATTCTTTTGCTTTGGGAAGATCCAGATCTGGAAGAACTCAACTTCCTGGTCCCGGTTCTTGTTTTTTTCCGAGTGGGAGATGCCCGTTCCGGCACTCATTACCTGCACATCTCCCTGGCGGATCACTTGCTGGTTGCCCATGCTGTCCTCGTGTTCCAGGGCTCCGCTGGTCGGGATGGAAATAATCTCCATATTATCGTGCGGGTGGGTACCGAAACCCATGCCCCCGGCTACCGTATCATCATTCAATACGCGCAGTGCTCCAAAATGGATTCTTTCCGTATCATAATAGCCGGCAAAGCTGAATGTATGATAACTGTCGAGCCAGCCATGGTTGGCATGACCCCTGGTGCGGGCTTTATGTAAAATGGTTTTCATGTTTACTCCTTTAGTTAAGCGAAACTTTTTCAGTAACTGTTTTTTCTGCCAGCCAGAGGAATTCCGTGACGAAAGTATGCACTGCCTGCTGAAAACTTTCATCCAGCAAGTCCCCATCGGGGCTGAATTTCCGATCCACTGAAGGTGTGATCAGCATATGGGGAGAGGCAATTCCAAACAAGGCCGGAATCAGCAGCAATAATTGTTGTGCGGCCCGCATGCCACCCAGGCCCCCGGGGGAAGCCGTTACTATGCCAAAGGACTTATGGTACTGTTTCGGGAAATGATCCAGCATGTTCTTCATGGCAGGGGAATAACTGCCGTTGTATTCCGGGGTGACCAGTATAAAAGCGCCGGCGTTAAATATTCTTTTTGCCAATACCTGGAATTCCGGCGGGGCTTTGTCTTCAGAAACCCAGACGGACTGAACCGGAGGAAGGGGCCAGTCTTTCATATCGATAATATCCGCTTTGTGATGGGTATTCTGATCAAACCAGTTCTTCAGGTGCAGCGCCATTCTTTTGGTGATACTCCCGGTTCTCGGGCTGCCGGAGATGATCTCTATTTTCATTTTTTGAAGTTTAGACCACAAAGCTATTAAATCAATGTTTAAACATCAAAAAAATATTTCTTACCGTTTTGTTAAACCGATTTTTGCGTGAATTGGGCCGGAACTGTTAATTTCGAAGACCACAAAAAAATAAACAATGGTACACAGGAGAAAGTTCATTCAGGCATCGGTAGGAGGAACACTGGGTATTATTTTGGGAAAAATAGCTGCAGGAAACCAGGCTCCGGCGGTCCTTAAAGGCCAACCCGTGGTGATCTCCACCTGGGATGCCGGAATGGAAGCGAACAAGGCGGCCTGGGAAATATTGAGCAAAGGAGGCCGGGCACTGGATGCCGTTGAAAAAGGGGTGATGGTTACCGAAGCCTCACAAAATTGCTGTGTGGGACTGGGCGCAAACCCAGACCGCGATGGGTTTGTTACCCTGGATGCCTGCATTATGGATGAATTTTCGAACTGCGGGTCGGTGGCTTTCCTGGAACGAATCAAACATCCGGTTTCCGTAGCAAGAAGGGTGATGGAAAAAACACCGCATGTTATGCTGGTGGGGGCCGGGGCCCAGCAGTTTGCGCTGGCTGAAGGGTTCCCGCTGGAAGAACAGAAATTATCGCCCGAAGCAGCAGGGGCCTACCAGGAATGGCTCCTGAAATCGGAATACAAACCACCGCTTATAAACGTGGAAAATAAAGGCCATGGTCCATTTGCGCCGGCCCGGCTCAGCAACGGGGAATGGAACCATGATACCATCGGTATGGTGGCCATGGATACAAAGGGAAACCTCAGCGGCAGCTGTACCACCAGCGGGGCCGGTTTCAAAATGCGGGGCCGCGTGGGGGATTCACCAATCATCGGGGCGGGTTTGTTCGTGGACAATGAAGCAGGGGCCTGCACAGCCACCGGGCAGGGCGAGGATGTGATCCGTGTAGCGGGTTCACATTCCGTGGTGGAACTGATGCGGCAGGGACTTTCTCCGGAAGCAGCCTGTAAAAAAATAATTGAACGTATCGTGAAAATAAAAAAGGAGAAAGCAAAGAATATCCAGGTGGCTTTCCTGGCACTCAATAAAAAAGGAATACCCGGGGCCTACGCGATTCATCCCGGTTTCCGGTATGCGATCCGATCCGGCAAAAAGGAAATGCTGGTGAATGCGGGGAGTTATTTTAAGGAATAGAATAAATAAAAATTTGGACTAATAAATAAGGAATGGGAAAGGAAGGAACATACATTATTGAAATTGCCACATCTGATTTTGTAACTACGCAGTCAGCTGTGGAAGGAGGGGCGGACCGGATTGAACTCTGTGCCAACCTGGCCGAGGGCGGAACCACCCCCTCATACGGGACCCTAAAACAATGCCGGGAAGTATTTTCCGTATTACTTTACCCGATCATCCGCCCAAGGGGGGGCGACTTCCTGTACACAGATGAAGAATTTTCTATTATGCTGCGGGACGTGAAATTGTGCAGGGAACTGGGTTGCGACGGGGTGGTTATAGGAATGCTGCAACAGGATGGCCGTATTGACGTACAACGTTCAGCAAAACTGGTGGAGGCCGCCTACCCATTGGGGGTAACTTATCACCGGGCATTCGACCGTTGCCTTGATCCTTTTGAAGCACTGGAGCAACTGGTGCAAATCGGCTGTGAGCGCATCCTTACATCGGGACAAATGCCTACGGTGAGTGAAGGGGTGGACCTGGTTACGGAATTGAATAAAAGAGCGGACGAAAGGATTATCATTATGCCGGGCAGTGGGTTGCGGAAGGACAATATCAAATGGCTGGCAGGGAAAACCGGGTGCCGGGAATTTCATTCTTCCCTGCGCGGTAAAAAAACTTCTGAAATGGCATTCATCCAACCGGGTTTTGCGGGATCGGCAGAGAGTTATACGAACAATGCGATTGATGCGGAGGAAGTGAGGGCATTGCGGATGAGCCTGGCTTAGCCGGATAAATGAAAGAAAGTTCCCTGATAAAAAGAGGGCTGTACCGGTTGATACAGCCCTCTTTCGTATGATGGATTTGAATTGCGCTCCTTAGTTAAAGATATAACGCACACCCACCTGCATCTGCCATCTTGAACCGATACCGGTACTGTTCTGGAAAGTACTGGTCAGCGGAATCTGGTTGGTTGCATCCAGGTAAGGATAGCTGAATACCGGTTTGCCCGTATTGGCACCAACAGTTTCCACCCGCTTGAAGTTCAGCAGGGAAGTACGGTTGGTGATCCGGGAAATACCCCAGTTCTTATTGAGCAGGTTACCAAAGTTGTAGATATCCATGGTAAAGCGAAGGGTATTGGTATTCTTGCCTGCTTTTACCGTAAAGTCCTGGGTAAAGTTCAGGTCCAGCCTTTTGTAGAAAGGCAGGAGTAACCCGTTCCTTTCTGCATATTTACCTCTCCGGGTACTCAGGTAAGGATCCTGGTTGATATAAGTGTTCAGCTGCCCCCAGATGATACTGGTGGTACGGGGATCCGAGCCATTCACGGTTTCCAGTACAATGTCAGACTGGTCTTTTGGTATATATACCAGGTCATTGGTGGTGAGACCATCACCGTTAAGGTCGCCATTGTAAGTATAGCTGGCGGTACCGCCATTGGCTCCTTCAAATGTGAAGCCAAGTGAAGTGGCGAAATATTTCGCATATTCAAAACGGTAATAAGCGGCAGCTATCACGCGGTGCGGCTGGTAGAAGTTAGAGAAAGACACTGCTTCGGAATTCGGGTCGCCGGATACCGCACGGTCTCTCCAGATGGATTGGGCAATAGAACCTCCGTCATTTACAGAACGGCTGTTGCCATAGGTATAAGCCAGCATGGTGTACAGGTTCTTCACATTACGCTGCAGTTGCAGGGTAACATTATATGTGGAACCTTTAGAGGTATTCGTCATCAGGATCGCGTCACTGATATTGGGATTGCTGGCTGAAACACCGCCGGCTCCGCTGTAAATTTTGGCAGCGCTGTAACGGATACGTTTGTCAGAACCCACCAGGGCTGTCCCGGTGGAAGGCAGGTTGATATTCTGGTGATATACCGCATTAATATCTTTGGAGAAGATACCTTCCAGGGTTGCTGTGATATCCCAGGGAAGTTTTTTATCAACCGCGATATTACTGCGGAACAGTTGCGGGAATTTGAAATTTTTATCCGTAACGGCGAGGTTGTAGCTGGTATTGGCCACCCCATTGGAGGGACGGTAGGCATTTACATCTGCACTGAAAGCCACACCACTTGTATTTACGAATGAACCAAAGTCAACCCCGTTGTTGCTGGCCTGGTTGCTGATCCATACAAAGGGAGGCGCACCGGAGAATACCCCGATACCACCCCGAACCTGTGTTTTCTTGTCACCTTTTACATCCCAGTTGAAACCGGCCCGGGGGCTCAGCAGGAAAGACGTAGTGGGGGCTTCTCCTGTTTTGATCTTCACGCCATCGCGGTAGGTCAGCGCGTCCGCATTGGTATTGGCAATGAAGTTTTGTTTGAAGATCGGGATGTCAGCACGGATACCGTATGTAACTACCAGGTTATTGTTCACGCTCCATTTGTCCTGTGCAAAGAAACCGAGCTGGAAAGCAGCCACATCAGCATAGGGGAACTCGCCGTTTTTACGGGCGGAATAACGCAGTTCGTACCGGGTGGCATTGGCGGCACCATTGTTCACACTGTTGTAAAAATCATTCAGGCTGGCAAAACGGTAAGCTCCATAATAGTTGGGAGCAAAACCATTCTGGAATTTATTGTACGTGTTCTGTGTACCGAAGGTGAATGTATGGTTTCCTTTATACAGCGTTACAATATCATTCAACTGCCAGGTATTGGTGCTGAGCTTGTTGAAAGCGGTAAAGGGCTCAAACCCGAAAGCGGTAAATGAGCTGCCGGTGCCATTTTCAATATCAACCAGCGGGAAGATACCGCCGGGGCTGCTGCGGAAGTCGCGCAGCCGGTTGAAACCCACCTGCAGTTTATTGGACAGCTTGTTGCTGAAACGGCTGTTCAACTCAGCGATCACAATATGAAAATTGTTGTTGATCACATAGGAGGAGGAGAAGAACGGCATGGCCGTGGTGCTGGGCTGACGGTTATTACTCGGTGCTCCGCTGTTGCTCGGGGGCACATTGCGGTAGGACTTCATATAATAATAGTTCACGTTCAGCGTATGTTTCTTGTTGATATTATAGTCGAAACGGGCGGTTACTTTATCACTGTATGTATCGAATGTATAATTCTCATACGCACCGGTTACATAGCCGAATTTGGATTTCAGGAAGGAAGACAGGGCATCCAGGTCTTCCGCTTTGGCTTGTGAAATACCCACACCGGAAGAACCATTCCGGCTGGCTACCAGGCTGGTCGCCGGGGTACTTACCCTTTCCTGCTCACCGCTGACAAAGAAGAATAATTTGTTTTTTACGATATAACCGCCGACGTTCAGACCGCGGTTATTAAAATCAAATTGCTGTTTGGCCAGTTTGGTGGGACCTACTTTTAAGCCCGTGAGGCCCGGACTTTTCCAATAGCTGTAGAAACTTGCTTTGTACTGGTTGGTTCCGCTTTTGGTAACGGAGTTGATTCCGGCACCGGTAAACCCGCCCAGTGTAACATCATAAGGAGCGATATTAACCTGGATCTGGTCGAGGGCATCAATACTGATTGGCTGGGAATTGGTTTGACCACCCAGGCCGGCGGCCAGGCCGAAAGTGTTGTTAAAGGAAGCGCCGTTTACAGACAGGTTGTTATACGAGTTGGCGCGGCCCGCAAAACTGCTGGTGCCATAGGTGGCATTGCTGTTAGCGGTCGGCGTAAGACGGGTAAAGTCATTGATACTCCTGTTGATGGTCGGCAGCCGTTCAATCTGCTGGCGGTTTACCACTTCCGCGGAACCGGTCCTGGATTTATTGAACACTTTGTCCGAACGGGTGGCGGTCACCACCACTTCTTTCAGGTCTGTTGTGGCGGAAACCAAACCAAAATCGGCTTTGTGGGACTGGCCGAGCAGCAGGTAAATTTCTGTTTGTTTTTCTTCTTTAAAACCAACATAACTTACCGTGATCTCATAAGGGCCGCCTACACGCAGGTTGGCCAGGTTATACCGGCCGTCTTTGCGGGTGGTGGTGGTATATTTTGTGCCAGTCGGCTGGTGAATGGCAGTAATCGTTGCCCCGATCAGCGGGGCGGCATTTTTTTCAGTGATGATCCCCTGGATCTCAGCTGTGGTTTCCTGTGCCTGCAGGCCCATTCCAAGGCCAGATAGCAACAGAAGCAATAGAGGTAAGAATAAGCGCTTCATTAACGAATGTTTTTGTGAAGCGCAAAGGTGCTGGGAAGTCATCGTGTTTCCAGCACACATATATTACCAAATTATTAACGACTTTCAGTTTGTGGAAAAAAAATCCTGTTTCTTGAAAATTCCGGCCTGTAAAATTTTTTTATTTCAAATATTTATAATATAAGGGCCTTAGAGTCCCAGTGTTTTCATATACGCCGCATCTGTTTTGGCTGCTTCCAGCGAACTGCCGTTCGGGTAGGCTTCCTGTTCCACAATAAAATACTTCATCCCGTTTTCACGCGCGGTACCCAGGATCTTTTTCCAGTCAATACTGCCTGTACCCAGGTCCACGGAGTTTTTACCGTTATCCGTTTCCGGGTTCCTGCTCCGGTCCTTTACATGACAAAGCCGGAACCGGTCCTTGTATTTCTTCAGCCAGGTTTCTGTATCCATACCGGCCGTTACTACCCAGTAGATATCCATTTCAAAATCCACCAGGGCCGGATCGGTCCCGTTCATCATCACATCCTGGGGCAACTGTCCGTCCAGCATTTTAAATGAATAATCATGATTATGATAGGCGAAACGAATCCCGTTCTTTTTACAGATTTCTCCCTTCTGGTTAAATTCATCCGCGAAGCGCTTAAAATCATCGAGTGATTTTTGCGGCCCTTTCCAGGGACAGACCAGGTAATTCATACCAATCGCCGCGGCTTCGGCAGCTTTTCTTTCAAAATCTGTTTGGATATCACAATGGGAGGATACTATCCGTAAGCCCAGGTCATCCATATATTTTTTGAAATCCATATAACCCATGCCCCAGAACATGCCCTGCTTGCCCTCGTAGCTTTCGATCTGTTTGTACCCAAACGAAGCCAGTTGCTTCAGGATTCCCCTGGGATCCCCGGGCAGCACATCGCGCAGGGTGTATAACTGGATACCAAATTCTCCCGCGGGATTCGTGGCATTTCCACAGGCAAATAAAGAGGTTCCGGTCAGGCTGCACAGGGCCAGGCCCGCTGTGGTCCCACCGGTAATTTTGATAAAATGTCTTCTGCTGTATTGCATATAAAATTTTTTTATTCAGCCCAGGCTTTATCACCTTTTACATAGGGGTAGGACCCGTCATATTTACCCGGTACCGGTATATGACGAAGGGTCTCGGTCATTCCTGTTTTGGAAGTAAAGAAACCCCAGAGTGTGAGTTGTTTCATCAGGGTGTAATAATGAGGGGGCTCGCCCGTGAATTCTTTTTTTGCGGCTTCGGCGGCTTCCCGTTTCACTTTCTCGGCCTCGTCTTTTCGCTGGTTAAATGCTTTGGCTTCTTTTTCCAGGCTGACCAGCAGTTCATGCCGCTGCTCCGGGCTGCAGTCCATAAATCCTTTCGAATGTATTTTCCTGCAGGCTTCTTCCAGGGCAGAAATACCATTCATAAAAGCCTGCTGCTCTTTTTCGGTATAACAATCCGTGACCATCACTTTCATGAATTCTCCAACCATCGCCGCTTTGGCGCCCGGTGTGTTCGTGGCCGGGATAATCGTTTCACCGATCTCATCCAATAGGGTAATATGGGCAGCGGAGAAACCGGCATCAGCTTTCGCACCGGTTTTACAACCCGTTAGAAAAACTTCACCGCCGATAACCACTCCCCCGGTAAGAAGGGCAATTGTTTTTAATAATTCGCGTCTGTCCATTGGAGCATATTTAGAGGTTGTCTATAGGTTCCCTTTTTTTAATTCATTTACCGCGAAATCCGCCGCCCGGGCCGTCATGGCCATATAGGTCAGTGATGGATTTACACAGGAGGCACTGGTCATGCAGGCGCCATCCGTAACAAATACATTCGGCGCCTCCCATACCTGGTTATGTCCGTTTAGTACGGAGGATTTCGGATCACGTCCCATACGGGCGGTGCCCATTTCGTGGATACCCATGCCCACTTCGTACCCATGGTCATAGGTTTCCACATTTTTCACTCCCGCTGCTTCCAGCATTTCTTTTGCGTCATTCATCATGTCAACCCGCATCTTCTTTTCATTTTCCCTGATCTCCACATCCATATTCAATACGGGCAATCCCCAGGCGTCTTTTACGTTTTTATTAAGGGTGATCCGGTTTTCATGATAGGGGAGCATTTCACCGAAGCCCATGATACCGATATGCCAGTTTTCATCCGGGACGCTTAAGGCATCCTTTAACCCGGCACCGATCGTAAACTCGGCTACTTCCACCCCGCGACCCCTTCCGGCGCCGCCCTGGTAGCCAAAGCCGCGGATATAATCGCGTTTATCACCATGTATATTGCGGAAGCGCGGTACATAGACACCGGTGGGTCTTCTGCCGTAAACATATTTATCACTGTATCCCTCCGCCGTTCCGCCGGCTCCGCAACGGAAATGATGGTCCATCACGTTATTCCCCAGTTCCCCGCTGCTACTGCCCAGTCCCTCCGGCCAGATATCCGTTGCTGAATTCATCAGGACCCAGGTGGAATTAAAAGAGGAGGCACAGAGGAAGATGATTTTTGCTTTGAACTCATAGGTTTTTTTATCGGTGGCATCCACGACTTCCACACCGGTGGCTTTCTTTTTGTCTTTATCGTACAACAGCTTTGATACAATGGAGAAAGGACGCAGGGTCAGGTTACCCGTTTTCATGGCGGCCGGCAGGGTAGCGGATTGCGTACTGAAATAGCCGCCAAAGGGGCAACCCCTCCAACAGCGATTGCGGTACTGGCAATTGGTCCGGTCATGGTGCGGCTGTGTGATATTGGCGCTGCGGCCGATGATCATGTGACGGGTATCCTTGTAATAGGCTTTGATCTTCGCGGCCACGTCTTTCTCCACGCAATTCAGTTCCATCGGGGGCATATAATCGCCATCGGGCAAAACATCCAGTCCGTCCTTATTGCCCTGGATCCCCGCAAACCGTTCCGCATAACTGTACCAGGGCGCCATATCCTCGTAACGGATCGGCCAGTCGGTACCATGACCATCTTTCAGGTTTGCCTCAAAGTCCCATTTGTTAAGCCGGTAGCTCTGACGCCCCCAGGTCAGGGAGCGGCCGCCTACCTGGTAACCCCGGAACCAGGAAAAGGGTTTTGTTTCGGTATAAGGACATTCTTTGTCTTTTACCCAGTAATCAAGGACAACTTCGTTCAGCGGATAATCCCTTTTCAGGACCGGGTAGTCATTGACCATCTGCTGCGTGGGCATTAATCCCCGGTGCGGGAACTCCCAGGGGTCTTTGGCGGCATTCACATAATCCTTGATATGCTCGATGTTGCGTCCCCGTTCCAGCAAAAGAACTTTCAGCCCTTTTTCCGTTAACTCTTTCGCCGCCCAGCCACCGCTGATCCCTGATCCCACTACAATTGCATCATACTGATTGTCTGCCATCGATTACGATTTACTGTTTTTAATATATTAATTCAACAGAAGCTACAATGATATAAAAAGGCCCTTCTCTCAATAACCATCTTATTCATTTCCCGCAGCCGTCCCGCCGTAGCGACCGCGAAGGGGAGCTTACACATCACAAATCCTGACGGCATTCTTCAGTGCCGCGATCTTATCCTTTTTTTCTTTTCCGGTGGGAATGAATTCCTGTGCCACGTAGCCTTCATGCCCCGTAGCCAGGATGGCGCTCATGATCGCCGGGTAAAACAATTCCTGCGAAGCATCAATCTCATGCCGTCCCGGTACCCCGGCGGTATGATAATGGCCGAAGTATTCATGGTTGTCCCGGATCGTACGGATCACATCGCCTTCGTTGATCTGCATGTGATAGATGTCGTACAGTAATTTGAAGTTTGGGGAACCGATCATTTTGCAGAGGGCCACTCCCCAGGCACTTTTATCAGCCATATAATCCTTGTGGTCCACTTTGCTGTTGAACAGTTCCATCTGGATGATCACGCCTTCTTTCTCGGCCAGTCCGATGATCTGCTTCAAACCCTCGGCACAATTTTTCATTCCGGTCACATCATCCATGCCATTGCGGTTGCCGCTGAAACAGATCAGGTTCTTATATCCGGCTTTGGCCACGAGCGGAATAGCTTCGGTAAAATCTTTGATCAGCCAGGCATGGTTGCTCTTATTGTTCCAGCCTTCAGTCAGGCTGATCTTACCGGCGGTATAACACATGGAGCAGGTGATGCCGTGTTGCTGTACAGTGGGCCAGTCTTTGGGAGCCAGCAGGTCGATCGCGTTAAAACCGATTTTTTTCACGGTGCTGCACAGTTCATCCAGTGGCAGGAAGTTATAGGTCCAGTAACAGACGGAATGATGGATATTTCCCCTGAGGGCAATCCGGTCTTCCCGCTGCGGGCCGGCAAAGGAACTCAATGAAGTGAAGGTGCCGGCGGCAATGGTGCCGGCCGCCAGTTGTTTCAACGCTTCTCTCCGGGTAGTTTGTTTTTTCATATATCCTTTTTCCCCGTCAGGATTTAGTCACTTTTTCATCCTTAAAAAACAGGAAGAATAAAACAAGTACGGCTGCTGCAATCGCAGACGGGATCAGCCAGATCATTTTATAATCAAAGCCATCCGCTGTTTTATAGGCATCCGTAATCAGACCCGCCACCTTAAATCCGATCAGCATACCCACCCCGTAAGTGGCCAGTGTGATCAGGCCCTGCGCTGCACTTTTAAACTGTTCTCCCGCTTTTGAATTCGTATAGATCTGTCCCGATACAAAAAAGAAATCATAGCAAATCCCATGCAGCGCAATCCCGGTCAGCAACATAAAACTCAGGGTGCCGGCATTGCCATAAGCAAAGAGCAGGTACCGGAGTGCCCAGGCCAGCATTCCCACCAGGATCGTTTTCTTAAAACCAAAACGGGTAAAAAAGACCGGGAGTGCCAATAGGAATAAAACCTCTGAGGCCTGGCCGATGGTCATTTTACCGGTTGGGTTTTCCATACCGATATTGGTGAGAAAAGGATTGGTATTCTGGTAATAGAATGCCAGGGGAATGCAGATTGCCACAGAAGCCAGGAAGAATACTAGGAAGTTTTTATCCTTTAATAATTTCAATGCATCCAGCCCGATTATTTGGCCGAGGCTGATTTTCTCCCCGGTCTTTTTGGTCGGGGGTGTCTTCGGCAGGGTAAAACTCAGCAAACCCAATACCAAAGCCGCGCTGCCGGACAGGAGGAACGTGTTTTTCAGCAATCCATTGGCAATATTTTCTTTCGCATCCCAGTGAAAGAGATAGCTGATCAGCAGGCCGGCCACGATCCAGCCAATGGTACCCCATACCCGGATGCCGGAAAAATCCTTTTCAGGGTTTTTCATCTGGTTAAAAGATACGGAGTTGACAAGGGCGAGGGTCGGCATATACAATACCATATAGGCAAATACATACGGGTAGAAAACACCGATTGAATCGGAAGTGTACATCTGGTACATCAGCAATGCACCGGCAATATGCAACACGCCTAATATTTTTTCAGCATTGAAAAAACGATCGGCGATCAGGCCGATAATGAAAGGAGCTATAATTGCACCCCAGGATTGGGTGGAAAAAACATCCCCGATCCGGGAACCGTCGGCCTGCAGGTTCGTACCTAAAAATGTCCCAAGTGTTACAAACCAGCCGCCCCAGATAAAGAATTCAAGAAACATCATTACGGATAACTGAATGCGGGTTGCCGGTTTCATATGAAAGCCTGTTTGGTGAATCGTTAGTTTTACAAAAATGAGTTCGAAAAACTAAATGTACTATTTTTAACCACATATTGGTTTACCGTAAATCCAATTTTTGCCCGGTAAGCCGCTCCTTTATACACATTATTCAACTCAAACGTTTGCGATGGGAAAAAGAAAATTAAGAATGGCCATGATTGGTGGCGGGATGGATGCCTTTATTGGTGCGGTGCACCGTCTGGCTCTGAATATGGACGGGCAGGTGGAACTGATGGCCGGTGCCCTGAGTGTAAACCCCGAAGTGGCCCGCGAATCGGGGCGGCAGCTTTTCCTGAAAGAAGACCGCATTTATACGGATTATAAAACGATGCTGGAGAAAGAGGCTGCAATGCCTGCGGATCAGCGGATTGATTTTGTTACGATCGTTACACCCAACTTTGTGCATTTTGATCCTGCAGTGATGGCGCTGGATAAAGGATTCAATGTGGTGATCGAGAAACCCATCACATTCTCGCTGGAGGAAGCAAAGCAACTAAAAGCAAAACTGTCGGAGACAGGGCTGACCTTATTGCTTTGTCATACCTATACGGGTTACCCCATGGTAAAGCAGGCCCGGCGACTGTTACAGGAAGGAGCGCTGGGAAAAATCAGGAAAGTATATGTGGAATACCCGCAGGGATGGCTCAGTACATTTCTTGAAAAAACGGGCCAGGCACAGGCCGCCTGGCGTACGGATCCGAAGAAAAGCGGAAAAGCCGGTTCCATGGGAGATATCGGAACCCATGCGTTCAACCTGGCGGAGTATGTGACCGGGCTAAAAGTAACCAGTATCTGTTCTTCTATTAATACCGTGGTGGAAGGCCGTATGCTTGATGATGACGGTGCCGCTTTCCTTCGGTTTGAGAATGGCGCCACCGGGGTGCTGATGGCCACGCAGATCGCGGCAGGGGAGGAGAACAATGTTAAGATCAGGGTTTACGGGGAAAAGGGCGGGCTCGAATGGAAACAGGAGGATAACAATACACTGCTTGTAAAATGGCTTGATAAACCGGCCGAAATCTACCGGGCCGGTTCGGGTTACCTGGATTCATTTGCCCGTCATAATTGCCGCACCCCGGCCGGTCATCCCGAAGGATTCCTGGAAGCTTTTGCCAATCTCTACCGCAATTTTGTACTAACGGTACGCGCCCGGATAGAGGGCGAAACCCCCAAACCCGAATGGCTCGATTTCCCCGGAGTGGAGGAAGGAATCAGGGGAATGTCCTTTATTGAGAAGGTGATTGAATCCGGGAAGTCGGACAACAAATGGACGGACTTTACTGTATAATATATTCGCAAACCAATACCACATCAGATGACTACCATAAAAGGCCCCGGTATTTTCCTGGCCCAGTTCATGGGAAATGAAGCGCCGTTTAATAATTTAAAATCGGTTTGCCTTTGGGCGGAGTCGCTTGGATTTAAAGCGGTTCAGCTCCCCACCTGGGATTCCCGTTGCCTGGATCTTGAGAAAGCGGCGGAAAGCAAAACTTATGCGGAGGAGATCAAAGGAATTGTGAATGACTGCGGACTGGAGATTTCCGAACTGTCCACCCACCTGCAGGGACAACTGGTGGCGGTTCACCCGGCTTATGATGCACTCTTCGACGGATTTGCGCCTGAGCCTCTCCGTGGGAATCCGAAAGCCCGGACCGAATGGGCGATCCGGCAACTGAAATACGGGGCAAAAGCCTCTCAAAACCTGGGACTCACGGCTCATCCGACTTTCAGTGGTTCCTTATTGTGGCATACCTTTCATCCCTGGCCCCAGCGCCCGGCCGGGCTCGTGGAAGAGGGATTCCGTGAACTGGGAAAAAGATGGACCCCGCTCCTGAATTATTTTGATGAATGCGGGGTGGATATTTGTTATGAGATCCACCCGGGAGAAGACCTCTTTGACGGGACCACCTATGAAATGTTTCTTGCTGAAGTCAATAATCATCCCCGGGCCTGTTTGTTGTACGACCCTTCCCATTTTGTATTACAACAGCTGGACTATATTCAATATATCGATTTTTACCATGAGCGGATCAGGGCCTTTCATGTTAAGGATGCGGAATTCAATCCCACCGGCCGGCAGGGAACTTTCGGCGGGTACCAGGACTGGGTTAACCGGGCTGGTCGCTACCGTTCACCCGGCGACGGGCAGGTGGATTTTAAAACGATTTTCAGCAAACTAACCCAGTATGATTACCCGGGATGGGCGGTGATGGAATGGGAGTGTTGCCTCAAGCACCCGGAAGACGGGGCCAGGGAAGGCGCAGCATTCATTGAAAAACACCTGATCCGGGTAACGGAGAAAGCCTTTGATGATTTTGCTTCCAGCGGCACGGATGAAAAAGCCAACCGGAACTTGCTTGGTTTGGATTAAAGACTAATTTCGTGCAGCAAAAAATTTTTTTATTGAAAAAAGAATTTCATTTATGAGAAAAATTGTTTTATCCCTGTTCGCCTTATCCGTACTGGCTGCCTGCGGCGGCGGAGATACCGGCTCCGGCACCAATCCTGTTGCCGCAGCGGAAACGCCAACGGATCCCGCCTACCAGAAAGGACTTGAACTGGTGGCGAAAAGTGATTGCCTGACCTGTCACAGGATTGAAGAAAAACTAACCGGCCCCAGTTATAAAGAAGTGGCTGAAAAATACAAAGGGGCAGATTCCGGTAAAATTACCGAGCTGGCCCAGAAGGTAATCAAGGGCGGGACTGGTACCTGGGGGACTGCCATTATGATCCCGCACCCGGCCCTTTCACAGGAAGATGCGGAAGCCATGGTGAAGTATATTCTTTTATTAAAATAATACAGCGATGAAAAACTGGATCATCAGCACAGCGGCTGCGCTCGCGGCCTTTTCCTGCAACAACAGCAGTGATAACGGGGAAAAAGCAACAGCAGACAGCCTGGGAACCGGAACGGTTGCTGCCGCCAATCAGTTAACCACTGAACAGCGGAAAGAAGGATGGCAATTACTGTTTGACGGGCAAAGCACCAGGGGCTGGCATAAGTACGGGGGCAAACCTGTGGGCAGTGCCTGGAAAACCGCTGACGGTACCCTGTACCTGGATACCACGATCAAAAAGGACTGGCAGGTCATGGACGGCGGGGACATTGTGAGTGATTCCTCTTTTGAAAATTTTCACCTGAAACTGGAATGGAAAATCGCCATAAACGGAAACAGCGGGATCATGTTCTATGTGCATGAGGATACATTGAAATACAAATGGCCCTGGGAAACAGCCCCCGAAATGCAGGTGCTGGATAATATGGGGCACCCCGATTCAAAAATCATTAAACACCGGGCCGGGGACCTGTATGACCTGATTTCTTCCGCTAAGGAAACGGTGAAACCGGCCGGGGAGTGGAACCAGGTGGAAATAAAATGCCTGGATGGTAAGCTGGATTTCTGGCTGAACGGGGAGAATGTGGTCAGCACACAACTCTGGGACGATGCCTGGAAAAAGTTAGTGTCGGGAAGTAAATTTTCAAAGATGCCCGATTTCGGAACCTATAAAAGTGGTAAGATCGCCCTGCAGGATCATGGTAATACGGTCTGGTACCGCAATGTGATGATCCGGAAGTTATAAAGTATCGGCCTTCGCAAAAAAAACCGCAAAGCCGGAAGACATTTCGTATGCTTTCTTTGCAAAGACCTCATTTTTCGAAGGGAAATAAAAAAGAAGAGTTTACAGGGTGCGGAGTGGTATAATCATCACAGGTAAAATAGTTCCCGTAAATAATAAGGTAAATTCCTGTCAGGCCGGGTAACCAGCCTTGGATTGGACCGTTTCTTACCTGCAAAGAAGGTGGCTGGTGTATCGAAGCAGGAGTGCTCTTATTCCACTTTAGCAATCTTCAGCACGTTGGTTGGCAGGTGCAGATGAATCGGGGTACTGCCGGTACTCACCACCACATCCCCGTTCCGCACAAAACTTCTTTCTTTCAGGATATCGATCTGGTCGGAGAAGATATCATCCAGGCTTTCTTCCTCATCGTAATGGAAGGCCCGTACACCCCAGCTCAGGCTGAGTTGGTTTACCAATGACTGGATTTTAGTAAAAATATAAAGATGTGCTTTCGGACGGTAACTACTGAGCATAAAACCAGTGTAGCCGCTTTGGGTCATACCGATCAGGGCATCCGCATTCACATCTTCGGCCAGCTTACAGGCATTATAACAAATCGCGTCACTCAGGAAAGAGGGAGAGTGGGATTGGGGCTTCAGCATTTCTTCCCGGTTATAGTCATAGGCTTTGGACTCCACTTCCAGGATAATCTTGGTCATGGTTTCTACCACCAGCCTTGGATATTTCCCGGTAGCAGTTTCCCCGCTCAGCATCACCGCATCAGCACCTTCCAGTACAGCGTTGGCCACATCGGTGATCTCGCTCCGGTTGGGTTTGGTCCGGTCGATCATGCTCTCCATCATCTGGGTAGCCACGATCACAGGTTTGGCCCGGTGGATACATTTTTTAATAATATCCTTTTGAATAAGCGGAACCTCCTCCACAGGCAGTTCCACGCCAAGGTCTCCACGGGCGATCATGATCCCGTCACTCTCCACGATGATATCCCGCAGGTTGACAATGGCCTGGGGCATTTCGATCTTGGCGATTACTTTAGCGGAATGTCCGTATTTTTTGATCCGTTGTTTCAGGCCCGAGATGTCCTCCGGGTTTCTTACAAAAGAAAGAGCCACCCATTCCACTTCTTTACCCATGATAAATTCCAGGTCTGCCAGGTCTTTCTCCGTAAGGGAGGGGAGGGAGATTTTGGTATCAGGCAGGTTAACCCCTTTTTTGGGCAGGAGGGTCCCGCCCAGGGCCACTTCCACTTTTACATCACGGTCAGCCGTAATCTCTTTTACGATCACTTCTAATTTCCCGTCATCGATCAGGATCTTTTCGCCAACACGTACATCAGAATGCAGGTCGGGGTAGGATACATAGATCCGGTCCCGGTTACCGACGACTTTCTGGTTGGTGAAAGTGAGAATGTCCCCTTCATTGATCTCCAGGGATCCGCCTTCCAGGTCACCTACCCGCAGTTTGGGTCCCTGCAGGTCAGCCAGGATCGCGATATTATAAGGCTCCGATTTATTGATTTTGTGAATGAGTTCAATAATTTTTGCCTTGTCCTCATGTGAGCCATGAGAAAAATTCAGGCGGAATACATTGACCCCGGCTTTTACCAGTTCCAGCAATTTTTCATACGTGTCACAGGCCGGACCTACAGTGGCCACGATCTTTGTCCGTTTGTAAGCATGCTGTCTTCCGGCTTCCTTATCAAAATTTTTGTGCAGGTATTTATCTAAGTTCTTTGTCATAAGTGGCGTTCATTAATTGGAAGGGCGGGTAGGGTACAGCAAGGATCAGCTCGCGAGGATCTTTACGATCTTGAGCCATTCATCGCTGATCTTCCCTTTATTCTTGACCGCTGTTTCCAGGGGAATATAATTCATCTTATTGTTCTGGATTCCTACAAATACATTGTGACGGCCTTCCATCAGTGATTCCACCGCATGGTAACCCATCCGGCTGGCGATCAGTCTGTCCATACAACTGGGCGCGCCTCCCCGCTGGATATGCCCCAGGATACAAACCCGGATCTCCGCCTTGGGTAAGCGTTCCTGCAGCACTTTCTGCACTTCATTGGCGCCGCCAAAATCATCCCCTTCGGCCACTACGATCAGGTTCACCATCTTCTTCCTTTTCTCTTTTTCCTGCAGGGATTCAATGATACTGTTCATATCGGTTTTCCGCTCCGGGATCAGGATATTCTCCGCTCCGGTGGCGATGCCGCTGTGCAACGCAATATAGCCGGCATCGCGGCCCATCACTTCAATAATAAAGATGCGGTCGTGCGCATCCATGGTATCCCTTACTTTATCAATGGCTTCCACGGCCGTGTTTACCGCGGTATCAAAACCGATGGTGAAGTCGGTGCCCGAAATATCTTTATCAATGGTACCAGCCAGCCCCACACAGGGGATATCAAATTCCTGGCTGAATTTTACCGCGCCGCGGAAGGAACCGTCGCCCCCGATGATCACCAGGCCGTCGATGCCCCTTTTCTTTAGGTTGTTGTAAGCGATCTTCCTGCCCTCTGGCTCATAAAAATCTTTACAACGTGCGGTTTTTAAAATGGTCCCCCCCCGCTGAATGATATTGGCTACTGAACGTCCTTCCATTCTGAATATATCATCATCGATCATGCCCTGGTAACCCCTCATGATCCCGAACATTTCCAACCCGTGAAAAATACCAGTTCTCACCACCGCCCGGATTGCTGCATTCATACCCGGTGCATCACCACCTGAAGTAAGAACACCGATTTTTGTTACTTTCTTTTCCATCTTGAATTTTAAAACTGCGCAAAAATAAGCTTTTGTTCTGAATGTGTACCTGACACACAATCGTTAGTTTCATTCCGGTTGTCAAATATCTGTTTTATTCCCTTTATTTAAACTGAGATTACCCCGTTCAGGAAAAAACAGGGCTGTTATTTCAGTTAAATTGACGGGAAACAAGGCAATGGAACAAAGGGGGACCAGATTCGTTTTTTTTACCATTGATCCTGTTTACCGCGCATCTGTTCATTCCTCCGTTTTTTGCTGCCTTAATATTTTACCTTAGTACCCTAATCAATCAATATGAAAAAGTTCAGCCTTCTGCTTTTCCTGCTGCCCCTCCTGGCCGCTTCGCAGGTAAAATACCCGATTACTGCTAAGGGGGATGTATCTGATACCTATCAGGGCATCACTGTTGCCGATCCCTACCGCTGGTTGGAGGATGACCGGAGTGAATACACCACGGATTGGGTGGCCCGGCAAAACAAAGTCACATTCGATTACCTGGACCAGATTCCTTACCGCAAACAATGGCAGGAGCGGCTGGAGGCGATCAATAACTATCCCAAGTATTCTTCTCCTTTCCGCCAGGAGGAGTATTTCTATTTTTATAAAAACGACGGATTGCAAAACCAGTCTGTGCTCTATCGCCAGAAAGGACTCAATGGTAAACCCGAGCTATTGCTGGACCCTAACAAATTTTCCGCAGATGGGACCACTTCACTGGCTGCTTTCTCGGTATCGAAGAACGGGAAATATGCCGTGGTAGGTAAATCCGCCGGGGGCAGTGACTGGCGGACTTTTTTTGTGTTGGATCTAACCCGCAAAAAATACCTCAAAGACTCTTTAGCCTGGGTAAAAGTTTCCGGCGCTTCCTGGCAGGGCGACGGTTTTTACTACAGCCGTTACCCGGCGCCTGAAAACGGAAAAGAACTGTCCACTAAAAATGAAAACCACCAGGTGTATTACCACAAAGCCGGCAGCAGCCAGGACAAGGACGAACTGGTTTATGAGGATCCGGCAAATCCGCAGCGTTTTCACAGCGTCTTCACGGATGAAAGTGAGCGGTATGTTTTCCTGAATATCAGTGACCGGGGCAAGGGAAAACAGGGGAACAGCCTCTGGTACTTTGACAGTAAATCGGGCGATAAGAAATTTAAACCCATCATAAAGGAAATAGGGGAGTATCAGTACAATTTTATTGAAGAAGTGAATGGCAAATTCCTGCTCCAGACCAATGAAGGGGCGAAGAACCAGCGGATCATCCTGGTGGACCCGCTGCAACCGGCGCCGGAAAACTGGAAAACAATCATTCCCGAAAAAGAAGAAAACATGGCCGGGGTCAGCAGTGCGGGGAACCGGCTTTTTATTACTTATATGAAGGACGTAACCAGCCGGGTATATGTGTATGACCTGGACGGAAATTCAATGGGAGAAGTCAAACTGCCGGGACTGGGTACGGCAGGCGGATTCGGAGGTAAAAGAGAAGACAGGTTTGTGTTTTATTCATTCTCATCCATTACCGATCCGCCCACTATTTATAAATATGATATTGCCAGCGGAGAGAGCAGTGTCTTCCGCAAACCGGAAGTGAAATTCGATCCGGGTGAATTTGAAACCGAACAGGTGTTCTACCCCGGGAAAGACGGCACAAAAATTCCCATGTTCATTGTTCATAAAAAAGGAATTGAACTGCGTGGCAAGAGCCCGGCCATCCTGTATGGATATGGCGGGTTTAATATCAGCAGTACGCCCAATTTCTCCCCGGCCCGTATCGCCTGGCTGGAGCAGGGCGGGGTTTATTGCATAGCCAATATCCGGGGTGGCAGTGAATACGGAGAGAAATGGCACGAGGCCGGGATGCGGTTAAAAAAGCAAACTGTTTTTGATGATTTTATTGCTGCTGCTGAGTACCTGGTGGATAAAGGATATACCTCCAGTGATTACCTGGCCGTACAGGGCGGTTCAAACGGAGGCCTGCTGGTAGGCGCCGTGATTAATCAGCGACCCGATCTTTTTAAAGTCGCGATCCCGCAGGTGGGCGTGATGGACATGCTGCGTTTCCATAAGTTTACCATCGGCTGGAACTGGATACCCGAATACGGTAGCAGTGATAACCCGGAGGATTTTAAAAATCTCTATGCCTATTCCCCGATCCATAATATAAAAGACGGGCTTGCGTATCCCGCTACCCTGATCACCACGGCCGATCACGATGACCGGGTGGTGCCGGCGCATTCCTTTAAGTATGCGGCTACGCTGCAGGAACATTATAAGGGAAAGAACCCGGTACTGATCCGTATTGATGTGAATTCAGGGCATGGAGCCAGTAACCTCAAAAAGGCGTTGGAGACGACAGCGGATATTTATTCTTTTATTTTCTACAATATGGGATTGACACCGGATTTTAAGGCGGTCAGCGAAGAAAAAAAAGCATTCTGATTTTACCCGGGAATAAATGCAGCCTAACCGCCTTCTTTTATTTCCGTCAACCTGGATGAAATGAAAATACTGGTCACGGGAGCAAACGGTTTTCTGGGCCATTACCTGGTTCCCGCCTTGCTGGAAAAGGGACATACGGTACTGGCAACCGGTAAGGGCGATTGCCGCCTCGGCCTGTACGGGAAACCCGGTTTCAGTTACGATACAATGGATTTTACGGATCCCCTGCAGGTGAAAAAACTGGTTGAACGTTTTTCCCCTGCCGTGATCGTGCATGCGGGGGCGATGAGCAAACCCGATGAGTGTGAACAAAACCAGGCAGACGCCTACCGGGTCAATACCGCGGCCACTCTTCACTTACTCTCGGAAGCAGAAAAGCAGCAGTCTTTTTTTATTTTTATTTCAACCGATTTTGTGTTTGATGGGGAAAAAGGAATGTATTCGGAAGAGGATCCGGCGGCGCCAGTGAATTATTACGGCAAGACCAAACAGGCGGCTGAAGCGGCTGTCCGGAATTACCCGTATGACTGGGCCATTGTGAGAACGATACTGGTGTACGGGCAACCCCTTGCCGGGCGAAGCAATATCCTTTCCGTTGTAAAACAAAAACTGGAGAGCGGGGAAACTTATAAAGTAGTGGATGACCAGTTGCGGACACCCACTTATGTCGGCGACCTGGCTGCCGGTATTGTTTCCATTATCGAAAAAAAGGGCACCGGTACCTGGCACCTTAGCGGTGCGGAACAGTTCACGCCATACGAGATGGCTTGCAAAACCGCGGATTACCTGCACCTTGACCGTTCCCTGCTGATACGGGTTACAGCGGATACTTTTTCACAACCCGCCAAACGGCCGCTGAAAACAGGGTTTGTGATTGATAAAGCCGTACAGGAACTGGGGTATAAGCCGGTCACATTCGAAGAAGGGCTGAAACGAACTTTTGGTTAAGTGCACAGGAAGAAAAATAAAAGCTGAAGATAAACGCTGAAAAGAAACCGTAGTAAAAACGAAACGCCCTTGTAAGCTACACGTCTTCTCTTAACTCCATTACTCATTGCTTATCGTAGTGCTCTCCTGCAGGTAAAGGCTGCTACAGCGCTGCGCCAAACTTTTTTTCTCCTGCCCTGACTGAAACCTGCAGGCTGTTCTCTTTGGGTGGTATGGGGCAGTTGTACATATTGCTGATGTAAGCACAATAAGGATTGTAGGCCCTGTTGAAATCAATATAGAAATTCTCCTGCTGAAGCCCGCCTGTTGTAAGATCAATATACCGGCCGTTTTCGTAGGTTTCTTCCCCGTTGGTCAGGTCGGTAAAGGGGACAAACAGGTAGTCTTTGTATTCTTCGGTATCCATCAGTTGCTGCGACTGGTAAACGGAAAGCTTCATTGACCGGCCGCCGAAACTGAAATGCAGGATGGCATAGACCCGGAAGTTTTTTTTCAACCGGCCCGAAGTTTCCATGGCAAACCAGGGCGCCTCATAGATCCGTTCCACCCGGGCAGCAATATGGTATTCCCCGCTGATGGGATAAAACTGCAGGCGGGCCCGGTCTTTTTCCCGGATCACTTCGTGGGTGCTGATATAGTTGTCACGGAATTTTTTCAGGGAGTCTGTATATGTTCCCGGCTGGGCATTCAGTATCGCCGAAAGCAGCAGGACAAGAATAAAAATTACAGGGGTTTTCATGCGGTAAGATTAATTCATCATTAATACGTTCACACTTCGCTGCAGGATATTGAAAGCGATTTCCGCCATCAGGTTTTCCTTGTCCAGCGTCGGGTTGACTTCCGCAATCTCAAAGCAGCATATTTTCCGGTTCATCATGAATTTGCTGATCAGGTCTTCGGCTTCCCTTTCTTTGAGCCCGTTTCCAACAGGTGTGCCGGTTCCTTTTGATATGGAAGAATCCAGGCTGTCCACATCAAAGGAAACATAGATATCGGTGCAATCGGATAAATACCGGATCACCGAACGCACGATATTTTCCGCTCCCTTGTTCCGGACTTCCTTGGTCGTGATCACTTTCATCCCGTTCTTTTCGATCAGGTGCCGTTCTTCTTTTTCAAAATCCCGGAGTGCAATGAATACCACATCTTCCGGGTGGACTTTCGGTGCGATCTTACCGATATTTTTCAGGTAGTGCCATTGTTTCGCGGTTTCAGCATCGATCTCATGCACCGCGCAGTCTTCATTGTCTTTATTGATGGAAGCCGCCATGGGCATTCCATGTATATTACCCGATGGCGTGGTGTAGGGTGTATGCAGGTCCGCATGGGCATCAATCCAGATCACTCCCAGTTTACTCTTGGGTTTAGCCAGTTTTATACCCGCAATCGTGGCACCGGCCGTACTGTGGTCCCCGCTGAGTACCACCGGGAAAAAATTGTTCCGGATGGTTTCACTGACTGACTTGCTGACCCGTTCATAGATCGCTGTTACCCCTTTGATACGCTTGGCATACGGGGATTCGATCGGTTCGTACAGCAATTTATTTTCCGTCTGTACCTTTTCAGAAGGGAAGTGGATAAAGAAATTACTCATGAAGTCAAGGGCGGCAATCTTGATCGCTTCAATACCAAGGCTGGCGCCGCGGGTGCCGGCACCTATTTCAGAAGGGACTTCGATCAGTTTAATATTTTTCATACTGGCCAGAGTTGAATAATCTACCCGGATATACGGGTGTATAAAAAAGGGGCTTAATACAGGTGCTGCAGCAGCATTAGTCAGGAATATAAAAATTGGCCGGCAGCGATTGCTCGGCAAAAGTGTACACGCTGTCCTGTATTTTAAACGCAGGCTTCATAAAAGCTGTGACAAAGATAGCTATTTGTTAGCGGGCCGTCAAGTACCGTTTAACAGCCTTCCTGGCTATAAACCGGGATAAACAGCAGATTCACAGGGTTTACTGGTGGGCGGCCAGGATCGGGATATGGCTGTGGTAAGCCAGTTTCTTTGTATGGGATGATCTGAACAGTGAGGCGGAATTACTGGGATGCTTGGGGACCGTAACGAGCACATCAATATCCTGCTCCTGCACAAAACGGTCCAGGCTTTCATAAAAATCATCCCCGGAGATAAAAAAGAACTCCTTTTCAAATGCGCTGAACAGCAGATCAATCTTCGCTTTTCCCTCCTCCATGGCGGGGGAAATTGTTCGGGCCGCTTCCTTATCTACATGTACAATATGCAGTTTGGGTGCAAAGAGACGCAAGACAGAACCGATAAGCTGCGAAGGGGTGCTGAGCTCCACATTTTTAAAGTCGGTAGCGAAAGCAATTTTAGAAATCCCTTTATACAGGGCATCCGGGGGGATGATCATCACCGGGTACAGGTTTTTATCTACCAGTTTCAGGGTATTACTGCCAAACAAGACCTGCCGGACGGCGGATTTTCCCGTGATCCCCATCAGGACGAGGGTAGCCCGGATGGTATGCGCCAGCCGGGAGATATTTTCAATCAGGTCGCCACCCATTTCATATTCGCAGTCCACCTTCCGGACACCGGCTTTATAGAATTCTTTTTTCAGGCTCTCCAGGTAGAACAGTGAAATATCATGATCATTTTCACTTTCATAATTATGATACAATACAGCCGTTATTTCATCTTTCCAGGCCAGCATTTTCGCGGCAAACCGGGCTGCATTAAGGGAGGTCTCAGAAAAATCTACCGGAATAATGACAGGGTGCATGGCGTTGGATTGTTTCGGTAAGTTAAATATAAAGGATCCGGCGGGTTTGTTCAAAGAGAATAAACGGTGATTACCCCGGGAAACAGGGCCCTGCAGACGGAGGAAAATAAAAAAGTTCGATAACTTGAATGCTAAAAATCAGCAGATGTCAACGATATTCATAAGGGTGGCCGGGCCGGGTGATATTGAACAGATCCAGGAAGTCAGGAATGCAGTAACTGAAAACCGCTTATCGGATCCTTCGCTGGTACCCGATTCGGATGTGGCAGATTATATTACCCGGCGGGGCAGGGGTTGGGTAAGCATCGAAAACGGGATCATCACCGGGTTTGCGATCGTCAGCATTACCGACCGGAATGTATGGGCCTTGTTTATCCGGCCGGGTCATGACGGGAAGGGAACGGGCCGGCAATTGCACGATCGTATGATGGACTGGTATTTTGAGCAGACCGATTTACCCGTTTGGCTGAGTACCAGCCCGGGTACCCGGGCGGCATCCTTTTACCGGAAGGCAGGTTGGGAAGAAGACGGGCTTTATGGTAAAGGGGAGATCCGGTTTGTCCTGAACAAGCAGAAATGGATGAGCCGGCCACCGGATGGGGAGGATGCATAATTTCAAATATCTTTAACCGTATCAGGGGCGGGCAACTTCTGCCGGGAATGGCACGTCCGTGAAAGGCAGGCTGATGAATAATACAATTAACATGCGGACAAGCTATATGATGATCCTTCCTGTTTTACTGGCTGCTGTCTTCCTGACGGAAACAGGCGGGCTGCGGCATGACCCGCATACCGGCGGAGGACCCTATGTTTTGTATAAGAACGGCCGGGTGTATATTCATTATATACAGGAAGGTCACGGTGCTAAAACCGTTGTTACCGATTCTGCTGACATGGCTGACCGGGCAGCTGTTTCCATGTTTGTGGCTACCGGCCGGCCCGGAGAATTTTTTGCCGTGAAACTGAAGAACAAATTGAAGGACGAACGCTCCGTGTACCGGAAAGTAAGCCGGCAACTGGCGATTTCGGATATAGAGGGGAACCTGCTTGCTTTCCTGAAATTGCTAAAGGCGAACCAGGTGATTGATGAAGGATTTAACTGGACTTTTGGTGACGGCCACCTGGTGCTGACCGGTGATTTTTTTGACCGGGGTACACAGGTCACAGAACTGCTCTGGTTTATATATTCCCTCGAGGAAAAGGCAAAAGCTGCCGGCGGTTATGTCCATTTTGTACTGGGCAACCACGAGATCATGAACCTGAACGGGGATTTCCGCTATGTGCAGTCCCAATACATGGAGCATGCAGCCTTACTGCATACAGACTACGGTTCGCTTTTTAATGAAAATTCGGAGCTCGGACGCTGGCTGCGAACCAAGAACGTGGTGGAAAGAGTCGGGGATGTTCTCTATGTACACGGCGGGATCTCGGAAGAAGTAAACCTGTTTGATATGCCCCTGCCCGAGATCAATGAACTGGCAAAACCCTGGTACGGGGATACCAGTTATGTCTATCCGGATATACTCGTGGAGATCCTCTACAGCGATAGGGGCCCCTTTTGGTACCGCGGCTATTATACCGGCTCTGTACGGGCCACCGCCGGGCAGGTGGACAGTACCCTTCAGGAGTTTGGGGTCAAATACATTGCCACCGGCCACACCATTGCGGCAGATACGATCAGTACCTGGTTTAATAAACGGCTCTTCAATACCGATGTTCCCCATAGTAAAGGATACTCGGAAGCCTTATTGATTGAAAAGGGGGTGTTCTACCGGGTAAATGCCCTGGGCAAAAAAATCAGGATTGCCGGTTAAAAACAGTATTTGTTTGCCCGGGATCCACCCATCATAAGGCTGATTGCTGTCCCTGCTTCATTTTAGGTTTTATGCCCCCCGTCACTTAAATTTGCCCCGTTATTAAAAGCACTGACTAATGGCAAGATCTATCGCGTTTCGTGAAGCAATCCGGGAAGCACTTACTGAAGAAATGAGAAGGGATGAACGGGTTTTCCTGATGGGAGAAGAAGTGGCAGAATACAACGGGGCCTATAAGGTAAGCCAGGGTATGCTGGCCGAGTTTGGTGCCAAAAGGGTGATTGATACCCCCATTTCCGAACTGGGTTTTACAGCAATCGGGGTAGGGGCTGCACAGAATGGCCTTCGGCCGGTGGTGGAATTCATGACCTGGAATTTTGCGGTACTGGCTTTAGATCAAATTCTCAATACAGCTTCTAAGATGCTGGCAATGAGCGGCGGACAACTAAGCTGTCCCATTGTTTTTCGCGGGCCAAATGGTTCTGCCGGCCAGTTGGGTGCCCAGCACTCCACGGCTTTTGAAGCCATGTATGCAAATATTCCCGGTATTAAAGTGGTATCGCCGAGCAATGGGTATGATGCCAAGGGTTTGCTGAAGCAGGCGATCCGTTTTGAAGAAGATCCGGTCATGTTTATGGAAAGTGAGCAGATGTACGGGGATAAATCAGAAGTGCCCGAGGGTGAATATTATATTGAACTGGGTAAAGCCGATGTTAAGAAAGCCGGCCGGGATGTGACCATTGTTTCCTTTAATAAAATGATGAAAGTGGCGCTGGGAGCGGCTGATGAACTGGAAAAAGAAGGAATCAGTGCTGAAGTGATCGACCTGCGGACCATCCGTCCGCTGGACTGGATGACCATCCTGGAGAGTGTAAAAAAGACCAACCGCCTGGTGATTGTGGAAGAACAATGGCCTTTTGCTTCTGTCTCTTCCGAGATCACCTATCGCATACAAAAAGAAGGATTCGATTACCTGGATGCGCCGATCCGCCGTATTACGGCGGCTGATGCGCCTCTTCATTATGCCCCCAACCTGGTGGCCGCCGCTTTACCGGATGTGCCCCGTACCGTGAAACTGGTGAAAGAAGTAATGTACCAGGTGAAATAAAATACTTCCCTTTTATCAGCCCCCTGCCAGCCGCGGGGGGCTGTGTTTTTACGCCGTTTTATTACCTTAAAAAAAAAACGGGTTAAGGTGCAACCTTTTGATTTATAAAGTGCATCTTTGTCACGGTTTTTCATAGGATATTGGATTTTAAAACGAGGCTGGGTTTCTACCCGGCCTCTATTTTTTTTTACACCTGTTCCTGCCCTGATCCCCCCGCTTCGCTTCAAATCATTTATTTTTATGGCCAAAATAAATGCCATGGCCGACATCCTGATTATTGACGATGAGAAGGCGATCCGTAAAACCCTGACCGAAATCCTTTCCTTTGAGGGATATAAAGTGGACGAAGCGTCCGATGGAGAAGAAGGATTGAAAAAATTCCGGGAAAAGACGTTTGATCTTGTTTTGTGTGATATTAAAATGCCCAAATTGGACGGGATTGAGTTTCTGCAGCGGGCCGGGGAAATAAACCCGGATGTACCGGTTGTCATGATCTCCGGACACGGTAATATTGAAACAGCAGTGGAGGCGGTGAAAAAAGGCGCCTATGACTATATTTCCAAACCCCCGGACCTGAACCGCCTCCTGATCACGATCCGGAATGCCATGGATAAAAGCAGCCTGGTGAGTGAAACAAAAGTGCTGAAACGGAAAGTGAGCCGGGTTCAGGAAATGATCGGGGAATCAGCTGGCATCAAAAAGATCAAGGATACTATTGAAAAAGTGGCGCCCACCGAAGCGCGGATCCTGATTACCGGTGAAAACGGGGTGGGAAAGGAACTGGTGGCCCGATGGATACACGAAAAAAGTAACCGGGCCTCCGGACCGATCATTGAAGTAAACTGCGCGGCCATTCCCACAGAACTGATCGAAAGCGAATTATTCGGGCATGAAAAGGGATCTTTTACTTCAGCGATCAAACAGCGGATCGGAAAATTTGAATCCGCCAGCGGGGGCACCCTGTTCCTCGACGAGATCGGGGACATGAGCGCCAATGCCCAGGCAAAGGTTTTAAGGGCCCTGCAGGAAGGAAAGATAACCCGCGTAGGCGCCGACAAGGACATCAGTGTGGATGTACGGGTGATCGCCGCCACCAATAAAGACCTGTTGAAAGAAGTGGAGGCAAAGAATTTCCGGCTGGACCTTTATCACCGGCTGAGTGTGATCCTCATCCATGTGCCTTCACTCAACGACCGGCGGGATGATATTCCCCTGCTGGTGGATCAGTTCCTTACCGATATCTGTGCGGAATACGGGATTGCTAAAAAACAAACCGAGCAGGAAGCCATACAATTATTACAACAATATAACTGGACCGGTAATATCCGGGAATTGCGCAACGTGGTGGAAAGACTGGTCATTTTATCCGGCAAATCCATTACGGCAGAAGATGTCAGGAATTATGTAATGCCAAAATAAGAAATGGGTCCGGCCGGTTTTCCGCAAAAGAATACGACCAAGCGGCAGGCCGGCTGATTGGGCTATTTCCCGGAAGTGGCCGGAATTAGCAAAACTTTGAATAATCTATTTTTTTGAAGGGCAGATAATTATGATATTTTTGTCAGCTATATAAAATACGGCACATGCCCCTGCAACACATCTTTATTGTTTACCTGATCAGTACCCTGATTGTCTTTCTGCCTTCTTTTGGATTTGCCCCGCTTTTTGCTAAGGCCGGGGAAGCTACCTGGAAAGCCTATATTCCCTTTTATAATACCTGGATCATGCAGGGACTGGCCCGGCGTCCCAAACACTGGGTGTTCTGGCAGTTCATACCGGTGATCGGCTGGTTTATCAGCCCGGGGATTTTTATCGAATTCGCAAAAGTATTTGGCCGCTTTTCCCTTCGGTCGCATACGGCAGCCGCCCTGCTCGCACCGCTCTATTTTCCTTACCTCGCGTATAAGCAACAACCGGCATTTGTGGGCGCTGAAGCAGTAAAGAATTTCAAAAAACAAAACTGGCGGGAATGGGTGGATGCCGCGGTCTTTGCCATCGTAGCCGCCACACTGATCCGCACATTTATTTTTGAAGCCTATACGATCCCTTCGGGTTCCATGGAAAAATCACTGCTTATCAATGATTTTCTCTTTGTAAGTAAATTCAGTTACGGACCCCGGATTCCGAACACCCCGCTTTCCGTGCCATTTGTACATAACTACCTGCCCGTCTTTAAAACAAAATCCTATTCCGAAGCGATTCATATTCCGTATATCCGGTGGTTTGCTTCCCCGGTAAAAAGGGGAGATGCAGTGGTGTTTAATTTCCCGGCCGGGGACACCGTGATTCACCGGGATGGGTTTGAATCGGCCCAGCCTTATTATGATTTTGTACGGTCAATGGGAAGAGATGCTGTCTGGAGTGACCCGGAACTGAACCCCATTGTTTCGCACCCGGCCGATAAAACGGACAATTATATTAAGCGTTGTGTGGCGGTTGCCGGCGATACCCTGCAGCTCATCAACGGCGATCTCTATATTAACGGACAAAAGCAGGTGGCTCCGCCGCAATCCGGGCGGCCCTACCTGGTACAGATGAAAGCCAACCGGTATCTCGATAAGGAGGCACTGGAAGAAATGGGTATTGCCATCTATGAAACGGAACGCTCTTCTGATCTCAGTTTAAGTGCACCCGCCCCCTACCAGTATGTAGTGAATATGACGCTTGGGGAAAAAGAAAAACTGATCGCTTCAGGATTTGTGGAAAAAGCGGATCCTTATATTGACAGCCAACTGATGCCAACCCGGTTATTTCCATACGATACCCTGAATAAATGGACGATTGATAATTATGGTAAGATCTGGATCCCTAAAAAGGGGGCTACGCTGACGCTGACAGCGCAGAATATCAGTATTTATGAAAGGGCCATCCGGGTATATGAAAAAAACGATTTCTATACAAAGGATGGCCGGTTCTTCCTGAATGGCCAGCCGGTAACCAGCTATACGTTTAAAATGGATTACTACTGGATGATGGGAGATAACCGGCACGGGTCGCAGGATTCGCGGTTCTGGGGCTTTGTACCGGAAGATCGGGTGGTAGGCAAAGCCTGGCTGATCTGGTTCAGCTGGGACGGAGGTCCCCGGTGGAAACGATTGTTCCGTACGGTAAAATAGACTAACTTTAAATGCCCTTGACCCGATCAGGGGCATTCTTTTATGAAACCCATTCCTGTTATGAAAAAACAATCCTGGGAATTTGAATACGAGATCTATGATGATATCAGTCAGCTGACCGGAGATGATGCGACCCTGCTGAACCAGGCCCGGCTGGTCACCGGCAAGGCATATGCGCCTTATTCCAAATTTAATGTGGGGGCGGCGGCCCGGCTGGAAAACGGGGAACTCATACTCGGCACCAACCAGGAAAATGCATCCTACCCCGTAGGCATCTGCGCGGAAAGAGTGCTGCTGGGTACGGCGGCAACACTGCACCCGGAAATTGCCATAACGGCCATGGCCGTCAGTTTCAATACCTCGAAGGAGAAGAGCAATCATCCCATTTCTCCCTGTGGTATGTGCCGGCAATCCCTGCTGGAGTATGAAACCCGCTTTAAAAAACCCATCCGGCTTATTATGGGCGGGATGGAAGGGAAAATATTTATTGTACAGGCAGCGCGACAACTGTTGCCCTTTGCATTTACCAGCGAGGAATTGATTAAATAGAGGAAGGCTCAGAACAGGGTCTGTACCCCGTAGGCAATTTTCGCTTCATGGTCCAGCAACCATTTCTTCCTTCGTAAACCTCCGGCGTAACCAACCAGTTCACGGTTGGAACCAATGACCCGGTGGCAGGGTACAATGATGGAAATATTATTTTTTCCATTGGCATTGGCTACCGCCCGGGTGGCCTTGGTGTCCCCGATACGCCGGGCCAGTTCCAGGTAACTGATCGTTTTTCCAAAAGGGATCTGGACGAGCTCGTTCCAGACTTCCTGCTGGAAGCGGGTGCCCGCCTGGTTCAGCGGGAGCTCGAACTGGCGGCGCTGGCCATTGAAGTACTGGATCAGTTGTTCCACGCAGTTGATCAGCAGATGGGGCAGGTGCTTTTTATTCCCTTCCGCTTTTTGCGAGGTATCATGAAAGAGCACTTCACTGATATATTCTTCCGTGCCGCTGATCTTCAGCAGCCCGACAGGTGAATGATAAAAAGTGTGAAATACCTCAGGCATGGTCAACCGATCTTTAACCCGTTGCCGGTCGGCTTCCCGGGTTCCAGTAAAATTACATCCTTATTTTCATCATACACACCCAAAACCAGGCATTCACTGACAAAACCAGCGATCTGTTTGGGCGGGAAATTGACCACGGCAACCACCTGCCGGTGCAACAGGTCTTCTTTGCGGTAATGAACCGTTACCTGGGCCGAGGATTTTTTAATTCCGGTCTCCGGCCCGAAATCGATCCGAAGCCGGTAGGCCGGTTTCCGGGCTTCCGGAAAATCATTTACTTCGATAATGGTACCGGTCCGCATCTCCACTTTTTCAAAATCTTCCCAGCTGAGTGTCATTTTTTCCCCTAAACTAATCATTTGCCGCTAAAGTAAAACAGCAGATAATTTTTGATGATTCTGCTGCTTCCGTTTATCTTACTGTAAAATATTTTAGTATGACTCCTGCTAATAAGTACGTACAGCGTTCCCGGAGAAAATTTATCCGGAATACAGCCATTGCCGGCGCCGGGTTCTTTATTATTCCACGGCATGTCCTGGGCCGCGGGTTTATTGCCCCCAGTGATAAATTGAATATTGCCGGGATCGGGGTGGGGGGTATGGGGGGCGGTGACCTGGCTGAACTGGCGAGGAGTCCCTGGGTAAACATTGTGGCTCTTTGTGATGTGGATGACCGCGCTTCGGCTGATTCCCGGAAGAAGTACGAAAAAGCAGTTTACCATAAAGACTTCAGGGTGATGCTCGAAAAAGAAAAGAATACTATTGATGCCTGCACCATTTCCACCCCCGATCATACCCATGCTGTGGCTACCCTGGCTGCTATGCAACTGGGCAAACATGTCTATACACAGAAACCTCTCACGCATGATATCTATGAAGCCCGGGTCCTGACCGAAGCCGCAAAGAAATATAAAGTGGTTACCCAGATGGGAAACCAGGGTGGATCCGGGGACGGGGTGCGCAAAGCAAAAGAAATATATGAGGCAGGGATGATCGGGAAAGTTACCGAAGCCCATGCCTGGACCAATCGTCCCGTATGGCCACAGGGAGTACCCACTCCTTCGGGTAAGTTCGAAATACCTGCCGGCCTGGACTGGGATCTCTGGTTGGGCACTGCGAAGTGGATCGAATATAACCCGGCTTACCTGCCTTTTGACTGGAGAGGCTGGTGGGCTTTTGGTACCGGCGCCCTGGGAGATATGGCCTGTCATGTCATGGACCCCATCTACCGGATTCTACCGATACTCTATCCCGATTCTGCGGAATGCAGCGTGGCAACTGTCTGGAAAGAAAAATGGAATGATACACAGAATACAGATGCCTGTCCCCCGGCATCAATCATTCACTTGAATTACCCGCGAACGGACGGGCAGGGTTCAATTAACGTATCCTGGTATGACGGGGGCTTGCTGCCTCCCAGACCTGCTGAGCTCCTGCCGGATGAAGCGTTTGGTAACTGGGATGGGGGCGTATTGTTCGTGGGAACCAAAGGGAAACTCCTGCTGGATTGTTACGGAGCCAATCCGCGTTTATTACCCACCAAACTGATGAAGGAAAAAACAATGCCGGAAGAAACCATCAAACGGGTACCGGAGGGGCACCACCATCAATGGGTGAATGCCTGCCGTGCCGGCTATGGAAATGGCAAAACCAGTTCGCCTTTTGAATATGCCGGACCGTTTACGGAAAGTATCCTTATGGGTAACCTGGCAATCCGGAGCTGGATGATAAAGAATCCTAAACTCAAAGGCTGGGAAGACAAATACCTGGGCCGGAAGAAATTGCTTTGGGATGCAAAGAACATGAAGGTGACCAATTTTGAGGAAGCGAACCAGTTTGTGAAAAGGGAATACAGGGAGGGGTGGAGGTTGTAGTTTATGAGTCAGGAGTCGTTAGTCGGGAGTCGGGAGCCTGCCTCGCAGTAGCGCCAGCGAAGGCGGGTCGGGAATCATCAATTAACATCCATCAGCTTGACCAGGTCCATCAGCTCATCTTGTTTGTATTTATCCTTATCGGTGTCAAAACATTTGCCGAATTCTTCCAGTAATTGCTGGATTACTTCCTTATTGCGACGGGGTTTAAAGTAGGCGCCAACCGGGGGCACAGAGATTCTTTTGAAATAGCTCTCCACATCCTGGTGGGTGAATACCTGTCCGGAGGAAGGATCAATAAAGAACTCGATCTTTTGTTGCGGGTTGAGCAGGTTCTCCTCTGAGTAACCCGGTTTCAGATAGGCAATAATGAATTGTTTGGGAATGGAGATCGCTTTTACGGGTATGTCCAGCAATTCGCAGAGGATCAGGTACAAAATTCCATTGCTGATCTGGTTCCCCCTTTTGGCTTCCAGTGTCTTGTGCAGGAGGAATTCATTGGGTTCCTTGTAGTTCGTTTCGCCACCCTTCAGCCCATAATAACTATAGAGAATGCTGGTCACCACATTGATCTGCTCCAGTGGTGTAAGATAATTGTTCAGTTCCAGCCAGATATTCCGCCTTACTTTTTCAATTTCCTGCATCACCGATGTAGTGGACAGTTCGGGGTACTGGAATTTGCAGGTGAGCAGGGCGCCCAGCATCAGGTCGTGGTGGCCAGCCAGGCTCCATTGGCGGAAATCTTCGGTAAGATCGGTAAAATGCAGGCGGTGGATCAGTAGTTCGATCCGATGCTGTATGATTTCATCCGGCGTGGTTTCCCATAGATGTTCAAGGTTGGGAATAATAATTCTGCCGTAGTCAACGATTTTGTTCGAGACCAGTCCAAAGACTTCTTCATCCGGATCGTCGATCAGATTAAACAGGGCCGATATCTCTTTGGTGGTTTCCACGGTAGTGATTCGGGCACAATATCATCTATGCGAAGGACATCAAATAGTTAATTTTTTCCACAGGTGGGGATAGAGGGGGAAGCGTCAGTTGATAGTCCGGAGTCGGGAGTCGAAAGCCGGGAGTTGGGAGTCGGGAGTCGGGAGTTGGGAGTCGAAAGTCGGGAGTTGGGAGTCTGTGGGATTGATCCAATTCCTGCTTGTCAGGCAGGCCGGGTTCCAGGTCTCTTTGGTTCATGGACCTTTCTGCCTACTACCATCCAATCCCAGGGTTTCGGCTCTTTCAGTCCCTTCGGAGGATGATGGAATTCGGTACTCCACTCGTATTCGATCTTCTGGAATTCCTCTGCTTTGAAACCGGCTTCGGCCAGTAATAACTGCAGTTCTTCCCGGAGGTAGTGTTTATGCGGTATTTCATCAATGTCGGCATTGCCCTGGCGGATATTGTTCCATTTGCGTAAGGCCTCCTTACTGTTTTTTTCTGCGGAGAATAAACGCTGATCTATCTTATACCGTTGCTGGATAATGCTGGTCAGCAGGAAGGATTCGAGTGAGGGTATGGTGAGCACGATCCGTCCGCCGTTTTTGATACAGGCGCCCAGCGTGGTAAAAAAAGTATCCCGGGCCTTTTTATCGGGCGTGAGGATGGCATTGATACAGATCCCAAAATCGCAGGCGGGTAATTGGGTCTTTTTACCGCTCATATCAGCCCGCAGGTAGTCCACATTTTTATACTGCGGATACAGGGAGGCGGCGATCTCCAGGTTCTTTGCCGATATATCCAGCGCGATCACTTTTTTAAAGGCAGGGGAGAGTACGGGTAACCATTTGCCAATGGCGCAGCCGATATCGATCACGGTTTTTTTCTTCGACGCGTTCTTTTCAATGACCTTACGGATCAGGGCTTTTTTGTCGTTGTGCAGCACATCGAATATTTCTTCCCCGTAGGTGGGGGCGATCTTTTCCCAGTAGGAGCGTTTCATCAGTCAAGTTTGGGTGAAAGTAGTAATTTCATGGTAATGAAGTGCCTGCTTTCCATACTCGTTCTTTTTTTTACTTTCTTTCCCGGAACGGCACAGGATTGGCGGTATATGAAGAGTGAAAAAATCTTTACTTCCCTGGAAGAAGCACTGGAGAAACCCGCCGTAGTTTATAATCTTTCACTTAGTGACCGTGATATTTATAATAAAGATTTTTCCGGAATAAAAAGCATGTTAAATCTCCGCTACCTGGCACTGGACGATGCGGAGCTGGAACAATTACCAACCGGATTGTTCGACCAGTTGACCGAACTCCGGACGCTGAGTATGGTGCGGAATAAGTTTACCAAACTACCCGAACATATCCGGAAATTGAAAAAACTGGAATATCTCGTGATGTATGACAATGAGATTGACAGTATCCCGGACTGGATCGGGGAAATGAAAAATCTTGAAACACTGATCCTGCCGAGGAATAAGCTTGTGTTCATCAGCGCTGCAGTCGGTAAATTAAAGAAACTGAAAGACCTCAGTGTGGGTGATAACCAGATTAAAAATCTGCCGGACGAAATTGGTGACCTGACTTCCCTGGAAATCCTTGAACTAAATGAGAATAAACTGGCCGGTATATCAGAATCGGTTACCCGCCTGAAAAACCTGCAGGGACTGCACCTTAATAATAATCAGTTGATAAAACTCCCGGAGAATATCGGGTTATTACAGAAACTGGAAACCCTTCAACTGGGTACTAATAAGCTGAAATCACTGCCATTTTCCATGCAGCAATTAACCCGGTTAGATCATATTGGCCTTGAAAATAATCCTGAGCTGGTATTTGATAAAGGCTTGCGCCTGCCGGCAAGTCTGATCCAGATCAACCTGGGAAAACTGAATATTACTGAATTCCCTGACTGTCTGCAGCCCTGTGGCAATCTTGAGCGGATAGAATTAACCGAAACAAGGATTGAAACTATCCCGGATTGGCTGGGCCGGTTAACAAAATTAAACTGGCTGATCTTGGATGATAACCGGATAAAATCAGTGCCTCTTTTCCTGGAGAAGATGGACAGCCTTGAAATACTTCGTTTGTCCGGTAACCAACTGGATACAGTCCCGGCCGGTTTATTCCTGCTGCCCAGGTTGAGGGGACTTAGCATCGATGATAATCCGGTAAGACATATACCGTCAACTATTTCGGCATCTCCATCACTTGAATGGTTTAATATGAACGGGACAACTGTACCTTATCTGGAGTATAAAGCCATGCGGAAGACGATTACCCGTAAAATGGAAATTGGGCATGACTCACCCTATTTTTTTGATGATGAGGACCGGCCCTGCTATACCGAGAACCCGGAGTACAAGGATGCAAAAACCTTTATTGAGCAATCCTATGATCCGGGTTTTAAAGGCAGTCAGCGGTTATTTGATTCTTTGCTGAATGCGCACCTTGACAGAAAAAAAATCCTGCAGATGTTTCCACACGAAAAGATGGATTCAGTGGAACTCCGGTTTGTAATTTTGAAAAATGGCGGACTGTGTAATTTCAGGTATCCTGGTTATCCCGATCCGGTATTAAAGGAGGAAGTGGACCGGGTTATGAAAGCAACCTGCAAATACTGGATCCCTGCTCAGATCGGAGGGCGTTATATTACTGGATACACCCAACTTGTTTTTACTTTTTTAATTAATCCGGCTGATAAAGATTATCCGGTTAAAGCATATGCTAAAAGTCCCTTGCCTGCAAGGCCAAGGGATTTTATACTAGAAAAAGATTAATTCTCTTATTTCTTCTTCGCCGCTTTCTTTTTCACCGCCCCTTTTTTAGCAGGTGCTTTCTTTGCCGCTGCTTTCTTCGCGGCCGCCTTTTTGGCTGCCCCTTTTGTTTTTTTGCTGAATGCACCCGGTACTTCCCGCTCAATAAAGGCTTTCACCTGGTCAATAGTAAAGGCGGCCGCTTCCTCCGGTGTATAACGGGTATCATCATCCTTCTTAGGTATGCGGATGATCTTTTTGCCAAACTTGATAATGGGTCCCCAGCGGGCATTCTCCAGGGATATCTTATCCTCGGGCCAGCGCTGGATATAGCGGTTGGCTTCCTTCTTCACTTTCGCGTCGATCAGCTCATCCATCTCCGCCTGGTTCAGTTTCGCAAAATTGTAACGCCTCGGCACATTGATGAACATACCATCCCATTTGATATAGGGACCAAAACGGCCGGTCCCTTTGGTAACGGGTTTGCCTTCATAGCTGCCCACCGGTGCATCTGCTTTTTGCTTTTCTTTTATATAATGGACGGCTTTGTCGAAATCAACGGTGGAGAGATCGGTACCCTTGGGCAGGGACACAAATTCATCCCCCCATTTTACATAAGGACCAAACCGACCCACATTCACAGATACTTCTTTCTCCTCGTATAACCCCATGCTGCCCTGCGCCCCAAAAAGTCCCATGGCTTCATCAAAAGTGATGGTCTCAATGCTCTGCCCGGTCGGTATTTTAGCAAAGCGCGGCTTCTCTTCATCATTGGCTTCCCCGATCTGGATCATGGGGCCATAACGGCCCATCCGGGCCACGACAGGCTTTCCGCTATCCGGGTCCACACCAAGTTCCCGTTCCCCCTTGATGCGTTCCGCATTTTCGATGGTATTGTCCACATCCTTTTTAAAGGGATCATAGAAATCATGGATCATTTTGTTCCACTTCATCTTGCCTTCCGCTACTTCATCAAATTCCTCTTCGATCCTTGCCGTGAAGCTGTAATCCATGATATCATCAAAATACTGCTTCAGGAAGTCAGTTACCACCAGGCCCAGGTCAGATGGGAAAAGCTTGGATTTTTCCGCACCGGTATTTTCCTGCTCCATCAGCTTACTCACTGTGTCTTTCTTCAGCAGGAACACCTGGAAATCCCGGCGGGTGCCTTCTTTATCCCTTTTCTCCACATATCCTCTCTTTAATATGGTGGAGATCGTTGGGGCATAGGTGGACGGCCGGCCGATGCCGAGTTCTTCCATTTTTTTAACCAGGGAGGCTTCGGTATAACGGGGCAGGGGACGGCTGAACCGTTCCGTTGCTTTCATTTCATTCAGTGGCAGGGACTGGCCGATGGTTAAGGGGGGCAGCATTCCCTCATCTGTGTTTGAGGCAGGACCTGCTTCATCCGTATCATCATCATCCCTGTCTTCGCGGTAAACTTTTAAAAATCCGTCAAATTTCAGCACCTCTCCACTGGCAGTAAGTTCTTCCTTATTAGTGGATACCTCAATCTTCGCCGTTGTTTTTTCCAGTTCAGCATCCGCCATCTGGCAGGCCATGGTTCGTTTCCAGATCAGTTCATAAAGCCGTTGCCATTCCGGTTCCTTGACTGAACTGTTGCTCATATACGTGGGGCGGATGGCTTCATGGGCTTCCTGGGCACTTTCGTTTTTGTTTTTGAATTTGCGGAACTGGTGATACTCTTCCCCATACATACTTTTCACCGTATGAGTGATATCCCCCAGCGCGGTATTGCTCAGGTTCACACTGTCGGTACGCATATACGTAATATAACCGTTCTCGTAAAGCCGCTGTGCGATCTGCATGGTCCGGGATACCCCGTATCCTAGTTTACGGGAAGCTTCCTGTTGCAGGGTAGAAGTGGTGAAGGGGGGGGCGGGTGAGCGCTTACCCGGCCTGACCTGTATATCGGACACTTTGTAGCCGGCGCCTTTACAGCTTTCCAGGAAATGTTCCGCGTCAACCGCTGTATGCTGTTTTTTCCCTTCTGCTGTAAAACTTACATGCTTACCGGTAACATCTTTGGCGGTAAATACCGCTTCGATTTTAAATGTGCTGACCGGTATAAAAGCATTGATCTCTCTTTCCCTTTCCGCGATCAGGCGAACGGCCACGCTTTGTACCCGGCCGGCGCTGAGGTTATTGCGCATGCTCATTTTTCGCCAGAGTACGGGGCTGAGTTCAAATCCCACGATCCGGTCGAGTATCCGGCGCGCCTGCTGGGCCATTACGAGGTTCATATCCAGTTTACGGGGATTTTGTACAGCCGCCTGGATAGCGGGTTTGGTGATCTCGTGAAACACGATCCGCTTGGTGGCCCGGGGATCCAATCCCAGTACTTCGCATAAATGCCAGCTGATGGCTTCCCCCTCGCGGTCCTCATCCGTTGCGAGCCAGACTTCATCTGATTTCTTTGCCAGGGATTTCAGTTCATTTACCACCCGCTCTTTATCAGCAGGTATGATATAGCTGGGTTCAAAGTTCTTTTCTATATTGATCCCCATTCCCGCCTTTTCCAGGTCACGGATATGGCCGAAACAACTTTTCACCTGGAAGTCTTTTCCCAGGATCTTTTCAATCGTTTTAGCTTTCGCAGGGCTTTCTACAATCAATAAATTTTTCGCCATAAGGGATACTGTATTTTATCAGAATACCGGCTGTTTTCCGCATGATTTCTACACAAAAACCGCTTTTCAGCGGCCGCAAGTTAGGACAAGGATAATAAATTTTCCCGGAAAGATTTTTTTCTCTGCCTCAAATAAGTGGTTCCTGCCATCCGATTTTGCCGATTATCTTGCTGAAATTCACGCTGCCTGAGTCCTGAAATAGTCAGCCATTTCGGCTGCCCATCGTCCGTACTCCTTGCCGGAAGGATGCAATCCGTCTGCTGCCAGCAGGGAGCTATCCGCGGCTGCTTCACGTGTCCAGCTGGTAATGTATATATAATGTATCCCGAGTTTGCCGGCGATCTGCTTATTTACTTCATTGAACCTGTTTATTTCCTCCTGGATCCGCACCCGGTCGTGATTTGCCGCAAAAGGAGTACAGCTCCAGTCAGGTATGGAGAGAACGACCACTCTTTCGCGCTGATTCCCGGCAAAGGAAAGTGCCTGCTTCAGCAGGGATTCAAAGGGCTCTTTATAGTCTTCTGCACTGCGCCCCCGGTACTGGTCATTGACCCCGATCAACAGGCTGACAAAATCATACCGGGGCAGAAAAAGATGGGCATGAATACCTGCCTGTAATTCATCCGTGGTCCACCCGGTCCGGGCCAGGATCTCCGGGGCATGAAATGCCAGCCCTCTTTCCCGCAGCAGTTGGACCGTCCGGTTCGGATAGTTTTCCTCAAACGGTACTTGTTCGCCGATAGTATAAGAATCGCCGAGTGCGAGGTAGGTATAATTGATCATTGAAAACAGCGTATTGAATGCTGAAAATTAAGGAAAAGAGTGGAGAGTGGGATGTACCTGCCGGGTAAGCGTATTAACCGGGGCTTACTCTGTATTAGCTACGATTAAAACTGACAGGCAGGGCCTCATAAAAAATCGATGATTTTCCTGGATACATTATTATCCCGGTAGATTCTCCGGTGTCCCAGCCCTTTTGTGATCATAAATTCGATATTCGGATGCGCATCCGCTTTTACCCGTAGTGCGTCTTTCAGCGGCGTGGTATCATCGTTCTCATCGTGTACCCAAAGCAGATGGGCACGTATATTTTTCATAGCTCTCCTGACCGAATACCAGGCCGGGCTAACGCCAGCTTTTTTAATGATTAGTTTTTCGAATTCAGGCCGGATAGCCGGGTCCAGTTGGAGAAAACGGAAGAATGAATCAATGGCCGTCGTGGTTTCGGTGGCCGGGGCAATCAGCACCAGCCTGTAATCGGGTGTATGACTGATATCTTCCATTGCCAGGCTCAGTGCCAGTCCGCCAAAAGAATGAGCCATGAACGACTGAACCGGTCCGAATTGCTTATTCACTTCAAGGATCATTTTCTTATAAAGCGGGGCATTGATTTGTTTGCCGCCACTTTGCCCATGCCCCGGTGCATCAAAAGCGAGCACTTCGTAACCTTTTTTAAGCAGGGGCCTGATATAACGGTCGAAATTAACGACACTGGATTCAAAACCGTGAACGATCAGCGCTTTCCTGCCGGCAGGATGGTTCCAGCGCCAGCCTTTAACCAGGTTGCCTTCCAGCCTGAATTGCAGGTGTTCCGCTTCTTCGAATATTTTGGGAGGCTTCTTCCTGTTGCGCCGCTGCGGGGTACAAAACAACTCAAAAGCCTTATCCGCCGCTTTCTTTTTGGAGAGGAGCGAAAGAAGTTTGAATTTTGTCCTGATATAACGGATCGCTATGCGCTGCGCTAATTTCATACCAGCAAAAATAAGCGATGATTTTTTATACATCACAGCGGATAAAATCCCTTCCTCAGGGTTAAATCAGGAGCATAATTATGGATATCGTAATCATTGGTTCCGGAAATGTGGCGGCTGTTCTGGGAAGAAAATTCAGAGCGGCCGGGCATAAAATCGTCCAGGTACTCAGCCGCAATGCCAAAGCCGCCTCGGAACTGGCATATGAATGGGATACGGAATCCACCAACTACAAGAGCACCATCAATAAACAAGCTGATGTTTACATTATTGCCGTCAGTGATGATGCCATCCCGGAAGTGGCGGAAGACCTGAAACTGCCGGGGAAAGTGGTGGCTCATACAGCGGCGGCTGTTTCCAAAGAAGCCTTAAAAAATATTACGGCACACTACGGTGTTTTTTACCCGCTGCAGAGTTTACGTGCAGGCATGACCAGTCTGCCGGATATCCCAATCTATGTAGATGGCAGTGATGAAGAAGCTAAAACCAAACTTTCTGCCCTGGCCCGATCCATTTCGCCGGAGCAGGTGGCTGTAGCGGGCCCGGAGGACCGGATGAAACTGCATGTGGCAGCCGTACTGGTCAGTAATTTCACCAATCATTTATATAAACTGGCGGCGGATTATTGCCAGCAGGAAGGGCTTGATTTCCGGCAATTGTTGCCGCTGATTGAAGAAACGGCGCTCCGGCTGAAAGAAATCTCCCCCAAAGAAGCCCAGACCGGGCCGGCCATCCGGCATGACCGGGAAACCATTCAAAAACACCTGGAATTACTCAACGCTTACCCGCAATTGAAGGAGGTTTATCTTTTGCTGACCCATAGTATTCAGCAGGGGAACTGAGGTATTTCCCGAACGAGTAAACCATTTCGGCCTTTTTCAGATAAATTTGCTACCCGAAACGAAAACTGAACTGATGTACACGATTAAATTCAATTTTGAGCAGAAGGGACTGGAGCCCCTTATCCTGACGAATGTGGAACCGGGGCAATCGATACTGGAAATTGCACTGAAGAACGATATTGACCTGCACCATAACTGCGGCGGGGTTTGTGCCTGTACCACCTGTCACCTCTACGTGGAAAAAGGCATGGATTATATTGATGAACTGTCCGACCGGGAGGAAGATTTTATCGACCGGGCGCTCAATCCCCGGCTGAATTCCCGGCTGGGTTGCCAGTCATTGCTGATGGAAGGAGAGGGGGAGATCGAAGTCACCCTGCCGGACCAGACTCAATTCCTGGGAGAATAGGAGAAGTAATAAGTTATAGGTAATAAGTTATAGGTAATAAGTTATAGGTAATAAGTTATAGGTAATAAGTTATAGGTAATAAGTTATAGGTAATAAGTTATAGGTAATAAGTTATAGGTAATAAG
>JACPUV010000034.1 GCA_016192105.1 Sphingobacteriales bacterium | reverse complement strand
GTCTTTGGCTCCCTTGGTCACCCCGAAATCGGGATGCACATTCAGCAGGTTATCAACTCCTGCATACAGGGTTATTTTTTTCACCAGGGGATAACTGAAATAAAGATCGGTTACCAGTTTATGAGAATAATTAAACTGGTCCGGCACGTCCCCGTTGCCATTATCCAGCGGTACCGTGGGGGAGATCCCCAGTCCGTCCTGCCCATAGCCGAGCAGGGTTACTTTCCCGAAATACGTAAGACGGGTACCAACGGTAAATTTTTTGACCCCGTATTCAAGGTTCAGCGCACCCTTCATACCGGGGGCTGAGGCCAGGATGAATTTTTGTTCACGGTCGCTCAGGAATGTTTGCTTCAGGAATGCGGAGCCACTCAGTTTATCAGGCACATTGATCTTATTGATCTTCATGGTTTGCAGGTTACCGGCAAATAAAGCATGGAACCGGTTATCGCCAAATTTCTTATTGTAGTCGATCACGATATCCACCCCTGCATTGGTTGTGTTTACCGCGTTGGCAAAAAACTGGGCATAACTGACGTTCAGCCCGGCCATCAGGGAGCGCAGGTTGGCATCCAGGTTAGGATCACTGCCATCAAACTGTCCGCTGATCACTACACGGTCTTTGATCTTCGTAAGATAACCGTCAACCGTAATATTCAGGCTGCCGCTGGCTCTCCAGGTAAAGCCCACGCTGCCACTCAGGCTTTTTTCCTGGGTAAGATCGGGAATGCCGGCCGCTTTGGCCAGGTTGCTGTAATTGGGAGCGATCTTAACCTCAGCAATATTCCCCGCCTGTACGGTGGTAAAAGTAGAACTGAAATTGATCTGTTGTAAAGAGGGAGCCCTGAATCCAGTACTGAATGACCCCCGGATGTTGACATCCTTTGTGGCTTTTATCCGGGTGGCTATTTTGTAGTTATGGGTAAAGCCAAAATCATTGTATTGTTCAAGGCGAACCGCCAGGTCCATCAGCCAGGAAGGGAGGATATCAAATTCAGCATCGGCATAAGCGCCGAAAACATGTCGTTTGGCATTCACCACATCGGCCGGCTGGTAACCGGGGAAGCCCTGGGCGCCGCTGGCTTTATCCCCATTGGGGTCATAGTTCCGGTAAGAAGCTGCTTCACCGGAATAGATCTTATAATTTTCATAGCGGAACTCGGCACCGATACCGAGGTTAAAGTTCTTGATAAACTCCCGGCTGAAATTCAGGTTACTGGTATTCTGCAAAAAGGAAAATCCGCCATCATCAAAATGCTGCTGCGCAGAACCGATGGACGCGTTAAAGGTTTTGTCCCCGTAAAAATGAAAGTTATTCCGGCCGGTAGTATTGCTCAGGTCCCAGGTCCAGTTATTGAAGATGATTCCCTTTAATCCGCCGGTTGCCGAAAAGTCTTTGACCTTCGTCTGAATATGCGGGCTGTACCAGATCTCCCCATCACTGCCTGTCTTCATGATACCCGGAACAAATACCAGGTCACCATTGGCATCCGTTGGAAAACGATCGGGCCGGGCCGACCAGTTGCGGGTAAACGCAAAGGCATCGGATGATTTACTGTTGGTACCCCCGAATGAATAGAATGAGATCTTTGAAGAAGCCGGTATTTCCAGGTTGTAAAATGAACCAAAGGCTTCCAGATCTCCATCGCCGTGCCCGCGCCGATAAATATTCAGGTACATGGCATCATTATCCTGCTGGTAATTGGCAGTTTTCAATGCCTGGCGGAAGGTCTTTGTGGTTTTGATCCCATCAAAAGTCAGGTTGATAAAACCGCCATTTTTACCAAGGGGCAAACCAAAATTGATATTCCCGGCCAGGGCCTTGCCATCGAATTTTCCCGCATGCTCATAATCCTTATGCAGGGATGATTCAAAAGCTGTATTGAATTTTGGATCATAAAAGGCGGATACGCCGATTGAGCCGGTAATTTCGTTCACTGATTTTTTAGTGATGATATTGATGACACCGGCGATCGCGTCCGATCCGTATTGAGCGGAGGCGCCGTCCCGTAAAATTTCCACACGGTCAATAGCGCTGGCCGGAATGGCGTTCAGGTCCGTACCTGTATTGCCCCGGCCCCTTGTACCAAACATGGCCACAAAAGCCGTCTGGTGCCGGCGCTTTCCATTGACCAGCACCAGTGTCTGGTCGGGACCCAGTCCGCGCAGGGTAGCCAGGTCAATGTGATCGGCCCCGTCACTGCCGCTTTGTTTATTGTAGTTAAAGGATGGCGCTGTGTAATTCAGGATGGAGGTTAGGTCCATTCGCGCAGTGGGAGCGGTTACCTGTGATATATTGATTACATCCACCGGGGCCGTGGTCTCTGTTTTTACCCGACCTGCCCTGCGGGAACCTACCAGGACCACCTGTCCCAGTTCTTCAATGGATTGGGCCAGGGTAATATTGAGAGGACCTGATCCGCTCTTCACAATTTGCTTCACATAACCCACAGAGGAAATTTCCAGTTCATCTTCCGCCGGGAGGGTAAGACTGAATGTGCCATCCGCTCCGGTCAGGGCTAATTTGCCTGATTTCTTGGCTTTGACGGAAACACCGGCAATGGGTAATCCATTTGCGTCGGTTATTTTACCCGTGACAGTTTGTTGTGCCAGCAGGGTCAGTCCGGAAAAAAGAGTAAGAAAAAAAAGCAAAAGAGCTTTTCGCATAGTAGTTGGTTTTGGCCTGGTGTCGGCAGGCAGTTAAAAGATATCTTAAATATAAAGGAAATTATATTTATATGAAATCTTTTAAGGGGGTTTTTGGCCGCGGATAGCCACAGATCACGGGCCACGGCAGGTTAGGAAATCACAGGAAGGAGGGAATCTTATTGTTTTCGGTTTTTTTTATTTTCCGGCAATTTTCAGCCGCGGGTGGACACAAGGCATACGAAACAGAAAACAACTTTTTGTTTTACCGCTTCCCGCATTTTCAGCGCCACAATTTGCCTGCCCGGCAACCAGGTTCCACGGTTAACACGGGCTACAAACTACATTCTTCCCGGATAAGCCTCCAGCGCTTTCTCCAAACAATCCATAGCTGCATTGATCGCATCCAGGTTAAGTACGTAAGCCAGTCTCACTTCGTTTTTACCCAGGCCTGCAGTGCTATAAAAACCAGTGGCAGGTGCCAGCATGACGGTTTGGTTGTTATAATTGAATTCTTCAAGCAACCATTGGCAGAATTTATCACTGTCATCGATCGGCAGCCGGGCTATCGCATAAAAAGCCCCCCCGGGATTGGGACAAAATACACCGGGCATGGCATTCAGCCTTTTCACCAGCAAATCCCGCCTGCGCTGGTATTCAGCTTTCGGGGCATCGAAATAAGATTGGGGGAGATCCACTGCCGCTTCGGCCATGATCTGGGCCAGGCCGGGGGGACTGAGCCGGGCCTGGGCAAATTTCATAGCAGTATCATAAACGGCCTTGTTCTTTGTAACAAAAGCGCCGAGCCTGGCACCGCAGGCGCTGTAACGTTTGGAAATGGTATCCATCAGCACCACATGGGAGTCCGGCCCACCGAGGTGCATCGCGCTTACATAGTCACCATCATAACAGAATTCCCGGTAAGCTTCATCACTGAACAGGTAAAGATCGTTTTTAACACAGATATCTTTCACTGCTTCCATTTCTTCCCGGCTGTAGAGATAACCAGTGGGATTATTGGGGCTGCAGATCATGATGGCCCGGGTTTTGCCGGTAATCACTTTTTCAAACTCCGCAATGGGAGGCAGGGCAAATCCTGTTTCTATCCGGGAGGGGATCGGGACAACCTTCACCCCCGCAGCACAGGCAAAACCGTTGTAGTTTGCATAGAAGGGTTCGGGGATAATCACTTCATCTCCCGGGTTCAGGCAGGTAAAAAAACCGAACATAATGGCCTCACTGCCCCCGGTGGTGATCAGGATCTGGTCATGACTCACATCAATTCCCACCCTTTTATAGTATTGTACCAGTTTACGGCGATAGCTTTCATTACCGGCGCTATGACTGTACTCCAGCACTTTAATATCTGCATGACGAACGGCATCTATAATAGCCGGCGGGGTTTCAATATCCGGTTGCCCGATATTCAGGTGATATACTTTAATTCCTTTCTTTTTGGCGGCCTCAGCATAGGGTACCAGTTTGCGAATGGGTGAAGGAGGCATCTGGTTGCCCCTTTGGGAAATGGTTAGCATGCGGCAAAGGTAGGGAGGGATCAGCAATGCAAACAGGATCACAGGGGATGGAGAATCCTCCCTGTTCCCGTGCTTGCTTTTAGAGGGGGCCCGGGAATGGGGGGTGCCGGGCAATGAGCACCCAAATTTGTATAATGTAATTAATTAATATATTCGATCCCGGCAGTCTCTTTTTATTGTGACAAATCAACTATTTCAAAGCTTAATACAAGGCCCTGTTTTTTGGTAAGTGGTAACGCTTACCGGAACGCGCTGATCGTAAAGAAAACAGGAACTAACTTGATAAAAGTCAGTATAATTACTGTGCCTATCGATGAACTTGTGTTGGCGTATCCATAACCTTATCCGGCAATGGCTGAAAATATTTTAAAACGGGCTTACCAACAGATCCTGTAAGTCCGGAAACTAAGAGGATCAACAAAGCTGCCGGGCATGAAACTTTTTTCCACTAACCGATTTATTAATGCTGCATTGCTGCTATCCCTGCTGGCTAGTTGTTTCGTTTTCTTTATATCCGTCCGGCAATCCAGGCGGGTTAATAGCAGTTCCCGGGAAATGACTCATACGCAGGAGGTGACCGGCAGTATTGACCGGATCATTTCAATTACCACAGAGCTGCAGGCCGGTGCCAGGGAATATGCCCGTACGGGCAAAGAAGAATTCCGGGTGCCAGTCAGGATAGCCAGAAAAGATCTTGAAAAAAGTCTGGCCATCCTCATTGCGCAGGAAGGCACGAATCCCGCCTATACCCGGCCACTCGACTCGCTTCAGTATTATATCCGGAACAGCAACGGGTTCTCCGATGCGATGATAGCATTCCGGAATCAGGGTAAAAGGACGGAAGCAGCCGGGCTGGCAGCTTCTGGCCAGGGAAGGTTTTACACCGAAAGGATCAGGAGCATTGGCGAAGCAATAAAAGAATCCGAAGAGCGGAAGCTGATGGAAATAAGGCAGGAGAATGAACTGGGGATCTTTAACCTGAACCTGATCCTTTACTGCGGGCTCGGGGCCATGCTGTTGCTCAGTCTGGCCATTTATACCCGGGTAAAAAGCCGGTACGAGGAACACCGGGCCGGAGAAGAAAAGTTCAGGTCCCTGCTGGAGTCCGCTCCGGATGCCACGATCATCAGCAATTTCCAGGGTACGATCGTTATGGCAAACCGGCAGGCGGAAAACCTGTTCGGGTACTCAGGCAGCGAACTGATGGGTATGAAAGTGGAACTGCTGATACCGGAAGAGTTCCGCCAGCGGCATGTCGTGTTACGCGAACAATATGTCCGTCAGGCCGGGAACGAAGTGCTGTCAACTTCCGGAAAGGAAAGCAGGGCGCTTCGGAAAGACCAAACCCTCATACCCGTAGAGATCAGTATATCCCCGATCGAAACCCAGGCCGGTAAATTCATAACAGCCTCCATCCGGGATATCTCCCAGCGGGAAAAAGCCCAGGCGCAAATTCAGCAACTGTTCACCCAGATCAACCAGGCCAGTGAAGCGATCTGTGTTACGGATGATCAACGGGTGATCCAGACCTGGAACAAGGGCGCCGAGAACCTTTACGGATTTACCGTGGAGGAGGCCCTGGGAAAAAACTTTTTGGATCTATTAAAGGACCAGGTAAACGGAGATGAGTACCGGGATGCTTTCGGGGATGTTACCCGGAACGATTACTGGTCCGGCGATATCAGGCACCGGAAGAAAAACGGGGAGACCCTCTATATACACTCTTCCGTTTCTGTTATCCGTAACCCGGTGGGTAAAATTGACGGCTATGTTTCCGTGGGTTTTGATATTTCGGAGGAAAAGAAATTAAGAGAGCAGGTAAATCACCTTGCCAGTATCGTGGAGCAATCCACGGAAGCGATTATTTCGGTGGACAGCAACCGGCAGGTGATCAGTTGGAATAAGGGGGCCGAGAGGCTGCATGGTTATACCCTGTCGGAAGCAAAGGGGAAAACTTTGCCGGAACTGGGACTGGCCAGGTTTACCCCGGAAGAGATTGAGGAAAGCATGCGGGCCATGGTGGAAGAAGGGGTCTGGAAAAAAGAGACCGTATTGTTTCATAAAAACGGGAGCTCTTTTTTCGGCGCTATAACGGGCAACCCGGTTTTTAATGAAAACGGGGACATGCATTCGGTGGTATTCTTTGAAAAAGACATCAGCCTGCGTAAGGAAATGGAAGTCCAGTTGCAGCGGTCCAATGAAGAACTGGAAGCGAAAATACAATCCCGGACGGCCGAGATCCTGCAAAGTGAAAAGCAATACCGCTACCTGTTTGAAAACAATCCGATGCCCATGCTGGTATTTGACCTGGATAGTTCCCGTTTCCTGGATGTGAATGAAAAGGCGATGGAAAAATACGGGTACAACCGGCTGGAATTCCTGGACCTGAAGTTAACGGATATCCTGATCCCGGCAGACCGGGAACGTTTCCGCAAATTCAGCCAGGTATGGGAGATCCCATTTGCTGATGCCGGCAACAGGGTATGGCGTCACAGTACAAAGGACAGGGCCGAGATGGATATGGAGGTCAATACTCATTTTATTTATTTCAAAGGAAAAAAAGCCGGGTTGATATTGCTGAACGATGTGACGAGCCGGCTCAGAGCAGAGCGGGAACTGGTGGCCAGTGAAAAAAAATTCAGGGCCCTGATCGATAACAGTTATGATGTTATCAGCATGCTCAGTGAAGACCTGAAAGTAATTTACCGGAGTCCTTCCGCCACCCGTATTACCGGGATAACCAATGAAGAGACCCTGGGGATGGATGGCATGACCTTTATCCATCCCGATGACAAGGGCTCGGTCATCGCGGTGATGAAGGAATTGCTGAAAATGCCGGGCAAATCACTGAAGGTCACATTCCGGTACAGATGCCGGGATGGAAGTTTTATCTGGGTTGAGGGAAATTGTACAAACCTGCTCCGGGTCAGCGAAGTAAAAGCGCTTGTTCTCAATCTGAAGGATATTACAAGAATGATCAGCGCACAGGAAGAGATCATTGCCAGTGAGGAAAGATACCGGCTGGCGCTGGAAAACATGATCGAGGGGGTGCAGATCATCGGCTTTGACTGGCGGTATAAATATGTCAACAAATCCCTGGCCGGCCAGGTGCATATCAGCAAAGACCGGTTGATTGGCATGACCCTGATGGAAGCCTTCCCGGGTATTGAGGAAACGGATCTGTATGGTGCTATCCGCCGTTGTTTTAAGGAAAGGATACCGGTTCAGCTTGAAAACCGGTTTGTGCTTCCCGATAAGAGTTTTATCTGGGCGCAGTTGAGCATACAACCGGTGCCCGAAGGTGTATTTATCCTGAGCGTGGATATCACGGAAAAAGTACGGGCTTCGGAAGAACTGAAAGAGGAACAACAGAAACTCGAATCAATCGCTGCTTCTTCACCAGGACTGATCTATTCCTTCCAGATGAAACCGGACCGATCCCTGAACTTCCCTTATGCCAGCAATGCGTTTGAAGACTTATTCGGGTATAGCCATGACCTGATCAGGGCTGATATTTCACAGTTGCTGAATGCCACGGTAGTGGAAGACCGGCAGTTATTTCTCGACCTGATGATGGAGTCCGCCCGGGAAATGAAACCCTGGAAACTGGAATTCCGTTATAATCACCCGGTCAAAGGACTGATCTGGCTCGAGGGCAGTTCCATTCCTGCCAGGGATCCCGATGGGGGAACCACCTGGTACGGAATCATTATGGATGTTACAGAACGGAGACGTATCCAGGAAAAGGTCAATGAGCAAAGCGCCCAGTTGAGAACACTGAGTGATAACCTGCCGGGGGTGATGATTTACCAGCTGGCGGGTGAGGACTTTGATAACCGGCATTTCACCTATGTCAGCAGTGAAGTGACCCGGCTGACCGGGAAGACGCCGGAAGAAGTCATTCAGGACCCGTCCATCCTGTATCAGATTATCCTGGAAGAGGACCGGCCGAAACTCCTGGCTGCCGAACGCAGGGCTTTCGAGAACTTCTCCGTATTTAATGAAGAGGTCCGCTGCCGGTCCGCCAATGGTGAAATACGCTGGCTCAATATTGTATCCTCCCCGCGCAAAACAGAACAGGGGATGCTGGTATGGGATGGCTTTCATATGGATATTACCGGGCGGAAGGTGGCCGATGAGGCGATCCGGGAGAGCGAGGAGAAGTACCGCATGCTGGTTGACCATGCATTCGACGGAATTCTTTTCTACGATGAGAAGGGGCGGATACTGGATTGTAACAACAGCGCCACGATCAATACCGGGTACAGCCGTGAAGAATTACTGCAGATGAATGTGGAACAGCTCTTCTTCGAACAGGATCTCGCCAACCGTCCCCTGGATATTGAATCCGTTATCCGGGAGAGACAGGTGTTTGACTTCAGGACCATGCGGAAAAAAGGAGGTACGCTGGCCGAAATTGAACTGCTGACACGGGTCATGCCGGATGGCCGTTTTATTGCCATGGGCCGCGATATTACCGAACAAAGCCAGGCACTCTCACAACAAAACCTGCTTTCCTCCATTGTGAATTTCTCCGATGATGCGATCATCAGCATGGACCTGAACGGGATCATTACCAGCTGGAACAAGGGTGCAGAAAATATGTATGGGTACAGCGAAGCGGAAATGCTGGGAACAGATATCAGTAAACTGGCCCCGGACCCCGGGAAAGATGATGAAAATGAATGGATGCTGAAAATAAAAAACGGGGAATACGTTGAACATTACGAAACAAAAAGAAAGCGAAAGGACGGAAGGCTGATCTATGTTTCCATTTCAGCTTCCCCCCTCTTTGTGAAAGGGGTCATCAACGGAATTTCGAAGATTGTCCGGGACATCACCCGGGAGAAAATGGATGAGGACAATCTCCGGATATCCAACGAACGCTACGAATCGGTAGCCAAAGCCACCAGTGACGCGATCTGGGATTTTGACTATGCCACTAATAAAACCTTTATTGCCGGTACCGGGTATAAATTTCTTTTTGGCTACCCGCTGGTAAATAAATACAGTGAACCGGATTTCTGGGAATCCAGGCTGCACCCGGCCGATAAAGAAAGGGTCCTGGCGGAAATGGAACGGGTTAAATCCGATACAACCATTTCCCAGTCCAGTATTGAATACCGGTTCTGTAAAGCCGATGGCACCTATGCCTATCTCAATGACCGGTTCTTCATCATCCGGGATGAACAGGGAACTCCCCTGCGCCTGCTGGGAGCCAAGCAGGATATTACACAGCGCAAGGAAGCGGAAGAAGAACTGAAGCGCAGTGTGATTGAGAAGCAACTATTGCTGCAGCGGTTATCCGTGATCCTGAACACCCTGCCTGCCAGTGTGGCTCTCCTCAACGCACAGGGAGTGGTGGTGGAAGTCAATGAAGCCTGGAAAGTATTTTCCGATGAAAATGGATTCTCCGGAGAGAATTACGGGATCGGCAACAGTTACCTCACCATTTCCACGCAATCATTCGGAGATAATGAAGAAGACGGGAAGAAGATTTCGATGGGTATCCACCGTGTGCTTGCCGGAAAGGTCAGCCAGTTCGAATACGAATATTCCTGGCACCTGCCCCGGTTGAAACGCTGGTTCAGGATCGTGGTGACCCCGCTGGCAGGGAAGGAATTTACCGGGGCGGTGGTCATGCACATGGATATCTCGGAGATCCGGAGACTGGAACAGGAACGGATCGAAAGCAAGATCGAGGAACAGAAAAGGATCACGGAAGCAATGTTAAAAGGACAGGAGAAAGAACGAAATGCCATTGGTATCGAACTGCACGACAACGTAAACCAGATCCTGGTCGGGACGAAAGTATTGCTTTCCGTAATACGGGATTTTCCGGAAAGAGAAGAAGAGCTCGTGCCTACCTGTATTGAAAACATCAGCCTGGCGATCCAGGAAAACCGGAAGATTGCCCACGAACTGGTGACGCCTAATCTTACCGTCGAAAACCTGTTCCAGCAGATCACCCGCCTGGGGCAGACCATGCTGAAGAATGCGGGGATCAATGTCTTTGTCAACCATGAAAGTTTTGAAGAAGACCTGCTGTCGGATGATATGAAACTGGCCCTGTACCGGGTCGTGCAGGAGCAATGTACCAATATCATTAAATATGCGGCTGCCGGGCAGGTGATCATTTCCCTGACAACCAAGAAAGACCTGTTCCTGATGCGGATCGCTGATGATGGAAACGGGATGGATCCCAAACAGGTTACCCACGGCATCGGCTTTAAAAATATTGCCAGCCGGCTGGGTGTTTTTGGTGGTACGGTTAATATTGAAACAACCCCGGGCAATGGCTTTGCACTGGAAATAGAAATCCCCCTCGTAAAAATGAAATCGCTTCGCCCCGCCGGCTGAATCCCCTGATCAGTTGATGGTTTTCAACTATGTGTATGCCGCAATACAGCGTGTAATGAGCTACCTTTACTCAATAAATACCGGCCATTGAAAAGCGTAAACCGCATAACTTTCTTAACAGGTTTTTTCCTGTTATATTTTATGGGTGGAATAACTCATCCTTCCCTGGCCCAGCTTTGTACCGGCAGCCTGGGCGACCCGGTGGTAAATATGGATTTTGGATCCGTAACCAAACCCGCCACTAATTTTACCGCTCCGGGTTATACCTACACGGCTTCTTCCTGTCCCAATGACGGATTTTATACAATTACCGGATTCAGTACGGGTTGTTTCGGGAATGCCTGGCATACGGTGGCGGCTGATCATACGGGCAACGGGTATTATATGCTGGTCAATGCCTCTTACCAGCCCGGTGATTTTTTTGTAACCACCGTTACGAGTCTTTGCCCCAATACCACCTACGAATTTTCCGCCTGGATCATGAATGTTCTTTTATCTCCCAGCGGAATAAAGCCGGATATTACATTCCGGATCGAAACACCCGATGGCACCATCCTGAATCAGTACAGCACCGGGGGAATCCTTGTAACAAACCAGCCCACCTGGGAGCAGTACGGATTTTATTTTACCACCACGCCCGGCAATGCCGATGTAGTACTCCGCATGACCAACAATGCACCTGGCGGCGGTGGAAATGACCTGGCGCTGGATGATATTACTTTCCGGCCCTGTGGTCCCGATGTGAGTTCCGTAATACAGGGATTGAACAGTCCCGTGGATATATGCGTCTATGATCAGCCTTCTTATGATTTCTCGGCATCCGTTTCTCCCGGGTTTACGGTTCCGGTTTACCAATGGCAACTGAGTGCCGATACGGGCAGGACCTGGACGGATATTCCCGGTGCAAACAGTCTCAGCTTTCTGCGCACCCCAACGCCCGCCGGTCATTTCGGGTATCGCCTTACCGTGGCGGAAAGCGGCAATGCAGGGATCCCGTCCTGCCGCATTGCTTCCAATGTTCTGGAAATAACGGCTCATCCCCGGCCGCTGGTAAACGCCGGCCCGGATAAGATCCTGGTAACCGGGTATAGTAATACGCAACTGACGGGTGCCGTTACCGGGGAAAATGTGCAGTATAACTGGGTACCTCCTGATTACCTGAGTTCGGATACCGCGCTGCAACCGATGGTAACAGCCGACAGGGATATGCAATATGTGCTTGCCGCGGTATCGGGTTTTGGTTGTAGCAATGAGGATATTGTCAATGTGAAAGTAGTGGCCGGTGTATTTGTACCGACGGCCTTTACACCCAATAATGATGGAAAGAATGACCACTGGACCATTCCCTTCCTCGACCCGGCCTGGGGTGCCAGGGTAATGGTATTCAACCGGTCGGGACAGCTGGTTTACCAGGTCAAAGGGCTTTCGGTGGATTGGGATGGAAGCTACAAAGGCCAGCTCCTGGATGCGGGAGTGTTTGTCTATTATATCCAGTTCACAGACGGGAAGCCCGATCTGAAGGGAACGGTGATGCTTATACGATAATTTTTTTCCAGGGCAATAAAAAAGCCTGCCGGTACCCGGAAGGCTTTCTGAATAATAAAGGAAGGAATTAACCTTTTTTAACGGGCTGCTCTTTCGCGCCTTTTTCCTTCAAATAGAGTTCGTATGCTTCGGCGGTCAGCACTTCGCCGGTGATCTTTACCGTCTTGGTCTGGTCGATACCGGCCAGTTTAATATAAACATCTTTATTGATCGGACCTGCTGCTGCCGCATTGTAATCCACTTTTAATTTAACGGTGGTACCCGGCAGGATCGGCTCAACAATTTTTTCCGGGGTGGTGCAGCCACAACTGGCCCAGGTATTTTCCACCACTACCGGCTTGTCGGAAATATTTTTGATCTCGAAATAATAGCTGACCGGAACCCCCTGTTTTACTTTCCCGAAATCATGATTATCGGTATTCACTTTGATCAGTTCATCCACTTTAACCTGGGCGGAAACGGCGAGGGTGAATACAAAAGCGGAAGCGAGGAAGAAGATTTTTTTCATTGGTTTTAAAATTTAGTAAGATTGTTTTTTTAATAAATCAACAGAGGCATTAACCGGGGCCGGCCCGTCGGGGGCCTTCCACACCGTACCTTTTATTTTAATTTGTTTCGTTTGCGTACTGTTGTTATACGTGATCGTAATGTACTTTTCAAAAAAGCCTTCGGCGGCGGCATTGTAACCGATCCGGATCTTAGCGGTAGCGCCGGGGGCAACCGGTTCACGGCTCCATTCAGGTGTGGTGCATCCGCAACTGGCCTGGACATTGTCCAGTTTAAGCGGGTGCTGACTAATATTGGTGATTTCAAAAAAATGATACACCGGCTTGCCCTGTGGGATCTTGCTGAAATCAAATTCGGTTTCTTTCAGCTTCAGGGTTTCTTCCACAGGTACTGCCGAAGGTTTTATGACAGCCTCATGGTCATGTTCGTCCTTTTCCTTCTGGACCGGTTGTTGCGCCCGGGCAGCGATAAGGGCAGACATACAAAAAAGAAGAAAGGTGATTTTCTTCATAATGAGGGTTTTAGCGGTGTCAAATTTAGGGGAAAGATGGCAGATGTCATAGAGAGGTTGCAAGGGTTATCAGGTATTTTTTAACAGGGGGTTTGTACGGGGGCATTCTCCCTATTTTTGTTGTATGGAAAACACCCATCCGGACATATTGACTGATACCGGGAAACTGTCCTTTGACCGTTTCCGGGAAGAAGTATTGAATGATTACCGCATTGCCTGTATCAGCAGGGAAACCAGTTTATTAGGCAGGAAGGAAGTATTGGGCGGGAAAGCCAAGTTTGGCATTTTCGGGGATGGCAAGGAACTGGCCCAGGTGGCGATGGCCAAATTCTTCCGGCCCGGGGATTACCGGAGTGGTTATTACCGGGACCAGACTTTTATGTTCGCGATCGGGCTTACCACGGCCGAGCAGGTCTTTGCCCAACTGTATGCGGACCCCGACCCATCCCGGGAGCCCTTCAGCTCCGGGCGCCAGATGAACTGTCATTTTTCTACCCGCAATGTAAACGAGCAGGGCGAATGGATGGAACTGGCCGCCACAAAAAATATTGCCAGTGATATGGCCCCGACAGCCGCCCAGATGCCGCGATCCCTTGGACTTGCCTATGCTTCAAGGGCCTTTCGCCAGGTAGAAGAACTGAAAGCATTCCGGGGATTATCCGATAATGGGAATGAAGTATGCTTTACTACCATCGGTGACGCATCCACCAGTGAGGGGCATTTCTGGGAAACCATCAATGCCGCAGCGGTATTACAGGTACCCCTGGCGGTATTTGTATGGGATGACGGGTATGGGATTTCGGTTCCTAAAAAATACCAGACCGCTAAAGCTTCCATCTCAGATGCCCTGGAAGGAATGCGGAAAACAGCCGGCACAAACGGGATCCATATTTATAAAGTGAAAGGATGGGATTATGCCGGAATGTGTGAAGCCTTTGAAGAAGGGATCCGCCTGGCGCGTGAATTGCATATCCCCGTACTTTTTCATGTGGAAGAAATTACCCAACCCCAGGGACACTCCACTTCAGGCAGTCATGAACGCTACAAAAGCCCCGAACGGCTGGAATGGGAGCGGGAATGGGACGGGATCAAAAAAATGAAGGAATGGGTCATCGCCAATGCCCTGGCCAGTGAAGAAGAGCTGGATGAAATTGCAGAAAAAGCCAAAGAACATGTGCGGGAAAGCAAGGCTGCCGCCTGGGCCAAATTTATTACGCCCATAAAAAAACAGATAGCCAGGGCCACCGACCTGATCCATGCCATGGCCAATGCCCTGCCCGAACATACTACGGAACTCCATAAGATCGCAGTCGGATTATCGGCCAACCGTGAACCCCTCCGCCGGGATGTGTTGAAAGGATTGTACACCGCGCTGAATATTGCCGGCACATCCGATGCCGCTTTCTGGACCCGGGATTATTATAAAGACCTGGTGGAGGAAAACAGGAAACTGTATAACTCACATTTGTATAGTGAAGGTCCCCGCAGCGCCCTGCATGTACAGGAAATAAAAGCAGTGATTCCCGCCGAAGCACCCCTGCTCAATGGTTTCGAAATACTGAACCGCTTCTTTGATGAATTATTTACGACCAACCCCAAAGTGCTGGCATTCGGCGAAGACCTCGGCTTTATCGGGGACGTGAACCAGGGATTCAGCGGCCTGCAGCAAAAGCACGGAGCCGAACGGATCTTTGATACCGGCATCCGGGAACTCACGATCATGGGACAGGGAGTGGGCCTGGCGCTCCGCGGGCTGAGGCCGATTGCGGAGATCCAGTACCTCGATTACCTGCTGTATGGATTGCAACCACTCAGCGATGATGTGGCCACCCTCCATTACCGCACCGGGGGTCACCAGAGCTGCCCCCTGATCGTTCGCACCCGCGGCCACCGGCTGGAAGGAATCTGGCACAGCGGTTCTCCTATGGGAATGATCATAAACGCCCTCCGGGGTATGTATATCTGTGTACCGAGGAATATGACCCAGGCAGCCGGTATGTATAATACCCTGTTACGGAGCAATGACCCGGGACTGGTGATCGAATGCCTCAATGGGTACCGCCTGAAAGAAAAACTGCCTTCCAACCTGATGGAGTTTACCGTGCCCCTGGGGATACCGGAAGTACTCCGCGAGGGAACGGATATGACCATTGTGTCCTATGGTTCCACGCTGCGGGTCATACAGGAAGCGGTGCAGGTACTCGATACGCTCGGCATCAGTTGCGAAGTGATTGATGTGCAGACCCTGCTGCCGTTTGACATTCATCATACCATCCTCGAATCCCTGAAAAAGACCAGCCGGATCGTTTTTGTTGACGAGGATGTGCCCGGGGGGGCCGCGGCCTATATGTTCAATAAAGTGATGGAGGAACAGGGAGGATACAAATACCTCGATGTGGCGCCGCGTACCATTACTGCAAAAGCTCACCGGCCCGCTTATGGAAGCGACGGCGATTATTTCAGCAAACCCAATGCGGAAGAAATTGAGGCGGTGATCAGGGAGATGATGGCGGAGTAGGAGTTTGGGAGTCAGTAGTCGGTAGTTCGTAGCTCAAAGCTCGCAGCTTGTAATTAAACCAGCATTAATGAAACTTACGCTTTACCAGGTTGATGCGTTCACCGACGGGTTATTCGGGGGGAACCCGGCGGCGGTAATACCATTGAAGAAATGGCTGGATACGGAATTGCTGCAAAAAATTGCCCTCGAAAATAACCTCAGCGAAACTGTTTTCTTTGTGCCTTCCGAAAAGAAGGGAGTGGATTATGATATCCGCTGGTTTACTCCCGTGGTGGAGATCAATCTTTGTGGCCATGCCACGCTTGCATCAGCATATATCCTTTTTGATATCCTGGAAAAGAAAAAAAGAAAACTGGTTTTTCACTCCCAAAGCGGCCCGCTGATCATCCGGAAGGAAAAGAGCCGGTTCCTGATGGACTTTCCTTCCTGGAAACCCGAGCGGGTAGCGGATTACCCGGCTGAACTGAGCCGGATACTCAACGGGGCGGAGATAACCGGGGTGTACCGGTACCGGGACCTGCTCGTGGAGCTGCAGGATGAGGAGGCGGTTAAAAAATGCGCACCGGATTTTACCCTGATGAAGAAGCACGTGGATAAAATGATCATCACAGCACCCGGCAAAGAAGTTGATTTTGTCTCCCGGTTTTTTGCACCGGGTGCCGGTATCAATGAGGACCCCGTCACGGGTTCCGCCCATTCGCAACTGATTCCCTTCTGGTCAGAAAAATCAGGTAAAAAGAAAATGCTGGCCCGGCAATTATCCGAAAGGGGCGGTACGGTTTATTGCGAACAGCTGAATGCCGAAAGGGTGATCATTGGGGGTACCTGCGTATTTTATATGAAAGGGGTTATCACCCTGCCTTAATCCAGGAATTTATTTTTCAATGCAGGAGTAGGGATCATACAACTTTCCTTTTTCCCGAACCAGCGGTAACGGTTGCGGGCAACCCAATTATATACGCCATCACGGATAAAGCGGGGAACAAGGATAAACACGTAACAAAGCGACCAGGGGCCACCCAGTCTTTTCAGCATCTGCAGGGCGCCGGTGGAACGGGTATAAATGCGGTCTCCTTCAGCCAGAATAAATGAATTGAATGAATCAGACGGCAGGTCATGTTTTGCCAGCAGGGCCTGCCCGGTTTTTCCCTGTAAGGCGGCAAAGCGAAACCGGTCTTTTTTATCTCTTTTAATAATGAACTGCACACTCCGGTTGCAGAGATTGCACACCCCGTCAAATAATACAATTGAATGGCCTGTATTCATCTGCCAAAAATAAGCAGGGAAATTGTATGGCCGATATAAATAGCCGGTAAGCCAATACCCCTGTCGCCCGGCTTTGAATCCTGATTATTGGCGTTGAACAGTAGTTGGCATCCGGGATCGGGGCTCTTTTTGCTTCTCCCTCTAACCCATGTTATGGAATACTTTCTGCACATCCTCATCCTGCTCCAGTTTCTCGATCAGTTTGCTCACGTCTTCGGCCTGGGTATCCGTAAGTGGTACGGTGGTGGAGGGGATCCATTCCAGTTCCGCGCTGATCGGGGTGATGCCTTTATCTTCCAGGGCTTTTTGCATATTGCCAAAATCGGTAAAGCCGCAACGGACCACTAAAATATCTTCGCCGTTCTCGCCCGTGCTTTCTCCCAGTTCTTCAAGACCGAAATCGATCAGTTCCAGTTCCATGTCTTCCGCGTTCAGTCCTTCGGGTTTTAATTTGAACACCCCCATCTTCTTAAACTGGAAGGCCACACTGCCGCTGTTACCCAGCGTTCCGCCTCCTTTATTGAAAAGGGATTTTACATTTGCCACGGTGCGTACATGGTTATCTGTGGCGGTTTCCACCAGGATAGCCACCCCATGCGGGCCATATCCTTCATACAGGATCTCATCATAATTCACCAGTTCCTTTCCCTGGGCCCTCTTGATAGCCGCTTCCACCCGGTCCTTGGGCATCCCCACACTGCGGGCATTCTGGAAACAGCGGCGGAGGGCGGCATTGGTACCGGGGTCGGGCCCGCCGGCTTTTACAGCGATTACAATTTCCTTACCAATACGGGTAAACTGCTTGGCCATCCGGTCCCAGCGGGCAAACATGGTCGATTTACGGACTTCAAATATTCTTCCCATAATAATTAATGGTTATCCCGCGCTTGTACGGGGATAACGGGAGGCAAATTTACGGGAATAGGGGGAATTGAAAAAGCGGTGCAGGGGCTTCGCGATGCAGGGCAGGGGGTATAAGCAGTACTGGAAAATCCCGTCTCCCGGCCCGAAGCCTGCCGGGGCCATTCAGTTAAAAAAGAGGCTGCCTTTCCCGGGCAGCCTCTTCGGTCTTTTATGAATAAACATTTCTTATTTCGCCTCAAAATCATCTGCCGTAGGTAACACATCGGCAAACTTGCCGAGTTTACTCCGTTTACGGCTGTAGCCGAAATAAATAACCAGCCCGATAATCATCCAGAGGAAGGCACTTAATAAAGTGGTACCCCAAAGGCTGATGATCATGGCCAGGCAAACAAGCATCCCTAAAATGGGCACTAAAGGCACCAGGGGAGTTTTGAAGGGGCGTTGCAGATGGGGGTCCGTCCTTCTTAAGAGTAAAACCCCGAGGCATACCAGTACAAAAGCCAGCAACGTGCCGATAGAAGTCAGGTCACCTGCCACGCTTCCGGGTACGAATGCAGCAAAAAGCCCGACAAAGACAAAGAGGATGATATTGCTCTTATACGGTGTCCGGAATTTGGGATGCAGGGCAGAGAATACTTTCGGCAACAACCCGTCGGTGGACATGGTATAGAATACCCGGCTTTGTCCCATCAGCATCACCAGGATCACGGAGGAGAACCCGGCCAGGATGCCGACCGTGATCAGTTTGGACAACCACATATATTTCGACATATAAGTTTCAATCGCGTAGGCCACAGATGCTTCTTTACCGGCTTTTACAAAATCGGTGAAGGGGGCCACACCGGTCAGTACCCAGGAAAACAGGATATATAAAACCGTACAGATGGCTAAGGAACCCAGTATCCCGATCGGCATATCTTTCTTGGGATTCTTGGCTTCCTGTGCGGCAGTCGATACGGCGTCAAATCCAATAAAGGCGAAGAATACGATGGCGGCTCCTTTCAGCACACCACCCCAGCCGTGATTGAAAAAGCTTTTATAGGAATACATCGTACCATCCGCCTGCAGGGCATCCGGTGCAGTCGCGGGTATCAGGTAAGGAGTATGATTCTCCGGCCGGATATAGCTCCAGCCGATGGCAATAAAAACAATTACGATCGCTACTTTTAAAATGACGATGATGGAATTTACGATCGCAGACTCCTGTGTGCCTTTGATCAGCAGGAGGGTCAGTAAAATCAGGATCAGTAAGGCCGGCGCATTGATGATTCCGTGGTGGAGTACATTATTGGCGTCCAGGGCCGATTCAAAGGGGGAGTGGCACCATTCATAGGGAATACTGCCTCCCGTCAGCTTATTCAGAAATTCACTCCAGGCAATGGACACGGTGGCCGCGCCCAATGCATATTCGAGGATCAGGGCCCAGCCAATGATCCAGGCCACCAGTTCACCCATGGTAGCATACGCATAGGTATAAGCGCTGCCGGCAATGGGAATGATGGAGGCAAATTCCGCATAACACAAACCGGCAAAAGCGCAACCGATTGCCGCTACAATAAAAGATAAGGTTACCGCGGGACCTGCATGCTCTCCGGCAGCTGCGGCGGTCCTTACAAAGAGACCGGCACCGATAATGGCCCCGATACCCAGGGCGATCAGGTTACCTGCTCCCAGTGTGCGTTTCAGGCCCTTTTCGGTATCGGCTGCCTGCGTCAGCAAAATATCAAGTGATTTTTTCCGGAATAAACTCATAAGTTGGTTTTTAGTGAGTGACTAAGATAAGTATTGCTGTTAAAATAACAGGGGCTTATTTTTTTACGGTCAGGCTTTCTTTTGAGTGGAAATAGCCAGGTAATACAGGGGCACTCCCAATAATACAATACCCAGTCCCGGCCAGGTATATTCCGGCTTGTAAATGATCAGCAGCACACAGAATGCGGCGCCCATTACGATATACAAAATGGGTAATACCGGGTATCCAAACGCCTTGTAGGGCCGTTCGGCCTCCGGTCTCTTTTTACGAAGAATAAAAATGCCCAGGATGGTCAGCATATAAAATAGCACCACCACAAAAGAGATCATGTCGAGCAACTGGCCGTATTTGCCGCTAAGGCTCCAGATGGAAGCGGCGATGCACTGGATCCACAATGCCACCTGCGGAACGGCGTTTTTATTTAGCTCGCCCACCTGTTTGAAGAATAACCCGTCTTTGGCCATGGTATAATATACTCTTGCTCCCGCCAGGATCAGCCCATTGTTGCAGCCAAAAGTGGAGACCATGATCAGGATGGCGATCAGGATCGTGCCGAAGGAAGGGAATATCTTATTGGCCGCGGCTACCGCCACCCGGTCATCGGCCGGGAAAGCCAGTTCATTCAGGGGAAGCACATTCAGGTACATCAGGTTGGCCGATACATAAATAATGGTAACGATCAGGGTGCCCAGGAATAAGCTGAGCCCGATATTCCTTTTCGGGTTCTTCATTTCTCCCGCGATAAAAGTGACATTGTTCCAGGCGTCGCTGCTGAAAATGGAACCCACCATGGCGGCCGCAATGGCGCCCATCAGGGCCGAACCGGAAATGCCGGTCCAGGCAACAGGATGCAATTGCCCGCTGGTGTCTTTCTGTCCGAAATCCTGCATGGCTGAAAAACCGGTTTTCCAGTTCTCCGCCCAGAAACTTTCCCGTACCAGGAGGAAACCGAATGCGATCAGCCCGAAGAGTGCGAATAGTTTGGCTGAAGTAAAGAGGGTCTGAATGAACTTTCCTTCCTTAACGCCTTTTGAATTGATAAAGGTCAGCAGGCAGATGATCGCGATAGATACCAGTTGCCCTGAATATACTTTGATGATACCGGCATCAAACAGGAAATAATTATTCCCGAGTTCGGGTACCAGGTAGGCCAGGAATTTGGAAAAAGCCACGCCAACCGCCGCAATCGTGGCGGTCTGGATCACGGCAAAAAAACTCCAGCCATAGAGAAATCCCATCAGGGGATTATAGGCTTCCTTCAGGTACACATACTGGCCCCCTGCTTTGGGAAACATACCGCTGAGTTCCCCGTAACTGAGGGCAGCGGTCAGGGTCATAAAGCCGGTGATCAGCCAGACGGCGACCAGCCAGCCCGCACTGCCCACATTGCGGGTGATATCGGCACTGACGATAAAAATACCGGAACCGATCATGGAGCCGGCAACAATCATCGTACCATCAAAAAGACCCAGCGTGGGTTTGAATGAACCTGCGTGTTCTGCCATACAATCCGTTTTGAAGTCCTGGTTAAAAGGGTAAAATACAGATTTCCCGTTAATCGCTTAAAAAAGAGTTATTAACGGCGGTTTTTTTAATTTTCCAGTTGGGTATTTTTCCCGATTTTCGGACATTCTTATACTAATAGTTGGACTATGTCGAATGCGAATAAACTGACCCTGTATATTTTTATTGCGATGATCGTGGGTGTGCTGGCCGGTTATTATGTGAACGCAAATTATTCCGCTGATACAATCAAATCATTTTCGGAGAATGTAAAGCTGCTTACCACGATCTTTCTCCGCCTGGTGCAGATGATCATTGCCCCCATTGTGTTCTGCACCCTGGTGGTGGGGATCGCCAAACTGGGTGACCTGAAAACCGTGGGCCGCGTGGGCGGAAAAGCCATGCTCTGGTTTATTTCCGCCTCCCTGATCTCCCTGGTGCTGGGGCTGGTACTGGTGACTTTTTTCAAACCCGGTGTAGGAGTGGATGTGAGCCATGTGGACAAATCTGCCATTGCGGACCTCGTGGATAAATCGAAGGGATTTTCCCTGGCAAAATTTGTAGAGCATGTGGTGCCCAAGAGCGTAGTGGAAGCGATGGCCACCAATGAGATCCTGCAACTGGTGGTGTTCTCCATCTTCTTCGGCATCGCCCTTACCGCCCTGGGTAAAAGAGGGGAGACCATCATTCATGCCTTCGATACGCTGGGACACGTGATGTTGAAAATGGTGGGGTATGTGATGTACATGGCTCCGCTGGGGGTATTTGGCGCCATGGCCTCCGCCATTGCAAAAAACGGGTTAGGGATCCTGTCCACTTTCGGCATGTATGTGGGGGAATTCTATATCGGCCTGCTCCTGCTCTGGCTGCTGATGCTGATCGTGGGTTATTTTATTTTAAAAAACCGCCTGCCGCATTTGTTGCGCCGCATTGCCAGCCCGATGGCCATTGCCTTCAATACGGCCAGCAGTGAGGCCGTGTATCCCAAACTCGTGGAAGAGATGGAACGCTTTGGCTGCAGGGATAAGATCGTGTCCTTTGTATTGCCCCTGGGGTATTCCTTTAACCTCGACGGGAGCATGATGTATATGACCTTTGCCAGCATGTTTATCGCCCAGGCTTATGGGATCACTTCCATTACCGGGGATGTATGGCAGCAGGTGGTCATGCTGCTGGTGTTCCTTGTCACCAGCAAGGGGATAGCCGGGGTGCCCAGGGCCTCACTGGTCGTGGTACTGGCCACGGGTGAAATGTTTGGGATCCCCAAAGACGGGGTTGCCTTAATTTTGGCCATCGATGTGTTTTGCGATATGGGCCGGACCATGACCAATGTGCTGGGAAATGCGCTGGCCACGGCCGCGGTGAGTAAATGGGAGGGCGAACTGGAACATACCGGTCACCAGCATCCCCATCATTAAAAATTTTTATAAACAGGACTGATTATGTTTTTACTGGATGCGTTTCACTGGACCCAGCTCTTGCAGCCGCAATGGTATGTGGAGAACGGCGGACTGTGGTTATTGTTATTTGTGGTATTTGCCGAAACAGGGTTGTTTATCGGGTTCTTTCTCCCGGGAGATTCCCTGCTGTTTGTCTCCGGTATTTTTGCGCATGAGATCAAAACCGCGGCAGGTGAAACAGGCCCGGGGCTCGGGTACCAGTTCCTGAAACTGTTCGGACTGGATTATAATTATCCTCCTTTGCTGGACTTAGTCGTGCTTGTAGGGCTGATCTCGGCGGCAGGTATATTGGGGAATATGGTAGGGTACTGGACAGGCCGCAAAGTGGGTCCCGCCATGTATCACTGGCGCGACCGTTTCCTGTTCAAAAAGAAATACCTGTACCAGGCCCATGATTTTTATGAGAAGCACGGCGGGCTGGCCGTGATCGGGGCACGGTTCCTGCCGATCATCCGGACCTTCGCTCCAATTGTGGCCGGTATCGTGGAGATGGACCGTAAAAAGTTCCACTTTTTCAACGTGGTCGGTTGTATTGCCTGGGTATTTGCCATGATATTTGGCGGGTTCTACCTGCAAAAATGGGTATGGGACCTGTTTCAATTTGACCTGAAGCAGCACCTTGAGATCATTGTACTCGTTATTGTACTGGTGACCACGGCGCCGGTGATCCTGAAAATGCTTTCAAAACCCAAGCCCAGGGCAGGGACTAAACCACCCACAGAAACCAACTAACGAACTGTATGAACCAGGCCAAACCGGCAAGCATATTCAACATTGCGGTGATCGTAGCCGCCCTCGGCTATTTCGTGGATATCTACGATCTGTTATTATTTACCATTGTACGGGAACCCAGTCTCGCTGGGCTGGGAGTGGACGTGACTAACAAGAAAGAAGTGATCGCCGCCAGCACCAATGTCATTAACTGGCAGATGTGGGGCCTGCTGATCGGGGGTATTATCTGGGGTATCATGGGCGATAAAAAAGGGCGCCTGAGCGTACTCTTTGGTTCGATCATTTTGTATTCCATCGCCAATTTTTTTACTGGATTTGTAGAGACGGTTGAACAATATTCGTATGCCCGGTTTGCCGCGGGGGTAGGACTGGCAGGGGAGCTGGGCGCGGGTATTACCCTGGTAAGTGAATTGCTGCCGAAAAATAAAAGGGGTATCGGTACATCCCTGGTCGCCGGTATCGGCCTGTTTGGGGCCGTAGCAGCTTATTTTACGTATAAGTTTACCGGTAACTGGCGCCTCTGTTACAAAATAGGAGCCGGCCTGGGAATCCTGCTCCTGGTATTGCGGATCTCTGTTGCCGAAAGCGGTATGTTTAAGGAAGTAAAACAAAAAGGGATCTCACGGGGAAACCTGCTTTTGTTTTTTAACAATGCCCGGCGTTTCCGGAAATATATTCTCGCGATACTGATCGGGTTGCCAACCTGGTTTGTTATTGGGATCCTGGTCAACCTCAGCAACCGGTTCGCCACCGAGTTTTACGGGGAAAATCATATTGAGTCAGGCCGTGCCATCATGTATGCCTATGCGGCGATTGCGGCCGGGGATATCCTGGTCGGCTTTATCAGCCAGTATTTTCAAAGCCGGAAAAAAGCCTTGTACCTGTTTTATTTTTTCGCGGTGATCTCGGGGATCTGTTTTTTCAGCGGGCTGATCAGGAACGACACAACCATGTATGTGGTATGTGCCATGCTGGGCTTTAGCACCGGTTTTTGGGCGATTTTTGTCACGATGGGTGCGGAGCAGTTCGGTACCAATCTCCGGGCAACAGCCGCCACTACTATTCCGAATATGGTAAGAGGTTCCCTGCCGCTGATCAACCTGCTATTTGTGAACCTGTTCCAGAACAGCATCGGGTGGTCCTTTGTAAAAAGTGCCATGGTAACAGGCAGTATTGTAATGGCGATAACGATCATTGCGGCCTATTTTACAGAAGAAACCTTTCATAAAGATTTAAACTATACCGAGCCGGAAGAAATGCTTCCCTGATCTATCACCGTGGCAAAATTTCTTATCATACGTTTTTCTTCTATCGGGGATATCGTTCTCACCACCCCCGTTATCCGTTGCCTGAAGCAACAGGTGCCGGGAGCGGAAGTGCATTTCCTGGTCCGGGATAAATTCCTGCCCGTGGTGGCCCACAATCCGTATATAGATAAGATCCATGTTCTGGCCCATAGCCGGGAACTGATGACCGAGGAACTGAAGACCGAAGACTATGATTATATCATCGACCTGCACCACAACAGCAAAACACTGCGGCTGAAGCATGCCCTGAAAAAGAAATCATATTCTTTTTACAAGCTGAACATTGAAAAATATTTCCTCACCGCGCTGAAAATAAATATCCTGCCCAAACTGCATATCGTGGACCGGTATATGAAAACCGTGGAATCCTTCGGTGTAAAGAATGACGGGAAGGGCCTTGATTACTTTATTTCGAAAGAAGAAGAAACCCGGCAGGAAGACATCCCGGTTTCCCATGCTGCCGGTTATATTGCCTGTGTGATCGGGGCGGCCCATGGCACCAAGCGCTGGCCGGTACATAAGTGGAAGGAGTTTTGTGAGCAGCTGAAGCACCCGGTGATCCTGCTGGGCGGACCGGAAGACCGGGCGAATGGTGATGAGATCGCTTCAGTGGATGATATCAAAGTGTACAATGCCTGCGGCAAATTCAAACTGAATGAAAGTGCTGACCTCGTACGCAAAGCCAGGCTGGTGATCAGCAATGATACCGGGCTCATGCATATCGCGGCGGCCTATAAAAAAACCATCATCTCGCTCTGGGGAAATACCGTGCCCGCATTTGGGATGACCCCTTATTACGGGGATTTTTCCATGACTTCACTGGCCCTGCAAACAAAGACCTGGTGCCGGCCCTGTTCCAAGATCGGGTTTAATAAATGCCCCCTGGGTCACTTTAAGTGTATGGAAAATATTTCCACGGAGGAACTCCTGGAAAGAGTCAGGCAAAAAATATAATACCCCCTGTGAGAAGGAATTTGCCTGGCTCCTGGAAATGTACAAGAGTCTTCAGTACTGTTCAGTCATTTAGCTGTTGAGGAAGAATATAGCCAGCAGTGTGAAAGTAACGATGAAACCACCGATTACCAGACGGGCTTGTACATCCTCATTTTTCATCAAGAGTTTAATTTTCTTCATAACCTGATTTTTAAATTTTTTTAAAAAATACGAACCAGGTTTTCCGGGGACTGGATAAGGTATTCGAAAGGATAACGAATTAAGTGGAGTTACCGCAAAAGTAGAACTCTGTTTTATTTCCTGCAAGAACCCGGCCGGAATTTTTGATTAGGAAAACTACGATTTGAGTGAGAATCAGCTAATTGCCTATCTTTAATCAGCTATGCGACTGATAATTATCAGGCTATACTTGTTATTGATGGTTTATCCACAGCTTGTTAAAAGTCAGGAAATTGACTCTTTTCGGATAAGTCCCGGCGTGAAAATCACGCTCGACAGGCCCAGGCGGCTTCATTTTACCGGCCCGGTAGAACTCATTTTATATGCCCTTCCTAACGGTAACAGTACTGAATGGACGATGGGAAAGAAGCCTGCTCCGGGTGATGACTGGCATTACAATATTCAGCATATCCGGGCGCAAACGGCCTTTATCCGGAAACAATACCGGCATAAAAACTATGTGGTGGCCTATCTGGAAAATGATCTGAAAAGCTGGCCGGCCTGGAAACGGGCACACGCTGATTACGAAATCATCATCCCGCTTATCGTTGATACCCTGCGCTCCCTGTTTCACAAAAGGAAAGTAAACGTACACCTGAACGGACACAGTGGTGGTGGTAGTTTTATTTTCGGGTATATGGAGGCGCTTCGGAAAATTCCCCGTTATGTAACACGCATCAGTTTTCTTGACAGTGATTACGGGTATACCACTGATTATGGAACGATCCTGCTGAAATGGCTGCAGAACAATAGAAAAAGTTTTCTCACGGTCTTTGCCTACAATGACGCCGCCGCCCTCTACCAGGGAAAACGGATCGTATCTGATACAGGCGGTACATGGTATCGCAGTCACCTGATGAAACAACAATTATCCGGGTTGTGGAACTTTTACCAAACAATCACCGACAGCCTCATCCTTTACAAAGAATCCACCCGCCGCATTCAGTTCCTCTTCAAACCCAATCCCGACAGCGGCATTTACCATACCCAGCAGGTAGAGTTGAACGGCTTCATACATTCCGTGCTGATGGGGACGCGGAGAGAAGGTAAGGGGTATGAGTATTATGGGAGGAGAGCGTATGAGGAGTTTATTCAAAAGAATTGATGAACTGGTTTAAGCTTCGAGCTACAAGTTGCGAGTTGCGAGACCTATAGTTCAGTTACCCATTACAGGCTCGAAACTCGTAGCGCGAAACCCGATGCTTCTCTTACATGATTTCACTCAGCTCCAGCCACCGCATTTCTTTATCATCCAGCAACTGTGTCACTTTCCCGATACGCAGCGATAATTGCTGCAGTTCATCAAAGGGAGTGGACCCGCTGTTCAGCTTTTCCGTGATGGTCTCCTTTTCCTTACTCAGGTCACGGATCTCTTTTTCCAGCAGTTCAAATTCGCGTTTCTCTTTATAGCTGGGTTGTTTTTTTACAGGGGGGGTAGGGTTTGCCTGTAGTGAAACCGGCTTGCTCTCTTTCTTTTCACTGGGTTCGGTCACTTCGTTCCGGTACTGGGAATAATTACCCGGGAAATCCCGGATCACCCCGTCGCCCTCAAATACAAACAAATGGTCCACCAGCCGGTCCATAAAATAGCGGTCGTGAGAAACGATCAGCAGGCAGCCGGGGAATTCACTTAAGAAATTCTCCAGTACACCCAGGGTGGGCAGGTCCAGGTCATTCGTGGGCTCATCCAAAATCAGGAAATTGGGATTGCGGAATAAAATGGATAACAAATGCAGTCTTCTTTTTTCCCCGCCGCTCAGTTTACTGATATAGGTATATTGTTTATCGGGGTCAAATAAAAACAACTGGAGAAACTGGGCCGCACTGAGGGAGCCGCCGCTGGCCAGTGGAAAATTTTCCGCCATGTTTTTCACGTATTCGATTACCCGCATATCTTCTTTGATCTCCAGTCCCATCTGTGAGTAATTCCCGAAGACGACCGTGTCGCCGGTATTGATCTTACCGCTGTCCGCTTTTTCAATTCCCTGCAGGATATTAATAAAAGTGGATTTGCCCACGCCATTCCGGCCTACCACGCCGATGCGTTCTCCTTTTTTGAATGTATAATCAAATCCCTTCAGGATTACTTTCTCTCCATAGGACTTGTACACTTTCTTCAGTTCGATCACTTTACCCCCCAGCCGGCTCATCTTCATGTCGAGCTGCAGCTGCTCATCCAGGACTTGCTGTTTCGCTTTTTTCTCCACTTCGTAAAAATTATCCTGGCGGCTCTTGCTCTTGGTGGTACGTGCTTTTGGTTGTTTGCGCATCCATTCCAGTTCCTTGCGGTAAAGATTACGGGCTTTGTCAATACTGGCTGCTTCGCTCTCGGCCCGCGCGGCTTTTTTTTCCAGGTAATTGGCATAATCCCCTTTAAACACATACATCGTACTGCCATCCAGTTCCCAGATCTCTTCACAGACCGCGTCGAGAAAATACCGGTCGTGGGTCACCAGCAACAAGGTTATATTTTCTTTATCCAGGTAATGTTCCAGCCATTCCACCATGTCCACATCCAGGTGGTTGGTGGGTTCGTCCATAATCAGCAATACATGTTTATGCTCAAAACCGATGTCAATAAGCGTTTTGGCCAGGGCCACTCTTTTCCGCTGGCCGCCACTGAGTGTATTCACCGGCTGATTCAGGTTGTGGATATTCAGTTTGCCCAGTACCTGTTTTACTTTGGAGTCAAAATCCCAGGCGCCCAGTTCATCCATTTTTACAATGGCGGCGTTGAGCAGCCCGGTGTTTTCCGTCTCACTCACCGCTTCAAATTCCTTGATGGCATTGATCACCGGGTGGTTGTGAAAAAAAATATTGTCCGATACCGTTTTTTCCTCGATAAAGAAGGGATCCTGTTCAAACAGGACCACATCCACTTCCTTATTGATCCAGACCTTGCCCTCATCCGCGATCTCTTTTCCGGCCAGGATCCGGAGCAGGGTGGTTTTCCCCGTACCGTTACGGGCCACCAGGGCTATTTTGTCGCCTTCTTCTATATGAAAGGAAATATCCGAAAACAGGGGCTGTATGCCGTAACTCTTGGTCAAGCCCTCGACAGAAACATAGTGCATGGCGCAAAGATATGTTTACCGGCCAAGAAGATAAATTATGAGGCAAATAAGGAGGGTAATGACCAGGGCCAGGACAACCCCGTATTTTTCCTGTCGGGCACTCTTTTTGGCACGATGGAGAAAATCGTCCAACCTTGAGCTAAGATAGGGATCAGCGGGTGCCATTTTTTGAAGTTGTGCAGTCACTTGTGCCGCCTGATGCGGTTTCAGGGGTTTCATGGCCCGGAGCATTGTATCGAGGATGGCATGCACCGTTTCCGTTTCCTTGAAGGCCCGGAGTTTTTCCAGCGTCTCATCGGCAAAAAGCTCCAGCATATACTGCACTAACCCTTCCCGGTCCATGCGGAATGTATCCAGGCGCGAGACATACCGTTCCAGTTCCAGCACCTGCTTCAGCATAGCTACAGGGGTGATAAGGGGTTGTGTTTTCCGGTTGCCTGTACTTTGCTGGTACCATCTTTGCTGCAGGTAATGTTCTTTTTTGTTCGGGTCGGTCAGTATTTCATACGCTTCTTTGATTTCGGCGAAACGGGCTGCGGAATAAGGTTCATTCCCCGTTTTGTCAGGGTGGTGGAGCTGGGCCAGCTTCCGGTAGGCTTTCCTGATCTCGGGGAGAGAAGCGGAGGGTTCCAGTTCCAGTATGGTAAAATAATCCTTGACCGGCATGTTGTTTGCGAAGATACGCGGGTGCTGTATTTTTTGAAATATACAACCTCCCGGGGGGCAAAACGGTCTTACTGGGAAATTTGGAGTAGTTTTAGAGAGTTGTTAGAGTGTAGTCGGTAGTTGAGCGTCGGTAGTCGGGAGTTGGGAGCAAGCAAAGCCCGAAGGGCTGAAATTATTATAGAATGAATGGGCAGAAAGGAATAAACCCTGAAAGGGTGGCATTATTGATAATCAAAAAGGGGGGGCTTCTAAGAGACAATCGGGAAATGGATGGGCTGTCGGATTCTTTGGGAAGCCGGGAGCTCAAAGCTACGGTGAGCAGGTTCGAATTTCATCACATTTGTATTAAGCAAATCATTCAGAAAAAAATAAACCATGAATAAAAAATTATCAAACAGCCGGCGCGATTTTATCAAAACAACCGGTAAAGCCGGGCTGGCTGCCGGTCTTTCCCTGACCGTGCTGCCTTCGATCGCAGCCGGGAATCCTGTGATTAACGGAAACGCTCCTTTTGGGGAAGATATTCCGTATGAACAGCAACCCCTTGGCTATGCCTACACGGCCCTGGAGCCGGTGATTGATGCCATGACCATGGAGATCCATTATTCCAGGCATGCGGCTGCTTATGCTAAAAACCTGGCCGAAGCGGTTAAAGCGGAGGGAGTGGATACCGGGAAGGAAAAATTAGTATCCCTGCTGGGCCGGATTTCCAAATTCTCTGCTAAAATGCGCAACAACGGCGGTGGTCATTACAATCATGAATTCTTCTGGAAAAGCATGCGGGCCGTTTCGGATACCAATGCCCCGCAGGGCGCCCTCGCCGATGCGATCATAAAAGATTTTGGTTCCTTTGATGCGTTTAAAACCCAGTTTACCGATGCCGGGAAAAATCGCTTCGGCTCCGGCTGGGCCTGGCTGGTACTGAACAAGGATTCCAAACTGGTAATCGGTTCCACCCCCAACCAGGACAACCCGCTGATGGATACCAGTGAGCTCAAAGGCACCCCGTTACTGGGGCTGGACGTATGGGAACACGCCTACTATTTGAAATACCAGAACCGGAGACCGGATTATATCGCCGCCTGGTGGAAGCTGGTGAACTGGGACTTGGTAAGTACAAGGTATAGCAAATAAAAAATCTGCACAAGAATGAAAAAGTTCAGGCTGCTCAGCAATGAGACAGCCTTTTTTAGTACCCGGCCCGGAGTACCGGTGCTTACCGTTATCGCAACGGAGTTGTTTGGAAAGCATTATAAAATGTTTTGTGAAAATACCCGGCATCCGCCGCTAAAACGGCTATCAGGCACAGGATTAGCGTCTGACAAAGAGTAAGAGTTCAGAAAACCAGTAAACAATTTTTTGCATGATGCGATTTACTACTAAAAACAAAAGACAATGAAACGAACTTTTAAATGGGCTGCCCTGGCACTGGGTATGGTGTTGGGCAGTTCGGTCTTTCAGTCCGTCCTTGCCCAGGGTGACGATTATGACCGTGACCGCGAAGTCTCCTACCAGGACTTCTATGACCAGTTGAGTCCCTATGGCCGTTGGGTGGACAACCCGGACTATGGTTATGTCTGGATACCCGATGCCGGTCCCGATTTTCGTCCATACAGTACCGAAGGGCACTGGGTGTGGACCGAAGATGCGGAATGGATGTGGGTGTCCGATTATGACTGGGGCTGGGCGCCTTTTCACTATGGGCGCTGGGACCAGGATCCCTATTATGGCTGGTTCTGGGTACCCGGTTATGATTGGTCGCCAGCCTGGGTGGCCTGGCGGGATGGCGGGGATTACTATGGCTGGGCGCCGATCCGCCCGGGTATTAACATCAATATCAACTTCAACATGGGCAGTTATGCACCGCCGTATGATTTCTGGTGCTTTACCCCGAGGCGTTATATCCTCTATCCCCGGGTAAGGGATTACTGTGTGGACTACCGCCGCAATTCTTCCATCTTCCGTGTTACAACCGTGATCAATTTCAATATCGGTGGCCGCTGGGGTTATCGTTCAGGTCCCCGTCGTTATGAGGCCGAGCGCTATTGCGGCCGCATCACAGCGGTGCGCTTCCGCGACAGTTATTCACCGGGCCGTACTTATTTCCGCGACAATGAAGTCAGGATGTATCGCCCCAATGTGCGGCGGGAGGAAGGCCGTGATTTTGCACCCCGGCATTTTGAGCGCTATGACCGCAACAATGGATTCCGCGGCAACCGGGGAAATAATGGTAACGGTTTCGGTCGTTCGGAAAGCGGCAACCGGGGCAATAACGGCTTTGGCCGGAATGAAAACGGCAACCCCAATACGCGCCGTGGATTTGAGAACCGGGGCGGGCGTCCCGATAACAGGGACCGTATGGACAACCGGGTAATCAGGAGGGATGACAACGGTAACCAGCAACCGCAGGGTAACAGGAATAATAACCAGCCGGATCGCCGTCGTTTCGACCGCAACGATAATAACGGTGGCAACGGCAACCGCGGTTACAGTCCCCGCAATGGCAATGAACAGCCCCGGCGGGATATGAATAACGGAGGAAACAGGAATAATGACAACCGCCATTTTGAACGCCGCAATGACAATGGCGGAGGCATAAACAACCCTGCCGGGCGCCGTACCGAAATGGGAGGCGGCAATCGTCCGCAGCGGCAGGCTCCGCAGCTAGAACGCCGGGCTCCGGCAGAACCCCGGCAGTTTGAAAGACGCCAGGAAAGAAGCGGGAACAACGACCGTGGTTTTCGTCCGCAGCAGGGCGGGAATGAGCGGGGGAGTGGAAACGGGAGGAGGAGGTTTTAGGAAGTAAAAATGCAAAAGTAAAAATGGGAAGAGGCTGCCTGAAAGGGCGGCCTTTTTTTTACAGGGAAAATTTGACTGGATTGTCCCGGCAACAACAATGAATGTTTATGGTTAACTTATTGGTTTTTAAGAGGGGCTTTTTTTTGGGATATGTTTGTAATAGCGTAAATTTATTTGTTGCACGCAATTATTTAGACCCTTCGTGTTATGAAACATATTAAAAAGAGGTTTTTACTTGAATTTAAAGACGAAAATGAGTTAATCGAAAAACAGGGTTTGGAAGGATTCAAAATCACAAAAGAATTTGATCATAAAAATCTTGACGGACAAAAGAACAGAATCATCTTGCTTATTACCGACACAAAAAATGTTTATGGTGGGTTTGTACATAAAGTGAACAATAAAAATTTTGTTTTTCCAGTTCCAGACCCAACTCTTATTTACTTTCACAATGCTCAAATTAGTGTCGTAAGAATAAATGCTGCCAGAGAAAAATTACTTAAAAAGTTAGACTTTAATGAACAGCTCAGCGAATCTGCGATAAATGAAATCTATGAATTCTATGGTGAAACCAGCAGCTTTGTAATATATCTTTTCACTTCAATAGAGTCATTCACAAATCAATTAATTCCTGACGACTACATTTTCATAAGAAAACTGCCTTCCAAAACAGAGTCATTTGACAAAAACCAAATCCAAGACAACATTGATTTTAAAACTAAAATCAAGGAGGTTTTAAAAGATGCAAAGGGTAAAGGTTTTTTCGATAAGGATACACCAGTAAATCAACACATTTGGAACTTAAAAGAATTTAGGAATGATATAATTCATACAAAGCCTAAAAAAGACAATGTCTTATGGTATGATAACTTGATAAAAAAATCTTTGAATTTTAAATACACAGAAACTTTAGAAGCAGTAGCTAAGTTTATGAACTTCTATAAACCTGACTTTATTATCGAGTGTGATTGTGGCAAGGATTTTTAAGTTCGTTATAAACTGCCTACAACATTGGGTTTTATGCAAGTTGGGCGTGACTTTTCAACATCGGCTAATTGCAAATTCCAGCTTGAGTTCTAGCCAATGAATAACTATCAGCTTTTGTACATAACTTCATCAATATATTTTCCATCAGTAGCGGTTATGGGCAGGCGGAATGCTATTTCCCAACCTGCATAAAGCCCTGTTCGTTGGGCGAAATTTTATCATCACCTATGGCACTATCAAATGAAGATATTAGAGCAATCCGTTTCGCTCAAGAAAATGCTAGTAAAACGTTTGAACAACACCTAAATGAACATCACGAGCTAGTTGACACACTTATCTATCTTAATGAAACCCTTAAAGAATCAAATACTCAAATTAAATCTTGGGAAAAATACTCGGAAACGCTCCTATTGAAATTTGTTTTTCATGGTTTGACAGTCCATGACATTCTCAGTGGCTTAACCTTGACATCCAAATACTATCCCAATGAAATTTCGGGCAGCAAAATAATTGACAAAGCATCCGCAAAAGTCGTATTGCGATCACAATTAGAAACGCTTCTTATGTATTACTATATTTATGTCAATCCAAAAAGCGACGACGAAAAAGAACTTCGTTACACAGCGTGGGTATGCGCCAGCCTAATGCAGCGACAGAATTTTCCTGTCAGAACCAAAATTGGAAAGAATCAAAAACTGAAAGATAAAGATGATATAGAAAAACTGAAACTGAGGATGCAAAGCCTTTCCTCATTCAATCTTCTTTCTGCCAAACAACAAGAGAAATTGTTATCAGAGGGAAACGGAAAACTTTTTACTAACTGGTCAAAAATATTATCAGAAACCGGATTTAAAGAAAATCATGCGTTCTCAAAAATGTATTATCATTGGAGTGCTTACTCCCATGCAGAAGGAATCAGCGCAATACAATTAAGTGGACAGAGTTTAGCTTATTCGTCGGCCAAAGAAGATTGCATACTTGATTTGGATTACTCCAAACTGATGACGTGTATGCTGATAACACAACTCGTCCAACATTATAAAGTGATTGAAATAAAATTCAATACACTTTCTTCACAATTGCAGTACAACATTAAATTTTATAACACACTTGCGAATAATGTGAATTTCTAAAAACTTCGCCCAACATTGGGGTTTCTGCTATACTGGCTGAAGAATATGTACTGATCGTTCCGTTCGCTTATAATCTGCGGTTCGGCCGGACGAATCCCGGATGGCCGGGACGGGTAAAGCCGGGCTACAGAATAGTACATCAACTACATTAACTTGTCTTTTCAATTTTTATATCACAGGAATCTCTTACTTTATCCTGCCAGGCCAATCAGTAAAAAACCTGCATCATTCGAAGGCAGTGTCTATGTTGACTACAGACTGCGAACTGCAGGCTGCCGACTAACTAACCTCAAGCTTCCGCTACCATATAACTCTCCACCGGCTCGCACAAACAAACCAGGTTCCGGTCCCCGTAGGTATTATTCACCCGGGCAATAGAGGGCCAGAATTTATGTTGTGCCACATAGGGCAGGGGAAAGGCCGCTTCCTGCCGGGAATAGCTGTGTGTCCATTCATCCGCAGTCAGCATAAACTGCGTATGCGGAGCATTCTTCAGCAGGTTGTCTGTCTTATCCGCTTTGCCGGTCTCAATGGCTTTGATCTCATCGTGAATGGAAAGCAGGGCATCACAGAAACGGTCCAGCTCGGCTTTATCCTCGCTTTCCGTTGGCTCGATCATGATCGTACCATGTACCGGGAAACTCAGGGTGGGGGCATGGAACCCATAATCCATCAGGCGCTTGGCCACATCTTCGGCTTCAATCCCGGCGGATTTTTTAAAGGGGTGCAGGTCCACGATAAACTCGTGGGCGCACTGGCCGCTGTTATTGGTGTACAGGATATCATAATGGCCGGCCAGTCTTGCCCGCATATAGTTTGCATTCAGGATTGCGTATTCGGTTGCGGCTTTCAGTCCTTCCGCACCCAGGAGGCGGATATAGCCATAGGAGATCAGCAGGATGGAAGCTGATCCGAACGGCGCCGCTGCTACCGCGTTGTTGCCGCCATTGTTCACATGACCCGGCAGGTGTTTGGCCAGGTGAGCTTTCACACAAATAGGACCCACGCCGGGACCACCGCCACCATGCGGGATGGCAAAGGTCTTGTGGAGGTTCAGGTGACAAACATCCGCGCCGATCAGGCCGGGAGCGGTGAGTCCCACCTGCGCATTCATATTCGCGCCGTCCATATAAACCTGGCCGCCGTGCTGGTGGATGATACCGGTGATGTCCTTCACTGTTTCTTCGTAGATCCCATAAGTACTGGGATAGGTGATCATGATCCCCGCCAGTTCCTTGCTGTATTGTTCGGCTTTCGCTTTCAGGTCTTCCACATCGATATACCCGTTCTCCAGCGCTTTCACCACCACCACTTTCATACCGGCCATTACTGCGGAAGCGGGATTGGTACCGTGGGCGGAAATGGGGATCAGCATCACATCGCGGTGCGCTTCGCCATTGGCTTCATGGAAAGCACGGATGGTGAGCAGGCCCGTGTATTCTCCCTGGGCGCCGCTGTTGGGCTGCAGGCTGCAGGCATCAAAGGCGGTGATCTCACAAAGGTATTTGCTGAGTTCATCGATGATAAACCGGTACCCTCCGGTTTGGGAAGCGGGGGCAAAGGGATGAATCCGGTTCCATTGGGCCGAGCTCAGGGGCATCATCTCGGTGGCGGCATTCAGCTTCATGGTGCAGCTGCCGAGGGAGATCATGGAAGTATTCAGGGAAAGATCCTTGTTCTCGAGGTATTTGATATAACGCATCATCTGGCTTTCGCTTTTATACGTATTGAAAACCGGGTGCGTTAGGAAATGCGAAGTACGGGTCAGGGCCGTGGGGATATGCTCCAGTTCGCCATCCTGGTCAATGGCAAACGCCACAGGATCCTTATCGTTTTCAAAGCAATTGATCAGGTCAAACAGGTCGGATACATCGGTGGTTTCATCGAGGGAAATCCCGATATGACCGGCATCGGTATAACGGAGGTTGATCTGCTGGCGTTCCGCTTTTTCCCGGATGGCAGCCGGTTTATCCGTTTTTACCACGATGGTATCAAAGAAATGCCCGGATACCAGTTCAAACCCTCTTTCTTCAATGGCTTCGGCTACGGTTTGGGTGTACAGGGCCACGCGTTTGGCGATATTCTTCAGCCCGTCAGGGCCATGATACACCGCGTACATCGCCGCCATATTGGCCAGCAGGGCCTGTGCGGTACAAATATTTGACGTTGCTTTTTCCCGTTTGATATGCTGTTCGCGGGTCTGCAGGGCCATACGCAAAGCGCGGTTGCCCTGGGCGTCGATACTGATACCGATGATGCGGCCGGGCATACTGCGTTTGAAATCTTCCCGGGTGGCAAAGAAAGCGGCATGTGGCCCCCCATACCCGAGGGGAACACCAAAACGCTGGGCGGAACCGATGGCCACATCGGCACCCAGTTCACCGGGAGGGGTAAGCAGGGTCAGGGCCAGCAGGTCCGTGGCCATTACCACGAAAGCGCCGGCATGGTGTACCGTTTGGATAAACTGACGGTAATCCTCAACCGATCCCTTATTATTGGGATATTGCACAATGGCCCCGAAATAGGAAGCATCGATAGCCGCGCTTTTATAATCTCCTTCCACGATCTCAATACCCACCGGCAGGGCCCTTGTTTTCAATACATCAATGGTTTGCGGAAAGATTTCTTTGTCCACAAAGAACCGGGGTCTTTCAATGGGTTCCTGCTTGTTCAGGGCATGGAAAAACATGGTCATTGATTCAGCCGCGGCCGTGGCTTCATCCAGCAGGGAAGCATTGGCCACAGGTAAAGCGGTCAGGTCGCTCACCATCGTTTGGAAATTCAGCAGGCTTTCGAGACGTCCCTGTGAAATTTCAGCCTGGTAGGGTGTGTACTGGGTGTACCATCCCGGGTTTTCAAAAACATTCCGGAGGATCACCGAAGGAATGATGGTATCGTAATAACCCTGCCCGATATAGTTGCTGAAGCATTTGTTTTTCTGCGCCACTTCCGCGATATGTTTCAGGTACTTGTGTTCACTCATGGCCGGTGGGATATTCAGCGGCTTCGCCATCCGGATACCCGCGGGAACGGTTTTGTCAATTAAAGCGGACAAACTGGTTTCGCCGATCGTTTTCAGCATGGAAGGGGTATCCGTTTCACGGGGACCGATATGCCGGGTTACGAATTCATTGGATTGCTTTGCAGTCAGGTTCATATGTAATAAAATATAGGTTCTGAAAACTATTGTTGTTTTAAATTCGGAATCTCGCTATCAAAAAGCTGTGAGCTCCGGGACCTAAAGTTAGTTATCGTACTGTTGGTCTCGCAGCTCGCTGCTGTTAGCTTCGGGCTTACTACAACATACGCCTGGATATCTGTAACCCGGCACCGGTCAGGCAGTCAAACCGGCGGAATGGTCAGGAATACGGTAGTAAGGCTGATTTATTCGACCGGGAATGAAGGTTCGGCTTTTAGCCCCGCAAAGTTACGACAGGACCATGAGAAAAAAGGGGCCTTCCGGAAGCTGGGGATAAGCCGTGAAATACCGTTCTTTGCCAAATGGCGGAGAACAGGCTTCAAAACTGGGAGAAAAAATCCAAGGAAAGGCAAAAGCTATACAAGCAATACCTGCACCGGGCCGATAAGAATACGGTGTTGCGGCAATTACCCGGATTCCACGAGGAAGCTTTCAGCAAAGTGGACTGCCTGCAATGCGCCAATTGCTGTAAAAACTTTTCCCCCCGGTTCAAAACTCCCGATATCAAACGCATCAGCAAACACCTGCGGATGCGGGAGAGTGCGTTCATCGAAACCTATCTCAAAGTGGATGAAGAAGGAGATTACGTGCTCCGGTCCAGCCCCTGTCCTTTTCTTGGCGCCGGTAATTATTGTTCCATCTATGACCAGCGCCCTTCGGATTGCCAGCGTTTCCCTTACACCGATGAAGATGTGATCATCAAACGGCAGCCACTGACGCTGAAGAATTCCACCTTTTGCCCGATCACGTATTATGTGCTGGAAAAACTGCTGGAAGCGGAAAAGAAAAAATAATGAGTCAATTGGACAATGGATCAATCAGCCAATTTTCGATTTCCCCATCTATCTGTACATTGCCTGATTAGCAGCTCACCTGGTTGATTCATTGTTTAGTAGCAGGCTGATTTACTGGTTTAGATAACGCTGCGCTTCGGGACCGGAATCAGCCATCAACCTGTCAATCTCGCAACTCGCAACTCATAGCTCGTTGCTTGCAGCTCATAGCTTGCCACTCAGGTCCTCCCAGGCTGCGGTCAGCGGCCGCTGTATTCCATCGGACTTCCATTCTTCCCCGCCGGGGATGATCGTGGTTTTTAAAATCTCCTCTTTTGTTTTCCCGGCCTTTATTTCCCCCTCTACGAATTTCAGCACATTTCCCAGGTAATCGCGGAAGGCTTTTAATTCATCGGTCTTTCCGGTGATCTCATAGCCGGGGCCGGAATGGCCAAATACAAATTGGGTCCTGCTGTCGAACTGAACCAGTGCTTTGTCCAGGACCTCCATCCAACTTCTGATATTGGCGCCGGCCGCCCTGTCCACATAGGGATGGCGGCGGTTAAAGACCAGGTCGCCGCAATGGACAATATTGGCGTGCTGGAAATGCACAAAGCTGTCGCCATTGGTATGCCCTGCCCCATAATAATGCAGGCAGATATTCTCCTTCCCTATTTTCTGGCACCAGGTGTCTGTATAGGTCTGGTCGGGATAGAGTTGTTTATCCTCGTTTTTGTTTTGTTTTGCCGAATTCTCCTGGTTGATCCTCGAATTGGTATGGGCCAGTACATGTTCCACCAGGCCTTTGAAGGAAATATTACCCGCTGTATGATCCCCGTGGTGATGCGTATTGATCAGCAGGCTGAACGGCTTTTCGCTTTTCTTTTTCAGCTCATCGATCAGGTGTTTGCTCTGTTCGGGGAACTGCGCATCCACCACTACGATCCCTTTTTTGGATAAATAAAAAGCGATTGTACCGCCTTTCTCCGTAAAGATCCCGATCTCCTCCGTAAGCATGCTGATCTTCCAGGGCTCCTGGAACAGGGCCGTCAGGATGTCTTTTTGTAAAAAGGTCAGCGCCCCAAAACTGAAAACGGATTGCTGAAGAAAGTTGCGGCGGTTCATGGTGATAAGTTTATTGGTTGATAGGTTCATAATTTTTAAAATTCACATAAGGCCAGGAACCATTCTTTAGAAACGAAAGGGGTGGAATAAAGGTTGTCTTTTCAACTTTCTGAATAAAAATTTTCAATACCCGGTGTTCCGTGTTCATTATGTTATCCATGAAAACACAGATTAAATTTAGTGACTTTCCGGTAGAAAGGATGCATTTCGGAAGAACGGGCCTTTATACGTGTTATGTTAAGTTATGCAAGTAAGTTTCAGGAAGTACGGTGAACTTTGATACCCGGACGCAGCCATTGATCTTGCGTGCCTGCCCGCCATAGCGCAGCGAAGGCGCAGCTCGCAGCTCAGCGCTCAAAGCGGACAGCTTGCCGGTACTAATACTCAAACTTCCGCAGCCCCGGCGCCTTAAACCAGGTAACCGCCACTACCAGCAGGGTCATACAGCCGCCGAAGATAACCGCGGGAACCATGCCCAGGGTTGTTGCGGCCACTCCGCTTTCAAATTGCCCCAGTTCATTGGAAGAATTAATGAATATAGAATTGACCGATGAAACACGTCCCCGCATTTCGTCGGGTACAAAGATCTGTACGATGGTGCCGCGAATGATTACGCTGACCCCGTCAAACAATCCGCTGGCAAATAAGGCGGCAAAACTCAGCCAGAAATTTTCGGAGATCGCAAAAACCAGGATACAAAGACCGAAACCGCCCACTACATAAAATAAGGAAAGTCCCTGCTTCTTTTTTAAGGGATGCGATGTCAGCCAGGCGATTGCTATAAAATTTCCGAGATAAGTGGCTGCCACCAGCCAGCCCAGTCCAACGGGGCCCACTTTCAGGATATCGCTTGCAAAGGCCGGTAATAAGGCGATAGCGCCGCCAAATAATACGGCGAACATATCCAGGCTCAGGGCGCCCAGCAGCGCTTTATTATGAAAGACAAAACGCAACCCGTCTTTTACTCCTTCCCATGTTTTGCTGCTACCCTGCCAGCTGACCGGCTTGGGTTTTATTTTTTGAAAGAGCAGGAAGGAAATACCAACCATGGTGCAGACCGGCACGAAAGCGATCGTGATATTGGCATACCCCATCAGCACACCGGCAATGGCGGGTCCGGTTACGGCCGCGATCAGCCAGACCATACTGTTGATGGAAATCGCTTTTACCAATGATTCCTGCGGCACCAACTGCGCCAGGAAGGCATTAAAAGCCGGCCCGGCAAAAGCGCGGACTGCTCCCGTTCCGAATACGAGGATATAAATACTCCATTCGATGACGGCTCTTGAAGTGTGGGACTGCATCCAGTGGGAGGTCACGACTCCAAGTCCCAGCATCAGGAAAAAATAAAGAGCGATACAGGTGCTGATCAGTTTGTGTTTATTGCTTTTGTCCACCCGTACCCCTGCGGGCAGGGCCATGGCAATGGCCGGGATCACTTCCGATAACCCGAGCATACCCAGGGCCAGTTTGCTCCCGGTGATCTCATACAGGCGCCAGCCTAACAACACGGGTGTCATCCGCAGACCGGCAATAAACAGCACACGGGCCGTGATAAACCAGGAAAACTCAAGGTTGAGGAGGGGCCAGAATTTTTTAGTTATTGAAGAGGGATTGCTCATGGAAGTGTCAGGTAGTATTGTCCCCCCTCATACTCCTTATCAAGGGCGTCCAGGATCACCTGCAGGTGTTTTTCATTGCCCAGGAAATCGGCATTGCTCGCATCCACGAACAGGGTTTTAATATTGTGCTGTTTGATATAATGGGTATAAGTCTCCTGGATATTGAACAGGTAATCGTCCTGGATATTCTGTTCATATTCCCGGTTACGTTTCCTGATATTCGCCTGCAGTTTGGACACCGGTGCATGCAGATAAACAAGGATATCGGGCTGGATCAGTTGCTGGTGGATGATCTCAAAAAGCCGCTGGTAGAGCCGGAACTCATCTTCGGGCAGGGTTACTTTTGCAAAGAGCAGGCATTTGGTAAAAAGGTAATCGGAGATGGTCAGGCTCTGGAACATGTCTTTCTGCTGCAGCAGTTCTTTCTGCTGCTTGAACCGCTCGGCCATAAAAAACAGTTCCAGCGGGAAGGCATACTGCTCCGGCTTCTCGTAAAATTTGGGCAGGAAGGGGTTGTCCGCGAATTGCTCCAGGATCAGCCGGGCATTATAATGCTTGCTGAGTAAATGAGCCAGGGTGGTCTTTCCCGCCCCGATATTGCCTTCTATGGTGATAAAATGATATTTCATGAATGGAACAACCCGGTGAGGAGTACTGCTCAGCCGGACCTGGTCGCAAAATACTTTAAATGCAAGGGCCGCTGACTTCTGACGGAAAGATTGTGGAAAAAATCAGGATACCTTTTTTACTTCGAGGGGATCCGGGCACTCATCGAGCAGGCTGCGGATCGTTTTACCGCTGACCGGGTGCAGCTGCTCCGCCGCAATTTCACTGAGTGGCAATAAAGCGAAACGCCGGTTGGGCAATTCGGGATGGGGAAGTTTCAGCAGGTCATAATGATGAACCTCGTCATTAAAGAGCAGGATATCGATATCAATCAGCCGGGGGCCGTATTTTTCTTTGCGGACCCTTCCCAGTTGTTTTTCAATTTTCAGCAGGCGACGGATCAGTTGCCTTGCATTCAGGGCGGTGTGGAGCTCAAGGGCCTGGTTCAGGAATGCCGGCTGGTCTGTTTTACCCCAGGCGGCTGTTTCATAAATAGAAGAAACAGCCGGAACAGGGCCGCATTGTTCACGGATCAACTGCAGTGCATCCGACAGGAAACCGGTCCTGTCGCCCATATTACTGCCCGTCAGCAGGTAAGCGGTATTCATTCGGCCCCAAATATCTTTATTTTCTGCCTTGCTGCGTAAATAAATACATTTGTGACCTGTATGAAACAGGAACCAGTTACCTATAGCCAGTCAAAAGCACTGTGGGCCATTACCCGGGCCAGTTTCAAAGCTATTTTTGCCCACCCCAGTGCGATTATCTTCAGCATCATTTTCCCGATTATTTTCGTGATGATCTTTGGCGCTTTCGGAAACGGGGGCGGGGTCAGTTACCGGCTCGCCCTTACAGAAAAGGCGGATACGGCTGACCCGTTTTACAAAGCGCTGCTGAAAATCCCCGGGGTAAAGATCATGGAATACACCGATTCTGCTGAACTCCGTAAAGACCTCATCAAAGGGAAACTGACGGCCGTTGTAGAGATCGGGAAAGAACTGGACAGTACCGGAAAACCCCATTATAAGATCGGGATCTATTCCACTACGGCCAGTTCCAATACCATTTATTCTTTTATACCCGCGCTGGATCTTGCCAAGCTGCAACTGGAAAAAACGATCAGCAACAGTTATGGTTCCTATGTGGAGATAGGGGAACCCCGGATCGAGAAAGTCCGCAAATACCGCCAGATCGACTTCATCCTGCCCGGGCAGCTGGGCTTTTCTGTTTTGTTTTCCACCTTGTTCGGGATTGCCTTTACTTTTTTCAACCTGCGGGAGCAACTCGTATTGAAGCGGTTTTATGCATCCCCGGTCAACCGGATCAATATTCTCCTCGGGGTGGGGATGAGCCGGCTTTTCTTCCAGGTACTGAGCGTGGTGGTCTTGCTGCTCTTCGGCCATTTCTTTATGAATTTTACACTGCAGAACGGGGTCTTTACCTTTATCGAGATCATTTTAATGACCATGCTGATGCTTTTCCTGCTGATGGGAGTGGGACTGATCTTCAGCAGTATCGTGAAAAGCGATACCTCCATTCCACTGCTGATTAACCTGTTCGGCTTTCCGCAGATGATGTTATCCGGAACTTTTTTCACCATTGAAGTGTTTCCCAAATGGCTGCAGGAGATCTGCCGGCTGCTGCCGTTGACCCAGTACAATGATGCCGTACGAAAGATCTCTTTCGAAGGTTTGAGTATCTTCGAATGTGGAAAAGAGATTGGTATTCTCGCTATCTGGATGCTGCTTTTTTATGCGATTGCGGTTAAAGTAATCAAATGGGAATAATGGCCCGGCGGGCTGCAAATTTTACCGTTTATGCGATTCATTAAACTGGCTTTTATCAGTGTTGTTTTTTTCTTCCTGCTGATCACCGGGATCTCCCTGTTTTTCCCTTCCCATATCCGGATATCCAAAGCAGTGGATATCCGCAGCTCCCGTGATGCTGTGCTGCGGCAGATCGATGATCCTGCCAACTGGAAAAACTGGTACCCGGGTGCCGATACCCTCGAATTGTATAAAGCCGACGACGTGGTAAAAGGGATCCGGATGCCGGGCAACCAGTCATTGATGATCACCGGGTTTACTGATACAACAGTCATGGCGGCTCACTCCACGAAAAACACGGAAAAAGCATCGATGGGATGGACCCTGCTGCAGCCGGGCAACGGCCAGGTTACTGTACAGTGGTATATGGACTTCCGGCTCAGCTGGTATCCCTGGGAAAAATTTTCCAGCCTGCTGCTGGAGAAAAGATATGGCCCCCTGATGGAACAGGGACTCGGTAAACTGAAAAAACACCTGGAGTAAGCGGCGAAGACCCCAATTTGATAAGCGGCAAGTGTCCGGGCTTTCCGGAACTTAACTTTATGCAGCGGACTGTCTGCTGTATAGGAACCGCAGGCAGGCGGTACAAGAATTAACCCTTAAACTACGAATATGAAAAAACTTCTCTTACTCCTCACTGTTTTCTCCGCCTTTGGCTGCCAGGCGCAGGATGCTACCCGGAAAAGCCCGCATGATACGGTAAGTAATGCGAATACAAAAGTTACTTACGGACGTCCTTATAAAAAGGGCCGCGAAATTTTTGGTTCGCTGGAAAAATTCGGGGTGGTATGGCGGGTTGGTGCTGACGAGGCCACTACGATCAGTTTTGCCAAAGATGTGAAATTCGGTACTGCGGATGTAAAAGCCGGTACATACACCCTGTTTGCCATCCCCGGCGAAACAGAATGGACCATCATCCTGAATGCCCAATTGGGCCAATGGGGCGCTTTCAGTTATGGGAAATACAAAGACAAGGATGTGGCTTCCGTGAAAGTACCGGTACAGAAAACAGGCGATACGGTGGAGCAACTGACCATCCGTTTTCTTGAGTCAGGCTTTATGGTGATTGAATGGGATATGACCCGGGTAATTGTACCCATTGTGTATTAAACAGCCGGACGCAGTTCAGGCCCCGGGTTTAAGCGTGTTTCCTTGCCCGGGTGATCCTCTTTTTTCTACCTTTATGAAGAATCCGGATGATGCAAAGCCTGAAAATTATCCCGCTTTTGGTTTTGGCTGTGCTGGCAGCCACTCCATCCCGTACCCAGGTACCCGCAGATACTGTTCTGTTCGCCCGGGACAGCGCCCTTGATATTCCCACGGACCCGACCACGATCTTTTTCCGGGAAGGGGAGAAGAGCAAATCTCCCGGAAAAATTTTACTGATGCTGAAAGACGGGAAGACCCGTTCGCTATCGGCGCTGATGAAGCGTTTTGCTCCGGACGAAAACACGCCATCCCTGTATGCGGATCATGTATTCTGCGATATGGATAATGACGGGAAAAAAGAGCTGCTGATTTCCAATTTTACCGGCGGCGCTCATTGCTGCGATGAGATCTATGTCTTTACGTACATGGCTCCGGGTAAATACCGGCAGACCGTTAAATTATTTGCAGGCAATACGATCATCACGAAAGAAAAAGAATTCATATACGATTTCCACGAACAGTTTGGCTATTTCTTTACCTGTTTTGCCTGCGGGTATGAGGATAGTACGGACGTGGCCCCGCAGCATATCAGTACGATCCTGCTCCGCTATCACAAAGGGAAAATGAAGGTTCAGCCCGGTGACCCCGAGCTGAAGACTCTTATCCTGGATAACCTGGATAAACTCGGGGAACAACCCTACCAGCCGCTGGAAGAGGATATTGCCCAGGATAACGGTCTCCGCAAGGAAATAGCCCTGAACCTGGTTGTTTATTATTATTCCTTTGGAAAGAACCTGGCCGGAACCCTGCAACTCTTCTACAAATATTACAGGCACCCGGATGTAAAAACCACCTGGGCCGCTTTTGTAAAACAATTACAATACCTGCAGCAGGAAAATGATTTCTGATCCGGCACGGGCCATGCAACGCCCGAAAGGCCCCGGTTGTCAGTCAATCAGTATTCGATAACATGGATGAACGTCAATTGGTACGGAACTGCCTCAAAGGCAAACCGGCTGCCCAGAAAGAACTGTTTGACCGGTTTTCCGGGCAGATGCTGGGCGTATGTTATCGCTATACCAAATCCCTGGCCGATGCGGAAGATGTATTGCAGGACGGCTTTGTAAAAGTTTACCGGCACCTGCATACGTATAAATTCGAGGGGGAACTGGGTGCCTGGATCCGGCGGATCATGGTGACCACCGGGCTGAATTTTTTAAAAAAACACAGCCGGTACCGGACCGATCTTTCCTTTGATACCAATGATACCCTGCACCCGGTCACGGACAACGATGCGGAAGTGACGATGTCGGCTAAAGAACTGGCGGAACTGATCCGGCAGTTACCCACCGGTTACCAGACTATTTTCAATCTCCATGCCGTGGAAGGATATACGCATGTGGAGATCGGGGAGATGCTGGGTATTACTGATGGGACCTCCCGTTCGCAGTATGCCAGGGCCCGGAACCTGCTGATCAGCTGGGTGGAGAAAAATTCAGTCATAAAAAATGGACTTTATGCGGGAAAATGAATTTGAAAAAGGGGTAGCCGAAAAAATGGCGGAATTCCGCCTGCAGCCCTCCGCTCCCGTATGGCCGGAGGTGGAACGCCGCATCCGGGAACGAAAAAGAAGAAGAATTATTTTTTTCTGGTTTACCCTGGGCGGCCTTTTACTCTGTGGCCTGTCCGGCTGGTGGTGGATGGGAAATCCCGGCCGGTCCCGGATCCTTACGGTAAGCAAAAATGAATCTCCTGCTCCGTCAACCGCGACAGCCTCTCATACGGAAGACCGGCCGCCGGAAATAAACTCCCCGGGGAAAATTGAAAAAACAACAGTAGCTCCGCCTGCTGCAGGCGATGAAAACAGCAACCGGCAGGATGTAATCTCTGTAACAGGCAGTAAAGAGCAAAAGAACCGGGTCAGGGCCGGCGATAAAAGCAACCACAAAAATGATCTCTTCAAAAATTTATCCGCGCCGGTTATACCCATAACGGTAAATAATGCAAAAAGCGGGGAGAAGAAAAAACTTTCTGTTTCTAACAACCATATCCCCGCATCCGCTCTTTTACCCACTAAAACAGGAGAACCCCTTTCTGTGAATACCCTGCCCCCCGCGGTGTCAGCCGGCGAACCGGTGGTGGAAAAAAAGGAAATCAAACCGGTGCCGGCAGTAGTAAACAGTGGTGAGCCGGTTACAGCCCTGGATACGGTATCACGGATGATCGCACAGAAAGAAGAAGTGCACCCGGTCAAAAAGAAAAAGAAGGAAACAACCCATAAATGGGAGACCGGTATGGGACTCGCGTTTGGCGAAGCCCGGCTCAGCAACGGGAACCTGGATCTCTTCAGTCAAAAAAGTTTTGACCTTTACCAGTCAGGCGGTATGTCCAATCCCGGCGGATCCTCGTATATAAGCTATGCGGATTCGATCCCGCTCAAAGGAACGGCATGGCAGGCAGGCGGGTATGCTAAAAGAAAACTGGGAAAGAAAACGGCTTTTTCCCTGGCACTGAACCTGGCTTATTATTCCGGCAAACAACGGGTAGGTGTATTTGTTGACAGCACCAGGACAATCAATAGCCCTTATTTTACGGTTACACGCGGGGGTTATTATCAGGCAGGCAGCCTGTCGAGGTACAGCAACCGGTATTATTACCTGCAGGTGCCGTTGTTGTTTCACTGGCAGCTTAACAGGGGACGGCAGTTGCCCGCCCTGGATTGGGAAAACGGGCTGGTACCTTCCGTATTGCTTGGAACAAAGGCCCTGGTTTATGACCGGCCAACCCGGATTTTTTTCCGGGATAAGGAAGTCTATAATTCATTCAGCCTGGCCTACCAGACCGGTATTTCCGCCCTGTTATTCCCTGCCAGGAAGCATCCGCTTTCGGCCGGATTTTATTACAACTATCATTTCAGTAAGCTGCAAAAGCAGAACCCGCCTGAATTTAATCACCTGGGCAGTTACGGGCTGCAGTTCCGCTGGATCCTGAAAAAATAAACCGTGCAACGGTCGGAAAGGACCTTTTGTCAACCATTCAAATCAGACGTATGAAAAAATTAATTGCCCTGCTGCTGGTCTTTACCGCTTTCCTTTTTCAATCCTGTCTTAAAGATCAGATCCGCTATACCTATACGATGGCCATACCGGTGTACAAGAGCAAGACGGAAGTGTATGCCAATATCCGTTCCAATACCCCGCTCCCGGTTGAATCGCCGGGTAAATTATTCATTACCGGGAATTATATTTTCCTGAATGAGGTGGACAAGGGAGTGCATATCATTGATAACAGTAACCCTGCCCACCCGGTCCTGAAAGCATTTATCAATATTCCCGGCAACCTGGACATCGCGGTAAAAGGCAATACCCTTTTTGCCGATCTCTATACCGACCTGGTGGTAGTCGATATCACCAATCCGCTGGCCGCCCGCTTTATAAAATACATACCACAGGTTTTCCCGGGGCGTGATTTCGGGGGAGGCTTTGTTGCAGACAGCAGCCGGGTCATAGTTGACTGGATCCGGAAGGATACCACGGTGGATTACAGTACTTATCTTTCCTGGGATAGAAAGGATGTGATGCTCTATGCCAGCTCCGGGACCGGGGGAATGCAAAATAATACGAATGGCGGCAACCCGAATGGAATCGCCGGTTCCATGGCCCGATTTTCCATCGTGGACAATTATATGTACTGTCTGAACAGCTGGCAGCTCCGTACCTACTCCCTCAGCAACCCGTTGGATCCGCAGCAGGCTTCCGTTGTTAACATGCCCTGGAATATTGAAACCCTCTACCCGTTCCGCAATAAATTATTTATTGGCTCTTCTTCCGGTATGTTTATCTATGATATCAGCAACCCCGCTGTGCCGGTGCAGGAGGGACAGTTCCAACATGTCACTGCCTGTGATCCCGTGATTACAGATGGCAGCTATGCCTATGTCACGCTCCGTGACGGCAGCACCTGTTCTGGCAGCGCCAGCAACCAACTGGATGTGCTGGATGTAACGAATATGAGTTCACCCTTCCTGCTGCATTCCTATACCATGACCAATCCGCATGGTCTTTCCAAATCAGGTGATCTTTTGTTTATCTGCGATGGGCGGGATGGCCTGAAAATATATGATGCGGCCAGCCCCGGCAATCTCCGGCTGAAAGAGCATATTACCGGGCTGGAAACCTATGATGCCATTGCCTGGAACAATAATCTCATCGTGGTGGCGAAGGATGGATTGTACCAATATGATTACAGCAATCCGGTCAGCCTGACCCTGCGCAGTAAAATTTCTGTTAACCGAAAAAAGTGAAAATGAAAAAAAATTTCCTAGTGATCTGCCTGCTGGCCGTATCGGGGATTTTATCTGCACAGGGAAAACCCCGGTTCTCCTCTCAAAATACGGCAGGGATCCTGGTGGGGCAAAACAGCACTGCCCCCCTGGTACAGACAATCAACGGGATTGCCTGGCAAAACTGGTTTACCGGGATCGGTACCGGAATCGACTGGTATTACCAGCGCAGTATTCCCCTGTTCTGGGAAGGGGAGCGGGGTTTCCGGATTGCACCCCGCCGGAAATTTTATTTTTCTTCCGGGGTAGGCGCTAATTTTCCCTGGGGTAGTTCCCGGGGATATATCAGCAATGGATGGAATACCGTTACCCGCAGAATGATTCCCGGGCTGTACTGGAACGCAGGGTTGGGATATAAAGTCGGGTTGGGAAAGCAAAACGACGCGGTCCTGCTCCAACTGGGATTCAGCAATAAAATACACCGGGAGGAAATAACCACTGTTTATCCCTGTTTCATTCCGCCCTGCCCGGAGCATACAGAGTCCTTTAAATATAATCTCAGGGCATTGTCGTTAAAATTGGGCTGGGGTTTCTAAGTTTCCCGGATAAATTTCAGGTTGCGCTGAATGCCGGACCATTTGGCCCTCTTCAGCGGGGAGTCCCGGAATATTTTCCGGAAGGATGTTTCACTCATCGCCTCCCATTCGCTGGTGGAGAGGTGGAGAATTTCCGGCAGGGGTTCGAAGGCTTCTTCTCCCGTCGGCCGGGCAAAGCGGTTCCAGGGGCAAACCTCCTGGCAGGTATCACAGCCGAACATCCAGTTATCAAATTTCCCTTTAACCGAACCGGGGATCAGCGCTTCTTTCAGTTCAATGGTGAAATAAGAGATGCATTTGCTTCCGTCAATTACTTTGCCGGGGAGTATGGCGTTGGTCGGACAGGCATCCAGGCAACGGGTGCAACTGCCGCAATAATCTTTCGCATAGGGGGCATCGTAATCCAGTTCCAGGTCGGTGATCAGGGTGGCGATAAAGAAAAAGGAACCGCTTCCCCGGGTAAGGAGGTTCCCGTTTTTGCCGACCCAGCCCAGCCCGCTTTTCTGCGCCCAGGCCCGCTCGAGTACCGGGGCAGAGTCCACAAAGCCCCTGCCATTGATCTCCCCGGCTTCAGAACGGATCGTTTCCAGTAATTCTTCCAGTTTATTGCGGATCACCGTATGGTAATCCTTCCCCCAGGCATACCGGGAAATTTTCGGGACACCGGCCGCCTGTGTCCCGGCAGGAAAATAATTCAGTAATAAGGTGATCACCGAACGGGCGCCGGGTACCAGGCGGGTCGGATCTATCCGGAGCTCGAAATGATTTTCCATGTAGTGCATGGTCCCCTGCATACCCTTTCCTAACCAGGTCTCCAGTCTCCGGGCATCCGCCTCGAGTTTTTGCGCCCGGGCAATACCGCAATAAGCAAAGCCGAGACGCCTGGCAGTCAATTTGATGAGGGTGGTATGCCGGTATATATTATTCAGAATAAACGGGCTGTTTTTTATTATTCACCCGGCTGATTTTAATCTGCCGGACTTTTTATAACTTTTTTGTATCATTGGGCTTCGTTCCGCGAATTTAAACACAAACCATCACTATGAGTTCAAAACCTGTCCTCCTGTCCCTGGTTATCAGTATGTGCAGTCTGCTCGCTTACTCTCAGGACAAATCTCCCGTAAAATATGGGAATGTATCCGCAAAGGATTTTGACGTAAAGATTTACCCGGTTGACAGTAACGCCAACGCCGTGTTCATTGCGGATATCGGCAGGACGGAGATCGAGGGAAATTCCAAGTTCGGGTTTTCCCTGGTTTACAAGCATTACTCGAGAGTGCATATCCTGAACAAAAACGGGTTTGAAGCCGCCAATGTGAGTATCTCCCTTTATAAAAGCGGGAACAGCGAAGAAGAACTGGACCGGGTCCGGGGAGTGACGTATAACCTGGAAAACGGGAAAGTGGTGGAAACCAAACTCGATACCAAAAGTTCGGTATTCACGGATAAAATAAACAAGGAATGGATCGTGAAAAAGTTCACCATGCCCAATGTAAAAGAAGGCTCGATCATTGAATTTGAATATACCCAAAAGTCGGATTTCCTTTCTAACCTGCAGTCCTGGAATTTCCAGGGTGAATATCCCTGTCTCTGGAGTGAATACAATGTATCCATTCCCGAATTTCTCCGCTACACCATACTGACCCGGGGTTATAAGACCTATGATATTGCCAAGAAAGACACCCGTTCCACGTTCTTCGTGGTGGTGGACAATGGCGGAACCGGCGCATCGGAACGTCACCAGTTTAACGCCAATGTGGATGATTACCGCTGGGTGATGAGGAAGGTGCCGGCATTAAAGGAGGAAAATTTCACATCCACACTCCGGAATCACCTGGCAAGGATCGAATTTCAACTGGCTTCACAGGGACCGCCGCTGAACTTTTATAATTATGTGGAGTCCTGGCCCAAAGTGGCGCAGCGGATGCTCGATGACGAAGATTTCGGGCAAAAGCTGTCGAAGGACAATGGCTGGATGGATGACGAAATGAAATTGGTAACCCTCGGGGCTTCCACCCGGGAAGAAAAAGCGAGAAGAATTTTTGCCTTTGTCCGGGGTAATTTTACCTGTACAGACCCATCTGCCCTGTATGCGACGCAGCCGCTTAAAAACGTGTATAAATCCCGCAATGGTTCAGTGGCGGAGATCAACCTGCTGCTTACCGCTATGTTGCGCCACGAAGGGATCCCGGCCTCCCCGGTGATGCTGAGCACCCGTTCCCACGGAGTGAGTTATGAATTGTACCCCCTTATGTCACAGTACAATTATGTGGTGGTGAAAGCGGAACTGGACAATCGCCAGGTGTTCCTGGATGCCAGTGTACCGCTGCTGGGCTTTGGCCGGCTGCCTGTCCGTTGTTACAACGGGCATGCCCGGGAAATAAGCTCCGCAGCCACGGCCCTGTATTTTGAAAGCGATACATTGGTAGAGGCAAAAACCACCAGTGTATTTGCGGTCAATGATGAGAAGGGGAATATGGTGGGAAGTATTAACCAGGTACCCGGCTATTTTGAATCGCTCGGTTTGCGGGAGCGGATCCGTGACAAAGGGAAGGAGGAACTGGTGAAAGAGATCAGAAAATCCTTTGGAGTGGAAGCCTCCATCGCGAAACTGGAGGTGGATTCATTGGAGAAATATGATGAGCCACTGGGACTCCGGTATGAATTTGATATCCTTGAGGAAAAACAGGATATCCTGTATTTTAATCCCTTACTGGGCGAAAATATTAAAGATAACCCCTTTAAGTCGGCGGAGCGTTCGTACCCGGTAGAGATGCCGTACGGATACGACAAGACGTATAATCTCCAGATGGAAGTGCCGGCGGGATATGAAGTGGACGAGTTGCCGAAGTCCATGGTGGTGAAAATGAATGAAAACGGCGACGGGGTATTTGAATACCGGCTATCCCAATCAGGCAATGGCATCTCTTTCCGCAGCCGTATCCGCGTGGTAAGGGCCAATTACCTCCCGGAGGAATACGAGATGTTAAGGGAATTCTTTAACATGGTCGTGGCTAAACAAGCGGAACAAATCGTATTCAGGAAGAAAAAGTAATCGCATGGAAAAGAAGTTGATCATCAGTTGTTGCTGCTTAATCATGGGGCTGACTGTTTTTGCGGGCGACGGGGAATACGCGGTAACAAAGATCCCGGCTGTATTATTGAAAAATGCCAACGCTGTCAAACGGATGGAACAGATCAGTTTTGAAGTGGTGAATACCGGGGAGGCCATATTGAAAAAGCGGTATGCTATTACCATCCTGAACGAAAACGGGGACCAGCAGGCCCTGTTTATGGAGTATTATGATAAAATGTTCGAAATAAAGAACATCGAAGGGGCACTATATGATGCCGGCGGGAAAGAACTGAAGCGGTTAAAGAACAAGCAGATCATGGATATAACCGGTTCGGATGATAATAATCTCATCGATGATAACCGCCGGAAGGTTCATGATTTTTTTCACCGGATCTACCCTTATACAGTGGAATATGAAGTGGAGATCCGGTTCGAAGGCACCTTGTTCTTCCCGGTATGGTTGCCAAGAGAAGATGAGGATTTCGCGGTAGAGCAAAGCAGTATCAGTATTATCAGTCATCCGGACTACACGGTCCGTTACAAGGCATTCAATTATCCCGGGGAGCCGGTTGTTACCACGGAAAAGAACCGGAAGATACTGACCTGGGAGGTGAAGGAACTTCCGGCTATTAAGGACGAATATGCTTCTCCTCCCTGGGAGGATATCAATACCGCTGTCTATTTTGGCCCTACAGCTTTTGAAGTGCAGAAATACAAGGGGAATATGGAGAGCTGGCAGGACTTTGGAAAATTTGTATATGCCCTGAAAGCGGGCCGGGATAAACTTCCGGACAATATTAAGCAGGTGGTGCACCAGCTCGCTGACCCGGTCAGGGATCCCAAAGAAAAAATTGCGAAACTGTACGAGTACATGCAAAAGAACACCCGCTATATCAGTATCCAGTTGGGCATCGGCGGATGGCAGCCATTTGATGCGGCCTATGTAGCGGGCAAGTCCTACGGTGACTGCAAAGCACTGACCAATTACATGTTCAGTTTGCTGAAAGAAGCGGGGATCAATTCTTATTATACCCTGGTGCGGGCCGGCCGCTCCGCGAAAAGGATTATGGCTGATTTTCCGTCAAGCCAGTTTAATCATGTGATCCTCTGTGTACCGGTTTCCTCCGATACCGTCTGGCTCGAATGCACCAGTCAGACCCTGCCAGCCGGCTACCTGGGCGATTTCACCTGCGACCGGCATGTGCTGATTGTGGACGAAAATGGAGGGAAGCTGATCCGTACCCCCAAGTACGCTATGAAGGAGAACCTGCAGACACGCCGGGTGAAGGCCGTACTCGATGAGGAGGATAACCTTAGGGTAAAATCGGAAACGGTATATGGCGGGTTGCAGCAGGACAATTACCATGACCTGATCCACGGGCTTTCCAAGGACAAAGTGAAGGAAGTACTGCACGAACAACTGGACTTTGCCACTTACGAGGTGAACAGTTTTGAGTATAAAGAAACCCGTTCCGTATTGCCCGAAGTGGAGGAGAAACTGGATATCACGGTCAATAATTATGCTACGCTTACCGGCAAAAGACTGTTTATTGTTCCCAATGTCATGACGCGGACCTACCACCGCCTTACCCCCAACGAGGACCGGAAATTTGATATTGAACTGGGATTTGAATACAAGGATGTGGATACGGTGGAGATTACCATTCCGGCCGGGTACAGCGCAGAATCTGTCCCGGCTGAGATTTCCCTTTCCACCAAATTCGGGAACTACCAGAGCCGCGTGAAGGTTGAGGGCAATAGGATCACCTATTACCGGAGTATCGAACATTTTTCCGGGACATACCCGGCAAAAGATTATGCAGACCTGGTGAAGTTTTATGACGCTATGTATAAAGCCGACCGGAACAAACTGGTGCTAGTGAAGAATGAAACGGCTGCCAAAGGGTTTTAACGATACGGCTTAAAATAATTAAACACTTATCTTATGCGAATTTTATTTTTTTGTGTACTGGTAACAGTTACACAGGGCGTATTTGCCCAGCCGGCTTCCGGATTTAATTTCGGAGACATTACGGAAGCTGATCTTTCCCGGAAATCCTATTCGATCGACACCAGCGCCCCGGCGGTGGTGCTCGGGGAATCCGGATCTACCCGGGTGGTCGGTAATAGCGAGGGCGGTTTCTCCCTTGAGTTTAAGATCAGGCGGCGGATTCATATATTAAAGAACAGTGCATACGATAAAGCTACTGTGTCCGTTGATCTGTATACGGACGGAGAGACCGATGAAAAAATCAGTAGCCTTCGGGCCTACACGTATAACCTGGAAGGGGGGAAAATAACCGAGACAAAACTCAATCCCAAATCAGCAATTTTTACGGAAAAGATCAGCCGTAACCTGCTCCGGAAAAAATTTGCACTTGCGGGTGTAAAGGAAGGATCCGTAATTGATTATGAGTACACGGTTACGTCTGATTTTCTTTTCAACCTGCAGCCCTGGTATTTCCAGGGAGATATTCCCTGTTTATGGTCTGAATACAATGCATCCCTGCCGCAATTCCTGGATTATATGATGCTGCAGCAGGGCAGTCTCCCGTATTTCGTAGAAACAAACAGTGAACGGCAGGGTGCTTATGAAGTCCAGTATGCCAAAGAAGTATATGCCGGGAAGACGGTCAATGAACGGGTGGAGCTGACCTGTATGATTGCTGATTACCGCTGGGTGATGAAGGACATCCCGGCTTTCCGGGTGGAGGCTTTCACCAGTTCACCTGAGAATTTTGTCAGTAAAATGCATTTCCAATTGGCGGCCTTCCGGGCACCCCTGCAGGAGAAAAGCATTTTAACCACCTGGCCCGAATTCACAGCAGATATGCTAAAAGGGCTCGATTTTATAAACGAGATGGAAAATGCAGGGGAGTGGTGGCCTTCCGATATGAAGACGGTTTTGAAAGGGACCAGTACTGAAACAGAGATCGCAAAAGCTATTTATAATTATGTTCGCCAGCACTATACCTGTTCCGGGGATAACCTGGCGGGTAAACGGACATCCCTGAAAAAGATAGCCGCCGCGAAGAACGGCAACAACCTGGAGTTAAACCTGCTGCTGATGGCTTTGCTCCGCAATGCGGGCCTGAGGGCCGATCCCGTGATGCTGAGTACCAAGCCACATGGTCTTTCCACAGAATCAAACCCGGTTATCGGGCAACTGAATTACATGGTATGCCGTGTCAGTGCAGACGGTGATGACTGGTTCCTGGACGCCAGTCATCCGTTTATGGGGTTCGGGAAGTTGTCTCCTGATTGTTATAACGGCCAGGCAAGGGTACTGAACAGTGAAGCCACATTACTGCACCTCACTGCGGATCAACTGACAGAATCAGACCAGGCGGAAGTTTTTATATCCGGTGGAAAACAGGCGGGCACCTTGTGGACGGGACATATAAAACACCAGTATGGATATTATGCTTCAGAAAAAATAAGAGAGCAGGTTAAAAAAGAAGGAAACCAGGGACTGAACAAGGAACTCGCTGATGTTTTTGAGGAGGGCCTGCTGACGGACAGTATTGAAGTAACAGGGTTGGAAGATACCGAAAATTCGGTAAACGTCAGTTACCATATCCGGGACGAAAAAGAAGCGGGTGATATCATTTATTTGAACCCGGTCTTCATACCCCACTACAGGCAAAATCCACTGAAATCGGAGAACCGGCGGTACCCGGTTGAATTGCCGTATAAGATCAGCCAGCTGTACAAACTGACTATGGAGATCCCCGAAGGATATATCGTGGATGACCTGCCGGCTCCGCTACTGGTAAAACTGAATGAGAAAAACGAAGCGGCGTTTGACTATATGACTGCGGTAGCAGGTAAGGTCATTACCCTGACCTATAGTCTGGAAATCGCAAAAACGACATTCAGGCCGGAAGAGTACAATGCCCTCCGCGGTTTCTTTAGCAAAATGGTTGCCAAACTGGGCGAGCAGATCGTGCTGAAGAAGAAATAGACCGGGGGATACTTATTTCTCCTCCAGGTGCAGCCGGTGAAACAGCCGGTGTATGGCCGGGGCCAGAATAATACCCACATTGGTGATAAAGACCACCCCGCTGAACAGCGCATATACCGATGAAAAGATTTTACCCGTTACTGTCGGCATTTCAATCACCGGGCCCATTCCGCTGAGAATCATCGACGCGTTGTGCAGGGAATCGATCCAGGAAGCTTCTCCCCAGTAATGGTAGCCGGCAATGCCAATGGCAAGACAAACCAGCATGATCAGTCCGGCCGTTACCACGTTCTTTAATACCCGTTTGTAAAAAGTGGCCCTGGGGGCCAGCGGTTGCTTATGGTGTTCGTACATGGGTATTTATTTGCAGTCATTTTTTATTTGTTCATCGATCACTTCTTTCAGTTGCAGGTGCGCTTCCGCCCGTTGCTCTCCCAGCAGGTTTTTTACAAATACCAGGTAAGCATACCCGCGGCAGTAATCCACCAGGGGCCAGGTGCCAAACAAACCCGGACTGGCCAGGGCGGTCGCTTCTCCGTCCTTCTCTTCCACCACCCAGGCACCGGAGGCATAATTAAATCCCCTGGCCGCCGGGGGCGCATATTTTATCATCGATGGACTGGTACGGATCTGCATCATTTCGTTAACTGCATTTTCACTCAATAGCTGCACACCGTTGTATTTCCCTTTGTTTAACAGCATGACCAGGAATTTCATATAGTCCTCCGCAGTTGACTGGGCGCCGCCGGAAGGGTTGACCGCCCCGCCTTCCAGGTTGGTGAATGTGGTCTTGCGCATGCCAAGCGGGATCAGCAGTTTGGTACGGATCAGTACATCAAATTTTCGTTTGCTTACCACTTCCAGTACCCGGCCCGCCATATTCAGGCCGATATTCCCATACCAGAAATCAGTACCCGTTTTGGCGCGGATCTCCCGGGCGGCAAAAGAATTTACTTCTTCTTCCAGTGTGCTGAACTTTTTACGCTGAAATGCTTTTTTAAGGAAACCGCCTTCGTCTTCAATGCCCGTCATATGACTGAGACAATCCCGGAGCGTGATATATCCTTTGAAATACTTGTTCAGTTCGGGAATATAGGTGGAGACCTTGTCATCAAGGGAAATTTTACCTTCATCCACAAACTGCATGACCAGGGCCGCCGTCAGCCATTTACTGCAACTGGCAATGGGCGCCTGGGTCTTGGCGTTGAATGTTCCCCGCTCTTTCTTATATACCAAACTGTCGCCTTTCCAGACCATAATTACAAAATCAGTACCCAGGATTTTCTGCTTGGCTTCAAGTTGTGCATCCAGGTCGCCCCAGTTATACTGGGCAGTTACAGGCTGCAAGAATAACAGGAAACAGGTTACAGCTATGACTTTCATGCAGATAGAAGGGAGTTTATATGACATAGTTTCGGGATTTTGACCCTGGATTGGTATTTGAGTACGAGATTAAAGTTAGGGAAAGTCGGGAAGACAGGTGCCCGCAGAACAGGGGAGTTCCCGATAAAAGACGAATTCTTTCTGACGCCATCGATTATAATATGAACTTCATAACAACTTTAATGCAATAAAATATGAACCTCGGAAATTTCACCATAAAAGCCGCCGAAGCCTTTCAACAGGCCCAGCAAATTGCGTTCAATGCGAAAAGCCCGAATATTGAGACAGCGCATATGCTGAAAGCATTGCTTGACCAAACCGATTCCCCGGTTGATTATTTACTGAAGAAAAATAATGTAACGGTGAACCTGGTGGAAAGTAAACTGGATGAACTGATCAGTAAACTGCCAACCTCATCCGGGGAGGCCGCCCAGCAGATCAGCCGGGATGCCAATAATGTGGTGTTAAGGGCCGGGGCTGTGTTGAAAAACTTTGGTGATGAATTTGTGACGCCTGAGCATATCCTGCTCGCGATCGTGCAGGGGAATGATGCCGCTGCCAAACTGCTGAAAAATGCGGGACTGACCGAGAACGGGCTGATCACTGCTATAAAAGAGTTGCGCAAAGGAGAGAAAGTAACTTCGCAAACACAATCCCAGGAGTTCAATGCCCTGAATAAATATGCCAAGAACCTCAATGAACTGGCCCGGCAGGGCAAACTGGACCCCGTGATCGGAAGGGATGAAGAGATCCGCCGGACCCTGCATATTCTTTCCAGGAGAACAAAGAACAACCCGATACTGGTCGGGGAACCCGGTGTGGGTAAAACAGCCATTGCCGAAGGTATTGCGCATCGTATCGTGAACGGAGATGTGCCCGAAAACCTGAAATCAAAGATCATCTATGCCCTGGATATGGGATTGCTGATCGCAGGTGCCAAATACAAAGGCGAATTTGAAGAGCGGTTGAAAGCCGTGGTGAAAGAAGTGAGCAGCAGCGAAGGGGAGATTATTTTATTTATTGATGAGATACATACCCTTGTCGGTGCAGGGGGTGGGGAAGGAGCCATGGATGCGGCCAATATCCTGAAACCGGCGCTCGCCAAGGGCGACCTGCGTGCTGTTGGTGCCACCACGCTGAATGAATACCAGAAATTTTTTGAAAAAGATAAGGCGCTTGAACGCCGTTTTCAGAAAATCATGATCGATGAACCGGGCGTGGAAGACGCGATCTCCATCCTGCGGGGACTGAAAGACCGGTACGAGACCCACCACCATGTACGCATCAAGGACGAGGCGATTATTGCAGCCGTTGAATTATCCAGCCGCTATATCACCGACCGCTTCCTGCCGGATAAAGCCATTGACCTGATCGATGAAAGCGCGGCCAAGCTCCGCCTGGAAATGAATTCCATGCCCGAAGAACTGGATACGCTCGAAAGGCAGATCCGGCAACTGGAAATTGAACGCGAAGCCATCAAGCGGGAAAATGATGAAATAAAACTGAAGGAGCTCAATACCGAAATCGCCAACCTCGCTGTAGAACGGGACACATTGAAAGCAAAATGGAAGGAAGAAAAAGAAGTGGTGGAGAAGATCCAGAACGGGAAGGCGGAAATCGAAAATTTAAAACAGCAGGCCGAACGGGCGGAACGGGAAGGCGATTACGGCAAAGTGGCCGAAATCAGGTACGGAAAGATCAAAGAACAGGAAAGCCTGCTCACAGAGCTCACCAATCAACTGCAGCACTCAACGGAAAAGCGCCTGCTGAAAGAAGAAGTGGATGCGGAAGATATTGCCGGGAGCATTGCCAAAGCCACCGGTATCCCGGTCCAAAAAATGCTGCAGAGCGACCGGGAAAAATTGCTGCGCCTGGAAGATCACCTGCATGAAAGAGTGGTGGGACAGGATGAAGCCATCACCGCGGTAGCTGATGCCATCCGCCGGAGCCGCGCCGGCCTGCAGGATCCGAAAAAACCGATCGGCTCCTTTATTTTCCTCGGCACCACCGGGGTAGGCAAGACCGAACTGGCGAAGGCCCTGGCCGAATACCTCTTTGATGACGAGAGCATGATGACCCGGATCGACATGAGTGAATACCAGGAAAAACATACCGTATCCCGCCTGGTGGGGGCTCCTCCGGGCTATGTGGGATACGAGGAAGGCGGCCAGTTAACAGAAGCCGTGCGCCGCAAACCCTACAGTGTGGTCCTGCTCGATGAAATCGAAAAAGCTCACCCGGATGTATGGAATGTGCTGCTCCAGGTACTGGATGATGGACGGCTGACAGATAACAAAGGCCGCGTAGTGAATTTCAAGAATACGATCATCATCATGACCAGCAATATCGGCAACCACCTGATCATGGACGCTTTTGAAGGGGTAAACGAAAAAGATATTGAAAGCGCGATGGGCAAAGCAAAGGTGGATGTAATGAACCTGCTGCGGCAAACGATCCGCCCGGAGTTCCTGAATCGTGTGGACGAGATCATTATGTTCCAGCCCCTGCTCCGAAAGGAAATCAGGGGAATTGTCGGGATCCAGCTACACAAACTGGTGGACCTGGTAAAGGAAAGCGGTATTGACCTTCGGTTCAGCGATTATGCGCTCCAGTTCCTGGCCGACCAGGGATTTGATCCGCAGTTTGGCGCCCGCCCGCTGAAGCGGCTGGTGCAAAAAGAAATTGTGAACCAATTATCTAAACGGATACTGGCGGGAGATATCAACAAGTCCAAACCGGTACTGGTGGATGTGTTTGACGGGGTGGTGGTATTCCGGAATGAGGAGCCGGAGAAGTTGAAATTACAGGGTCGGGGAAAATAAGTGTCGGTTCCCTTAGGTAATAAAGTATATTTGGTTACTCACTGCTCAATGAGGGTAACCACTATCTTACATCTTGGCCGCTGGGTCGCCGGGCTTACGTTTATTGTGGGCTCGCTGCTGATTTTTGGTTACCTCATCTCCCAGGACACCCAGGCCGGGTTACTGGTTTATTTCTTCTCTGTTTTTGCGGGGATATTTAACGGGGTGGTAATGCTGCTCCTGCTGGGAAGCCTGCTGATCGCCAGGCACCGGATAAAACCCCTTTTTTATACATTGGGACTGGTCCTGCTGGTCTGCCTGTTCCTGCTGCTGACCTGTTTCTATATTATTTAGCAACTCATAACCAATTTATGCGGTGCAGCATATTTTGCAGCCGGTTAGTTCTGGTAGATTACTCAATCTCTACGTTCCGGATATATTCTTCAAAACTGTGC
>JACPUV010000035.1 GCA_016192105.1 Sphingobacteriales bacterium | reverse complement strand
GGGTATTGAAGTGGTGGTGGACGGAGCGCACAGTTTTGCCCATTTTGATTTTAAAATACCCGACCTCGATGCCGATTATTTTGCTGCCAGTCTGCATAAATGGCTGTACGCGCCGATCGGAACGGGTTTATTATATGTCCGGAAAGAGAAGATCAAAACAATCTACCCGCTGTTCGCGGTTGATAATCCGCTGAAAGACGATATCCGGAAATTTGAGGCCCTGGGCACCCGGCCCTTTTATATTGAACAGGCGATCGGCAAAGCCATCGAATTCCATGAAATGATCGGGAGCGAGCGAAAAGAAAAGCGCCTGCATTACCTGAAGAACTACTGGATGGAAAAAATAAAGGACTTGCCGAAAGTAAAACTGAATACTTCCCTGCATCCGAAATGGGGCTGTGCCATCGGTAATGTGGGGATTGAAGGCAGTAAGCCCGGCGAACTGGATACATTCCTGCTGGATAAATTCAAAGTGCATACGGTGGCCATTACCTGGGAGAATATCGTGGGTGTCCGGATCACGCCGAATGTATATACAACCACCAAACAACTGGATGTGCTGGTAGAGGGGATCCGCGCCTTTTTAAATACAAAATGATTACTTTGCGGTGAACAGACTACAGACACTAACTACTAATTACTAACTTATTTGTCTTCTCTCACCAACCGTAAGATCAATTTAATCCAGGCAACCTCCATCAACATGATCGATATGGTGGGTATTGGTCCCTTTGTGGTGATGCCCTTCGTAGTCGCACAGTTCAATACCGGTTTATTTATCTGGGCCTGGATCTTCGGGGCCTTTACTGCTTTTGCCGATGCCATGATCTGGAGCGAACTGGGCGCTAAATACCCGTTGGCCGGCGGCACGTATAATTTTCACCGTATCGCATTCGGGGAAAAAGGCGGGAGGCTGATGAGTTTTTTATTCGTCTGGCAAACCTCCATCCAGGCACCGCTGGTGGTGGCTTCGGCAGCCATTGGTTTTGCGCAATACCTGACCTACCTGGTGCCGCTGGAACTCTGGCAGCAGAAGATGGTTTCCGGCGGACTGGTCATTCTTGTCTTTATTTTGCTTTACCGGAAAATTGAAACGATCGGAAAAATATCAGTGATCATGGGTAGCATCGTGGTGCTCACGATCACCTGGATCATCATCAGCGGACTGCTGGCGCAGCAGCATCCCGTGAAGATCCTGCCTGCGGGTAATGAGTCTTTTTTCACCCTGGCATTCTGGGCGGCGGTGGGACAGGCTTCGGTAAAAACCGTGTATGCCTACCTCGGGTATTATAATGTTTGTCACCTGGGCGGTGAGATAAAGCAGCCCGGCACCAATATTCCCCGCAGTATTTTTATTTCCATTTTCGGGATCTCGGTTTTATACCTGCTGATGAACATCAGTGTAATGGGAGTGATGCCCTGGCAGTCGGTAAAGGAGGAGGATAAATACCTGGTGAGTACATTTATGCAAACGATCTACGGGGCAAAGGCCGGCGTGCTGGTTACGGTACTGATTCTCTGCATCGCTTTTTCTTCCCTGTTTGCCGTGGTACTGGGTTATTCCCGGGTGCCTTATGCGGCGGCATCAGATGGAAATTTCTTTACCGTATTTTCAAAACTTCATCCCACTAAAAACTTTCCCTATATCTCACTGCTGGTACTCTGCGGGCTTGGGCTCATATTCAGCCTCTTGTTCCGGCTTTCGGATGTGATCAGTTCCATCCTGGCCATGCGGATCCTGGTACAGTTTATCGGGCAGGGTGTGGGGGTAGTGCTGTTGCGGAAAAAGTATGGCAATAAAGAACTCCCTTTTAAAATGTGGGCCTATCCGCTTCCGGTACTGCTGTCGGTGATGGTATGGCTTTTCTTATTTGTCTCCACGGGTTGGTTTGCGCTATGGGGCAGTGTGATTGCACTGGCAGGGATAGCTGCTTATTTTATCAAGTCCCGTTATTTTGAAAAGCTCCCGGCTCAATCGTAAACGGCAGCCGGCATTATTTTTCCCCTTTTCCACAAACCGGCCGTTTCTGTCCCCGGTTATTTTATTTTTCTGTTACATTTGTTTGAATTAAATCCAGATGAATGAGCAGTCCCAAAGGAAAACTGATTGCCATTGGCGGTGCGGAAGATAAAGGCACCGAGATGGAAAGCGGGGAACTCCGCCGCCACAACCTCAATTTTTTTGAGCTTGGTATTCTCCGCCGGCTGGTGGAAGAAGCCGGTGGGGTGAATGCCCGTATCGAAGTGATCACCACGGCCTCCACGATCCCCTATGAAGTGGGGGAAAATTACCTGAACGCATTTGGAAAGATCGGTTGTACCAATATCGGCCTCCTGCATATCCGCAACCGGCAGGATACCCTGATCGGGGATTACCTTGAACGGATCCGTGCCTGTGATGCCGTTATGTTTTCCGGGGGGAACCAGTTGCGTCTGAGTGTGACAGATGGCGGTACGGATTTTCTCGCTTTGCTGAAGAAACGCTACCAGGAAGATGAGCATTTTATCATTGCCGGCACTTCTGCCGGGGCCATGGCCATGAGCAGTACGATGATCTATGAAGGCAATGCGACCCGGGCGCACCTGAAAGGGGAAGTGAAGATTACGACCGGGCTCGGGTTCATGAGCAATGTGATCATTGATTCCCATTTTGAAAAAAGAGGACGCTTTGGCCGCCTGGTCCAGGCCGTGGCCGCCAATCCCGGTTGTATCGGGATCGGTCTTGGGGAAGATACAGGGATGCTCGTGACAGCGGGTAACCGGATGGAAGCCATCGGCAGCGGGCTGGTGGTGATCGTGGATGGGCACGAGATCCGGCATTGTAATATTGCGGATATACCGGATGGTAACCCGATCAGTATTGAAAACCTGAAAGTTCATTTTTGCGAAAAGGGGAATGGCTACCTGATCAATGAACGGCAATACCTGCCGGAAGCCAGTGATGGATCGGTGATCAGGAAACAGGTGGATGTGGAGTAGGGGAACTGGCGGTTGGAGTGCGGCTCCGGACTATTCAGGCATCTTCCCGCTTTAAGTTTGTTCGCTTTTGAATTTTTACTCTGACTTCTTCCAGGTAATGAAGAACAGTGAACGGGATCTTATCAGTACTTTATCTAATTTTAATGCAACTGTTTTCAGGTGCTTTCACTCCTAAAATAAAATGATATGAAACGGATTGCCGCCTTGTTCGTCCTTGTGATTCTCAGCCTGGCATTTATTCCGCAAAAGAAAACCCGGGTGATTTTTTTCGGCGACTCCATTACTGAACTGGGGGTGAAGCCCGGTGGGTATGTGACCCGGGTGGACAGCCTGTGCAGAGTTGAAGGGAAGGCAGCACAGTTTGATTTTATCGGTTCCGGCATCAGCGGGAACAAGGTCTATGACCTCTACCTGCGGCTGGAGGAAGATGTGCTGGCGAAAAACCCCGATGTAGTGGTGATCTATGTGGGCGTTAATGATGTATGGCACAAATCACTCCTCGGTACGGGTACGGATCCTGATAAGTTTGAAAAGTTTTATTCTGCGATCCTGAAAAAACTGAAGGACCGGAACATCAAAGCCATTCTCTGTACTCCTGCGGTCGTGGGCGAGAAAACCGATATGAGCAATCCGCTGGACGGGGACCTGAACCGGTACAGTAATATCATCCGGGATATCGCGAAGAAAAATAATTTACCCCTGGTTGACCTGCGCAAAAAATTCCAGGACTACGAAAAGGACAATAACCCGGAGAATAAGGAAAAAGAAATTCTCACGTACGACCGGGTACACATGAATGGGAAAGGCAACCAGTTCCTGGCCGATGCCATGTGGTCCGCCATCAAATCATTGAATTAATTGCTGTAACAGGTGGCTGAGCTCCTGGTGTTTGTCAAGTGTCATTACATGTGAGCCTCCCTCTATGCGATAGTCTGCTTTCACATACCTGAATGGCAGCAGCTTGTCCGCTGTACCATGGATATGCACCAGGTTGGAGGGAACGATATTGTTTTCCCATTGCAGGATAGCCCCGATGGCCCAGCGGACAAAATCCATATCTGATTCCCGGATGATCTGGTGAAGCAGTTTTTTTTCTTCCGGGGTGCTGCCGCCTAAAATAGCACTGGCCTGCAGAACCAGTTTTTTGGCTACGGAAGCGGGGCTCCATTTATACAGGGGCAGGTACTTGCCCACCCTGAGATACCCGGGGAATTCTGATCCAGTTTTAGTGCTTGACAGGATAATGACTTTTGCTGCGGGATCGGCCTTTGCTATTTCCGTAGCCAGCATTCCGCCAAAGGAAATACCGGTGATTATGGGAGAGGGGTCCTGTACCTGTTCTTTCAGGCGCAATGCATAATGGGGCAGTGATTCCTTCTTTTCCGGAGTAATCCAGTCAAGGAAAACAGGCTCACAAAAAGAAAGGTCCAGGAAAGAGAAGATCCGTTTATCCGCTCCCAGTCCGCTTATAAAATAGACTTTCTTCAGAAAAATAATTATATGACCTGAACGAGATAAAAATTCTTTTTCCCTTTCTGCACCAGGATATATTTATCGTGCAGGAGCAGGGAGGCTTCCATACTGAAATCTATTCCTTCCGCCTTCTTCCTGTTCACACTGATACCGCCGCCCTGTACCAGTTTCCGGGCTTCTCCTTTGCTGGATAAAATGCCGGTTTCGGCCAGGAAGGAAACGAGATCAACGCCTGCATTTATTTTTTCTTTTGCATAAGCGATCTTAACCACTCCTTCCATGCCTTCCAGGTCTTCCACACCCAGGCTTTCAGCCGGCGCATTTTGGTTGGCAAACAGTTTTTGAGTGGTCTCCACCGCTTTGTCGTATTCAGCTTTGCCGTGTACGAAACAGGTGACCTCCCGGGCGAGTGTTTTTTGCAATACCCTTGCCCCGGGGTCTGTCTTGTGTTCATGGATTATTCGATCAACTGCATCGCGGGTCAGGAATGTAAAGATCCGGATCCATTTCTCCGCGTCGGTATCGCTGGCATTCAGCCAGAACTGGTAAAACTGGTACGGGGAAGTGCGGTTGGGGTCCAGCCATACATTACCGCTTTCTGTTTTTCCGAATTTACCGCCGTCTGCTTTGGTGATAAGCGGGTTGGTAAATACAAAGGCTTCGCCGCTGCATTTGCGCCGGATCAGCTCTGTACCCGTGGTCATATTGCCCCACTGGTCGCTGCCACCCATCTGCAACTTGCAGTTTTTGTGCTGGTAGAGCCAGTAGAAATCGTATCCCTGCATCAGCTGGTAAGCGAATTCGGTATAACTGATCCCTGTTTCTCCATCAATTCTTTTTTTCACACTGTCCTTGGCCATCATGTAATTGACCGTGATATGTTTTCCTGCATCGCGCAGGAAATCAATAAAAGAAATGGATTTGAACCAGTCGTAATTATTGGCCATCTCCGCCGCATTCGGCAGGGTTGGATTAAAATCGAGAAATTTTTCCAGTTGTGCTTTTACCCCGGCCACATTTTTCTGCAGCACTTCTTCACTCAGTAAATTTCTTTCCTCACTTTTCCCGCTGGGATCGCCCACCATACCCGTTGCGCCACCTACGAGGGCGATCGGTTTATGACCGGCTTTCTGAAAATGGACGAGCAGGAGGATCGGTACGAGGCTGCCGATATGCAGGCTGTCCGCGGTCGGATCAAAGCCGATATAACCGGTGGTCATTTCTTTTTTTAACTGTTCTTCGGTTCCCGGCATTATGTCCTGGATCATGCCCCTCCAACTTAATTCTTCGATCAGATTCATTTTCTAAGTAATTGATTTACAGTTTGTGATATACCAGATATCCATTTAGTCCTGCAAAAATAAGGCAGTTTGGAATTACTGCTTCCTAAAGGCAATAATCCTGTAAAATATTCGTTTTCAATGATTAGTCTTTTGCCACCACAAAGCTATGATTTTAACAGGCTAAAGATTAATTTTACAAGCCATCCGTACATAATGAAAACTTGTCTTAATCCATTGCTTATTTGAAAATTCAATGAATGAAAACGAACCGCTTATACCTGACACTGTTTGCCACCCTTTTGTTTCAGGTAACCCACTCACAATTCCGAAAATATTCGAATGAATTCCTGAATATCGGTGCCGGTGCCCGGGGACTGGCCATGGGTAGTTCCCAGGTTGCCTCGGTGAACGATGGTACTGCCGGGTACTGGAACCCGGCCGGGCTGGTTTATGTCAAAGATCATCCCCAGGTCAACCTGATGCATGCTGAATATTTTGCCGGGATCGGCAAATATGACTATGCCAGTGTGGCATTTCCAACGGCGGGGAATAAACGCACAATCGGCGTCACCGGTTTGCGCTTTGCCGTGGATGACATCATGAACACCCTGTTCCTGGTGGAGCCTGACGGATCGATCAATTATAACAATATCCAGTCTTTTTCTTCAGCCGATTATGCCTTCATTTTTTCATATGCCCAGAAACTGAAAGAAAGGGAAAATAAGAAAGTGAACTTCGGCGTGAATGCGAAAGTGATTCACCGGAGCGTGGGCAAATTCGCGAAAGCCTGGGGCTTTGGCCTGGATGCCGGGCTGCAGATCCACAGTGGGCATTGGCGTTTTGGCATTGCCGGAAGGGATATCACCAGCACCTTTAATGCATGGTCTTTCACGTTTACCGAAAAAGAAAAAGAGGTTTTATACCTGACCAATAACGAGATTCCCGTTAAGTCCACCGAGCTGACGGCCCCCCGGCTGGTACTGGGAATTGCCCGGGAATTTAAACTGGGACAGAAATCCAGTTTACTGGCCGAGGCCAATATCGACCTGACATTCGACGGGCAGCGGAACACGCTGATCAGTGCAGATCCCGTGAGTGCAGACCCCAAGCTGGGGCTGGAACTGAACATCAACAATGTATTCTTCCTGCGGGGAGGGATCAATAATTTCCAGAAGGCCCTCTATGACGGGGATACGGTGAACCAGAAACGGGTCTGGATCTATCAGCCCAGTGCGGGAGCCGGTTTCCGGATTCAGCAGCTGGCAGTGGATTATGCGTTTACCAACCTGGCCAACCAGACCAATCCGTTATTTACCCATGTTTTCTCATTGCGGTTAAACCTGATGGGGAATAAAAAAGAGCATTAAAATCTGTAGTACCCGATAAACTTTGCATCTATGAAAAGATTTTTACTTCTGTTATTTGTTTTTACCGGTCTTGCTGTACAGTCACAGACCTATAATAACGAGTGGATCGATTATTCCAAGACCTATTATAAATTTAAAGTTGCGGCGAATGGCGTGTACCGGATCAGCCAGCCCGTACTCGCTTCTCTCGGGATCGGCGCTACGGCGGTCCAGGATTTCCAGTTATGGAGAAAGGGGCAGCAAATTCCTTTATATACCACGGTTCAGACAGGTACAATGGGGGCAGGTGACTACCTGGAATTCTGGGGCGAATTGAATGACGGAAGATCGGATAAAGAATTGTACCGCAACCCGGATTTCCAGTTGAATGACAAATGGAGCCTGGAGACGGATACGGCTGCCTATTTTCTTACGGTCAATCCGGGAGGAAACAACCTGCGTCTCGTTCCAACGGCCAATACCCTGCCTTCTGCTTTACCCGCCGAACCTTATTTTATTCATACAGAAGGCCGGTACTACAAAATAAAAATGAATCCGGGTTATGCAGCCGTGGTGGGTGAATACGTGTATTCTTCTTCCTATGACCAGGGGGAGGGATGGACTTCTGCTGATATCGGAACCGGTGCCAGCCTCTCAGAAAGCATGACGAACCTGTTTCCCTATACAGGAGCCGGCGCTCCCGACCCGGTATTAAAGATCAATGCATCGGGAAATGCACTGAACCCGCGGCAGTTTGAAACAAAAGTGAACGGGACTGTCGTTTCTACGGAAACAATGGATTTTTTCGATTACAAGAAACTTGAGATTCCCGTGAACCCATCCCTTATCGGGACTGGTGCCGCAACAGTGGCGATAAAAAACCTGGCAACTGTCGCGAACGACCGGATGGTGATTGCCCGCACGGAGTTGGTATATGCAAGGCAGTTCAACCTGGGGGGCAGTATAAGTTTTATGTTTGATTTGCCCGCAAACCCCGCCGGGAATTATTTAGAGATCAGCAATTTTGGTCACGGAGGTGTTCCGCCTGTCTTGTATGACCTGACCAACGGGAAAAGATACCTGGGGAATATTTCCAGTCCCCCCCTTGTCAAAATTGCCCTTGAGCCTTCCGCTACCGACCGGAAACTGCTGCTGGTAAGCCAGCAGGCAGGAGCTCCTGTATTTGCCGTGACTTCCCTGCAGCCCCGGAATTTTATAAATTACCTGGCGCCGGCCAACCAGGGGGATTACCTGATTATATCTCACCCGTATTTATTTACTTCCGCTTCCGGCTCCAACCCGGTGGAGGAGTATAAAAATTACCGGAGTTCTGCAGCCGGGGGCAGCCACAATGCAAAAGTGTATCTCGTGGATGAAATAATTGACCAGTTTGGACTGGGGGTCAAGAAAAGTCCGGGTGCCCTCCGGGATTTTATATTATGGGCAAGGGCCAAATACAGTTCACCCGTAAAAAACGTATTGCTGGTGGGTAAAGGATTAAATTATGTCCAGTACAGGGTCTCAGAAAGCGCGGCGGATGTGGAAAAACTTTCTTTTATTCCCACTTTCGGGTTCCCGGCTTCAGACAACCTGCTGGCCTGCGATCCCGGGGGGGATGGTATTCCCAAAGTCTCTATCGGGCGTATTTCTGCCATTAACGGTGATGAAGTGGCCGTTTACCTGAATAAAGTGATACAATATGAACAACAGCAGGCTTTTTCTTCTCCGTTAATCGCGGATAAGGCCTGGATGAAAAATGTGGTACATGTGATCGGAGCAGCCGATGGTTCCCTGGGGGCCATCCTGACTGCTGATATGGACCGGTATAAAGCCATTGTGAGAGATACTTTCTACGGGGCGAATGTCAATACATTCAGTAAGGTTTCTTCCGCACCGGTTGAACAGGCCAGCAGTGAGCGGCTGTATCAATTATTCGAGCAGGGTATCGGGCTGCTGACTTATTTTGGTCACTCTTCCGCCACCACCCTTGAATTCAACCTGGATAACCCCGATCAATACAATAATAACGGGAAATACCCGGTAACCATTGTCATGGGCTGTAATGCGGGAAACTTCTTTAATTACAACCCCCTCCGTTTTATCACGAAAGAAACACTTTCTGAAAAATTTGTACTGGCCAACCAGCGGGGTTCAATTGCTTTTATTGCCAGTACGCACTTTGGGATCGTGCATTACCTGGATATCATGAATACGAAGACCATGGCTGCGGCTTCCGTATCTAAGTACGGCAGAACACTTGGTGAGATCATGCGGGAATCCATTGCCCAGGTATATAACCTGACCACCCAGAATGACTATTATGCCCGTTTCCATACCGAGCAAACAACCTTACACGGGGATCCGGCCATCCGGCTGGATGCTTCTAGCGGGAAACCGGATTATGCGATTGAAGAACCGCTGGTAAAAGTGAACCCGTCCTTCATTTCGGTGGCTGAGACACATTTTAATGTAGATGCCAAATTTGTAAACCTCGGGAAAGCGATCAATAAAAATATTGTGGTGGAAGTGAAGCGGACCTACCCCAACCTCAGCACGGAAGTGATCCGCAGGGATACCATTCCCGGTATCCGCTATATCGATTCACTGTCCTATTCAATCGATATTGTGGCCACCCGGGACAAAGGGTTGAACCGGATATCCATCTGCCTGGATGCGGACAATGAGGTGGATGAGTTATACGAAACTAATAACTGCATCACCAAGGATGTATTTATTTATGAAGACGAAGCAAGGCCGGTCTATCCTTATAATTATGCCATAATCAATAATCCTGCAATAAAGCTGGTGGCCTCCACGGCGAATCCCTTCGGAAGCCTGAAGCAGTATATCATGGAAATGGATACCACCGAGCTGTTTAACTCACCGTCGAAAGTTACCCGGACGATCAGTTCATCCGGGGGTATCCTGGAATTCAATACCGGGGCTTCCCTGGCAGATAGCACCGTTTACCATTGGAGAGTAGCGCCGGTACCTGCCAGCGGCCAGCCTTCCTGGAATAAGGCCTCCTTTATTTACCTGGACAACAGCGGACTCAATAGCAGTGACCTGGGGTATAACCAGTCAGATTTCTTCCAGCATACAAAATCAAAATACGAACGGATTGTGCTGGATTCTGCAACACGCAGGCTGAAATTCGGTCCGGTTACCCATAACCTGTTTGTACGTCAGGGTACCTGGATCACCAGCGGAGCCACCCAGGAAGCTTCACTGGCTATATCGATTGACGGGCTGTCTTCCATCCGCCTGATGTGCTGGTTCTCTTCCATTGTATTCAATGTGTTTGATCCCACATCTTTCCATCCCTGGCAGAATCATACCGTGGTTCCGAATACTTACCCGACTTCATTAGGGGAAGGATTGTTTAACAGTACTGATAATAACTGCTTCGGCAGTACCAAGTGGTTTAATTTTGAATACCGGTACACCGATACCTCCAGCCGGCGGAAGATGATGGATTTGATGCGGGATGTGATTCCGGACGGGTATTATGTGGTGGTGCGCAACTTTACCCTGAACCCCATCTATGGTTTCCCCAATGCCTGGGCTGCGGATTGGGCAGCGGATGAAGCCATTCATGGACCGGGACAGTCGCTCTATCATTATCTTAAAAATGCCGGCCTTTCTTCTATTGACTCATTCTACCGGGCAAGGCCCTGGGCACTGATTTATAAGAAAAATGATCCTTCCTTTACCCCGAAATGGATCATGGGCGACGGAATGTATGATAACCCGACCTTATCCGCTGATTGCCCGACCCGTGATACGGTTGGTTTTGTAACATCCCCGGTGTTTGGACCTGCCAAAGCCTGGAAACAACTGAAGTGGAGAGGGAACAGTGATGCGATTGGGGATACCGCCACCGTGGATATTGTGGGTATTACACAGGAAGGCAATGAACAAACCCTTTTCAGCGGGCTGACTACCGCCCAGCAGGATTTTGATGTTTCGTCCATTGATCCCGAATCATACCCCTACCTGAAACTGAAGATGCGCACGAGTGATAATGTGGGTTACACACCGTACCAACTCCGTTACTGGAGGATCACCTATGTGCCGGTACCCGAAGGAGCCGTGGCGCCCAACCTGTACCTCGCCGTGAAAGATACGGTAGAGGTTGGTGAACCCTATCCATTCAAGATCGGGTTTAAGAACGTAAGTGAAATGGCATTTGACAGTGTGAAAATAAAGATGGTCATTACCGACAGGAACAATGTGCCGCATATCGTCCCGATGCCCCGGAGAAGACCCCTGCCGGTGAATGATACCCTGCAGATCGGTGCAGTAGTGGCAACGGGCGCCATACCCGGGCCGAATACGGTGTTCATCGAGGCCAACCCGGATAATGACCAACTGGAACAGCATCATTTCAATAATTTCGCATTCCGCAATCTTTATGTGAAGCCTGACAGCCTGAACCCGCTGCTGGATGTAACCTTTGACGGGATGCATATTCTCAACCGGGATATCGTTTCCTCGAAACCAGATATTATCGTGAAATTAAAGGATGAGGCAAAATGGATGGCCCTGGACGATACCACCCTGCTGACCCTGCAGGTGCGTTACCCCAATGGCAGCCTGAGACGATACTATTTCAATAATGATACATTGCAGTTTAACCCGGCAGGGCAGACACCTGTTACGGATAATACGGCGACCCTCAATTTCAAACCCTATTTTCAGCAGGACGGGGAATACGAGATGATCGTCAGCGGGAAGGATAAAAGCAATAACGAAGCCGGTGCGATCGAGTACCGGGTTTTATTCGAAGTGATCAACAAACCGATGATCTCGAATATGCTCAACTACCCCAACCCGTTCACCACATCCACCGCCTTTGTGTTTACCATTACGGGAAATGAAGTGCCGCAGAATATCAAGATCGAGATCATGACGGTAACCGGGAAGATCGTACGGGAAATAACCAAAGACGAACTGGGACCCCTGCGGATCGGACGGAATATTACGGAATTCAAATGGGATGGTACCGATCAGTATGGCCAGAAACTGGCCAATGGGATCTACCTGTACCGTGTGATCACCAACCTGAACGGTAAAGCACTGGACAAGTATAAGGCCCAGGGAGATGATACGAACAAATATTTCAACAAAGGGTATGGCAAAATGTACCTGATGCGGTAAAAAATATTCCGAAAAACGAAAAGTCCCGCCCCGGCGGGACTTTTTTATACGCGGTATAAAAGCGAGTTTTGCGTCCTGCATGTTACATTCCTTTAAAACCTGGATAAAAAAGCATTTTGCCGCCCGGATGTACCGGAAAGCGTTGGCTCCATCTGCCAGGGAAGGTCTGTATAAATGGTTGGGGCTAATGGCCGGAAAGCCCCCAGCCCGGCTCCGGGATGCTTCTTACGATATTTTTACCTATCACGGAGAAGATGGGATTATCGGTTTTTTACTGAGCCGTCTTTCAGGGGTGCCACCTGTTTTTGCGGATATCGGATCGGGTGACTGCATCAAAAGTAACTGCGCATACCTCGCGGTTCATGAGGGATGGAAGGGCTGTTTCCTGGATACACAGGCAGAACAGTTGGAAGTAGGCAAAAAGTTTTACGGGGCACGGGGAGGAAAGGACAACGGGATCCGGTTTCTTCAGGCGTATATAACCCCGGAAAATGTAAACGGACTATTATCCGGTGCGGGATTGAATGGCGAAATAGGCCTGCTCTCCATTGATATTGACGGCAATGATTTCTGGATATGGAAAGCGATCGGAGTGATACGCCCCCGGATCGTGGTGATCGAGGCCAAAGTGGAATTCGGAATTGACAACCGGGTGGTTCCGTATGCTAAAAGCAATCATCATTCGGCTGACAAAATGTACAACGGTGCCTCGGTTGAAGCGCTGAAAGAACTGGGACGGCAAAAGGGGTATAAACTCGCGGGGGCCAATAAACAGGGGTATAACCTGTTTTTTGTTCAGCAGCATGAGCTCATACAGGAGGAACAGGTGGTAGATATCCTGTCAGACCCGGAGATCCGGCGGTCATTTTATCCACCTTCATTTTTTATGGAACATCAATTTAGTAAAGCATAATTCTGACTATGGCCAAGATCGGTATCAATATAGCAACCGGAAGTCTGCAGCAAAATGAAATGATCGTGGGCATCGACCTGGGTACAACCAACAGCCTGGTCGCCATCATTCACCCGGACACCCGGCAACCAGTGGTATTAAAAGAACACGACGGGGTGACCCTGGTCCCGTCCATTGTGCATTTCGGGGAACAGGGCCAGGTAACAGTGGGGAATGAGGCCAAAAAATTCCTGGTGACTGAACCGCAGCATACTATTTTTTCCGTGAAGCGGCTGATGGGCAAATCCTACAATGATATAAAGGATCATTCCGTTTTTTTCAGTTATAAGGTGATTGACGATAACAAGGAGAGCCTGGTGAAAATCCAGGTGGGCGCTGCTTTTTATTCACCCGTGGAACTGTCATCTTTTATATTAAAAGAATTAAAAACAAGGGCAGAGCATATTTTGAAAACACCCGTAACCCGGGCGGTCATCACCGTGCCGGCCTATTTCAACGATGCGCAACGGCAGGCCACGCGGGATGCCGGTAAACTGGCCGGTCTTGATGTATTACGGATCGTGAATGAACCCACAGCAGCCAGCCTCGCCTATGGAATGGGGCTGAACAGGGAAGAAGTAAAGACCATTGCGGTATATGACCTGGGCGGGGGAACTTTTGATATTTCCGTGCTGCGGATCAGCAACGGGATCTTTGAAGTCTTGTCAACCAACGGGGACACTTATCTCGGCGGGGATGATTTCGACCGTGAAGTTGTAAAGTACTGGTCGAAAGAAGCGGGACTCAATGACGAAGAACTGAAGATGCATAAGAACCTGGCGCAGGAATTAAGATTGCTGGCGGAAGAAGCGAAAATACAGCTCAGTAACCTCGATTCATTTACAGGTGTGGTGGCCGGGCAGGAATTCAGCCTTACCCGAGAGCAACTGGAAGAACTGATCCGCCCCCTGGTGGAACGAACCATAGAATGCTGCCGGAACGCCATGAGCGATGCGGAACTGACTGTTTCAGCAATAGACGAAGTGGTGATGGTCGGTGGTTCTACCCGTGTACCGCTGGTTAAAAAAACGGTCAGTGATTTTTTTGCTAAAAGTGTTCATGATTCCCTGAACCCCGATGAAGTAGTGGCCCTGGGTGCTGCTGTACAGGCCGATATCCTCGCGGGTAATAATAAGGAACTGCTTTTATTGGATATCACCCCTCTTTCGCTGGGTATTGAAACCATGGGAGGGTTGATGGATGTCCTGATCCCCCGCAATTCCAAGATCCCATCCCAGGCAGGACGGCAGTACACGACGCAAAAAGACGGGCAGGGAAGTATGCGGATCTCCGTGTTCCAGGGCGAAAGAGACCTGGTAAAAGATAACCGCAAACTGGCGGAGTTCAACCTCACCGGGATACCAGGGATGCCGGCCGGCTTACCCAAAGTGGAAGTGTCTTTTCTGGTGAATGCGGACGGTATCCTGACCGTGAAAGCGAAGGAACTGAGAAGTGGCGTGGAGCAGAGCATAGAAGTGAAACCCCAGTACGGACTTACCGATGCCGAAGTGGAAAAAATGCTGATGGATTCCATTACGCATGCAAAAGAAGATATACATGTACGGGCCCTGGTGGAGGCGCAAACAGAGGCGCGCCAGCTGATTGATACCACCGGCCAGTTCATTAGCCGGAATAAAGCCTTTCTTACCGAAGAAGAGATCAGCCAGACACAGGCAGCAATGGACCAGCTGGCTGCACTGATCAGTCACGCTTCCAAAGATCAGATCCAGGCAGGCATTGAAAAGTTAAACGAACTCTCACGCCCCTATGCGGAACGGCTGATGGACCAGGCCATCGGTAAAGCAATGAAAGGGAAAAGCATTACGGAATAAAAAGGCTGTACCGGTTATTTTCAAAAATTTTATTCTTCAGCAGGGAGGAATGTATGGCCATGCCCCCTGCGTATTTTCTGTCCAGCAGCAGCAATATTCTTCTCTTGTTCCAGGCAGCGGGTTTTTCCCCGGTAAGGAGATAATGTTCCATCACTGTTTTCCGTCCCGCCCGATCCGGTGTATTGTACGGATGTGAGATCCAGGCATTCGCAGGACTGTACACATTTGACAGGTAATTTACCAGGGCCGCATTCCCGGTAAGCAGGTCATTCACGGTGGTTTCTTTACCGAGATAATTCAATACATCCCTTGTCTCCCGGGTTATATGACCTTCCCATTCAGCCACATCTTTTTTGTGAACCACGTTATAGGTCCATAGCACATTATCGGCCAGGAAGAAGATGATCAGTAAGGCCAGCACTACTTTCCGGTAAGGGCTTTTCCATGTATTAAGTAACCAGGCAAGGACCGGCAAAGAAAAAAGAAATAACCCGGCCCATATATATCCGCGGGTGAAATGGACGGGCTGCAGGGGCTGCATAAACCACTCATGCTTGGATAAAAGAAATGCTATAACCGCCCAGCAGAGAAACAACCGCTGATGGGGCTGGGACAGTATGGGGTTGCGCTTATTGATGCGAAGGGCAAAAAAGGATAAAACAAAAACGATCAGGTAGGCCGCCATGGCGATCCGGAGGCTGTAAGTCCAGCCGGCACTGTACTGTGAAAACAGGAGCCGGTGTTCCGGGAACCGGTTCAGGTAATAGAGATAGTACCCGGTATGAAAGAGGGTGACCAGGAAGATCCCGGCCCAGTACTTATACGGTATAGTCTTATTCTTATACACGATCTTTTCAAAAAACAACCAACCGTTTATGATCAGTAAGTATTCAATACCTGTAAAGGGGTGAGAAATTGAAAGAAAAAAAGCGGTGAACAGCCCGGCGGCCCATCGTTGTTTTAATAAAAGATATATGTTCAGCAAAAAAAGGAAATGATACCAGGCTTCCAGTGGTATAAAAAGATTTCTTCCCCAGTTCAGTCCCCACCAGCCACTGGCGGGATCCGCAATGTGAATGGCATCCAGCCAGGCAGGGGCTGTTTGTCCCGGGAGAAACAGGAGGGCGCCAAAACCGGCCAGTGCGGTAAACCCGCCTCCCCAGGTAAATAACAGGGAGATCAGCCCCTGGTTTTTTTGTTCCCCCAGCAAATGGCGGAGGATCAGTAATCCGGTGTACACACAAAGAATGGTCATAAGGAGACCAAACAAGGAGAAACTAAGACCCGGATCCGCTCCCGTTTTTATAAGTGCAGCTAATAATAAATTGACCGGCTGAAAATAAATCCTGGGAGATGCCGGGTCTCCGTCAAATGGGTTGGAATAAAATAAGGAAAAAGCAGGCTGGTCATTGTACTGGCGGGCATAGGACATATAAAGCACATTCTCATCCACTGTAAAACCGGTGGGATACAATTCCGGGCTATGATAGAAATAATGCTGCAGCAGGAATAACCCTACAGGTACTGATAAGAGAATGGCGAATAGCAGGGTATTCCGTTTCATGCTTTTTTACTGTTTACCTGCCTGAACAGGTTGAATATCCCGCCGGTAACCAACAGGATGAACACAATCGTCATCACCCAGATGGCTTTTTTTACAGGAGCAGGATCAAATTCAAAAATAACGGTATGCTCCCCCCGGGGTACCGGGATCCCCATAAAACTAAGATTAGTTTTATAGATCCGCACGGGAGTTTTATCTATCGTGGCTTTCCAGTATGCATGATAATTCTGTGTCAGTACCAGGAAATTGTCGGGACCTGCCGGACAACTGATCTGAAAACGGTTGGCAGAAAGGGCGGTTACATGAGGAATACGGGTTGCGCTGCAATCAACCGTTCCGGGCAGTACATAAACGCTGATTGCATACTTACAGGAATCTGGATTGTTAAGCAGCGCACTGTCTTTCAGGGCGAGTGTCCTGCCTGCAAAATAGATTATTGGTTTTGAAGCAACGTATTGATACAATGACGGGTGGCTGAGAAACTCTTCAGTAGTGGTAAGGAAAGAAGGGGAGTTGCTGAGCCTGCTGATTCCGGGTAGTTTATTATAAAAACTGCGGAGTGACAGCAGATCGAAATCCTGCATAGCACCGGCACTGTTAACGGAAAGACTGCTGTCGCAGTAATCAGGCGGGTAACCGGAAGGCTGTTGCCGGATAAAGGCATTGATCGCTGAGGGGGAATGACTGCTGACAAAACTGACCGGTAATACGAACTGGGCCAGGACAATCCCGTTACTGATCCACAGGAGGGAAAAGAAGCGGGTGTTCCGGTTTTTTAACCACAGGAAGAATCCCGCCAGAAACAGGAGCTGAACCAGCCCGTTAAGGACGATTGCATCATTTAACCGGATCCTGCCCAGTAAGGTTTTAAAAGAACCGGTCCCGGTGCCGGAAAAAAAATGAGTGAAGTCGGGAAACCCGTATTGGATCACAGTGATTCCGGTTACAGACAAAATGAGGCCGGCATAAATCAGCAATTCTTTTTTAAAGAATCCCGGATTATTTCCAGCTGCTGCTTTTAGGATCAGTTGCTTCAGTCCCGGTGCCGCCAGTAAAAGCAAAGAGAGGATCAGGAACAACCGCAGTTGCGCCGGATGCCGGAATGTGTTCATCAGGGGGAGATAATCAAAACAAAATTTTCTTACAGGTGTTGCGTCGCCCAGGCTGAATAAAAGGGCGAAGAGACCCAGGCTGATCAACAAAATATTTCTCCGGTTGAGGAGTGGGGGAAAACGGAGGAGGAGCAGGAGGGGTAGTAAGCCCATATAAACGTTTCGCAGACTGACATCGGCACCGGAACGGATATCCGCGGCGCTGATCGTTGAAGGAAAAATAAAAGACTGGAAATGGATCCGGTCATAAGAATTTATGACAGAATCAGTATAGGAGATGCCATCCCCCCGCTGGTAATAGTGCAGCAGGTCCAGGTATGAAAGGATGGCCGGCAGGGAAACTGCAGCCCATACAATCAACAACAGGAGATGAGAAAGTAAGAGAGACTTCCAACTGGTTTGCTGATCTTTTTTCTGCCTGAACTGTGCTATGATTTTTATAACAAACAAGCCAGCCAGGATATAGGCAGTTACAATCAGGAAGGAGGGATAACCTGCGGTAAACAGCAGGAACAGGCTCAGGGCTGTTTTAATGGCGGTGGAATAGCTTCCCGATTTCAATAGCAGGGTATAATAATGGATTACAAAGGGAATAAAAGCTGCTGAAGCCAGCCAGTTGATCAATTGCCCGCTGAGCATAAAACCACTCAGCATATACGAAACGGCAATGAGCAGGGAACTGGTCTTGTTTTCCGTCAGCCGGCTGGTTAGTTTATACATGCCGGCCCCGGCCAGGAAAATATAGAGCAGGTTCTCATAGTGAAACAGGGTAAGGTCATAGCGGCCGATGAGAGAAAAAATCCAGACCACCGGGTTCCAGGCGCCGCTCTGCATATCCCCGGATACCGGGTAGCCCATATAAATATAAGGACTCCAGAAAGGCCATTCCCCGTTGCGGATCGCTTCACTGATGCTGTACCGGTAAGGAAGAAAATAGTGAATGGCATCATTCTTTACACTGAAGATCCCGAAGGTCAGCGGCCAGTAAGCCAGCAGGCAGACCAGGAGCAGCAGTAGGTAATTTTGGTAATGAGCCCTGCTCTGCGGGGAACGGATGCCGGTATATAAGGAGGCGCGGGCCTGGTTCATGGCTTTAAAATTGATAAAAAATCAGCAAACCTTCTCCTGTTTTTCCTCCCGGGTAAGCTGGATGAATAACTGGGAGGTTTTGGCAAAGGGCTTTCGCAGGAAATCAAAAAGGGCGAAGAGACCGCTGAGTGGTGCGAACAACCAGTGAAAAATCACCGGGGCCTGAGCCGATGTATGGATGATCTTCTTCCGGCTGAGTGCGGCAATGATGCTGAATGCCCAGAAGGGAGCACCCTGTGTGTATTCAAGCTTTTTGACACAGAGGCCGGTTTGTGCAGCCACCCGGCGAAAACTCTTTTCGGAAAAGATCACCCAATGGCGTGGACAATGAAGCCCGCCCCAGTAGGTCTTCCGGAACAGCCGGGCATCCCAACTGTCGGTATTGGGGGTTTTAATCAGTAAAATTCCTCCGGGATGTAAGAGGGAAGCCGCCTTCTTCAAAACAAGCAGAGGGTATTGCACATGTTCGATCAGGTTGAGCATCAGGATCAGGTGAAACTTCCGGTCTGTTTCAAACTCCTCCACCGTGCCCTGGAAATAAGCGTGGCCGTTCTTTATCGCTGTTTCTTTGGCCTTTTCATCAATATCAGCGATCTGGGTGAAACCGACCCGGCGATCTGTTTTCTTTAATAGATCCAGTATCCAGCCGGTACCACCTCCCACATCCAAAACATCTATTTTTTCTGCGGGGAGATCGCGCAGGATTTTCCGGAGAAACCGTTTATCAAGCCATTCCTTAATACGGGTCACCATATTGCCGGAACTGCTGACAAAGGAATAATAATTGGGAGGATAGATCTGCTTCAGTTTTTCCACCGGAACCGGATCAATAAAAAGAGTACCACAATGACCACAATGGTAGTAGGTGAATTCTTCTTCCCCGGTTGAGAAATATTCATAGTCCCTGGCCCTTGCCCAGGCCGGTGCCGGGCCCTGCTGACAAACCGGGCAATATAGTGATGGATGACTCAATGGGCTTTGAGCAGGGTTTTGAAAACAGTGCTGTAGGTGGTTTTGGAAGCACGGACGATCGCGGCGGTTTTTTCATCTTCATTGAGAAAGTCTTCAATCTCTTTCATCCTTGTATAGGAAGCCTGCGGATCCCAATGGTGGATTAGGTGCCGGGTAAAACCGGCAGCCCCAAAACTGCTGCTTAACAGGGCATGATAAAAAATCCGGCTTAGTTTCCCATGCGGGGTTTTGCGAAAATCCGTAGTTGCCTTTGCCAGCTCATCGCGGTGTTCCAGTAACTGCCGCATGGTTGCGAAGAAAGGAAAGAAAATACCAAAACCCAGTATCCAGGCAAAAGCAGCCACCCAATTGCCGGTGAGTAAAGCAGCGGTCAGTAAAAGGGCATGCACTATAAATCCGGCCAGCAGCATGTAACGGCTTTCTTTTTTCTGTTCCTGTGTCAGCACTTCAATCTTTTCTTTTGTCAGGATTGTGCGCAGCAGGTGAATCCCGGTCAGTGTTTCCAGGATAAAAAGCCCCGATAAATGATTGAAATAGGAGATCTCGGTATCGGAAGGGGTGCCCAGGTAAAGATGGTGCTGCCAGTGGATCTTCCGGTATGATTTCAGCGAAAGGCCAAATGGCAGGCAGAGAAAAACAGTGGCGAGCCGGTCATTGGTTTTTTTATCCGGGTGGATATTATAATGACTGGCCTCATGGGCAAAAAGGGCAATATAAGCAGCACAATAGCCGGTCAGCAATCCGCCTCCGGGGATCAGCAGCCACCAGGGCAGCGAATACACACGGTGCAGTACGATGACCAGGGCACTGATGAGAAACAGGAAAAAATAACCCCTGGCAATATCAAAGAAAACAAGGGAATAACGGGGTGTAAGCTGCCCCCGGAAGACAGCATAACTGGTTCCGGCTTTGTTAACGACCTGCTCAAAAGAAATTCCTTCCAGGTTATTCTTCATACAATGAAAGCAAAACTATGTAAAGATGGGATTAGTCGGTTGCCCCTTTTTTCCAAACTGCAAGAATGCTTTTCCCAAAGAGGTGAAAAAGCAATTGGTCTATTATCCTGGATAAAGGGATAAGCCAGCGGTCCCAGAACAATACCTGCCGGATACCGGGATATTGCTGACGGAGGAACACTTTATTCGCCAATGCTGCCAGGTAACCGAAGCTGTCGTAATACCGGCAGCGAATGAGCCGAAGGGAGGCCGGCGCCAGTTGACCGAGGGATCTGCGGGTGTACCGGCGGTAATGCCCGATGGCTTTATCAAAAGGACTGTATAAATGAGGAAAAGCGGGGGAGAGTACCAGGAGATGTCCCCCGGGATTCAACAGGGAGGCCGCTTTGAATAGTTCTTCCCGGTCTTTCCGGATATGTTCCAGCACATCGATATAAATGATCGTATCAAACTTTTCATCCAGGAGATCAATCGTGCCGGTCTGTACCCTGCAAAGAGCAGGTAAGTTGCCGTCTTTTATTTTTGTTTGCAGGACTTCACACATTGAGGCATCCGGCTCGAGCAGCAGCCAGTCGCTGGCTTTCCCGTTATAAAGCAATTGGGTAGTGGCACCCAGGCCGGCGCCAACTTCCAGCACACGACCACTGATACAGGGAATGAGCTGTGCAGCAAAATACTTTTTCCATTTGTGTGCCTGCTGAAACAGAATCAGTTCATTCCCCTCGTATTGGTAAGACCCGGCTGCCATTTACCCGATGATTTCTGTTTTGCCCGTATAATCAGTATAATGTTTCGCCGGTATGAATTTCCGTTGTGATTGCGCGGAGAGATAAAGAAAAATGGTGAAGAGGGAAAGCAGGAAACTCTGCAGCAGGATGATCAGCATGGCGGAGGTAACGGTGGAAGTCCATCCGGGGATGGCCCGGCTGGTCAGGGTCTTTATTCCGAGTAACACAAAAATGATCAGGAGGGAAAAGCCAATCAGGACCAGGGAGAATAGCAGCAAGCGGCTTGCAATGACCTCAATGAAAACAGCGATCGCCCCGAGTCCATGCAGCAGCAAGGAAGTAAAACTCATTTTAGAATGCCCCGCATACCGTTTGCCGCGGTGGGTATCCGCCGGCAGGTAGGGGAGACCTGTCTTGATGATACCACCGGCGATATGACTCCAGATCTCGCTATAGTAAACCAGTTTGTTCAGCAGGGGGGCCGGCAGGATCAGGAAGTTCCCGAAATTGATCCGGTGGCCGGTCAATATCCGGAATACCCATTTGTAAACGGTGTAAAATAAACGGAAGCGTTTATTCTCTGACCGGGATTTGCGGCGGGCAAAAATGATTTTTCCGGGGTGCTGCGTGGAAGTGTTTACAAGGAGTACAGCATCTTCCGGCCGGTCTTCCCCGTCACTGTCCATTACCAGCACTTTATCACAGGGAAGATTTTCTTTGATGTAGGCCAGCCCGATGGCGATGGCTTTCTGGTGGCCAATATTCCGCAACAGGTGCAGCAGTTTTACCGGTAATCCCGGTACCGGGCGGATCACAGGTTCTTCACCGGATCCGTCATCGAGGAGCAGTACAGAAAACTGTCGTCCCGGCAACTTTTTAAAAGCATCCGCCAGTTCGGCGAGCAGGCGATTGGCCGACTCGCCATCATTGTAAACCGGAATCAGTATGATGATATGTTCTGTCATGCGACCGGGCTAAGATACAATCAAATGGAAGAATATCGGAGGTGATGCACTAAATAAACCGGTCCTTTAAGCGCAGGAAATAGGATTCAAAATACCGGAAGCTCAGCCAGCTGATCCCGATCGCGGCGAGGGTGGTGGTAAGGGCAATAACAAAGGAAAGGGAATGTCCCCTCAGGGTAGTCGAAAAAAAGGTTGTGGCAGCCGGCGCCAGCAGGATATGTACAGGCCAGTGGAAAATATAAAAGCCATAGGATATCCTGCCAAAAAACCGCAAAGGGGAAAAGGAAAACACCTGGTTGAGAAGCCGGTTTTCACCGCTTACCGCTTCGTTTACCAATAAGCCAAAAACCATGGCAAAAGTAGTATAGCCCGCAATGGCCAGGTAGGGAAAGGAAAACGCATTATCGCGGTTGATGAAATAGAAAATAAAATTCAGTGCGGCGAAAAGGACTACGATCAGGGGCATATAATTTTTGAGAAACCGCGGGTTGATCCGTTGGAATAAAGCGATCATACTGCCAATACAGATACCGTCGATCCGGGTGAATGTGTACAGGTTGAAATAGGCCAGGTCGGGCACCTGGTTGTTCCATAACCAGATCCGCAGCCCGATCACACCCGCCAGTAATACGGACAGGGCAATCAGCAGACGGGATGGTTTCCTTAACAACAGGATCACCAGGGGCCAGACCAGGTAGAACTGTTCTTCTACCGCCAGTGACCAGAAATGATTCAGCGTATTGTACTGGTCAGGATTCTTAAAAATAAATAACCAGTTCTGGAGATAGGTCCAGAGCCAGACCTGGTTGTCCGTATAATATTTTACATCAAAGGAGCGGTTAACCGCCGGCAGGATCAGCAGGAAAAGGATCAGTGCCAGGTAATACAGGGGGAAAATGCGAAGGACCCTGCGGGTATAAAAATTTTTCAGGTAACCCGGCTTTCCCAGGGTTTTCAGCAGGATATCTGTGATCAGGAAACCGGAAAGCACAAAGAAAAGATCCACGCCCAGCCAGCCGAAAAAGAAATAACGGATGAAACCGAAATTATGGTAAATGACCACCAGCAGGATGGCCAGACCCCGGAGGCCGTCCAGTGCAGGATAATAGTGCCTGTTCGTTTGTTCGGGGTTCATCAGCGGAACGGTTTGTAGTTAGTCTTTCAAAGATAATCTTCTGAGCAGGTACTTGCCAACCAGGTCAAACTCCAGGTTGACGGTATCTCCCGGCTCCAGTCCTTTCATATTCGTGTGCTCAAACGTGTAAGGAATAATAGCCGTTTTAAAATGTTTTCTCTTAACAGCAAAAGCGGTCAGGCTGATCCCGTTTACGCAGATAGAACCTTTTTCAATGATCAGTTCCGCGAATTTTCCCGGGAATTCAAACTCAAATTCCCAGCTGCCATCCCGTTCTTCTTTTTTAACACAGGTTCCCCTCGCATCTACATGTCCCTGCACCAGGTGCCCATCGAGGCGGCCGTTCATTAGCAGGCAGCGCTCCAAATTGACTACGGACCCTTCTTCCCAACTGTCCAGGTTTGTTTTTTTCAGGGTTTCTTCAATTGCGGTAATCCGGTGCCGGTTGTCCTTTGTTTCTTCCACGGTCAGGCAAACCCCGCTGTGGCTTACACTTTGGTCGGTTTTAAGCTGGTCCGAGAGTGGGGATTCGATCCAGAAAGTCCTGTTGGATCCATTGGAAATGACCTCTTTAACAAGGCCCATCGATTCTATTATGCCAGTAAACATAGCAGCAAGTTAAATCATTTCTATTTTCATTTCTTCATTTCAAAATTCCCGCCTATCTTTGCCTCCCGAAAAATCGGAACAAAAAAAATACCGGAGGGGGTATCAAAATTATGCTGATCATCGACTCAAAAGATTGCGAAAACATTGACAAGGCGTTAAAGAAGTACAAGAAGAAATTCGAGAAATCGAAAGTTCTCCTGCAATTACGCGAACGCCAGAGTTTCACCAAGCCTTCTGTGAAGCGCAGGGGTGAAGTGCTGAAAGCCATCTATAAGCAGCAGCTTGCCAGCGGCAAGTTTGACGTTTAATCGCTGCAGATAATATACACAAGGAGATAGCTGCAAAGTTTAATAGCTTTGTGGCTGTCTTTTTTTATGCCTGTAAATGAACGCCCGGTCATACAACCCTTCCTGGATTACCTCAAATTTGAGAAGAGGTATTCAGCGCATACCCTGGTCTCCTATACCACCGACCTGGTTGATTTTTTTGATTTCCTTGAAATGCAATACGGGATACGGGGCCTGGGGGAGATCCAGCCTGCCATTGTACGCAGCTGGCTGGCTTCGCTGAAAGATAAAGGACTTGAATCCGCCAGCCTGAACCGTAAGATATCCACCCTAAAGTCCTTTTTTAAGTTCCAGTTAAAGACCGGGGTGATTGAGCAATCCCCGATGACCCAGGTGATCAGCCCCAAAATGGGCCGGCGCTTACCGGTTTTTGTAAAGGAAGAGGAGGTGAAAAAGCTGGTCGTGACGCTGAACAGTTCTGCGGAAGACTGGAAAAGCCTGAATGCCAAAATGCTGGTGGCTATTTTCTATGCCACCGGGATGCGGTTGAGTGAACTGATTGGATTGAAAGAAAGCCAGGTTGATTTTGACCGGCAGCAGATCAAGGTGCTGGGAAAAGGCAATAAGGAGAGGGTGATACCGGTCAGTCCTGAGATCATTGCTGTGATCCGGGATTACCAGCAGCTGAAAAAGAAGGAATTTGAGCAGCCCGGGGAGGTTCTCCTGATCACGGAAAAGGGGAAAAAAATGTATCCCCGGTATGCCTGGAAACTCGTAAACGGGGTGCTGGGAGAGGCCACTACGCTGGATAAAAAAAGCCCACATGTGCTCCGGCACAGTTTTGCCACCCACCTGATGAACCACGGAGCCGATCTCAATGCGGTCAAGGAATTACTGGGTCACAGCAGCCTGGCCGCTACCCAGGTCTATACCCACAATACCATCGAAAAACTGAAGGATATCCACAAGAAAGCCCATCCCAGGGGCTGATTTTTGGCCCCCCCCGGACCCTAAATTTTAGGAGTTTTTTTGTTGGATTACGACATCTTTTTTTGTAACTTGAATACGATATAAGAACCGAACCCTCCCGAAAAATCTTCTAGAAAAGTTCTTTATTTATTGTTTCACAGTTTAAAAATGATGACCATGAACGTAAAAATTCAAACTGTTCATTTCAACGCTGACAGCAAGTTGATGGAGTATGTAAACCGAAAACTGGAAAAGCTGCCGGTGTTCAGCGATCGCATCATCCAGGTAAATGTGTTTTTGAAGTTAGACAACGTGGTTCATTCCATTAAAGACAAAATTGCCGAAATCAGGGTGCATGTACCCCGCCACAACTTTTTTGTGAAATCAACCAGTAAATCATTTGAAGAATCCTTTGACAGTGCTTTCGAATCCCTCGTAAGCCAGATAAAACGAAAAAAAGAAAAACAAGCCGCTTAATCTGTTCAGGAGGCTGTACTAAAAAAAAGTACAGCCTTTTTTTATTGCTTTACCCGAAGAAAGGGACGCTGTTTCCGGGATCCCCCTGCTTCCCGGTATTCCTTTCAGACAGTTTCTTTTTTATTTCCTGATTTTCAGGAGAAAAATCCCTCATAAAATTTTTGCAATATCCAAATTCCCTTACCTTTGCCTTCCCAAAAAATGGGGTAGCTCTTTATTGCCTGATCCGGCGACTTATCCAGCAGTGCCGGAAACAAAAATCGCCACCTTAGCTCAGCTGGTAGAGCAACTGATTTGTAATCAGTAGGTCGCCAGTTCGATTCTGGCAGGTGGCTCCAGGCGGGCAAGTAGCCAAGTGGCCAACGGCAACAGACTGTAAATCTGTCCTCTTCGGAGTTCGGTGGTTCGAATCCATCCTTGCCCACGTTCTTTGAAAATTGAGAACCGGATATTGAGAAGAAGCGTAAGTTGATTTTCAATATTCAGTTTTCAATGCTCAATGTTCATTTATTGCGGGAGTAGCTCATTTGGTAGAGCGGTAGCCTTCCAAGCTTCAGGTGGCCGGTTCGAGCCCGGTCTCCCGCTCTTTTCAGTTTGCAGCCTGCAGTCTGCAGTATTCGTCAGAAATGGCTGCTGACTGCCGACTGAAAACTGCTGACTGAGCAAAAGCCGTTGTAGCTCAGTGGTAGAGCACTTCCTTGGTAAGGAAGAGGTCTGGGGTTCAATTCCCCATAACGGCTCAGATTTTTAAGCGTTAAGACGATTGATAACCAATGTGTTGGAAAGATGGCCAGCGGTGCGATTACTGATGGCTTCCTGATAAAAAACAATAATTGTAAAACACAACTTTAAAACCGATAACAATGTCAAAAGAGACCTTCAAGCGGGACAAACCCCACGTTAACGTTGGTACCATCGGACACATTGACCATGGTAAAACAACCTTGACTGCTGCCATCACCACAATTCTGGCTACAAAAGGGATGGCCACAGCAAAAAAATATGATGAAATTGATGCTGCTCCTGAGGAAAAAGAAAGGGGTATCACCATCAATACAGCTCACGTTGAGTACCAGACGGCTAACCGTCACTACGCTCACGTTGACTGTCCCGGTCACGCTGACTATGTTAAAAACATGATCACCGGTGCTGCCCAGATGGACGGTGCGATCCTGGTGGTTGCCGCTACAGACGGTCCTATGCCGCAAACAAAAGAACACATCCTGCTGGCCCGCCAGGTGGGTGTACCCAAGATTGTGGTATTTATGAATAAAGTTGACCTGGTGGATGACCCCGAACTGCTGGAACTGGTGGAAATGGAAATCCGTGACCTCCTGACATTCTACGGTTTCGATGGTGCCAACACACCAATCATCAAGGGTTCTGCCATTAAAGCACTGGAAGGTGATGCTGAAGCAGTAAAACAGGTTGAAGAACTGATGGAAGCGGTAGATTCTTATATCCCGCTGCCGCCCCGCCCGGTTGATCAGCCGTTCCTGATGTCTGTGGAAGACGTATTCTCTATCACCGGTCGTGGTACGGTTGCCACTGGTCGTATTGAAAGAGGCCGTATTAAAGTTGGTGAGCCGGTTGAGATCGTAGGGCTGATTCCTGAACCCCTGACTTCAACTGTAACCGGTGTGGAAATGTTCCGTAAACTGCTCGATGAAGGTGAGGCCGGTGACAATGCAGGTCTGCTGCTCCGTGGTATTGAGAAAACCCAGATCCGCCGTGGTATGGTTATCGTAAAACCCGGTTCTATTACCCCCCACACTGAATTCAAGGCTGAAGTATATGTACTGAGCAAAGAAGAAGGTGGCCGTCATACTCCGTTCTTCCAGAAATACCGCCCCCAGTTCTATTTCCGTACGACTGACGTAACCGGAGAAGTGGAACTGAATGCAGGTACTGAAATGGTGATGCCGGGTGATAACACTTCCCTGACTGTAAAACTGATCCAGCCCATCGCGATGGAAAAAGGATTGAAGTTTGCGATCCGTGAAGGTGGCCGTACCGTAGGTGCCGGTCAGGTTACAGAGATCCTTAAATAAGATAAGTTACAAGCCGGGACAGCCGCTTCGCCGTAAGGTGAGCAGGCAGGTGCGAGCTTTTAGCTTTGAGCCGTAAGGCATTGCAGGGTATTTCCTACCTTTGCAACATAAGATACTAAAAGCTGTTAGCTGCTGCTAATAGCTTTTAGCTTTCTACGGGCATAGTTCAATGGCAGAATAGCGGTCTCCAAAACCGTTGATGGGAGTTCGAATCTCTCTGCCCGTGCAAACAGTCTTTTATGAACAAGATCACGTCGTATTTAAAAGAGAGCTATAAAGAGCTGACCGAAAAAGTATCCTGGCCTACCTGGCCGCAGTTACAGCAATCCACCATGATTGTGCTGGCGGCAACAATCGTCATTACGTTTATCGTACTGGCCATGGATTCCGTCATTGGTAACGGTCTGAAGTTCATCTACAAACAACTCTTCTAATGGAAGCAACTCCCAATACAGAAAATGTACAGCAGCAGGAAACCAAGTGGTATGTACTGCGGGTGATCAGCGGCAAGGAGAAAAAAGTAAAGGAATACCTGGATAAGGAGATTTCCCGGGGCGGCTGGAGCGAAATCGTGAAGCAGGTCTTCCTGCCTGTGGAGAAAGTGTACAAAGTGGCCAGTGGCAAGAAAGTCATGCGCGAAAGGAACTATTACCCCGGGTATGTGATGATCGAGATTGCCGAAGGGAAATTAAGTGACGACCTGAAGGATGTGATCAAGAATACCACCAATGTGATTCATTTCCTGGGAAAGGAGAATCCCATTGCGCTCCGGAAAGCAGAGGTGAACAAGATGCTGGGTAAGATGGATGAAATGGCGGAAGTGGGCGGTATCAGCATGAGTGAACCCTTTATTGTGGGCGAAACCATCAAGATCATTGAAGGGCCATTCAATGATTTCAACGGGGTGATTGAAGAGGTAAACGATGAGAAAAAGAAACTGAAAGTAACCGTAAAGATATTTGGCCGTTCTACCCCTGTGGAACTCAATTACATGCAGGTGGAAAAGATCAGCTGACCCAATCGGAAAACGTTTTTAAGCCATCTGCCCCGCGGATGGCTTTTTTGTTGCAGGATTGCCGGTAAAAAAATCCCGAAACCCTTTGCCAGAACGGGTTTTCCCCTTACCTTTGCAACCCCAATTAGTTCTTTAGAATTGTCCCGGGTTTCCCGGGGAAGAGGAATTTGGGAGACCAAGTAGATCAATCGAAAGGTCGTCAGAACCAATAAATCAAAGAAAATGGCAAAAGAAATCTCCGGCTTTGTAAAGCTGCAGTGCAAGGGTGGCCAGGCCAACCCCGCACCTCCGATCGGTCCTGCGCTGGGTTCCAAGGGTATTAATATCATGGAATTCTGCAAACAGTTCAATGCAAGAACCCAGGACAAAATGGGAAAAGTTCTCCCTGTATTAATCACTGTTTATTCAGACAAGAGTTTTGATTTCGTGATCAAAACCCCTCCCGCAGCTATTCAGCTGATGGAAGCCGCAAAAATTCAAAAGGGTTCCAAAGAGAGCAACCGCGCTAAAGTTGGTAAAGTAAACTGGGACCAGGTAAAGGCAATCGCAGAAGATAAAATGCCGGACCTGAACTGTTTTACAATTGAAAGCGCCATGAAAATGGTGGCCGGTACCGCCCGCAGTATGGGTCTTAACGTGGAAGGTAAAGCTCCCTGGGAAAATTAATCCCTTAACCCCCTGAAGGGGACTTTTTGAAATTCTTAAAAGAAACTAAAATGGCATTCATCAGTAAAAAAAGAAAAGTTGCCGATACCAAGGTTGACGCAAACAAAGCATATTCATTAAAAGAAGCCTCCACTCTGGTGAAAAGTATCACCACCTGTAAGTTCGATGCTTCTGTGGACCTGCACATCCGCCTGGGTGTGGATCCTAAAAAAGCCGACCAGGCCATCCGGGGTACCGTTAATTTACCGCACGGAACCGGTAAAACGAAAAGAGTACTGGTACTCTGCACCCCTGATAAGGAAGCAGAAGCAAAAGGAGCCGGTGCCGACTACGTGGGACTGGAAGAATTCGTTACCAAGATCGAAGGCGGATGGGTGGATATTGATGTGATCATCGCCACTCCTTCTGTAATGCCCAAGATTGGTAAGCTGGGTAAAGTACTCGGTCCCCGTAACCTGATGCCGAACCCCAAGACCGGCACTGTGACCAATGACGTGGCCAATGCCATCAATGATGTAAAGGGCGGTAAAATCGCTTTCAAAGTGGATAAAGTAGGTATCATCCATGCCTCTATCGGACGGATTAGTTTTACCCCTGAAAAAATCGCCGAAAACAGCCAGGAGCTGCTGAATGCGATCATCAGGGCGAAACCCTCTTCCGCAAAAGGTATTTACCTGAGAGGTATCAGCATGGCCAGCACCATGAGTCCGGGTATCGCGATTGACACCAAAGCATTTGTTCACTAAGGCCTTCTCAAACCTGCCTGACCGGCAGGCAGGTCCCTCGAAGGAGGGGTTTATGAAGCCTCCGATTAACTGACCAGTCAAAACATTAATAAAATGACAAAAGATCAAAAAAACGAAGTGATTGAACTGCTGAAAGGCAAGTTCTCTCAATATAACAACTTCTATGTTGCCGATACCGAATCACTGTCGGTAGAGCAGGTGGGCAAACTCCGCCGGGCTTGTTTCAGCAAGCAGGTGGAAATGAAAGTGGCCAAGAACACGCTGATCAAAAAGGCGCTCGAGTCACTGGACAGTGAAAAATATGCCGGCGTCTATGATTCCCTGCATAAAGTAACGGCGCTGATGTTCTCTGAGAACCCCAAAGAACCGGCCCTGATCATCAGTTCTTTCCGCAAGGAAAGCAACGGGGAAAAACCTGTACTGAAAGCGGCTTTTATCAACGGGGACGTGTACATGGGTGATAACAACCTGAAGGCGCTGACACAGATCAAGACCAAAAATGAACTCATCGGTGAGGTTATTGGCCTGCTGCAGTCGCCCGCTAAACGGGTACTGGCAGCCTTACTGCACCACCACGAGCAGAAAGCCGGCGGCGCAGAAGCAGCTGTGGCTGAGTAATGAGTATATAGCGGCGGGCGATGAGTTGCGGGTTGCGAGGGGTAGAACCCCGGACATCCTTCTCCATCCGCCACTTTACTATAAACAATTTTTTTAAAAACCGCCGTCGGATCCCCGAAAGGAAATGAAGACGGTAAAAATTCAAACAAAATGGCAGACGTAAAAGCATTAGCAGAAAGCCTGGTAGGCTTAACAGTAAAAGAAGTACAGGAATTAGCTGATTTCCTGAAAACAGAGTATGGTATCGAACCCGCAGCTGCTGCAGTAGTTGTAGCGAGTGGCGACGGCGGTGGTGCCGCTGCTGCTGAAGAAAAAACTTCTTTCAACGTAGTACTGAAAAACGGGGGTGCTTCCAAACTGAACGTGGTGAAGATCGTTAAAGACCTGACTGGTCTCGGTCTGAAAGAAGCAAAAGACCTGGTTGACGGTGCACCGAAGAACATCAAAGAAGGTATCTCTAAAGCTGAAGCTGAAGAGATTGCCAATAAGCTGAAAGAAGCCGGCGCGGATGTAGAGATCGCTTAATTTCAACAGGCTGATAATTCATAGGAGGGTGCCTCAAAAGGCATCCTCTTTTTTTGTAGTATGCCGGAAAATAACTTCCGGCTTCCTGCTGTTTCACTGCCGGCACTTTAGTTCAACCCTTCCGGGGTTGAACGCTGCATAAACATCAACCATCCTTACAGACTGCGTCCGTTTTTTTACATTCCTTCTGCTTTTTTACAGACTAGTCAAGCATTAAATAAGGTGATAGTTGGGCAAAAAGCTCATCCGTCATTATTTGTAATTTCTTCAGGTCCTCTATGGACCGGAACGGACCATGTTCTTTCCGGTAGGCCAGCAGGGCATTGATGATATTCCATTTCAGGTAGGGATGGGGTTTCAAATCCCCGCCAGTGGCCGTATTGATATTGATTTTTCGCAGCGCTACTGACTGAAGTTTCAGAAAGGGTTTTATTTGCTGAAATACCGAATCAGCCAGCCCAAATGTTTCGCCGAGCTGTGCAATGGAATAAAAGCCCCCCAGTTTTTCTCTGAAATGAACAATCCGCGCGGCCAGCCTGGACCCAATGCCCGGTAAAGCGATAAAGGCCGTTGTATCGGCCGTGTTTATTTCCACTTCCGTATATCTTTTT
>JACPUV010000032.1 GCA_016192105.1 Sphingobacteriales bacterium | reverse complement strand
CCCTTGCTTGCCCTGTCGGCAGAACGCTGGCACCGGCCCCATAATATTCCTTTAAAAAAATGGGTCCTGTTTTTTGGCGCCCAAATACTGATCCATTTATTACTGGATGGAATGAATGTGTACGGGGCCGGCTGGTTCGAACCCTTCAGTCATCTCCGCGTTTCGTACAACTGGATTTTTGTGGCCGATCCGTTCTTCTCGGTCTGGCTGGGTATCGCTTTTACTGTTTTACTGATCCTGGGAAGGAAAGACCGGCGCCGGCAATGGTGGAACCGGTTCGGGCTGATCATGAGCGGCGTTTATCTTTTATACTGCGGGCTCAATAAAATAAAGATCGACCAGGATGTAAATAAAATTTTTGATAAACAGCAGATCCATCATACAGGGTATTTCACCACGCCCACCCCGCTGAATAACTGGCTCTGGTATGTGGTGGCGTCCACGGACTCCGGGTATTTTATCGGGTACCGGTCTTTGTTTGATAAAAAGGAAACGATCGATTTTCATTTTGTTCCCCGGAATGATTCCCTGCTCCGGCCGGTGCAGGATCACGATGACCTGCAAAAGCTGATCCGTTTTTCCAGGGGCTTTTATGCTGTGCAAAACCGGAACGACACCCTTGTATTCAATGACCTCCGTTTCGGGGAACAGATAGGATGGAGAAAGGCGGGGGCCCCCTTTGTATTTTATTATTACCTGCAACACCCCGATGATAACAAAATGCTGGTACAAAGAGGACGCTTTGCCGGCTGGGATCAGAGCGCTTTCCGGTCACTGCTAAAAAGAATACAGGGGGAATAGGGTAATTTATTCCTGCCTGAAATAAAAGGTGAATAATTTCAGCACAGTATTGAAGAAGCCGTAACAAATCCGTTGCCAGGCCCTTCGGAGCAAATGAGCCGATGACCGGTAGTTTTCCCGGGTAATCTCTTTACAATGGTTACTGATAATCTGGTAAATGATACCCCGTGTATGCAGGGCGAAATTCCTGTCCCGTATATCCAGGTTCAGCTCAAGGCTGGCATAAGCACTTATATTGTTTACATTGTAGGAGCCCACGGTTGTCCAGCTATTATCGCAGGTGGCTACTTTCGCATGCAATACCGTTTCCTGGTATTCGTAAATGGCAATCTGGTTCTTTAACATCCAGTCATACAGGAAACGCTCGGCATGTTTGGCAATGCGGATATCAGAAATACCGGCAAGGACCACTTTCACGGTAACTCCTCTTTTAACCGCCTGAGCCAGTTTACGGCGGTACAAAATACCCGGCAAAAAATAACTGCACATGATCAGCAGTTCATTTTCCGCTTTGTTGAATACTTCCAGGTAGGACCGCCATACCTGCACTTTCCTTTTGACCCAGTCGTTTTGCCGGACCCGTACATCAGTATATTCAGCTGCGGGAATAGTGGCACAGAATGCATCAATGGTTTTCCAGTGAACAACCGGAGTTCTTATCTTTTCTCCCCACATCCGGCGACAGATATGGTACACCACATAAGAAGCTTCGCCTTCACAATACACCGCCATATCCAGCCAGGCCGGTTCGCCGGGCATGTCATTGTACCGGTTACAGATATTGTTGCCCCCGACCAGGGCATAACAGCCATCCACCACGACGACTTTATGATGCATTCTTCTCCCAAAATAAAAATGCCTGCTTTTAAATAACGACTCAAACCATTTTACCTGCACCCCGGCTTCCCGGAGTTCGTTTACCGTTTTTTGAGGAAGACCCTGCGAGGCATAAGCATCCAGTTGCAGGTAAACGGCCACCCCTTTTGCGGCCGCATCTTTCAGGGAGCTGATAACATTTTGCCCGGTTTCATCAGCAAGGAAAATATAAAACTGGAGGTGGATACATTGGGTGGCTTTTTCAATCAAAGATTCCAGTTTTTTGAAATAAGCGGCCCCTCCCTGCACCAGTTGTACGCGGTTGCGGGGCGAATAGCCCATATGGATCAGTTTTCTTAAACGGCTCATGGCAGAAGTGGGTTCATCAAATCTCCATTTTCTTCAAAATTACCGGCATGAGGTGAATCAATCGGCGGTTTGATGCAACTCATTTACAAGAGGGAAATGTACGGCTAACTTTAAACAAAAGAATAAGATCCGTGAATGCAATCAGTCCTCCGGAATTTGCCCTGGACCCGGGCCTGGCAGCTTGGGTGGGTGGAATAGCCCTGTTTGGGGTATTGTTTTTGCTGGTAAAAAAGAAAGCAGCCGGGGCATTGCTGATGAATTTATACCGGTTTTTTATACAGGAGTGCTCTCCGTTCTCCTGAGAATTGCATTCGTACAAACCGGGGTTGATCAGGGCCCCGGTTTTTTAATTTATGGCTATGACCTTTTCTGTTGACTTTTGGAAAATGCTGGCCGGGGTGGCCATTTTTTTGCTGGGAATCCGCTGGATGGAAGAATCATTGCATCAACTGGCCGGCCGGCAGTTCAAATTATTTTTACGGAAGCAAACCGCCAGCCGGGTAAAAGCCATCGGTGGCGGAGCCCTGGTAACCGCTGCTTTGCAAAGCAGTTCGGTAACCTCCCTGATGGTACTGGCCTTTGTGGGGGCCGGGATCATCACGATGCAAAATGCACTGGCGGTTCTGCTGGGAGCCAACCTGGGAACCACGGTTACCGGCTGGATCATGGCCGGGGCGGGTTTTACTGTAAACATTGAACAGGTGGCATTGCCGGTGGCCGGATTGGCCGGGCTCGGTTATGCCTTATTTAACCGGGCTGGCAGATGGTACAACTGGTGCCGCTTTTTCCTGGGCTTCAGTTTCTTATTTATCGGTCTTGGCTATATCCGTACAGGAATGGAAGGCCTGGTAACAATACTCGACCCGGGACAGTATGCCGGGGCACCGCTCCTTGTATTTTTCGGGGCCGGCTTTGTTATTACAACCCTGATCCAAAGCAGTTCCGCCACGATGGCGATCGCCCTGAGCGCCCTTTATACAGGGGTAATTCAGTTTAATGATGCGGTAGGCATTATCCTGGGTTCTGAACTGGGGACTACGATCAAATTATTTATTGCAGGTATAAATGGTGCCGCTGCCAAAAAAAGAGTGGCATTGGGCAATTTCCTTTTCAATATGGTAACGGTAGGACTGGTGTTGATCTTCCTGGCCCCCCTAAGCCACTTTGTGCAGGAAGTGCTGGGAATCCGGAACAGCCTGCTGGCCCTGGTATTCTTTCAGAGCCTGGTAAACTTGCTGACCATTCTCTTCTTTTCTCCCTTTCTCGGGAAGATCGGGCGTTTTCTTGAAAAACGGTATGCCGAAAACAAAGAGGAGTCCCATTTTATTCATAAAGTATCTCCCCTGGTTCCATCAGCCGCCCTGGTAGCGATGGAAAATGAAAGCACGTATTTCTTTCACATCGTGCTGGACTATGCCTGGCATAGCCATGAATGGAGTAACCCTTTTCAGCAGGAAATGGAACTGCCTGCCGGGTTTACCGGAAAAACGGTCCCAGGAAAATATGAGTATATCAAACTCCTTCACGGGGAACTGCACCAGTTTTATATTCAGTTACAGAAGCATGTGGCAGAACGGGAGGAACTGGAAAAGGCCAACCGGCTGATCTCCTCGGTCCGGAACCTGATGTATGCCGCTAAAAGCATGAAAGACGCGATCCCGGATATGGAACAGCTGGAAAACTCGGCGAATGATATCAAGTATGCGTATTACCTGAAAAACCGGGAGCTGATGGATAGGTTCTGTAAAGAAGTGTACGGGATTGAAAAATCGGCGCCGGCAGCGCGGTTCGCGGAACTGGCCCGTTTGTACCAGCAGGTGACCACCGGATATACCCAATCCTTAAAAGACCTGTACCGCGAAACCACGGCGGGATCCGTAAATGAAACAGAGATCACCACGCTGCTGAATTTCAACCGGGAGATCTTTACAGCCTATAAATCCATTTTATTCGGTGTAAAGGATCTTCTCTTCGATAAGGAACAGGCAAAGTATTTTGATGAGCTTCCGGGCTTTATCCGCTGAGCGGTACTGACATCTCTCATAGTCCCGCTTGATGCGGTTCATTTGTTTTTGCTTTTTAAGGCTGCATATTAGAGGTAATGAAACAGTGGTTCTTCCCGGTTTGTTTTATCCTGATTATAAACATGGTTCCTGTACCCCTGAAGGCAGGCAATCCGAAAGGGGAATCCCTTATTTATCCGGCACTGGTTGACCGGTTTTACCAGCAAAACGGGGGTACTCTTTTCTGGTTTTCCAATGACGGGGAAGCTTTTTTATTAAGGAACCAGCTGCTCATCCTGATGGATACCGCCGCTTATTACGGGCTGATTGCGGAAAAATATCATTTATCCGTTTTAAAAAGGGAGGTGGAGGGTGGGGAGACCGATTCACTGCTGCGGATGGGAAATGACCGCTACTTTACGGATGCCGCTATTGCCGTCTTCAAAGATATCTTCCAGGGGTATCGGCTCAAACCCTGGGTGGGTTTTGACGCGGTCTCTGAAAAATACGCCACGGCGGATGAAGACAAGATCCTGCTTTGCCTGCTGCAGGTGAAATCAGCAGCAGCGTTAAGCCTGACCGCCGAATTACTGGAACCGGCGGATTCGGCCTACCTGTACCTGAAGAAAGAACTGGTCCGGCAACAAAAAAAGAACCGGAAGGATTCTGTACAGCGGCTCCGGGTCTCCATGAATTATTACCGCTGGATCCATCATTTCCGTTTTGACCAGCTGATCGTGGTGAACCAGCCTGCTGCCCGGCTGTATTATTATGAAAAAGGGAAACTGCTGCTGAATATGAAAACGGTGCTGGGAAAACCTTCCACCCCCACACCCCGTTTTGCGGCCTGGTGTGACCAGGCAATCTTATACCCGTACTGGTATGTGCCAAGGAGTATTACGTTTAATGAATATTTGCCCATAATAAAGAACAATCCCTCCTGGCTGGACGCAAAGAATATGCAGGTGATTGACGGGAGTGGCCGTGTGGTCAATCATCACCGGTTGAACTGGTCTTCTTTTCACGCCGGGTATTTTCCGTACACAATCCGGCAGTCAACCGGCTGCGACAATGCCCTGGGGGTGATAAAATTCAATATTAATACGCCATACGGGGTGTACCTGCATGATACCAACAACAAAACCGCTTTCTTTTCCGCATCCCGTTATTTCAGTCATGGTTGTATCCGGCTGGAAGACCCCATTGAGCTGGGAAACCACCTGCTATCCCATAAACTGGATACCGCATTCCTGCAATCCTGTTTCCGGGAACAGAAGCCCGTTTACCAGAAACTGCTGGCACCTGTACCGGTTTTTGTGGTTTATATGCCTGTCCAGGCAGACAGTAAGGGCAAGATGCTCAATTATAAGGATATTTACCGGCTGCTTAAATAAACGGGTTTCTTGAGGAACCTCATCTTTCTTTATGAGGACGATTCTTTGTTCTGCCCCCGCCGGTAATGGAATTTTGGTACAGGGATATCCCTGATGATAAAACAGCCTATCATGAAAAAGATAAAGCCGCCTGAAAAAAAAGCCGGTATCTGGCTTGACCAGGAAACAGCCTATATCATTCACCTGGAGGATGAAGCCGCACCTGTTGTGGAGAAATTGGTTTCCGGGGTAGAATCCAGGATACGCGTACCCGGAGAAGGGAAAGTAATGGCGCGTTTTGGCCAGTCCTTTCTGAATGACCAGGAAAAAAAACAACAGCGTCAACGCAACCAGCGCCAGCATTTTTTTAAAAACCTGATCGCTCACCTGCAGCAGGATCAATTTCTTTACTTATTCGGTCCGGGTAAAGCCAAAGAGGGACTAAACAATGTCATAGAAAAAGAAAAAGGACTTGCCGGTCGGGTTACTGCCATTGAAACCACGGATAAACTGACCCGCAAAGGAGCCATGCAACAGGCCGTTTCTTATTTTAACGGTGAGGCATTCAGGATTTTCAAAAAGAACCGGAAGAAAGCGCTAAAAGCGGCAGGTTGATAGAATCCATCGCTGAATTTACCCGCTTCCTCCCTTAAAGGAACTAAATTTGGATAGAACAATGCAGACGTTATATGCGTGAACCATTAGCCCGGCTGGATCAAACCCTGGATGGACTTTTATTTTTTGATAACAGTGCCATACACCAGGCACAGCTGATGGCCTATTCCACTGATGCCTCGGTTTACCAGGAAAAGCCGCTTGCGGTTGCCATACCGGCTTCAGTGGCCGATATAAAAAAACTGGTTTCGTTTGCCGGGGATCATAAAACCACACTGATCCCAAGGGCGGCCGGTACTTCGTTGGCCGGGCAGGTGGTGGGAAACGGGATCGTGGTGGATATTTCGAAGTACTTTACAAAAATCATCGAACTTAATAAGGCGGAGAAATGGGTGCGGGTGCAACCGGGTGTGATCCGCGATGACCTGAACCATTTCCTGGCGTCAGCAGGGCTGATGTACGGACCCGAAACCTCCACGGCAAGCCGGGCAATGATCGGGGGCATGCTCGGGAATAATTCCTGCGGCCTGCACAGCATTGTCTGGGGCTCGGCCCGGGACCATGTACTGGAAATAACGGCATTGCTGAGTGATGGTTCTGAAGCCCTGTTTAAAGCAGAGGATATCCGGCAGGCTGCGCCAACCAACCCGTTCAAACAACAGGTTTACTCCGCGCTGGATCAATTGCTGTCGGATCCCCGCAATCAACAGCTGGTCCGGGATCATTTCCCGGCTGCGGCTGTGCATCGGCGTAATACGGGTTATGCGCTGGACAGCTTACTGGCCATGCAGCCCTTTTCCGGGCAGGGAGAACCTTTTAACGTATGCAAACTGATCGCCGGGTCGGAAGGGACCCTGGTTTTTGTAACGGAGGTGAAACTGAACCTGATTGATCTTCCGCCAAAGGAAACCGCTGTGGTCTGTATTCATTGCCATTCCATCATTGAAGCCATGGAAGCCAATAAGCTGGCGTTGAAACACCGGCCCATGGCATCGGAACTGGTCGATAAACATATCATGGATTTCACGATCGGGCACCCGGAATACAGCAGGAACCGTTTTTTTATTGAGGGCGATCCGGCCGCCATCCTGATGGTGGAGTTTATGGAACATCAGGCGGAGGAGGCAAAAGGAAAAGCAGCGGCACTTGTGCAGGACTTACAGGAAAAGCAGGTAGGTTTTGCCTGGCCTGTCTTATACAATGAGCAAACCAAATATGCCTGGGATGTGCGGAAGGCGGGTCTGGGTTTATTGCGTAATCTTAAAGGCGATGCGCAGCCGGTGAACCTGATCGAGGATTGCGCGGTTCCGGCAAATGACCTGCCTGCTTATATGGCCGACCTGCAGGAATTGCTGGCCAGGCACCAGGTAAAAGCTTCTTATTATGCACATGCCGGTGCAGGGGAAGTACATGTGGAACCGATTATCAATTTAAAAAGCCCTGAAGGACTGAAAACATTCCGGGAAATACTGGCAGAAACGGTTGAACTGGTAAAAAAATACAAGGGCTCTTTATCCGGTGAACACGGTGACGGAAGACTGAGAGGGGAATATATCCCGGCTGTTGTCGGTGAGGAAACCTATACATTATTTAAAAAGATAAAAGAAATCTTCGACCCGCTGCATATTTTCAATGCGGGAAAGATCACGGGAACGCCGGCCATGGATACACATCTGCGGGTACAGCAAAAACCGGCCGGCCGCCTGCTCAGCACCCATTTTGATTTTTCTGCCAATGACGGGATACTGCGGCTGGCGGAGAAATGTTCGGGTTCCGGTGACTGCCGCAAGATGCCGGCCAGTGGCGGTGTGATGTGTCCGAGTTATATGGCCACCCGCCTGGAGAAAGACAGCACCCGGGCCCGCGCCAATGTATTGCGCCAGTTCCTGAGCAATGAACAGGATCCGCAGCCTTTCCATCACGAAGAGATCAAAGAGATCATGGACCTCTGCCTCAGTTGCAAGGGCTGCCGGACGGAATGCCCCTCGGGCGTGGATGTGGCCCGGATGAAGGCGGAATTCTTACAACAGTACTACGATAAGAAAGGGGTGCCTTTCCGGGCAAAGCTGATCGCTGATTTCAGCCGGCAGATGAAGATTCTCTCCCGGTTTTCCGCTGCATTCAATTGGTTTTACGGGGTTCCTTTTTTCAGGAAGATGGCGCACCGGGTAGTGGGGTTTCACCCGGACAGAACGATGCCAAAGCTGGCGAAAGAAACCCTGCTTCACTGGTATAAAAATCAAAAATCAAAACGGCCCACCGGAGCTTTGACACAGGGGAGAAGGGTGTATTTCTTCTGCGATGAGTTTACGAATTATAATGATGCGGAGATCGGGAAGAAGGCCATCCTCCTGTTGGAGGCGATGGGATATGACGTGATCATACCGGAGCATACAGAGAGCGGAAGAACATATTTGTCAAAAGGACTGGTGAAGAAAGCAAAGGAGATCGCGAACCGGAATATCCGGTTGCTCGCCGGCATCATTAGTACGGCCGAACCGTTACTTGGAATTGAGCCATCGGCCATCCTGAGCTTCCGGGATGAATATCCGGATCTTGCTGAACCGGAAAATAAAGCCGGGGCCATGGCGCTTGCCAAAGCGGCCTTTACCATTGAGGAGTTTATTGCGGAAGAATTTAAATCCGGGCGGATCAGCCGCGCCCTTTTTAGCAGCGGGGAAAAACGGATACTGATACACGGTCACTGTTACCAGAAATCCTTTTCTCTGCAATCCTGTATCCGGGAATGCCTGGAGATACCGGAAAATTATTCAGCCAGCCTGATTCCTTCCGGCTGCTGCGGAATGGCGGGCGGTTTCGGGTATGAAAAGGAACATTATGCCCTTTCGCAGCAGGTCGGCGAACTGGTATTATTTCCCGCAGTCCGGGCGGCCGGCCCCGGGGAAATTATTGCGGCTTCGGGGACTTCCTGCCGCCACCAGGTAAAGGATGGCACAGGAAAAAGGGCCCTGCACCCGGTGGAGGTATTGTACGGGGCACTGGGTAGGGATTGATTCTTATTGGTCTGCTGACTTCTTCACGAAAGAACATCCGGGGAAAACAGATGAAATGGCTGCCGCCGGAAATTAATTTCAGGACTGCCATTCGTTCGGTGATATAAATCATACAATAGTTCTTTGCTGTATTTTATGGTTGTTACGGGATTTGTCTTATTTTTAATTACGATTGCTAAAATGATGGAGTATCAATTATATGATAATGGGATACTAATGGGCCTGGTTTGTAAAGGGGATGAAGCCGCTTTTACCGAACTCTACAACCGCTACTGGAAGAAATTATTTGCCATGGCCTATTCCCGGCTGAAGGAAATGCAGACAGCGGAAGATATTGTCCATGATGTATTTGTCAGTCTTTGGGCCAACCGCGAAAAAATCAATATAGAATTATTGGAAAATTACCTGGCTACCGCGGTAAAGTATATGGTGTTGTCGAGGATAAAAAAAATCGAACGCGAAAGAGCGTATAAACGCAGTTATGGAATGGCTGCCGTGATAGAAATGCCGGTCGAAAATGCCCTTCATTATAAACGGATCCTGGAATTGGTGGAAACCGAAGTGGAGAAACTTCCTGAAAAATGCCGGCTGATATTCCGCTATAGCCGCCAGAATGGTATGCCGGTAAAACATATAGCCAGGGAACTCAATATTTCTCCAAAGACAGTTGAAAACCAGCTGAATAAGGCGCTCAAACAATTAAAGATGGCCGCCAAAACATTCCTTCATTTATTCTGATTCCCGGTAACCGGAGAATCCCTTCCTGTTTTTTTAAAAAAATCAGGTCAGTCGCATAGGTGCTTTGCCCTGCCCGGGACACTTACCGGTATATGAGAATTCCGGAAAACATCGTTGAACTGATCGAAAAACACCAGGCTGGTCATGCCACGGCGGAAGAACTACGGCGCTTAAATGAGTGGTATCATTCCTTTAATGACAGCGAAACTGAATTACTGACCGCCAAAACCGAACAGGAACTGAACGATGCGATCCTGAACCGTTTGCTGACTACCATTCAGCAGGTGCCGGTCCCGGTTCAAAGAACCACACGCAGGAGATGGCAGATCCCTGCGGCAGCCATTCTTTTATTAGTGATTACAGCCGGTATCTATGCGCTTTTACAGGCAAAACCGGTCCAGCAGGAACTGGCAAATACAAAAGAACCGGCCACACCCGTAAAAGTGGATATTGCCCCCGGTGGTGATAAAGCCGTTCTTATCCTGGCTGATGGATCTTCGATCATACTGGACAGCGCAACTGACGGGATGCTGACCCGGCAGGGTACTATTAAAGTGGAGAAGCTGAACAACGGACAACTGGCTTATGTATCCGGAGGAAAGCTGATTACTGAAAATGACGAGGCATTTTATAACACGATCAGAACTCCCCGTGGCGGGCAATACCAGGTTACTTTATCAGACGGTACTAAAGTCTGGCTGAATGCAGCTTCTTCTATTCGCTTCCCGGTCCTGTTTTCCGGCGCTGAACGCAAGGTGGAGATTACCGGGGAAGCTTATTTTGAAGTGGCCAAAAATGTAAACAGACCTTTCAAAGTCAGGGCCAGTTCTTCAGAAATTGAAGTTTTGGGCACCCATTTCAATGTAAACGCCTATGATGATGAGGCGACCATAAAGACGACCCTGCTGGAAGGGATGGTAAAAGTATCCGTACCGGCCAATGCGGAGAAAGGCACGACCAGGTTCCTGAAACCGGGGCAACAATCCGGGGTAACGAAGGCGGGGGATATCAGCGTACTGAACAATGCGGATACGGAAGAAGCGGTGGCCTGGAAAAACGGCCGGTTCCAGTTCCGGAGCGCGGATTTAAAATCGATTCTCCGGCAAATCTCCCGCTGGTATGATGTGGATGTGATTTATAAAGGGAATGTAAACCTGCATTTTTCCGGGCAACTTACGAGAAATGAGTATGTATCAAGCGTGTTTGAAAAACTGGCCCTGACCGGGGAAGTGCATTTTAAAATTGATGGAAAGAAAGTAATTGTATCACCATAATATAAACAATATGCTGCAACTGAACTTTTTATACCCTTCCGGCCGGGATGGATAGCCGGTAGTTTAAAAAGTGCCCAATAAAAAACCGGGTTCCGTTTGCGGCGGAAGCCCGGCGAAAATTTGAGCGCTTAAATAAACGACGTCTGACAACGGTTGCTTATTCTTAAACCCAAACCTACCTGCCGGTTAGGCAGGTAATACAAATTTATGTATTTAGCTGCTCTTTGTAAATCCGGCTGGGAAAAAAGCCGATTTTCAACACAAACGATTAGAATAATGAAACTTATAACAGTTTTATTAGTCGCTGCCTGCCTTCAGGTCAGTGCCAGTGGATACTCCCAGAAAGTTACGCTGAAGGGGGAAAACCTGACTCTGCAAAAGGTATTTGATGAGATCCGGAAACAAACCGGGTTCCATTTTTTTTATGCGGATGAAGTGCTGTCCACCGCCAAAAATGTGACAGTAAATATTAAAAAAGCGGACATTGATGAGGCCCTTGATTTTTGCTTCCAGGGCCAGGACCTGTCTTACACCATTTCTGAGAACACCATCATTGTCCGGAGAAAACTGGTGGCACCTGAGCCCCTGGTTACAGAGCCGCCTGCACCGGTTCCGGCTGAAATCAAAGGAAAAGTTACCGATGCAAGAGGGGAAGCGGTTGCCGGGGTGAGCGTGATCAATGAAAGAACCAAACGCGGTACCACCACTGATGCAAACGGGAATTACAGCGTACAGGCTGAGCCGGGTGATGTACTGACTTTTTCATTTGTCGGTAAAGCTTCCCAGTCTGTAAAAGTGACGGCCGCCAGCACCAGTTTTAATATCTCATTGGCGGATGCTGTCATGACTAACGAAAATGTGATCGTGACCGCGCTGGGTATTAAACGGGAAGAAAAAGCGCTGGGTTATGCCGTTCAGAAAGTATCCGGAGAGAGCGTTCAAAAAGTTTCCGGTTTGGATATCGCTACCTCCCTTACCGGTAAAGTGGCGGGGGTGCTGGTTAAAAACTCATCCGATTTCGCTGCTGTTCCCGTTGTTTCTGTCCGGGGAGAGAGTGCTTTATTGGTGATTGACGGGGTCGCTTATCAGAATAAAACCTTAAGCGATATCTCATCAGAGGATATTGAGTCGATCAGTATTTTGAAAGGAGCCACCGCTTCGGCTTTGTATGGTTTTCGGGGTGAAAGAGGTGCCATCATGATTACCACCAAAAACGGCAGTACAAATAATACCGGGGTCACGGTGAATTTTACATCCAATACGATGTTTACGGCTGGTTTCCTGGCTATTCCTGAGAAACAATCAGTATATGGCCGTGGAGGCAGTGGTATTTACAGCCTGAACTCTGATGCATCCTGGGGCGCGAAAATGGACGGGTCCATGCAAAATCAATGGGACCCGATTTCAAAAACCTTTTCCGTCAGGCCCTACCTGCCGGTGGGTAAAGACAATTTTAAGAATTTCCTGGAACAGGGTTATGTAACCAACAATAATTTAAATATTGGTTACCGGAAGGATAATGTTTCACTCCGGAATTCTTTTAACTGGGTGGAGAATAAGGGCCGCTACCCCAATGCCCGGCTGCAAAAATATACATACGCTTTTGGCGCCGACCTGGACCTGGATAAGTTTAAGTTAACCGCAAATTTGTCGTATGCTAAAAAAGCTTCCAAGAATATCGGCTCTAACGGCTACACTTCCTATGACCCGATGTACAGTATCCTGATATGGTCGCCTTCTGACTGGGATCTTCGTCAGTATAAGAATAATTACTGGATCAAACCAGGAGAAATACAAAATAACCATTTTGGACTGATACCCGGTGGTACCATTAATGATTATGCCGGTAATTCTGAGAACAATCCCTATTTCGACCGCTACGAAAAAACAAATGAAATTTCCCGTGACATTTTTAACGCGGATTTGTCTATGAGTTATCAGCTAAAGCCCTGGTTAAAAGCCACTCTCCGTTCAGGGGTTGATTTCTATAAAGAATCCGGTCAGTTAAGGTCTTCCTGGGGCTCTTATCTTTCTTCCGGAAACACAGGTGTTCCGGGTGCTGATTACAGCGGCTGGAATGGCGGCAGGAAAGGTCAATACAATATTGGGGTTAGCAATGGATTCAGTAATAACACCGATCTGTTGCTGACGGGCGAAAGGAAAATCAAGAAGTTTACAGTAGAATATCTTGCCGGGGGAACAATTTTTTACCGCCGGGATGATAATATGAATGCCAGTACACAAGGGGGGCTTTCTGTTCCCGGCTTTTTCTCCATTAAAGCATCCATCAATCCGGCACAGGTAGCACAATCTACGGCTTCACAGCAGGTGAATTCATTATTTGGCCGTGTCGCTGTTTCATGGAACAGGATGGCCTACCTGGACTTCACGGGGCGTAATGACTGGAGTTCTACCCTGGCAAAATCACAACGTTCTTATTTCTATCCTTCCGTAGCTGCCAGCTTTATCGCTTCGGAATTATTGCCGCAGACCAGGAACTGGCTGGATTTATTAAAACTGAGAGCTTCCTGGACCATCTCTAAGAGACCTGCTGACATTTACCAGATCAATAGCAGTTATACCTACTCTGCCGGTACCTGGGGTACGTTGAATGGCGCCGGAGTTCCTTCAAATTTGTATGATCCGGCTATCAATCCTGCCAGTTCTGAAACCTATGAACAGGGTTTGCAGGCTATATTCCTGAAGAACCGGGTTATGATCGATATTTCTCATTATTCAAAAAGATCTTTCGATCGTATTACCACTGTTGGGTTAACAGGGGCTTCCGGGTACAGCGGCCTTGTTACCAATTTTGGTGAGGAAATTACCAGGCGCGGTTGGGAAATGATCCTTACCGGCTCTCCTGTTAAAACAAAAGACTGGCAACTGGACTTAGGTTTTAACTGGTCAACTTTTGCCAGTTACTATACCAAGTTGGATCCCGTCTATTCCGCCAAAAAGCCCTGGGTAAAAGTGGGAGAGCGTGCGGATCATTTTATCAGCCGGGATTTTCAGCGTGTTCCCGCCGGGAAAGGCGATTTTTCAGGAAGCCTTATACTCAATGGCAGCGGAAGGCCGATTGTTCATGGATATGATGTATTATTTGGCTACTACGACCCGAAATTCATCTGGGGAACCAATACCAGTTTACGGTATAAGAACCTTAGTTTATTCCTCTCATTTGACGGGGTAAACGGCGGGTTGGCCAATACCCGGACCGAAAGTTATATGTGGCAGGCAGGTGTTCACCCCAATTCGCTTTCACCTGAAAGAGAACTGGATGTCGCTACGCCCGGTTCCAGTAATTACCTGGGCCAGGGGGTAAAAGTGGTATCAGGGACGGCTACCTATGATGTGAATGGTAATATCCTGACTGACACCCGTGTTTTCGCAACAAATGATGTGAAAACCACTTACAAACAATTCATGGTCGATCTGCACAATAGCAGTGCATGGGGTGGTAACGGAAGCAAGGCGGATACCTACTCCAGGACCTTCTTTAAATTGCGTGAGATTTCTTTAAGCTACAATGTGCCGGCCAGACTATTGCATAAAGTAGCCAAAGCAGCTTCTGTTAGTCTGATTGGCCAAAATGTACTGCTGAAAGCAAAACAATTTAAATATTCTGATCCGGACGGCGGTAATGAAGACTTTGCAGACCCGTCAACCAGGTATATCGGATTCAAAATTAATTTCACGTTCTAAAAATTGTAGCAATGAAAAAAATACATTATATACTACTTGCGGCAATTTCTTTTACGGTTGCAAGCTCATGTAAAAAATTCGACGAGTTAAATACCAACCCGGATGTGCCTACTTCAGTCTCACCCGATTTGCTGGCCACATCGGTACTGAAAAGTACTTACCGGTTCTGGAACCCGAACCCGACAGACTGGGGTACGGCGCAGTTATGGAGTAAGCATTGTACCAATCTTCAAAACAACCCCAACCCTTACCAGTATTTTTCTTCTTATTATCCTTACGGGGGATTCGGAGGGGCTCAGAACATAACCATGCTGAACAGAATGGTTGATTTTGCAGAAGGAAACCCGGCAAAATCATCCTACGAAGGATTGCGATTATTTCTGAAAGCCTGGTATGGCTTTACGGCAACACTGGATATGGGAGATATTCCCTATTCCGAAGCAGGAATGGCGGAAGAAGGAATCACCCGGCCGGTATATGATAAACAGGCTGATGTATTTGTGGCTGTATTGAATGACCTGAAAGCAGCGGAAGAAAAATTCGCCCAGGGTGCCAACTTTACCGGAGACATCATGATGGGTGGTAATGCCGCAAAATGGCGCAGGCTTTGTAATGCCATGCAGTTAAGAGTGCTGCAGATGATCAGTAAGAAAATCACCCCCGCCCAAAAAACAAGGTTTGCGGAAATAGTCGCGGCTGGCAATCTGATGACCGCCAATTCGGATAATTTTCAATTGTCCTACCTGGATAATACAAATGCCACTTATCCTTTTTACAATGGGGAAGGCATGCGGATTAACCTGGCCATGTCGAAACTGATGGTGGATGCGCTGAAGAATGTAAATGACCGCAGGCTGTTTTATTTCGGCGAACCGGCCGCTGAAAAGATTACCGGGGGATTACTCGAGAGTGATTTTGCAGCCTACGAAGGGGCCCCCTCCGAATTATCTCCTAACCTGCTCGACCTTAACCGGGCAGCCGGGAAATATTCTTTGCTGAATAAACGGTATGCTTCTTCCGCATCCAGGATCGGCGATCCGTATCTCTACTTTACCTACGCGGAGCAATGTTTCATTATCGCGGAAGCTATTGAAGAGGGCTGGGTAGCCGGTAATGCACAGACCTATTACGAGAATGGTGTAAAAGCACAGCTTGATTATTACAGGACCCTGGGGACTGTAATACAGTCAAACCTGCACGGAATGGCTATTACCCAAACGTATATTGATAATTATTTCACAGGAGAAGCGGCCTATAAGACCGGGGGCACCAAATTGGAGCGGGAGCAACAGATCTGGATGCAGCGGTATTTCATCGATTTCTTCCAGGCCGGCGGAAATATGTCGTTTAGAAATTTTCAACGCACGGGCTATCCTGTTTTCCCGCTTGACCCGGCTACTTCCCTGAACTCCGGGGCGCCTACACAGGTTCCAAAGCGCAACATGTACCCGACGGATGAGAGCACTAAAAATCCGGTAAATTATAAGAAAGCGATCGACGATCAGTTCGGCGGTACAGACGACGTAAATAAAACTCCCTGGTGGTTGCAATAAGGGCCTGACTGAACAGGAAGCAACAAATTTTGTATATGCGTGTATAAAAGCTAAATAAGGATGGAGGAGTCCCGGATGACTCCTCCATTTATTTCATAGCGGCCCGGATGCTGGTAAATTCCGGTCTGCCTGTTACCGGGAACCGTGTAACTATTTTTCATAAGAGCAGTTATGCATAAGCAATAAGCAAAAAAGTGGATCGTATTTACTTGTCTAAGTTTTTACTTCCACTTTTTAATTCTCTCAGAAAGGTTATATTAGTTATTCCAAAATCATTCAGTATGAAACCCAGCAGGAAAACCCTGTTCCGCTCACTGCTCTTGCTCAGTGTCCTTTTTTTCCGGGAGCGGGCCGCTTCACAAACGGAGTTTGCGAAACTGGTATGGGCAGAAGAATTTGATTACGCCGGGTTGCCGGACAGCACGAAGTGGAACTATGAAGCGGGGGGCCATGGGTGGGGAAATAATGAATTGCAATATTATACGGCGGGCGATACGCAAAATGTAAAAGTGAAAAATGGGGTATTGGAAATTATCGCCCGGAAAGAAAACCGGGAAAACAGGAGCTACACTTCTGTCCGGTTGCAAACAAAGGGTAAAGCCGAATTTACCGGCGGCCGGATTGAGATCAGGGCCAAACTCCCGCCGGGGAGGGGCACCTGGCCGGCTATCTGGATGCTCGGGACAAATATAAAAAAAGCGGGCTGGCCTGCCTGCGGGGAAATTGATATCATGGAACATGTGGGGTATGGGAAAGACAGTGTATTCGGCACCATTCACTCCGAAGCGTCTAATCACCTGAAAGGAACCCAGAAAGGAAAGGGGATTTTTATTGCAGATCCGTATGAACAGTTTCATGTGTATTCGATTGAATGGACGGCAGAGAAAATTGATTTCCTGCTGGACGGGGTGCTGTACAATCATGTCGTAAATGAACACCTGTCGGTAAAGGAATGGCCCTTCAGTCAGCCTTTTTACTTAATTATGAACCTGGCGATTGGCGGGAACTGGGGTGGAAAATACGGAGTGGATGATTCCGTGTTCCCGGCCGTAATGGAGGTGGACTGGATACGGGTGTACCAGTAATAATCAATGTTATGTTTAAGAAAAATATAGTCCCGGTATTCCTTCTCTGCTGGCTGCTGCCGGGCGCTGCGTTCAGCCAGACTTTGCATTTAATGACCTATAATATCCGCCTGGAAACAGAAGCGGACGGGGAAAACAAATGGGGCAACCGAAAGGAAGTATTTGCCGCCCAGTTGAAATTTCATGAACCGGATATCGTGGGCATGCAGGAATGCCTGCCGGGTCAGGTCAATTACCTCGACAGTGCACTCTCCAGCTATAAACATATTGGCCTGGGCAGGGAAGGAGCGGGGAAAGGGGAGTCTTCCCCGATCTTTTACAATTACCACCGGCTGAAATTAGTGAAGCAATCCACTTTCTGGCTTTCAGAAACGCCGGAGAAAATTTCAAAAGGATGGGATGCCTCGTATTTACGCGTTTGTACCTATGCCTTGTTTACGGACCGGAAAACAGGACGCGCCTTCTGGGTTTTTAACACCCACCTCGATAACAACGGGGAACTGGCCCGGGTAAAGTCCGTTGAACTGATTCTAAAAAGAATGGATTCGGTCAATACGAAAAAATTACCCGTATTTTTTATGGGGGACTTTAACGCCGAGCCTGGAACGGCCCCGCTGGTAAAACTGAGGGAGAAAATGAATGACACCCGGGATGTTTCTTTGTCAAAACCCTACGGGCCCGCCGGCACCTTCAATAATTTTGAGTTTAATAAGCGGGTAACCCTGCTGATCGATTATATCTTTGTTTCAAAGAAGACGGATATCGCCGTTACGAAATTCGCGGTGCTGTCCGATTCCTATGACCTTAAATATCCTTCCGACCATTTGCCCGTATTTATCCGGGTTAACTTTGCTAAAAGATGAAAAAAGTTTATTTGCTCCTTATCGGAGTACTCCAGATCCAGGCCGGACTCTATGCTACGATCAAATTGCCGGCATTGTTTTCAAATAATATGGTCTTTCAGCGCAATGTTCAGGTTCCGGTCTGGGGCTGGGCGGATGCCAATGAAAAAATTGAACTGCGGTTCCATGACCAGGTTAAAATCACCAGGGCCGATAAAAGCGGGAAATGGATGCTGCGGCTGGATCCCGAAACAGCAGGTGGCCCTTATGAAATGACCATCAAGGGAAAAAGCAGCCTGTCGGTCAAAAATATACTGGTGGGCGAGGTCTGGATCTGCAGCGGTCAGTCGAATATGGAATGGCGCGTGGGACAGTCGATGAATGCAAAGCAGGAAATGGCGATGGCCAACAACCCTTTTATCAGGCATATTAAAATCGGTAAAACCATCAGTTCCCTGCCCAGGGCCGATTTTGAAAAAGGCCAATGGAATGTATGCGATTCATCCACGGTGGCTGACTTTTCCGCGATCGGCTATTTCTTTGCGCGGAATATCTATAATGAACTAAAGGTTCCCATCGGGCTGATCAATGCCTCCTGGGGCGGTACCAATATTGAAACATGGATCAGCCGGGAGGCCTTTGAAGGCAGCGATGAATTCCGGGAAATGATTGCCGGTATGCCCCGGATGGACCTGGATTCGCTGACCCGCTTAAAAGTGAAGGCCAGTGAATTACGGATTGAAGCGCTGCAGGGAACCCGGATACAGGACCTGACCCCGGGTTTATTGATGAATACAGCTTTTGATGATACAAGATGGCCCGTTTTAAAGCAACCCCAATTATGGGAGGAACAAAGTATCGGGGAACTGGATGGGGTGGTCTGGCTGAGAAAATCAATTGTGCTGCCCGCCCTTGATTTCTCAAAAGAAGCGCTGTTGGAACTGGCAAAAATTGATGACAACGATAGTACCTATGTTAATGGGGTGAAAATTGGAAGTACCAGCCAGTGGGATGCAGGCAGAAAGTATGTTGTTCCGGCAGGCGTACTTAAAGAAGGAAAAAATGTGATTGCGGTCCGTGTGGTGGACAATGGCGGTGGTGGGGGCATTTATGGGGATCCGGCTGAAATGAAATTAAGCCTGGACCGGTTTTCTGTTTCCCTTGCCGGGGATTGGAAGTTCCAGGTGGAGGCAGTCAAAAAAAATACCAATGAAAATTCCCTGCCTTCTCTCTGTTACAATGCCATGATCAGCCCGCTGATCCCCTTCGCATTCCGGGGCGTGTTGTGGTACCAGGGAGAATCCAATGCAAGCAGGTCCTACCAGTACCGGAAAGCATTTCCCTTATTAATACAGGACTGGCGCAGCAAATGGAAGAACCCTCAAATGCCATTTTATTTTGTACAACTGGCCACTTTTAACACTGATGGTAACAGTAATGAAGGCTGCGGATGGGCCGAACTGAGGGAAGCGCAAACCCTGACACTCCAGGTGCCCGCAACCGGTATGGCGGTGACGACAGATATTGGCCATCCCCGGGATATTCATCCGACCAATAAACAGGAAGTGGGAAGGCGGCTGACCGCCCTCGCGTTAAATAATATTTACGGGAAGCCGATGGAGTCACAGGGCCCCGTATTCAGGTCGATGGAGATAAAAGGCAGCCAGGTAGTCCTTTCATTTGATCATACCGGTACCGGGTTGGTGACCCCTGATAAATACGGATACATCAAAGGCTTTGAAATCGCGGGTAAGGACCAGGTCTTTCATTATGCCCGGGCGCACGTTTCCGGGAATACGGTTGTTCTTACCTGTGATAGCGTGGAAAACCCCGTTGCCGTTCATTTCGGCTGGATCGGGGATGCCAGCGACTGTAACCTGTTCAACAAAGAAGGATTCCCCGCCGTACCGTTCCGCACGGATGAATGGAAAACGGTAACGAAAGAGGAGAAATATAAGATTGAAAAGATGCTGTAAACCGTCCAGGCGAAGATTCGGGATTTATGGCTGAAGAAAGAACTGGGAACAACAAATAAAAATCTCAAAGCGACTATCCAGGCCCATGATGTGCTGACAATCAGGTTGGGTCAATAGCATTGAGTAACGGGTTTATCGAATTGCTCACGATTAAAACAACAAGCTGTATGAAATTATCCTGTAGTTTTTTGGGTAGGGTAGTAATGCTCCTGTTTATCGCATCTTCTTCCGGGGCGCAGTCCATTCATTTACCAAAAGAGGGTAAATTCAGGTTTGGCGATGATCCGGAATGGGCCAACCCCGCTTTTAATGACAGTGATTGGGGCACACAGCAATTGGGGAAGAGTTATACGAAAGATTCTTCTTATGCCTGGTACCGGATAAGCGTGTTTATTCCTTCGTCAATAAGGACCGCTACCGGAAAGGGACTGAAACTACAGCTTGGTAAAATAGACGACGCGGACCAGACCTTTTTCAATGGCAAACTGATCGGGGAAACCGGTTCTTTTCCCCCGGGTTATATTACCCAGTGGGAGCAACAGCGGGTTTATATTATTCCGGAAAAGGAAGTACAATGGGATAGGGAGAATATAATTGCGGTCCGGGTTTATAACCTGGTCGGGGGCATGGGGATGTGGGAAGGCCCCTACAGCATAACGCCCCTGGGGTGGGTGGATGAAGTGGAGGTAACACATAGTTTTACCGGAACCTTTCATAGCGGGTTTATAACGAAGATCCGGTTTACGAATAAAGCAGCACATTCATTCAGTGGAACGATAAATTATTGGGTGACTGATAAAGCCAATAAAAAGAAACTGTTTTCCCGGGTCCGGACGGTCCGTTTATCACCCGGGGCCGGATCCGAAGCCACCGTGACTTTTCCCGATTTCCGGGCGCCGGGAGAAACTGTTTTTAATATAGGATACAGGGTAACGGATCAGGGCAGCGCTCTTTTTCTTGAAAGGGAGGAGTTGTATGTGGCGACTGCCGGGCTCTCCCTGCCTTTTAAGGGTAGTGTAAGCCCCCTTGTAGAAAATAAGATCCCGGATCATTTCTCCGGCGGATCATTCGAAAATGAACAATACAAGGGGTACCTGAATACCCGTTTCCGGCAAAACCTGGAGCAACGCCTGCTGAAGGTGGATGAGTTTGGATTGATAGGCTCCTATTTAAAACGGCCGGGCATACACCCCTGGGCAGGTGAACATATTGGCAAATACCTGGAAGCAGCCTGTAATGTCTGGAAACTCACCCATAACCCCGCCCTGAAGAAACAAATGGACCGGCTGATGTATGAACTGATCAGCACTCAGTTGCCGGATGGGTACCTGGGAACCTATACGCCGGACCAGTACTGGACCAGTTGGGACGTTTGGTCGCATAAATACAATTTGCACGGCTTGCTGGCTTATTATTCCACAACCGGCTATCTGCCCGCATTGGAAGCCTGCAGGAAAATGGGCGACCTCTTATGCCGGACCTTTGGAAAGGGCCCCGGGCAAATGGACATTATTTTAGCCGGCACCCATATCGGTATGGCGGCGACCAGTGTGCTGGACGGAATGGTGGAATTGTATAAATACACCGCGGATAAAAAATATTTGGACTTTTGCTATTACATCCTCGATGCCTGGGAACAGGAAAACGGCCCCAAAGTGATCAGTTCCATCCTGGCAACCGGGAAAGTAAGAAAAGTGGGGAATGGGAAAGCTTACGAAATGCTGTCCAATTATGTGGGCCTGATCAAATTGTACCGGGTAACCGGGGAACCCCGTTTTTTACAGGCGGTCGAGCTGGCCTGGCAGGACGTGGTAAAAAATCAACTATACATTACCGGTACATCCAGCTCCCATGAATATTTCCAGGAGGATGATTATTTGCCGGCTGACAATACTGCCAATATGGGCGAAGGTTGTGTAACCACTACCTGGGTACAGTTAAACCAGAATTTATTTGCCGTAACCGGTGACCTGAAATACCTGGAGCAGCTTGAAAAGTCTGTTTACAACCATTTGCTGGCTGCGGAGAATCCGCAAACCGGCTGTGTCAGCTATTATACCCCTTTGATGGGCAAGAAGCCGTACACCTGTAATATAACCTGTTGCCAGTCCAGCGTGCCCAGGGGAATTGCGCTGGTACCCGGTTTCACCTTTGGGAAATTGAATAATATACCGACTGTCTTGTTTTACGAGCCGGCCGTTTATAAATACAGGTTAAACGGACAGGGCAAAAAGAACACGGAAGTGGTATTGAAACTGGATGGAAATTTTCCGGAATCAGGGAACTTTACTTTGACCGTTTCCACGGCATCGGCCGCTGTTATCCCATTGGCATTACGGGTGCCGGCCTGGTGTACGAATTTTACAGCAACAGCCGGGGGGGACCTGTACAAAGCCGGCGCGGATCAGCTGGTGAACATTACCAGGAGCTGGAAGCCCGGTGAAAAACTGCTTATCAGTTTTGATATGCCTGTTCAGTACCTGCCGGGTGGAAAGAGTTATCCCGGCCAGTTTGCCCTGCAACGGGGGCCGCAGGTCCTGGCATTGGACAAGAGCCTGAATACAACGGAGGTTAATGAAAAGCTGGCAAATACGAAAGAAGGGGTGGAACTGGATCAGTCCGGTCCGCTTATGCATACAAATAATCTGCCGGCGGGATGGATTGGCAAACAATCCTATAGCATTGGCATTGCAAACAGCAATGAGAAAATGGTACTTGTGCCCTTTGCGGAAGCCAGCCAGTCGGAAGCTGATATGAAAGTTTGGTTGCCACTCAACGTAAAAAAATAGGCTGTGAAAAAATTGCTACTTTTTTTTGTTATACTGACGGGATATCACGCTGTTGCCCAGGGAAAGGGGAAAAAACCGCTTACGTTTTTATCCGCTTCAGGACAGGATATCATCGATGCATCGGGGAAAAGAGTTTATCTAAGGGGGGTTGGGCTGGGCAACTGGCTCCTGCCGGAAGGTTATATGTGGAAGTTCGGTGCCCTGGGGGATCGCCCCAGGAAGATTGAAAAAGTAGTGAGGGACCTGATCGGTGCGGAAAAAGCAGCCCGTTTCTGGAAAGCATTCAGGCAAAATTATATCACCGAGTCCGATATAAAGCGAATGGCAGCATTGGGGTTTAACTCGGTGAGACCGGCATTGAATGCAAGATTGTTTTTAACGGAAGGGGAGAACCCCGAATATGTGCAGGAAGGATTCCGGTTAATCGACTCCCTCGTAGCCTGGTGCCGGAAATACAGATTATATGTGATCATCGACATGCACGGTGCGCCCGGCGGGCAGACCGGTGCCAATATTGATGACAGTCCGCGGGACATCCCGGAACTCTTTATTGAAAAAAAATACCAGGACCAGTTGGTGGATCTCTGGGTGAAAATCGCGGGGAAATACAGGGATGAACCGGTGGTCGCCGCCTATGATTTATTAAACGAGCCACTCCCTAAGGGAACAGGGTCAGCTGAAAAATACAAACATTTACTGGTGCCTCTTTACCAGCGGCTGACTACAGAAATACGCAAAGTGGACCCGCGGCACATGATCACCCTCGAAGGATTTGACTGGTCAAACGACTGGTCCCTGTTTGACAAACCTTTTGATAAAAATGTTTTTTACCAGTTTCATTATTACTGCTGGGCAAGACCCGATAACCTGAACAGCATCGAAGGCTATTTAAAAAAACGGGAAGAATTGAATACCCCTGTATGGGTTGGTGAAACCGGCGAAAAGGGAAATGCGATTTACTGGGCCAGCTCACAATACCTGGAAGCGAATAATATCGGCTTTTCTTTCTGGCCCTGGAAAAAAATGGATACGCAGAATACTCCTTATTCCATAAAGAAACCCGCTAACTGGGATTTGATCGCCGATTATACCCGGGGAGGAGCGAGGCCGGACAGCATCCTGGCGGAAAACAGCCTGAATGAACTATTGGAGAATTGTAAAATTGCCAACTGTGTCTATTACGAAGATGTTTGCAATGCGATCATGACCCGTGTTCCCGGCAAAATAGAAGCGGAGAATTACGGACAGGAAGGGTATAAGCATTCTTATTATGTGAAAGACACGCTTGCCAAATCTGCTTATTACCGGATGAGGGAACCGGTAAAAATCAACCTGGACAGTAAGGATAAAAACCAGTTTTGGTCCGATCAGTCTGTCGAATTGAAAAAGCAGGAATGGGTGGTCTATGATTTTACCAGTCTTACAACCCGGAAATACCGGTTGGCTGCCCGGCTGAAAACTGCCGGGACACCGGCCGGGCTCTCCATCCGGGTTAATAATAAGAAAGCGGAGATCAGGGCATCCGGCGCTGATTGGAAGGAATTGCCCCTGGGCAGTTTTATGCTGAAGCAGGGAAAGAACAAGCTGAAGATCCTGGTAACCGGTGGCTTGCTGAACCTGGACTGGATCCGGTTTGAATAAGGATGACGTTAATGGTGCGGGTATTCTTTATGACCTATCGATAAATCCAACTTAACAGATGAGTAAAAAACAAATCATCGTGATCGGCAGTTCCAATACGGATATGGTGGTGAAATCCGCCAAACTGCCCTTGCCGGGCGAAACAATTTTAGGCGGCACTTTCCTGATGAATGCCGGTGGGAAAGGAGCAAACCAGGCTGTTGCTGCTGCCCGGCTGGGAGGCGATGTTACATTTGTGGCAAAAGTCGGGGATGATATTTTCGGAAAGCAAAGTATAGAAGGATTTAAAAAGGAAGGCATCCATACCGATTTTGTTTTTGTGGATGAAGCGGCTCCGTCCGGGACGGCCCTGATCATGGTGAATGAGGAAGGAGAGAATTGTATTGTAGTGGCTCCCGGGGCGAATGCCCGGCTTTTGCCGGCTGATATTGAGCGGGTAAAAAATATAGCGGATGCGGAAATTATCTTAATGCAACTGGAGATACCGGTAGAAACCATCCGGGCTGTTACCAGACTGGCAAAGAAAAATAACCGGAACGTTGTGATCAACCCGGCCCCGGCACAGCCCCTGGATGATGAGATACTGGAAGGCTTATTCCTGATCACACCCAATGAAACCGAGGCGGCATTGCTGACAGGGATCCGCGTGGAGGAGGAGGGGTCAGCGGCAAGGGCGGCGGATTATTTTTTAAGCAAGGGGGTTGAAAATGTAATTATCACGTTGGGTAAGCAGGGGGCCTATTTTAAAAATGGGGAATCGGAATTGAAAATTGCAGCACCCGTTGTGAAGGCGCTTGATACGACCGCTGCAGGGGATACGTTCAGCGGGGCATTGACGGTAGCACTTACGGAAAAGATGGATTGGACCTCAGCCATTGAATTTGCGGTAAAAGCCGCATCCATTTCTGTAACCCGGATGGGCGCCCAGGCCTCTGTTCCCTATAGAAGCGAAACCGGTTTATAATTTTTTCACCACGCTAAAATCAGCCATATGTTTATTGTAGAAAATTACGGATTAGCCATCCTGCTTTGTGTAGTCACCATGTTTTGCTGGGGCTCCTGGGCAAATACAACGAAACTAACCAGCAAGACATGGAGGTTTGAACTGTTTTACTGGGATTACGGGTTTGGTATATTGCTGACCACCCTGTTGCTGGCCTTTACTCTTGGCAGTTCGGGGGAGGCGGGACGGGCTTTCCTGGTTGATTTGAAGCAGGCAGACAACAGTAACCTTTTTTCCGCCTTTGCCGGTGGGGTTATTTTCAATTTGGCGAATATTCTGCTGGTGGCAGCGATTGCTATTGCGGGTATGTCCGTGGCCTTCCCGGTGGGCATTGGCATTGCGCTGGTATTGGGTGTTGTGGTAAACTATATTGCGAACCCGCAGGGAAATCCGCTGCTGATCTTTGGCGGCGTTGCCTTTATTGCCCTCGCTATTCTCCTCAATGCAAGGGCCTATCAGAAATTGCAATCCGGTTCCTCTTCGGGGGTTTCGAAGAAAGGATTGATCCTGTCGGTCGTAAGCGGTTGTTTAATGGGATTGTTTTATAAGTATGTGGCCGGCTCCATGGTTACTGATTTTACCATACCGGAGGCAGGAAAACTGACACCTTATACAGCCCTTGTTGTCTTTGCCCTGGGTATTGTGGTCAGCAGCTTCCTGTTCAATACGCTGCAGATGAAGCGCCCTTTCACCGGGACCGCTGTTTCTTTTTCGGGTTACTTTAAAGGCATTGCAAAAGACCATTTGATTGGTATCCTGGGCGGGGGTATCTGGTGTATCGGGATGTCCCTTAGCATCATTGCTTCCGGGAAGGCCGGCCCGGCCATTTCATACGGACTGGGACAGGGCGCGACGGTGGTGGCGGCTTTATGGGGTATTTATGTCTGGAAGGAATTTGATAAAGCTCCCGCGGGTACTAAAGCTTTACTGAACATTATGCTGGTATTGTATATCGCAGGACTGGCCATGATTATTTTGTCAAAATAGCCGCCGGGTATAACCGGACTATTTCTTGTAAAATCAACAGGGAAAGAAATCTTTAGTCTTGTTGAAGGCTGCCTGGTCCGGAAATATGGCGGTCTTCCTTAATGTCCTGGACCGGAATCGAACTGATCCATTCTTGCGAACGGCAGGCAGGTTTTGCGTCTGCCGGGCGGAAAGAAGAATAGAATAACCGGGTACAATAAAAAAAGACCACCGGGATACGGCGGTCCTCTTCAGTGCCCGGGATCGGAATCGAACCGATACATTCTTGCGAACGGCAGATTTTGAGTCTGCTGCGTCTACCAATTCCGCCACCCGGGCCTTTGGGGCTGCAATATTAAGCCATTCCCGCTAATTGGCGCCTGATGCGGTCCAGATATTTTTTCTTGAAATAGTAGTCTTTTACCTGCAGCAACGCTTTTTCGGGAACAGTATCTTCCTGATAATGTTCCACCATTTCTTTAACAGGTTCATAAATGGCTGATTGAAGTATATTAATCCGTTTTTCCAAATCTGCCAGGTTCTGCCCCTCCGGGTCCATCAGGGCCTCGTTGATCTCCATTACCTCCATAAGAAAACCGGGAGGCAACTGGTATTTGTCTTCCTCTTCCAGCAGGCCCTTCAGTCCGAGTACATAGCGCAGGGTCTCATCCGGGTTTTGAAAGGTTTTCCAGGCCTTGTTCAGGAGGGCCGATTTTTCGAGCGCTTCCTCCCGGGTTGCTTCGTCCTCATTGGCAAAAAAATCCGGGTGGTATTGCCTGCTCAGGGCAAAAAACCGGCCGGATAGGGGAGCCGTGTTGACTTTCAATTGTACCGGGATACCGAATAATTCGAAATAAGTCATTGCTGGTTAACGGTTTTTGTGTTATTTCTGCAAAAAATATTCTTAGTTTAGGTTACAAATCAGGATTCCAGAAACACAAATTTATGTATAAAGCATGGAGGTGATCAGAAACTTCCCGGATTCGGAACTGCTCGGCAATCTCCGGTCCGGTCAACGGATGGAAGAGACCATTAAAGCGATATACCGCGGCCATTTCGAAGGGCTGTGCTGGTATGTAATGAACAATAATGGCAGCCGGCAGGATGCAGAAGATAATTTCCAGGAAGTGCTGGTCAGTTTTATTGATGTAGTGCAACGGGATAAATTCAGGGGGGAATCTTCCATAAAGACCTTTTTGTTTTCCCTGAACCGGTACACCTGGCTCAATGAACTGAAAAGAAGGGGCCGGGCCCAGTTGAGAGAAGAAAAATATGAAAAAGGGCAGGAGCGGGTGCAACTGGATACCAGTCACTACATCACGGGCCGGGAAGAGAAAGCAGAAGTGTTGCGGATCGTCGGGGCGCTGGGAGAAACCTGCAGGAAGATATTAGTGCTCTTTTATTATGAAACGCTTTCGATGAAAGAGATCCTGGAGCGGACAGAATATGAAACAGAACAGGTGGTGCGAAATAAAAAATACAAATGCCTGAAACAACTGGAGCAGCGGATCAATGCGAACCCGGCTTTAAAAGAAACATTAAAAAACCTGATACATGGATAATGCTACACCCAATATGCCGGAAGACCTGGTCCGGTTGCTTGATAATGAGCTGACCCCGGAGGAAAAAGCTGAGCTGGAAAGCCGGCTTGCTGCCGATCTCCAGTTGCAGCAGGATTTCGACAGCCTCCTGTGCACAAGGGCTGCCATCCGTCACTATGGGTTACAACAGCAGGTGAGTGCTATTCACCTGCAGATGATGGAGGAAATGAATGAGCAACCGGTAAAACGGATCGCCCCGGTCCGGAAAATGTTCCGCTATTCAGCCGCGGTTGCCGCCGGCATCCTGCTAATCGTGGGAGGGTTTTTCGCGTACCAGTTTTTTACGCTTACTCCCGGTAAAGTATTCAGTGCCCATTACCAGTCTTTTGAACTGACCACCGTAAGAGGTACTTTGAATGAGTCTGCTGTTGAGAAAGCATTCCGGGATAAAAATTATACAGAAGTGATACGCCTGCACGATGCCGGGACTGAGCCCGGTGTTAAAGCTGAATTCCTGAACGGGGCCGCCGCCCTCGAACTGAAGGACAATACCAGGGCCATTACTTCTTTTAACCGGGTCATCAGCCTTAATAAAGAAGCGCATACCACCGGTTTCCAGGATGAAGCGGAATATTACCTGGCCCTCAGTTATATTGCTGCCAGGGATTATAAATCCGCTCTCGGGTTATTGAAAAAGATCGGGAGCGACCCGCAGCATCTTTATAACAGTAAAGTAACGAACGGGCTGATCCGCCAGGTCAGGATGCTCAGCTGGCAGTAATACAGTACTGACAATAGCAGGCCCCTCCCCGGAGGGGTTTTTTTATGGGGATTGGTTACAATTCTGTCTCCGGCGTTGACTATTTCACGGGGCTGTTCTCCCCAAATAAAAAATAAAGAAATGAAAAAGATAGGCTTCTCCCTGCTGACCGTACTGGTCATTTCACTGTATTCCTGTGATCCACAGGGTACTACTGACAGCAATACCACCCAGGTGGTTACTTCGGGCAATTGGAGGGTCAGTCTTTTTACCGACAGCGGCAATGATGAAACAAGTACTTATTCCGGCTACACTTTTTTGTTTAATGAAAATGGCACCCTGGCCGCCTCCCGGAACGGCAGCACGCGGAACGGTACATGGAGCATCAACAGCAGTTCGAATAAATTTATGATTGACCTGGGTGTAAAAAATGATCCGGCCAATAGTCTCGGTGAACTGACAGATGACTGGAAGATTCTTTCCAAATCCGCTACGGAAATCCGTCTCGGGGATGACAATACGACCAGCAATGAATTTTTAACCTTTTCTAAAAACTAAAAAATACAACCATGAAAAACAAGTTTCTTATTGCCGGGTTTGCCCTGGTGACAATATCCCTGCTGCTCTGGTCCTGCCAGAAAGAATTAGCGGGGAACACGGCCGGTAACCCGGACAAGCCCCATGCGGTTACGATCTACCTGACCGATCACCAGACACCCGTTTTTGACAGTGTGTTTATTGATATCCAGGGACTGCAGGTAAAACTGGAAGATGACAGCCTGCCCAATGATGGCTGGGTAACCCTGGCCATACACCCGGGGGTTTATAATATTCTGCGTTTCCGCAACGGGTTGGATACTTTATTCGGTACCGGCACCCTTCCCAATGCAAGGGTGAAAAAAGTGAAATTGCTAATAGGCACTCAAAACAGTGTAATGGAGAACGGGCAAAGCTTTCCACTGCGGGTAAAAGACGAAGACCGCGAAGTGATTGCCAACCTGGATGCCAGCAATTTTGAAATCACCAATTCAGGGCAGGTATTGTTCTGGATCGATTTTGATGCGGGTAATTCCATCCAGGTGGATAACAGCGGTTCCGGAAACAACAATGGTTACCGCCTGAAATCACATATTAAAATATTCACCCGCAGCCATTCCGGCAGCATTGAGGGAAAAGTATTGCCTTTGGCGGCTGATGCCATTGTGAAAGCCGTGATGGGCACTGATACGGCAACAGCCATTCCGGACCATGATGACGGGGAATACAAGATTGTGGGACTGAATGCCGGAACTTATTCCTTACTGATTGACGGCCAGCATGGCTACAGTGATACAACGATTAACAATGTCGTGGTGGTGAACCGGGAAGACACCCATGTACCCCTGATCACTTTACATCAATAATAGTTGAGCTTATGAAGAACCAGGGCTGCCGGAAACGCGCAGCCCTTCTTTTTAAGAATGCAAAGGGAAAAAAGTAAAATTTCACTACTGTTTGCTTAGTTGTCGGGTGTCAGGTGACGGGTGTCGGGCCCTCCTAAGAGACTTCTAATTACAAGAACTGGTTTTACGGTTAATTAATCCTCCGGACAGGCAGGTACGCAATTTTCACAGAAGGCCCCACTCCCCACTCACTTTCTCCTCACCATCTTATACGCAAAAGCGCCTGCGATAATGGCCAGAGCAATCCACCACCAGTCTTTCGACCCACGGTCTTCCTCGTAGTTACCGATATAGATCAGGTGAGCCCAGTAATCCGGTGTTTTTAAACGGGGATCGATTTCATTACTCCGCAAAAGATCCAGTTTTGCCTGTTGCAATGCTTTGTCTTTGCTGTATTTTTTTTCCAGGTAATAGTGCAGCCGCTGGGTAATAAAGGAAGTTGTTTTGTCTTCCGCCTTCCACAGCGATGTGATGATGTCCGGGCAACCGGCATAGGCGAAAGCCCTTGAAAGACTCATCAGCCCTTCTCCTTTTATAAGCCGGCCGGTACCGGTTTCGCAGGCACTCAGGATCACCAGTTGTACAGAATCGAGGCGCAGGTCAGCAATTTCTCCCGCATATAATTTATAATCCCTGCCCTCCGGGTAAAAGGCAATATAGGATTGGGAGGGGATATCATTGTTTACACTGGCATGGGTGGCCAGGTGCAGGATAGGGTAACTGTTGGACAGGCGGAGAAAGATTTTTTTAGTCGCCTTGGTATCCGTCAGTATCCTCCCTTTCAGTGTACTCACTTCTTCTAAAGAAGCAGGCAGCCGGCTGAAGAGACCGGTAGCGGAATCAGCCCGGGAAACAGGGCTGGTAAAAGGAGCAAAAGCCAGGCTTTGGGAGCGATAACTGGCATGCAGGCTTTCCCCGAACAGGGCCGTGCTGAACTGGTATTGGACAGAAAAATGTTCCAGCAGGTATTTTTTATTCTCGTCCTGCAGGGCCTCAAAAGGCAGGTAGTTCAGTTCATCATCGGGTATGATGATGAGCCGGGAACTTTGTTTGAGCGAAGGATAAACCGGTTTAATAAGCACCTGGTACAGGGCTGCTGCGGCCGCGCTTCCTTCATAGCGCTGATCCGGTGAAACGGTCTGCAGGTTCGTTTTGAAATGATCCAGCCGCTCAAAGAATACGGGATCGATTTCTGTTCTGTAGTATTCAAATTTTTTATTTGTAACCAGCAGCACCAGCAGTTCCTGCTCGGACAAATGATAAGACAGGATGGCGGAATTGTTATCCAGTTTTCGTTGAAGCTGGCTGACCGAAGGGATCTGTGTAACGGCTGCCCGGATCTTCCATACAGGGTCTGATTCAATTTTTTCCTGCACCCTTCCCAGTTCGATCTCATTATCCCTTATTTCGGAAATCAGCTGTTTCAATATACTGCTGTCTTTTTCCCGGGATGCATTCAGGGAAATCCGGGTGATATTTTTTTTAAGGGCCGTTTCTTTCCGGATCCACTCGTTTTGAGCACCGCTTATTTTCCGTAATTCATTTTCCTGTACGTTGAGGGCAAGGATGGAGGCTTTATTCAGCTGGTCAAAGGAATAAGCCTCTTCCAGGTACCTGATATGGCCGGTCAGTTCGTACAACTGGATGCTGAGTGCGATGGGCCGGCTGTGGACATGGTGTTTGATTTTTCCGAGAAATAAACGGGCTTCATCGGAGTCATAAGTCCGTTCCACATAAGTGGCCAGCCGGAAAGCAGACCGGTAGGCAGCAAGGGCCGACTCAAGGAAGGTAGTTTCCTTAAGCTGCTGGTACAGGCGTGTAAGTGCGTCTGCCTTATCGCTGAGGGCGTTGAACAACTGAATATAAGAAAAGGCACCACTGAATTTATCCGGGTTACTGTTGATAGCGGTATCGGAAAATTCATTGTGAAACTGGATAACCGCCTGCTGGAAATAGTCAGCTGCTTTTTTTGCCTGGTGCAATGAAAGGGACAATTCGCCCAGGTACTGATAGGTCAGCCCTTGCGATACGTTTTTTGTTTTCCCGTTCCATTTTTCATTTTCCTGCAGGGCCAGCTGCAAATAATGGCTGGCCGAATCCGCCATTTTTAATTCGAGGAATGCTTTGGCGATATTATTAAACAATAGCACGGTGTTGGCGGAAACAGTTTTCACCTGTTTGTACCAGCGAATGGCATCCTCCGGGTCACCCAGGTTAAGGTCAATACTTCCCAGGTTTTGTATTATTTCATCCTTATAAAACCCCGTTGGCAATAACTGCAGGTAGATCTTTTTGGCTTCGTCATATTTTTCCAGGTTAAGCAGTGCGGAGGCGATATTGTTCAGGTAGTTTGCCCTGAACTCTTTATAAGAAGGGTCTCCCATGCGTAACAGGGAAAGCGCTTTTTCAAAATAATTCCCCGCCTGCTTGTAGTTTCCCGTCTCGTAATAGATCACACCCAGCCGGTTGTAGAGGCGTTGCTGCTCAGACAGGGGATGAGTGTACTGGTCGCAAATGCTTTCTGCCTTTTTATAATAAAATACGGCGGAATCAATGGCATGCCGGCTGTAACAGATACTTCCGGTAAAGAGGAGGGGTTTGAATAAAAAGGAATCCGGGAGGGAGGCATTTCGTTCCTTGATACGGATGGATTGCAGGTAATGGGTCCTGGCAGGTTCCAGGCTGTCAAAATAATGATACAGGGAAGCGATCTTATAATGGCAATGGAAGGCCAGCGAGTCCTGGCCCTGCTCTTCAATGGACGGGAGTACCCGGAGGAATTGCTGCAGTGCCGCCAGGTTCAGCCGGGCTTCAGTTTGTTCTGAATAATTGTTTTGCAGGGGCAGTTTTTCCGCTTCCCTGTAAAGACGTTCAGCCGCCTGGTAAGCCGGCAGGTAAGCGGTTGTAGCAGACTGGCGCTGCGAAAAGGAGTAAACCAGTAGTACGAGCAGCAGTAAAGTAGCCAGGATTTGTTTCATGATAAGCCGTAAAGCTTATCAAATTTAACGCTACGGCTTCATTAATGCGCAACAATTACAACACAGGGGGGGCGCGGTTTGGCTAACTGTACCAGCCGGCCGGTGAGGGTGGGGTCTGACTGGTTGTTGCGGAGAAAAACACCCTGGGTAGTCCGGTCATTCAGGATATCCCACAGGTATTGCGGTATATCCGCCATGCTATTATACCAGTACAGCAGCACTTTCAGTTTGTTCTGCGATTTCCCGCTGGCATCATTGATCCGGTATTTTATTTCAAATTCTTTCTTGTCGTCATTCTGTGGATTTGCGCCAAACACCCCGTTGCGGATGGATTCGGCCAGGTTGATCTTGCCATTTTCTGTTCTAACGGCGCATCCTCCCGTATTGGCCAGGTTACCTTCATCAAAAAGGGAACCGGTAATGGGCAGGAACCGATCCTCATTGGCATTGTAAACCGGGTGAGCGACAGAGTCGCCGGAGGATAAAACATAAAAGTGATCCCTGAACGTGATCCCGGATAAAACAACCAGCGTCCGGGTCGTATCGCCTTCCGGGGAAATATGTGTAATGCGGTATCGTAAACCGGTTTCACTCTTGGATACATTGATCGCGCCGGTCAGCTCATCAATTTCGATTCCGTCCGGGAATCCGGAATAAGTGCCGGTACGGGGTGTTACAGGATAAACAACATAATCCCCCGCAACAGGTTTTAAATAAATAATGGAATCGCCATAGCTCAGTTTATAAGGGCCCGGGGGATTTTCTGAAGAGCCGGGTTTATTACAGGATAGCCAGCAGACAGACAGGGCTGCCAGGAATGTAAAGGTGAAAAATATGCGGTTCTGCTTCATGAGCCCATTTTTATTGTGTAAACCCCGGGAATACGGAAGTAACCGGATTTACGGGAAATTATTTGAAGTTACAACATTTATTGTGCCAAACCCCTTGATTTAAATCAGTTTGTCTGGCATTGCCAGAAGAAGCAACTTTGCTGAACTTATTAACGATGGCTATATGATCAGAATCGGACTTATACGGGAAGGCAAGGTTCCCGCAGACAACAGGGTGGCCCTTACTCCGGCCCAATGTAAATGGATATTAAAAAACAGGAGTGATATTCAAATTGTTATACAGTCTTCTCCGGCCAGGTGTTTTTCCGACCGGGAATACCTGCTGGCTGGTGTGAGTACCCGGGAAGACCTGGGTGAATGTGATGTCCTGTTTGGGATCAAAGAAGTACCAATCAGTCAGCTGATCCCGGGTAAGACCTATTTATTTTTCTCCCATACCAAAAAGAAACAGCCCCATAATCAGCCTTTGTTCCGGGCGATCCTGGAAAAAAAGATCACGCTGATCGATTATGAGTGCCTGGAACATGAGGATGGCCAGCGGATCATCGGGTTTGGTTTTTTTGCCGGGGTCGTGGGTGCCCATAACGGGATGATGGCCTATGGGCTCCGTACCGGTCTCTATAACCTGGAACGGGTGTACAAACAACGCAGTTTCCGGGAACTGATCCATAATTATTTTGGTATCCGCCTCCCCAGTGTCAAAATTGCCGTTACCGGCTCCGGCCGCGTGGCACACGGGATACTGGAAATCATGAACCTGATGGAGATTCACGAGGTGGACAATGAGGATTACCTCAGGCGCCGTTTTTCGTATCCGGTTTACACGCAGCTCAAAGGCGCCGAGCTCTACCGGCATAAGGTAACAGAAACCTATAACCGGGAAGATTTTCACGATCACCCGGAGCAGTACCGTTGTACCTTCCTGCCGTATGCCGCACAAACCGATATCCTGATGAACGGGGTGTACTGGGATAAGGATGTGCCCCGTCTCTTTGAAAAGGAGGATGTCCGTTCAGAGGATTTCATCATCCAGACCATTGCCGATATCACCGACGATGCGAATGGCTCCGTACCGATCAACTGCGGTGACCAGTCTATTGCCGACCCCATCTATGGCGTTGATAAAATAACCCTGGAAAAAACGGCGCCGTACCTGCAGGGGTCCATCGATATCATGGCTGTCGGGAACCTGCCAAATGAATTGCCCCGGGATGCGAGCCGTTATTTTGGAGAGCAGCTGATAAAATTTATATTCGAAGACCTGCTGGGCAATGGTTCAGCGATGATTGACCGGGCTACTATTGTAAAGAACGGCGAACTCACCCCGCCCTATGAATACCTGCGCGATTATGCGGAAGGCAGGTGATTTTATTTACAGGAATAAATAATAGCCCTTCAGCAGGCTGGTGAAAGCTGGTGTATATTGCCCCTTTTCGTCTTTTATACAAATCTCTTCTGCCGGGGCGGCTGCTACAGCGGATCTGCCAAACCGCGCTTTCAGCAGGATCCGGAAATATCCCAGGTGAGGAGCAGGTTTGGCCAACACGGTTTTCAGCACGGTGCAACCGGAATCCCGCAGCAGGACCCCGGCTTCCCGCTCTCTTTT
>JACPUV010000031.1 GCA_016192105.1 Sphingobacteriales bacterium | reverse complement strand
GTTTCCCAGTTTAAATATTTAACAAGATTCTCTTTGTCGTTTCCTAATGCATTTAAAATAGCTTCAAGCTGTCCAAAGTGAGCGACCTCCGCTTTATTGGCTGCTTTGGCTAATGTTTCCCAGTTTAAATATTTAACAAGATTCTCTTTGTCGTTTCCTAATACTTTTATAAGATTTTGGATTGAACTAAACCTGCTTGTCGGCGCCACGGATATTTGCGATGCGATTGAGTTTAAGTAACCATCGGTAATTAAATCCATGTAAAAAGAACGATGATAATTTTTAAGAACATATAAAAGATAAGGGTATACATGAAGTTGATCTAAAATTATATTATTAAGAAATTTCTTAACCCAATCGTTATTTTCTCTCAAAAAAAAATCCTGATAAACTCCTAAAGCATTGAAGTAGATTCCAAAATATTTGCTATCAACAAAGTTCTCTGTAAACAACAGTTTAGAGGCATTTATCATTGGCTTTATAGAATTCTCAGAAAAATTGGCAATTACAGATTTGATTATTGCTATTGATAACCGAAAGTGGGGGGCTCTCAAAAAGCCTCTATTTAAAGAGTTCTTATTTTCAATAATTAAAAATCTGCCTTTATCTGTAGATGCTAAATCGGAAATAATATTACTTGGCTGGTAGATTTCTATATCCTTTTTAAAATTTGGATCTTCAATGCTTGTCAATAATTTTATAAATTCCCTTTGATGAATTTCTTTTTCACCGGTTATGATATTTCTGCAGGAGAATAAAAAAATAGATAATAATAGCGTATCCTGCTTATTATTATCGGGGCTTAGTTTTAATAATAATTCAGATATCCGTTTTTCTCCATTGGTTGCAATAAAATTAAAATGCCAGGGGTCTTTAATTCTACCTTTTTCTGTTGTTAGTTCTTTTGCCTCGTGTAAATTTTTGCATTTATTTTTTATTACATCTTTTATTATAGGATGCTGCGAACCGTAAAACTCATTTAAAAGTTTAGGATAAAACTTTTCGAATGAAATATTGATTGAATCGTTAGTTTCTTCTTGCTTTCCAGTCAAATAATTTGTACTAATCCAAACAAATTTTCCACTTATTGCATCCTTCGCTTCTTTCTCAAACTCCCTCCTGAGTTTATCTTCAAAGCTTAGTTTGTGCGCATCATCAACCAATATTATTATCCTGCGCCCACCTTTTAAAGAATATAATTCGTCAAGTATTGCTAAAATTTCTTTCACATCTGCGATCTCGTCCTTTTTAAGCTCGTAAACTCTGTATTTACGCTTGAATAATTTAATAGAAATAAACCCATAGGTAAAAGAGACAATTTTTCTATACCTGTAAAGGGCTTGATACGCCAACATTGATTTCCCATCACCCGGCTTTCCATTTTCCCAGACAAAAGAATCATTATCAAGCTTTTCATAAAATTGTTCAATTTCATCGTTTATAGGTGCCGCATGAATAAAATAGGGTTTTGTTTTTTCTGAATTCAAAATTCCTTCAACAGCCTTTTTTATAGTTTTATGTGTAGGTTTTTCGAAATCAACTAATTGAAAATACTTTGCATCAGGCTTATTGTAGAAGAGGATTAACCTGGTAATTATAGAAGAAATTGATAAAATAATTACAATTAAAAAGATTAAAATGATTAGAATAGGCCAAATACTTTTCTCATCCAGTACAAGCAAAGACCTAATTTTAATTACTAATTCTGGTAAAATTGAATCTTTTAGTGAGTTATAGATAAAAATAACCAAAGTAGTTATTAATCCCAGCGGAAGTAAAAATGCTTTCCATTTTTTTTGTACTTGTCTTTTTATCTTTCGTTTCAATATATTAAGTAGATGGTGTCATGGGTTTATGGCATATAACATTTTACTTTACGCAACAACAATCCTCTTTGTATATGCCATACTATTGCATAAGAACAGCTTACTCCAGGTCCACACCCATCAATCCGTCAAAAAAATATTAAAAGGGGAGAGGATAAGGCTCCGAAGCAAAATGAGGTGCTAAACGAATATACTTATCCGTTTTGAGAGAACCAAGCTGGGGAAGGGTGATTTTGGTCAGGAATGGCAGATCTGGCGTCCATAGAATGCCTGGCAGCGTAGCAGTATTCCCACTTTTTTAATTACCAGAAACTAAACCATCTTTTAAAAAATTGTCTATCCAGGATAGCCGCTAAAACCAGGCCCAATGCATACATCCCGTAGTCCCAGGGATCAAATACCGAGGCCAGGGCATAAATGCCAAAGAATTGCAGCGTTTCAGATACAGAACAAAGTGCAAATACCAACACCGCTTTTAGATACCATTTTCTGAGGAGATTGTACCGGTCCTCCAACAGGAACAGGAGAAAATAATAGCCAAAGGGTATGGCAATATCCGCAAAATAGCTATGAAAAAACCGGTGGATGGTTTCATTTGCCCAATCGGCCCCAATCACAAAAAGGCAGGCGATAACGAGTAATATAATTACAACAGTCCTTCTTTTTTGTTTCATATGCTTGAACAAAGTTTCAACAACGGCCAGGGCTTGCTGCTGTGCTGGCAATTATATTCGTCAGCCCGGAGCCCCAGCCCAATTGAAAAACTGAAGCTGAAGTTAACAACAAAAGTTGAGTAAAAAAAGTCAAGCCCGGACTACAGCCGATAGCGAACAGGAAGATGAGGATTTATTTGTCAGCCAGCATAGCAGCAAACCCAATGTTGTAGGCAGTTGTCATTCGAGTTTGTATCGATAATAATACATAACATATTCAGGTGTGTCTTCGAGTCCTACGCCATGTCCCTGCGAAGTGTTCACGTCAATACTTCCATTAAAGTCCATCATTTCATAACTGCTTACACCTTGTGAATAGAACTTTCCATTCTTTTTGTTTAGAAAGTCCCATTTCCATGTATAAAACTTTGCTCCATACTCTTGATTGCGAGCAATAAAAATCTTTAAATACAAATTATCTTTTACCTGGATGTAGTCACTTTCAAAGGATATGGGCATGTTAATACTGAAATGTGGGATGATTTTTTTTTGCCCTATAAAAATGCTGTCTACAATTAATGTCAGCTTTAAATTGTCCTTATGGTGTGGTACAACAGCCGTCGCTGGAGGTTTTATAACCTGAAAGGCAGGAGCTTCGATTTGTGCATGTCCTTTGTGACAGAATATCTGTGTCAGCGACAAACAAAATAGAAATGCAAAGAAATATTTCATAAAGGTGAAGTTAAAATGGTCGTAGTCTAATTGCCTACAACATTTTGCTTTACGCAACAACAATCCTCTTTGTATATGCCCATGCTATTGCATAAGAACAGCTTACTCCATGTCCATACCCATCAATCCATCAAAAAAAAATATCAAAAGGGAAGAGGACAAGGCCTCGAAGCAAAAAGAGGTGCTAAACGAATATACTTAGCCGTTTTGAGTGAAACAAGCAGGGAAGGGGTGATTTTGGTTGGGGGGGAGGGTTCGGGGTTTAGAGTTTGGGGTTTTCGGTTCCTATCTCCACCAGCTTCCCCGCCAGCTCCTCCAGCTGATCCATTGTCCCCTCCAGCTCAAAGCGCCGCAGCACCTGCTTCTTCTGCCGCAGGTTGACGGTGAGGGTGATTTTTTTTCCTTCCACCTTATACCGCCCGCTGAGATAATACGCATCGGGGGAATTGGTGGCGGTCACATAGACAATACTGCTTTGTGAGCCACGGGAGGCCAGGTCATTCAGCTGCAGGTTCACCAGCTTACTGAACTCGAGATCATCATCGGCAATGGCTTCATCGCTGTTCTGGAAATTGCTGGCGGCAAACAATGGTTTTTCCTGGGGCAATACAATCCCGGCCATCACCTGCTCATCCACCAGGCCAATATTGAAATTTGTGGTGGAAACGATCTGCGGTTCCTGCCGGGCCCCGTTCTCTTTGGAGAGCTCAGTTACATTTTTCTCCGCGGCGGCAAACCAGCGGCCAACATCCAGGTATTTCCCTTCCTCCAGGATATCCGGCTGCTGCTTGATCGCTTTGAGCAGGGAATACGTGAGCAGCCCCTGCGAATAACGGCCCATTTCATACGCACTCTGGTTGCTGGCGGAGGCGGAGAGAATGAACAGGCCCGATTTTTCATTCAGCTTATCTATGACTTTTACCTGCTGCGCCTTCTCATCATTTCTCGCGGCCAGGTAACCCTGGTCACCCGCTCCCATTTTTACAAAATCCTTTATGGCCTGCCCGCTGTTACAGGCATCAAAGATCAGGATCCGCTTCTGGGCCTTCACCGATTGGGGCCTGATCCAGTCGGTCAGTTCCGCCGTGCTGATCCCCACCTCTTTCACCGCTTCGGCTGCCAGGGTCTTTGAGGCATCCGCCGTCAAAAAATAAAATTGCTTATCCGCCCCTTCCATCACCCCATGGCCGGCAAAAAAGATCAGGAGGATATCATTGGCAGTGGCTTTTTTCCCGATCTCAGCCAGGACTTTTTGGATCTGGTTTTTTTCCGGTAACTGGTAACGGGGCGTCGCCGTGGTCAGGTTATACATAAATACATGTTCCTTCCCGTCAGTGTTCAGCAGTTTCCGGGCCGAAGCAGCCACGGCAGCTGAAATATCCGAAGCATCTTTGGCCGCATATTTCAGGTCGAGCTCATTCCCTTTATAATCACTCACCCCCACCATAAGCGCATAGAGGTTGGGGGCGGCAGCGAATTGCTTGCTATTATCCTCACTGACAATCAGGCCGCGGGAGGAAATCGTATTACCTGCTGTGTAGCACTTAATGCCCACCTGGTTTTCCTGGCCTTTTATAAACAGATCACCCAATTCTTCCCGGCTGATGCTGAGTTCATAGCTTTCACCCTTTTTTTTCAGTTGCCCGGGATTGTACCGTTTCACTTCAATTCCATTGACCAGCAGAATGGTTTCACCTATTCCTCCTCGCCGCGGGGTAATGATAAAACGATAGCCGGTTTCCAGCGGATATTTGTCCACCAGCGGGGTGAGCCCGCAAATACCCAGTTCAGCAAGGGTCCGGCTGCTGATGGTATCCCCCTGCATGATCCTGTCCACCAGCCCGGGTACCCAAAGCTGGTCCTTTACACTTTCCAGTTCAATGATCTCTTTGCCACAGGTAAAATAGAGGTATTTCCGGGCGGCTTCCGTCCCGTCAAAGCGGCCCAGGGAGTCCATTACGATATAATCCTTTTCACCCGCGATAAAATGCGTATAGACCCGCCCCCCGCTTTTGGCTTCATACATATCCAATGCGCCCCGGTTGGTTATGACAAACCGGGTACTGCCGGGCAGGAAAAGTAAATGATCGCCGTCGAAGCGGCCAATGCATTTCCCGTCCGAAAACCGCCAGAGCCGGTAGTAATCGGCATGAAAACTGGCAAGGTATTCCCCGTCCGGTGAGAGAATAATGTCGCGGAAATAACGGTCCTGTTCCGTCAACAGGCTGTTTTTATCCGGGCTGAAAATCAGGACCGGCTCACCGGAAGGAAAATCAGCCCTGTAAATTCGTCTGCTCGTGTCCGTTATCAGGAGGGTCCTGTTTTTTTCATTCAGCCAGCCTGCGCGGGAAACCGGTATGCTGCCGAACTGGAAAGCAGCCGCTGCCAGGGCCGTATCCCCGGGCTGAATTCGAAAGGCCTTCAGTATTTTGTCCGTGCAAAGCAGGTATTCATCACCGGGGGAAAAAAACAGGCTGCCCGGAAAGCGGGTACTGATGGGAAACTGGTTGACCAGGGTTCCTGAATCCGTATCCATAACCCGGATCATCCCTTCAAATATTTCAGCAAGGTATTTTCCGTCATTGCTGAAAACGGGTTTATTAAACATAGAACCGCCGGCTGATTTTGTGATACGGGAGTTCCTGTCCAGGTTGAACACAGACAGGCTTTGTCCGCCATAACTCAGGAGTCGCCGGCCATCCCTGCTCAGTTCCAGGTTGGCGTCAACGACACCGGCATCCGCACTGGTTTCTGCCAGTAATTCTCCCGCCGGCAGTTTCCATATCTTAAGGCTATTATCTATACCGGCAGTAAAAAGCAATGAATCGCTGTTACCAAACACGGCACTGGTGGCCCAGTCGCTGTGCCCGTTGATGTTCAGGGCCAGTTTACCGGTAAAGAGATCGATAATTTTTATACGGCCGTCCCGGTAGGTATTCGCTGCAAAGCGCCCGCTTGCTGAGAGGGAAACCGATGTGATCTTTTCGTTATGCAGCCCGAAAAAGAAATCCATTTTCCCGGATTGAAGATCCCAGCTGCTGACATCATTATCATAGGATCCCAGCAATACCTTCCCGGTTTTCTTCAAAATAGAAATATAATAGAGATCATCTTTATGTCCTTTCAGTTCGTACAGGAGCTGACCGCCCGGGTAGTTCCAGATACGGGCCGTATTATCAAAGGAAATACTGATCAGCTTATTACCATCCGGTGAAAACCGGAGTTTCGTGACCCATTCGCGGTGCCCGGTCAGTGTTTGCATACAGTTCCCGGTGAGAATATCCCAGATCCGGATACTGTTATCACTGGCGGCTGTCAGTACTTTTTTTTGATCCGGGCTGAAGATGGCGTCAAAGACAGATTTTGTGTGGCCTTTAAAAACCTGCAGGGTTTTTCCACTGCTCAGGTCCCATAACCGGGCTGTATTGTCCCAAGAACCGCTGAGCAGTTGTTCATCATTGGCAGCAATCGCAAGGGAATGTACTTTATCCGTATGTCCCTTTAATACCCGGTAAGGCTGATCCGCAAAAGGAACCAGGTAAATATTCTTTTCAGCGGCCATAGCAAACCAGGATCCTTTATGCGCAAATTCCAGTTGGCCGATATAGCCCCCGTTGGTTTGAATGACCCGGATGGGTTCCCAGGTTTTCATCTCCCAGAGCACCACGGTACCCGACTGATCACCGGAAAGCATCCGGCTCCCGTCTGCGCTGATGGCCAGGGCACAGACCGCCGTCTGGTGCAGGGACAGGGTTTTGAACAGGGCTCCCGTTTCCAGGTCCCAGACCCTCAGTTCATGGTCCATACTGCCGGAAATAAGATAACGCGTATCGGCGCTCAGCACCAGCTCCACGGCACCCGGGTGATAAAAGGTCTGGATCAGTTTCCCGGTCGCCACATCCCAGAACTTTATCATCCCATCGAGGTCCGTACTGGCCAGGTATTTTTCATCCCGGCTCAGCAGCATCGCCTGTAATTTATTGGTACTGGAAACCGGCAATACCAGCCGGGGTTGCTGGGCAATATCCCGAAGGCTGCCAAGCAGGAATAAACCGGACAACCATAAACTCCTTAGTCGCATCACAGAAACTTTCTGAAAAATTAGCACTATAATCCCGGTTACGCGTACCCTCCCCCGGGTAAATTGGTTCCAATCACCAGGCCCCGGCAGAAAAAAAACGGGTTTGGCGGGAAAAATAATCCAAAAATTATTAGTTTTTATTTGCTAAATGTTTTAGTTTTGATTGTTAATTAATTTTTTATCACCGGAACAACGATCCGCTAACTTTGATACATGGCAAAAACAGAAAAAACAACCGATATGTCAGCAAATTCTGAAAAACTGAAAGCGCTCAAGCTTACGATGGATAAGATTGAGAAAGACTACGGAAAGGGCAGTGTGATGATGATGAATGAAAAATCCGGTGTTGAACAGGAAGTCATTTCCACCGGCTCTATCGGGCTGGATGTGGCCTTAGGCATCGGGGGTCTTCCCCGTGGCCGGGTTGTTGAGATCTACGGACCGGAGTCTTCCGGTAAAACCACCATCGCCACCCATGTGATCGCGGAAGCGCAGAAAAAAGGGGGGATGTGTGCTATTATTGATGCGGAACACGCATTTGACAGCAATTATGCAAAAAAACTCGGGGTGGATGTGGATAACCTGCTGATCTCTCAGCCGGACTATGGCGAGCAGGCCCTGGAAATTGCCGACCGCCTGATTCTTTCCGGTGCGCTGGATGTGGTGGTGATCGACTCCGTGGCCGCCCTGGTTCCCAAGAGTGAGTTGGAAGGGGAAATGGGCGACAGTAAAATGGGGCTCCATGCCCGCTTGATGAGCCAGGCCCTCCGGAAACTGACCGCTACGATCGCTAAAACAAATACCATCTGTATTTTCATTAACCAGTTAAGGGAGAAGATCGGGGTAATGTTTGGGAACCCCGAAACAACTACCGGTGGTAATGCGTTAAAATTTTATGCCTCTGTGCGCCTCGATATTCGCCGGACCCAGCAGGTAAAAGACGGGGATGAGGCGATTGGTAACCACGTAAAAGTGAAAGTGGTGAAAAACAAAGTGGCACCTCCTTTCCGGGCGGCTGAATTTGATATCATCTTTGGCGAGGGCATTTCCAAAAACGGGGAGATCATTGATATGGGTACGGAGCTGGGCATTGTACAAAAAAGCGGCAGCTGGTACAGCTATAATAATGATAAACTGGGACAGGGACGTGATTCGGTGAAGCAGTTACTGGTGGACAACCCGGAACTGGCCAAAGAAATTGAAGGTAAGATCAGGGAGAAGATCAAAGAAATGCAGACGGCCTGAGCCTGATTCTCTATAAGTTTAATGGGTTAGTAAGTAAAAGCTGTCTCCTCCGGGAAACAGCTTTTTTCATTGTTAGCGAACGGGAAGGGTTTAAGCCCCACACCTGACAGTTCACACCCGACATTCGCCCCCTTTCACAAATATTTCACACAAAAAAATTATTTCAATGTTTAAACATTGTATATTTGCGGAACGATTCGCAACCTTAACGTGTTTCGGATCGTTTAAAGCAGTCAGATGCCACAAACAACCCAACCCGCAAAAAATTCCCTGCACCTGCTTTCCGCAGCCCTGCTGCTGGTCAGCTTCTTTCTTCCCTGGGTAAAATGGGAAGACAGTCCGCTTTCCGGCATGGCCCTGCCTGACGGCAGCTTTTTTGCCACTTCCGCGGATAAATTCGGGCTGGAGAACCCCTACCCCCAGTTCAGTTTCAGTTTCTACCTGTTCTGGCTGATACCGGTACTCGTGATCCTGGCCGCCTGGGGCTATACCCGGGGTAAAAAAACAGCCCTGATCGCCGCGGCTGCCGGGGCACTCAACCTGTCACTCGTAACCGTATATATTGTATTCTCGAATACCCTGCTGGACCTGGGGGTGGGTAAAAGCCTGACCGGGCTCTTACAGCCTTCGCTCTACCTGTCCGCCGCCGCCGCCGTCCTGTTTATATGGAGCAGCCGGCCGGGACATGGTATTTCCAAGGTTGCCTGGATCCTTATCGGACCGGCCCTCGCTTTCTCCTCGTACCGTTTTATCAAAAACCAGCTGGAAACCTCCACTTTTTCCAATACGGCTTCCAGCAAAGCGGAGTACACGGTAAATGCGGTTGATCTTATCCGTGAGTTCGCGGGAAATGACAGTGCGGCCAATAAAAAATACACGGATAAAATACTGCTCGTGAAAGGCCGTGTAGCCGAACTGGAACCAGCGGACAGCAGCCTCAACGTGAAATTCATTGACTCCCTATCCGGTTCCTATGCCATCTTCGACTTCCAGGCCGAAGATGTGGCTGAAGCAAAAAAACTGGCGGTGGGTGATTCGGTTTCGATCAAGGCCTCCTGCAGTGGCGGTATTTTCAGCCGGCTCCGGAAAGCCACCGTAATCACGTTTAAACGGTCGGCCCTTCTTCCATAAAAATGTCATCAATCTAAACAAAAACTATACACATGAAGAAATCATTCCTGATCCTTTCCCTGGTTGCGATGTCGGCTATGGCTTTTGCACAGACCCGGAAAACCACTTCCGCAACCGTCTCTTTTGACGCCACCACTTCCAAAGACGCTTTGCCCAAAGCGGATAACAAAACCGTGGTGGGTGAAGTAAATACAAAAACGGGTGAAATTGGTTTTGAAGCAGCCGTTAAGAATTTTGCCTTTACCAATGAAATGATCCAGAATCATTTTAACGGTGAAAAATGGATGAACTCCGCCAAATTTCCCGTATTCACTTTCATGGGCAAGATCACCGATCTTTCTAAAGTAAAATTTGACAAACCCGGTACCTATACCGTGCCGGTATCCGGTGAACTGACCATAAGGGATGTGACCAAACCACTCAGCACGACGGCCACCTTTGAAGTAAAAGCCGGTTCACTGACTGCCAGCAGTTCTTTCAGCATTAAACTGGCTGATTATGGTATCACCGGCGCTCCGATCGAGGCTGGTAAAATTGCCCCCGAGCCGAAGATCACCGTGAGTGCAGAGCTGAAATAATAAACAGGCAATGTTAATCTGACATAGAGACCGGGGCGGGCAACTGCTCCGGTTTTTTTATTTTATTTCCACAATGCACCCCTACAGGGTGCGGCGATAATCCGTTTACACATTTATGTTGCCCATAATACACCCCTACGGCGTGGAGAACAAAACAACCATTTCGGGGTCCCATCTCATTGGGGGGCCATTAACGGGGAAAATCCACAATACACCCCTAAAGGGTGCCGCGTTAATCCCTTAACACATTTTTGCTACCCCTATTACACCCAACGGACTGGAAACGATTTTGTATTTCCCGAACCATGCAAAATAACCTTGGCACCCCGTAGGCGGTGCATTAGCGGTAACAACCCAACCGAAAACATGACCCCACCCCGTAGGGGTGCATTATCGGTAACAAACCAACCGAAAACATGACCCCACCCCGTAGGGCGTGGATTGTGCCCGAGGCCCAAAACCCAACCACCCTCCCACCCCGCAGCGGTGCATTATCGGTAACAAACAATCAAACCGCAAACATGACCCCACCCCGTAGGGCGTGGATTGTGAAAAAATCGCGACCAACAGCGACGAAAACATATTCGGAAACAAATTCCCCTAAATTGCCCCATTAAACCTTGTCATTTATGGCCAACACCTACACCCAGATTCATTACCAATTTGTATTTGCCCCCAAATACAGACGCGGATGCCTCCTTCCTCACTGGAAAGATGAGTTACACAAATTCATTACCGGCATTGTGCAGCATTATGAACATAAGATGCTCCAGATAAACAGCATGCCGGATCATATCCATATACTGATCGGCATGCGTCCCCATCAGGCCGTTTCGGAATTGATCAGATCAATTAAGACAGAAAGCGCCAAATGGATAAATGACCGGCGGTTTTGTCCGGGAAAATTCGCCTGGCAGGAGGGCTACGGGGCATTCACCTACAGCAAATCGCATGTACCCAATGTGATCAGGTATATTGCCAGGCAGGAAGAACATCACCGGAAAATCGTGTTCAGGGAGGAATACCGGAATTTGTTGGTTAAAGCGGGCATTGAATATGATGAAAAATACATTTTCGTGGACCCGGTTTAATAAAAAAACGGTGCAACGATATTTTATAAACCACAATCCACCGCCTACGAGGTGGGGCGGACCATCTCGATCACCTGATGCAACCGATAATCCACTCCGATGGGGTGGGGCAAACATACCGTCACCGGCGGAGATTACCCATATTCCACCGCCTATGATGTGGACATGATTTTGCATTTCCCGAACCATGCAAAATAACTTTGGCACCCCCGTAGGGATGCATTATCGGTAGCAAGCAACCCACCCGAAAACATGGCCATCACCCCGTAGGGGTGCATTATCGGTAACAAACACTCAAACCGAAAACATGGCCACCACCCCGTAGGGGTGCATCATCGGTAACAAACCAACCGCAAACATGACCCCACCCTGTAGGGGTGGATTGTACTCCCGACCCAAAACCCAATCACCATCTCACCCTGTAGGGGTGCATCATCGGTAACAAACCAACCGCTCTCCCACCCCGTAGAGCGTGGATTGTGCCCCAGGCCCAAAACCCAACCACCATCTCACCCCGTAGGGGTGCATTATTGGTAACAAACCAACCGAAAACATGACCCCACCCCGTAGGGTGTGGATTGTGCTCCAAACCCAAAACCCAATCGCCCTCGTGGCGCATGACCATAAAAAGAAGGAACTGGTGGAATGGCGGTGTATAATAAACAGGCACTTAAAAAACACAGCCTGTATGTCCAGGTACAACGGGTGTCCTGCACGAAAAGCCCTGCTGCGGGTGGCCGCTACCTGGAATATACCCGTCGCCGTGACCGTTCAACCGCCGATTTTATTTTAACCTCCCCGCTGATGCATACAGCACACGAAACCCGGCTCCCCGATTACCCGGTTTATACCAAAAGAAAGATCAAATAAAACGATCCTGCCTTTCACATAATGTTTCATCCCCTCTCCGGCGGGTTGATTAAATTGCAACATGGCTTTTCAACTGCATACCCCGTTCCCGCCCGCCGGTGACCAGCCGGATGCGATCCGCCAACTGACCGAAGGAATACAGGCCGGTGAAAAATACCAGACCCTGCTGGGTGTGACCGGCAGCGGAAAAACCTTTACGATCGCCAACGTGATCCAGCAAACGCAACGCCCCACACTGGTGCTGACCCATAATAAAACACTGGTAGCCCAGTTGTACGGCGAATTCCGTCAGTTCTTCCCCGAAAATGCAGTTGAATATTTTGTTTCCTATTATGACTATTACCAACCCGAAGCCTACCTGCCGGTCAGCGATGTCTATATTGAAAAGGACCTGAGCATTAATGATGAGCTCGACAAACTCCGCCTGAGAGCTACTTCCAGCCTGCTCAGCGGCCGCCGGGATATCATCGTGGTGGCTTCCGTGAGTTGTATCTATGGTATGGGTAATCCCACCGATTATGAAAACGGGATCATCCGGGTCAGTAAGGGACAGACCATTTCCCGCCAGGCCTTCCTGCATTCGCTGGTGAATTCCCTCTACAACCGGACCACGATCGATTTTAACCGGGGTAGCTTCCGGGTAAAGGGAGATACCGTTGATATCAACCTGCCCTACGTGGATTACGGGTACCGGATCACATTTTTTGGTGACGAGATTGAAGAAATAGAAAGTATTGACGTGATCACCGCCAAACGGATCGCAAAAATGGAGAATGCCGCGATCTTCCCGGCCAATCTCTACGTGGCGCCCAAGGATATCCTGCAGCAGGTGCTTTATGAAATACAGGATGAAGTAACTATCCAGGCGGATTATTTTAAAAAAGAAGGAAAATACATTGAAGCGCAGCGGCTCACCGAGCGGGTGAATTATGACATCGAAATGATCCGGGAGCTGGGGTACTGCAACGGGATCGAAAACTATTCCCGCTTTTTTGACCGCCGCCGCCCGGGCACCCGTCCTTTCTGCCTGCTGGATTATTTCCCGAAGGACTACCTGATGATCATTGATGAAAGCCACCAAACCATTCCCCAGGTAAGCGGGATGTACGGGGGTGACCGGAGCCGCAAACTCATCCTGGTGGATTATGGCTTCCGACTGCCCTCCGCACTGGATAACCGGCCGCTCAATTTTCACGAGTTTGAATCGCTGACCAACCAGGTCATCTTTGTCTCTGCCACCCCGGATGATTATGAACTGGAAAAATGCGGGGGGGTGGTAGTGGAACAGGTGGTGCGACCCACCGGATTATTGGACCCGCCGATTGAGATCCGCCCCAGTGTGAACCAGATTGATGACCTGCTGGACGAAATTGATAAACGGATAAAAGCGGGTGACCGGGTACTGGTTACCACCCTCACCAAACGGATGGCGGAAGAAATGGATAAATACCTGCACAAGATCAATATCAAATCGAAATATATCCATAGTGAAGTGGATACCCTGGAACGCGTAGAGATCCTGCGGGAACTGAGACTGGGGAAAATTGATGTGCTCGTGGGGGTGAACTTATTAAGAGAGGGGCTGGACTTACCGGAAGTGTCGCTGGTGGCCATACTGGATGCCGACAAGGAGGGTTTTTTAAGGAATGAGAAGTCCCTGACCCAAACAGCCGGGCGGGCGGCAAGGAATGTAAATGGCCTGGTTATTTTCTACGCGGATAAAATGACCGACAGTATGCGAAAAACTATTGACGAAACCGATCGCCGCAGGGAAAAGCAACTGGCCTTCAATATTGAACATGGCATCACGCCCAAAACCGTGATCAAATCGACCAAAGATGTTTTTGCCCAGACCTCCGTACTGGATATTAAAGGATATGACCCGGCTAACCCCTATGCATTGGCTCCTGACGGGGAACTGGTAACAGCGGCAGCCGAAGAACAGGCGGAATATAAGACCATCCCGCAACTGGAAAAAGCCCTCGGCAAAGTCAGAAAAGAAATGGAGAAAGCCGCCAGGGACCTGGATTTCATGGAAGCGGCCCGGCTGCGGGATGAGCTATTCCGGATGCAGAAACAGCTGGAAGAGATGAAAAAATAGCGCTCGTAGTTTTACGAGTCTCTCCTGAGTATTAGTGCCCGATTTCCACAAAAACCGATGCCCAATCCTTGCAGGAAGTAACTCCCCGCGATACCTTAGCACTGTTATCCGAGAAACCAATTTTTTTAAAATCCAATACATCCGTTTATGAAAAGACGCGTTCGTAAAATCGCCAACTTCTTTGCCTTTAACCTATTGTTCTTCGCTCTCTACCTGAACTTTATCCACAGGGATAAATCAATCAGCGCGGCAGGTACGCCGGTTAATCAGTCAACAGAAGCCTTCAGTGGAACCATTATGGTGGACAATACCAATCCTTCCCTGCAAAAAAAGAATGAAACTGCTGTGGTGGTTGTAAAAGACCAGAAAGCAATGGTGAAAACTGACAACAGTGCAGCCCTCCGGCTGTCTATTAACTAAGCTAAGCAGCGTTAACATAACAGTAACCCCCGGCCTGCAGTGCCGGGGTTTTTTATGTATATGACTCCCTTTGATAAAGACTTCTATTCAGGCTGTCAACTAACAATTGCCCCCTCTCAACTAACAACTGACACCTGACAACTGTCAACCGACACCCGACAACTTACAACTGACACCCAACATCCCCCGCTAAGTCCCGAAATACTATCTTAGTGGTATGGATAAACGTGTATTTCTCCTCGACGCCTTTGCCCTGGTGTTCCGGGCCTACTATGCCCTCATCCGAAATCCCAGGCTGACTTCCAAAGGGAAGAACACCAATGCCCAGTTTGGTTTTACCAACGCACTGGTGGAATTAATCAACAAACGAAAGCCTTCTCATATGGCGGTTTGTTTTGACACTTCTGCACCTACCGAACGGCATACCGATTTCGCGGATTACAAAGCCAACCGGCAGGAAACACCGGAAGATATCCTGGCGGCTGTACCCGATATTAAAAAAATCATTGAAGGATTTAATATCCCGATCATCGCCATGGACGGATACGAGGCGGATGATGTGATCGGCACCCTCAGCAAGCAGGCTGAAAAAGCCGGTTACGAAGTATATATGGTAACCCCGGATAAGGATTACGGGCAACTGGTTTCTGAAAAAATAAAAATTTACAAACCTGCCTACCAGGGGAATGATGCGGAGATCCTCGGCCCGGAAGAGATCTGTGCCAAATGGAATATTAAGGAAGTAAGCCAGGTGGTGGATATGCTGGGGATGATGGGAGACGCCGTGGACAATATTCCAGGTATCCCCGGAGTAGGAGAAAAAACTGCGGCTAAATTCCTGGCCGAATACGGTAGTTTGGAAAATACCCTGGCCAATGTGGATAAGATCAAGGGGGCCATGGGCGAAAAAGTCAGGAAGGGAATGGAAATGGCCGTTCTTTCCAAGAAGCTGGCCACGATCATCACCCATGTCCCGGTGGAGTTTCACGAAGAAGATTTTAAACTGAAAGACTGGAACAAAGAAAAACTCAAAGAAATCTTCAGCGAACTTGAATTCCGTACACTCGGCAAGCGATTGCTGGGCGAAGAATTCGCCGTGGGCGCCCCTTCAAATACGGTAACGGCGAAGGAGATTCCGCAGGGGATTCAAACAGATTTATTCGGGAATATTGTCGAAGCACCGGATGCGGCCGTTAAACCGGCAGGAACGAAGGGGGAAGAAGACGGCCCTTCCCTGTCTGTTGAACACAATATCAACAACACCGCGCACGAATACAAGGCGGTTGAAGGTGAAGCCGCTATAAAAAAACTGGTAGCCGAACTGAAGAAACACAGGGAGATCTGCTTTGATACGGAAACGACCGGCATTGATGCCAATGATGCCGAGCTCGTGGGCCTCAGTTTCTCCGTTACACCCGGTGAAGCGTACTATGTTCCCTGCCCGGCTGACCAGCATAAAACAAAAGCCATCCTGGCAGTTTTCGAACCCTTATTTGCGGATCCGGGAAAAACCTGGATCGGTCAGAATACCAAGTATGACCTTTTAATACTGAAATGGTATGGCATTGAACCCGCCGGTAAACTCTTTGATACCATGCTGGCCCATTATGTCATCGAACCGGATGGAAAAAGGAGCATGGATCTGCTCAGTGAAAAATACCTGGGCTATGAGCCCGTGCATATCGAAGAGCTGATCGGCAAAAAAGGAAAGACCCAGGGCACGATGCGGGAGGTGGAACTGGAAAAGATAAAAGAGTACGCCGGGGAGGATGCCGATATCACCCTGCAGCTGAAACATATTTTCACCCCGCTGCTGAAAGAAAAAGAAGTGGAAAAGGTTTTTAATGAAGTGGAGAATCCCCTGGTAAAAGTATTGGTGGATATGGAATTTGAAGGGATCCGGGTCGATGTGGACTTCCTGAATGATTATTCCAAAGAACTGGAAAAGGATGCCAGGCGGGCAGAGGAAAGTGTGTACAAACAGGCGGGAGTACGCTTTAACCTTGCATCCCCAAAACAGTTAGGCGAAGTGCTGTTTGACAAACTGAAACTGGATCCTTCCGCTAAAAAAACCAAGACCGGGCAGTACCAGACCGGGGAAGATGTATTGCTCAAGCTTGCGGCGAAAGGGAATCCGATCGTGGATGATATCCTGGCCTTCCGGGAGCTGACTAAACTGAAATCCACCTATGTGGATGCCCTGCCCCTCCTGATCAATAAAAAGACAGGCAGGGTGCATACCACCTACGGACAGGCGGTAGCCGTAACGGGAAGACTGGCCAGTAACAACCCCAATCTCCAGAATATACCGGTAAGGACCGAGCGGGGCAAAGAGATCCGCAAAGCGTTTATACCAAGGGACCACAAACATATTTTACTGTCAGCCGACTATTCACAGATTGAATTACGCATTGTAGCGGCGATCAGCGGTGACCCGAATATGTGCAAGGCCTTTAAAGCAGGCACCGATATTCATACCGCCACCGCGGCGCGGGTGTACAATGTGCCAGAAAAAGAAGTGACCAAAGAAATGCGGTACAAGGCCAAGAGCGTCAACTTCGGTATCATCTACGGGCAGGGCGCTTTCGGGCTGGCAGATAACCTGGGCATCACCCGCACCGAAGCCAAAGAGATCATTGACAATTATAAAAAAGAATTTCCCGGTATCCAGCAGTACATGGATGATACCATCAACTTTGCCCGGGAACAGGGCTATGTACAAACCCTGATGGGAAGAAAGCGCTGGTTACGGGATATCAATTCCTCGAATTTTACGGTCCGTGGTTTCGCGGAACGAAACGCGATCAATTCCCCCATCCAGGGAACTGCGGCAGATATGATCAAACTGGCCATGCAAAAAGTGCATGCAGCAATGGAAAAAGAAAAAATGAAAAGCCGGATGATCCTGCAGGTGCACGATGAACTGGTCTTTGATGCCCTGAAGACCGAAGCGCATGAGCTGAAACCCCTGATCATTGAAAACATGGAGGAAGCGTTGCCCCTGCCGCACAAAGTACCGGTGATCGCGGAATGCGGGGAAGGGCATAACTGGCTCGAGGCGCATTAATTTTTTGCGGGTCAGGATTTATCGGGAAGGTTATGCATAAGTTTGCAGTCTTATGCAGCCCGTAATTTATTATTGTTATGATGCTTATTGCGGATGGTGTTACGGGTTCAGTCCGGTTATAAAAAAAATAGCGGAGACCTGGAAAGATAAAATCCCCTTTGAAGTACTTTCCGGTGGAATGATCCCCAAAGAATCGGCAAGACCTGTTGCGGCCATTGCAGGGTATATCAGCCAGGCATATAAGAACGTGGAGGAATTGACCGGTATCCGTTTCGGGGAAGATTATCTCTGGCATATTTTCAACCCGGAGCAAAGCGACTGGATTCAGCACTCGGAAAAATCTGCGGCCGCGCTCTGTCTTTTCAAAGAAATACACCCTGACCTGCAAGTGGATTTTGCGGCAGACCTGCAATACGCGCTGCACTACGAAGGCCGGGATCTCACGGATGATGAAGCCTACCGGCACCTGCTGGTCCGCTATGGAATTCCGGAAGAAACTTTTTATTCCCGTCTCAACAGCGAAGCATACATTGAAAAGGCGCGGTATGAATTCGCCCTCTGCAAGCAACTGCAGGTAACCGGCTTTCCCCAGGTGTTGATCCGGGTGGACCAGCAAAAGTTTTACCTGCTGGCCAAAGGCTATACGGATTACGATACACTTAATAAACGGATCCTGGCTGTTTGGGAGGAAATACAGGCAGGAGAAGAAAAAAAATAAACGCATTGATATGATTCTCACGATTACACTGAACCCCTGTATTGATAAAAGCTCAAGGGCGGAAAAACTAAAACCGGAAAGCAAACTTCGTTGCACGGAAGTGGTCAATGAGCCCGGCGGCGGCGGCATTAATGTCAGCAAAGCCCTGAAAAGGCTGGAAACCCCTTCGGTCGCTTTGTTCCCCGCGGGCGGACATAACGGGAATATGCTTTGTTCGCTGCTGAGAGAAGAAGGCATTCTCTTTCATGCGGTGGACAGTAAGGTGGAAACAAGGGAAAACTGGATCGTCCTGGAAGCATCCACCAATAATCAATACCGGTTTACATTTCCCGGCCGTGAAGTGCTTGAAGAAACCATCAAGACCCTGGTGGACCAGATCCGTTCCTTTGCCCCCAGCTATGTCGTTGCCAGTGGCAGCCTGCCCCCCGGTTTACCCGATTATTTTTACGGACTGATCGTAAAGAATGCGGCTGCCGTTGGCGCAAAATGTATCGTCGATACCAGCGGCCCGGCCTTACAGGCATTAAAAGGAAAAAACGCCTACCTGATCAAACCCAATATCGGGGAGCTCTGTAAAATGCTCAATGTGGACTGGCTGGATAAAGAGGAAGTACCGGATGCAGCCCAGCAGGCGATCCGGGATGGGTTCGCAGAAATCATGGTCGTATCCATGGGATCCTTAGGTGCCTGGCTGGTGAGCAACGAGAAAAGGTATTTTGTAGAAGCGCCCCCGGTAGAAAAGAAAAGTACAGTAGGCGCGGGTGACAGTATGGTGGCCGGGATCACCTATTCCCTGCAAAGAGGAAAAAAATTATGGGAAGCCATCCAGTTCGGCGTGGCCTGCGGCAGCGCCGCCACAATGAATGACGGAACCCAGTTGTTTAACAAGGCAGATGCTGAGCGCCTCTTTACCCTTATCAATGAAAAATGAGCTGCAAAACAGGGAGGACCTGCTGAAACTGGTCACCCGCTTTTATGAAAAATTGCTGGCAGATCCTTCGATCAGCTATTTATTCACGGAAGTGGCAAAGATCGACCTGGACCATCACCTGCCCGTATTGGTAGATTTTTGGGATAGTATTTTATTTCAGTCGGATACTTACCGGAAAAATGCCATGGAACCCCATCTCCGCCTGCATCATCAATCCCCGCTGAGAAAAGAACATTTTACTACCTGGCTGCTCCATTTCAAGGCCTCCGTGGATGAACTGTTTGAAGGAGAAAAAGCCTTCCAGGCTAAAGAAAGGGCAACGAGTATTGCTACTGTTATGCAGATTAAAATCAGCCAGTTGGGGCAAAATCCCGCAACTCATCCCTGAAAATAGCCGGTTTACCTGCATTTTTTTTATCAACCCGGAAGAGTTGCTTACATTAACAAATCAAAAACCACAGTTATGAAAAAAATATTTTTCGCTGCAACAGCAATGCTGTTATCAGTTTGTACCCTGCATGCACAGTCGCAGGATGAAGCCATGAAAGCCTGGCAGAATTTTATGACCCCGGGAGACATGCACAAATGGCTGGCCGGACGTACCGGTACCTGGGAGGCCGAAGTAAGTATGTGGATGGACCCGGCTGCTCCGCCGACTAAGTCCAAATCAACCGATGTGGTAACCATGAGTCCAAGCGGTTTGTTTCAGATCGGTAATTACAGCAGCACCATGATGGGTATGCCTTTCCAGGGGCAAAGTACACTGGGCTATGACAATGCCAAAAAGAAATTCGTCCTCAGCTGGATCGACAACTTCAGTTCAGGAATGGTGATCATGTACGGGGAGTATGATGCCGCCACCAAAACACTTAGCCTTACAGGGGTACAGACAGATCCTGTGACCGGTAAAGACAGCCCGATCCGCCAGGTGAATGTATATCATGATGAAGACAGCTATACGACCACCATGTATGGCGCCGGTATGGATGGAAAGGAAATGAAATTTATGGAAGGCACTTACCATCGGAAAAAATAAAAGCAGGGCGCAGCAAAAAACCCGGATGTTCGTCCGGGTTTTTTATTATTCCTTTCTTCCCTTTTCGTTTTTTCCATGGGAAGTTCGGGTATCCGGCTCCATGTGAAAAAAAACCATGACTCATTTTTTACGCCTGAAACTCTTCTCATATAAAGCAATCCATTCATCCGGCGTCATCTTAGTCACCAGTTCACCGATCAGCTGGTACGGAATATCCTCCGGCTTCTTATACCGCATGCAGCTCTTGCCCATATCCAGTTTTTTGGATGATGCGTTGGCATGCGCCGTTGTAAACCAGTTCAGCAGTTTGGGGTCCGCATATACACCCATGTGATAAACAGCGATAAAATTTTTCTGGGAAGCGATCCCCATAAAGGGCAGGGGCAGTTTGGGATCGCAATGATACCCGGCCGGATATTTGGAATGCGGCACCACATAACCGATCATGCCGTAATTCATACATTCCTGGAATCCTTTGGGAAGGTTTTTCTTAATCACTTTTCGTAATTCATTCATGGCTTTTTGGCGGTCTCCCGGTAGTTCGGCGAGGTACTGATCTACTGTGGCAGCTTTGGATTGCATAGTATTCGATTGAATAATAAATTAAACTTTTCTTCTTTCCCCGGCGGGCGCCTTTTTAGAAGACCGGGCGATGGCATTATATTCCAGCGCCAGTTGCAGCCAGTACCCCAGTTTCTTTTTTGTGTTCAGCACCGCGGCGTCCACAAATACATATCCCTTCATGATCCGCCCGGTGAAATCCATGGGACGGCAGCCTTCCATTTCCAACACTGCTTCGTAGCGGGCGGGGTCCAACCGGATCATCAGTCTTTCTTTTTCGACACCCACGCACATTTTATCATTCACCATAAAACAAAGTCCGCCGAACATTTTCTTCTCCTCCACCCGCTTATGGGTCAGCACAATTATTTCCCGGACCCGGTCAGCCAGTTTTTCGTTATATGCCATGACAGGTTATTTAGCATTTTATTCCAGGGAACCGGGTTAGGGACCACACTCAGAAAATCCCATTGTTTACCTACCAGCGGGTACGGAATGCAACCCGATCCGGTTTCCTTCTGTATCAATGATCACGGCCATATACCCGTATTCCGGGGAGATCGCTGTTTTGGGCACCAGGATCGTACCACCTGCCGCTTCCACTTTATCCAGCACGGTTTGCAGGTCGGGATTCCCGTTCAGGTAGATCAGCGGGCCATCGGTGGAAGAAGGTTTATGAAAACCCCCGCTGTCCACCACAGCCCCTCCCACCTGGGTCATCATATCATCAAGGGGAAACATGCGCATCCGGATATTGGGGAGGTCGAGCACTGCCAGGGATATCCCGAAAATGGTTTCGTAAAAACGGGTGGCCCTGTCCAGGTCCGTAGCCGGTATTTCAAACCAGCTGATCGCATTATTCATTTGCGTTGATTTCCCGTTAAGATCAGCAATTTTTACCAAAGCAGCCCGCCATTCATAAAAAAAACCGTTCCTTTCCCGGAACGGTTCTTTGCTTATGCTTCTATAAAAAAGATCATTGTTGTCCGCCACCGGGTCCGCCGCCAGCAGGGCGCTGGGGCCGAAGGGAGGGCTGGATCTTTTCTTTCCAGGTGTCGTATTGCTCTTTGGTTAAAACAGCTTTCAGCATTTCATCCTGTGCATCTGTAAATTTTTGTCTTTCAGCCATCATGGTTTCCCGGTCAGGCCGGTCGCCACCGGAGAAGAGTTCCTGCATCCGGGCATCCTGTTTTCTGTACAACATGACCAGTGCCGTATCCAGTTTAGCAAAAAGAGCCGCATCCAGTTTAAAGGCGCTGTCGAGTTTCTGGTGTATCCGGGCCACCCTTTGCTCAGGGGTCTGGCGCTGAAAACCGCCGCCCGGCTGGGCTAAAACGGCTGCTGACAAGGTCATGGAAACCAATAGCAGGAAGGAAATTTTTTTCATTGATATTCGTTTTAGGTAAAGGAAAGATACGGTAAATAAGACGGTCGTTTCCCCAAAAACGTTCGCCGGCCGGGGACTTAATTTCATAGCTGTCTATTTGCCGGAACTCAAGTATCTTGCAGTCCCAATTATTAAAAAACTTATGGAATACAGTAAATTAGTTGCCGTGACCGGGTTGCCGGGTTTGTTTGAACTGATCAACAGTAAAACGGACGGAGCCATTGTCCGCTCCCTGGAAGATCAAAGCACCCGTTTCGTCTCCAGCCGTGTCCACAATTTCTCGCACCTGGAAAGTATTGAAGTGTACACCGTCCGGGACAATGTAAACCTGGTGGATGTATTTACCGCCATGGATAAGGCCGGTCAAAAACTGCCGGAAGAGAAGGATGCCGCCGCAGTTAAAAAATATTTTGAGAAGGTTTACCCGGATATGGACTTTGAGCGGGTTTATGCCAGTGATATGAAAAAAATGGTGAAGTGGTATGCCGTGCTCAAAGCGGCCAGTGTGGAGATCAAACTGTCCGAAATTCCCGAAGAAGAACCGGTGGAAGAAGCCGTGGTGGCAGCCCCGGTAGCAGAAGAAAAGCCGGCCAAAAAAACAAGGGCCAGGAAAGAATCTGCAGAAAACACAGATGAAAAGCCGAAAAAAGCCCCGGCCAAAAAAAAGAAAGCCGAATAATATTCAGTTAGCTGTTAGCCATCCGCTGATAGCTGAAAGCTATTTCAAGATCTGGAATAGCTTTTTTACATTTAAAACATGTGTATGCCCTACAGTGCGGATATCAAAAAATTAGCCCGGCATTTTTTACCGGAAGGATTTGTGCTTACCAGCTGGGAGACCCTGGAACCCTGGCTTAAAAACCTGGAGGAAAGAACCCTTGATTCCGTTCCCGCACTGGAAAAGTGGCTGAAGGATTGCAGTGAAGTGGAAGCGGTAATCAGCGAGGATGCCTGCTGGCGACAGATCAAAATGACCTGTGATACGGAGAATAAGGAGCTGGAACAGGCTTTCACCTTCTTTATGATAGAACTACAGCCGAAGATCCAGCCCTATTCGGACCGGCTGAATAAGAAATTGCTGAATTGCCCCTTTACCAGAGAGCTGGACCAGCAAAAATACTTTACTTACCTGCGGAACGTAAAGAAGAACATCGACATTTTCCGGGAAGAAAACATACCGATTCATGCCGAACTGAATGTAATGCAGCAGCAGTTTGGTATGATCTCCGGGAAAATGACAGTAGAGGTAAACGGTCAGGAATATACGCTGCAGCAGGCGGCTAAATTCCTGGAAGACCCCGACCGCGGCCTGCGGGAGTCGGTTTACCGGAAGATCAGCGAACGAAGACTACAGGATAAAAATGCGCTGAATGATCTGTTCAGCGGCCTTTTACTGAAACGCCAGCAACTGGCGGTCAATGCGGACTTTGCCAATTACCGGGATTACCGTTTTCTCGAGCTGGGCCGTTTTGATTATAACAAGGAGAACTGTTACCAGTTTCACGAAGCGGTAAAGCTGCAGGTAATGCCCCTGGTCAACCAGCTTTATGAAACGAAGAAGAAAAAGCTGGGGCTGACGGACCTGCGCCCCTGGGACCTGGAAGCCGAACCCGCCGGTACCAATCCCCTGCGCCCTTTCCAAACCGGTAAGGAACTCACCGAAAAGGCCATTGCCTGCTTCAATACCATGCGGCCTTTCTTTGGAGACTGCCTGGCTAAAATGCGGGAAATGGGAAGACTGGACCTCGAGAGCCGTAAAGGCAAGGCCCCGGGTGGCTACAATTGCCCGCTGGCCGAAACCGGCGCCCCCTTTATTTTTATGAACGCCGCCGGCACTTTAGATGATGTAACCACGATGGTACACGAAGGCGGACATGCCATCCACTCTTTCCTGGCGCATGAACTGGAACTGAACGGATTCAAGGAATACCCCACCGAAATCGCCGAAGTGGCCAGTATGAGCATGGAATTGTTTTCCATGAACCACTGGCAGGTGTTCTTTACGGACCCGGAAGAGTTGAAAAGGGCCAAAGAGCAGCAACTGGAAAGGGTCATCACGATCTTCCCCTGGATCGCCACCATTGACAAATTTCAGCACTGGGCCTATGAAAACCCGGGACATACTGAAGCCGAAAGAGCCGGTAAATGGCTGGAGATCCTGAACGAATTTTCCTCCCCGGTCATCAACTTCAGCGGGCTGGAGGAATACCGCCGTTATTCCTGGCACCGGCAATTACACCTCTATGAAGTCCCTTTTTATTATATCGAATATGGGATTGCCCAGCTGGGCGCCATCGGTTTGTGGCAACAATACAAGCAAAACCCCGAAAAAGCGGTCGGTAATTATATAAATGCCCTGCGGCTGGGGGGAACGCAAACGCTGCCGGAACTGTTCAAAGCCGCTGGTTTACAATTCGATTTCTCGCTAAAAGCGATAAAAGCGCTGATGGAATTTGTGAAAACTGAGTTAGACCAGTTATAAGCCCAAAAAATACCCCGAAAGTGGTATATCATTTTTTCGGAAATATCAAAACCACATGTTATTTTTGACTTAGAAAAATAGGTGCTTCATTGCGCCTGACTATATTACTGCGTATATTTTACGCAGTTAAAATAGCTACTAATCAGAGCCTTAACCTAAAGTCCCGATGTTTCTACACCGGGGCTTTGTTTTTATTAAAAGAACGGGGGGGAAATACTGAATTGGCAGCGCCCTAAAGAATAAGCCGGTAGTTGTGTTAAGCTATTTTTATTTGTTGCACCGGTGCTGTTCCCAAATTCCAATCATTATTCCGGGCCGGGTTTTAGATTTGGATCCCGGGATCTTTGGCTCCGGGTGATTATTCTCTTCCCTTACAATTCTTACAAACTCCTTCCACCACTACTTCTACCTGCTCCGCATGATACCCCTTTGGTAGTTTGATCTCCGGGGTAACCACATCATCCAGGCAATAGGTATTGTTGCAGATACTGCAAACAAAGTGGACATGGTGGTCATGGTGATGTCCCGCTGAACAATCATCCTTGCAGAGCGCATAGCGGATGGAATTATCAGCTGTGGGAATGGTATGAATAATGCCCTTGTCCACAAAAGCCTGGAGGGTGCGATAGACGGTAACGCGGTCAAATTTTTCCCCGGCCTTTCGTTCAATATCGCCATGGGCCAGGGCGCCCGGCTGCTCCAGGAAAAGGTGCAGGATCTTCCGGCGGCTTTCTGTTACACTCAGGTCGCTCCGCTTCAGCAGGGAAGCGATCCGGTTTTCGATATCCTCGATGGTTTTATTGGACATACGGTGAAATTTGACTTATCCTTTTATTCCCTACTCTTTCAGCAGTTTTTTTGCATCAACAATCATTTTTTTGACTTCGCTGTATTTGATCCCGTCGTAGATCTTTCTCACATCCCCGTTCCTGTCCACCAGCGCCCAGAACTGGGTATGCAAAAACTGGTCTTCAATACGCTTCAGGTTATTATTGGGATCGTCGATGGTATAACTTACCCGGGCCATGTTGTACAAACTGTCTTTTCGCCCGGTCAGGAAGACCCAGCGACGGGTATCCACCTTCATGGAATCCGCGTATTTTTTCATTTGGGGTACGGAATCCGTTTCGGGATCGCAGGTGTGCGAAAGGATCAGGAATCCGTCCTCGTCCCGGAATGCATTGTACACTTCCCGCATGTGGTTATTCATTACCGGGCAGATGGTCTTGCAGGTGGTAAAGAAATACTCGGCCACATAGACTTTCCCCGCCACCTCTTTTTCCGTAAATGCCATTCCGTCCTGCGTGGTAAAACTAAAAGGCCGTACAAAGCTTACCGGGACCACTTTGGGGGTGGTAAACCCGGGTATCACCAGGGCGAGCACGAAATAAAAACCCAGCGCCAGTGCCACAAAAAATATCGTATAAAGCCATCCCTTTTTTGACATAAAATCCGCTTAATTAAAGGAACAAAGTTAAGCCCCGGATTGTTCCGATAAACGGATCCTATGAATATTTTGCAACTATGTTGCCTTTTTACTACCTTTACCGGCTCGGATGAAAGGAAAGATCAATTGGGACGCATTGGGTGTCGGGACCTCACTGGCCTGTGCCATTCACTGTGCCCTCCTGCCCCTGTTTTTCAGTACCCTCCCGCTTTTCGGCATTAATATCATTCACCATACCGGGTTTGAAATAGGCATGATCCTCCTGGCCCTGGCGATCGGCAGTTATTCATTGTACCATGGCTATAAAAAGCACCATCACAGCCTGCTGCCGATGGGATTGTTTTTCACTGGTTTTCTATTCCTGGTACTGAAACAGTTTTTTCTCGATTACCATAACTGGTTGCTGGTGCCGGCCGTCATGCTGATCATTGCCGGGCACCTGAACAATTACCGTTCCTGCCGGGTACACAACCATGCCCATGCAGATGACTGCGACCATTGATACTGCAATGCCGCATTTGCCTTAACTTGGGAAAAAGTTTTCAATGAAAATATGCTTTACCCTGGTACTGTTGTTCAGCGCCTTTCTTTCTCATGGCCAGACTGCCGGTGAAAGAGCCATCCGCGAATTGCTGGACCGGCAAACCCGGGACTGGAATAGCGGCAATATTGATCGTTTTATGAAGGGGTACTGGGAAAACGATTCCCTGATGTTTATCGGCAAAAGCGGGGTGACATACGGATGGGCCAATACGCTGAAGAATTATAAAAGAGGATACCCGGATACGGCCGCCATGGGCAAACTGTCCTTCAACCTGATCTCCGTAAAAAAGCTTTCCGGCAAATACTATTTCGTGGTGGGCAAATGGTCCCTTAAACGCAGCATCGGCGATGTGGGCGGGCATTACAACCTGTTGTTCCGTAAAATAAAGGGAGCCTGGGTGATCGTGGCCGATCACAGCAGTTAAACCAACTGAACTCTTTCCTGCAACCTGCCGTAAACAAAATACGAGAGCAGGAGACCGATGGAGGAAAATACAATATCGAAATAATCAAAGGTCCGGCCGAATACGGGGATCAGTTGTAGGTATTCATTCACCAGCAGCATTCCGAACCCCAGCAGGCAAAACAGGCGCAGATCACCCGTCCCATTCAGCCGGAACAGGCGGGCCAGTAAATGATGCCGGCCACTGAAAAACCAGCAGGCCCCGAAGGGAAGCAGGAAGGAGCCCAGGAAATTCGGCGCTATTCCCAGGAAAAAATGCAGGGGCTGGTCAAAATGAAAAAAAGGGCGGATAAAAAACTTGATCGCCCAGATCAGCAGGACCCCTGTAATAACGATCCACTTGCTTATTAGTTTTAACTCCATGCGGGCTTGATATAAGGTTCTAAAGTAAAGGAATTCCATCCCTATGCCATCCCCTCCTGCGGGTATTTTGCTTAGTCCTTTTTCCAGGTCCTGTACAGATAACGGATCAGTCCGAGCAAACCAAGGACCGCAACAATATAAAAAAGGAAGGTAAAGACGATGGGTTTACCACCCGCCCAGCCCAATTGAAAGTAGATCCCTGCCGTAGCGGCGGCCAGGGCCCATAACAGCGCCAGGGAAATTGAATTAAGGATCTTTGAAAAAAAGCGCTTTACATCGCTGTCCCATCCCTGTTCCATAACGATTGTTTCAGCAAACAAGGTACTATTATTTCTCCCCCTTTGATTTCTTTGTTCATGGAAGGAGGAGCTGCCTGAATGCGGCAGAATCCCCGTTAAATACATTGAAGTCCACCGGGGATACGATCCCGTTTACCCGGCCCCGGTCACTGTGCTGCCAGAAGACCCAGCCCCGGTTGATCCGGGGTTGCCCCGGCTGATAATAATGAGCCACCCAGAGCGGGTATTCGTCAAAGCTTTCCCCAAGGTACCGGTTATAAAAATCCACATTGGTATAAATAACCGGCTTCACCCCATAATGTTCCCCCACAATATCCAGCCATTTTTTTGCCTCCTGCTTCAATTGTGCAACCGGTGTGCCATTCAGTTGCTCCAGGTCCAGCACCGGGGGAAAATCTCCGGATTCCAGCTCCACCTCCCGGATAAAATTAGCCGCCTGCTTCCCGCCATCCCGGGAAGGAGTAAAGAAATGATAAGCGCCCCGGAGTATTCCGGCTTCTTTTGATTTTTTCCAGTTACGGTTGAACTGCGGATCGGTATAACCCGTTCCCTCGGTGGCCTTGATAAAAACAAATCCCAGCCGGATATCTTTCACGCTCATCTGCTTCACCCCATCCCAGGAAATAAGATGCTGGTACTTGGAAACATCGATGCCGTGAATGGAATAGCCGCCTGGTATCGAAATCCCAAAGGCGGGGTAATGGGTGTATTTCGCGGTCCGGTATTCCCACCATTGCCAGCCTCTCCATGCAGCCACCCCCAACAGGGCGAACAGTACAAGGATCAGTAAAAAACGGCGGATTTTTTTCTTTTGTTTGGCGGTGGGCATTTGTAGTATCGGAAAGAGTACTTTTTCTTTAAAAAAACCAAAGTAGTTATGAACGGGTAATACCCGGCGGAAAATTATTAATTACTGATTATTTATTATTTCATCTTTTGTGAAATGTCTTTAAAGTTTATAAAATTCTTTATGCCAAAATAATTAATAATAAACCTGTACGTACCTGCTGGATAGTAATGCATCTTTGAACAAAACGACCCAATAATCAATAATCGGATCAGCCGGGGAACCGGTCACTCCACAATCCTCAGCTTTGCATAATTCAGCATGATCTTCTTCTCTCCATTGTGTTCAAACTTCACGGTGGCAATGGGATTGTGCGCCGCTCCTTCCATTTTGATCACTTCGCCAAATCCGAATTTCTGGTGTTCCACCCTTTGCCCGGTTTGCAGGTTCGATGTATCACTGGCTGCAAAATCCGCTGAAGGCATATGTTCCACCACTTTGGGCTGCGTGCTCTTTGGCGCCAGGTAAGAAGGAGTGGATGAGGCTCTTTTTTCCGGTGCAGGCCCGTAGCGTTTCTCCGCTTCTTTTACATCATTGTATTTACCCTCATCGCCCCAACCCTTCATGCGGTTGAAAGCGGAACCGCCCCCCCATTTATTCTGCAGTTGGTTCCTGGAACCGCCACCGGCAAAACTCCGGTCCAGGTAATCTTCGGGAATCTCCTCGATAAACCGGCTGGGCTCGTTCTGTACCAGTTGCCCAAACCGGTAACGGGTATTGGCATAGGTAATCCAGAGCCGTTGCTTGGCCCGGGTGACCACCACATAAAACAACCGCCGTTCTTCTTCCAGTTCTTCCCGGGTATTAATGGCCATGGCATTGGGAAACAGCATTTCTTCCAGTCCTGCCGCAAAGACACAGCCAAATTCCAGCCCTTTCGCCGCATGTATCGTCATCAGTTTTACCGTATCGGCATCAGGGTCTTTTTCATCCGCGTCCGTGAGCAGGGTAATCTGCTGCAAATAGGAAGCAAGGCTTTTATCCACGACCTCTCCGTCCTCATTATCCGGGCTCTCGGTCCATTCCTTTACAGAGTTCAGTAATTCCTGGATATTTTCATAGCGCTGCACCCCTTCGGTACTCTTATCATTGAACAGTTCTTTTACCAGGTTGGTTTGCTTGCCCACATGAACCGCCACTTCATAGGCATTCTGTTTGGTCAGCATGCTGGCAAAACTTTTTATCATAATCACAAACTCATCCAGGGCGGATAAAGTGCCGGCCCGGAATCCGTATTGCGCCGCATTTTCCAGCACCTGCCACATACTCAGGTTGTTGGTATTGGCCGCCAGTAAAAGCCGGTCGATCGTGGTCTTACCGATCCCCCTTGCCGGGTAATTGATGATCCGTTTGATCGCTTCTTCGTCACTGGGGTTTACGATCACCCGCAGGTAGGCCACCAGGTCCTTGATCTCCTTGCGCTGGTAAAAGCTGATACCGCCATAAATGGTATAGGGGATTCCCATCCGCCGCAGGGATTCCTCAAAGGCACGGCTCTGTGCATTGGTGCGGTAGAGAATGGCAAAGTCCTTATTGCTGTAATGGTTGCGGAGTTTTTGTTCCTGGATACTGTCCGCCACAAATTTTCCTTCATCATTATCCGTCATCGTCCGCACCAGTTTGATCTTCTCTCCCTCGCTGTTATCGGTAAACAGCACTTTCTCGATCTGCCCCTTATTGTTCTTAATCACTTCATTGGCCACATGCAGGATGCTCTTGGTACTGCGGTAATTCTGTTCCAGTTTCACGATCTTCACTTCATCATAATCTTTTTGAAACTGAAGGATATTTTCGATCGTGGCGCCGCGGAATGAATAAATGCTCTGGGCATCATCTCCCACCACGCAGACATTCTCGTGCATGGCCCCGAGTAATTTGATGATCTCGTACTGGGCCGGGTTGGTATCCTGGTACTCATCGATCAGGATGTATTTAAACTTATGCTGGTATTTGGATAAGCTCTCGGGCACCTGCTTCAGTAACTCATAAAACTTCAGTAAGAGGTCATCAAAATCCATGGCCCCGTTCTTAAAGCAGCGTTTTACATACGCATCATAAATCTGCCCGATAGCAGGACGGTTGGCCCGCATATCTTCCTGCTGGAGGCCATAATCATTCCGGTATTCGGCCGGTCCCACCAGGGCATTCTTGGCGGCGGAGATCCGGTTATACACCTGGTTGGGTTTGTAATGCTTGTCATCCAGGTTTATTTCATTGATGACGGCTTTCACCACGCTCTTTGCATCGTCCGTATCATAGATGGTGAAATTTCGGGGATAACCGATTTTTTCCGCTTCAAAGCGGAGGATGCGGGCAAATACGGAGTGAAACGTACCGATATAGAGGTTCCGGGCTTCCCCATTCCCCAGGATCTTCTCCACCCGTTCTTTCATTTCTTTCGCGGCCTTATTGGTAAAGGTCAGGGCCAGGATATTAAACGCATCCACGCGGTGGGCCGCCATCAGGTGAATGATACGGGTGGTCAGCACTTTGGTTTTCCCGCTACCCGCCCCGGCCACGATCATGATCGGCCCGTCTTTATGCAACACTGCTTCCTTCTGCCTTTCATTCAGGCCACTTAAATAATCCATCATGGCCGCAAATTACGTGGATTGCCTGAGCCGCTGAAAAAGGAAGGCTGCTGTTTATAATTATTTTAATGCACGGTAAATACCTGCTGCATTACCGTGTCTTTTCCCGCATAAGGCCGGTCATCAACCGGGTCTGTCCCCGTTTCGATACCATATACCTGGTAGGTTCCCGGGGCGAGCTGGCGGACCACGGCCCTGACGGTAGAACTGCAATGGCATTTGCAACCGGGCCGGTGCCAGTATTCAGTGACCGTAATAATGTTTTTGATCCGTTGTACACTGACTTTAACTTCCCGGCAGCAGAGATGGGTAACATACCTTGTATAAACCATCGAATCCCCGGCTGCTTTGATACCATCTATACCCGGTGAGGGCAGGTCGGGGTAATCGGTATCCGCCCCTGATTCAGGGAATTTCCCGGCGGCCCTTACTGCTTTTTCCGCACATCCTTTCACCTGCCAGGCGGACCGGAGCGAGGTGTCTGCGGTAACCGGTGGTTTAACAGCCGGGTCCGTTTGCTGCGGAGATTGCTGGTGATTACAGGAGAAACTAATTAAACCGGTAAAGAAACCGGCAAAAACAAATCCTGTTTTCATGGCCCGTATTTAATCTTTTAAATTGAGGTTACCCGGGTTAAAAGTCAGGGCAAAGAAATAACCCAGGCGATAGACGGTTGAGTAATCATTACTGCTCAATGAGGAAAAGCTGACCTTGTCCCCCGTTTTCCAGCCGGATAATTTTTTTACCTGTGTGCCCGCCAGGCCCGCTGAAATACATACAGGATCATTTTTACCCAAATATGTGCTGAGCCCGAGCATGATATTCAGTTTTGAATTATCCCCGCCCACCGGTACCCCGGCGCCAAAGGTTCCGCCCCAGCGGAATCCACGGTCACGGGGTGCATAAAAATGAAGATAAGTAACCACCACCGGCTGAAACTGATCGGCTGTTTCACGGGCGATCAGGCTATCCGGTGTGACAAAATAGTGCCAGCGGTTTTCCGCGTAGGACACAAAACTGAATCCGAATGTATTCCGGAAACGAAGCGGTTCCTTTTTAAAAATCGGGACCAGCCGTTTGATCGTATCCCGCTGTCCCATATTCAGGGCATCGGCCGTAACGGAATCAATCAGCGGTATAAAATCAATTTCGGCCATGATGGTCTTCCGGCTGATATCCAGCGTTGTCAGTTGCGTATAATGGTCGTTCTGTATCTGCCGGAACAATTCTGAGATGCGGTTCACCACTGCATCCGGGCCCTTTGCTGTGCCCGTATTCGTATTCACCAGTCCGGTGCGGCCCTGCGCTTCTTTTATCAGCGAATCCGCCACCGGCGATTCAATATCCAGGTTCGAAAAGGAATTATAGGTTTGAAACAGGGCCGAGAATTTATTCCGGACAGCCGTTACCGCGGAATTCAGGTTATCCGCATTATTATTCAGCAGGATCACCGATGGGTTCTCACCGGCTCCCGGGAAAACCATTTCTGTTTTTTCCCTGGCGGCCCGCTTCACCTGCAAGGCTGGCTCCTGCAGGCTGTATCGCAGCCCGGCCAGGTCTTTCCAGAGGAGCTGGCAGTTTTGTTCAAACAATACAGCACTCCTCCATTGGCTGATCGCGGCGGTGAATTCATTATACCGGCTGGCAAAAGCCAGTTTAGCCGCTTTCTGCTGGCTGGTTTCCGCTTCCAGTTCAACCATTTTATTATCATTCTCCTGTTTCTTAAATATATCCGCCGCGTTCATCAGTTGCGGATCAATCGCGGCCAGGCCGCTCACCAGGTGCTGGGCCGGATTGGAACCCAGGCCCGGGATGATAATAGCTTCCGGCGCTTCTTCCCGGTTGATATAGGTTACCCGGCGCTGGTAGCTGTTGGCTGCATTGACCAGTTGCAGGTTGACCCGGTTTGTTTTGGAAACGGGAAGTACGGAGATGGTAACTGTATCGCCGGGTTTCCGGATTTTGAAATAGCTGACATGCTCCCCGGCAATATCGTAGCGGATAAGGTGTTGCTGGGCCGGCAAGGTAAAATTGCACAGAACCAGTCCCAGAACCGCCCAACAGGCTTTCATAACAGGATTATTTGATGGAAAAAACAAGTTACCCGTATAAGCGGGAAGCCGGAATGACCTGTATCATCGCTATCACTGCTTTTACTCATTGAAAAAACAGCGTCCTCCTTCTACCTTACTCCCTTCATATAAATGGTACGGTATGATGCTGCTGTATGCTCCGTTCAGCGGGATGGAGGGATCTGTCCTGTTGATTTCCCTTATCATCCTCCTTATCTGGTCCATCGCCCTCGTGGCCATTGCCAACGGGGTTTTTAAGGATAACACAACCAAGATCTGCTGGTTTTTTATCGTACTCGTCCTGAACCTGCTGGGCGTCCTGCTCTTTGTTTTCTGGGGCAGAAAGGAAGTTCTGTACGAACCGGGAAAAAAGAAGAGTGACCGGTAACCCCGGTGCCGGTAATCACCGGGATTTTCAGTTAAACCCACGGCTTATGATACACCCCTTTTACAAAATGACCACCCGGGTGGCACAGGTAATTATCCTTCCCCTCCTGCTTGCCGCCTGCTCCGGAACAGCAGAACCACAACCCGCCGGTGAAAAACTGCTCGGTTTTGTCTTTAACTACGATAAAAGCGAAGTGGCCATCACCGTGGTCACGAAAGGCTGTACCGGGAAAACGGATCTCAGTATCCGGGTAAGCGGCAACCGTATCGAAGTACAAAGGAAAAAAGAAGACTACTGCAAAGCCATGCCGGAAGCGGTCGTGTTTACCTATACGATGGGGGAATTGGGGATCGATCCCAATAAAGCCTATACGGTCGGGAATCTCTTTATTGCCAACCCCAACCTGGCCGCCCTTCGCTGACAACGGTAAAAGATAGAACCGGCCGGCGGGAGAGGCAGTGCTATATTCTCCGTTTGCTGGCGATGTATTTTTCGTGGATGACCGTACCCATGGGTTTATTGTACACTTTGCCCTCCACCCAGGATATGATATCGAGATACGCAAAGGCCCGGGTCTGGAAGCGGTTTGTTTCCAGGTGTTTGATCTGCTGCAGGAATTTTTCAAACTCCGGCTTCAGTTGCCGGGTGGGTATGCTGATCGAGTGACGGAGGAATTTGATCATGGCTTCTTCCACCGCGGTGAGGTTCTTCATCCGGGTCATGAAGCGGAACACGGATTTGGTAAGGGATTCCATCAGCATATCATTGCCCAGTTCGTAATGGGCCAGCAGGTGCACAAGACGGGCATAGCACTGAAGGTCATAACGCAGGTTGGTCTTGTCGTTGATGATCTGCTGCAGGTAGTCGATACAGGTATTGAAATCCCCGCTGCCGAAGTAGAGCATGGCGAATTTATAATTCAGCACCAATACCCGGTGGCTGTCAAGAAAGAGGTCATATTCTTCGAGGTCTTTTTCAATTGAAGGCACCAGGGCCAGTCCCTCTTTAAACGTGCCCTGCATGAAATGCTGGTTGATCCGGGCCTGGCTCATATAGATAAAGACCTGTATGCGGAAGTTGTCATTCTCCCGGATCCGTTCGCTTTGCGATATTTTTTCCAGCAGTTTCAGGGTCTTTTCAAACTGCCTATGGTTACGCAGGTCAAAATGCGCATTCAGGAGATTGTGGATCCCTTTGATATAGTGACCAGTTTCCACCCGTATCATCATCGGGAGATCGTGAAACAGGTCCACCCATTTTTGCGTGTACCGGTAATACTGTAAAAAATCCTGCCGGATAAACGCATACCAGGTATAAGCCTGGTAGAGGTACATCCGTTCGTAGAAACCGGTTTCCTTCCAGGCGCCCGAGGGCAGGTTCTGGGCCATAAACCTGCGGATATCCTTTTCGTCGTATTCATCCCGGGAATGGCCGTGCTGTACAAACCAGCTGAACAATTGCAGGGCCAGGTTGGACAGGCGCGCTACTTTATCGATATGCGAGTTCACTTCGTTGGCCTCGATGGAGAGGGCATCCGCCCGGTGGTGAATATGGCGGGTGATATGCAGGCCTTCAATTCTCTTTTCCAGGGCGATGAGCTGGGGGAGGAAGTTGATTTTCTGGTTGCTCCGGGCAATCTCCTTGGCCCGGTCGATGATCCGCAGACTCTGCATAAACAATCCCTTCTTGTACAGGATATGGGCATAATCAAACTGTTCATTCAGCTGCAGGTCCAGGCTGTCGGTGCTTTTCAGGAGCCGGAGGCTGGCCAGGATCTGTTTGTACAGGTGGGTCTTCAGGTTGGCCAGCTGGGGTTTGGTCACATCATCCAGTTTTTTCAGCAGGGCTTTCTCCTCGTAGTCCTTCAGCTTGTCGAGGGCATCAAAAAGACGCACGATTTTGAGGTCTTCCTTCCCCGAGCTCCGCTTGATATAGAGCTTAAAATGCCTTTTTTCGGCCTTTTCCAGGGATTTTATGAGCTGGAATAATATGTCGGTTGAACGGTTGGACATCATAAAGAGTTTTTGCTAAAACCCACTGCCAGCAAGACTTTCAACGTTTCCCTGCCTGCTTAGGCATAATGAAATCAGGTCTTATTTGATTTGAACGGCAGGGAACCGCTGACTACATTTGTGTCAGAAGATTAAATCATACGGCAGCAATCGTCAGAAGGGCAAACGTCAGAGGTCAAAGTTAAAGCCGGTAATCTTCAAAACGCTGATAACCGGCAGGAAAATCAGCAAACAACTCTTACTTCGAAGAATTTTCATATGGCAAGCAATCGTTAGAGGTCAGTCCGTTTCTACGGAAGGGCCTTTTTTGTTTTAAGGCCCGCTAAAGTAATAATTTATTCACCGAAACAAAGATTCAGGGCCGGTTTTTTTAAAATTTCTATCCTCCTCCTCTTTTTGTTGAATAATCCCCATTGGCGGTCTTCCCGCTAAATCGCCGATTCGTTTACCTTCACCCCAAAATTTCAGTATGGCGATCCGTATTTTCATTACCGGCGGCACATTTGACAAGGAATACAATGAGATCACCGGGCAGTTGTATTTCAATGACACCCACATGCATGACCTGCTGGACCTGGGCCGCTGCAAAGTGCCGGTGGAGATCCGGACCCTGATGATGATCGACAGCCTGGAAATGACGGATGAGGACCGTGAACTGATCGTACACCAGTGCAATAACTGCGAGGAGGACCAGCTTGTAATTACACACGGGACGGATACCATGGCTGAGACGGCGGTAAAGCTGGCGCAGCAGGTAAAAAACAAAACGGTGGTCCTGACCGGGGCCATGATCCCCATTAAATTCGGTAGTTCCGACGGGCTCTTCAACCTGGGCAGCGCCCTGGCCTTCGCCCAGACCCTGCCTCCCGGTGTATATGTGGCCATGAACGGCCGCTATTTTACGGCTGACAATGTGCGCAAGAATAAACAGACAGGGATGTTTGAAGAAGTAAAATAACCAGCAGGAAGAAGGCAACGCAGGTTTTCAGCCAGGTGCAGTTTGACTCAGTACCCTGAAAATTATTTCGCCCTTTCAGGGCCTTCCCTTTGATTAAAAATATCATGGACCACGGCGGGAACAAAATCCCGGAGGGTTTTCTAATTGAGCGTCAAATTACATGCTGACTACTACCCTCCTTTCCGTCCCTGCCCTTAGTTGGTTTATTCATACAGCATCCCATTTATCTTTTTCAGTAACTTGTAGTTATGAAACAATTGCTCCTCTTCCTGTTAGTTCCCATCTATTCCTGGTCCCAGTCCTGTGATATCCTGATCACCAACGGGAAGATCATGGATGGCACGGGGAATAACTGGTATTATGGCAATATTGCCATCAAAGACGGGAAGATCATCGCGGTCGGCCGCCATATTTCCTTTACGGCCGCCCGGACACTGGATGCGAAAGGACTGATTGTGGCGCCGGGTTTTATTGATGTGCATACCCACCTGGAAGACGATGAGACAAAAGATCCGGAAGCGAAAAATTTCATTTATGACGGGGTGACAACCTGTATCACGGGCAACTGCGGCTCTTCGCATGTGGATATCGGGAAATACCTGCATTGGGTGGATTCTTTAAAGACTTCTATAAATATTGCCACACTGGTGGGACACAATGATATCCGCAAAGCCGTGATGGGCCGGGCCAACCGTGACGCCGCTCCCGGTGAAATGCTGCAAATGGAACAACTGGTTGACAAAGCCATGAGAGAGGGTGCCGTCGGCTTGTCCACCGGGCTGATCTATATTCCCGGCACTTATACCCGGACCCCTGAGATTGTTTCACTGGCAAAGACTGTGGCAAAATACAATGGGGTCTATGCTACGCATATGCGGGATGAGGGTGATAGCGTGACCTATGCCATCGAAGAAGCGCTGACCATCGGAAGGGAAGCCGGTATCCCGGTGGAAATTTCCCATTTCAAACTGAGCGGGCAACAAAACTGGGGGCGCAGTAAAATAACAGTCCCCATGATTGAAGCCGCCCGGAAAGAAGGCATTGAAGTGACGATCGATCAATACCCCTATACCGCCAGCAGCACTTCCATCAGCACCCTGATCCCGGAGGAGATCCTTGCGGACGGTCAGGACTCTATCAACGCAAGGCTGCAACGGCCCGGGGTGCGTCAATACGTGGTAAAATCTATTTTGGCCCGGCTGAAGAAAAGAAAACTCAAACACCTGAGTTATGCGGTGATCGCTTACTATGCCCCCGATACCACGTACAACGGAAAGAGCATCGAGCAGGTCAACCTGCTGATGGGCCGTAAGCATAAGGCCAAATCCGAGGCCCAGACCGTGATCGATATCATGATGAAGGGCGGCGCCAGCGCAGTCTTCCATGGTATGGGGGAGGAAGATGTGCAGCGGATTATGAGATATCCGTTCAATATGTTTGCGAGTGATGCCACGATCCGTGTGCTCAATACCGGTATGCCGCATCCCAGGGGCTATGGCACCAATGCCCGTGTGCTTTCCAAATATGTACGGGAAGAGAAAGTGATCAGCCTGGAAGAAGCAGTGCGCCGGATGACTTCTTTACCAGCCCAGAAATTCCAGTTAAAAAACCGGGGACTGCTGAAAGAAGGCTATGCCGCCGATATCGTGATCTTTGATGAAAACGAAGTGCAGGATCTCTCCACCTTCGGCAAACCCCATGCTTATTCAAAAGGATTTCATTTTGTGATCGTGAATGGCGTCCTCACCGTTGACCATGAAAAACACAATGGGGCCCGCGCGGGGAAAGCCCTTTACGGGCCGGGCGTGCAATAAGTCCATAGAAACAGGATTAACTGCCGCCTGTAGGGAGGTTCAATGCTCAATGTTCAATGCTCAATGTTCAATTTTCATTGATGGCCCCGCTCCCGTATATGATACTCCTGTATCCTCGCCGGTGTTTCGGGTGATAAGGTAAAGTATATCTCGATGTCCGTATTTTCTCCCTGTATCATAAAAGAACCCCGCAACTGGTTCTCGGGTTTCAGTTCTTTTACCGCTATGATCTTCCCCGCCTTTGCAAACAAGTCACGCGCCTGTTTTTCCAGTGTATCGATCGGGTAGTCGGGAAAGAAATTTTCTGCGAAAATGCCGCTTTGCTCCGCCTTCTCCCATCCGGGCAATAATTTCACCAGCTCGTTCTTTCTTTTTTCGAGGATTGCGGAAGGAGGCAATTGCCGCGGTTCTAACCCGGCAAGTTTGATCAGGGTGTCCAGTACACGCAGGTTCACCGCACCAAAGGGAGCATAGGTCCGGTTGGCAAAAGCCACTACCCCGATCCCGTAGTCAGGCATGATGCGCCACTGGCTGCCGAAGCCGGGGAGGCCCCCACTGTGACTGATATAGGTCCGATCCTCACAATCCCGCATCCAGCCCAGCCCGTAATTATAGGCCGTGGCAATGGGGCAGACCCTCCCGTCCGGGAACTGGTAAGTCGTGCTCAACCCGTTAAACCGCCAGGGATGGTGCATCTCACGAACTGAACTGCGGTTAACCGGTCCCGTTTCTGCCGCATTGGACGGTGGCCATGCGGATAAATGAAAAGCCATGTATTTGGCAAACTCGTCAATCGATGTGATCATGCTTCCCATGGCGCCCCAGCTTCCATCCGGTATATCATGCAGCAGTTGTTCTTCATTCCACTGGTTATTCAGCCAGCGATAGCCATGCGCCAGTTTATCCGGCGGAACATTGGCGTATTCCCATTCGGCGTTTACCATTCCCAACGGCTTCCAGATATTCTCCCTGATGTATTGCTGGTAAGGCTGGCCGGACACATTTGTAATGATCTTACCCAGCAGGGCAAACCCCAGGTTGCTGTATTCATAAGCAATCCCCGGCGGGTTGGAGAAGGAAATCTGTTTCCCGATAAACTCCATCAGGTCCTTGTCATTATCGGCCAGTTGCCGGTCACCCCAGGGATTGTCTTCCGGGAAGCCGGCCCCATGACTCAGGAGGTGCCGGATACTGATCGGGGGTGCATCGGCCGTGGGGTATTGGAGGGCTCTCAGTTCGGGAATATAACGGTATGCCGGGTCATCGAGGCCCAGCTTTCCTTCATCCCTTAATTTCAGGATAGCCATCGCCGTGAAACTCTTGCTCATGGAAGCAATGCGGAACATGGAAGAGGAGCTGACCGGGATCTTTTTCGCCAGGTCCGTATATCCATACCCGTTCTTATAAATCAGTTTGCCATCCACCACAATTCCAAAAACAATTCCCGGGAAATGATTCTCTTCCGCATGTTTACGGTAAAGGCTGTCGAGTACCGGCAAATACTGCTTTATTTTCTGCAGTCTTTCCGTATCGGTAAACACAGCAGGGTGGTACGCTGTATCAAACAGGACAGGGGCTTCCGTAAATCGGTCCTGGTTACTGCAGGAAAATAAAGTGGCACATACAATAACAACCGAGAGGATTTTTCTCATACCCGTACTATTTATTCTCCAAATTAAGCAATGAACGGCAAATGTTTTATACCGGTGGTACTTCCTTTCTGTTTCCCTATTTTTACCGGAGGATACCCAATTCATGATTGTTTATCAGCTGGAAAAATAAAGGTCCGGCAATAATAACAATCCTCTCCCACCGGCTGAAGCTTGCAGCCAGGAGGCCGTTGCTAAGGGGGGGGTGTACGCTACCTTTCCGGTACCATAAAACTTGAAAGAGATACCAGGAATTGGTATTTTTAACAAAACCGAAGACATAGCAAAAAACACTTCGATTTTATTAGGCGACTATTTCGACAATTTTATTAGCTCACAAATTCAAAGTGGACGTTTCTCTTCAGCCAGTGAAGTTGTTAGGACGGCATTACGGCTTTTTGAACAAGAAGAAAATCGAAAAAATGAATTGACTAAAGAACTCAAAAAAGGCGAAAAATCAGGTTTTGTACAAAAATTTGACCGTAAAAAATTCATTACAAATCTGCACGGCAAATATTTATCGAATGAGTTTTAAACATAGTGTCAAAGCTTCAGAGGGCATTGAAATTATCAGGGTTTTACACCAAAGAATGGACATCGAAAACCGGTTACAGGAATAGAAATATAGCAGTGTACAACATGAGGTTTTCTGCTATGCTGGCTGACAAATATAGATACCAGCACAGCAGTAAGCCCTGTCCCTAAGCGCGTTGGTTTCCGGCCTACACCACCCGTTTCAGCAATTCCCGGTGACTCCGTTCCACATGGGGTTTGAACTTTTCATACCATTGCTGCCACTCGTCTTTCCGCATGCTGCCCGTGAGGGATTGTTCGTATTCCGCAAGGGTATCAAATCCTTCTTCAAAGATCAGGCGGTAAGCATCCCCGGTGAAATCGGAGAGCACCCTTGCATGTTTGTTTTCCGGAAGCAGACCCGCATGCAGGGCTTCGTCCAGTAATTGTTTGGCCGGGCGGTAATGCCCGAAATGGAGATAGAAAATGTCTCTGACAATGTACATAAACCAGGTTTTAGAGGTGAATAATAGCGAAACCTGGTACGGAGTAATCCAATGGGTTATAAATAAGACGCTAAAAAGATAAGAAAACCCGGGGAACCGGCAAATTTAATTGAACCGGCAGACCGGGGCCGGTTTAGAAATTCAGCAAGGCCTGCACCGTCTCATCCAGCCTGGCTTTGGCAAGAAAATTATTCTCCAGTTCGGTATTGAACGGCACCGGTGTATCCAGCGAAGCACAGCGCATAACGGGAGCATCCAGCAGGGAGAAACAATGTTCCGCGATCCAGGCCGCGATCTCGCCGCCGATCCCGCCGGTCAGCGTATCCTCATGCAGGATCAGTACACGGCCGGTCCGCTGAACCGCTTCGCGGATCGCGAAATAATCCAGGGGCAACAGGGTTCGCAGGTCTAAAATATCAATGGAGATCTCGGGATGTTCCGCCGCATAATCATCTGCCCAATGCACCCCGCTGCCATAGGTGATAATGGATATCTCCTCTCCTTCCCTGACATGACGGGCTTTGCCGATCTCAATTTCATAGTAGTCTTCCGGCACGGGCCCGCTGATGGAACGATATAGGGCCTTGTGTTCAAAAAACAATACCGGGTTGGGATCATTGATCGCGGCGATCAGCAATCCCTTTGCATCCATCGGAGTCGCCGGGTACACGACCTTCAGTCCCGGTGTATGTGTAAACCAGGCTTCGTTGCTCTGGCTATGGAAAGGGCCTGCTCCCACACCGGCGCCGGCCGGCATCCGGATGACCACATCCGCGTTTTGTCCCCAGCGGTAATGGATCTTGGCGAGATTGTTTACGATCTGGTTGAACCCGACCGTTACAAAATCCGCAAACTGCATTTCCATCATGCTTTTGTATCCTTCCAGCGAAAGACCCAGGGCCGAACCCACAATGGCGCTTTCACATATGGGTGTATTACGCACTCTTTCTTTCCCAAACTCCTGCACAAACCCTTCCGTGATCTTAAATGCTCCTCCATATTCCGCAATATCCTGTCCCATGAGGACCAGGTTGGAATGCTGCTGCATGGATTGATGGAGGCCCTCCTTGATGGCGTCGATCATTCTTTTATCGGGTGTCAGGTGTCGGGTGTCAGGTGTCAGGTGCCGGTTGTCAGGTGTCAGGTGCGAGTTGTCAAATAGCCGGGCTGATGCCGGCAAACTGTCGTCCAATGACTGATAAACATCCTCCAGCTCTTCTTCCGTATCGGCAACGACCGGCTGTGTATTGAAACCAACCGCCAGTTCCGTTTCGATCTTATCCTTCAGTTCATTCCGGATTTCCGCTATGGTTGCCGGGTTCAGTACGCCGGTATCCAGCAAGTACTGCTCATAGTTTTTAATCGGGTCCTTTTGTTCCCATAACCGGAAAAGATCCTGCGGAACATACTTCGTACCACTGGCTTCTTCGTGACCGCGCATGCGGAAGGTCAGGCATTCGACCAGGTAGGGTTTCTGGTGTTTGATGCAGAATTCCCTTACTCCTTTTATGGTATCATATACCGTGAGCAAATTATTCCCATCGATCTGCACGCCTTCCATTCCATAACCCCTCGCTTTGTCAACAAGGTTGATACAGCGGTATTGTTCATTCACGGGGGTACTTAACCCATACCCGTTATTTTCTACGATAAAAATCACGGGCAGGTCCCATACCGCGGCCACATTCATCGCTTCATGAAAATCGCCTTCACTGGTGCCTCCCTCTCCGGTGAACGCGAGGGCTACTTTATGTTCCTTTTTTAATTTATGAGCGAGGGCCACCCCATCGGCAATCGCCAGTTGGGGACCCAGGTGGGAGATCATCCCGCAGACAGCGTGTTCCCGGCTGCCAAAATGAAAACTTCTTTCCCGGGCTTTGCTGTATCCTTCCTTTGCGCCCTGCCATTGCATAAAAAGCCGGCTGAGGGGCATATCACGGGTGGTGAATACACCGAGATTGCGGTGCATGGGCATGATCCATTCCTCTTTTTCCAGGGCCAGTGTCGCACCAACGGCGATGGCTTCCTGCCCGATCCCGCTAAACCATTTGGAGATTTTTCCCTGCCGCAGGAGCACCAGCATTTTCTCTTCGATCATCCGGGGCCAGAGGAGACTGCGGTAAAAATAGACAAGCTGTTCGTCAGATAATTCTTTCCGGTCGAATAACATGGTACTAAGTTCAGGAAAATTTGCCATATGGATTCAGAGAGGAACATATCGGGGCCCCCTAAATCCCCCGAAGGGGGACTTTCGACTCCGATAGTTAACAATATCACTAAAGAGATGAAGAAAGGTTTCCGCCAGCGGAAACTTTTTTGCTTTTCTGACTGAAATGAATTTTCGAGCTATAGGATGCTAAGTCCCCCCTTGGGGGATTTAGGGGGCCTCAAAACGAATTTTCGAACTTTAGGGTGCTAAGTCCTCCTTCGGGGTCTTATATCACCACCAATTCAAAAAACTCCTCCGGCTGCAGGTACTTCTCCGCCAGCGCCTGCAGTTCTTCCGCAGAAATGGTTTTGATCGTCCGGATTGAATCGTAGAAATATTGTTCGGTCAGCCCGTGCAGTACAATATTCTTCCAGCGGCCGATGATCTGGAAAGGACCATCAAGATCGCCGAGAATGGAGCCCATCAGGTAATTGCGGACCAGCAGGAGTTCCTCTTCCCCGACGGGTTCATCCCGCAGGCCCTTCATTTCTTTGTACACTTCTCCGATCGTAGCCTCACATACATCCTTCCCCGCTTCCGTACTCACCATCCAGGACGAATGCTGGATATGGTTATGCAGGAAACTGTGGATCCCGTAGGTATATCCTTTGTCCTCGCGGATATTGCTCATGAGCCTGGAACCAAAGAAACCGCCGAAAAGCGCATTCAGCACCTGTACTTTTAAAAAGTCGGGGTGGTGACGGTTTGGAAAAGAACGGGCAATCCGGATCGAACCCTGCACGCCATTGGGATCATTGGTAATGCGGAATTTTTTTTGGGTAACCGGCTGCAGGGCGGTTTGTTTAACTTCAACCGCCTGGTTGGGCAGGTCCCCGAATTGCTGGTTCAGCAGGGATTCCAGGTTAACCGGCAGTTTACCCGCCACAAAGAGGATGAGTTTGCCCTGGGTATAATACTGGTTATAGAAATGCAGCAACTGGTCCCTTTCCAGGGCATCAAACTCTTCCGCGCTGCTGTATTTGCCATAGGGATGTTTTTCCCCGTATAAATAAGCATCGATCAGCCGGCCGGCCACAAAATCACTTTTTTTCAGGTTTACTTTCAGCCGCTGCTTCATGTTCTGCTGGTAAATGGCCAGCTCTTCGGATGGCATCGTGGATTCCGTGATCAGTTCTTTCACCACCGGCAACAGTTCGGCCACATGTTTGGTAAGACAGTGCAATGTAATAGTGGCCGTTTCATTGTAACAGCTGCGGTTCAGGTAGGCTCCGTAGTATTCAAAATGTTCGTTGATCTGGAAAGCGGTTCTTTTGGCCGTGCCATTGCGCAGTAAAAAATTCGTGGTGGCGGCCACCAGGTTTTGTTCCTCCTGGCTATTGCCGGCAAAGAAGACCCACTCCAGCAGCATCACTTCCTCGGCCCCGGCATCCACGGCATAGACCGGCACCCCGTTTTGCAAAGTAAACTGCTGGCAGGGTTTCAGGTTCAGGTGAAAATTTACGGCATCCACGATGGGGGGCGCCTGTTTACGGTCGATAGTCATTGATCTTTTTTTATTTATTTTCTTTTCGCCGGTTCTCTGCAATCATTGCCTCCTTCTTCTTCCCTGCCCAACCTTTTAGTTGCTTTCCCGGGGAATCGCTTTATTGATATCATCAGTGGCCCAGGATTTATTAATTCCACAGGCCAGCTGAGGCGTGATTACCCCTCCGCCAGATAATAAATCGTATTCGAATTCTCCTCCCGGAAAATAGCCCGGCTCTCCCGGCGGATATCCTCCGCCGTTACCATCCCGTATTTCTGCAGTTCAAAATTCATCCAGGCCGCATCGCCCAGTATTTCATAATAGGCCAGGCTGTTGGCCCGGTTCATTACACTCATGTCTTCAAAGGCAATCATGCTTTCGGTCTTGTTCTTGACCTTCTGCAATTCGCTCCTGCTGACCAGTTCATTCCGGACCTTATCCAGTTCGGCCTCCACGGCTTTTTCCGCGTCTTCAATCCTCACTCCTTTTACCAGCTTGCCTTCAATGGACAATAACCCGTTCTCCGTGCTGCCAAAATGGGAGCAATCAATATTGCTGAAGAGCTTTTGCTCTTTTACCAGCGACTGGTACAGGCGGGAGGAGCCGCCGCCACTCAAAATATCCGTGATCAGGTCCGTAATATAATATTTCTGGTCCAGCCGGTTGCCGATATGCCAGGTCTTGTAAAAAGCATCCAGCGGTACATTGGCCTTTATTTCCAGTCGCCTCGCTTCCTGCTGCTCCGGCTCCTGCGGGAGTTCGCGTATGTATTTCTCACCCGGGGGAATATCCCCAAACCATTTTTCCGCGAGGGCCTTCACTTTTTCCACGGTTACATTTCCCGCCACCACCAGCACGGCATTCTGGGGACGGTAATGTTTGAAGAAGAAATTTTTTACATCTTCCAGCCGGGCCGTTTCAATATGCGAGAGCTCTTTCCCGATCGTCATCCAGCGGTAGGGATGCACTTTATAGGCCAGTTCCCGCATCTTATGCCATACATCGCCATAAGGTTTGGTGAGGTAATGCTCTTTGAATTCCTCGCAAACCACTTTGCGCTGGGTTTCGAGACTTTTCTCCCCGAATGCAAGGGACAGCATCCGGTCACTCTCCAGCCAGAAAGCCGTTTCCAGGTTCTCGGCAGGCAGGCTGATATAATAATTCGTCAGGTCGTTCGTGGTATAGGCATTGTTCTCCCCGCCGGCCATCTGCAGGGGTTCATCGTAATCCGGTATATTGACCGAGCCGCCAAACATCAGGTGCTCGAATAAATGCGCAAAGCCGGTGCGGTTGGGATCCTCGTCGCGGGCACCCACGTCATACATAATATCCATCACAGCCATCGGGGTACTCAGGTCCTGGTGAACGATTACCCGCAAACCATTGGCGAGCGTAAATTTTTCGTAGTGTATCATAATTACAGAAACAGGGATTAACGCACCGGGTTGAAGCGGTAAAAGTACCAAAAAACGGACAGGGAACACTTTCTCCGGAAAGGATCAGCGGATGCTCCGGATCTTGAACTCGAATTCTTTGATCACCCCCGCGCGCCGGATGATGATCTTTACTTTTTCATTGGGTGTTTGCAGCGCGATCTTGTATGAATTCAGGTTATGCATCAGGTTTTTATTCACGGCGATCACTTCGTCCCCCTCTTTCAGTCCTGCCGCTTCCGCCGGGGATCCCACCGCCACATCCCCCACCGTAATGATCCCGTTGACCAGGTACAGCTCAATCCCCGAATAAGAATAGTCGAACACATCCGTATAATGCGAGTTGGGGGTGATATGAATATCGCTTTTCCCGTAATTGAGGATCACGTTGAACCGCCGTAAGAGGTCATTACCCAGGATTCCGCCCATATACGGGTAAGAACTCACATTGTACTCGTCATCGAAAATAAAGACCGGTACATTGCGGAATTTATAGGGCCCCACCCTGATCTCTTTTAATACGGTCAGCTCCATATCGATCTTACCACCCAGGCCCTCTCCTTCCTTGACAAACCGTTTCCTTTTCCTGCTGAAAAAAGCGCTGTCTTCCACAAATTCCCTTGACAGCAACATACAAAGCCCCGCGCCCATATCAAAGAGAAAACGGGAGTAGATCGCTTTTTCGTCCCTGATCCGCAATTGTTGTGAAACCAGCTGGCTGATGGCGGGCCGCAGCAGGTAACCGCCCTTGGGATAACGGAAGGTGCCCCGGGTATAAAAACTCACCTGGTTGCTGTCATAATCCACTTTCAGGATATAACGGTTGAGCAGGGCATAGCCGATGATCCCGTCGATCCGCTCCCCATAGACCATGGTCAGAATATCATAGTCATTGATATGAAAATCGAGGTGCTCTACCGTCAGTCCGGGGAAATGCAGCTCCCGGTCGTAGAGAAAATTTACTTTGCGGATACCTGCGATGCCGCGGATCGTACGGTCGGTAGGCTGGGGTTTCAGTCCCAGGTAATCCGCCGTGGCCGAGTCCAGGGAAATGCCGCTGCTCCCGGTATCGAGAATAAAATTCAGGGTATCCGGTTTGTCACCAAAACAGGCATGCAGGATGACGATCCCCCCGGTCAGTTGGGTAAAGGGGATGGTTGTGATAAGCCGTGACGGAGGCTCGATAAATTCCTCCTGGGCAGCCAGGGGTCGGGCAGCCAGCCAGGTAAAAAGAAAGAACAGGATAGGCAGGATTCGGTTCATACGGTTATAGTTCAATTGAAAGACAAGCCTTTGCGGAAAAAAGATGCAATGCAGGATTTCAATAACTAAAATAATTTAATACGTGCAGGTTTTTGAACCGCCTGTCACATTCTCTGTTATTGAACTTAACTTTGCGCCCATGCAGTTAAACGAATTATACCAGAAAGCCGCCGCCTTTGGCTTCCTGACGGTGGATGAGGGGGTTTATCTCTATCATCACGCCCCCCTGGCCGACCTGATGTTTATTGCCGATGAACTTCGTAAGAAACAGGTTCCCCACGGCAAAGTCACCTGGCAGATTGACCGGAATGTGAACACGACCAATGTCTGTATCGCCAATTGTAAGTTCTGCAATTTCTACCGTATTCCCGGGCATCCCGAAGCCTATATCACCGATATGCCTGTTTACCGCAAAAAAATTGAGGAGACCCTGAAATACGGGGGCGACCAGCTTTTGCTGCAGGGCGGACACCACCCGGAGCTGGGCCTGGATTTTTATGTGAAAACATTCCGGCAGATCAAGGAGGAATTCCCGATGATCAAGCTGCATACACTCGGGCCGCCCGAAGTGGCGCATATCACCAAGCTGGAAAAAAGCAGGCCGGACGGCAAGGCAGTCACGCACCATGAGGTCCTGAAAGCCCTGAAAGAAGCCGGTATGGATTCCTTGCCGGGAGCGGGAGCGGAAATACTGATCGACCGGGTGCGCCGCCTCATCAGCAAGGGCAAGTGCGGGGCGCAGGAATGGCTCGACATTATGCACGAAGCCCATAAACTCGATATTACCACTTCGGCCACGATGATGTTTGGCCATGTGGAGACTATCCGGGAACGATTTGAGCACCTGGTAAAGATCCGGGAAGTGCAAAGCCGCAAGCCGGAGCAGGCCAAAGGGTTTTTAGCCTTTATCCCCTGGACCTTCCAGGACGTGGATACCCTGCTCGCGAGGATCCGTGGGGTACAGAACCTGGTCACCGCCGGCGAATATATCCGGATGATCGCCCTCAGCCGTATCATGCTGCCCAATGTAAAGAATATACAGGCCAGCTGGCTTACGGTTGGTAAGCAAACCGCGCAGATCTGTCTCCATGCCGGCGCCAACGATTTTGGGTCCATCATGATCGAGGAGAATGTGGTCAGCGCGGCCGGCGCCCCGCACCGGTTTACCTATAAAAGCATGCAGGAAGCCATCCGGGAAGCCGGTTTTGAGCCGCAGCTCCGCGATCAGCAGTACGGGTGGAGAGAACTGCCTGTTGCGATTGAGGAGCAACTGATCGATTATTGACCGAACAAAGAAAACCGGAGCCCCTGATTATCCGGGAAACATAAACCAGCATTTTAACACCGGGCAGTCATAACACCCGGTTCCCCCTGACAAGTATGAAAAAAACCTACCCGCTATTCCGCAAAGCCGCGCTCGCCGAAGGCATTTCATTTCTCCTGCTACTCGGAGTGGCCATGCCCCTGAAATATTTCGGCGGGCAGCCAAAAGCCGTAACCCTTGCCGGCAGCCTGCATGGTCTGCTCTTTGTGACTTACGTGGTATTGGCCTGGGAAGTACGCACCCGTTACAAAAAAGATTTCCGCTGGCTGTCCCGGGCCGCTCTTGCATCCGTTCTTCCCTTCGGGACCTTTGTGATGGATAAGGAATGGAAGCGGGAGGAAGAAGCCATTTCCGCTGCCTGATACCCCGCATAATTTTATAAAACCCCTGTAATATCCGGAACGGATACCCGCGGTTATTTTACCGGGGTGGGCTGTTTTTTCCGCATGAATGTATAATGGAAGGGCATTGAAATCAAGGGGGGCTTGATTTTGAAGGGGTGAGGGTGTATATTTAAGTGTTGTGCGGCATACAAAACAGACAGTCTTATGATTCTGAAGAGATATATTTATATACTTTTCGTTCTTTCAATTCTATTTCTAAGTTGCAAAAGCGACTATGAAAAGGAAGTGGAGAAAAGCAAGGAACTTACTAGCTTTCTTAGAACAGAAAAGCTGCCTTTATATGATAGTCTATACAGTCAAATTATTAGAGCAAGAACAAATCCTTCTTTGCATAGCTTGCTTATTGACTCATTATATCAGACTACCAAAAAAATCACAAACCTTATAGACAGCTTGACTGTAGAAGTTGAAAAAATGGATTCAACAGGAGAAAATCGTAAGATTGGCACATCTTTATTGGTTATCTCGCCCGCTGGATTAGAGTTAACCAAAGGGGCAAAAGCAATCCAACAATATTGTTTAGACTTAATTAAAGACGACAAAAAGAAGAATATTTTAAACGAACAGTTTTCAAAATATAAAGGATATTTAGGTTCTATTGAATTTAATGAAGTGTACTTTTCGCAATCTTCGTCCAGCTTTATTTTAATGACTTTAGTTGGACTTAAAAATGACCTCATCAAATCAACATATTTTGCTTTGGCTGACAAAGATTAATGCGTAGCCAAAACCGTACGACCGCACAACATTGGTATTGCCAATAGTAGGGCTGGACATCCGAGCAATCAGCAGCGGTAATTCTCCTGTACTGTGGTTCGGGGCTTGACGACTAAAGCCCAACTTTAGTTCTTAATATTTGACTTTATTAAAAAGCCAGGCAGCAGTTCCGGGCGGACGAACATAAAATTCCCCACCGTCGGCAATACCTGCCCGTTAGCCGCAACCCAGAATCTTATTCATGAAAATTATTCTTTCGATAACAATAGCTTTTCTCATTAGTTGTAGCTCAAAACCAAAACAAAAACTTGTCGCGGTAAAGTCAAAGCCCGATCCGAAGCTTATTCGGGCTTTGTTAGACAGTGGATTTCAGGAAGACTGCGATACCGCAATTGCAATTTATACAACAGTGATCATGCTCGATTCAAATAATGCTGAAGCGTATTGGCGCCGGGGAGATGAACTATATCGAACAAGAAAATATAACGAAGCTCTAATCGATCTGAACAGATCCTTGGAGGTCGACTCGAATTTTAGTTATTCGCAAGTAATTTCTGATAGAGGGCAAGCAAAGGATATGTTATTGTATTACCAAGAAGCCATCAGCGATTTTACAAAAGCAATAAACGTTGCGTTAACGAAAAACTCGACAATACCACAAGGCTTAGAAAAATATTATTACAATCGAGCCAACTCAAAATTAAAATTAGGCGACACTGCTTATGCGCTGATCGATCTGGATTCAGCCATATATTTCTGGAGTTCTCATCATTTTGCTATCAAACGTCGAGCACAAGTAAACACAGCATTAGGAAAATATACTGAAGCGATGAAGGACTACAAGCTATTGATACAACAAAACGGCGATTTCCCGGATGACGAGGAATGGTCAGCTGATTTTTACTATCGAGGTATAGCTAAAAAGCGTACGGGCGACAAAACATATAAAAAGGACTTTAAGAAAGCGGAAAAATATAAATATTATCATGGAAAAAGAATCTACGTGAAAGGAATTATTGACTGCAGCTAACATGGGGCTTTCGCTATGCTGGCTGACGAATATGTACTGATCCTCCCGTTCGTTATCATCTGCAGCCTGTCCATAGAGCTTAATGAAAGGCAGATAAAACAAAAACCCGGTTTCATCATCCCATACGGGAGAGAGGGTTTACCGGGTATCGCATTGTAAATATACACCTTCAAATTACATTTGCAATACCTCTTTTATAGGCAATTGATGAACATTAACGATTTAGAAAAGCCGCTTTTGCAGAAAAGGCATGACACCTATTACAACCTGTACCCATAGACAAAGAAAAGGGCTATTGAATATTACCGGATTAACACCCAAATCTCCGATTCGCTTTAACCATTTCTTTCTACCCTGGAAATAACTTTATGAAATTCGTTACATAACCCATTTTCGATTTCATCATCTTTTTATCTTTACTCCGCATCAGTTAGCCGGGCCGGGCGGAATTCTATTCCCTGCACTTCGCCAAACCCTGCCCGCCAACAGTCATTCCAAAAAATACCCTACTAACCCTGAACAGACTATATGCAAGAACAAAACGAAAAACCGGGTAATCCAAAGGAAGACAAATTGAGCATAAAGATTGTCTCAAACAGCAATCCCTATTCCCCAACTGGTATTCAGCAAAAAATTTTACAACCCCGCAGGCTGAGCTCTTATTTTATAGTGCTGGTTGACAGTGGCTCCATTACCTACAACCTGGATTTACAGGGCATCACACTTACCGACGGACAGTTGCTTTTTGCAATGCCCAACCAGGTTTTTATTCCTCCCCCCACAACTACAACCCTTACTTATTTCAAGGTATTATTTGACGAAAACACATTGGCCCTGTTACCACAACCCTTCCCTTTTTTAGTGAATCCCTTAAACGCACAGACCATTGTTCCTGACAATGCTGCAAGGGTGCGAGTAAAGAAAGTTTTTGAAATTTTAAACCAGCTCCTTCATATAGACGAACAGCCTGCCGACACAGAAATAATATTAGCATACCTGAACTCACTATTGGCAGAATTAAATAGTGCCTATTTCAGGAACACAGCGCCCGTAACAATTCTAAACAGCAACCTGTCAAAGTTTATTGAGTTCAAATTAGTGGTGGAAACCCAGCTTACCGAGCAACCCTCTGTTCATGCAATAGCAGAAAAACTGGCCCTAACCACAAGCAGCTTATACCGGATTGTAAAGGAATATTCGGGTGTTTCACCCAAGGATTTTTTTTCGAACCGGTTGATGATCGAAGCGCGGAGAAAATTACAATACGCCCCCCTTTCTGTAAAAGAATTAGCGTATGAACTGGGGTTTAATGATCCTGCCTACTTTTCAAGGTTTTTCAAAAAATGTACGGGAAAAAGCGTAAGCGAGTTTTTAGAAACCCGGCAGGATTCGTCTAAAGAATAAATTGATTTGTCCAGCCCCCCTGCTTCTCCGCCATCTACTTTTGCTGCATTAATTAAAAAAAATGAAATCTGCATTAGTAACAGAAGCTAACAAAAGTATTGGCTTTGAAGTGGCAAGGCAACTTGCCCAAAATGGAGTTTATGTTTACCTCGGCAGCCGTACTGTGGAAAACGGTATTGCAGCCGTGAACAGGTTAAAGGCGGAGGGCTTAAGTAATGTAGAAACTATTCAGCTTGACATTACTGACGATGAATCAGTAAAAAATGCCCGGGCAGAAATAGGTAAGAAAACAAAAGCGCTGGACATACTTATCAACAATGCCGGCATTTACGGGGGCTATTTACAGACGGCACTTGATGCGACCATCGGCCAGTTCAAAGCTACCTACGATGCAAATGTGTACGGCGTGGTAAGGGTTACACAGGCATTTATCGACTTATTGAAAAATTCTCCCGGGCCCCGTATCGTAAACGTAAGCTCAAGTCAGGGTTCCCTAACCTTGCACAGCGACCCTTCCTACAGGTATTACGACTACAAAGGAGCCGTTTACCTTTCTTCAAAATCTGCCCTGAATATGTTTACCGTCGTTTTGGCTTACGAACTAAGGGACAGCAACTTCAAGGTAAATGCGGTTTGCCCGGGATATACAAAGACGGATTTCAATGGACATCGCGGGCCGGGGACTGTTGAAGTTGCCGGAAAGCGCATTGTAAAATATGCATTGATTGACCAGGACGGGCCAACCGGAAAATTCTTTAGTGAAGAAAATAATCCCGAAACGGGAGAAGTGCCCTGGTAATAAAGATTGAACGGTTACGAAGTAATACAGCGAACCACTAACAGGGGATTGTGTTTGTGGGTAAGAGCAAAAAGAAATAACGCTATCAGGTCAGGCATATTTAACTTGCAGTCCCGGCCCCCCGGTGTTCCCATCGGGCGGACCGGACTAAACCCAAGCAAGAAGAACATGAACGAACAAATGCGGCAGGACCTGGTCCATCTCGACGACTTACTTGAAAAAATCAAGCAGCAGGGACTTGATTTTATCCGGCAACTTCCCGGCAGACCCACAACGGCCTTTTCTGCCATTGAACTAAATAAAACCCTTGACGAAAAGGGTATGGGCGGAGCAGCTGCATTAAAACGGTTCAACGAAAGATTTGAACCCCTGATGGTAGGTTCCGGCGGCCCCCGGTACTGGGGTTTTGTAACCGGCGGCTCCACGCCTGCATCGGTGGCAGGGGACTGGTTAACCAGCATCTACGACCAGAATACCCAATCCACGAGGGGCCAGGGCGACCTCTCCGCGCTGCTCGAGATCGAAACCATCCAACTGCTGCTGGACCTGCTCGGCCTGCCGGAAGATTTTATCGGTGGCTTTGTTACCGGCGCCACAATGTCCAACTTTACCTGCCTGGCCGTTGCCCGGCAATGGATCGGGAAAAAAGAAGGAAAGGATTTTGCAAAAGACGGGCTCAATGGCAAAATAAAGATCCTGAGTGCCCTGCCCCATTCCTCCGTGATCAAATCCCTCGCCATGCTGGGGATCGGGAGTAATAACTTTGAAAAGATAGCTGTAATGGAGGGGAACCGGGAATGCATGGACCTTGAAGACCTCGAAGCAAAGATCATCGCGCTGAAGGGACAGCCCTTTATCCTGGTCACCGGCGCGGGAACGGTAAATACCGTGGACTATGATGACTTTGCCGCGATTTCAAAACTCAGATCCAGCTATGATTTCTGGTGGCATATTGACGGCGCCTTCGGAGCTTTTGCCGCCTGCTCACCCAACTATAAACACCTCTTAGCGGGCTGGGAAAATGCGGACAGCATAACCCTTGACTGCCACAAATGGCTGAATGTGCCTTATGAAAGCGCCGTCTTCCTGGTAAAAGAACAGCACCGGGTTTTGCAAACCGAAACCTTCCAGAATTCCAATGCACCCTACCTGGGTGATCCGCTGGAGAATTTCAGCTACCTGAATTTTCTGCCCGAAAATTCAAGACGCCTGAAAGCCCTGCCGGCCTGGTTTTCCCTGAATGCCTACGGGAAGAAAGGATACCGTGACATCGTGGAAAATTCCGTGGAAATGGCCCGGCTGTTCGGACACATGATCGAAGATGACCCGGCTTTTGAATTGCTGGCACCTACCCGGCTGAATAATGTTTGCTTTACCCTGCGCGGACCGGAGAACCAGGATAAGGTACCCGGCTTTTTATCCCGGCTTAATGATACGGGAAAAGTTTTTATGACCCCCACTGTCTATAATGGCCGCAAAGGCATCCGGGCCGCATTCGTAAACTGGATGACGGGTAAAGAAGATATTGAACTCGTCGTGGCCGAAATGAAAAAACTGGTAGCCGTGCACAATTAACGGGTACCGGTCCCATACCTTTCTACATAAATACAGGAAACAGGATTACACTGGCAAAAAAATTGATATACAGCCATAAATTAAACCCTGGCGGGAAAGGACCAAATCCGCTAACTTTGGTTTGTGCAGGGGGGTAAGGAAATACAATCTGCTGCGGACCAGCTATACGAATGCCAGTAACAACAACAAGACCCTGCTCCTAAGCGGCAAGTTTAGCGCTATTCCAAAACTCAATAACTGTTATACAGAAGCTTACTGCTTCTTATTAATAATTTAAAGTTTTGCGGTATGAAATTTCTTTCAAAAAATCGCTGGTGCCTGGTGGCGTTCATCCTGCTGGCTGCCTGCGGCGGAAACCATTCAACTCCCCCGGAAGCGGTGATCGCTGAACTGAACCTGGAAAGGGGATCGCTTATTTCCTGCGGGCCTTCGGCCAAAGAATTCGGGGTGGTTGATTTCGGAATGACCTGCAGTGAAAAGGTAAAAGCCGATTTCAATACCGCCCTTGAACTGCTGCATTCTTTTGAATACGATGAATCCGAAAAAGTTTTCGCAAAAGTAATCGATGCGGCCCCGGGTTGCGCAATGGCCTATTGGGGTGTTGCCATGTGCAATTTTCATCCTTTATGGGAGCCGCCCACGGAAGCCAATCTCAAAAAAGGGGCAAAAGCAATTGAAATAGCCAACTCGATCTCCGGCAAATCAGCAAAAGAAGCGGGGTTTATTACCGCGGCCGCCGCCTATTATAAAAACTGGGAAAAAACGGCCCCCTCGGCCAGGAGTATCCATTTTGAAAAAGCGATGGAGCGGCTGCACCAGGCATACCCCGATGATAAAGAAGCGGCCATCTTCTATGCGCTCGCATTAGATGCGGCGGCAGATCCTGCTGATAAGTCATACATCAATCAGCGAAAAGCAGGCGGGATACTGACTGGCTTGTACGCTACCGGGGCCAGTCACCCGGGTATCATTCATTACATAATTCATACTTATGATTACCCGGGCCTTGCCAATCTTGGATTGCAGGCAGCACGGCAATATGCTGCTGTGGCCCCCTCCTCTGCACATGCATTGCACATGCCGTCACATATTTTTACAAGACTCGGGCTTTGGGATGATTGTATTCAATCCAATTTACAATCTGTGGCTGCTGCTAAATGCTATGCGGAATCTGCAGGACTTAAAGGGCATTGGGATGAAGAATTACACGGGCTGGACTACCTGGTTTATGCCTACCTGCAAAAGGGTGATAATAAGGCGGCCGGAGAGCAATTGAACTATATCAGGAGCATTACCGAAGTCTTCCCGATTAATTTTAAAGAGGCTTACACTTTTACTGCATCCCCTTCCCGTATGGCACTGGAAAATAAAAAATGGCAGGAAGCCGCAGCCTTACAATTATATCCTGCAAATTTTCCCTGGGGTAAATTCCCCTGGCAGGAAGCAATCTTCCATTTTGCACGTTTATTGGGTGCCACAAATACAGGAGCAGTTCTGGCAGCAAAAACGGAGCTGGAAGAACTGAACAGGCTCTATGATACGCTGCAAAAGCAGAAAGATCTTTACAAATCAAATCAGGTCGCTATTCAGATTAAGACGGGGGAGGCCTGGCTATCATTCATGAAAGGCAATAAAAAAGAAGCCCTGCGATTCATGAAAACCGCATCAGACATGGAGGACAGTACTTCCAAACACCCGGTAACACCAGGAGAAGTTTTGCCGGCGCGGGAACTGTATGCGGATATGCTGCTCCGGGTGAATCAAAACGAATTTGCCCTAAGGGAGTATGAGGAAGTGCTGCGAAAAAGCCCCGGCCGTTTTAACAGCCTGTATGGCGCCGGCACTGCCGCCGCTGCTTGCGGCAACATTGAAAAAGCGATTTATTATTTTACACAGCTTCGGGTAACAGCCAGCCCGGACTCGAAAAGACCCGAACTTTCTGTTGCAGGAACATTTTTAAAAAACCATGGCATCACCCTGTCTAAAGGTTCCGGCCGGCCCGGAAAGGAAGATCGCTGAGCGGTGAATAATTCATGTAATTAATGTGCAGACTGTCCGGCAGCTATCGTACAACTTAGCAGAAGACAGTAAATTTTTCCCGGTTTTGGTAACAGCAAGGGTACCGGGCGCGTCATAGACAGGCCCGTAAAGCCGGGTCTCAAATTTTACCCTGAATGAACAAACAGCGTATCGGTCAGCAGGTCCTGCATTTCCCGCTGACAAAAATTATACTGGCCATTACCCTCCTCGCGTCCGCCTATGCAGCTGCCCGGTACTGGCTGGGGGAATTATTCAAACAGCGTTTCCCGGACAAAGAGATCAATGAACTGCTGGTGAGCCTGCTTTCTTCTGCGCTGGTCGTCCTGGTCTATATTTTCCTGTTTCGGCTCTATGAACGGCGAAAGATCAGTGAACTCTCCCTGGAGGGCTTTGCGGGGAACCTGTTAAAAGGATTATTCCTCGGCGCCCTGCTTCAATCGCTGACGATCCTGGTTATTTACCTCAACAAGGGTTACCAGGTTGTCGCGGTCAACAGCTTTCTTTATATCCTGCCGGGGCTGGCCTTATCTTTTTCCTCCGCCATCTTTGAAGAAATCCTGATGCGCGGGGTGCTGTTCCGGGTCATGGAGGAAAAACTGGGCAGTTATATCGCCCTGTTTCTCTCTGCCATTATTTTTGGCTTCCTGCATCTTGCTAATGAAAACAGTTCCTTGTCAGCCGCCATCGGGCTGGCGATCCAGGCGGGTCTCCTGCTGGCTGTTGCCTATATCTATGCCCGTAATCTATGGTTCCCCATCGCTATTCATTTTGCCTGGAATTTTATGGAAACCGGGATATACGGGGCAACGGTTTCCGGGAACACGATCGATAAAACCCTGGTTACTTCCAATATCCGGGGCGCGGAATGGTTTACCGGTGGCGCATTCGGACCCGAAGGATCCCTGCAGGCTACTGTATTCTGTTTAGCGGCGACTGTTGTATTAATGGCGCTGAGCATAAAACAGAAAAAAATGATTCGCCCTGCCTGGAGAAAATAGGATTAAGATGATCCCCCAGTTTGTTCCGGTAACCCCGGGTTTGGATTTTTATAGCGTAAGACCGAGCAACTGTTCAAGTTCCTGTCGCCCCTTTGCTGTAATAAGCAGTTCCCTTGAGAACGTTACTTTCCTGAACCATTTTCGTTGCTGCATTTTTTCCAGTAATGCGGCTCCGAGCAGACCGGCTACATGTGGTCGCCTTTCACTCCAGTCAAGACATTGACGTGTCAGCGGGCGGCGTGTATTCTCAAATTCCCCCTGCCTGATTTCAAATTGCTCAAGCCAGATCCATCCTTTCCCGGTAACTAAATAAGCTGTTCCGGACTTCTTTAAATACCCCTTCTTTTCCATTGCATCCGCAATACTGACACCAACAAATCCGGCCAGGTGATCGTAGCAGGTCCGGCAATATTTCACTCCGGTCATGGGGGTATCTTTTTTTTGCGGGCCGGGGGGATTATTCTTCACCAGGCTGGCAAGGGCTTCAACAACATAAGCCACCTCCGGGTTTGCGAATGAGTAATACCGGTGCCTTCCCTGTACTTCCACCCTGATAATATCCGCTTCGGACAACCGGGATAAATGATTACTGGCCGACGTGGGGGAAAGATCCGCCGCTATAGCCAGTTCACTTGCGGTATAAGCCCTTCCATCCAGCAAATTCCATAGGATCCTGGCCCGGGCAGGCTCACAGATCAGCCCCGAAACCCGGATGAATTTTTCCGCTGCGTCCATAGTTCATTATTGAATGAAGTGTAAATGTACTGTTTCCGGTAATTTTACCGAAACATAAAAAATGATTGCTGTATTATTTGAAGCATCCCCTGCTAAAGGGAAATGGGAGGAATACCTTGAGCTGGCTGCCGGATTGCGGCCGGAACTGTCCAAAATTGAAGGCTTTATTTCCATGGAACGGTTTCAGAGCATAGCCGACCCCGAAAAGGTATTGTCTTTATCCTTTTGGAAGGACGAAGAAAGTCTAATACAATGGCGGAATATAGAGCTGCACAGAAAAGCGCAACAGGAAGGCAGGAATTCCATATTTGAACACTATCGGCTCAGGGTAGCGACGGTGCAAAGAGATTACGGAATGACCGAACGGGAACAGGCTCCGGATGACAGTAATCAATTTCACAAATAAAAATACACATGAGAGACCTGGAAATAATCCTAGAAAACAAGCCCGGCACATTGGCCTTCCTTGGTGAAACCTTAGGGCTAAACAATATCAGCCTTGAAGGGGGCGGAGTTTTTACAAATGGCGAACAGGCAATTGCTCATTTTTTGGTGGAAGAAGCAAACAAAGCTAAAAATATCCTGGCCGCTGCCGGTATCACCCGGGTAAAAATAAATGAAGTGATCATTCAAAAATTAAGACAGGATGTACCCGGGCAGTTGGGACAGTTTTGCCGGCAATTAGCAACTGCCGGGATCAATATCCTGGCACAGTACAGTGATCACGCAAATCAACTGATTGTTGTTACCGACGATCTTGAAAAAGCAAAAGTAGTTTCTGCCGCCTGGATGAAAGAATACTGGTAGGCAATTACAAACGATCCTTGAACCGGTTTAGACTCATTCTTTTAAGCAATAACCACTGCTCAAAATCAATACCCTAATACCCTCCCCGGCCTTCTTAACAAAGTTTTACTCCCTTTTACTTGCATTCCGGCCGCTTTGTCCCGATCTTGTAATTATAGCTGAAAGGAATGGTTTACCCTGTCATGCTTCGATACATCCCCTTTCGCTTTGTTAGAGAGGGCTATTCAGCATGACTTATCCGAAATAAGATTACCCATGAAAAGATTTATACCCCTTTATCTTTTTGCTGTTTTACTATTCAATTCCTGCGGCAGCAGCAAAAAATCCAGCCGCTCTTCCGGCCCGGTTACTGAAACAATGGCAGGCAGAGAAGGAGTCGCACTACCCAGTGCAGCCGATACCGCCCGCTCCTTAATGGAATTACCCCAGACCCAGGATGGCGGTTTTGTACTGGCCCCCGGCTTTTACGAAACAGAATTCAAAACCTATTGCCTGCAACCCGGCACTCCCGATCCCCGGCCCGGAGATGCTTACCTGCAGGGACCGGTTACGGGTAAACGAAAAGAGATCGTGGAAACAGTGCTGCTCCATTCCCGCGAAAGAACGGAGATCCCCCAGCGGCATATCCAGCTCCTGCTCTGGTCCGTTGTCAGCGGATCTGATTTTGATAAACTGTCCTACGAGGTAAAGTCGGATGCGATGAAATTGCTGACCCCCGCGCAGGTCTTTCAGCTCCGGGGCGGTGTGCCCGGTCTGCTCAGGAATATTTCCCGTAACAGTGGGCTGGTGGGCGGCGACCTGCAGAAATTATTTGAAATCGGCTCCGCCTCCTATGAAACCTATGAAAATATCGCCGTACTGCGGGAACCATCCCGGGTAACCCGCAAGGGCGTACAGTTTGATCAGTGGTACAAGCAGAAAGAAAGTTATTATATCCGGTATTTCCCCGTCAGCTACCAGAAAGTACGCATCCAGGTCTATGTGCCCCAGGACTTACTCGACAACACAAACAAACACAATGGCGAATACATCGTTTTCGATCCAACAGGTCAGCAAGCCATCCCTGCCTATACCAATGCACAGCGGCTGGGAATCGGCGCCCCGGTAAAAGATATTTTACGGGTGATCATCCAGGTAAATAAAAGGCCGCAGGTTCCTGTTAAAACACCCAAAAAAAAGAACCCGTCAAATCCCAAAAACCCAAACCCCGAACCCTCAACCCTCAACTCTCAACTCTAAACTCTAAACCCTAAACTCCCAACCCCGAACCCTCAACCCTAAACTCTCAACCCCAAACCCTCAACTCTCAACCATAAACTCCCAACCCTCAACCCTAAACTCTAAACCCCAACCTCCCACCCCCAAACCCCTCAACTATATTTCTTAACTTTCCCTCCGAACCCCCCAACCATGCCCCGCCGCTTCAGCTTATTTGTCCTGATCCTGACCTGCCTGGCCCGGAGCGCTTCGGCACAAACGGTATTACCCGATTTCACCGGAGTTGACAGCCTCGCACGCTCAGTCCGCTTCAGGGATAATATTTATGAACTCACCCGGGAACTGACCGCCCCTTATACAGACAAACTCCCCAAAGTGCGCTCCATCTTTATCTGGATCACGGATAATATCCGCTACGACTATAAATTTTTCAATAAGGGCGAGGAAATTAAGGTTCCCGCATGCCGGGGCGGGCAGGACTGTGATGAGGTAATGGCCAACTGGGAGAAAAAATTTCTTACTACGGTGCTGCGTAAACGAAAAGCGGTTTGTGAGGGATACGCCCTGCTCTTTACCCGGATGTGCGATATCGCGGGAATTGAAGCCGCTACGATCAATGGCTACACCCGGACCCAGCCTTACGAGATCGGCCATGCCGGTCCCATTGATCATGCCTGGAACGCTGTTTGGCTCGACAGCAGCTGGCACCTGCTCGATCCGACCTGGGCCGCCGGTGTTTGTACCGAGGATGAGAACAGCGGTAAACTAAACGGGTTTCAGAAAAAGTATAATAACTATTACTTTCTGACCTCATTCGAAGAATTCTCCCGCAATCATTTTCCGCAATACACCCGTTGGGTATTAAAACCGGGTTATACCAAGGATAAATTTGCCGCCAATCCCTATTATGACCCGGCCACGCTCAGCAGGATCCGGTTACTATCCCCGCAATCCGGGATGATAAACGGGCAAAAAGGCGATACGATCCATTTTAAATTTGACTATACGGGGCAGATAGAAAAATTGCAGGTTAACTCCAACCTGTTCCGCAACCCGGATATCTGGGGCTGGGAGCAGGTTTCCAAACGAAAGAAGGTCTGGGTAAAAGATACCTTCGCGGTGAAACGGCAGCGATATGTTTCCTTTGTACGTAAAGGCGACCGGGTTGAATTTGATTTTATCATTCCCGAAAACTCCCTCTATTACCTCGATATCCTTTTCGATTACCAGCGGGTCATGCGGTTTAAAGTGGTGATCGACAAAAAAGGAAAGTAGGCCGCTTTGCACAAACCCGGGGGAATGTTATTTTTACAAAACAACTGGTACACTTGAATCAAAAACCGCTTTTACTTTTTTTAATTGCCGTATTTCCCGTTTTTTTTAAGCTCTCCGCACAGGAGGTCGCCATTTCCCGCAACTCGGTTTACGCGGAAGGAACCAGTAAAGGTGCTTTGTATTCCATCAATTACGATCATATCTTCCGTCTGGGCGCCCGTTTTACAGATACCTACCGCATCGGGTTTTCCCTGCTGAACAATACCATTGCCCTGCCGCTGGGTATAAATTTTTTAACCGGTGACGGGTTTCATCACGTTGAATTCGGCCTTACCCTGGTTCCCTTAGTGGAGAAATACCAGCAGCTTTTTTCCGCCGGTAATATTTCGGACAAAAAGCTCTATATCATTCCGGGTGCTGGTTACCGTTACCAGCCTCCCGGCGGCGGGTTTTTCTTTAAGATCATAGCCGCACCCATCATTTATCTCGATCCGCCTTCGGATCATTTCTGGAAAATGGACGGGACGGTTTATGCGGGTGGCAGTATCGGCGCGGGTATCAGTTTTTAATATGAAAAAAGTTAAACAAAAAATGCAGGACGTGGATTTCAAATCCATCGGGGAATTCCTGGACTACCTGCCGGAAGAAGAACGGTTCATCGTGGAGAAATTGCGAAAACTGGTATTGGACTGCGCACCGGATGCCAAAGAGAAATTATCCTTTAATGTCCCCTTCTTCAGTTATCACCGTAATTTTTGCTTTATCTGGCCCGCTTCCGTTCTCTGGGGTAAAAAGAAATCCTATGAAGGAGTGCGGCTGGGTTTTACCAGCGGCTACCTGATGGCAGACGAAATCGGCTACCTGGATAAGGGCGGACGCAAACAGGTGTACTGGAAGGATTTTATCCACCCCAAAGAGATTGATGCGGAGCTGGTAAGGTCCTATATCTACGAAGCCCTCTTTATCGACGAGGAGCAATACAGGACAAAACGGAAAAAATAAGGGCCGGTACCGGCTCAGGCCATCAGCGCCTGCTTATTGTATTTATTGCGGTACTCGATGGGGGTGAGCCCGGTTATTTTTTTAAAAATAGTACGGAAGGCCTTGGTATCCGTATAGCCCACATCAAACATCACCTCACTGATATTCTTGCGGCTCGTTTCAAAACTCCGCTTGGCCGCTTCCATCTTTACCCGTTGCATATATTCCACAACGGTATTATTCGTGGCTTTTTTGAAACGGCGCTCAAAACTCCGGCGGCCGATGGCAAAACGATCTGCCAGCTGATCTACGGTTAACCGTTCAATGTAATTGGTTTCAATATAGTCCTGTGCTTTTTTGACCTCTTCATCCTCGTGTGTCCGCTGCCCGTTGAACAGCATAAAAGCCGCCTGGCTGTCCCGGTCGATCTCCACCGCGAAATATTTAGCGGCCAGAATAGCGGTGGCCCGGTCGGTGTATTTTTCCACGAGATAGACCAGGAGATTCCAGTAAGAATTGGCCCCGCCACTGCTGTACAGCCCCTTTTCCTCAGTGATAATACTGCCATCCACGATTTCCACTTCGGGGAACATAACCCTGAATTCATTGAAGCGGCTCCAGTGGGTGGAGCACTTTTTTCCGTTGAGCAAGCCGGTGGAAGCAAATAAAAACGCCCCGATACAAAGGGAAGCCACTTCGGCTCCTTTCCGATGCTGATCATTGATCCAGGGAATAAATGCGGCGTTTTGCTGAATCGCCATCTTCATATCCCCGCTCAGTGCCGGGATAATAATGAGATCGGTTTGGGATATTTCTTCCAGCAGTACATCCGCATAGACCGAGTACGTACTGTTCTCCAGCCTGACTTCTTTTTTGAACCCAACCAGCTGTACTTCAAACAAGGGCTCCTTTCCCGCTGCTACTAAGAATTGATTCACAGCGGAAAATAAATAGCGGGGATCGGCAATAGCTTCGATCACTGCGGTTTCGAGGACCAAAATCGACACATGCTTCATGTCTTAAAATTATAAAACTCCCCTGTCGCATTCAACCCGCTGAATTGTCGTTTTTGCCGGCCATCCCTTTTTTGGGTATCCTGTATGTTTACTGCTTCAATTAATTTAGTTATGCAGACAAGGAAACTGGATTCAGATATTATTGTAGCTTTCATCCGGGCAAAAAGCTTCCCGGAAGGAATACAGGCGGCCCAGGAAGAATTACGCCGGCGGATCCACCTTGACGGGAAAAGAAAATTCTATGGAATTTCAAGACCAAACCAGACGGGCAGGATTGAATACATGGCTGCTGCAGAGATCATTCCGGGCGATGCGTCCCTTGCGGAACTGGAACAATTCATTATAAAAAAAGGCAACTACCGGGTGATCGGAATCCCTGAATTCCGGAAGGATATTCCGGCGATTGAAAAGGCTTTTCAGCAGTTGCTCAGCATTCCGGGGATTGATCCGCAGGGTGCATGCGTGGAATGGTATCCCAATCTTACCGATGTGCATTGTATGGTAAGACTGGCAGACAAAGAACATTAACCAACTTTATATGCAAACAAAAACCCTCATTACCGTGGAGGCATTGATCAATGCCCCGGTTCAGAAAGTATGGGCCTTTTTCAATGGCCCCGAACATGTCACAAAATGGAACCAGGCCAGTCCCGACTGGTATTGTCCCAAGGCAAGCAGCGAGCTGAAGCCCGGTGGTAAATTCAGCTGCACAATGGCCGCCAAAGACGGCAGTTTCAGTTTTGATTTCGGAGGAACCTACCGGGAAGTGGTACCCGAACAAAAACTCAGCATCATTCTTGAGGATGACCGGAAATGGGATGTTCATTTCTCTGCAAAAGGTAACCAGACCCTTGTGGTGGAAACCTTTGAAGCAGAAGAGGAGAACCCGGTGGAAATGCAGCGAATGGGCTGGCAATCCATCCTCGACAGCTTCAAACAGTACACCGAAACCCCTAAACCCTAAACCTTCAACCCCAAACCCCTCAACCCTCAACCCTCAACCCCAAACCTTCAACTCTCAACCCCAAACCCCTCAACTCCCAACCATGAACAACAACCTTCACCCCTGCTTCTGGTACGATGGCAACGCGCAAGCGGCCGCAGCATTCTATTGCTCCATTTTCCCCCATTCCAAAATCACCACAGATACCCCCATGGTAGTTAATTTTAACATCAATGGTCAGCAATTCATGGGACTGAACGGTGGCCCGCAGTTCAAATTCAATCCTTCCATTTCCCTTTTTGTGATCAGTGAATCCGACGAGGAAATCAATGAACTGTATGCCAAACTCTCCGAAGGGGGTAAGATCATGATGCCGCTTGATAAATATGACTGGAGTGAGCGCTATGGGTTTTTCCAGGATAAATTCGGCCTGGCCTGGCAGATCATGAAAGGCAAATACAGCGATGTGAACCAGAAGATCACTCCCTGTTTCCTGTTCGTAGGCGATCGCTATGGCAAAGCGGAAGCTGCCGTAAAATATTATACGGCTGTCTTCCCCGCGTCTTCCATCAGTGCCATTTTATTGTACCAGGAAAACGAAGGAGAACAAGTAGCCGGCAAAGTGAAACATTCCCAGTTTATCCTGGATGGAAAAGTTTTTATGGCCATGGATGGGGCGGGCAGTCATGCTTTTACATTCAACGAAGCCATTTCCTTTGTGGTGGAATGTAAAGACCAGGAGGAGATAGATTATTACTGGAGCCATCTTACTGCCAATGGTGGAAAAGAAAGCATGTGCGGCTGGCTCATGGATCCTTTCGGAGTTTCCTGGCAGATCATTCCCGCCAGTCTTGGCCGGCTGATGAGCAGTCCGGGAACCGGGCAGAAAGTGATGCAGGCGCTGCTGCAAATGAAGAAGCTAGACCTGGGGTTGCTGGAGAAAGCGGCCAAAGGTTGATTGGTTGACAGGGTCATTAATGAGCCTTGAACATTGAGCCTTTTAACTGGTTCACCAAACAACACTCAATAACCAAATCCGGCCGGTACCGGATGTCGGAAATTTGAAATATGCATATTATTTGAACCCTGTATCCTGGTCTTATTAGCCTGCCGGCAAGACAGGGTTCCTGTTTCCTGGTTCTTGAAATTTTAAAACACAGTTATGAAACAAAAAACAACGCTCTTCTACTGGATCTTCACCGTACTATTCGCCGGTTTTATGATATGGTCGGCCCTCCCCGGTGTTAATCCCAAAGGAGAAGCCCTGCAGTTCATGCACGATTACCTGGGCTATCCCGTGTATTTTATCCAGTTTATCAGTGTGGCCAAAGTGATCGGCTCCCTGGCCGTCCTGGTACCGGGATTAAACAAGATCAAAGAATGGGCCTATGCGGGTTTGTTCTTTGACCTGGCAGGTGCCGTTTTCTCCGTAATAGCCGTACAGCAGAAATTCGAAGCCGGCACACTGTTTATTTTATTACCAGTGGTATTGGGTGCTTTGTCCTATTATTTCTGGAACAGGAAAAAGGAACTTGCATAATTGCGGCGCTGCATTTGTTTACCCCTGGAACAAAACAGGCCAGGCAAGTGTATATAGCATTTTTGACGGGGAGGATCATTTGTAGTAACAAAAATAAACGGCCACCAAGCCTGATCAAAAACGGGTATGAAACAATTACGAACCTGCGAAAATGGACATCATTACTATAAAAGCAGTGACTGTCCCGTTTGCCCTGTTTGTGAAGCGGCGCGTAAACCCGCCGGCAATTTTCTGTCCCAACTGAGCGCACCGGCCAGGAGGGCAATGGAAAGCAAAGGCATCCGCAAACCGGAACAATTAGCGGGCTACAGTGAAAAAGAGATACTGGCCCTGCACGGTATCGGGAAAACTTCAATACCCAAATTGAGCAAAGCGTTGAAAGCAGTGGGTCTGTCTTTCAAAAAAGAATAAACCGGATGCAGCAGACAAAAATCCATGCCTACCTGAGTTTTAACGGCAACTGCCGGGAAGCGATGTCCTTTTACCGGGATTGCCTCGGGGGTAAATTAACCTTTCAACCCCTGCGGGAATCCCCGCTGGCTGAAAAACTACCACCGGCCATGCAGGAAACCATCCTGCATTCCATCCTCGTAAAGGACGGCCTGGTGCTGATGGGTACCGACCTGCTGGGAGAAGAAGGGTTGAAAAAAGGGAATACGGTTTCACTGATGCTGCACTGCGGCTCGGAAGAAGAAATACGTGATTGCTACCGGAAGCTGGCGGAAGGCGGAAGGGCCCGGCATCCCCTGCACCCGGGTTTTTCCGGGGACCTGTTCGGCGACCTTACAGATAAATATGGGAACCAGTGGCTGTTGCATTTTACTAAACAAAAATAATTTGGCTTCATTATTCACCTTTAATATTTAAACATGCTTATTACTATCCTGCAGATACTGGCGGGCATCCTGCTGCTGTTTTTGCTGGTGGCCCTCCTGGTTAAAAAAGACTTCAGCCTGGAAAAACAGGTCATCATCAACCGGCCAGCCGGGGAGATCTATGACTATATCAAACTGATACGCAACCAGGAAAAGTACAGTGTATGGGTGATGAAAGACCCCCATATAAAAATTGTGTACACCGGCACTGACGGGACCGTTGGCTTCCGGTCGGCCTGGGAAAGCCAGGATAAGAATGTGGGTATCGGCGAACAGGAAATCATCCATGTAAAAGAAGGGGAAAGCATGGAAGTGGAGATCCGGTTCAAGAAACCGTTTGAAGCGACAAACCGGGCTGTTACAAGCGTAACCGGAATAAGCGAAACCCAGTCAAGGGTGAACAGCCGCTTTTATGGCCGGAGTAAGTTCCCCATGAACATCATGAACCTGTTCATGGATAAACTGGTCGGCAAAGACATGCAGCAAAACCTGGAGAATATAAAAAAGAACCTTGAACAATAATTTACCATTCAAATTTTCTGCTATGACAAATGAGACCACCCTGCCTGCTACAGTGGACGAATATATTAGCGATTTCCCGGCGCCGGTAAAAAAAAGGCTGGTACAATTGCGCAAAACCATCAAAGCCTGCGCACCCTCCGCAACAGAAGGGTTCGGCTATGGAATGCCCGGTTTCAAATACCTCGGTCGCCCCCTGGTATATTTTGCTGCCTATGAAAACCATATTGGTTTTTATGCTACCCCGACGGGGCACGAAAAATTCAAACAGGCGCTGTCCAGCTATAAAACCGGGAAGGGCTCGGTACAGTTTCCGCACAGCGAGCCCTTTCCGCTGGAACTGGTAAAAAAAATCGTGTTGTTCCGGGTAAAAGAAAACGAGGCCCTTACAGCAGCGAAGAAAAAACCCGTAGCAGTAAAATCGAAAAAAGCAGTCACCCCTGCCAACAAGGACGAAGAAGCGGTAAAAACCTGGATGAACAGACAGGAACCCGCCGTACGTAAAGAAATTGATACCGTCCGCAGGATCATCAAAAAAGCCAGTCCCAAACTGAATGAACGCATCAAGTGGAATGCGCCAAGTTATTATTACATGGAAGATATCCTTACTTTCGGTCCTTATAAAAAAAATAAACTCCTGCTAGTCGTTCACCATCCTTCCGTTGAAAAGATCAGGTCACCCCTCCTCGAAGGCAATTTCAAAGGCCGGCGGCTGATCTGGCTTAAAAACGGGGCCGAAGCGGTTAAACAACAGAAGGAGCTGACCCGGATTATCCGGGAGCTGGTAAAAGCTGTGGGTACAAAAAAATGAAAGTGAACAGGCAGGCCTGTCTTCTTTATATTACCGCCTACCTGATTTTACTCAGGCCTTCCAGGCAGGATGCGTCTCCGGGTCTTGAAAGCAAGGCCTTATTGAAAAGAATCTTTGCATCATTGGCCCTGCCCAGGTTCAGACAGGTCCAGGCCAGCATATGATTCCCGTCGTAATCAAACGGGTAGAGGTTTACCATTTTTTCAAAATAGCGGGCGGCAGGTTCATATTTTTTCCGGTTATACCAGATTACCCCGGTCCAGTAATTGGCCTGCGTATTCTGCGGGTCTATTTTCAGGATATCCTCATATACCTGCAGTGTCTTATCGGTCAGCAGCAACGCCGACAGGGGCTGCACCCACCCGAATTTTGCCTCGATCGCGTAGGGCCGCAGCGCTACCGCCTTCTGGTAGAAATCCATGGAAACGGAGTACTCCTTATTCAGGTAGCTCAGCCACCCCAACCGAAGATTCAGCTCGTAATTTTTCTCCTCATATACTGTTTTCAGAACGGCAATTGCCGCGGTGTATTGCTTATTACTTTCCTGCGTATAGCTTTCCGTAAACGCAGCGAGCAATTTAGCCTCCTGTTGCGCAAAGGACAGGATAGAAAACAAGACGGCGAATACTGAAATGCTTCCTTTTTTTAAAACTTCCATGATATTCCTCCTGTTATTGAATGTTGACTAAAATTAGTTACGGTCCCGTATAAACGACGTTGTTCATAGGTATAGCCCGCTTGTATTTTCAGGCCGCCCTTCAGCAGTAGGTAAGCAGTCAGGCCGGCCTTGCTTTTGTTTGGGTCGATCGCATGATAAACATACAATGCATCATTTTCAGCCAGGTTACTGAAGCCCCCTGCCGTAATATGACCTTCCAGCCAGGTTTGTTTCAGCACCCGCACACCCAGTACCTGACGAAAATTGAAGGCGGATTGCCCCTGTTGCCGGATCGTAGCCGTGGAAAATCCATAAACACCCATATTCCCTTTGGGATAGAGTCCGAGTTGAAGGTTATACTGTCTTACAGAACTGCCGGTGAGTTTACCCAGCACAATGTCTGCCTGCAGTTCAAGATAATCACCGTAATACTTTGCACCCAGCAGCAACAGGTGGTTGTGGTAATTAAAGTTACTGAAAGGGGTATTGAGATAATGATAGGCTGTTTTTACCTGCCAGTGCCGTCCGAGGTTAAACAGCAGGCGGTTATAATATTCGGTTTGCCGGATTTGAATCCGGTTATTTTCAACGACAGCAGGCAACAGTGGCTCGTTGATCATCTGCCGGTAAACAGCCACTGACTGATAGATATGAAAACCGCGCCCCAGGCGATTGCCAAATGAAATGTTGCTGTAAAACGAGTTCCCTCTCCGGGAAACTGATGTATACTTAACACTCAGTTCAAGCCCGGCATGGGTCAGGGCGGCAGGCCGGGTTTCTTTTTCAGCTACGGCGGCATCCGGTAAATAACGGGCTTCAGACAGCGCCAGTTCCGGCTGGTTCAAATTCATACGGCAGTAATAAATATAATAATGGGCCGTGCTGTTATATGCATCCTCCCTGAGTACGGCTTCATACTGCCGGATCGCTTCACTATAATTTCCCAGCATAAAAGCGGCCAGGCCGGTTCTGAGCCGTAACAAAATAAAATCCTGCCCGTGGTTAATCGCTTCCTTCCCGTACTGCAAAAGAGATTTCCATTCAGCTCTTTGGTATAACGCATAGGTAAGACTGTCCGTCCGGGCAAAGGAAAATTCAGTTTGGGCCTTTATACCGGTTGTGGTGAGAAAGGCTGCCACCGGGAGTAAAAATATCAGTTTACGCATACCACTTCGATTTTCTTATTATTCCACCATACCCGGAAAGCCTGAAGTTTTCCCTGGCTGATCCTTGTCTCCGCCAGCATGGTTTGCCTTTCTTTTCCCAGGGTTTTCGCAATCGCCCTGCTGCTTAGCAGGATGGAGCCCGTACCCATCCCATCATCATCCTGGTACACATGGCCCTCGTATCTCATCCGCATAAAAAAGAAGAAGGGGGATAACAGGTCCTGTAGCCAGTTCAGCGGGTGCCTCCGGAAGGCCTGGCGGGAAAAATAGTCAGTGACTGCAATATGCTTATCAGTGCTCAGCAGCACTTTGTACGCTGCCAGGTAAAACAGGTGCAGCAGTGATTTTTGATTACCAAAATACGCGGTAAAGCAAAATACTGTCCCGTCATTGATAAAATAGGCATAGTCCCGGTGCCTGTGGCCATAAAAATACATTTCATTATATGCGCTCACCCTTACTTCCCATTCCTCCTCCTCATAACCATCCGCTTTTACCCGCATACAGTACCCCGGCTGAAAACCAAAAGCCTGCTGCAACTGGCTGCCGGGAATAACATTGCTCACGGTTTGCCCTTCTGTGGGAACAGCCAGTGTTTTAAGCAATGGTTTACTTTTTTCCCTTTGTACATAATAAGCAAGCGGGTAAGCCATTGTCCGCGAATCAATATAGGGTGTGGCCTGCACCTGGAAATGCAGGTGTGGTTCCGGGGAGCGACCTGAATTACCACAGGCGGCCAGGATATCTCCCTTTTTTACATATGCTGCCCTGGCTACTTTAAAAGACCCCTTCTTCAGGTGCGAGAGTTTGGAATAAATCCCTTCCGCATGTTTGATCACGATGGTATTGCCCCAGTTTTGCCGGGTATTATTTCCGCCCACCGGGTTGTCTTCCACGTAGTCAATGATCTCTTCTACCGTCCCGTCCGCCGGGCTCAGCACCGGCTTATCATAACAATAATAATCACTGAGCCTCGTGCCCGGAAACCGGTACGTTTTGTTTTCATGGTCCGCAATCACAAAATCAAGCGCCCGGGACCATTCTCCCTGATGGGTAAGCCCTCCCTCGTAGCCCTGGCTTACCATCCATTCACCCATAAAAGGCAGTGATAACTGGTGAAAATAAAAACTGTGCAACGCCCGGTCGCGGTTATTCAGGTACCGGTAAAGATTTTCTTCGGGACTGTAATATTGTACCGGAGTAAGCACCATTTTTCCCCCGGCCTGCCTCAGTTGCAGCACATAAAGGAAAAGAATAACCGTTATACAGAAGGGTAAGGAGAAAACAGGTAATCCCCAGGTATAGGTGATTTTCCATAAAGCAATTACCAGGATATAAGAGACCGGTACCGTGATCAGCGACCAGGCAATCGAGCGGAAGGATGGAACGATATAAAAACCACCCAGCGCCACAGACACCAGCATAAAGTTGGTGCCCAGGTTATAATAATTCACGCTTCCTGCATAGCCACCCATCAGTTGAATAAACAAAATGGCAATCACATATCCCGAGATCATCAGGGCCAGGGCAATGCGGGAAAAGAATAAGAGGCCGATCGTCAGCAGCATGCCGGCCGCAATATTGCTCTGGAACAGGATGGCGCTTACCGAGCGAAAGAAACCACTGACCGCGGCGGGCAACGGAAGGGTATCAAACCATTGTGCCAACCGGATCAGGTCCGTCCCCCCCGTGGCATACATTTCATTCAGCCAGTAAATATTTCGTTGCGACAGCCCGATCGCAGTGAATTCGCCTGATGCGAGAATAACCACCCATAGGGTAAGAATAAAGGCCAGGGACAAGGCCGGCAGTTTACTCCTGCCCAGGCTGGCGATAAAAGCAGCAGATAAAAGCACCGATAAAAGGGAAGCCAGTAACAGCAGGATCCAGAAACCTGTGCCGAATTCGTAAAAGGTTCCCATACCCAGACCGGCCAGTAAACCACTGTACGTGTACAATCCGCTGCGCACCTGATCGCGGCCGAACCCCATAAAGTAAGCCGCCAGTGCTGCTGTTGCCGTTGCAGCAAAACCGGCAAGTCCAGTATAAGGATTTAAGAAGGAAACCAGCAGAACCAGCAAAGCGAAAAACCGTCTATTGCTGAAAAAAAGCATGGAGTAACTGTTCAGTACCGTGGTACTGACCTGCTCCGCAAATGATATAACAGTTTTTTTTCTCACCGTCCCGTTTACAGGTTTATTTCTTTCAGGTGTTCCGGTGTTTTCTCAAGCTGCTCCAGGTAAGCCAGGTCCTCTGCCTGCCGGATCAGGTGGGTCCCGCCCTCTTCATCAATCAGGACCACATTGGGCCGCATCTGTATAAACTGCATCCACTGTGTCATATTATAGGCCCCCACTTTATGCACCACGACCCGGTCACCCCGGTTCAGTAAGGGCAGGTTGATCCCCTGCCTCAGTACATCAATATTCATACAGAGCGGGCCGAACAATGCCATATCCTCGGTATGATGGGTGAAATCCTGTGCAGGAGAAACGGGGTGGTCATACCAGAAGGATGTAAACAATAAATTAACGCCGGCATCCAGGATGATGGCACGGCGGCCATCAGGTAATCTTTTACCTGCCAGTACCGTTGATAAAAGAAAACCGGCATCATCCACAAGTACGCGCCCGCTTTCGAGTAACAGCAGGGGCAACTCTTCAGCCCCAAATCCCAATTTCAGCAGCCGGGATGTGATGGCTTCGGCAAATTCATCCACCGGCGGCACAGTATCTGGCCCCGGAAGAAAGGATCCCCTTAATGTATTGGTGGAAGGAAATCCCCCACCCAGGTCTATGTACCGGACCGGGCTGTTCAGTTCGGTTTTACACTTCCAGGCAAGGTCACCCAACTTTTCAACGGCCTTTACATAGGCATCCGGGGAGAGCATGTAGGTCCCGATATGGCAGTGCAATCCGGCCAGTTCCAGTTTCCCCGATGCTGTAATTTTACCAAGGGCCTCCGCTGCCTGGCCGTTTTCATAATTAAAACCAAAGCGGTCCCAGAGCGGGTACACCCCGGTATCCATATTTACCCGGATGGCCACTTTGGGCTTTTTATCCAGCGTATCGCTGAGCGCAATCAACTGGTACAGCTCGTCAAAATGATCAATATGGATCAGTGAACCGTTGTTGGCGGCTACCCGCAGTTCCTCATCTGTTTTCCCCGGTCCGTTGAAAATTATTTTATGCCCGGGCACCCCGTTCCCGACCGCCTTCCGGTATTCAAAACCGCTGACGACTTCGGCCCAGCTTCCTTCCTGGTGAAAAATCCGGCAAACCGCATTGAGATAATTCGTTTTGTAACTCCAGGCAAACTGTACTTTGGGGTAACGGGTTTTAAAGGCGCGGACTGCTGACTGGTAGCTGCGGCGAATCGTTCTTTCACTTAGTACAAACAAAGGAGAGCCAAATTGCTCCATCAAAAAATTTACAGCTACTCCGTCAATTTGCTTCACCGGTTCATAACTCGATCTCGTTCCGAATTTATTCATCAGTCCCCCGTTCATTTTTTGAATGGAGGGACTTTCATATACCTGCTTATTCATAATTCAGGTTTTAATTGATGCTTGTTATTCATGACTGTTTACCACTCGCCTTTGCCACTGACCTGGTGAAACGCGTTTATATCCGTAATCATATCCCAGGAATAGCGGATAAATATCTTCCCGGCCTCATAGTGTTCGAATACCGGTTGCTCTTCACCCAGGGCCATCCTTGCCAGCGCAGCCGGTTGGTTTTGACCGGCGGCGGCGCTGAGATAGATCCAGGCAGGAAAACGGGGATTGATCTCCATAATGTACAACTCCTCATTTTTTGTCCGCATGATTTCCAGTTCACAACCTCCCCGCCATTGGGTGGCACTGATAAAATCATGGGCCAGCCGGATCAGGGACGCATCTTCAAGGGTGATCCCGGCCCAGGCCTTTCCCTTATCTGTTATATATAATTTCCGCATGGGGATGGCACTAACGGTATTCCCTTTTCCGTCACCCAGTACGGCAATATTCACCTCTGTACCCTGGATAAACTCCTGCACGATAACGGGCAACCCCCATTTGGCCATTATTTTATAAAAAGCTTTTTCTGCCTGCTCCATCGTATAGGCCAGCACTGCATCATAAAATTTTCCCTTAACCACCAGCGGGTACCCCAGGGTCTCTGCACATTCTTTCAGCTCTGCCGGTGAATAAATGATCCGGTCGCGCGGAACCAGAAACCGGTGCTCTTTACCAAAGCGGTACAGATTTATTTTATCCCGTGCTCCCAGCTGCTCCGCAGTGGGAAGAAAACTGGATATCCTCATTGCCTTCAGTTCCGGGCTGATCCGGATGAAATTATTGAGCTCCGCATCAAAATTGGGAATGACCAGCTGCAGGTTTTCTTTTTCATGTATATAGTGAAGCCGGTTGAGCAGGGCGGCGGAACCTGCGGCCGGGTAGGGAACCTGGTAGGTTTTATCCACCAGTTCCCGCATATAAATACCGGGTTCCAGGGTTTCGTATGACAAACCGATGATCCGGACCGGCCTGTCCAGCCCTTCTCTTAAGCCGCGGATAACGGCAATGCCCGGGCCGGGGCTGTCAATTGCATTTAGCCCGGTAACGGCAATGGTGAGCAGGTTGTCGGCTGTTTTCATACGATTTTCATTCAGTTTTCCAACAGACCGGCTTCTTTGAGCTGGTTGAAGAAATCGTCCCAATCCCTTTCCAGCCGCACCGGGTCCACCTCGTATTTCTCCAGAAAATGGCTCCGGATAGCTGATACGGTCTTTCCCTCTTTAAGCAGTTGCAGGATTTCAGCAGCGGCCGGATTCGCCGAATAAGAATCACCGGTGGAAGGGTTAAAAATGAAGCCCGATTCGCTGGTTGCAATATTTTTTCGGAGATACATGTGCAGGAAATTTTATCGGAACTTATAAATATGAATTAAGCGCCCTGGACCGGTAACAGCCTTTGCCGGTTTAACCGGAAAAAATATTTCTATTTAAACAAGATCTTTCAGGCATGGAGCCGGACCCAGATATAGTCATCCATAAGCACCCCGTTTTTAAACACGGCTTTTCTTCTTACGCCTTCGAGGTAATAACCGTTCTTCTCCAATACCCGCATAGATGCTTTGTTCGTTTCAAACACTTCCGCATACAGGCGCACCAGGTCGAAATAATAAAACGCATAGGCGGTCATTTGCCTTAGTGCTTCCGTTGCCACTCCTTTACCCCAATAAGGCTCTCCGATCCAATACCCAATCTCAGCTGATTTGATATAGATATCACTGTTGAGGATCATGCCAATTCCCCCGGCGGCCCGCCCATCCACGTCAATGGCCATATTAATGGCTGGCAGCTTGTCCACTACTTTATCCAGCCAGGCTTTTCCGTGTTCCTCCGTGTAAGGAAACGGGAAATAATTCCGGAGGTTATTCCACACGTTAATATTGTTTGCATGCAGGACCAGGTCTTCCAGGTCTTCCTGCTTCCATCCTCTTATTGTGATATTCATACCTGTAAAATTATGCCTCAGCTCCGGGGAATTAAAAATACCGGCATTACGAGGACCCGGCAACCGGTATTTTCTGGCAGGTTACCCGGCTCAGGCCCTTCTTCTGCAGGTACCCCGGGTATTTAAATTGCAACGTTTCTGCCGGTTCTCCCAACCATATCCGGCCCTGCGGCCCTGGCCCTTGCCGGCAAGAATCCGGGTCCTGTTTTCATAGTTATCGCATACATTGTTCTTGTTGGTATCCACATAAGTGCTGCTGTTTTTATTGGTCCCGGGTACAGCTGTTCCGGGTTGGGTGGTTTGTGCAGACAAAGCACCATTCAGCCCCGCAAAAAGCAGAGCCACCATGAGTAACCTTTTCATATATTAAAAATTAGGGTTTTAATCTATTCCGGGATATTGAACCGTCCCGGTTGAAAACTGCTTACGATTATCAATTACAATTTTGCCCGGTTATTCCTCTGCAGTTAGCGCCGCCCTTCCCGCATCCTGAGTTTCTATTCGCTCCGGAAATAATGGAATCAAACCGATTTTTATCCAGTTTTACCGGGATATACTCAACTCCCCGCATTCTCAGGTTGCGTACAAAAGCCCGCAGGTGATTTTCAGATCCCGTTTTCAGGTATTGATAGGCCGCAAGAATATCCTCCTTTGTGGTTTGTGCCATTCGTTGATCCAGGTCGGCAATATCCGCTTCCTCTATGAGGGCACCCGCCTGCAGGCCTCCGGTCGTTGATTTGCTCCCGGAACGAATCAACTCCTTATAAAACTGTTGCAGCAGTTTATTTCTAAAACCACCCGGCCGGTCTTCAGCCGGTACAGCAGAAACAATAAGTTCGTATTTACCGATCAGCTTGTTAGCCCAGTCCAGGTGAACACGCTCGCTCTGACGGATATTCCCAAAAGGCATCAGCCCCCATTGACTATACATGGAATCATATACATCCCTGGCCAGTTTTTCTTCTTCCTGCATAAAAAGCAGCCCGTCTTTATCGGCCTGGCTCAGTGTATTTGTTTGCTGGGCAATGCCTGTTAGTGTAACTACAGCAGTGATAATTGTGACAAGGATTCGTTTCATCTTATTGATTTTTCCTTTTTCCGGATCTTTTTCTTTTTATTTCCTTATCCCCCTGTTTTGATTATGCCCGGGCCCCTGGTGATAAAGACCGGCCGGAACGCTGAGGCCTTCATTGCTGAACAGGGGGCGGAATACCTGCTCCAGTTTTTGTACCTGCGGTGGTGTACACACTGCTTTCACCCGAATATAAAACCGGAAGGTTTCCGCCTTCAGCCTTCCGTGCATTTCTCCGATCCGAACGGATAACCGGTTCAGTTGTAAAGTATCAGGGGACACTTGCCGGAGCAGGCGGAACATCTCTTCTTTCAGGGAATCAATCTGAAAAGTCAGTCCCATGGTAACCGGGCGGAATTGCTGGTTGGCTTCGCGGAATACTTCCATCTGCGCCGCATCAAAGCCCAGCTCCTGCCGGAAAAAACGGCCATTGATCACATTGCCACCCTGCGGCGTTTGGATCCGGATACCGGTTTCGGCTTTTTCCTCCCGGTAATTATTATACAGGATGGTGCCGATCGTAACGGCATTCAGGATCATCAGCAGGATCACAAGCCAGGTCAGTATTTGTGTTTTACGGATCATTGTCATTGTTCTTCTTCCGGCTGTGTATAAAATCCAAAGTGCTCTGCGTTGTGATCATTCACCAGCACCACACCGGGGTCTGCCGGAGCATGGTAAAGACTCCCCGCACCAACCCCCATTCCCACTACCACAAGCAGGCTGAGCAGCGCAAGCCCCAGTTTCGGTACAGTTGGGAGGTACACTGCTTTGCCGGTTTCCTTTTCGGTAATGGCGGCCATGATCCGGGTTGATAAATAAGGATTGAAGGCTGTTTCCCGCTCCTCTTTTACCAATTGGTCAATCAACGCTTTCCAATTTTTTTGTTTTTCCATACCCGTTGAGTAAATGATTAGACAGCCCGCGGAACTGAAATCCTATGGGGCGGCCGTTTTATTTTCCAGTTTTTTCCGGAGATTGTTTTTTGCCCTGATCAGGAGTTGCTCCACCGCCCCTTCCGTAATAGCCAATACGTCAGCCACTTCTTTCTGCGGCAGTTCCTCATACCGGGTGAGGATAAAGGCGAGCCGTTGTTTTTCGGGAAGCGAATCCAATGCCTGTCGGATATACTCCGCATCTGATTTTTCACTGAGCAGCTGCTCAGCTGTTTTTTCGGACGAAGCAAAACCGACCAGGTCTGCGGCCCGCTCCCAAATGCTCCGGCGGTTTCTCTTACGAAGGAAATTGATACCGGTATGAATGGCGATCCGGTACAGCCAGGTGGAAAAAGAAGAGCGCCCGGCAAAACGGTCCAGTGACTGATACACTTTTACAAATACATCCTGGGTCACTTCCTCAGCATCCTCCTTATTATGTAATAAACCCATGATGATGCGAAAAACAGGTATTTCGTATTTTTTTACCAATTGAGTGAACAGGGTTACCCGGCCCTGCAAAACAGATCGTATCAATTCGGAGTCCTGCATGTGTTGCCATTTCCTATAGTACCGCTTACCGGATAAACAGCCGGTATCCTGCACGAGACAAAGAGTGTAAAAAAGCAAATAATTGAATATTTCACAGTAACTTATGTCACGGGTAGCAATGACTTTCAACAGCCGGTCCGGCAGCAACATAAAGCCTGAACAAGGGCTGACAGATTGCTTCCTGCCGGATATACATAAAACCGTGTACCTTCATCAGCCGGCCCATTTCCTGATAAGAGAACCCGTCCTGCCTGCCCGGGAATATAATATTACCAGCCACTTAGCACATGAAACGATTATTTGCCCTCCTGCTGTCCATCATTACCACGGCCCTGTCCTTTGCTCAATTACCTGTATTGGCGTCCGGGACCTTAAAAAGACAGGAAAACTTTCCTTCTGTATATGTTACCCCCCGGACGGTGGATGTCTGGTTGCCGGATGGCTATACCTTCGATAAAAAATACAATGTGCTGTATATGCACGATGGCCAGATGCTCTTCGACTCCGGCACTACCTGGAATAAACAGGCCTGGGATGCGGAGGACGTGATCGCCTCCCTCTTAAAGGAAAAAAAGATAAAGGACCTGATTCTTGTAGGGATCTGGAGCAACGGGGAGACAAGGCATGCCGATTATTTCCCGCAAAAAGCATTTGAATTACTGACAAAAACGGAGCAGGACAGTATCTATGCCGCGGGCCGCAGCAATGGCGCCGCTGTTTTTAATAATCACCCGGTGCAGTCCGACAAGTACCTGCAATTCCTGATCAAAGAACTCAAACCCTTTATTGATTCCGTATATTCCACTTATAAAGACCGCTCCCATACATTTATCGCCGGCAGCAGCATGGGCGGACTGATATCACTCTATGCCATTTGTGAATACCCCGGCATTTTTGGAGGAGCTGCCTGTCTCTCCACCCACTGGCCCGGTGTGTTCACGATGGAAAAGAACCCGGTCCCTGCCGCTTTTCTGAAATACATGGAGAAACAGCTGCCAGACCCCGCCACCCATAAAATATATTTTGATTATGGCACGGCAACCCTGGATGCCCTATACCCGCCCCTCCAGCAAAAAGCGGATATCCTGATGAAAAACAGGGGTTTTACCAGCCGGAACTGGATAACCCGGGAATTTCCCGGAGAAGACCATAGTGAAAAAGCCTGGCATAAGCGCCTGCATATACCTTTAACGTTCCTGCTGGGCCGCTGAGCAATATTTGCCAGTATCTTTAGGTAACAAATGACCGATTATGAAAGCCAATTTCTATCTACTGGGGTTAGGACTTATTCTTTTCGCCTGCGGCAGCAATAAAAGCGAACCGGCTGAATTACCTGACGCCGAGATCAATATGTGGAAAATTGACCAGGACTCCACAGGTAACCTTGTGATGCAAAAAACGATCGCTCCTGAAATGGATACCCTGACCGCTGAAAATATCATCAGCTATCTCAATAACAACAATCCATCCGTCAAACTGGATTATGTAAAGACATCGGGTGATACTTTGTTTCTGAAGATCGCGGATGCCAATTACCTCACCCAGCAAATGGGTTCTTCCGGCTCTACCGTTTACATGGCGGAAGTGGTGTACAACTTTACCGAATTGCCGGGTATCCGCCTTGTCAGTTTCGATTTCCAGGAAGGCGATCACGCGCAGCCGGGAATTTATACAAGGGAGAGTTTTAAGGATAATTAGTTGCTGAGTTGACCGGTTAACTGGTTGACAGGTCCTTCCAATGTAAATTGAAAACTGAAAAGTGAGGATTGAGTCTTTTTGAGCCCAGCCCTGGTCCCTGCTCAGTTTGTCCACCACGGGCAAGGCTGATTTATTAAAATCCAATTATCTTTCCATCCCAATGGCCGATCCAAAAATCTTTACGGCAAACCGCATTTTCACCGGTGAACACTGGCTGGAAAACTATGCGGTGGTAACAGAAGCGGGGATCATTACAGACCTGCTTCCGGCAACTGAATTGCCCGCCGCCAGCCCCCTTGAAGATTTTGGAAACAGCATGCTGGTTCCCGCATTTATTGACCTGCAGATCTATGGGGCTTATGGAAAATTACTGGCCGTTTACCCGGATACGGATTCACTTTCCAAATTGAGCGATTATTGCCGCAAGGGAGGTGCCGCTTATTGCCTGCCCGCCGTGGCGACGAATACATACGAAGTGTTTCATCAATGTATTGAAGCGATACGGGCTTATTGGAAGCAGGGTGGTGACTGCATCCTGGGTCTCCATATTGAGGGTCCCTGGATCAACCCGGTAAAAAGAGGAGCCCATATTGAAAAACTGATTCATTCCCCCAGCCTGGAAGAAGCGGAAAAATTACTTGAATTCGGAAAAGGTGTAATAAAAATAATCACCCTTGCTCCTGAAGTAGTGAGTAAAGAACTTATTTTGCTGATTCAATCCTATGGGGTGGTGGTTGCTGCCGGTCACAGTAATGCCACGTATGCACAGGCCAAAAATGGTTTTGCAAACGGCATCCGGGCAGTAACCCATTTATACAATGCCATGAGCCCGCTGCAGCACCGGGAACCGGGACTGACGGGGGCCGCGATGGATGATGAGCAGGTGATGGCCAGTATCATTCCCGACGGACACCATGTGGATTATGCAGCGATCCGGATCGCGAAAAAAACGATGGGAGAAAGGCTGTTTGTGATCACGGATGCCGTTACCGATACCGGGTCTGGCTATTACCGGCATGAACGGAACGGCGATAAATATGTAGCGAACGATACACTGAGTGGCTCCGCCCTGACCATGAACAAAGCCATGCAAAACCTGCTTCAATATGCAGGTGTGGAATTGGGGGAAGCCATCCGGATGTGCAGCCTCTATCCTGCGCGGGTGATGAGGATGGAAGATCGGTTAGGTAAGATTGAAAAGGGATACAGCGCCTCCCTGTTATTACTGGATCCTGCGCTGAACGTTATCAAACTGTTATGAAAACAAGGAACTCAATGAAGACCCGTTACCCTTTTATTGCATTTTTTTCCCTTGCGCTTTCTATCGCATTTTCTGTTCCGGCCCAGGAATTCAGGGGCCAGTATTCGCCCGCATTAAAGAATACCTATTTCGGGGTCAATATCGGTTATATCCAATACCCGTTTTCCTCCCGGCAACTCCTGCCCGGGAATACGGTGGGTGCGGTGAAAGTACCGCATACGGCTGTGCGGATCGTCCTGCTGGGACATGAGTTCAATAAGAATATTTCAGCCCAGGTCACCTATATGCGCCCGGTGAAATGGGTGGAATACCGGGATGTAAACAACAGCGGTAAGACCATGACCGTGTGGATGAATGTAGCCGGGCTGACCATCGCCGGGAAGATCCCCCTGGCTAAAAAGATCAGTTTGTTTACCGAAGCGGGCCTGGCCCTGATCATGCGGCGGGGTTTTACAATGGATAACCAGCCGGTGGTGAAGAGCGCCTCTTATGGCACCGGTTTATTCGGGGCCAGTCTGCAGTATAAATTAAATCCGAAATGGGACCTGCAGCTGAGTACCACCTATTCCCCGGAAAACAAAAAAGAAATGCAGCCGCATACCCTGTTTTATTCGGCCGGCTTCCATTATTTTATGCGGGAGCTCTCAAAGGAAAGAGTGGAGAAAGTAAAAGCGGCGGGTTATCATTTTCCCAAACAGGTCCTGTCCCTGGGCTATGCAATCAATGTACTGGGTTATGGAGTGAATAAATTCGTATCGCAGGGGGTTATTCCCATATTCTGGGGCGGAGAGGTAAAAGCAAAGCATGGTTTACTGATCAGTTACCAGCGTAATCTTTTTCACAGCCGCAAAGTGTTTTCGCTGGATTGGGGCGTGGAGGCTGCTTTCTGGAAGACCAACCGGGACCAGACCCGTTTCTTCACGGTTTCCGCCTACCCGGTCATGCGCTTTCATACAATCCGTTCCAGATCGCTGGACTTCTACCTGGAGTATTCGGTGGCGGGCCCCTCCTTTATCTCCAAACCCAAAATGGACGGGCTGGCCACAGGGCAGAAATTCACGTTTAAGGACATGATGGGTATGGGCATTTTTGCAGGTAAGAAGAAGAGTATCAATGCCAGCATCCGGATTGCACATTTCTCTAACGGCAATCTCTTTCCTGAGAATGATGGGGTGATGGTCCCCCTGACCTTTAGCATGGGTTATGCCTTCTGATCTAAAGAGTTGGAGTTCTAAAAATACTTCCGTATCTTTTTTCACGGATCACCATCACCTCTAAACACCAACCAACGTTATGAAAAAGCTGATTGCTTTTGCAGCGCTGTGCTCCTGCATAGCCGTTGCCGCCTGGTTTACCTCCTGTAATAATAACAGTACTGAAAAAACATCCCCCGAAACAGCGAAGGCTGACTCACTGGCCAAAGCAGTGGAAAGGGGTGATTACCTGGCCAATCATGTGGCGGCCTGTATCCATTGCCACAGCATGAGAGATTTCAGCAAATTCTCCGGTCCGGTTGTCCCCGGTACCGAAGGTGGCGGCGGGGGCGTATTTGACCATAATATACTCGATGCGATACCGGGTACTATTTTCAGCCGCAATATCACACCAGACCGGGAAACAGGAATTGGGGCCTGGACCGATGAGGAAGTATTAAGAGCCATTACCCAGGGGATCAATAAAAAAGGAGATACCTTATTCCCCATCATGCCTTATGCGCAATATAACCGGATGGCCAAAGAGGACCTGCTGAATATTATCGCATACCTCCGGACTTTAAAACCGATTAATAATAAAGTACCGCCCCGCCAGCTGATGATACCAATCAGCATGGCTTATCCCGCCCAGGCCTTACAGCCCTCTGTTGACAGCAATGTTCGCCCCCCGGAAAGTGACCCGGTGAAATACGGTGAATACCTGACTGGCATGGCGGACTGCGTCAACTGTCATACCCCCATTGTTAAGGGGCAACCCGATTTTCCCCGTATGTTTGCCGGCGGCAATACGTTCAATGTGCCAAATTTCAAAGTGAATTCCGCCAATATCACACCCGATTCCGCCACCGGGCTCGGCACCTGGACCGAAGAGCGCTTCCTGAATAAGTTTACACTTTACCGCGAAGAGAAAAACTATGCTATCAATCCGGGTAAGAAAAATACCATCATGCCGCTCTCTGATTATGCGGGAATGGAGGACAAGGACCTGAAAGCGATCTATGCCTACCTGAAGTCATTGAAGCCGGTGTCAAACAAAGTGGAAAAATATCCCCGGTAGAAAACGGGGTATTGACTGATTATTGAAATTCATAAACGTAACCCAGGTATTGCAAAAATAATACCCGGGCAACGGGACTACCGGCTACAGGCTACTAACTAACTACAAACCGGTAACCCACCCCCTTGATCGTAATGATTTCCAGGGAAGGGTCTTCTTTCAGGAAACCCCGGAGTTTGGTGATATAGACATCGAGATTGCGGCTGTTGAAAAAAGAGTCATTGCCCCAAAGCAGGTTGAGGATATCGCGGCGGTCAATGATCCGGTCGCGGTTTTCGTATAACAGTTTCAGCAGTTCACTTTCGCGGAAAGAAAGTTTTCTATCTTCTTTCCCGTTGCTGAGCACCTGGCGGTTAAGCCGGAAACTGAATTTACCCATGGTAACCACCCCGCCGTTTAATTTTTGGGGGGGCGTTATTTTATTCCGGAGCAGGTGCTGAATCCGGATGATCAGTTCTTCCATACTGAAGGGCTTGCGGATATAATCATTGCCTCCCACGGTAAAGCCTTTCACCACATCTTCCGTCTGTGTTTTTGCCGTCAGGAAAATAAGGGGCACTTCCTCGTCCAGTTCCCGGATCTCATCCGCAATGGTAAAACCGTCTTTATTGGGCAGCATCACATCCAGCACACAGATATCGGGTTTTGTTTTTTTAAACAGGTCCGTTACTTTGCCGCCATCCTCTTCCATGATCACTTCAAAACCCCGGCTTTCGAGGCTTTCCCGGACGATCTTCCCGAGAAAGAGTTCATCCTCTGCATATAATATTCTGGTCTGGCTCATGCTGCATTTTTTGGTAAACGGATAGTAAACAATGTTCCCTTTCCGGGTTCGGATACGACGGCAATGGTTCCCTTGTGCTTTTTAATCACCTGGGCCACATAACTCAGTCCCAGCCCGTACCCCTTTGCATTGTGCGTATCCCCGTGCGGCACCCGGAAGAATTTCTCAAATACCTTGTCCTGGTATTCGGGGGCGATCCCGATCCCATTGTCCTGTACCAGTAAGACGATACTGTTTTCATCTCCCTTCAGGTTAATGCTGATCACGGGATGCTCCCTGCTGTACTTGATGGCATTGTCCAGCAGGTTAAATACCACACTGAGCAAATGCAGGCGGTCTCCCTGCATTGTTGTATCTCCTTCATACTGCACCGACACTTCCGCCCGGCTTTTTTCCAGTTGCAGTTTCAGGGATTCCAGCACTTCGGTTACCAGTCCCCGCAGGTTGACGGTTTCATACTTCAGTTCGATCCCCTGGTTTTCAAACATGGAAAGTTTGAGCACTTTATCCACCAGCAGGCTCAGGCGCTGCAATTCATTTTGTGAAATATCCAGGTATTCCCTGCTGCGGGCCGGGTCCCCGATGGCATTGAAACTCTTTAAGGCCTCGATGGCCACTCCCACAGTGGCAATCGGCGTTTTCAGTTCGTGGGTGATATTGCTGATAAACTCATTCTTCAGTTCCGCCAGCCGCCGTTGCTTCAGCAGGTTCTTATACAACAGCACGAAGGCCAGGATGGTAATACCCAGCAAGAGCAGGGAGAAAAGTATGGGCTGGGCGATCCGGCGGAGCAGGTAAGGAAAGGTATTGCCCAAATGCAGAGTGTACGAGATCGGGTGGGCCAGCCCGATCGTGATCCTGTTGATTTCTTCCTTTTCAAGATCCCCGGCCTCTTCTTTCCGGGTGATCGTAAAAGGAAGGAAAAGCCCTTGTTTTTTAAGCGCCATCCTGTAAACGGAATCGATTTCGGAAACCCGCAGGCTGTCCTGGAGCGAATCCACTCCATACAGGAGATTAATGAAATGATTTCCCGGGCCGGGCGGAGGAGGGATATCCATATCGAATTTCAGGGAATCCTTACCGGCAGTCATATCCGACGAAGCCTGCATCGAGATCAGCATGGCCTTCTTCTCTTTTGAATCATCCTTCCGGAAGGAATCGGCCAGTTTATCCCGGATCACATTGATGGTGGAGACCACTTCTTCATTGGGGCGGTACCGGAACCTGGTTTTTTTTTCATCCCCGATAAAGATCCGCACCCCTTTATCTCCCGTACTGTCAGATCGTACACCGTCCAGTTTCAGTTTGGATACCTGCAGTTTGAACACCGATTCGCGGAACAGCATTTCGGCCCGGATGGACAGTCCTTTTTCTTCCCGGTCATAGTTCTGCTTCAGCCAGTAAAACTGGAAGGCAGCGATCCCCAGGATGGAAATCAGCATCAGGAAAGAAGCGGGTATTAACCGGCGGCGTCTCATTGCCCAACAAAAGTAGGCAATCCCCCAGCCCGGGAAAAGGGCTCTTAACCTTTATTAACCTTAATGAAAGGTGGCTTAACCTCCGGGGAGAACAAGGGGATTTAGTTTTGGACAAATTATTAAACCATGAGAAAATATTGGATGACTGCCACCGGGTTATTGTTCGCAGTAATTTCAATGCAGGCCCAGCAAAAACAGGGAAAAGTCACTTATGACCGCACGGTCAAACTGCAATTCAGTTTTTCCGGTATGCCCGGCGGCATGGAGCAGCAGATGCCCAGCAGCCGTACGGATAAATACGAACTGGTATTCGGCAACAACCAATCGCTCTGGAAACAGGCCGAGCAGGAAAATGATGACGATGGCGCTTCCATCGGTGGCGAAGGAATGCAGGTAAGAATGTTCGTGGCCGGCAGCAACGATGTGCTGTACAATAATTTTGACAAGGGCCGCCGGGTGGAGAAAAGAGAATTATTCGACAAGATCTTTATTATTGACGATACCATCACAAAACTCAGGTGGAAGATGACCGGCGAATCAAAGACCATCCTCAACCACAATTGCATGCTGGCGGAAGCCGTCCGGATCAGCAAACGCATGACGATGAATATGGACAATGGCAAGGTAGAGAGAAAAGAAATCGATGACACCGCCAAGATCCTGGCCTGGTTTGCGATGGATATCCCCGTATCCGCCGGACCTTCTGAATTCCAGGGGCAATTGCCCGGTCTCATTCTCGAACTGGATATCAGAAACGGCGACCAGGTTTATAAGGCCAGCAGCCTTTCCGAAACCGCCGACCTGGCGGTTGTAAAAGAACCCACGGGTAAGAAAAAATACACCCAGGAAGAATTTAAAAAAGAGCGGGATAAAATGCTGGAAGAAATGAGCCGGAATAATTCGGGAGGGCAACGGGTGATCCGGATGAATTAATCAGCGTATCAATCATAAGAAAGCCCTTTCCCCCGAGAGGGCTTTTTGTACCTTCTGATGGTGAACCCCTTCTTTTTGAACGTCACCCATTTTAACTGTTGTGCTATTGCTGAAAGCATCCTTTATTTCTGCCATAATGACCTCACCGGCGGTACTCCCAGGGCTGCCGGATTTTCCCGCTGCCAGGCCGCGGAAACAACTGGATTTCATCCGGGCTTTACCAGCGGCACAATGAGTTTTGGGCCCTTTTTCTTATTTTACCTGCATGAAAAAAATCTTCCCTATCCTGCTCCTTTCACTTTTCAGTATGTCAGCAATAATGGCCCAGGAATCCGACGGCTATTATATCAGCAAAAAAGGAGACACGATCCGTGGTAAAATACAGGTCCCCCTTAAACCAAAAATAAAAATCGGGGCCTCCTCCGGTCAAAACTTCGATCCGCTTTCCGGAAAAGTGCCGGACGAATCCGCAGCGATCGAATACAGCAAACTGACCTTCGACTTTAAATTTTCGGAAGACGGGATTAAGTACAAAAAGACAGACCGCCTGAAAGTAAAGGGCTTCGGTTTTACATACAATGGCCATTCCTATGACTTTATAACCTGGGACGCAAGTGCCAATAAGCAGCTATACCTGATTCCCGCCACCGGTGATGTGGCGCCGGATGGCGTCTATTTTGTCCTGCGCAGCCTGAACGGCGCCCTTCCCGTCTATTCCCTGTTCCAGGAAATTGAAATGTCGAAAAAGAATAATGGCAGGACCGAATATGATGGCAATGGTACAAAAAGGGATATTGTCTTCCAGCACCCATCCAAAGGGTTTATTTATATATCGGACCAATACCCTCTCCTGATGAAATTACCGGACGCTATAAAGTACCTTGAACTGGAAGAGGATTTTATCAAAACCTTGGGGAAAAAAGAAAGCCTTTTTATGGTAGTAATGAAATATAATGAGTGGAAGGCGAAATTATAACCCGACCGGGATAATACCGGGCAAGTTCTGCAGTCCGGTATTTTTATAAACCCATTGACCGGAAGCCATCTCAAAAGTATTTTTTGCCGGGAAGGCGATAAGACGGTAAGCAAGTAGTAGTTGGAAGCCAATACTTCCCGTCTTACCGGCTATTACTTTATAGCGGCTTTAGGGATAGCTTGTAATGAAACCGGAGAATCCGGATACCGCCTGTTTAAGTGTCAAGCCCCGCGTGTAGCACTACTTTTGTTGGCTGCTGTATTGTTAATCCACTCTTCAACGGTTGCAGATATATTTTCCTTTTCTCCATTGCTTATTTTGTTTAGTGCTTCTTCCACCACATTTATCCAGTGAGTCCAAATGTCACTGTGTTGAAAGGGTGTTTCAAAATGCTTTTCAAAAACTCTGCCAATGGGGATAGTACCTACATTGATAAAGCAGTTGTCAATTTCCTTGTTATATCGTTTATATTTTGCCTCGAAAACGAATATCCAAAAGTATTCTCGAAAATAACCAAGAGAATCAGTATGCCTACCAGTCAAGATTTTGGCTTTTTTAAAATCGTCAGTCGTTGGAACCCGTGCCAAATTTATATTAGTAGCTGCAACATAATTTGCCCCTTCCAATGTATCATACTCCTTTTCAAGAACTAAAAGCCCTCCATAGTTACCATTCTTCATTTTAATTGCGAGGCATGTTCCTTTATCATAATAACCTGAGTAGTAAATAATTTTCTTTCTTGCCTTGGGCTTCTCCTTTTCAGTTGAAATTGTTGCAAGAAAATTAGCAAGAGCTTTTTCTCTTGCCTTTAAATCTTTTTCTGATGCTTCCAACTCTCGCCAAATTTTTAAGTCCAGCCTGCTTTCTATAATTGCTTTTACCTTTTCAAAGGTGTAGGTGTCTAACTCTTTGCATTCCCAAAGCGCCTTAGCCAAAGCAAACCAATAGTCGTTTGCTGTTTGCATATTAGATATTGTCTCTGCAAAATCAGACTTTAATCTTTCTTTAATGTCAGCAATGGACAAGTTGTGATTATAGTAATGAAAGTATGTCTCATATACTTCCATAAAGGTGTCGTTTGATGATATTCCTGTTCCCCAATGTCCCATTTGAATGATTAAGTTGTTTTAATATAGCGGCCAACGCCGGGGTATTGCCGATGGTGGGGAAATAGAATTCCGTCCGCCGGAACCGCTGCCTGGCTTTTTGATAAAGTTAAATATTAAGAACTAAAGCTGGGCTTTATTCGTCGAGCCCCGAACCGCAGTACAACAGAATTACGCTGCTGATTGTTCCAATGTCAAGCCCCACTATTGGCAATACCAATGTTGTGTGTAGTATTTCTTCATTGTCGAAAGTTTGGTCTTTTCAATTCCAAAGTTTCTTTTGATGGATAAGAATTCGGATTGTCTGGCAATGAAATTCTTTGCCCATTATATTGCTGGTAAGTTGTGCTTTGAATTAGAGAACTTATGTGAACGATATAGTTACTATCAATAAACAAAAGTCCGCTGTCATACAAACGATGCAGGTCAACTCTAATCAAGACTCCGTTTTGAATATGATTTGAAGATTCTGTCAAGTAAGATTGTAAATGTGCTGCTTCAAGAAGTTCAGGACAAGTTTCACCTGTAATGCAGCATTTGTTATTATAGGCTTTTAATATTTTTCCTTTGAATTCACTTTGTCCTTTTCGTTGATTGACTTCTCGTTTGTATTCTTCTCTGGGTTCGTTAACTAAATTGAAATTGTCGGAACTGTCAATTTGAATTGTGAAAGGATCGTATTGGTCAAAGTATTTGTATTTAACAACTTGAGTAGCGAAATCAATTTGAAAATCTTCAGGTCTAAGATATTTTTCTTCGTCCCAATACTGGCAATTGACTAAAACGATACAACCAATTTCATAAGTATTGATGTCGATTGATTTACCGCCAAACGACTCGCTGTTTTTATCAATGTATGTTTGTATTCTGTCAATGAATTGAGCTTTGTCAACACAACCGTTTCTTTGTCCAAACTCACTCCAAGCTTCGTTGGCTGTCAAATTTTTGTACTCATAAAATTCTCCAAAGCCTCCAATTTGTCGTATTGGTGATTTTAAAAGAAAATACCACCTGTCACCCTGATTTAATTTTTTAACATTCCATGGTGTGGGTGTCCAAAAGTTGACAAATGAATTTAATCCTGTGTCCTTTAGAAATTGAAACCAAGTATTGTCTGTAGGAGAGATTACAAACATAGTGTGTAAATAATATTATGCAAAAAGGTGTAGCTAATCATTAGATGAAGATTTTCTAATTTAATTCTGTTAGAATTTCGTTTAGGTCTTTTACGTCGTCCTTATAATGAGAAATCAATGTTGTGATATTTTCTGATAAATATTTCTTCTCCATTTTGATTCCCTTAATACTGCTCATGCATCCACTTGCTATATCAGCCATTTTTTTTGTACGGTCATCTAATCTCATATGTCCGAGTAAATTGAACAAAGGCAAAAAGAATTTCTTTTCAAGTTCATAAATATCATAATCCCCTGTTTGTAACTTGGGCGCTATCTCGTTGTCAAAAAGTTCAAGAAGTCCTGCATAGCCTGGATGCTGAATAGGGTCTCCATTTACTTCTTTTTCAATTTTAACTCCGAAGTCAGCAAATTCTATTAGCAGTTCTTGTAACCCTAGCGAAAGTTTTGTTGTGTGTGATGACGTGCCATCTAAATACTCATTAAACTTAAGCCTTACGTTTTCAGTATTACTCTTTACGATTGATATAAATGAGGATACTTTGCTTGAGAATATAACCGAATCTTTATAATCCTTTGATAAACTGCTTTGGATAAATTTGATAAAATCAGTTTTACCAAGAGAACTAAAAACCTCACAGTCTAATGAAGTGACTATGCTTAGTTTAGGAACACCAAAAACTTCTTTGTTATGCTCAGCTAAAAAGTCTTCTAAATATTGAATCTGTTTTGTAATTGGCATTTCAAGGCTAGTTAATTCTGCCTTCCACCTTTCACCTGTTTTTTTTATTTGCTTTCTATCCTTTAGATAATCAAGATATTTATTTATTCCAATACCCAATAAAAGCGTCAGAATTGGTAAGATATATTTAAAGTAGTCTGGCCTGTTTGTTTCTTCTAGAACAATTCTTAATTCTTTGTCAACGAGTCTATCCTTAGTTATATAAATAGTGTCAGATTTATTTGCTTTAACTGTGTCTGCCAAAACAAGCTTTGTAGCACTGTCTTTTTTAGCTTTATCGGTTTGCGAAAAAGCTATTGTTGAAGCCAACAAAAAGAATATGGTTAGAATCTTAGAGGTCATATTATATTGCACACAACACTTTTATTTACGCACTAACAATTCCCCCGTATGACAGCATCTCTCTGAATATCAGCTTCTTTTCACTATACAAATACCCCCGCCAATTTTTGCGTTTTCCCCGCCAGGGTCAAAATTATCGCCGCTGCTCGGGAATATAGGTATCCATATACCGCTTCACGGTGCTGTTCCATCCGTCCAGGAACTGGGCCCGCTTCTTATTCAGCTCATTGTTCGTGGCATTGTAGGCATTCACCCCGGCATTGATCTCCTTCACCCCCTTGTTGAACTCATCCACATCCTGCTGGGTGCGGCTACCGGCCGGTTTGGACTCGAACTTCTTTTTGATCTTATTGAAATTTTCTTCCTTGAGTACAAAATCACTGATGCCGGCGCTTTTCTTTGCCTCCTCCTTGTAGAAATTGAGCATCGTACGGCAGGCGCTCAGCAGGGAACCATCCCCGGCATAGGGCTTCAGGGTCTTTAGTTTTTCCAATCCCTCCTCCGCAAAGCCCTGGAGGGAATTGCTGTTCTGCTCAATGCTGTTCACATTTTTCTTCCCAATGGCCTCCATCAGGTAGGCTTCCTGCTTGTAACTTTTAAAGAAAACCAGGTACACTTCATTGTAATGGTGCATCACATCCGAAGCGGTCTTCATCTTGGCTTCCAGCTCCGATGTATTTTCGAGTAACCGGATATTGTTTTTCTCCGCGAATTTCTTCTGCGTTTCATTCTGCCGCTGCGATGCCTGCTGCAGTTTCTCCTGGGCCTTTTCCTGGGCCAGCATATAGGCTTCCATCGCGTCATAGCTCTGCTCCGCGATCTCTTCCATGTTCACGATCTTGCTATAATCCTCGTTAAAGACACTGTACAGGATCTTCAGGTAAACTGCCGTGGTATCCCGGAAGGATTTATCGCCTTTATATGGCGGCATCCCCATCACATTCATCCGGGTATTGGTGATCGCATCCAGCACTTCCAGCCGGCGCTTCTCCACTTTGCGGGCACTCTTGCCGTGCGACATGCTGCTGATATATACCATGTACTTCAGGGTCAGCTGCTCGTTGGCCTTGCCGATAAACTCCAGGTAATCAACCGGTGTATCAAAGGACTGGGCGGCGCTGAAGGAAGGACGGATAAATAAACAAAGAATAAATAAGCCAAGGACGGTGCGGGGAAAAAAATGCATGATCGGTTCAGGTTTAGTATAAGGTTAACGCAATTTAATCAAATCACATAAAACAAGAAAGGCTTCCTGGATATAAATATCCTCCCCGATATCTTCCAGCCATTGCTGGTTCAGCTCCCGGGCATATTCGTTATTGGCCAGCAGGGCCCTGTCAAGGTTATGATTCCCCACTTTAAAGATTTTGCCCGAAGCCAGGCCGGTCCCTTTCAACGCCTCCCTTTCCGTTTCATTTTGCCGGGCCCATTTCTCAAACTCCTCCCATTTCAGGGAGATGGTCTCCGTTCGCTCCCTACGGGCGATCATCAGGGCAATGATCCGCCGGATATCCCGGAAATTATCATCGGCCTGGATGCGGACCGCACTCCGGGCCGCCAGTTCATTGACCGGCAGGGACGGCAGCGGTTTATAATAACTGTTCTTTGCAATGGGCTCACTGCTGAGCACATTGGGCAAAAATTTTTCCCGGTACTCAATCGCGTCGAACGCATCGGGCAGGTACACATCGGGCTGTACCCCGTTCTGCTGCACCGACTCCCCGTTCAGCCTGTATAATTTACCCGTAGTGATCTTCACCATATCCATTCCCCTGTCATTCATGGGTGGTTTTTTCATCGCGGTATCCAGGGCCCTCATTTGCTGCATCGTGGCCTTTCCGAATGTGGGACTCCCCGCAATCACCGCCCGGTTATAATCCTGCAGGGCCGCAGCCAGCATTTCCGAGGCGGAGGCGCTTTGCCCATTGACCAGCAAAACCAGGGGACCTGAATAGATCGTTCCCCGGTTGGGGTCCTTGAGGTAAACGATCTTCGGCTCCTTTGTCCGGATCCCGGCCTGCGGACCCTCATCCACAAAAATGCCGATCATATCCATGGCTTCTCCTACAGAACCGCCCCCGTTATAACGCACATCGAGGATCAGCCCCTCGATATTTTCCTTTTTCAGTTTTACGATTTCCTTGGCCACATCATTGGCGCAACTGGAGCCGGTCTCGTTTTCCCACTCCGTATAAAAACCGGGTAATAATATATAACCGATCTTTTTCTCCCCTTCCAGCACAAAGCCTTTTACCACGTTCTCCTCGTTCTCAATTTTTTCCTTACGCAGCATCACGGTCCGGATCGTTCCGTCCGTTTTCCGGACCCGGATCATTATTTTCCCTTCGGCTGAACGATCCAGCTCCTCCTGCGCTTCCTGCAATCCCAGCCCGGTCATATCCTTTGTTTCTTTTCCTTCCCAAAGGATACTCAGGATCACATCTCCCTTGTTGAGGTCACCCGATTTCCAGGCGGGTCCCCCGGGTGCCAGTTTATCCACGGTGATCTGCCCTTTTTCATTTTCGTCGATGTCAAGACCCAGCGACAAGGCCTCCGTACTCAGTTGTTCCTGGAATTCCTGTTTTCCCTGCGGAGAAAAATAATTGGTATGCGGATCAAAACTCTCTGCCAGTGCATCCAGGTATAATTCGGTGATATAGCCCTCCACCCCGGTCGGATGTTCAATGATCCGCTTCAGGTTTCTTATTTCAGTTTTCCTCAGCTGCTCCCTTACGTTAACTTCTGATGCCTTGATCACGGTTTGCAGGGAGGTTGTACTGCTATCTTCCCCGGTCCTATCAAATAACAGATCCAGCGCCTTAAATTTCAGGTTCCGGTTCCAGCGACCGGCAAGAGCCGGAATATCGGCCGCAAAAAGGAACTGGTCCCTTTTCCCGCTGGTAACGGTCTCGCTCACTGTAAAATCAAAGGCTTTCGCCGTGACCCTGGTAATTATGGAATCCGCCCTTTTGATCGCTTTCCGGTAAAGGGAAGAAAAGAGATCATAAAAAGCCCAGCCCTTATTATTCAGTTCATCATCCAGCTGCAGACTGTATGCCTGCAGGGATTTGTATTCGGGATCCGTAAACAGGAGCCGGCGGCCATCGGCCCGGTTGAGGATCGTTTTAAACATACTGAGTGAAAAACTGTCGTCCACCGGCCGGGGGGACAGGTGGTTCAGTTCGATCATTCTTTTTACCAGGACGGCTTTTTGCTGAAGCGGGGCGGGTTGCCCGGACAGGAGTTGCTGCCACAGCAGGAGCAGCAATAAAGGAATAGGTTTCATGCCGCAAAAGTTAAGTATTACCGGGGAAATTATGGCAGAAGGGCCCCTTCTTTTTAAATGGGCGCTTATTCTCTCTCCGGAGATCGTTGCAGGAAATTATTTGGTAAATTTGAAAAAGTTCGGGATAATACGGTATGAGCGCCTACTGGAAAAAATGGATTACACGAAAAGCATTGAAAACAGTTCCTGGTAAACAGGGACCGGATGGGCCGGCATCGCCTTACCAGCAGGCCCGGAGCTACCGCGAAATGCTGATCACGATCCGGCACACAGCCCGGGATTTTCTGCTGATCCTGATGGGGGTCTTTTCGGCGGCCTTTGGATTCAAGGGTTTCCTGCTTTCCAATGGATTTATTGACGGTGGCGCAACAGGTATTTCTCTGCTGATCTCCGCCCTGAGTTTTATTCCGCTGTATCTCCTGATCATTGCGGTGAACATCCCGTTCATGGTCCTTGGCTATACCACCATTGGCCGGAATTTCGCCATAAAAACGGTGATCGCGATCAGCGGGTTGGCACTCGTACTGGCCACGGTTCCCTTCCCCAATGTAACCAATGATAACCTGCTGGTGGCCATTTTCGGGGGGTTTTTCCTGGGTGCCGGAATCGGGCTGACTGTCCGGGGCGGGGCGGTGATAGACGGCACAGAGATCCTCGCCATCTACCTCAGCCGCAAAATGGGTACCACGATCGGCGATATCATCATCCTGATCAACATACTCATTTTCTCTGCAGCCGCTTATTTCCTTTCCATGGAGATCGCCCTTTATTCCATGATCACTTACCTGGCCGCTTCGAAAACACTTGACTTTATCGTCGAGGGTATTGAAGAATATACCGGGGTGACCATTGTTTCAGCGCACAGTGAAGAGATCCGGCAGATGATCATCAATAAACTGGGCCGGGGTGTAACCGTGTACAGCGGGAAAAGAGGCTATGGTAAAAAAGGGGAGACAAAGGATGTGGATATCATCTACACAGTGATCACCCGGCTCGAGATCAATAAACTCCATACGGAAATTGAAAAGATCGAACCCGACGCCTTTGTCGTGATGAGCAGTGTAAAGGATACCAGGGGGGGTATGATCAAGAAAAGAAGACTGAAGCACTGATTCGCCCCCGGGTTCTTTTATCTCGCGATCACCCGCATCCCTCCTCCTGACCCGGCATTATTTAATCCCGTTTTGCTCAGGCTATAGGTAAAACTGAGCAGGAAAAAACGGCGCAGGGTCAGCACCCTCGAATCTTCAATATAATTATTGCTGGTATTGCGGCTGATCCCCACATTCCGGTTCAGCAGATCCCTTGCACTCAATTTGAGTTCGCCCCGGTTAAAGCGCAATACCTGCTTGCTGATGCCGGCATTCCACAAAGGTACTTTGAGGTTATACCCGGCTGCCCGCTGGCTGTTGACGGTATAGGTAAAATCCGTACTGAAGAAAAAGCCTTTGGGCAACTGCCAGTCTGCCGAAGCGCTGTACTCCTGCGAGAAATAATCAGTATTGAACCCCGGCTGCAGGGAATATTTCGTGTTATTGTAACTGAAGCCCGCCCCCATGGCCAGGCTCAGCTTCTCCGTGGGGTTCATATCCAGTCTCAGCTCCGGTCCCAGGTTCAGGTTTTTGATCGCGTTCTCCTTTACAGCTCCCGAAACCGTATTGAACAACTGCTTCCCTTTGTTGTACCCTCCATTGCTGCTTAGTTCGAGGGTGCCTTTCAGAAAACGTACCGGCAGGCTGTAACTGAAATTGGCATTCAGGTTGTACACCCCGTTTACATTCACGGGCTTTGTCTTCCGCACACCGGTTTGCTGGTTCAGCGAATCATAGTTCACGATCTTGTTCTGCGTGGCCTGCATCCGCAGGAAGAAAAACAGGTTCCTGTTCTTATAAGGACTTACCAGGGTCAGCCCGGCCTGCAGGTTATGATTGTACTCCTGCTTCAGGTACGGGTTGCCGTCCCGGATATAGAGCGGGTTGCTGATATCCGGTACCGGTTGCAACTGCTCCATGGAGGGCTGGTTGGTACTGGTTGAATACGCCAGGGAAAGATTCCTGAACCGGGAAAAATTATACTGGACCCTTGCATTGGGCAACAGGTTGCGAAAGCTTTTACTGATCACCGAATCCTTTACCCCGCTGGTGATCGTACCTTCCAAATCAGCCTGCTGCCAGCTCAGTCCCAGTGAATAATTGTATTTCTTCTGCTGGTTACGAAACCGCAGACCCGCACTGGAATACCCGTACTTGTTTTCAAAATCATTACTGAGCAGGCTGTTCACCTGGTCATACTTGCCATTGCTCTTATTGTAATCAACGGTTTCCCGGCCGGATACATTCTTCGTATTGCTTTGCCCCAGGCTGAATTCCAGCAGGGATCTTTTCCCTAACGGCTCCGTGTACACGGCCCTTGCGGTATAGCCTTTCAGGCTACCGTGGCTGTTCTTTAGCTGGTCCAGGGTATCCTTGCGCAACAGACTGCCATTGGGGTTATAAAAACTATTGATGGATGAAAGGCTGCCATCTCCTTCGCTTTCGTTCAGGCTGGTTTGCAGGGACAGGGAAAAAGTCCTTCCCCGGCGCGCAAATTTCCGGCGCCAGGCGATCTCGTTCCGGAAATTATACCCTGTTGTTTGGGTTACACTGTTGCTGTTGCCCTCATTGATCTTTGACTGCATTTCAGATAAGGTCCGGTAATCGCTGACGGAGCGGTTCCTGGTTTCCTGGTAACTGAAGGATGGAATAACCCGGATCGAATTCAGCGAATCCAGCTGGTAAAGTAAATTAAGATTGAGCCGGTGGGTATTGTTCAGGTTATCGGCATAGGTATTCGCCCTGTAATACGAAGTGTCCGGCAATATATACTGCCGTTGCAGGTGGCTTTCCGAATTCGGGTTATAGCGGTTGTAAAAATAATTGCTCTGCAGGTCGAGTTTAGTCCCGATAATATTATTGTAATTCAATCCTCCTCCCCAGGCGGTATTGATTCCGCTGTTGCGGTTGCCGCCGTTGATTCCCATCGCGGCAGCGTCCTGGCTGGATAAATTTAAATTGATATTGCCTCCGCCTCCCCGTTGCATCCGGGCCAGTTCCCCGGTAAAATTCAAAATGTCCATAAAGGAAAACCCTTCCGCATTGGTATTATTTCCCATCCCGATGGCGGAGAACTGGCGGGCGCCCTTAAAGGAATTGAGATTGAATTTACCTTCATAGCGCTCTTTATCACCGCCACCGGCACTTACCTTACCGAAAACCCCCTTCTTTTTATCCTTCTTCAGTTTCAGGTTAATGGTCTTTTCATAATTACCATCTTCAAAACCGGTGAGCTGGGCCTGGTCGCTCTGCCGGTCATAGACCTGTACTTTATCCACGGCATCGGCCGGGAGGTTTTTGGTGGCTACCTTGGGGTCGTTCCCGAAAAATTCTTTCCCGTCCACCAGCACTTTGCTGACGGTCTCGCCCTGCGCCTTAACCGTTCCATCCTTTTCTACTTTTACGCCCGGTAATTTTTTAAGCAGTTGTTCCACGCTGGCATTGGGGGCCGTTTTGAACGAACCTGCATTGTACTGGATCGTGTCATTGATCAGGGTGACGGGCGGGGCTTCATTGGCCAGCACGACTTCGGCCAGTACCTTGTACTTGTCATTCATTATGATACGGCCCAGGTCCGGGTTCTTCAGTGTATCCGCAATGGAAAAATAGCTGTTGCTGTTATGATACCCGACATGCGTGATCAGCAACCGGTAGCTCCCCGTGGCGAGTCCGCCGATCTCAAAACGGCCATCGGGGCCCGTCATGGTAAAGGTCACGAGGGAAGAATCCTTTTTTTCAAGGACCGTAATGGTGGCAGCTCCCACTGGCTGTTTGCTGATCGTATCGTAAGCGACCCCCTTTACACTGCCGTTTTTCTGCGCGCTGATCAGGGTGCTTAGTGTAAGGGTCAGAAGGAATAAACAGATCTTTCTCATGGCTTCCTGGTTTCTGCTGCGAAAATATCCTGGCCATGCGGGAAAGAGGGTTAAGGGGGCTTTGTTTAAGGTTAATTATGGTTAATGCGGGCACTTAGGAGAGCTTGTTAAGTAATAGGCCTCTTCTTATATAGTGCGTCTTGTTTAAAGTACGAGGTACGAAGTACGAAGTACGAAAGGCTTGCCGTAAAACGAGGGGCTGAAACATAATTGTGTGACAACTCCTATTTCGAGCGTAGCGAGATATGAGCCTGCCGGCCGGCAAAGGCAGGTTGCGGGCAGATCACGTAAAACGAGAAACGGTTGTTTATTTTGATAAACGTTCTAAGGAGCTGTATTTACTCCTGACTCCCGACTCCCAACTCCCGACTCCCGACTCCCAACTCCCCCAAAGAATCCGACAGCCCATCTATTCCTCAACTAGCCCTTAGAAGGCCCCATTTATGATTAACCAATAATG
>JACPUV010000027.1 GCA_016192105.1 Sphingobacteriales bacterium | reverse complement strand
GTATCCTATGTCCCTATGTGCCTATGTGTTAAAAGTATTGTGTCCCCTATATGTATTCTATGTCCCTATGTGCCTATGTGTTAAAAGTATTGTGCTCCCTATATGTATCCTATGTCCCTATGTGCCTATGTGTTAAAAGTAGCGTAGCCAGATGCCACTACTCCCCCAACAACTTCCTCAACCGCTCCCCGAGCTTCTCCGCATTGGGCAGCATGGCTTTTTCCAATCCTGTATTCATAGGAACCGCCGGTAAATTCAGAGCCCCCATCACTTCCACGGGTGCATCCAGGCTGGTAAAACAATGATGGGATATCCGTCCCGCCAACGCTTCGGCAAATGAATTGTTTTGCTGCTCCTCGGTCAGGATAAGGCATTTGCCATGCGCTCTCACCCGTTCAAAAATCAGTTCCTCATCAAGTGGGTATAAAGTCCGCAGGTCCATCACTTCGATCTGCTGCTTAAATTGCTTTGCTGCTGCCCTGGCCCAGTAAACACCCATTCCATAGGTTATGACCAGGCAGCTTTCCCCCGCATCAATGGCATCCGCTGAAGCGTTTAGCAGGATACTGGCCTTTCCCAGTGGCACCATATAATCCCGGGACGGTTCAGGAGTCTTCGCTTCCTCTGTACCCGGCACTTTACTCCAGTAAAGGCCTTTGTGTTCAAGGATCACCACCGGGTTACCATCATGAAAAGCCGCTTTCATCAGGCCCTTCATATCGGCTGCATTGGAAGGATACACGACCTTAATACCTTTTACAGATAATACAGTCGTCTCCACACTGCCACTGTGATACGGTCCCCCGCCCCCATAGGCGCCAATGGGTACACGCAACACCATGGAGACAGGAAATTTGCCACAAGTGAGGTAACAACTCTTCGATATTTCTGTCACCAGCTGATTGAACCCGGGGTAGAGATAATCAGCAAACTGTACTTCCACCACCGGTTTGATCCCCACCGCATTCAATCCCACAGTTGAACCCACAATATATGCCTCCTGTATCGCGGTATTAAAAACCCGGTGTTCACCGAATTGTTCTGCCAGCGTGGCCGCTTCCCGGAATACACCACCCAGACGCTTGCCTACGTCCTGCCCGTATAAGATCATATCAGGGTTATCTTCCATCAGCTCCCGGATCGCATAGAGGGCCGCATCCACCATCAGTACTTTTTCGGCCTTGGCCGGACATCGTTCGCCTTTTTCTGCTGTAACAGGAGTGGGTACAAATACATGATCTCCGACGGTGGCCGGATCCGGCTCGGGAGCGGCAACTGCTTTATCAAAATCAGCCATCACTCTTTCAACTGCCTCTTTTTCTATCTGCAACAAGTCGGCTTCTGCGACTCCTTTTTCCAGTAATCTTTTCCTCAGCTTAGGTATAGGATCATTCTTCTCATGTTTCTCCCAATCCACCTGGCTGCGGTAAAAATCTTTCCGCACCCCGCTCGTATGATGACCCAGGAGTGGTGTTTCCGCATGTACGAGGACGGGCTTCCTGTCCGTACGCACAAAATCACAGACCTCTTTCATCACCCGGTATGACGCTTCAAAATCGCTGCCATCCACCTGGACCCTGTTCATGCCTTTAAACCCCGCCACATATTCGTATGCGTTCATGGACCGGGCTTCACCTGCTGAGACGCTGATCCCCCAGTTATTATCCTGCACAAGGTAGATGACCGGCAACTGTTTCAATACGGCAAACTGCATGGCCTCACTTACTTCTCCTTCGGTAACACTGGCATCCCCCATGGAACAAAGTACAATAGGCGCCTCCCCGTTGGGGCCCTTTTTCAGACGGGAAGGAGCTGATTTTTCCCAGTAGCGAATCCCCTGTGCAATGCCAGTAGTGGGAATTGCCTGCATACCAGTAGCACTGCTCTGATGAATGATCAGGGGTTTGTCTCCTCCCCGGTAATTGGGATGCGAATAGTATTCCCGTCCGCCGGTGAATATATCGTTGCCTTTGGCCAGTAGCTGCAACATTTGTTCATAAGGTGTAAACCCAAGCCCCTGCAGCATGCTTTCATCCCGGTAATACGGGCTCACAAAATCCTGGGGTTGTAACTGGAAGGCTGTTGCCAGTTGTATCGCTTCATGCCCCCTCGAAGTGGAATGGACATATTTACAGACAGTGCGGTTGGCCTCATAGAGATCGGCCATCGCACGGGTCTGGCTCATCAGGCGATAAGCCCTGAGCAGTATGGATAAGTCAGTCATGTGCAGCAAGCATTAGCAAACAAATGTAAGACAAAGCGGTTCAGAAAAAATAAGGGCTGTACCTCCTTTTGATACAGCCCTGCACGAATCGCAGTTGGTTATGGTTTTCCTTTAAAAGACTAAAATCAGGTTGGCCGCCTATTTTACTTCCAGGGAGAACATACTGTCATCCTCCATAAATCCTTCCAGTTCATCCCCCACCACCACTTCACCCACACCAGCAGGAGTTCCTGTGAAAACGATATCCCCGATGTTCACCGAAAAATAATTGGAGATATACGAAACGATCTTGTCGAAATTATGGATCATGTTAGCCGTATTCCCTTGCTGAACCAGTTCCTTATTTTTATACAGGCAGAAATTAATTTCTTTTTTGTTTTTCAGGCCGGCCAGGGGTACCCATTTACCGATAACAGCAGAATTGTCCCAGGCTTTTGCTTTTTCCCAGGGCAGCCCTTTTTCTTTTAATTCATTCTGAATATCCCGGGCGGTGAAATCAATCCCGGCAGTGATCGCATCATAATATTTTGAAGCAAATTTCTCCTGGATATATTTTCCGTTCTTGCTGATCCGCAGCACCAGTTCACACTCATAATGAAGTTCATTGGTAAACTCCGGGTAATAAAACGGGGTATGCGGTTGCAATAAAGCGCTTTTGGGCTTCATAAAAATCACAGGCTCATCAGGCACTTCGTTTCCGAGTTCTTTGGCATGTGCCACATAATTTCGGCCGACACAGAAAATTTTCATAACAGGAAGTCACATTTTAATTAAATATACCGGATACCCTTTCCCGGGGCATTCGATCCCGTATATTCAGTGGTAATCAATATGTATATTGGATTTCCCCGGGTGTAAATAAAAACTGCCAATCAGGTGCCTTCCGGGGAGAGGTCAGGATTGCTAAAATAAGGATTCCATTCGATTTCTCATAATGAAAACTCTTTATTATTTACCTGGTTCATAGCGGTCGTGATGCCCTGTACCGCAAAGATTTCAACCAGCTCGGCTGCCTTTTCAATCTTCAGTTTTACCAGCGGCTCCTCCTCTTTTTTCCATTTACCCAGCACGAAATCGGCCTGTAAACCTTTGGGGTACTCATTCCCGATCCCGAACCGGAGCCTGGCATATTCCTTTGTTCCAAGGATCTCCTGCAGGCTTTTTAGCCCATTGTGACCGGCATCACTGCCCGAGGGCTTTAGCCGGAGCTTGTTCAGGGGGAGGGCAAGGTCGTCCACAACCACCAGGACCCGCTCCAGGGGTATTTTTTCCTTATCCATCCAGTATTTTACAGCCTTCCCGCTCAGGTTCATAAAGGTGGTCGGACAGATGCAAACAAAGGACTTTCCCTTCCATTTAATATCGGCCACATAAGCCAGGCGGTCGGTCCGGAACTGCCCCTGGTGTTTTTGGACAAAAGCATTCACCACGTCGAAGCCAATATTATGGCGGGTATGGGCATATTCGGCTCCGCTGTTTCCCAATCCGGCAATTAAGAATTTCATGTCAATTACTGTTTCAAATATCGGTTATAGCCAATAAAAAACCCGCATCGCTTGATACGGGTCTGTAATATACGTGGAATGCCTTATTTCTTGGCAGCGGCAGCCGGGGCAGCAGCGGCAGCCGGGGCAGCACCTGCCGCGGGGGTAGCCGCTTCTTCCTGTTTCAGCTGACGGGTCAGAACCACGGATGCGATCGGAATACGGGGGGAGTTCAGGATCTCATAATGTTCTTCCTTTACATCTTCCACCCGGATATTTCCATTCAGCTCCAGGTTATCGATCGGTACTTCTATTTGTTCTTTCAGGTACTTGGGATACGTTTTAACCTTCAGGGACTTCATCTTGGTAACCAGCTTACCACCGTCTTTTACCCCAACAGACACCCCCACGAATTTCACCGGGATATCAGCGATTACCTTTTTATCTTCCACCAGTTCCAGCAGGTCGATGTGGATCAGTTTGTCATCCACTTTATCAAACTGCAGGTCTTTCAGGATGGTACGGTAAGTCTTACCGTCCAGTACTACTTCAGCGATCTGGAAACTGGGTGTGTAAACAAAATTTTTGAAAGCTGCAGTCGGAGCATAGAAATTAATCTCCTGTGAGCCGCCATAAATTACACCTGGCACCTGATCCTGAGAGCGGAGTTGTCGGGTGGCGCTTTTGCCGAATCCGGTCCTCAGTTGTCCTTCGATTGTAATTGTCTTCATTTTTATAACTGTTTAATTGTTTACTTGTCTCTCCGCTGCGAATGTACAAACAGGCTGGTGATGCTCTTGTTCTCGTAGGCGTTCCGGATCGCTACCGCGAACAGTTCAGCCACACTCAATACCTTAATCTTACCGGCCTCCTTCTTTACTGGTATCGTATCACAAACCACCAGTTCCTCCAGCACACTGTTCTCAATGTTCTCATACGCTTTACCGCTCAATACCGGGTGGGTGATCAGTGCCCGTACCGTCCTGGCCCCTTTTTCCTTCAAAAGGCCGGCGCTTTTTGACAGGGTGCCGCCGGTATCACAGATATCATCAATAATCACCACATCCCTGTCTGTTACATCCCCGATCACCACCATGCTGGCGATTTCGTTGGCCCGCTTACGGTGTTTATCACAGATCACCATTTCTGCGTTGAAATAGCTGGCAATCTCCCGGATCCGGTTTGTTGCTCCCACATCAGGGGCCGCAAAGGTAAGGTTTTCCAGCTTCAGACTCTCAATATAAGGGATAAAAACTGCGTGGCTGTCCAGGTGGTCCACCGGGATGTCAAAATAGCCCTGGATCTGGGGAGCATGCAGATCCATCGTGATCACCCTGTCGGCGCCTGCAGCTACTAACATATTGGCAACCAACTTACTGCCAATTGCCACCCGGGGACGATCCTTCCGGTCCTGACGGGCATACCCGTAATAGGGAATAACGGCAATGACCTTGTAGGCGGAAGCCCTCCGGGCTGCATCGATCATCAGTAGCAGTTCCATCAGGTTCTCAGCCGGGGAAAACGTGCTTTGTACCAGGAAAACATAGTCGCCCCTGACACTTTCGAGGAAGATCGGGCTGATTTCGCCGTCACTGAACCGCTGGATATTGACCTTACCCAGTTTGGTTCCGTATCTTTTACAAATTTGTTCGGCCAGGTGTTGGGAGCCGGTACCGGCAAAGATTTTAGCGTATTGCATGTCGGGAGAATGTGCGGCGAAGATATTAATCTCACCGCATTCACCGCAAGCCGGTTCAAAAAATATTGACCAGGAACAGGGATTAGCGCTGCAGGGCGAGTGTGCTGGCCGTCACTACCGTTCCCCCTGCCGGAGCCGTTTCCTTCCTATTCTCCAGTTGCCCGGTACCGCGGGAAGAGCCATTAAAGGTGTAAAAAAGGGAGGAACAAATAAAAACAGATAGCAGCAATGCCACTACATAAACGACTACAAAGAAAATTACCGGGTGTAGAGAACCCATGGATGTAAAGGTCTTGGCTTTCATAAACATCAGATTTTAATGATCTTCATAGAGTGGATATCGAACGGGCCTGTAACAACTACCTCAAAGTGGTATTGACAGGGATAAAATTATTGTCTAACGTTGTTTCATGCAAGAGCACAAGTACTCAATTAAGGAATGGGCAAAAGACGACAGGCCCCGGGAAAAATTACTATATACAGGTGCAGAAAACCTCAGCAATTCGGAGCTGCTGGCCATCCTGATTCAAACCGGGAACCGGCATAAATCCGCCATTGACCTGGCCAAAGAGGTACTCAAACTGGGAAAGGACAGCCTCGCCGAATTAGGCAAACTGTCGGTCAAAGAGTTGATGAAAATCAAGGGAATCGGAGAAGCCAAGGCCATCACGATCGCCGCTTCGATGGAACTTTGCCGCCGCCGGCAGTCCGCAGCGCCTATTCAGCGGGAAGCTGTGAGGGCCAGCCAGGATATTGCCCGCCTGCTGCAGATCAAATTCAGGGACCACCGGCACGAGGTTTTTGCCGTACTTTATCTCAACCGGGCCAATAAGATCAAACATTTTGAAGTGGTCAGCGAGGGCGGCATCAGCGGCACGATAGCCGATCCCCGGATCATTCTCCGCAAGGCCCTGGAGCAGGATGCCGTAAGCCTGATCCTCTGCCACAACCACCCTTCCGGCAGCCTGAAACCCAGTCGGGCCGATGAACAGCTGACCTTTAAAATAAAGGAAGCTGCCGGTTTTTTCGACATCAATATCCTGGACCATATCATTGTAAGTGAGGACGGGTATTTCAGTTTCGCGGATGAAGGAATTATTTAGTCGGTAGCCGGTAGTCGGTAATCCGTAGTCGGCGTGTTTTGCGAAACAAAAAACACAAAATGAAAAGTCACGTAAATGCAGATTAGTTCAGGCAGATCAGCCTGGAATTTAATACAAACGGGAAAAGAGGCACAGCAGGGGGTAGAACTAAACCATTAAAATGGGACACTATAAAGAATTAATCGCGTATAAAAAAGCTTATGAACTGGCAATGAAAATCTTTCAGATTACAAAGCAGTTTCCAGCGGAAGAAAAATATTCGCTGATTGACCAGATACGTCGTTCATCCCGGTCAGTCTGCTCGAATCTGGCTGAAGCCTATCGCCGCAGACGATTTAAAGATTACTTTATCAGCAAACTGAATGACGCAGAAACTGAAAATACTGAAACCCAGGTTTGGCTCGATTTTTCAAAAGATTGCAATTACCTGCCGATCGAATTACATACCCCTCTTTCATTTTTAAATGAGGAAATAGGTAAACTAATTGCTTTTATGATAAACAATCCTGAAAAATTCAGATAAATGCGGTGTCCAGTATCTAAACAGTTCTTGTTAGCAGGGACTACCGACTACAAGCTACCGTCTACCGACTAATCATGCCTGCGCCGTCGGTCCTCCGAAATTCAGCGGTAATTGAATTTCTTCCAGGTCTTTTATAGCCCCGTTTACTGATTCATATTTATGTATATTCTCGGTAAGTGCCTTCATTAGCCTTTTGGCATGCTGGGGGGTCAGGATAATCCGGGATTTGACCTTGCTCTTCGGAGTGCCCGGCATCACATTGACGAAATCTATGACAAATTCCGCGTGAGAATGGGTAATGATCGCCAGGTTGGCATAACTGCCTTCAGCAATTTCTTCGGATATTTCAATATTCAGCTGGTTCTCGGGTTGCTTGGCATCCATAAATTTTGTATTACAGGTAATTAATCCAGCAAAAGTATTCCAAAAAACAACAGGGGCTGCAAAATTGCAGCCCCTGTTTAGTTTGTTCATTTCACCGATTACCTGGCTCTTAAGAAAGACCATTTTTCATCAAAATATACCCTGATATTCGGTGCAGCCGGAACCGCACTCGGCTGTTTCATAAAGTATTTAATATCGATTGTCTTGGAACTGGCATCATAGCGATTGGCGCCGCTGGGATCCAGGGCTGCGCTACGTGTATTCCCGGCCGGTTGACCCCAATAGTTTACCACGCTTGTAATGGCATCAGTAGCGAGGTCGAAGTTCACATCCAGGCCAAAAGACCCATAATACGTGTTGGGGTCAGTAGGATCGCCCGCGGAATTGAATACGTGACCGGGGATACCCAGGTACACATTATCCACCACGGTACAACTGGAGGCTCCGGATGTCTGCAATTCCCATTCCAGCGGGTAGGTACCCACGAAGAGTGCACTGGTGATATCCAGCATAGTGCCGGTTACTTTGTACACGCCATCGTACTTGTTTTTCACAGAAACCAGGGCAACAATGGAGTCTCTTCCGCTGGCCTTGGCCGCAGAAGAACCTACGCTGGTAAGGGCAAATCCAAGGGCGTATTTTTTGGAAAGATCCCATTTGGAGCCATCCAGGTTGACGATAAATTCCTTGGCGAAATCACCGGCCACCATATCAAATGTGTAGGTATTACCGCTCCGCGAAATATAGGAAGCCAGCGTGTACAGGCTGTCGGGTAATTGTTCATAATCGGTACCATTGTCCGCGTTGTAGCGGTCAACCAGTTCATCTACCCGGGTCAGGGTAATGGGGGCTGTTGATTGCAGGCTTGCACTGGAATTGGCATCCCGGCGTACACTGTACAGGGAGACCGGTTTAACACCGGTAAAGGGAGACAGGAATATTTTATTTTCCGGTCCTTCCAGGATCTTGATAAAGGTCTTCCCTTCATCGGCCAGGGGGGTAACCTCTTTCTTGATACAGGATGAGAATGCAAGTGCTATAAACAGCAGGTGGTATATAGAAAACTTCTTTTGCATTGTTTATTATTTTATGAATGATAAATATTACTGATCCCACCAGATTTTAGAATCCTGTGTATCCCCACCCGGCAGTGCGGCAGCGGCAGCAGTTACAGCGGCCGTATTGGAACCGTAGGAGGTTTGACCATAGGTATTTCTTCTCGGAATTTGTTTGGAGCTGTTAACCGCATCAACAGCAGGTGTCAAAACCGGGAAGCCTGTTCTCCTCCAGATATTCCAGCCTCTTAAACCATCCGGATAAGAAGCGATATATTGCTGAATAGCCAGGTTTTTGGTATTGGCAGCCGTACCGGCCGGGTTGGCCAGGGCTACACCAGACTGAGTGAAATAAGTACCGGCGGGAGCGGCGATTCCCCATTGTGCAAAAGAAGCATTGATACCGGCCTGGTACAGTGTATTCATGTTCTCGGCAGTCCAGCCACGGTCGGCGGCTTCCGCTCTTGCCAGGAAGGTCTCAGCGGCGGATAATACGACTACAGTACCGGTCTCACTACGAAGATCGTCCCGGAGTATTCTTGCCCAGTTGGGATTGGCGCTGGTCCAGGGATCCACAAAATCCCGGGTACGGCCATAGGGCACTCCTGTTGTTGAAGTACCGAAGGCACCCTGACGGCCATCCCCAAGGGAAGACATCAGCCCAACCATCACATCGCTTTCGCCATAGTCCTTACGGCCATCATAGAGGTTGTACCAGGGTGATTTGAAGTTACCGCCAGGATGAACCACTATCAGGTTATCGGCATTATCCGTAATATACCCCCCTGCATCATTCAGGGCGGCATTAAACTGTACGGCTGCATAAGCGCCGGCTGCCGGGAATTTTTTCGTCAACTGCAGGGCCAGGCGCATCCGGAGAGAATTGGCAAATTTTTTCCATTTTGCCGCATTTCCGCCATAAATCACATCCCCGGAGATTGCAGATGCATTATCAAAAGAGGCAACAGCTTCTTCCAGTTCGCTGATCAGTGCGGGATAAATATCAGCCTGTTTATCAAATGACGGCGTACTGATCCCCTGCAAAGCCTGTGAATAAGGCACATCGCCCCAGCGGTCCGAGATGGTGCTGAAGAAGTAGGATTTCAGAATACGGGCCACCTGGGTCATATTCTTGCTGCTGTTGGTATTGATGATATTTTGCAGGTCATACAAAATCCCTGAATACTCCGGTTCAAAATTGATCTGGGGTAATGAGTACAGGGAAACATCGGTGTATTGTGTTTCAGAAAAGTACTGACAGTACAAACCAGCCCGGGTAGCTGCCGCGTATCCGGCAAGGTTAGACTGAACATTTGTCAGCAGGGCCGCCAGGATCGGGCTCCCGGTCACTCCGGGGTTAACATTGGTATCCCCGAAATCTGAAGAATACCTTTTGCAACTGGTAAAAAACAAACCCAAGGCAAGAGGGAGAACCACCAACCTTTGCATGCTTATTTTTTTCATATTAATCATTTTATTTTTTAAAAAATTTAAGCGCTAATTAAAATCCGAATTTCAGGTTGATACCCCAGCCTCTTGTACCGGGCATATTTCCTCTTTCCCCACTCACGTCACTGATCTCAGAAGGATCGAAATCATTGGTCTTGGCATAGATCAGCACCGGGTTACGGGCAGTCAGGGAAACAGTGGCTTTATTGGCCCATTTCAGGAAACTCCATTTGTTGACCGGCAGGTTATACCCTACAGAAACCTCGCGGAGTTTAATGAAGGTCAGGTCATATACAAAGAAATCCATCGCCCTGTTATTATATAAGCCATGGAAATATTCCTGGGCTTCCACATAATAGTCAACAGGACGTCCATTATCATCCACGCCAAATACATGCACACCACCACCGTCAGCAACTGCATCCCGGATCGGGTTTCCTTTATCATTGGTGGTGGCAGTACGGGCTGTCAGACCGGAATAAGATCCCCACATATCAGAAAGGGAGAAGAATTTACCACCGATCTGTCCGTCAGCGTTCGCGCTCACTACGATTCCTTTGTATTCAACGGTTGTTTGCGCGCCGAAAGTATGCTTGGGCAATACACTGCCATAAGATACTGCCGGATCATTTACATACAAACCATTGGCATCCAGTACAGGTTGACCGTTGATACGCTTGATACCATTACCATATAACTGGCCCCAGTCCTTATCCACCTGATGCAGCATGTAGGGTCCTACGGTTCCCCATCCTCCATCAAGACCAGCCGTTTTAGTGATACCCGGGCCCAGGTCCTTCACTTTATTCTCCATCAGGATCCCCCAGTTGGCATTGATCTCCCATTTAACAGCACTGTTCCATACAGGACGGCCCATTAATTTGAAGTTCATACCGCGCTTGGTGATCAGACCGGCATTGGTCAGGAAACCGGTAAAACCACTGGCTCCGTTGATTGAAAGAGTAGTAGCGAAATCTTTATCATCCCCGTTCCAGTATGTAATGGATGTACCAACCCTTCTTCTCAGGAATTCGAGGTCAATACCAAATTCAGTCTGGCGGGTTACAAATCCGTGAATATTCGGGTCAACCAGCACATTCGGTGTACCCATCAGAATGTTTCCGTTCCATTGATATTGGCCTACCCCATAGGAAAACCCTGGATATAAATAAGCCCCGATACCACCGGGGATTTCCCCGATTGAAGCCCTAAGCTTACCAAAACTTAACCATTTCAAATCAGGCAGTAACTGGCTGAAGATAAAATTGAATCCCGCTGCCTTAGATGCTACGAACGGCTTGGAGGGAGGTAAATCAGACATCCAGTCCTGGCGGATTGTCAGATCCAGGGTCAGCATCTTTTTATAAGAAGCAGAACCGGTAAAATACAGGGCGCTGTACCGGAAATCTGTACGGGTATTCCCGACATTGGGCTGATCTTTAGAGTTACTGATCGCATAATAATTCGGGACACTCAGGCCATTTACTGTATTGGCATTATTACCCTTAATTAACTGCCTGGAGATATCAGTACCCACACTACCGTTCACATCAAACTTCTTAAATGATTTTGTATATGTTACCTGTAACTCCATATTCGTACGGTTGGCGTTAGAAGTGGAGGTTGCATAGTAACCTTTACATTCATCGCAGTTACCGGTAGTTTGCGTACCGCTGGCTAAAAGATCAGAAGAGAATTTGGTCTCATTCCAGACCAGGTTTTGTTGCTTACGGTAGGTACCCCGGACCTTCAAACTCTTTGACAATTGATAGTTCAGGGTGATATCACCGAAGAACCGATCAGTTTGGGTAAGCGGTTTTACCAGGTCAAACCATTTGTAGAAATTATACCAGTAGTTAGCGGCATAGAAAGCTTTTTCATTATTCGGGTCATAAACGGTGGGGTTATTATGGTTCCAGCTGGCCCAGATCCCGGACGGAGTGCGGAGATCTTTCAGTTCCTTCAGCAGACCCATATCAAGGTCCCTGTGGAACCACTGGTTGAATGAACCGGTGGTCTGGTTGGAATACTGGTCATTGAATTCACCATTCAGAATGGAAGTGGCATAATTTAAATTGATGGAAGCAGTCAGCTTCTTGGTCAATTCCATAGAACCACTCAGGTTAAATACATTCTTTTTCAGGCGGGTTGTGGGAACAAGCCCCTTCGCATCGACATTATTAAAGCCAAAACGAAGTGACGCATTCTCAGATGCTTTTGAAAAACTGATCGAGTTGTTCAGGACATAACCGGTGTTATAATAATCACGGGCATTATCCGGCTGGGGGACTAAGGAAGCAGTGGTTCCGGCATAACGGTGACCATCGTACCAGGAGTACCAGGGAATATATTCCTGGCCAACCATCCGGGGGCCCCAACTGGCATCATCGGAATAGTCAGGATAATATTTCCCGTCCAGTCTTTTCCACAGTTCAGGATCACCCGGTTTCCAGGAATACCTGAACATATCGGCGGTATTACCACCTGCATAGGAGTTCTGGTAGTTAGGAAGAATATACACTTTATCCATCTGTGCTCCCAGGTTCACTTCTACTCCAATACCTTTTGCATTCTTTTTGGCCTTTTTCAGGGTAATAACGATCGCACCACGTGCGCCCTGGGGCCCAAAGATTGCAGAAGCCGCGGGTCCCTGTAACACTGTCAGGTCCTCAATATCATCCATGTTCACATCATTGATATTCGGGAGGATCGTACCGTCCACCACATAGATAGGTTCACCGCCGGTGCCGAAGCCGGTTTCACCGCGAAGCCGGATGCTACCAGTACCTTCATTTCCCAGTTTAGCAGAAGACTGTCCTCTCACCTGCAGACCGGAAACCTTACCCGCAAGGGCATTGTTCAGGTTAGTCTGCCGGATGGTGTTCAGCTGCTCGGATGTAACCACCTGTGTGTTGGTAGATACATTCCGTAAGGTCCTTTTCATACCATAGGCGCTGGTTACCACCACTTCCGTTTGGGTGGTAGCCTTTGTCTTGGCCGCAATACTGATTGAATTACCAGCTCCAACCGTTACTTCGATTGTTTCAATACTGGCCCCGGAAACGATCAGCACATCACCCGTATTGGCTAAAATGCTGAATTTGCCGGTGTTATCGGCAGCCACACCCGTTTGGGTTCCTTTAATCCTAACAGATGCGCCGGGCACTGCGTCGCCCTTTTCATCGGTCACCGAACCGGCAATTGTCCGGTTTTGACCGAATGCTAATACAGAAAAAAGCATTAGCATCGTGAACAGTGATGCAATTTTTCTCATGTTAACGTTAATTTTTAAAATTTAAAAGCATTGATTATCAGGGAAATCCGATAAATTTTCGAGGGTAAGGATGCTTTTTAAAGACAGAAGAGCCTCTGAAAATGCTGCGGCAAGATAATTTTTTTTTTAACAAATAGTTAAAAACCAATAAAAATTATTGAACGCTCATTAGTATTCTAAATTATTGGAATGTATAGCTTAACTGCAGCTTTAGCTCCGATTTTTTGTTCCCCGGAACCTCGTCCAAACCCGAACCCACATACTTTTTTCCAAAATAAATCGTTTGTGCCCACCTTAACCAGGCCGAAAGCTGCCGCCCCAGGTTGCAATGAAGATTAATGTAATACCGGAAACCCTTGTCCGAAAAAACGGGGATTGAATAGCTGTAAAGTACATCATTCTCAAAGGCGTAGATACGCGAATGAAAGCCTTCCGTTTCTACATACTGCAACCGCATCCCCCCGGACCAGGGCTTCAACAGCGGATGGTAGAGAAAATCCAGGAACCCTAAAAACCCATTTTCCGGGTGCTCCCCTTTCTTATTGTACCACAACAGCTCCACCCGGCTCCGGAAACCCAGTACCGGGCTCAGTTTGCAATTCAGCTGGGTGCGCCAGCTCATCCTGGAAAGGGGGACTATATAATTGGTAACAGTAGTATTATCCTGCTGGTTGGTTTCTTTGCTTTCCTGCCTGAACCTGGAATAAAGCAGGGTTTCCCGGTTGGGGGTATAACTCAGCTGCAGCACCCAGTCATTCCCGGTACCCGGCGCATCGGCCCCGAACCTGAGCCAGGGAAAGCGATAGAGATCAGCATAAGCATCCAGCTTCCATCCTGCTGCCGGCCGGATACTGATCCCCATATAGATCCCCGTTTCATTGGTTGGAAATACATTTTCAGTAAAAGCATTCCCGCTTACAGACTGGTACCTGGCACTGATCGTCCGTTGCACCAGGGAGATATCCACTTTGGCATCCACACTTATCAGCAGTCCATGGATAAAGGCGGTGTTCCGCTGCTGGTCCAGGGCGGCCTCCCCGAATAAATGCAGGTTTCGGTAGGTATAACTGTAATCTATACTCGCATTTACCCAATGCCGGCCCTGTATGGCATAACGATTATACGTTTCTTCCCTTTTTTGCAGGGGTTGGGGAAACCGGTAGAAAACCCCGTTTATTCCGGCCTGCCATCGCCCGGACCGGAATTGAACACAGCCCCCTGCTGCCAGCTGCGAAATAGTATTCCGGTCATCCAGTTCAGTTTGATTGCGGTGATAACCTGAAGCCAGCAGCGAAGAAACATGGGTTTCCCCGCTCAAGCTGTCTGCAATGATATTGGCACTCAGCTTCCGGTAAGAAATAAAAAGAGTGGACATGTATTTTCCCGTCTTTATCGTAATACCGGCGCCCCGGTGAAAATTATATTCCCCCGCTGAATGATAGGGGCGCAATACTGCTGACTGTCGCTTTACCGCCATCACTTCAGTACTTTTCTTAAAGGCCAGGCTTTGCCACTGGATCAGTCCCTGCCCCATATTCACCGTAAAATCGCCAAAGGCCAGTGATTGTATAGTCCCGATCCGGCGGGCAAACAAGTGAACCGAATAAAAATCAAATCCCAACCGCTGCGCTCCCCGGCCAAAATTTTCCCCGGCATCCTTATCTCCTAATAGCCCGTATTGCAGCCCGTTTTTAAACCGATAACTGTAGCGGAAAAGCAGGTGCTGCGGACTTCCCTTATAGCCGTTATCCGCAGGCGATTGCCGGTATCCTTTTGATTTTTCCAGGACCTGCGATATCCGGAACAGGAGCTGGTGTTCCCCTTCGCTGAATCGTTTCCCGGTTTCTGCTGCCAAAGACATGACCGGCCCGGTATTTATATAAGGCAATACTTTACGGATCGTGGCTAAATCCCATCCGGGTACCGCCTGTAATTCCAGTACATGAATCAGTTTGCCCAAAAGATCCCGGTAAGCCAGCAGGCTGGTAACCTGCAGGTCTGTGATCAGGCTGATCTGTCTTAGTTCATCTGCATCCGCGGTGTTCAGGTTCAGCGGATGCTTCCGGAATTGTTCCAGTTCCCGGATAAGGGCATCATCCTCTGTTTCACCTTGCTCCATATCAGCCAGGTTTTCCAGCTGTTGTTCCGGCTGCTCGGGCACAGCCTGCCCATTTACATGATAGCCGGTCAGCAGAAATAATAAACCGGTTCCGGTTATCAGTAGTCTTTTCATTTCTCATTGGATTTAAAGTAAAACAATACCTGCATGCCCGGTGTAATGCCCAATTGGGAATGATGGGAAGCAAAAAGATCAAGCCGGATACGCCGGAACAGGAATCCCGCACCCGCCCAAAAAACAGCCGGGAAGGATCCCAGCCCGGCACGTATCAGAAATGACGAAACCGGTTTGTATTGTACCGCCACTTGTATGTTTACCGGGCGGTCTTCCGTTTTATGTATTTCAATACTGGAATAGAACCGGGAAGAGGGTTCATACCCGGTTCCAAAAACGTATTCGGAGGAAAGTTTTTCCAGCTGATCCTTCCCGAATTTTCCACCAACCGGGTTCTTTACCTGTATCCCGGCATGGACCTGGTTTGTCAGGTGCAGGATCATACCAACCCCCGAGCCGATTGCCGAAGCATGACCATACCCCGCTATGCGGATATTGTTATAGCTAAACTGCACCCCGATATCCGCTTTATTGCCCAGTTTTCTCCCATAAGCCAGTCCCAGCCGGCTTTCGTTGTAACCGGGAAATCCGCTGAACGTAGCATGTACTCCGAAATTCCCCGAAGAGACCGGGATCCCGGCTATCGCAGTATAATTGCTTAATTCGTTTAGCAGATAGGGTCTTAGTCCCAAAAAACCAACCGTAAAACCGGGCAGTCTTACCAGGGCGGCAGGATTACCTGCGGATGAAAAAAGATCGCCGTGCTGCAGGCTGTAAGTCCCGGTAACGGCATAGGAAGCAACCGGATATTGTTGCAGGGTTTGGGCCTGTAAACTGACAGGCAGGTACACACAGGTGTACAGCGCAAGAATGAATCTTCCGTTCATGAGATAAGGTTTAGGGGCCTAATTTAAAACCGGGTAAAATGGGAAAACCGGAGTGTCGCCGTTTTTTTATCAACATGCCTGCCATAGCCCCCCAACGCTTACCTTTGCGGCATGCAAATTTTAGACGGGAAAAAAGCCGCCCAGGCGATCCGGGACGAGCTGAAAATCGAGGTAGCCCAATTAAATGCCGAAGGCAAAAAAATACCCCACCTGGCTGCCGTTTTGGTGGGGAACAATGGCGCCAGTACCACCTATGTCGCCGCCAAAGTAAAAGCCTGTGAAGAAGTAGGTTTCAAATCCACCCTGATCCATTACGAGGATACCATCAGTGAGACCAAACTGCTGGATAAGATCCGGGAAATGAATAACGACCCCGACATTGATGGCATCCTGGTCCAACTGCCTCTGCCCAAACATTTTTCGGATGAAGAAGTGATCAATGCCATTGACCCCGATAAAGATGTGGATGGGTTCCATGCCATCAATGTGGGCAATATGGTGCAGGGTCTCCCGACCTATGTCCCGGCCACGCCACATGGCATTATGTTATTGCTCGAACATTATAAGATCGATACCCAGGGCAAACACGCCGTAGTGCTGGGACGCAGCAATATCGTGGGCCGTCCGGTCAGTATATTATTAAGCGGGAATACCAACCCGGGCAATTGTACCGTTACCCTTTGTCATTCCCGGACCCAAAACATCGCTTCTTTTTGCCGCCAGGCTGATATCATTGTGGCGGCATTGGGCAAGCCGGAATTCGTGACGGCGGATATGGTAAAAGAGGGCGCCATTGTAATTGATGTGGGTATTACCCGGGTGGAAGACAGCAGCAGGAAAAGCGGGTTCCGGTTAAAGGGCGATGTGGATTTTGAAAACGTGGCTCCCAGGTGCTCCTGGATCACCCCCGTGCCTGGCGGAGTGGGTCCCATGACCATTGCCGCCCTGATGAAAAACACGTTCCGCTCCTGCTTACAAAAAAATTAAGCCGCATCCCGGATATGAGTGAAGTGCAGCATAATACCGGCCTGCTTCCCGTAATGGAGCATTTTTATACCCTGCAGGGCGAAGGCTTTCACCAGGGCAGGGCCGCTTATTTTATACGGCTGGGCGGATGTGATGTGGGTTGTGTATGGTGTGATGTGAAAGACAGCTGGGATGCGGATAAACATCCGAAGTTCACCATTGAACAACTGGTAGCTGAAGTAAAAAAAACACCCGCGCAACTGGTAGTCATTACCGGTGGCGAACCGCTGATGCATCAACTGGATGATTTAACCACTGCTCTTCAGTCTGCGGGGTTAGAAACCAATATTGAAACCTCCGGCGCCCATGCGCTCAGTGGTCACTGGAACTGGATCTGCCTGTCTCCCAAAAAATTCAAGCCCCCCCTGCCCGGTATCCTGCCCCATGCAGGTGAACTGAAAGTTGTCATCTTCAATAGCAGTGATTTTGACTGGGCAGAAAAATATGCGGCGCAGGTTTCCCCTTCCTGTAAATTGTACCTGCAGCCCGAATGGGATAAGTCCGCACAGGTTACCCCGCTGATCGTTGATTATATCAGGGCCCACCCCAAATGGCAACTGAGTTTACAGGTGCATAAATACATCAACGTCCCCTGATTCCAGTCATGGTGAGCATGCTGAAGCACATTACTTCACCCCCTCCGCCCTCAACTCCATACGCTCACTGTACGCGCTGATATCAGGTCTGTACATACATTGTACACTGGCCATTCCATTACAGAACGTTCCTTCAAAAGCCACCCGCACTTCATAACTGATCGTATGCCTGCCGGAATAAAATCAGCAAACAACCGGACACCGTCATCCCGTACAGAACGGTAATGTGGTAATGTCCCATACACATAGCCGCTACTGGTTTCAACAGGTTCTAAAGCTGAAGACCGGCGGTCATTGATCAGCACATAACGCAGTTCATGGTCTGTTTCGATAACCAGTGAGATACTTAACAGCTCACCTTGTTTCAATACAGTCTTTTCATCCACTGCTTCCGGGGCTTTTGTAATTGAATTGTACCGGGTGACCTGTTTCTTTATTGTCAGCCCGGGATCTGCATTTATCTTTTGTGGATCCGCCGTGAAATAATACCAGACAAGACTTCCCCTTGCGGGTCCCTCACCCGTCTTTTTCAGCTGTACCAGTTTTAGTGACGAGGTATCGTTCCCGAAAGCAACCGGGCTACCGGTTAAGAGATCATTACTGACCGTCCATTCATTATTGCCGGAAATGGCACGAAGCTGAATGATTGGATCCTGTAAACCCTGCCCGGTATTGCCAATTAGCTGAATGATGGCGGCAGTTGAACGGGTGCTGCTCCAGTGATGTTCTTCACGGGCAGTCAATATCCATTGCAGCATACCTTTGATCACTTCATCCTGCATCGAGGTTTGTTCAAACGCCTCAGCCAGTAACCGCATGGATTCTTCCGTGGAATAGGTAAGATCATCCTGGTCCGAAAACACTTTCCACCGGATCCCATTCACCGGATCCTCAATAGCCTGTTCACGGATCGACCTGGCCAGTTGCAGCGCTTTCCGATACAGGGTATCTTCGGGCGATTTATATTTTGTTGTAACGATAATTAGTAAAGCCTGCCGGGTAATCGAATACCGGCCAGCATTAGCCCAGTGGTACGTTAACATGCTGTCAGTAACCGCCATCGCCCCGGCATCAGGTACAGATTCTTTCAGCCAATAAGACCTGGACCAGAGAAATTCGAGTCCGCCTTCCGGGTATTTTTTCAATCCCGTATGGAAATAGGCCTGGTCGCAATAAGAGATCAGTGATTTTAAAAACTGGTTGAATTTATCTTCATTCGATTTCTTAAAATTCAGCAGCCCGGCTTTATTCATCTGGCCAAAATTGCCCAGTACATACTGGCTGATCCAGGGGTTACTTTCACCGCCGGAGAACCAGCTTAATCCCTTGTCCGCCTGCTGCAGGGAATATAATTTATCAAGGTGCCCTTCTATTGCTGATAAGGCACGGCTGGTATCCAGTACCCGGAACAGGGCGGCTTGTTCCTTGTTTTTTTGCTGGCCGATTGCCAGCCAGGGCACCGAGGCCTGCGGAAAATCTTCCGGCAGGGCAGCACTATTCGCTCCGCTTGCCCCAACAAATTTCTTCGCCCGTTCAAAAGATTGCTGCGTTTCCTTATCCGTACGCATAATATGTATGGCCGTACTTAATGCCTGGATTTTACCGGTTAACTGTTCAGCGCAATCCCATGGATATTCGGCCATATATGGCAATGCATTGAGTAAGGCTGACTGGCGTTTAGGAAGGATACTCAAGCCGGTTCCGTATCTTTTTGCATCTGCAGACAGCGGCATTGCAGCAATCAGCGTATCTGCACAACTAAAGGAAAAAGATTGCGACTGTCATACAAATACATTTTTACTCAGTACCGGAAGAACGTGCTCCTCCCCATCGGCAAACTGTTTTGAACGGACAGTAATAATCAGTTTAACAGGATTCAGCTGCCCGGCAGGCACCCTGATCTCTGTTGCGGTATATCCTGTTGCTTTAGCAGCAAGCGCAAAACGATCTGAACCTGTAAACCTGAAGGCGGAAGAAAGATCTTCCCCCGTTACCACATCTTCGAGTTTACAGGTCACCTGACCAGCTACTTCAGTGGTATCGAGGTTACTGATCCGGTGTTTGAGAATCAGCCGGTCACCCTGGTAAAATACCCGTGGTACAGATGCCTGTATCATTAATGGCAACTGTGTCTGTAATTTCCGTTCCGTATAGGCAAATTTTGCTTTGCTGGTATGGGCCAGCATTTTCCAGTTCCATTCCGCTACACTTTCAGGCATGGTAAAACTAAAACTGAAATAGCCATCCTTGTCCGCATGAACAGAAGGGAAGAAAAAAGCGGTTTCATTAAAATTCTTACGTGGAGGTACAGGTGGCGGAGACTCCTGGCCTGGCAAAATGATTTCTCCTTTTGTACTCAGAATCAGGACCCCGTTTGCCGCCCTTGATCCATAGATCGCGGAAGCATCTGCGCCCTTCAGTACCAGGGCGGCTGTGATAAGTGCCGGATCCAGTTTGGAAAGATCGCCTTCATAAACGACCCCGTCCAATACAATCAAGGGTTGAGCATAACCAGACAGGCTGCTCATCCCTCGGATTGTAACAAATACACCTGCTACTTTACCCGCCAATGCCCGATTGACATTTACACCATAACCAACTACTACCACTTCATTCAATCCCTGACTGCTGGCCAGGCTTATTCCCGGTATTCTCCCTAACACATTTCCGGCATACGTATTGCCCCTGTCATCCGTGATCAGGTCGTAATCAATATCACCGGTACGACTGCCCTTTCTGTTCCATTCACCCACCACATCTGTATAATCCTGCGGATTCAGCCACCATAAGGCCGTGGACGGCCCCGGTGAGGTCATTGTTGCCTCATAATTAGGCAGGCCGGATTCAACAGCGTAACTTCTCACCGGGTCATTGATCCGGTTATTCCATTCGCTGGAAATATTCCGGTAACGGTCACTGACCGGTTTCTCCCATTTATGTGGTTCCAGGTTATCCAGTGAGGCATCATACATCACGGTCATCAGTTCCGCCACTGCTTTCGGATTCATGGTCCTGATGGACACCGCAAATGTTTCCTGCGCACCTGGCTGCAAGCGGCTGCGGTATCGTTCCACAATTATTTCAGGCTCCACTTCTTTCTTATCATTTACATACACCGTTTCCTTAAACTGGTACAACTGATTCCCGTAAATGATCAGCTGACTGATCAGCACCTGGTTCAATACATCTTTCGGGATCTTCCATTCCCAGCATTGTAATCCCGCAGGCTGTATATCCTCCTGATATACCCGGGTAATCAACCGTTTCTGCCGGGTGGTATAGTATTGCATTTCCCGGATCACAAAGACCTCTTTTCCCGGGAAGCCATTAAACATTTTTATTTTTTCGCCTGGCAAATAACTATTGACCGGTAAATAGTGAAAATCTCCTGAGGCAGCCGGCAGCCGGTGTTCCGCTTCATCAAATACGCTGAAGTTTTTCTCCAGCCTTCCCTGCTTCATTCCATTTTCTGTACAAAGGACTTCCATCTTGTAAAGCCCCGGTGTCAACATTGCGGAATCCAGTTTCAGCAACTCTCCGGCAGCACTGCTTAATTCGTATGTACCAATCAGTACGGGATCGGTGTTTACCCCGGAGCTGAAAGTACAGGAAGGGAACCATGTACCCAGCTCTCCCCTGGTATAAAGCCAGGTGTCGGCCGGTAATAATACCCGGTCATTCCATAGTTGCTCATCGGCCTTTAACCGGTATATCTTAACCTGTACCTTCCTTGCTACCAATCCTGCATTCAGGTCTTTGGTGGAAAAACCAACCCTGGTTTCCCGGCTCCTGTTTATTTTATCCGGGCCGTTGTATAGAATCGTTACCGGCCGGGAAGACACAGTGAGACTACTCTCCTTTTCATAAACTTCTCCTGACGGATCATGTGCTTCGGCCTGCAGTGTATAAACGATCCGCCAGCTGGTATCCGGTAACTGCAAAGAGGAAGTAAAAAAGGGATCCTTCATCCTGATCAGCAATTCTCCGTCTTTGTCAGTAAGCACAGTGGTATCTGCAATCTCCCGATAGGAAGAGTGTTTCAATTGATCAGCATACCCGGGAATAGAACCGTTTGCGGTAAGCGTGTATTTTACCGGAACATTATTTAATGCAGCCCCGGCAAATGAACGGAGTTTAACATTAAACTCAAGGCTGTCACCAGGATTAAAAATGCGTACCGGTTTTCCAAGGGTTATTTCATAGGATGGCCGCTTATATTCTTCTACCCTGAAATTGCCATTATCCCATCTCTTATCAATATAATCCGGGCTGATTTCCCATTCACCAGTGGCGGCACTTAACGGGATCTTAAAAGAACCGGAAATGGAACCAAAGGCATCCGGTTTGAAATAGACAGAGTCAATGGTTTTCCCCAGCGCATCTTCAAGATAGAGCAGTGGTTCGGATCCCTTCAGCCATTTTTTATACGCATGTTTAAATAAGCCGCGACCCATATTTGCCGGGTTCATCAATACCGGCTCACCTGTTTCAGGATTACGCGTGAGGATAATCGCTTTATAGAAAACAGTTTGCCCGGGACGGTAGATACTACGGTCCGTGTAGATATGCATTTCCGCATGCTCTTCAAAATACTCCGCCAGGTCATCATAGTCGTCTTTTGAATAGACATCCTCATCCTCTTCATTGGCCCGTACCCGGATATTGTCTATCAAAATGGTATCTCCATTCTTATAAATCTCTGCTTCCTCAATCCGGCCATCCCTCAGTACAGTATAACCTGCCTGGTTGGTCTGGTACAGCTGATACATTGTACTGTCCATTCCCTTTTTATTCTTCACCGTATATTTTGTGTTTACCAGGGCCTCTTTCACCGGCATCCCGGTTTGCCGGTCCAGTACATAAACCCGGTCACCGTTTTCAACAGCAGCCAGTCCCGACACTTTAAAACTGGCCTGCTTCATCCTTTTATTATCCGGTCCCAGTGGCTGATCAGAAAAAACGATATAATAAAAACCAACCGGCAGGGCATCCAGTTTCAGGTAACTGATATGCCGGTTAAAATCGGGCCGTGTTGGCAGCGCTTGCCGGATGTCGCGGACAACAGGCAACGAAAGTATTTGCTTAAAATATTGCTCCTGGCTGGTATAAAAGAAGCGGAACTGGTAATTGCATTGAACAATCCGGTAATACAGCGTATCGGTGTTCCTGAACCGCAATTCCCCGAGCAGTGGTTTCCCCGGAACCGTAAACTCTTCCAGGTGCAATTCAGTTTCCGGTTGCCGGAGCTGTCCTTCCATCCTGGTAAGAATATTACGCAGGTAGGCAAAACTATCCAGGGAAGCATAATTATCCCGGAACAATTGCAGGGCTTTTGCCCCGTGATATCGCCAGGCGGTATCAAACTCACGCTTATCTTTTGGCCGGTAGGAATAATAATCGTACCCGAATTCCGGGCAGTATTTCTTTGCCTGCTGGTTCCAGATCAGGCATAACTGGTACACCGCATAGGCTTTAACAGCTGTATAGGAAGACCCGATCCGACCGGCCAGGTATTGTTCGTATTTTGTCAGCCATATTTCATTTTTATTGTATCCAGGCTGGGTTTGTTCAAAGCAGAATTTCCGGGCCAGGCTTTCAATAAAATAGTAGGTGGATGGTGAACGCCGGTGGTAATCCAGCCATTCACTATAAAGACGCAAAACGAACTGCTTGCTACTGTCTGTAAACGTAAAACTGCCAATCCGGCTGATGAATTCATCGGGGCTGTAGTCAAGTACTGTCGCCCCTTCCGATGAAAAAGAATTATCATACGAATAACCATTCCCTTCGAGGTGGATCTGTTCCGCAATAATGATATCATATAATTCCGGGCGAAAAAGAAACTGCAACGGGTCCGATGACATCCAGATCATATCGGGTACGGGTATGGATAGCAGGCCAGGGGCGAGCTTTTTGGCTGCTTCAAAATGCTGCCGGGCCAGTTGCAGCAGCTCTGCATTGGATAAAGCGGCATAATTGACCGGCAGATCCTTCCGCTCATAAAGTTTACGGTTAAACCGTAACCCCTTGCGGGTAAACAAGGTCAGCCGCCGCGCCATCAGCAGGTGCAAGGCCGTTTTAAATTCAGCCGACAGGGAGGGCAACCCCAGCAGGCTGTCGGCCGTCATTGAATTATAGAAAAAAAGGCTGTCTTCGGTAAGCTGGTCACGCAACCGGACCTGGTAATCGATACAGCGGGCCGCGGCCAGGAAATTTCCCTGTTCAATAGCAACCGGAATCAGTTCATCCACCCGGTGGGAAAGGCTTTTCTGGCTTGTTTTATGCTGAAGCGAGCTGTCTATATCGTGCCAGAGTGCGGAAGAAAAATCAACCTGGGCCTGGACTTGAAGAAAAGAAAATAGCCCGAGCAGTGTTAAAAATGACTTGCCCATAAACAGTTTTTTGGAATGATGCCGTTACTGAAAATATTACATAAAATTTAGTATAAGGGATTATGACGGAAAAAAGGATTGAGTACCTTTAAGCACTATCAACAGATCCATGAAAAAACTTTTTCTCCTCCTGGTTTATTGTTGCCTGCAGCTTATTTCTTTTTCCCAGCCCTACGACCCGGAAAAAGTAAATAAAAAGGCCCGGCAGCTTTTCGATCAGGCCTATGAGCGGGCGCAGGATGGCAATACCGCCAATGCCATCGGGTTGCTCTTACAAGCCGTAAAAACGGATGATAAATTTGTGGATGCCTACCTGGCCCTGGGCAACCTCTATGGCAGCCTGAAAAATTACCGCTCCAGCTCAGCTAACTACGAAAAAGCTTTTGCGATCGACCCGGTATATACCTTACCGGATAAACTTCCCTACAGCGTCAACCTCGCGGGGCTCGGGGAGTTCGAAAAGGCCCTCGCCGCGGTGACTGAATTGCTCGATACGAAAAAACCTTCCAACCCCCTTACCCTGGAAAATGCCCTGAAAAGAAAATACTCCTATGCATTTGCCGTGGACTATGCGAAGAATAACCCGGAAAAGAATTATGTATTTGCCCCACAAAATATGGGCGACAGCATCAACTCCGCCGAGTCCGAATATTTTCCCAGTCTTACGGTTGACGGGAAACAACTGGCTTTTACCCGCAAACTCGGCGGAAATAATGAAGATTTCTTTTACAGCAATAAATCCGACAGCGGTAACTGGCAGTTGTCCAAACCCATGGAAGGCAATGTGAATACGGAACAGAGTGAAGGCGCACAGAACATTTCGCAGGACGGCCAGTGGCTGGTCTTTACCGGCTGCTACCGGAAAGACGGGTATGGCGGCTGCGATCTCTATATTTCCTACAAAACAGAAAATGGCTGGAGCGAGGCGATCAATCTCGGACCCGGTATCAATACCGACCAATGGGATGCACAGCCCTGCCTCTCTCCCGATAAACGGGAACTGTACTTCGTCAGCCGCCGTTTTGGGGGCTATGGCGGCAGCGATATTTACGTATGCCGGATAAAGCCGGATGGTAAATGGGGGGAGCCGGAGAACCTGGGACCGGGTATCAATAGTCCCGAAGATGAACAATGCCCCTTTATCCATGCCGATAACCAGACCCTGTATTTTACCTCTTCCTTCTGGCCGGGTTATGGGGATGAAGATCTCTTTTATACCAGGCGCCTGCCCAATGGCGGATGGACAAAACCGGTCAACCTGGGCTATCCCATCAATACCATCGACCGGGAAGGAACTTTGTTTATTGCCTCCGATGGTAAAACCGCTTACTATGCCAGTGACCGCAATGATACCCGGGGCGGACTGGATATTTATAGTTTTGAGCTGAGGGAGAATATCCGTCCGTTTAAAACGCTATGGGTAAAAGGAAAAGTATTTGACAAAAAAACGAATACCGGGCTACCTTCTGCGGTGGAGCTGATTGATCTCGGGACAAAAAAATTGATGACCCTGGTGGAGACCAATGAAAAAGGGGAATACCTGATTACCCTGCCTGTAGGAAAGGATTATGCATTCAACGTAAACCGGAAAGGCTATTTATTTTACTCCGATAATTTTTCGCTTAAAGTAAATAACACCGATACGACCTATGAAAAAAATATCGGGCTGCAACCTTTTGAAGTCAACGCGAATATTGTACTGAAGAATATTTTCTTTGATGTCAATAAGTTTGAACTCAAACCTGAATCACAAACCGAACTGGACCTGTTGGTGAAATTATTGCTTGATAACCCTACGGTAAAGATCGAGATCGGTGGCCATACGGATAATGTGGGCAAGCCTGCTGATAACCTGGCCCTGAGTAATAACCGCGCCAAAGCCGTGGTGAATTACCTGGCGGGTAAAAATATACCGGTACAACGGCTCACGGCCAAAGGGTATGGGGAAACCAAACCTGTGGCCGACAATAAAACGGAAGCCGGCCGCGCTATTAACAGGCGGACTGAGCTACGGGTGGTCAGTAAATAATTTTTGATCCCATCCCCCTATATTTGGGTCTGACCTTAGACCTATGCGTTCAAACCTCATTTACCAGCTCGCGCTGACGATGGTTCCGAATATCGGCAGCGTACAGGCGAAAATATTATTGCAACATTGCGAAGCGGAGGAAATCTTCCACGCCAAAAAATCTTTCCTGGAAAAAATTGAAGGGATTGGTCCGGTCAGGGCCGGTTCAATTGCCCGTTTCCGTGATTTTTACCTGGCGGAAGAAGAAATCCTGTTGATGGAAAAACACCATATCCGCACCGTCTTTTTGACCGACCCGGGTTATCCCAAACGGTTACTGAACTGCTATGATTCCCCCACCCTTCTCTTTATGAAAGGCGAAGCGGACCTGAATGTTTCACGGATGGTCTCGATCATCGGCACCCGCAGCAACACAGAATACGGAAGACAGCAGACTGAAAAGATTGCGGAAGCCCTGGCCGCGGTGAAAGCCACGATCGTCAGCGGACTGGCCTATGGCATTGATGCCATTTCCCATAAAGCGGCATTGAAAAATGAACTGCCCACCATCGGGGTACTCGCACATGGGCTCGACCAGGTTTATCCCCCGGCCCATAGTGCTATGGCCAGGGAAATGATCCATACAGGGGGCGGACTGCTCAGTGAATTCCGTTGCGGGGTGAAGCCGGACAAACATAATTTCCCCAGCCGTAACCGCATAGTGGCCGGGATGACGGATGCCACCATCGTGATCGAAACCGGGGAGCGTGGTGGAAGTATGATCACCGCCGAACTGGCCAATAATTATAACAAGGATGTATTCGCGGTACCCGGGAAAGTAACGGATGGAAAAAGTGCAGGATGTAATCTGCTGATCCGGACAAATAAAGCGGTATTACTGAACAACCCGGCCGAGCTGATCGAAATGCTGGGGTGGGAGGAAAAAACGAAAAAAAAGGGCCGGACCAGCCAGCGGGAACTGTTTATTGAACTGAGCCCTGAAGAAAGGGTTATTGTTGATTTACTAAAAGAAAAGGATGCCGTTCATATAGACGAAATCAATCTCCGGAGCGGTCTCAGCAGCAGCGGGGTGGCCGGCGCCCTTCTTAACTTAGAATTACAAAGCCTGGTGCTATCTTTACCCGGCAAACAATACCAACTCGCCTGAATGTACGCAACGTTTAACCGGGTTGACTTGTCTATGTTCACCAAGTATCAACACATGAATCTTTTTTATAAACCTTTCCTTTTTATTGCCTCCTTGTTTCTACTGGTACCGGGGGAGGCCCAGGTCTGTACTACCCTGGGACAAACACCCGCAACTGCTTTTCCTGTTTGCGGGACCTCGGTATTTCAACAACTGACCGTGCCATTATGTATCAATAATCAACAAATTCCGGTAACAGGCTGCACCCCTGGCTACCCGGATCGTAACCCTTTTTTTTACCGTTTTACATGCTTTGTGGGAGGAACCCTCGGATTTACTATTACACCCCTTGCGGCCAATGAAGATTATGACTGGCAGTTGTATGATGTGACTGGTCGGAATGTAAATGATATTTATCTCAATACATCAATGATTGTTACCGGTAACTGGGCCGGCACCTACGCGCCAACCGGGGCATCCGCTACCGGTGTCAGTGGCATACAATGCGCTTCCGCGCCACCTGACAATGCCCCCACTTTTGCCAAAATGCCAACCCTGGTCCAGGGACATGAATATATTTTACTGGTCAGCCATTTTACGGATACGCAAAGCGGTTATAATCTTTCATTTTCCGGGGGCACCGCCGTTATCACCGACCCCACCGAACCGCATTTGTTAAGCGCTAAGGCGGATTGTGACGGGACAAAGATCACGCTGAAGTTAAACAAGAAAGTACGGTGCAACAGCTTTACAACCGCCGGTACGGAATTCAGCCTGTTGCCCGCCGTCAGCACCGTCATCTCCGCCGTACCCGACTCCTGCGGTTTCGCTTTTGATTTTGATGAAATCGTTCTGACACTTTCCGCCCCCCTGACCAATAACAACTACCAGCTCGTCATCAATAACGGAACAGACGGAAATACCTTACTGGACAACTGTACCCGGGCCATCCCGCAAAACGAACAGGTCCCGTTTACCTACGCAGTCCCCCAGCCCATCTTTGCCGACAGCGTTGGCAAAGCCGGCTGTGCCTCCGATACCGTAAAGGTTTATTTCCCGAAAAAAATAGCCTGCAATACGATCAGCCCCGACGGCAGTGATTTCTCCGTTACAGGCCCGGCTCCCTTGACCGTGGCAACCGCATATGGTAATTGCATCAACGGGCAGTCGGATTATGCGATCGTAAAATTCACCACACCGGTTTATGTGGGCGGCACCTACCAGCTGACATTGAAAGCAGGAAACGATGGTACGGTGCTGGTGGATGAATGTGGCCAGGAAATGCCGGTACATACACGTTCCTTTACTGCGGCGGATACGGTAAATGCCGGTTTTACCTATACCACTTCCCTGGGTTGCAGGGAGAACAGCTATTTATTTTCTCACAACGGGGCGCACCAGGTAAACAGCTGGAACTGGACCTTCAACGGTACGGCGGTAAATACGCAGACACACAGCATCTTTTTCCCCGCCACAAGCAACAACAGTGTTCAGCTGATCGTGAGCAACGGGGTGTGTAAAGACACTGCCGCCGCGCAAATTGACCTCAACAATGAAGTAAAGGCCTCATTCAATATGCCTGATCGGATCTGTCCCGAAGATCCCCTGGTTGTCGAAAACACCAGCAGCGGCCAGGTAACTTCCTGGCTTTGGAAATACGATGTGGCCGGCAGCAGTACGGAAAAAGATCCGCCCCCTTTCCTGTTCCCCCAGCTGAACCAGGAAGCTTATTATACGGTGAAATTGCTGGCTTATAACAGTCTGTTAGGCTGCATAGACAGTGCCCGCAAAACGCTGACCGTAATTGATTTTTGCCTGATCGATGTGCCCACGGCCTTTACCCCCAATAACGACGGGCTGAATGATTATTTTCAACCCCACAGTGCTTTCAAAGCAGACAAATACCAGTTCAAAGTCTATAACCGCTGGGGGCAACTGGTATTCCAGTCGCAAAACTGGCAGGAGAAATGGGATGGCAAGGTCAACGGGATATTGCAGAACACCGGGGTTTATGTCTGGATGCTCAGCTATACACACCGGGATACGGGAAAAGAGGTTTTCCGCAAGGGAACCGTGACCCTGATCCGGTAGAATTTTCATTTGGGGGATATTTGCCGCTTGCGCTATCTTTGCACATGGCAACAAGAAAATCTCCCTCCCGACCCAATTACGCAAAATTTTTTGGTGAAGGCCTGACCTTCGATGACGTCCTGCTGATGCCCGGCTACAGCCAGGTATTGCCCCGTGACGTAGCACTCAAAAGCCGCCTGACCAAAAATATCAACCTCAATGTACCCCTGCTCTCCGCTGCTATGGATACGGTAACTGAAGCAGCCCTGGCCACCGCCCTGGCCCGCGAAGGCGGATTGGGCATCCTGCATAAGAATATGCCGATTGACAAGCAGGCGGAACAGGTTCGCAAGGTGAAAAGAAGTGAAAGCGGGCTGATCATTGACCCGGTAACCCTTCATGCCGATGCCACGATCGGAGATGCCTTAAAACTGATGCGGGAAAACAAGATCGGGGGCATTCCCATTATTGATAAAGGCGGTAAACTGGTCGGGATCCTCACCAACCGTGACCTGCGGTTTGAAGATGATCCCCGGAGGAAAGTGAGCGAGGTAATGACCAAAGAAAACCTCTATACGGCCCCCGAGGGAACCGACCTCAAGAAAGCCGAGCAATTATTCAAACTGACCAAGGTGGAGAAATTACCCATAATAAATAAACAGGGTAAACTTACCGGCCTCTTTACCTATAGCGATATTTTAAAACTCAAGAGCCATCCCAACGCGGTGAAAGACACTTTCGGCCGCCTGCTCGTTGGTGCGGGTGTCGGCATTACTAAAGATTTACTGGACCGTGTGTCCGCTTTACAGGCGGTGGGGGCTGATGTGATCGCGCTGGACAGTGCCCATGGTCACAGCAAGGGCGTGATCGATGCGCTGAAAAGTGTAAAAAAGAATTTTAAGGGGATGAATGTTATTGCCGGAAACGTGGGTACGGCTGCGGGCGCAAAGGCCCTGGCCGAGGCCGGTGCCGATGCGGTAAAAGTGGGAATCGGGCCGGGATCCATTTGTACCACACGCATCGTAGCCGGTGCCGGTGTACCCCAGCTAACCGCGATCATGCAGGCCGCCTCAGTATTAAAACCGAAAAATATTCCTTTGATTGCCGACGGGGGGATCCGCTATACCGGTGATATGGTGAAAGCCCTGGCAGCCGGCGCCGACTGCGTGATGATGGGCAGCATTTTTGCCGGTACGGAAGAAAGCCCCGGCGAGACCATCATCTATGAGGGAAGAAAATTCAAGGAATACCGCGGCATGGGTTCATTAGGGGCCATGGCCACGGGAAGCAGTGACCGCTATTTCCAGGACCCGGAAGAAGACGTAAAGAAATTTGTACCGGAAGGGATTGAAGGCCGGGTGGCATACAAAGGATTATTGAAAGAAGTGGTTTACCAGTACACCGGTGGTTTAAGAGCCGGTATGGGCTATTGCGGAGCCAGGAATATTGCCGAACTCCAGGGCGCCACTTTTGTAAAGATCACCAACGCGGGCATGAGGGAAAGTCATGCACATGATATCGAGATCACAAAAGAAGCTCCGAACTATAGCAGGAAATGAGATTATTCTAAGGGATAGTAGCAAGGAGTCGATAGTTTGAAACATCGGACCGATGCTGCCTGTCAACAGTCAACTGACAACTGTCAACTGTCAACTGACAACTGTCATCTGACACCTGACAACTTATCTGACCGCATAATCGATCTTTATAGTAATGGACGCGGTTTTATTCTTTGAACTGGTATTGAAAGCCCCGCCATAACTGTAATCCTCATCACTGTTTTGTCCCGTGATCTGGAACACACCCATATTCGCTTTCCGGATAGCGCCCAGGCTGCTTCCCGAATTTTTAGCGATGGTCTCCGCCCGTTGCTTGGCATCGGCGCTCGCTTTGGCCAGCAGGTCGATCTTTAATTCCGATAATTTTGTATAGTAATAAGACGGCGAAGAAGAATTGAATTCAATCCCGCTTTCGATCAGTTCGGTTACTTCCCGGGATATCTTCTCTACTTTTTCGATGTCTTTCGAATCCACCGTCACATTCTGCTTCAGGTTATAGCCGGTAAAATCACTGCCGGTCATCCGTCCGTTCTCATCGTAACGGTTGGAGAATTCCTTGTCAATGGATATAGCAGAGAACACCATTTCCGCCCCCGACACCCCCTTCCCCTGGAGGTATTTGCGTATCCGGTTCTCATCGTCTTTTAATTGGGCATAGGCCGACTTCAGGTCCATGGTCTTCCGGCTGTAATTACCGGTCCAGACGATCTGGTCACTTACAAAATTGGTTTCGGCCAGTCCGGTCACACTGATGGTTTCGGTGGCTTTGAACTTGTACTTGTAGGCATTGCCCAGCAATAAAACACCGGTTACGATGGCCAGGGCAATGATAAAGGGAGTAATGTAATTCTTCATAATTTCAAAAGTGAATGGTAAAGGTCAAATGGGTAATTTCCTATAAAAGTATAAAGTACATCTTATATTTTCCGTTAATTCTATGCAGCTGAGGAAAATCATGCCATCTATAAACTGTAATAGATAGTACTTTATCTGACAATCAAGGTTTTTTTAGTTTTATAGGGTAAGGATAAAATTAAGCTGGTTCATGGTTTTGGATCAGCTTTTCTTTAGCTAAAGGTAGTGATTCTAAAAAAGTCTGCATTGGCGTCT
>JACPUV010000026.1 GCA_016192105.1 Sphingobacteriales bacterium | reverse complement strand
TCTCTGCGCCCCTGCGGCCCAATTATGGGGGGCAGAATTTAACCCTGCTTAATTTGAGTTAACTGCTGAGATGCAGAGAACGCAGAGACGACCATTCCCGGTCTTTGCCCTCAATTAAAATTATTCCTGCCTGTTTTCCTCAATAGCCGATTGATCCAATGGGTACTGGGCCCTTGTTTTAAACTGGTGTTTGGATTCGGCTTCATCAATGGAATGAGTGCGGTGTATGTTTCTTTCCTGTTTGGCCAGGGCGGATAGCCTGATGTAAAACTTCTTTAAAGTTTCCAGCTCCTGGGCGGAAAGATCTTCCACATCCACCAGCCGGTTACTGGCTGTCGCAGATGCGGCGATCAGTTCGTTCAGTTTCAACTGCACAGCCACACTGTCCTTGTTCTGCGAATGCTGGATCACAAAGACCATCAGGAAGGTGATGATCGTGGTGCCGGTATTAATGACCAGTTGCCAGGTATCCGAAAAATGAAAGACCGGTCCGGTAATGATCCATAAAAGAATGATAAAGCAGGCCAGGATAAAGGCCAGTGGCTTGCCGGTGGCTTTGGTGACTTTTGACGCAAAGCGTTCAAAAAAGGGGAGCGCAATCTTGTCCATACGGGTTAATTGAAGATTTATTATTTTGGGTGTACAAAGCATACTGAAAGTAGAATTTAATTTTCATCCATGGTTCGCTTCACCACCACCATACATAAGTTTGGGCAAAAAGGAGAAAAATCCGGCTGGACCTATATCGAAATCCCGGCGGATATCGCCGGCCTGTTAAAACCCGGGAATAAAAAGGAATTCAAGGTAAAGGGCCGGCTGGATAATTATGCCATTAAACGGGTCTCCCTTATCCCGATGGGCGGCGGACTCTTCATCATGGCCCTGAATGCGGGTATGCGAAAGGCGATTGGCAAAAAGCAGGGGGGCCTGCTAAGTGTGCAACTGACGGAGGATAAGTCTGATTTTGTTTTCAACCCTGATTTTATGGATTGCCTGGCAGATGAGCCTGCGGCCCTGTCTTTTTTCCAAAGCCTGACCGGTTCACATCAGCGTTATTTCAGCAAATGGATCGACAGCGCTAAAACAGATCCGACTAAAACGGGAAGGATTGCACAGGCCGTAAATGCCCTGGCAAAAAAATGGGGCTATGCGGATATGATCCGGAACAGCCGTGAACAAAGGGCGCCGGGTAAGGACAGGGGGTAATGTTCAGGCAGTACAGCAGGGTAAGCATTCTTATTTCCTGCCCCGTACTTGCACGGACAATTCGCTTGTCCGGTTATCATGCCGCCCTACGTGCATAATAAGCAGAACATAATCTGTTTTCAGTTCAGCTGCACCGGCTGAACTGCATGTATGTTTCCTTAAATTTTTTTGTTACCGGGTCAACCTGTTTTATCCGCTCGTTCATGGTTGTTTTTGGGTTAACTAGTAAACTGGCGGAGGTGATGGTCGGCATGTTTATAGGCAAAATACCCGATTTGTTCTTTTGTCATTTCCCCGAAAAATGGATGCACGAAGCCGGGGTTTGAAAAATGGGCATAATCCTGTATCAGGGCGATCCATTTTGCTTTTTCGGCAGCTATATCGCCCGTGGTTTCTTTTACAAGCAGTTCCGGGCTGCTGGCCGCCTTCCGCATCAGCGGGCTGTCATCTTTCAGCACACGCTTCAACAGCAGCCTGCCAAACAGACGGCCTGCAAAAACCCGTTTACACCGGAGCCGGCCGGCCATCATTTCTTCCCAAAGCCGGCCATGTTTCAGCATCTGGTAAACATTCATACGGCCCCACCGGGCCCTGCTGTTTTCATCGAGTGACCGGATGCGGCCAATGAGTTCATCCCTTGTCACGCTGTCAAAAACTGTTTTCATATTACTGCGGGGTTAAACGAGTTGGGCGAGTGAAAACCAGTTGCCGGAATCATCTTTAAAGACGGCTTCGGTGCCGTAGAATTCTTTGGTGGGCGGTTTGGTGAATTCAACACCCTTTGCTTTTAGTTCTTCATAGGTGGCAAAGATGTCCTTGCAGGTGAAAAGCCCCGCTCCAAAAGTTCCTTTTTCCACCAGTTCTGTTAAAGCAGCAACAATTTCTTTGGAATACAGCCCCCGGGTAACGGGAGATAATATTAATTCAAGATCCGGTTGTTCCGGCGGAGAAACCGTGATCCAGCGGTCCCCATTACCCATGGGCACTTCTTTTACTACTTTAAACCCGAGTTTATGGGTGTAGAAGTCGTAAGCCCTGTCCTGGTTGGTGACATAAATGCTTACATGTGTCATTCTGGTGATCATAACCTGATTTGTTTAATGAAGGGACAAAGAAAGAGGATAATCTAAATTCCCGGTTCTCTAAAATTGCGATTCTGCAGCCAGCCATTTTTGCTGGCAAAACAACCGGGGACAAAATCAAGGGGGAAGCGGGTCATTTGCGCTTTTATTTCCTGCTGCCGGGCCAGGTATGCAGAAGGCGTAACCCCGTTTACCCGTTTAAACAGCCCGCTGAAAGAACTGAGGCTTTCAAACCCGACTGCCAAACAGGCTGACGAAACAGGAATCCCGGCTTTTAATAATCCCATCGCTTTATCCAGGCGTACGGAGATCAGGTACTGATGAGGAGTTCTGCCATATATCTTTTTAAAAAGCCGGATAAAATGGAATTTTGAAAAGTACGCTTCATCGGAAATATTGTCCAGGTCAATCGGATCCGCATAATGACGGTCAATAAACAGTTTCGCCTGCACGATCCGCCTGTATAAATAAACTTTTGGATAAGGTTCTGGTATCATTTTACTTTTCATCGTATGCTGTACCTGTACTGAAAAACTGAAGGTTCAGTTTTAAATGTAGCATATTCCCTGCTTTTATGCAAGAAACAGGGCGCCAGGAAACAGCAGGTGCTGGTCTTTTGTTTTGCGGGCCCGGTGACCTGCTTTTTGCAGGAGGTCTGTTCTTCCTGTGTCCCTGTAATTTCTTTTCTTTGCACATGATTTCTTCCATCCATGATTTTAAAAATCCCTTCTTTATCGGTGTGGCCGGTACCGGGATGAGCGCCCTGGCCCAGTACCTGGGAGGCATTGGTAAAAATGTAAGCGGGAGCGACCGTTTTTTTGTGCCCGGTGTGTACAATGAAACAAAGGAAAAACTGGAAGCGGAAGGTATCCGTTGTTTTGTACAGAACGGGGAGGGGATTACCGCGGCCACCGACCTGGTGGTGGTATCGGCCGCGATAGAAGATACAGTGGCGGAAGTGCAGAAGGCCAAACAATTGAATATTCCCATCCTGCGCCGCTCTGAACTCCTGGCCCTGATTGCGGCCAGTAAAAGGACGATTGCGGTAGGAGGGACCAGCGGCAAAAGTACCACCAGCGCCATGTTGTTTGATATACTGGAAAAAGCGGGATTGGAACCCAGCATTATCAGTGGGGCCGGGCTGATCAGCATTATCCGGGAAGGGAAGATCGGGAATGCGAAAGTGGGAGCAGGGGACTTCCTGGTTATTGAAGCCGATGAAAGCGATGGATCCATTGTGCAATACAAACCCGAGACTGGCCTGCTGCTGAATATCGATAAGGATCACCAGGAGATTGATGAACTGCTGACCATCTTTGCCAGATTCAAAAGCAACAGCAAAAAATTTGTGACCAACCAGTCGCATCCCCTGACTGTTCCCTTATCCGCAGGAGCAGCGAATGATTTTTCCACGGATCCCGGCCATCCTGCGGGGTACACGGCTGTTGATTTCAGGCAGGAGGGAATGGCAATCCGTTTTATGGTGAACGGGCAACACTTCAGCCTGCACCTGCCGGGTAAACACAATATGGAGAATGCAGTTGCGGCAATCGCGGTGGCGCATCAGTTGGGAGTGGACCTGCCTGTTTGCGCAACTGCCCTGGAAAGCTATGAAGGAATTTACCGGCGCCACCAGGTGCTGGGCAATAAACACGGCATCTGGCTGATTGATGATTATGCCCATAACCCGGTGAAGTGCGCAGCCGCAATAGCTGCCTGTCAGCCGGTCAGTCCCAGGCTCATTGCCTGGTTTCAGCCGCATGGCTATAAGCCTACCAAATTTTTACGCGCTGATTTTGTGAAGGAACTGGCGGCTGTATTGCGCCCGGGGGACGAGATCTGGATGAGCGAGATCTTCTACGCCGGCGGCACTGCTGTAAAAGATATTTCTGCTAACGACCTGGTCAATGACCTCAGGGCGCTGGGCAAGTCCGCTTTCTTTGTGGAGGACCGGAATGATTTTTTAGCGACTGTACGGCCGCACCTCAGTGACAATTGTGTATTGCTGTTGATGGGCGCCAGGGACCCTTCCCTGGAGCAGTTTGCCAGGCAAACCTGGACCGATCTGTAGTTTACTGAGCAAGATCCACCAGGGTTTCCCGGGTGACGGGCAGGAACATATACCAGCAGAGTGCCATCAGCAGGCCGGGCTGGGATGTGTTAGCGAGTGTATGTCCTTTTTTAAAAAGGATTTCCGGGCTGCCTTTCTCGGTGCTTAGCCCGCAGGTAATAAGCGGGAGTTCTTTTTGTTCCTTGTAGATCAGCAATTCGGCCAGCGGGTTATCTTTGATGGCATAGAAATAGCGTTCCTCGTTGATATCAATAAAATGCTGCCCGTTCTCATGGCCCAGTTCCCCGATCTTGATACCGTATTCACTGCGAAGCACGGTCTTGTTACGCAGGAATCCTTCTTTGCGGATCTGGAATACCCTTTTTTCCGATTCGGTTTCCACCCGGGCTGACTGGGAAAAAGGATGCAGTGTGAGGCTAAGTATTTTTTTATCATCCTTGTACAGGTGATATACTTCCTGGTCAGGAGTTGAAGAAACGGGTTCCCATCTCATGGCGATGATTTTAGTCGGTAGTAAGTTAGACTGCTTTCAGGAGCGAATTGCTGATTTACTTAAAATTAATAGTAAGTTCATATTGGAAGCCGGCTGGTGCATAAGCTGTGGAAAATGATCGGTTAATCCACATAAAACAGTACATTTAACAGGATAAATATTAAATTAAATAATGATGATCAGCGAGAGAGAAACCCGTTTTCTGGAGCGGGCGATTGAATTATCCCGGATGGGGATGCGTTCGGGGAAGGGTGGTCCGTTTGGTTGTGTGGTGGTGAAGGGGGAGGAAATTATCGGCGAGGGAGTTAACCAGGTTACTTCGTCCAATGACCCGACGGCGCATGCTGAAGTGGTGGCCATCCGCATGGCCTGTGCGAAGCTGGGCAGCTACCAGCTGACGGATTGCGAGATTTATACAAGTTGCGAGCCCTGCCCCATGTGCCTGGGTGCGATTTACTGGGCCCGTCCGCGTATCGTCATTTTCGCCAATACCCGCAAAGAAGCGGGAGCCATCGAATTTGATGACGATTTTATCTACCGCGAGCTGGGCGCGGATATTTCTGATCGGACGATTCAGTTCTGCCATGAACCGCATCCCGGTGCCAAAGCCGTTTTTGAAGAGTGGAGGAACTGGGAAGGGAAGGTTAAGTATTAATTATTGGATGATTGATTATTATAAAGCGGGATGGGCGCGAAAAGGCAGTAAGTTATTGAATGCGGGAAGGCACGGAGATGATCTGGGGAAAAACTATTGTTTTCGGGCATGCAATAATCGAATAATCAGAGAATAGTATTCCCGGTCAGAAAAACTACTGCCCCATCATCCGGCGGATTACAAAATAAGAGAGGGCCACCAGCAGGAGCAGGATCAGGATGGAAATATAGATCCATGGCTCGTAGGGAATTTTCATTTTCTCGCGGCGTTTCTTCTTCGCTTCAGTTCTTTTTTTAAGATCACGGTTCAGCATTTCCACCATGTACTGCAGTTGTTCCTTGTCTTTGAACTCCTGCAGACCATCGGCCGCATCTTCTTCAAATTCTCCCTGCATCAGTTGTTTTTCCACTTCGTGCTTCTGCCCCGGCGGCAATTTATCCTGCAGGTAAAGCAGCAGGGTCTCCTGGTCAATACCAGTGGAAAGATTGGATAATATGTCCTTCAGGTTCTTCGTCATTTCCTGTTAAAATAAGTGTGTTCTCCCCCAATGAACATTGAACATTGAGCATTGAGCATTGAGCATTGAATAATATCAGTCATCTCCTTCATTCGTATATTACTCCTTTTCCTTCATTTTTTTTTCAATCAGTAATTTCAAATTCCTTTTCCCGTTCTGTATATAACTTTTTACCTGCAGCATGCTATAACCGGTTTCCTCGCTCACTTCCTGGTAGCTTTTTTTCTGAAGATAAAACAAAGTTACACATTGCTGTTGCTCGGAATTGAGTTCCCCCAGGGAGCGTTCCATCAGTTCCAGGGTGCGGTCGTTTTGCAGCAGGGTTTGTTTGTCGGTTTCTTCTTCGGGCCGGGCGGTCAGCCGGTCATTGATCTCGGCGGTGATCTTCCCCTGTTTTTCCCGTATCCGCATCAGGCAATGGTTCTTGGCCACCATATAGAGCCAGGATTTGAAATAAGCCACTTTGTATTTGTGCAGTTCCTGGATCACTTTCAGGAAGATCTGCTGCACACTGTCCCTGGCTTCCTCTTCGTTCTTTAAATATTTCATGGATACCCCCAGCAACAGCAGGGTATAACGCTGCAGCAGGATGCCCAGCCACTCATTGTTATGGTCGGTATAAAACTGTTCAAGCAGTTCCTGGTCGCTGATATGGGCGTATTTGTCCGCTTTCACGGGTGCAGTGACAATTTCTATATCTAAGATGCGGGATTTGTCCGTTTCAACAAAATTTTGCCCGCAAACATTCAGTAATTTCGGTAAAAGATTTTTCATGGAGTATGCAATAGTAACGGTGCCTGCCGCCCCGGTGCGGAGAAAAGCCCGCCACAACAAGGAAATGGTGAACCAGTTACTTTTTGGGGAAGCGGTAAAGATCCTGAAGATAAAAGATGATACCTGGGTGAAAGTGCAGAGCCTGCATGACGGCTATGAGGGATGGATGACCCGAAGCCTCCTGGAGGAAACAGATCAAACAACTGCGGAAACATTGCCGGATTATGTAACCGCTGGAATGATGAACCGGATCAGTGCCGGGTCCCAGGCCCTGCATATTCCTGCCGGGGCCTCTCTTCCTTTTTTTGATGAGGGGAAAACCCGGATCAGCCGGAAAGAATATACGGTAGAGGGGCCGGTGATCAATCGGAAAGAGCATGCTCCCGGTGCGGTGCTGGTTGAAAAACTGGTGAATCCCTGGCTCAATGCTCCCTATCTCTGGGGCGGCCGTACTCCCCTTGGGGTGGATTGCAGCGGATTTGTACAGGTGATCTTCAAGCTGATGGGATTGGACCTGCCCCGGGATGCCTGGCAGCAGGCGCAGGCAGGAGAACCGGTAAAGAAATTAAGTGAAGCGCAAACAGGCGACCTGGTTTTCTTTGATGACAAGGAAGAGATCGTGCATGTGGGGATATTGTTGAATACCGAAACCGTGATCCATGCGTCCGGTAAGGTCCGGATCGATCCTATTGATAAAAAGGGGATCACCCACAGCGAAACAGGGAAACGGATCTACCGTTTAAGGGCTATTCGCCGTTATTGGTAAATAAGCTGCGTTATTATACACCATAAAACGGACTGTGATCGCCACGAGGTTTTCTTTTTCTTCGCGGGTGGACCAGGCCAGGGTAAGAATGGGAAAGAATACATTGGTAAAATAGAAATCCCGAACCTCCCCGTAAACCTGCTGACCGGATTTGAGTTCCCTCGAACTGCTGATCTCAAAAACCCGTTTATACTGGCGGGATAATTTTTCAAACTCCGTTTTCACATCCTGCACCCCTTCTTTCCCGCCAGGGGCATAACCCACCAGCTGGTAAAGAAAAACAGTACTGAAATCTTCAGTAGAATCGATGGTCAGTTCCCTTTCCGCAAGCAATACTTTTACCTGCCCCGCCCGGAAGAAAAAAGGGCGGTGCGTGGTATAATTTCCTTCCAGGAAAAACAGGGTAGAGTCCGTTTTCCGGTGGAGCGTGGTATCGGTGAGGGTGGGATCATTCATCAGCCGGCTGAGAAAATTGCTGAATTCCTTATTGAATGGATTGATACGGTAATATTGCTGAACAACCCTGGCAGGGGCGCTGAGTATTTTTTCATCGGAGGCCTGGGATTTCGCTGCAGGGTTAAGCAGGAGACAGGTCAGCAGGAGTAAACCGGTTTTCCCTTTCATGGGCAGGTCGTTTATTCACGAAGTAAGGTAGCATAAAGGTCCGTCCGGGTATCATGACGGGTATCTTTTATCATTTCTTTATAGAATAAAGAAGGTCAGCCGATGGACCGGAACCATTTCAGGAGCAGGGTATCCCAGTGCAGCATTTTAAAAGCGGTGTACATAAGAATCACCGCGAAGATCTTTTTAAGGGATTCCTGGTCGATTGACAAAGCCAGTTTGCCGCCAAAATAACCACCCCCGATAAAACCAATAGCCAGCAGTCCCACGATTTTAAGGTCAATGGGAGTTCCCAGTTTCTGGCACTGCTGGTAATAGTATAAGGAGGCAAGGATCACCACCGGTAGGGTGAGTACGGCAAGGGAGGTACCCTGGGCCTGGTGTTGGGTATAGTGCAGAAAGAAGACAAGGGCGGGCACCATGATGATACCGCCGCCCACGCCCACCAGTCCGCTGAGAATACCGGCGGACAGCCCGATCAGCAGGGCAGTAATGACCAGTTGTGTTGCCATAGTAGGAGGTTGCGGTTGCTGCATTTTATTTTCTGAATGTCTCGTTGTACAGGTCAATGGAGTCCCGGATAATCTTAAAGGCGATGCCCTGGTCCTGGAAGGTATCGATCTCCACTTTTTTATTTTCGAGGACTTTATACTGTTCAAAGAAATTTTTCAGTTCGAGCAGGAAATGCTGGGGCAGTTCCTCAATCCGGCGGATATGGTTCACCGAAGGATCTTTGGCCGCCACGGCAATGATCTTATCATCCTCTTGCCCGCTGTCGATCATCTGCATATTGCCGATCACATTTGCTTCCACCAGGCAGAGGGAATGAATGGACTGGGAGCAGATAACCAGGATATCCAGCGGATCGCCGTCCAGTCCCAGGGTCTGCGGGATAAACCCATAGTTGATGGGATACTGGAATGAGGAGTAGATCACCCGGTCCAGTTTCAGCAGGCCGGTCTCCTTATCCACTTCATATTTTGACCGCGAGCCCTGCGGGATTTCAATCATGGCATTGACGGTGGCCGGGGCTTTGTCTCCAAAAGTGGCGCCGTGCCAGGGGTGTTTAACGGTGGACATATATGTTTTTTATCGGGTTAATTTCATTCCAGCATAGGTAGCCAGTAATCCAAGCAGCAGGCTGGTTGCCACATAGGAAAAGAAAAGGGCCAGTTTCTGTTCACGGATCAGGCCAATGCCTTCAAGGGTAAAAGCGGAAAAGGTGGTAAAGCCTCCGCAAAGGCCGGTCATCAGGAAAAGTTTCCATTGTTCATTGCTGTCGAAGTGCCGGAAGCTGATACCCCAGAATACACCGATCAGGAGGCAGCCGGTGATATTGACTGCAAAAGTGCCCCAGGGAAAAGCGTGAGAATAAACTTCCGCGAACCAGCGCTGGCAAAGATATCTTGCCACACTGCCCAGCCCGCCGCCCAGTCCGATCAAAAGCAGGTTCTTTATCATTTTATTGAGTCGGTAGTTATGGGTTGAATGGGTGCAGGGTCAGTCATGGCCGGGTACAGGGATTTCAGGTCCACCCGCCATTCCGCTCCCACCCGGATCACGCGCAGGGTGTCGGGATCATTCTTGTAGGAATTGGAATAAATAATGACCGAGGTGGAATCATTGAGATTGACGATCGGCGGATGAAAGCGGATCGAGGAAGCCCGGTAGCCATCCCTTGTATCCTGGGAGCTGTTTTTATAGGAACGCTCCGCCAGGTCCAGTAAATTATTATTCAGGGAGTCCTGTATCATATATTCCCTGGCTTCATTGAATTTCCCGTCGAGGGCGGCCCGTATGAAATTGCGGGCTGCATCAATATTGTTTTCCGAAGCGGCGGGAGCTTTGTCATTTGTGTTGCAGGCGGCTGCGCTCAGTAACAGGAACAGGAGGGAAGCGGCATTCATCCATTTCATAGTTGCAAAATACAAAACTTTCCCGGGCTAAATAAAAACACCCCTGGGAGAGGGGTGTTTTTATCGTTTGCCAGCGGCGGGGATCAGTTCTGGTTTACTTTTTTCAGTTCTTCCATCGCTTTTTTCATTTTCTCCATGTCTTCGGGTTTGATGGATTTTATGGCGCTGTCAATCGTCTTTAATCCTTTTTGCAGGGAGTCCATATTGAAATCAGTTGCCCCATCGGTCGTACCTTCTCCCATATCCGTATTGCCTTCTTTTTGGGCTTTGTCCATTCCCATCTTTGCAAGGGTGGCCATGCTGAAATCCACTTTCCATCCGCCGTCTTCTTTTTTCAGCGGGAAATCAAAGGTTTCATTTTTCTTTTTATTGGTTACCGATACCGTAGCATTTTCACCATTGATTTTCGCATCCCCGATCACCATATTATTAAATTCCTCAGCAGGATCTTCTTCTTTCTTTTGTGCATCTTTGAATTTATCCGCCATATCCATTCCTTTTTTCATCAGGTCGAGTGTGCTTTTACTGTCTTTGGTGGCCAGTTTGGTCGCACCTTCGATATCCTTCTTTGACATGCGTTCAAAGAAAGCCATTAATACAGCTTTGGGGTCGCCGTCCTTGCCTTTACAACCGGTTATTGAAACAGTTAGTACGGCAGCAGCCAGCAACAGGATGTTCAGTTTTTTCATTTTTTGAGGGGTTTAAGGATTCAAAAGTAGCAATTAAGGGTAAGAATCTGTCAAAGTACAAATTTTTCTCTTTTTACCAAATGACAGGCGGGGTTGAGGAAAATATCATCTGTGGTAACACCAAAGGGAATGGTATCCAGCCTCAGTTGCCCGCTGAGTTTACCTTCCAGCGAGTGGTTCAGCGATTTGAAAACAAATTCAGAACAATACATTTCATCGTCTGTCTCAAAGTTGAAAAACATATCAAATTTCAGCCCGTTTTTAAAATGCCGGTGTACTGTTTCCCGGAGCACTCCTATTTGCAGGGGAGTCAGGTCATAGCGGTAGATGCCAAATGCATTATTGTCCCGGGGGTTGCAGAAACTGTCGATCGGTTCCCGCAGCAGTTTCATACCGGGGTTATAGCGTCCTCCCAGGGCGTGGTACACCCAGGCGCTGTCGTTTTCCAACAGCAGTATGCCGCAGTGGGAGTAGGAGGTATCGCTCCGGTTCATACTGCGGGCGGCTTCGCTGACTTCATCGGTTCCGTTTCGGAAAATAATATCACCGGTATGGATCAATTTTTTTGCACGGTTCACCTGTTCATAACTCCGGGCCAGGTAGCCGGGGGGATAGACGACCGGGGCCTTTTTCCGGGGAACGGAGCAGGCAAGAAGTAAAAACAAAAGGCAGCCTGCTGACCGCCTTTTGCCTATCCTGGTAAAAGTTAAAATAGGATTCATGAATGCCGCTCGTCTTTCTCGTGCTCTTTGGTATAAGCCCGGAGGATTTGTTTAACGAGGCGGTGCCGCACCACATCTTCTTCATCCAGTTCGATATGGCCGATACCGTCAATATTCTGCAGGATTCGAACGGCCGTGGCCAGTCCGCTCCGTTGGTTGCGGGGCAGGTCCACCTGGGTCATATCTCCCGTGATGATGGCTTTGGCGTTGGCGCCGATACGGGTGAGGAACATTTTCAGCTGCAGGTCGGTGGCATTCTGGGCCTCATCGAGAATGATAAACGCATTATCAAGGGTTCGGCCGCGCATATAAGCCAGCGGGGCGATCTCGATGGTGCGGGTGGTCATATAGTAGCCCAGTTTATCAGCAGGGATCATGTCATCCAGCGCATCGTATAAAGGACGCAGGTAAGGATCAATCTTTTCCTTGAGGTCACCGGGCAGGAAGCCCAGGCTTTCTCCGGCTTCCACAGCAGGACGGGTCAGGATGATCTTCTTGACCTGTTTGTTCTTCAGTGCCCTGACCGCCAGTGCCACTGCGGTATAGGTCTTTCCGGTACCGGCTGGCCCGATCGCGAATACGATATCATTTTTCTCTGCTTCCTGTACCAGTCTTTTCTGGTTTGCCGTACGGGCCCTGACGGATTTCCCGTTCGGACCAAAGACCAGTACTTCATTGGGATTCTTTTCCCGGAAGTGATCAATCACTTCGGCATCGTCACCACCCAGGATCTGTTCAAAGTAGTTCTGGCTCATATGTCCGTTTCGTTCCAGGTAAGAAACAATCAGGGAAATCTTTTCCCGGGCACTTTCAATCTGTTCCGGCGCACCGCTTAATTTCAGCTGGGTACCGCGGGAGAGGATTTTCAGCAGGGGGAATTTCTTTTTTAAGATGTCGAGCTTACCGTTATTTACTCCGAAAAATTCAATAGGGTTTACGGTTTCAAGGTTAATGATAGTGTCTGTCAATGCACTTCGGTTTATGTTTCTCAAAGCCGGCAAAAGGGCGGTACCGGATTATCTTGCGTCTTCTGCCCGATTACAGAAGCCTGCCCTTCATTTCCAATATTAATCAGCAATCCTGTGACTACCTAATCTTACTTATTCACAGGCTGTGGATAGACATTGTGCCGGTGAACGTTATGGATTGATTTTTTCGCCTGTAATTCCGTCCCAGGGTTGATGGGGTGATACTAGTTAAACAAAACCGGTATTTAAAAGTTTGATAAAGCAGGTCATTCAGTTCATGTATTTAAAAACAGACTTGTTTGCCCGTCTCGTTTATAAATACCCGGTCTGAGAAAATTGTTGCCGGGAATACCGCCCGGGAAAATGCCCTGCCGATGCCCTTATTTTATCAACGGGACTCATAAGAGTAAACTATTATGGGTCTATAAATAATCTACGAAGGTCTTTTTTAATATCCGGGGCAGGCTGTGGGAAATGAAACTAAATTCTTACATTCATTGTCAGGGAGTTGCTGTGCTTTAAGTACATTATATATGTCATCACCTTATCCCCACCACAAAACCAATTTTACGGATCCTGCAACTATGGGCGGATCGGTTTACCCATTAATGCTGGATGCCATTGCAGATGCTATCTGTATGTTTGACCAGTACGGGCAGCTTACCTGGCAAAACAAATCCTGTCTCTCCCTCTGTCACCGGGCAAACGAAAATAAACCTGCGGCTGTTTCATTAACAGATCATATGACCGAAGAGCAACAATCCGGGTTCCGGGAAAGGCTGACTGTTGCGCTTAGCGGCGAGAAGGCTTATTTTGAATGGGTTTGTCCAAACAAGACCAGGGGATTCCTGATGGAGCTCCGGCCCCTGCGTGATCAGCAGGCCATTATCGGGGTCATGGGCACCGTCCGGGATAATACCGGGCTTTCTGCATCGGCTGCCCTGTCACCGGCCGAAGGGATCAACCGTGTTTTTGAGCGGGTAACGGATGCGTTTATTGCACTTGATCAGAACTGGAATTATACTTTTCTCAATAGTACGGCGGCGGAATTGCATGGCCGTCCTGCCAACGAGCTGATCGGGAAAAATATATGGAAAGAATTTCCGGATGTGGTGGACGAGCCTTTTTATCACAGCCTCGATGAAGCTATGCGGACCCAGCAGCCCCTGCGGGTGGAACTGTATTATTCCAGGGGAAAAAAATGGTTCGAGGATTTTATTTATCCTTCGCCGGAAGGGGTATCCGTGTATTACCGGGATATAACGGCGCAGAAGAATATGGAAGAACTGCTGATCAAAAGTGAGCAGCGGTACCGTTCGCTGGTGGAACAGGCGGGGGATGCGATCATCATTGCGGACCTGCAGGGTCAATGCCAGGATGTAAACCCCATGGCAGAAAAACTGACAGGGTATTCCAGGGAAGAATTAACCGGGCTCAACCTCTTTCAACTCCTGGTGCTGCCTCCGGGAGAACCGCCCATCCGCATTCCGGAAGTGATGGCGTATTTACCGGTGATGCAGGAACGAAAAGTCCGGCGAAAAGACGGCAGCTGCTTTTATGCGGAGCTCAACACCAAGCTGCTCTCGGATGACCGGATCCTTGTGATCGGCCGGGATATCAGCGAACGGAAAAAAATGGAAGATGAAATACTGGAAAGTGAGTTCCGGTACCGGACCCTGTTTGAAGAAGGAGCCGACGGAGTGTGCTTCTATGATGTGGAAAAAGGTTGTTACCTCTCCGTTAATAAACGGATGACCGAGCTTTTCGGTTACTCGGAGCAAGAGTTTCTGCAGCTAAAAATTACGGATATCCTATTCCCGGAAGATCTCCTGGAAAACCCGCCCCGGTACCTGGGGCTGGACAAGGGGATAACAGTGACCAATGAACGATATTTTAGAAAAAAAGACGGCAGCGGGATCTATATTGAATCCACCACCCGGCGGCTGACCGGGACCAGTTTTGTTTCCTTTATGCGGGATATCACCGACCGGAAGAATGCCGAGAACAGCATCCGGGAGAATGAGCTCCGCTGGAAACTGGCGCTTGACAAAAGTGAACTGGGGGTATGGGAAATGAATTTTGAGAAAAAGACTGCCTTTATATCCCAGAAAACAAGAGAACAAACCGGTTTTTTAAGTGAGAGGGACCTGGCAACCCCTGATTTCTGGCTCAATGCCATCTATAAAGCCGACCAGGAAGCCGTTGTTGGGAAATTCATCAATTCACTGAAAGGAAAGGAGCCTTCCTTTGATGCCACTTTCCGGGTGGTTTGTAAAAGCGGGGAACTGAAATGGTTTCGCTTTACAGGGAATGTGACGGGAAGGGATAGCAGGGGACTGGCCCGGCGGATCATCGGTGTACATGAGGACATTACCAAACGCGTGCTGAATGAAAAGGAACTCCGGTTGAAGGAAGCGGCTATTGAATCCACGATCAGTGGAATCGGTATGGCGGATATGGAAGGTACAATCACGTATGTGAACCAGGCCAGTGTGCGCATGTGGGGAGCCCGGGACAGCCAGGAGCTGGTCGGGAAAAAACTGGCTGATGTATTTTATGGAGATGGTTTCCTCCGGTCAATGGAGGTACTGCAAACCCGGGGTTATATCAGCGGGGAAGATACGGCTATGCGAACAGACGGCACCCTATTCCCGGTTGAATTTGTAGCCCATGTGATCCGGGATGAAGCCGGGGAACCGATCTGTTTGTATGGTTCATTTCTTGATATCAGTTCGCGGAAACAGGCCCAGGCAAAACTCGCCGAAAGCGAAACATTGTTCCGTGAAATTACCCAGCATTCACCCAGCGGTATTGTCCTGCTGGGTAAGGAACTTACTTTTAAATTCGTCAGTGATTCGGCCCGCCGGATCACCGGTTACCTGGATGACAATATCGTCGGGGTAAACCCGGCGGCGTTCACCCATCCGGACGACCTGCCGGGGCTTCAGCTCACCCTGGAAGAACTGCTGCAGGAACCGGGAAAAGTGGTCACAGCCCAATACAGGTTCCTGTATAAAGACAATAGCTGGCATTACCTGGAAAGTACATTCTCCAACCTTTTACATATAAAAAATGTGGAAGTGATATCCATTAATTTCAGGGATATTCACGAAGAGCGGATGGCCAGGATCCTGTTGCAGGAAAGCGAGGATAAACTTCGTTCTTTCTTTGAGCAAAGCCTGGACGGTATCATGCTGGGGAGTGAGGAAGGGGATATTGAAGCCGCTAACCAGGCGGCACAGGTCATGCTGAACCTGACCGAGGCAGAAATAAAGCAACGGGGTCTTGACAGGCTGGTGGATACAGCAGACCGCAGTTGGGCGGAGCACCAGTTAGTCAGGAAGGAAAAGGGATTTGCGGCCAGCGCCGTGTTCCTGATCCGGAAAGACGGCACCCGGTTCCCGGCCCATTTATCTTCTTCTGTATTTACCGACACCGGCGGGAAAAAATTATTCAGCCTGAGCTTTCATGATATTACTGAACAGAAAAAGATTGAAGCGCAGATCCGTCAGTTTAATGAACGGTTCCAGCTCCTTTCCAAAGCCACCAATGACGCCGTCTGGGAATGGGACCTGGTGAATGACAGCACCTGGTGGAATGAAGCCTTTTATAACATGATGGGGTATGATCCGTCACTACCCGTACCGGACCTGGAGGATTGGTCGCTGAAAATACACCCGGATGACCGCAAAAAAGTTACTAAACGCATTCGGCGGGCCCGGCGGAATGAACTGGATTCCTGGCAGGATGAATTCCGTTATCGGTTGCCGGATGGTTCCTGGGGTACGGTGCTGGACCGGGCCTACCTGATCCGTAATGAAGAAGGTCAGCCGGTGCGGGTTATTGGTGCTTTTGTGGATATCACGCAGCAGAAACTGATCGAAGAGAAGCTGCAGTTCGAGAAAATGCTTTCCGACTCACTGATCCAGAAGATGCCGGGTCTTTTTTACCTGTACACAAAGGAGGGGAAGTTCATCCGCTGGAATAAGAATTTTGAGACCATCACCGGTTACAGTGCCCGGGAGATCCGCCACATGCACCCGCTTGATTTCTACGAAGGCGATGAAAAAGAAAAAGTCAGGACCCGGATCGGCCATATTTTCCGCGAGACCCTGCCGGGCACGGAAGTAGAACTGGTTACAAAAAATAAAAAGAAAATACCGATCTACATTAATTCGATGGCGCTGATTTACGAGGGCCTGCCCTGCGTGGTAGGTATGGGGGCGGATATTACCCAGTTGAAACGGACCCAGCAGGAACTGGTGGAGAGTGAGCTGGCCTTTCAGCGTTTATTCCATGAATCCACAGAAGCGATCCTCCTGCTCGATGGCAGGAATTTCATTGATTGCAACAATGCAACGGTTTCACTCCTGGGCTACTCCTCCCGGGAGGAATTCATGAACCAGCCTCCCTGGAAATTGTCACCGCGCAAACAACCGGATGGCGCTTATTCTTACGAGAAGGCAAAACGGATGATCCGGGAAGCCCTGGAAAAAGGGTATAACCGGTTTGAATGGCTTCACCGGAAGGCGGATGGCACTGTTTTCCCCGTAGAAGTTATGCTAACCCCCATTCTTATCAAAGGGAAGCAGTTGTTTTACACCATCTGGCACGATATTTCCGCCCAGAAAAAAGCCGAAGAGGCTTTGCAACAGAGCATCAAGGAAATCTCTGCCTATAAATATGCAATTGACCAGGCCACTATTGTATCGTTTGCCGATTTCAACGGGAACATTACCTATGTTAATGATAATTTCCAGAAACTGTACGGGTATTCCAAAGAAGAGATCATCGGCGTCAACCACCGGGTACTGAATTCCGGGCAACACCCGAAATCATTCTGGCAACAATTCTGGAAAACGATCAAGTCCGGGAAAGTGCTGAAAGCAGATGTCAGTAATAAAGCCAAGGATGGCAGCATACACTGGGCCGGGACCACCATTGTACCCTTCCTGAACGAAAAAGGAAAGCCCTACCAGTTTCTCGCCATCCGAAATGATATTACCGAGAAAAGAAAGCTGGAAGAAGATTTGAATGAAAGGCAAAGGCTGGAGCAGGTACTCATCACGGAAACCGCACTGGACGCCCAGGAAAAAGAACGGAACTTCCTGGGGCAGGAGCTGCATGATAATGTGAACCAGATCCTGGTGGGGACTAAAATGATTCTCTCTGTGGTGGCGGAAGACCCGGAGAAACATAAAGAGGTGCTGAATAGCAGTATCCTGAATATTCAGCATGCTATTGAAGAAAACCGGAAGCTGTCCCATTCCCTGGCCACCCCGGACCTGAAACTGATGAGCCTGCCCAAACAATTAACCTCCCTCGCCCATGAGATGTTTCACCAGCAGCATATCAAAGTTTCGTTCAGCCGCAAGGGGTTCCGGGAAGATCTGCTCGATGATAAAAAGAAGATTGCGCTCTACCGCATTGCCCAGGAGCAATGTACCAATATCATCAAATATGCGCAGGCGACCCGGGTGGATATCCGGCTGCAGGTTAAAAAGGATAAAGTGCAGCTCTGGATCAGGGACAATGGAAAGGGGATGGAATCCGGCAAATCAACCGATGGTATCGGTATCCGGAATATGAAAGGCCGGCTTAGTATATATGGCGGCCGGCTGGATATTGAAACCTCTCCGGGAAACGGATTTACGCTCTGTGCAGAGATCCCGCTCTGATTCTCTTCATTCATTTCCCGGTAACCCGGGAGGTAGCATGCCGGTACAAATAATCAGCTATTTTTGCAGCATTATATACCGGCTGATCGCGGAATACTCCGGGTACAGCAAGGTGTTAAATAAAGTTAAATTAATCCGGCGGCCTGCGAACAGACGGATCAATTTGTAACATTTGCTGTTAAACCTGTAATTCTCACCCTGGCAATGAACAGAAAACCTATCCTCTTATCCCTTCTGCTTTTTTCCGCCTTCCTGGCAGATGCACAGTTGTATAAAGTATCAGGCGTGGTCATGGATAACAAAAAAGAGCCCCTGCAACTGGCCAGCGTGGAAGTCAAGGAACTCCGGAAAGGCACCGTTACCAAGGATGACGGATCCTTTGCCTTTTACCTGGAAAGGGGCAAGTATGACCTGGTGGTGAGCATGATGGGGTTTAAAACCAAAGTGGTCACTTTTTATATCAACAATGAAGATATTACCGAGAATGTGATGATGGAGATTGATGAGGGTATCAGCCTGGGCGAAGTGGTGCTGAGGGTAAAGACCCGTGACCGGGCCGAAGAGCTGATCCGGCATGTGATCAAAGAAAAGGATCCCATCCTGAACGCAATTGGTTCCTATTCCTGTAATGTATATATCCGCGCTTTTCAGCTGGATTCCGGGGTTACAAAAAGAAACAAACCGGAAGAGACCGACAGCGTGCCCCGCGAAAATTTCGAAGGGATGTCGATGACCGAAGTATCCCTGCGGCTGGATAAAAGCGCCGGGGGGCAGATCCGTGAAGAACGAATCGGGGTGAAAAAACGGGGCGGGCATGAAGAGAGCCTTTTTTACCTGACCACTACCGACGGGGATTTTTATATTTTCAACAATATGATCCAGGCGCCGCCGGTGTCCAAAATTCCCTTTGTGTCTCCCCTGAGTTATAGCGGCCTGGTAGCGTATAAGTTTAAGACCATTAGGATCGACCGGACCGTGAAACCCAAGATCTATACCATCGCGATCCGCCCGCGGCAGTTGAGTAATGCCACGATCGAAGGGGAGATCCGGATACAGGACAGCACCTGGACGGTATTCAGTACCGAGTTCCGGATTCCTTCGGCGCATATGCCGGAATTTGATTACATGGAAGTGAAACAGGAGTATGGCAATGTGGGGGACAGCGCCCGGATGATCACCCGGCAGCAGTTTAATTATTATACGAAAGTGAAAGGAGGCCGGCGCTACGGGGAAACCATCGCCGTCTATTCCGGGTATGACCTGAAAAAGAATTTTAAAAGAGGTCATTTCGGTAATGAAGTAAGCACCACCACGCAGCAGGCCTATGAAAAGGATTCCTTGTTCTGGCAACAGGTGCGGACTGAACCATTGTCGGTACAGCAGGCCAAGTATGCCCGTTACCAGGACAGTATTTATAAGTATATGCGCAGTGAATCCTACCTGGATTCCATGGATCGTATCCTGAACCGGATCACCTGGACCAAGATGCTGGTATTCGGGCAGGTGTTCAATGACCACAAGAAAGAACGGATGTGGATATTGCCGCCGATCACCTCCCTGGTACAGCCAATCGCTTTTGGCGGGGCCCGTTTGAAAGTATCCGGCGCGTACCGGAAGACGTATCCCTCAAGGAAAAACCTGTCTCTTGAAGCGGATCTCAGTTACGGGTTCCGTAACCGGGACCTGAACGGGACCATTGGCATCCGGAGGAAATACAATCCCTTTAACCAGGGGCAGGTCAACATTACAGCCGGCCGCAATTTTGAATTCATTTACCCCGGGGATGCCTGGGTGAATGTGCTTAAGCGAAGCAATATCTACCTGAATAATTCAATAGAAGTGGGGCATGAACTGGAGATCTTCAACGGGGTCCGGCTCATGAATAAATTTGAAGTGGCCTTCCGCCGCTCGGTCGCCGGTTATAAAGTGGGGAATAATGCAGACAGCATTTTCGGGATACCCAATGAGCCGCCGGTGGATTTTGAGGCGTACAACGCTACCTACAATGAGATCAAACTCTATCTCACGCCCGGGCTGAAATATATCCGGGAACCGAAGGAAAAGATATTTCTTGGTTCCAAATGGCCCACTTTTTATGTGATCTGGAAAAAGGGCATACCCACCCTGTTCGGAAGTGAGATCAGTTTTGATTATTTCGAATTCGGGCTGGAACAAAGTATTAACCTGGGCGTATTGGGAAATACCTCCTATTATATCAAAACGGGCGATTTTGCCAAAATCAAGGACCTCCGGATCATTGATTACAAATTCATGCGCCAGGGAGACCCGCTTTTCTTCCAGAACCCGCAGAATTCTTTTCAGGCCCTGGATTCCACCTTCCCGGTCTTTGACCGTTTCTTCCAGGGCAACCTGCTGCATGAGTTCAACGGGGCCCTGATCAATAAGATTCCTTTCCTGAAAAAGCTTAAACTCCAGGAGATCGCCGGCGGCGGGTTCCTGTTCACAAAGGAAAGATCCCTGCGTTATTTTGAATTCTTTGCCGGACTGGAGCGGGTCTTCAAATGGCCTTTCAACCCGCTGGCCCGGGTCAAGCTGGGCGTGTACGTTGTGGGTTCCGCGGCGAATAAATTCAACAACCCTGTGCAAGTAAAGATCGGACTGACAACATGGGATAGGTTCAGGAATAAGTGGAGATAATAGGGTGATTAGCGGTCATGGCAATGAAAATAACGGTAGCTAACAACCAAACAGCTAAAAATGGGGAAGGTTTTTTTAAGTATCACAATGTCACTCGATGGCTTTGTGGCAGGGCAGGAGATTTCGCAGGAAAATCCAATGGGTATAAACGGTCAATTATTGCATAAGTGGCTTTTTGCCGGCAAACAAAAAGAAGACGAAGCAATAGCCATTGATATGTTCAAAAATTGTGGGGCTGTGATTTTAGGGAGCAGGACTTACACAACTGCTATAGATGGAGTGTGGGAAAGCCAATCCCCTTTCCCCGTTCCCGCGCTGGTTTTAAGTTCCAGGAAAATTAATGTAACCAAGGGCTTTACAGTGGTGAGTGATGGAATACAAGCTGCATTATCACAGGCGAAAATTATTGCAAAAGAAAAGGACATATTGGTTATGGGTGGGGCGGGTGTAGTGCAACAATTTTTAGCAGCCGGCTTATTCGATGAAGTGCACATCCATATTGCACCAATATTGCTTGGTAAAGGAACACGGCTTTTTGAAAAGGAAAACAATAGGGTAGTTGAATTGACTAAAATAAAAGTGATAGAAACTCCTGGTGCGACACATTTATTTTTAAAACCGGCCGATAAATAAAACTGAAAATAACGAACCGCTGACAACGGGTATTGCAATTCGGCTTTTCTTCTTACGGGTTTTTAAAAAACAAAGCAGTATGAGACAGTTGGATTTAGTTGCACAAACTTCATTGGACGGGTTTGTTGCAGGCTTAAAAGGTGAATTTGATAATTTTATAGGGGGCGAAGAAAATTTGGAATTTGTCTGCAGCATTATAGATGATGCTGATACTGCTTTGCTTGGACGCATTTCGTATGAACTTTTAAATGCTGATTGGCCAACTGCTGCAAACAAACCTGAAGCAACAAAAAGTATGGTCAACTACTCAAATTGGTATAACGCCGCTACTAAAATTGTTGTTTCTACTACCCTGCATCGGGATGGGGCCAAAAATACGATTGTGATAAGCGATCATCTTTCACAGGAAATCAATAAAATAAAACAACAGGAAGGCAAAGGCATTTTGGTGTTTGGCAGCCCTTCAGTCGTTCATAGTCTCCTGGAATCAGATTTAGTGGACAATATCTGGATAATCGTTCATCCGGTTATCTTTGGAAGCGGCATACCCTTATTTAAAAATGCGCAGAAGTTAATCAAGCTTGAGCTGATTACTTCTAAAAAGCTATCCAATGGAACGCTTTGTAACAAATACGCCGTATTGAAATCTAACGATTTTTAGGAGTATCCTGAAACAACAAACCGATAACAGGTGGTTGCCTGGTGCTGGGACGGGGTGACGAATATATGCTCAGCCTTATGTTCGCTATTTAGCTTTAATTTCAGCTATAAATTTAATTTCGGTTACGGGCTGAGGATTCTCAACTACCGGCAACCCGCCAGGCCGTGTCCGTTAGCTGTCAGTTGTCAGGTGTCAGTTGTCAGGTGTCGAGTGTGAGGTCGTTTAAATTTTGATATTTCAGCCCGGTGTTTCATCCCTGTACTTCGATAAATATCCCCTGTTTCCATGAACCCGGGGCTATAGGAGCACTTGTTTTTCAATACGCGTACTTTGATCGCAGGATTTGGTTATACCCCGCAATATTTGAACTCAGGCTGGCATCCTGCAGGTCTGCGCCATAAATCTCAAAATAGCGCATACCTAACCTTAACCCGTTGTTGAAACTGCTGTCGAGTACCGCCTGTTTGGTAGCAGGAACTACCCCGCATTTATTCATTCTTTCAGGGCCATCCTGCACATTCCAGAGCATTTGTGCACCCGTCCTGGTACTATTTTGTGCCATGGTGTACCATTGGCTGCCGGGTTGTACCGTTGGTTGTGGATTACAGGCGGATAGATCTTCGCGCCAGCAGCCGAATCGGTCGGGATAGGCAGCACTGCCATAAGCAGTGTATTGGGAGCAGAGATAGTTGACAGCCCTCCCGGATGCTTTCGTTTCGAATGAAACATAGTCGATAGAATTCCATAAAGGTGTTTTAGGGAACCTGTTCATGTATAAATCCAGCAACGGTTTCATTTTTGCCAGAAGGGTATCGGCATTGTACGCGTATAAAGTATAAAAGGCTCTTGGCCCGTTGGTCGTTATTACGCTGTCGGGCAGACCGCGGCTGATTTGCCCGGCAATGAGGTTCAGGTAGGCGACGGTGGTATCGGCTGCATATTTGTCCGCGAGTTTACCGGTCAGTACGGATATCCGGGATAAATAGGTATCGTCCCAGGGAATCACATCCTGCAGGGTATCCAGGTAAGTTGCGTGGTATGCATTTTTATCAATATAGCTGTAGGAAGCAGCCCCCAGGGCAGAAATGACCCAGGAAGGATAACCCAATACCTGGAGGCTTACTTTTTTATGGTTTGCTTTTGCTTTACTGATTTCGCCATCGATAAAGGTCCAGTCGAAAACGCCGGGCGATGTTTCCAGGGTTTCCCATTTGAAACGCACAACGGCCCCTGCAATGTCCGGGTTGGCATAGGCTGCCTCATTGACTGGTATATCTGCACTGCCCAGGTAATAAATTCCCCCCTTGCCCTGGAAATCAGAAGCCGGATTTTGTTCCCCATTCCCGGTATCCTGTGATTTCCTGCAGGCGTTGAGGGCAAGGGTTAGGATAAATAAAAATGCGAGGGGCAGTAGGATACGGGTCATTGACTTATTTATTTGAGCCTATAGACTTGTTATTTGCTTCGGGGTTTAATACTGTCTTCTTTTCCCGGGACAGCGGCAATTTATTGCTGGGAAAGCAGGGGGGCGGTGTTTTGCAGCGATCCCTTTTTTAGTACGGAAGAGGATTGAAAAAGGAGATACCCTGTTGATTGCGGTTCAGTGTGGTACCGAAGCAGGCCCCCTGGGGTACAAAGGTTTCGCGACATCAGCGGGGCTGAGTTGATTATTGTTGTCTTGCAGGATACCCCGGAAACTATCCGAATAGCCGTATCCCCGCTGAGCGGTATGCAGCAAGGATTTGGGGGGGATCGTGGTTTTTACAGGTTTCATTTTTTGTCCTTTAATAAGGATTGGGCCCATATCAGGAATATATCTGAATCAACCCGTATCACATTATCTGGCTTTGGTGTGAGCCATGTAAATTTTAGTTCTTTGTCTCCATAATAATAAATTTCGAAATTCAGTTCCCCATAGAAAGGGGCGCTTTCAAACGATTCGCCTTTGGAGAATTTGATGGTTTCGTCGTTGTGGTAATAGGCAATCATATCGTTTCGCCAGCTTCCATACCTGTTCCAGGCTACAATCCGGACGATTTTACCATTTCTGTATAAATATTCCCGGTGACTGTACAGCGAGTCCCAGCGGGTACCGCCGTCTTCCTTCATATACCGGGCTGTATCATGAACGGTCTTCAGTACGGCCGGGTCATTTTCAATGGCAGAAACGATACTGTCAATGGTACGGACGGAAGACATATCCTGACCTGAAGAATGAAGAGAGGCCAGGCAGACCAGGAAGATAAAAAATCCTTTCATGAGCGGAGCATTATTCTTTTAGCAGGATGACGTACAAAGCAGGGTACTAATCCCTGGAGTCGGTTGATTGTTATTTTATCCCCCCAAAAGCGCCAAAACACATGTTTTTGTGCAGAATTTCAACGCTGCGGAAGCCAACTTTTTTCATAAGGTCTAACTGGTAATTCATGGACCGGGGCGAATCTTCTTTGGCCACATAGTCCAGTACTTTCTGCCGGTATTCTTTGCCACCGGCTTGTTCCAGGTAATCGCCATACCGTTCCCAGGTATAGTCATTGAGCAATTCATTTTCCTGCCTGATCAGGTCCGAGATCATCAGGCAGCCACCCGGTCTCAATAAGCTGCAGATCTTCCGGAACGTGGTTTCCCAGTCATTGTCATCTCTTAAATGGTGCAGGACCGCACCGGCCAGGATGATGTCGTAATAATTTTTTTGCAGCTCAACTTCACGTATATCGCCCTGTATGATCTCAACAGTACCATTTGTTTGCTGTGATACTCTTTCCCATGCTTTGTCCAGCATCGGTTTGCTCAGGTCAACCAGTGTGCAATTGAGGTTGGGGATTTTTGTGAGCATCATCAGCGTGTAATTACCGGCACCACAGCCAATGTCCAGCAGGTTTTTGGCGCCGGGGACGATTCTCTTAGAAGCTTCTGTGATCAATTCGAGGGAAAGCCGGGCATCGATGGTGGAAACCTGGCCGGTCTCCAGGTTTGAGAAACGTTCTACATCCTTGTCAAATCGTTCCCGGATCTCCTGTATAGTCGATTTATTCATTTGCAGGTTTGAGGGTTCAGCCCGGGTGGACACAGGCAGATGGCCCGGTGCCGGGTGAACAGGATGCAAAATTACAGGTAATTGGGAAATTGGGCGGCCTTGTGCAAGGAAGCGGATAAAACCGTCCGGGCCGGAAATTAACCGGTTCGGCAGGGGCCGGCAGCCCGGATGATTTCCCCGGGGAGGAAGGAAGGATTTCCCCGGAAATTTATGGCATCCCCCGGAATAACAGCGTCGGCATACAGGGTTATAGAATAACACGGGGGCATACCCGAAATGAAAAACCCCGGAACATTCCGGGGTTAATTAGGTATGGTCCCTTATAGTATGCAAAAGTTGATTGATTCAAAGGATACGGGGCCATATCTTCTTCACAGGATTTTGATTTCACTGTTAGGACAAAACTAATATGCAAAATCAGGGGAGTGAAAAGTTTACAGATTTTCTTTTAAGGATTCGGGGTATTCCTGTTGAAAACCTACGTAAGGATACGTAGCCTGCAAAAGAATAGCAATATGCGTTTTGCTCACCAGCGGGCTATGATCTTGAAATTCAATAATCGCGGGGTCAGCCGGTTGGGCATGAGGTAAATGGTGTTGGAGAAGTCCTTTATAAACAGGTAAGAAATCGTGTTGGCCCGGTCAATGATATTAAAGACTTCGAGACTGGCCCAGATATTATCAAAATTCCGGAAGGGGGAATGGCTGCGCCGCTTGCTGCGGTCATCATCCACCAGCAGGGCGCTGAAACCGATATCAGCCCGGATATAGGGCTCAATCACGGCCGCATTGCGATGCCGCACAGCGCCCGGAATATTATAGGGCAGGTTACTGCCATACAGGAGATTCAGGAACATTTTGAAATTCTTATTCGTGGGAAGATAATCCTGGAAGAACATCCCAAATGTGATCCGGCGGTCCGTGGGTCTTCTCAGCCAGCCTACTTCAAAACGGCTGCTGTCAGTCACCACCTGGTCGGTGCTTTGCGCCGTTATGAATTCCCCGGCGGCATTTTTATACCGGTAATAATGATCGCCCCTGATGTCTTCGGCCGTTTTCATGATGCCGATACTGATCCAGCTCTCGGCATCGGGCACCAGTTCTCCGTGCAGCCGCATTTCTATACCGGCGGCATAGGCCTTTGCATTGTTCTCTCCAAAATAACGGACCCGCACATTGTCCACATCATAGGGTACCACATCGCTCATCTGTTTATAGTAAAACTCGGTGGTCCAGCGCATGGGCCGGTTGCTCAACCCGATGAAATTATAATCAAAGCCTGCAACGGCCTGCCAGCTTTTCTGAGCTTTCAGGCCCGTATTCACCGAGCCATCATATCTTCTCAGCTCGCGGTAAAAGGGGGGCTGATGATAAGCACCCAGCGCAAGCCGGTAAATAATATCTTTTTGGGAAGCCGGTTTCCAGCTGGTACTGATACGGGGAGAGATAATAAACTCCTTGTTCAGTGAATTATAATTAAAGCGGTAGCCGGCGCTCAGGGTGAATGAATGAGCTGAATCACCCAGTAAAATATTGTCCTGGATATAACCGGAATATTTATTGACATCGAGGTTTGCATTGGACCTGACCTGTTTGCTCAGTTGCAGCAGGTTGGGCTGGTAAGGCAGGGCATAGCCGGCTGAATCCTGGAATTCCCATTCATTGAGTTTGTCGGCAATCGAAGTCCTGTCATAACCCAATCCCCATTGCCAGGCATGTTTGCCCTTTTCATAATTTCCTTTGTGCGAAATATTCCAGTTCTCCATGTTCAGTTCATTCCGGGCCCAGTTCTGGAACACCCCGGCGCCCAGCGGGTTTATGATCAGTCCGTAGGTGGGATTGCGCTTGTCAAAGTCACGGTCACCGAATAAATAGGCGCCGGTGATATCAATATGCTCCGATTCATCATTGGCAAAACGGGAAGCCATCCATTTCAGTTTCAGTTTTTTTGTCGGCTGGTTTACCAGGGCAAAGCCCAGCATATTGGTCTGGTAGCGGTCTTTTTCCCGGCCTTCAAAGTAGATATCCACCCCAAGTGTGGCTGTAAAAATGGGGGAGAATACCGAGGTAGTGAGTTGGCTGAACTGGGGGATCAGTGTGAAACGGGTTTGTGAAATATTACTCAGTAATTCGGCCTGCCATTTGGAATTGAACTGGTAATTGAGCAGGGCCTGGAAATCGGCCGAAGAGGGAATATAGTTGCCCTTTGTATCCTGCCGGCTTAATAAGTTACGGTTGCTGCGGTTGCGTACTCCAAGCAGGTAACTGAATTTTGATCTTTTGCCGCTGCCTTCAAGTTGCAGTCCCTGTTCCAGGATACCCACGTAAGCGGATCCCCCAAAACGTTTCGGCTTTTTATACTGGATATCCAGTACGCTGCTCATCTTGTCACCATATTTCGACTGGAAGCCCCCGTTGTAGAAGCTGATATTGCGGACCATTTCGGGATTGATAAAACTCAATCCCTCCTGCTGGCCGTTGCGTACGAGATAAGGACGGAAAATCTCAAAGTCATTTACATAGATCAGGTTCTCATCATAACTGCCGCCGCGTACGGAATACTGTGAGGTCAGTTCATTATTGGAGCCAACAAATATTTTGATCAGGCTTTCCACACCGGTCACGGCGGCGGGCAGGTTGAGGATGGTCTTGGGATTGGGACGGATCAGCCCGGTTTCCCGCCGGTCGCGCTGGTCGGTCACGATCACTTCCTGCAGGGTATTCTCGCTTTTTTCGAGGCGGATCGTTACGGTTTCTTCCTCGCCTTCATTCAGGAGGAAATTCTTTTGTTCGGCTTTCCGTCCGGTATAACTAAAGACCAGTGCGAAGGCTTTGTCCGCTTCCACTTTGATCCGGAAATAACCGGAATCATTGGTGGTGATGCCCCTGGCCTGGCCCAGGATGATCACAGATACTTTTGATAAGGGGTTTTCATTCTCATCCACCACTTTACCGGAAACCGTCGCAAATTTTTTTTGGGAGAATCCAATGGTACTAAGCAGGAGGAAGCAGCAGGTCAGTATGAGATGGCGGTTGCTTATTTTCATAAGAGAATGATAAGCCAAGATACGAATAGTTCAGGGCCCGGGGAAAAGGATCAGCGGGAAAGATAAAAATAGTTGTATGCCGGCGGGGAAACCGGCTGGTTGTTTACTTTCAGACTCCCAATCCTGTTTTCGCAGCCCACTTTTACATTGCTGAAAATGGAATGCCTGATTTCCCTGAACTCTTCGGTAATTTCTGTCAGTCGGTAGGTTTGGGCGGCACCCGGGAAATACAGTTCATAGTCATAACTGGAATAGATCAGTCCCGCTGATGTGTTGTAAGCGGATTCGAGTGTATCCTGCTTACGGATGAAGCCTGTTTGTAAATGGACGGTATCAATGAGGAGGGTGAAATTCCGGTTTTTCGCAAAGCGGCGAAGGATGATGGTATCGGCTTCGGCATCGGTAAACGAGACCAGGCCGAAACCCAATGAGGCATTGATACAGGGAGTACGGGTACAATCCTGGAAAAGGAGGGGCATGGATACCAGCAGGAGGGAGGTTAGAAAATGGTTACGCATGCGATACTGACAACAGAATTGTCATTATAGTTGCTTCAGCTCCCGGATCATGGCTTTGGGGTCGGGAGCCCTGAAGACCGTATTTCCGGCTACCAGTACATCGGCGCCGGCTGCCAGGATGGAAGGGGCATTTTCGAGGGTAACACCACCATCGATTTCAATCAGCACATTCAATCCCCGTTCATCAATCATCTGCCGCAGTTGTTTGATCTTTTGCAGGGTGTACGGGATAAATTTTTGTCCGCCGAAACCAGGGTTTACGCTCATCAGGCAGACCAGGTCAATATCCCCGAGAATATCCGACAGGGCGGTAACAGGAGTATGGGGGGTTACGGCTACACCGGCTTTCATGCCGAGGGATTTGATCTGCTGGATATTCCGGTGGAGGTGCCGGCAGGCTTCGATATGCACGGATAAAATATCCGCTCCTGCTTTTTTGAATTGTTCTGTATATTTTTCCGGTTCCTCGATCATCAGGTGCACATCGCAGGTTTTGCTTGTGGCTTTGCGGAAGCATTCGATCAGCATCGGCCCGAAACTGATATTGGGAACAAAACGGCCATCCATCACATCCAGGTGGTACCAGTCAGCTTCACTTTCGTTCAGCATGGTGCAATCGGCCTGCAGGTTCAGGAAATCAGCAGAAAGAAGAGAGGGGGCGATGAGGGGCATTTTGCAGATTTTGGCGCAAGTTAATGAATTCAGCCGTTAGTCTTTAACCGATAGTGGCTGCCGGGAGTAGCAGCAGCAGGCGGGGTTTTATATTCTATTCTGAAATCCTGGTAAACGGCTGTTTTATTAACGACTAGCAACTATAACTTATCCGCTGAGTCCTTCGCTGCAGTGAAATGCTGATCCAAGCCAAATGCCCGTTGGTAGTTCAGTTTCGCTTCTTTTCGCTGTCCCAGGGCCTGCTGGCACTTAGCGATCCAGTAATAAGTGTCTGCGAATTTCGGCGAAATGGTCAGGGCCAGGTTGAAGACGTCCAGGGCCTCCTTGTATTTTTTCAGTTCAAACAACAGGGCGCCTTTTTCAATATACCCGTCGAGGAAATAATAGTCGTGTTTTACCGCGGCATCAAAAAAAGACAGGGCCCTGGCGTTATCATTTATGTTGGAATAATAGATCCCCTTGTAATAATAAGGTTCAGCATGGGTACCGAGGGAATCTGCTTTGGAAAGTGAATCACAGAGCTGCAATACCTGCGGGTTTTTGGATTCTGCGTATTTCAGCGCCAGTATATAATTCAGTTCCACATCATAGGGGGTCAGGCTGTATGCTTTTTCCAGGATGGACAACGCTTCACCCGGGCTCCCTTTTTTACCGAGGAGATCTGCTTTCATCTTCAGCACATCCACCTGTTCCGGGTTTTTATCCAGGATCCGGTTGCAGGTCTGCAGCGCCTCCTCCGTTTTGCCCAGGGCATCATAACTGCGGGCCAGGGTCAGGTTGAGTAACAGGCTTTCCGGGAGCATACTTACGGCTTCTTTAAGGAAGACAAGCGCTTCGGCCGGTTTGGATTCCAGCAGGAGGGAACCGGCACCCAGGGCATATTGTTCATTCTTTTTTAATGACCAGGCTTTCCGGAAATCGGCGAGGGCCGGTTCGGTTAATTTATCAGCATTAAGCCGGATGGCCCTGCGGAAATACAGTTCATCCCTTTGCGGTTCTTTTTTAATACTGTCGGTCAGGGCCGCATAGGGTGGTTGGACCAGTAATTCATCAAATGATGCTGAGCCATCAGTATGATCAGTACAGGCACTGACTAATGTCAGTATTCCGGCGATAAATGCGCATATTTTTGCAGTCTTACTCATCTTCGGGGTCATAAAATTAAAGGCTAAAACTACTATTTTTGGCACTGAGGTATGACAAATAGCTGACAAACCAACGTAATAACAAAAATAACTTTGCCCCTCCGGAACAGCCCGGATTCCAAAGAAACACATTAGTATGAAAAAAATTGCATTGCTTTTACTCATTGCCGGGTCATTTTTTGCCCTGCCGGCCTGTAACAATTCCGCTAAGCTTTCGACTGCCGCAGCTGCTGCCGACACCCTCCGTTATCCTGACGAAATACACCTGAAAAATATCCGCCAGCTTACATTTGGCGGGGATAATGCAGAAGCCTACTGGAGTTTTGACGGTAAGTATATTGTTTTTCAGCGTACCAATCCCAAAGAGGGGATCAACTGCGACCAGATATTTGTAGGTAAACTGCCCACAAAACCAGGAGAGGCGTTTACCTATAAAAGAATCAGTTCCGGTGCCGGACGAACCACCTGCCCGTTCTTTACAAAGGACGGCAAACATATAATCTATGCCTCCACGCACCTGGGAAGCAATGATTGTCCGCCTGTTCCTGACCGTGCTAAATACGGTAACAAATATATCTGGCCCCTGTACGACAGTTACGATATTTTCATGGCGGACCTGGATGGCAGCATTGTAAAACAGCTTACCCATTCAAAAGGATATGATGCGGAAGCCACTTTATCGCCTGACGGGGAGAAAATGATCTACACCAGTGATAAAGACGGCGATATTGATCTGTATATTATGGACCTGAAAACCGGGGAGGAAAAAAGAATTACCAATATGCTGGGTTATGATGGCGGTGCCTGGTTCAGTCCCGATGGTACCAAACTGATCTGGAGAGCCTCCCGTCCGAAAACCGATGCTGAAATAAAAGAGTACAAAGACCTGCTGGCTGAAAACCTGGTGGCTCCCACCAATATGGAAGTCTGGGTGGCCAATGCCGATGGCAGCAATGCACACCAGGTAACTTCTTATGGCCAGGCCAACTGGGCGCCGGCGTATATGCCCGACAGCAAACGGATCATTTTTGCCAGCAACCATGAGTACAAGAGAGGATTTCCGTTCAATCTTTATACGATCAACGAAGATGGAACAAACCTGACCAAGATCAGCCGCGATAAAGGTTTCGATGCCTTTCCGATGTTTTCTCCCAATGGCAAAAAGATCGTATTCTGCAGTAACCGTAACAATGGCGGTACCCGGGATACCAATGTGTTTGTAGCCGACTGGGAGGAATAAAAGGCCGGTATTGAACGGAGTCCTATATTTGTCAAAATTTTTTCACCATGGAAACAGGAATGCTGCACCTGCACAGTTTACTCCGCTGGGTAATCTTGCTCTTATTATTAGTTGGCCTCTTCCAGGCATTTAACAAAAAAGAAAGTATTAAATCCACCAGTCTCTGGCTGATGATCGCCGCGCATGCCATGTTCCTCATTGGTGTTTACCAATTTCTGGCAGGCAGGTACGGAATATTGAACGGGCTTCCGGAAGGGGTTACTTCTGTAATGAAGGACCCGGTTTATCGTTTTTACCGCGTCGAGCATCCCTTGCTGATGTTTGTGGCCATAGCGCTGATCACTCTGGCAAGGAGCAAGGCGAAAGTGCTGAATTATAAAAACACGGGGTGGTTACTGCTGATCGCCCTTATTTTTATTCTCGTGGCTATTCCCTGGCCTTTCCGTGAAGTTGGCGCGGGACGGGCCTGGTTCCCGGGGATGTAGAGCAAGGTTGACAGGTTGAAAAGTTAAAAAGTTGACAAGGGGTGGACATTTTACTAAAAGAATGTCCACCCCTTAACTATTTTACCGAATACTGAATGTTCAGTTCTTTAAGTATTTTCAATCTACAGACCTTGTGACCATTCAACCTGTTAACTTACCAACCTCTCTCTACCTTCCCCCCAGTTCAATCACTTCACAATCCTTTATCTCTTTCCCGTCGATCACAAAGCGGACCAGGGTTCTTACTTTATGCCATCCCTGTTTGCCGGCAGCACCCGGGTTCATGTGCAGGCATTTTATTTTTTCGTCGTACATGATCTTCAGGATATGTGAATGACCGCTGATGAATAATTGCGGACGATGAAGGAGCAATTCTTTTTTTGTTTCCGGATTATACCGCGGAGGGTAACCGCCAATATGACGGATCATCACTTTCACTTCTTCGCAGGTAAATACAAGTTGCTCCGGGTAGTGGCTGCGGATATCATTGCCATCGATATTCCCATAAACGCCCCGCAGAGGTTTACCCGCTTTAAGCAGTTCTTCGGCCAGTTGTTTCGGGCCCCAATCTCCACCGTGCCAGATCTCATCGCAATTGGCAAAATGGGTAAAGACGGCCTCATCCAGGTAGCCATGGGTATCCGATATCAGTCCGATCCTTGTCATTGCAGTAATCCTTCGTTGGTTAATTGTTGTAGTATCATCACCGCCCCCGGGGCCTGGTTTTTTTCCGCTAAATAGTCTGCTAAGCTGAAAAAGCGCAATTCGCCGATTTCAGCCGCCGGGCTGGGGTTGATGTCTTTTTTCAAGAAATAACAATCCTGTTCCATGATCACGCCGGGCAACTCCCCGTAAGCCGGGGCACTGATATGGGTGTAAAATCCGAGGTCTGCGGGTTCCAATAGAGTATTGAGTTCTTCCGCTATTTCCCGGCATAGGGCTTCCACGGCTGTCTCATCCGGGTCCATTTTGCCCCCGGGCAGGTAAAAACATTCTTTGTTACGGCTCCAGGCCAGCAATAATTTCCGGTCCCTGATCACCAGTAATCCGACGGTAGCTAACTGCATGCGGCAAAATTCGGGGAACGCGAACAAATTCCTATTTTTATTGTAACGTTTGTGTATGCCTTTTCACCGCAACTTCACCTACTATATAGACAAGCGCCAGTGGAAATTTTATTTCCTCATGGTTGCCCTCGAAGGCCGGACAGCCCACTAAGCCCCTGCCCGGCACCTGTATCCAGTACTTCCCGGCCACCGGACTACTACTAACTACAAACTACTAACTACAAACTCTCTCAATATGCCTCACTACTATAAACTCGGCTCCATTCCCCACAAGCGGCATACCCAGTTCCGCAAACCGGATGGAGGTCTTTACAGCGAACAATTATTTTCCACGGAAGGATTCAGCGATGATTATGCCCTGCTGTATCATTGCCACCCGCCGACCATGATTATAAAAACGGAACCGCAGGTGGATGTGAGTCCGCAAGTGGCAGAGGAGAAAATGCTGAGACACCGGAGCCTCGAAGGATTTAAGGTAAAGCCGGAAAAAGATTACCTGCAAAGCCGGGTACCGGTATTGGTGAACAATGATTGCCATATTGTACTGGCTGCTCCGCAGGAAAGCATGAAGGATTATTTTTACAAGAATACCGATGCCGACGAAATGATTTTTGTTCACGAGGGGAGCGGGGTCGTGCATACCCAGTATGGACAATTACCGTTCTCTTATGGGGACTATATCATGCTGCCCCGTGGTACGATCTACCAGATCCATTTCAATACACCCGATAACCGGCTCTTTATTGTAGAATCATTCTCGCCCTTACGTTATCCCAGGCGCTATATGAGCAAGTATGGGCAACTGATGGAGCATTCGCCTTACTGTGAACGGGATATTCGGCCGCCGCAGGATCTGCAGACCTTTGATGAAAAAGGCGATTTCCTGATCCGGGCCAAAAAGAAGGGCATGCTTTATGGGTTGCATTATGGCACTCATCCCTTTGATGTGATCGGCTGGGATGGTTGCTGCTATCCGTATATCTTCTCCATTCACGATTTTGAACCGATTACCGGGCGGGTACATATGCCGCCGCCGGTCCACCAGACTTTTGAGACCAATGCATTTGTGGTCTGTTCCTTTGTGCCGCGCTTATATGATTATCATCCCCAGGCTATCCCTGCTCCATACAATCACAGCAATATCGACAGCGACGAAGTATTATATTATGTGGAGGGTGAATTTATGAGCCGGAAGCATGTAACAAAGGGAATGATCACGCTGCATCCCGCCGGTATTCCGCACGGTCCGCACCCCGGGGCAGTGGAGAAAAGCATCGGCGCCAAAGAAACAAAGGAGCTGGCCGTGATGGTGGATACATTCCGCCCGCTGATGCTCACCAAACAGGCCCTCGGGATCGAGAACCATGACTATGTGATGAGCTGGGCGGAGTAATCCTTAGTTGGGGGATCGCAGTTAGCGGTATGTTGTCTCGTAATTATGCAGGGCCCCTTATAGGTGGGTAGCATATATAGTTCGATAAATTTTTTTGCAAGGGCAGTCATTTTGAGAATAGATTCTTTGAGTTAATTCTCCGCGTTCTCTGCGCCTCTGCGGCTCATTTCCACAACCGGAAGCGGAACGTGTTTTTGTACGAGACAAGCCCGCGGGTAAATATCTCCGCGTTCTCCGCGTCTCAGCGGCTCATTTCCACAACCGGAAGCAGAATTTGTTTTTTGTACAATACAAGCCCGTGAATGAATATCTCTGCGTTCTCCGCGCCTCTGCGGCTCATTTCTACAACCGGAAGCAGAATTTGTTTTTTTGTACAATACAAGCCCGTGAATGAATATCTCTGCGTTCTCCGCGCCTCAGCGGCTCATTTCCACAACTTTTTACCTGAAAAAAATCAATTTTCCCTGTTGAAAATCCCATTGTTGCGTATTAGGCCGGGCCTACTTTCGGTTTGTCAATGACAGAAACCTTATCCCCTTCTGCGGTTCGCTTTTCGGCCAGTTATATGGGTAAGACTGAACGTTCACTGATCCGGGAATGCCGAAAACGGAATTGAGAGTAGGCAAAAAAAGTATAGCCATGAAAAAATTATTGTTTTTTTTTCTTATTTTAATGTCAGTAAGCGGCAGGGCACAAACAGAGGAAGAAACCCTGTTGCAGGAATTTCTCCATTCTCCGGATTATGCGGGTTTTATAGCCGGGTCACAGTTTGCCGGGTCCGGCACCCTGGATATGCAAAAGAGTTTTGTAGATTACCGGATCGGAGTGTATAATGAAATCGAGAAACGGTTACCCGTTCTATGCCTGCAGTTTGTAGGAGTGCAAAACGGGAAAAAAGTGATCGTTGGCCAGATCGAGGCCATAAAGGTAAGAGAAGATTACACGGGATTGCCTAAGAACGGAAGGTACCTGATGTTGTACAAAAATTATTTGCAGTACAATACCGGTACCAGTACGGGGACCATCCGGGTGTACGATTTGAACTATGATGAATACCTGGTCGGGGAAGCTGCGGTGACCAACGGAACCGTGAACAATTATACTCCCTACCCGATGCCCGATAATATTGCCGCCAAGTATAACCTGACCGGCCGGGCCCCTCATCCCTGTGATACGAACCATAACGGAAATGTAACCTATGGTGAATGTTTTAGCTGCATGCTGAGGTCCTGTATGAGTGATCCGGAATGCCGCTTCTTATGTTTCCTGGCCAATTTGTACCGTAGCAGTTGCTTTAATAGTATGCGCGTATCATGTGCCATATTGGCGATAATCTATTAACAAAAATAGTTGCCAGGTAACGGCAGCTACCTGTTGTTACCCGGTTTACTAAGCGTTTAAATTGATAATTATGGAAACAACATCCCTTCTGATCCTTGCCATTGCGGCCATCGTCCTGGTAATTTACCTCTGGGCGATTATTGATATGAACCGCCGGAAATTCAGTTCGGAATCTGAACGCCGGAACTGGATTAACCTGGTTTATTTCCTTCCCTTGCTGGGGGCGCTTTATTACCTGGTCAGGCGAAATAAGAAACAACGGGCATTATGAAATTCTGGGCTGGTTTTTTCACGGGTATCCTGGTATGTATCATCCTTCTGGCCGGGTACATATTCCTGGTCGTTGAGAAGTTTGAAAGCATGCGGGGTGAGGATTTACCTGAGCTTCACCGGACAGATAGTCTGTATAAGGCAGACTACCAGATGCAGCTTCATGAACTGCGAACGGACTCGCTGCTGGACAATTCAGTATTCCGGGGTAAAGTGGTAGTGCTGAATTTTTGGGAATACTGGTGTGCACCCTGTAAGGAGGAAATGCCGGGATTAGAGCGCCTGTATAATACCGTAAAGGATTCAGCGGTGGTATTTGCCTTTATCACAACTGACCAGGTGGATAGTGTGCGCAGGAGCCTGGTGATCAGCCGCCATGCTTTGCCGTATTTCTATTCCAATACCGTAATGCCCGGGGTGTTCCAGGGGCCGTTTGTTCCCCGTACGTATATCATAAATAAAAGAGGGGAGATCGTGGTAGGTGAAAGTGGCAGTTGTAAATGGGATGATTCGTCCGTAGTGCGGTTCCTGGATAGCTTAAAAAAAATATAAGGCCCGCTCTTTCATCACTGCTCCCCATTCCTGTTGTTATCCCGGGCGATGGCAACAGGTGTTATTCTATTGCATATGTTTTTTTATCATGAAACCTGTCCTGCTTTTGTGGCTTCTCCTGCTACCGGCCCTGTTATTTCCACAGGAGCCGGCACCGGTACAGAGAGCAGCGGACAGTTTAGCGCCGGCCCGGCCCGGGCTTTCACCCGGATCTGCATCACCGGGCTATAAACCGGAAATATTTACCAGCGGTTTTATTGATATCATCAACAGCGGACAGGTAAATGCCTCGGCCCGTTTTATCCGGTTGTTTATAGGGGAACCCGGAAAATTTGCCCTCCCGCTTTCTTTTTATTCCGGGGTTTCATCCAATAATTTTCAACAGGTACAGCCAGGGCTCCAGCAAAATAACCAGGTGCTGGTTACCAACTTTATCAATCCCTTAAGTGGGATCGCCAATTTGTCGGTGGACGGCGTTGTTTTCCTTGCCCGTAAAAAGGAGAAACTGACCAAAGCCGGGTTGCTTTATCATGTGGGAGAGCGGGTACTCAGCGGGGTCCGGACCGGACTGATCACCGATCCGCAGGCGGGAAAACCCGTGAATTTCCTCAATAGTTTTGGCTCAGCGGGATTGTACCTGCAGACAGGGGCCTGGGAACGTTTCAATAATAAAAACCTCGGGGTTTCCTGGCTGGCCTGGCGGTATATCATGTGTTATAGTTCTCCATCCTCCCTGCGGGATTTTATGCCGGATATACGAACCAACGGCTTTTACAAAGGCTGGTCCCTCGCCTGGGGCGTGGAAATAACCCGCCTGGTAAATATCCGGGTAGTGTATTATAAGTACACCAAAAAACCGGAAATTGATTACTACCTGCCGATCTACCAGTTCTCCTTTAATTATTCAATGAGATAAGGTTGGGTCTTAGCATAGGAGCAACGACTGAAAAATAGATGCTACCCCCTTCAAAAATATTTTTGACCATTTGGTTAAAACGCTGCACCTTTGTTAACCATTTGGTTAAAAATGAAGATCGGGAAAAAAGATAAAACAACGGAAGAGAAAATCCTGGCTGCGGCGAAGAAGATCTTTGTGCAGCAGGGGATGGCTGGTGCAAGAATGCAGGATATCGCGGACGAAGCCGGTATCAATAAGGCCCTGTTACATTATTATTTTAAGAATAAGGAGCAACTCTTCGAAGTGATCTTCATGGAAGCCGCGGGCCGGCTCTTTCCCCGGATCAACGAAATATTTTTATCCGATCAACCCCTCTTTGAAAAGATTGAACGGTTTTGCTCGGAATATATCACCATTGTATTGGAGAATCCCTACCTGCCGCTGTTTGTGCTGAATGAGATCAACCGCGACCCGGATTATTTCCTGGGTAAGGTCTGGAAAGGGAAAAATGTGCCGCAGCCGGAGAAATTCCTGGCCCAGATCGAAAAGGAAGTGGCAAAGGGTACAATCCGGCGGATCAGTCCCCTGAACCTGCTGATGAACCTGATCTCGATGACGATCTTTCCCTTTGTGGCCAAACCCATGTTCCAGAAAAACCTGGGACTGGACGAATGGCAGTTCCGGGCTACGATGGAACAACGGAAAAAGGAAATTCCGAAATTTATTATTGACGCAATAAAAAAATGATTTCTTACCGGTAAATTAACTAATTGGTTAATTAAAAATAAACTGATGAAGCAAACCTTATTAACCGGATTTCTCTGGTTTAGCCTTCAGGCGGGTGCACAACCCCTCCAGCAACTCAGCCTGGTTCAGGCTTATGAGCTTTCGCAAAAGAATTACCCGGCGGTCAGGCAGAAAGACCTGGTGCGGCAAACCGCCGGTATCAGTGTGGGAAACCTGCAGAAAGGATATTTGCCCCAGTTCTCCCTGAACGGGCAGGCCACTTACCAGTCCGATGTAACCAGCGTGCCGGTCTCCATACCCGGGTTTACCATTGAATCGCCCAATAAAGATCAGTATAAGTTGGTGGCAGATGTGAGCCAGTTAATTTACGACGGAGGCCTTACCAAAGAACAAAAAAGCCTGCAACAGTTGAATGCGGCGGTGGAAGACCAGAAAGTGGAAGTGGAATTATATAAGGTCAAAGAGCGGGTCAGCCAGCTTTTTTTGAGCATACTTTACCTTGATGAACAATTGAAACAGGTGGACCTTGTAAAGACCGATATTCAGACCGGTATTAAAAAAGTGGAGGCCCAGGTGCAGAACGGGGTGGCGTTTAAATCGAACCTTACTATGCTGAAAGCCGAATTACTGAAAACGGGGCAACGGGCCACCGAGATCAGCAGTTCCAGGAAAGGGTTGGTGGAGGCATTATCCCAGTTCCTGGGACAGGAATTAAGTGAAACCGTAAAACTGGAGCAACCGGTTGCGGTGGTTGTGGCAGCGGATCCTGCTATTGACCGCCCCGAACTGAAATTATACAATGAACAGGAAAAGCTGATCGGTCAGCAGGATAAGCTAATCACCGCGAGGAATCTGCCGAGGGCCAGTTTATTTGCACAGGCAGGATACGGCCGGCCCGGGCTGAATATGCTGAAAAATGAATTTGCCTTTTATTCGATTGGCGGACTCCGGTTCAACTGGTCACTCGGCGGCTTATACACAAAAAAGAAAGAAAGGGAGCAGGTGCAGGTGAATAAGAAGATGGTGGAAGTGCAGAAAGAAACTTTCTTGCTGAACACGAATGCGCAATTGAAACAGCAGCAGGCCGAGTTGGACAAATTCCAGCGGTTGATCAGCTCCGATGAGGAGATTATTGCCCTGCGCAGGGCGGTTACGGAGGCTGCCAAAGCACAACTGGAAAACGGAGTGCTCACCGCCAATGATTTTCTCAAAGAAGTGAATGCTGAAGACCTGGCCCGGCAGGCGCTGATCACGCACCGGGTGCAACTGCTCCAGGCCCGGATCAATTATCAAACCCTTTTAGGAAAATAACCCCGCGCCTCCGGCAGAGGCAGTCTAAAAGTTTTTCTATGAAGTATCTATTCAGTACAATCCTTGTCGCTATTCTTGTTCTTTCCGCCTGCTCGGGGGGAAACGGGAAATACGAAGCCAGCGGCACTTTCGAGGCCAATGAAGTGATCGTTTCCTCTGAGATAACGGGAAAGATCGTCCGCTTTTCTGTGGAGGAGGGACAAACTATCGCCCGGGACAGTGTGGTCGGCATTGTGGATGCCACGAATATTTCCCTGCAAAAAGAACAGGTTGAAGCGAATATTGCGGCCCTGGGTGAAAAGACCGCCGATGTGTCCCCGCAGGTCAGGCTGCTGGAGAACCAGTTGGCCGTCCAGCAATCACAACTGGATAACTTCCTGCATGAGCAGGCCCGTATTCAGCAACTGCTGAAACAGGATGCGGCTACCGGCAAACAACTCGACGATATCAACGCCCAGGTCGATGTGGCCCGGAAAAATATCCTGGTTACCCAACAACAGATCAATGTGCAAAAAAACAATGTGGCCACGCAGAACCGCAGTATCCTGAGCGAGGAAAAACCGTTGCAGAAAAGAGTGGCACAATTGGATGACCAGTTGAAAAAAGCCAATATTGTCAACCCCGTGGCAGGTACTGTTATTACCAAATATGCGGAAGAAGGGGAAGTGACTTCAGCTGGCAAAGCCCTTTATAAAATCGCGGATCTGTCCACGATGACCCTCCGGGCCTATATAACCGGCACACAATTATCACAGGTAAAACCGGGGCAGACTGTAACAGTCCTGGTGGATGATGGCAATAAGAAGTACAAGGAGTTTTCCGGCACCATTTCCTGGATTTCAGATAAGGCCGAGTTTACACCCAAAACCATACAGACCAGGGACGAAAGGGCCAACCTTGTCTATGCTATCAAGATCAAAGTAAAAAATGACGGATACCTGAAGATTGGTATGTACGGTGAGGTGAAACTTGCTATCCGGTAATTATTCCGGCAAATGAAAATTGAGAAAGGATAGCTGATTAGTGAGCAGTCGGTTACCAGGATGCCCGGGTAACAGGTTCAATGCTAAACCCCCAATCATGAACATGACCGCAGTAAGTATATCAAAAATTGTCAAACGCTACGGTAAAAAAAAGGCCGTTACCACCGCCCTGCACGGTATCAGCTTCGAAGTGCAGCAGGGGGAGATATTTGGCCTGATCGGTCCGGACGGAGCGGGAAAGACTTCATTGTTCCGGGTACTGACTACATTATTGCTGGCGGAAGAAGGTACGGCCACTGTGGATGGATTTGATGTGGTAAAGGATTATAAAGAGATCCGGAAACGGGTGGGTTATATGCCGGGGCGTTTCTCCCTGTACCAGGACCTGACAGTAAAAGAAAACCTTGAATTTTTCGCTACTATATTTAATACTTCGATTGAAGAAAATTATGACCTGATAAAAGATATTTATTCGCAGATTGAGCCATTCAAAGACCGGCGTGCCGGCAAATTATCAGGTGGTATGAAGCAGAAGCTGGCCCTGAGCTGCGCACTGATTCACCGGCCTTCCGTTTTGTTCCTGGATGAACCCACCACCGGGGTGGATGCCGTATCCAGGAAAGAATTCTGGGATATGCTGAAGCGGCTGAAGGAACAGGGTATTACGATCCTGGTGTCCACTCCCTATATGGATGAAGCCGGCATGTGCGACCGGGTAGCGCTGATCCAGGCGGGGCGTATCCTTTCCATTGATACTCCGCAGGGAATTGTACGGCAATTTGGAAAAAAACTGCTGGCCGTGAAAGCAGGACAAATGCTGCCGCTGCTCCAGGCCGTAAAGGAACATGTTGCCGTTGCAGATGCGTATCCCTTTGGCGAGTACCATCACGTCGTAATGAAAGGAGATGGCAGGCAGGAACTGGCAGATTATTTGACAAAAAAAGGATTCGAATTCGAATTGAAAGATGCGGAGCCGGATATAGAGGATTGCTTTATGGGGTTGATGAAGGAGGAGTGAGTAGGGAGTGGGGTTCTTTTCGCTTCAGAATTTTGACTTTTTACTTTTGATTTTTTATGGCAGACAAAGTTATTATAGCTGAAAAACTAACGAAACGTTTCGGTGATTTCACCGCGGTGGATGCTATTTCCTTTGAAGTGAACCGGGGGGAGATTTTCGGGTTTCTCGGGGCGAACGGGGCGGGTAAGACCACGGCCATGCGGATGTTGTCGGGTTTATCCATGCCCACATCGGGAAAAGCCACAGTAGCCGGATTTGATGTGTATAGGGAAAATGAGAAGATCAAACGGAATATCGGGTATATGAGCCAGAAGTTTTCGCTATATGAGGATTTAACGGTAAGAGAAAATATCCGGTTCTATGCAGGGATATACGGGAAGAGCAGCTCCTTCATACGGGAAAAAACGAATAGTGTACTACAGGAACTTCATCTCACCGGGGAAGCTGACAAGCTGGTAAGATCCCTGCCGCTCGGATGGAAACAAAAACTGGCTTTTTCGGTGGCTATTTTCCATGAACCCCGGCTGGTATTTCTGGATGAACCCACGGGTGGCGTGGATCCTGTTACCCGGAGGGAATTCTGGAACCTGATCTATGAAGCCGCTGCTTCCGGTATCACTGTTTTCGTAACCACCCACTATATGGATGAAGCAGAATATTGCAACCGGGTGAGCATAATGGTGGACGGCCGGATCGATGCGCTGGATACGCCAGGGGGGCTGAAACGCAGTTTTAACGCGGTATCAATGGATGAGGTTTTTTTAAAACTCGCGAGGAAGGCGGTGAGGACTGCTGATTGATTGGCTGGTTAAATAGCTAATGTGCCAATTGGAGAGAGTCTGAAAGTTTGTTAATGCTCTATAGCTGTGAGGACTTTATTCTTTAGGAGTACTTATTAGTAGTAACGAAATGCTTTTTGAACGGGTTTGGAATTTAAATATTGGCCTTACTTGAATTTTGTTATTTGGTTCTTGTTTGGTTCTTGGCATCTTCGGTTCTTGTAATTTTTTCTCATGAAACAGTTTCTGTCATTCGTAAAAAAAGAATTTCATCACATTTTCCGCGACGTGCGGACAATGTTCATCCTGCTGGCCATGCCGGTGGCGCAGATCATAATTTTTGGTTTTGCGCTGACCAATGAGGTAAAGAATTCGAAGATCGCAGTGTGGGACCAGTCGGTGGATGCCGCCACGGCTTCGCTCGTGAGTGAACTGGAAGCCAGCCGTTATTTTGAGCTGGAGCAGGCCATCCATACGCCCGGTGAAATTGAAACCATTTTTAAAAAGGGGGAGGTAAAACTGGTGGTCATCTTCCCCCCGCATTTCAATGAAGACCTGCAGCATTTCAATAAAGCACAGGTGCAGCTGATTGCCGACGCATCGGACCCTAATGTGGCCAATACACTGACAAATTATGCGTCTGCCATTATCCTGGATTACCAGAACCGGATTACGCAGAACCGTAAGATGCCCTATACCATTACAACCGAAATGCGGATGCTGTATAACCCCGAGCTGAAGGGCGCTTATAATTTTGTTCCGGGGGTAATGGCCATGGTACTGCTCCTGGTTTGTACCATGATGACGGCCATCACGATTGTGCGGGAGAAGGAAATGGGGACGATGGAAGTCATGCTGGTGTCGCCGATGAAGCCGTTCCGGATCGTACTGGCAAAAGCAGTTCCGTATCTGTTATTATCTTCTGTAAATATTGCGAGTATCTTATTATTAAGTAAGTACGTGCTGGATGTGCCGATCAACGGAAGCCTGTTATTACTGATCGGGGAGAGCTTTTTATTCACCCTGGTGTCACTGGCGCTGGGATTGCTGATCTCCTCGGGAGCGGAGTCGCAGCAAACCGCCATGTTTATTTCCCTGGTGGGGATGTTTTTGCCAACGGTGATGCTCAGTGGGTTTATGTTCCCGGTGGAAAATATGCCATTGCCCCTGCGCACGGTATCCAATATCGTTCCGGCGAAATGGTATTATATTATTGTGAAGTCGGTGATGATCAAAGGCACGGGGCTGCATACGGTATGGAAGGAAACCCTGGTACTGGCCGGTATGCTGGTCTTTTTCCTTGGCCTGGCAATGCGAAATTTTAAAATTCGGTTGGCATGAGAACTCTTCGCTTTTTACTGCAAAAGGAATTTCGCCAGATATTCCGCGACCCGGGAATCCTACGGCTCATTTTTGTGATGCCGGTGATGCAATTGATGGTATTGCCCTGGGCGGCGGATTACGAGATCAAGAATATTAAACTGGCAGTGATTGATCACGACCATTCTTCCTATTCCCGCAACCTGGTCAGCAAGGTCACTTCCTCGGGGTATTTTATTCTTACTGATTATTCGGGATCTTATACCAGGGCTATGGAACGGATCGAGCATGATAAGGCCGATATCATCCTCGAGATCCCGGCTTCTTTCGAGAAGCAGCTGGTTAATGAGAACGAGTCAACGCTTTTCCTGGCCGTGAATGCCATCAACGGGGTGAAGGCGGGCCTGGGCAGTGCTTACCTGCGCAGCATCATCCAGGATTATAACCGGGAAGTACGCACCGAATGGATCCAGTTTCCGCGGTTCAGTCCCGAGACAACTGTTGAGATCACTTCTTCCAACTGGTTCAATCCCCTGATGGAATACAAGGTCTTTATGGTGCCGGGCATGCTGGTGCTGCTGCTGACCATGGTGGGGGCCAATCTCACAGCGATCAATATTGTAAAGGAGAAGGAAATGGGCACGATCGAGCAGATTAATGTGACCCCCGTGCGGAAGGTTCACTTTATACTGGGCAAACTGCTTCCGTTTTGGGTGCTGGGCCTTCTCATTTTTACCATTGGTTTTATCATAGCCCGGGTTATTTACGGGATTGTCCCGGCGGGGAGCCTGTTCACTATTTATAGCTTTGCAGGTCTTTACCTCTTTGCCGTACTTGGCCTTGGCCTGCTGATCTCCACCTATGCCAATACCCAGCAACAGGCCATGCTGATCTCTTTTTTCCTGATGATGATCTTCGTTCTTATGAGCGGCCTCTATACATCCATCGACAGTATGCCGGATTGGGCGAAAGCGATCACAAGGGCCAACCCGGTCACCTATTTTATCCGCGTGATACGGATGGTGGTGCTGAAAGGGAGCGGGCTGGCGGATATCCGGGAAGAACTGCTGACGATCGGGGGATTTGCCCTCGTATTAAACGGCTGGGCGGTCCTGAATTATCATAAGCGATCCTGAGGAAAATCCCTTTTAAAAGCGGGCAAATAATTCTATATTCGGATAACCAAAAACGTTTGCCATGTTAAAAATCAACAATCTCAGGGAAGGAGACATCATTACGGTGGATGATGAGGGTGTTATGAGAGAGGGAACCGTGGTAAAAGTGAGTCGGGAAGAACACCAGGCCCTGGTAAACAACGGTATTCAGGAGTTCTGGTACACCCAGGAAGAGATGCACGGAGTACCCCTGGATGAAGCCCGTTTGCTGCGCCTGGGTTTTGTCCGGGAAGAACTGGAAGCTGGGGTGAAATACAAAAAAGACTCCTTCAGGGTGTTTATCCCCCAAAAAGGCAATTTCTCCCATATGGAGATGTGGTGGAGGGAAGACCGGCGGCATTTCGACTTCCCGCTGTCGCTCCATGAGTTCCAAAATCTCTACCTGGACATGACCAAAGTGTACCTGGAAGAGGCCTGAAAACGGCGAAATTCAATTTCTTGATCCCGATCAAGAGACTTTTCCAGATAACCCCGAAAAAAAAGCGGGGTTTTTGCATTATTCAGGCATATACGCCTATCTTTGCAGCCCTAAAATTTATGTCGAAACAACCGCTCATCAAACAGGATGGTATTATCCTCGAAGCCCTCTCCAACGCAATGTTCAGGGTGAAGCTGGAAAATGGCCACGAAATACTGGCCACCATCTCTGGAAAAATGAGGATGCACTACATCCGGATTCTGCCGGGTGATAAAGTGGGAGTGGAACTTTCGCCGTATGATTTGACCAGGGGACGAATCAATTTCAGGTATAAATAACAGCCAAGAGCTGAGAGTAACGAGTCGCGGGCTCGAAACTCGTAGCTCAAAGCTCAAAGCTAAATAAATATGAAAGTAAGAGCATCCATCAAAAAGCGCAGCGTTGACTGTAAAATTGTACGTCGTAAAGGCAAGCTGTATGTGATCAACAAAAAGAATCCCCGCTTCAAGCAGCGCCAGGGATAAGATAGTTGCGAGTCCTGAGTCACTAGCTGCGGGTCCTTAAATGGTAAACCCGTAACTCGTAACTCGCCACTCGAAGCTTCAGTAAAATGTAATAACTAAAGTTTTAAATAATAACAGACTATGGCTCGTATTGCCGGTGTTGATTTACCCAAAAATAAAAGAGGCGAAATTGGCCTTACCTATATATATGGTATCGGCCCCTCCACTGCTAAATACATTCTGGATAAGAATAGTATTGACCGCAACAAGAAAGTGAATGAGTGGAATGATGATGAACTGAACCTGATCCGTAATACCATTACGGAAGAGCTGAAAGTGGAAGGACAGCTTCGCTCTGAAGTTCAGATGAGTATCAAGCGTTTGCTGGATATCGCCTGTTACAGGGGGCTGCGTCACCGGAAGGGCCTGCCCGTTCGTGGTCAGCGTACCAAAACCAACAGCCGTACCCGGAAAGGTAAGAGGAAGACGGTTGCGGGTAAAAAGAAGGCACCTAAGAAGTAATAGCCGCGAGCTGAGAACCACGAGCCGGGAGCTAATATTCCCTAACTCGTCAATCACAGCCCAGGCTTTTATATAGACTTACAGTTTATGAATCAGTTCCGGATCGCTTCGTAGGTCAGCAGGAGGGTTGATTCAGCCCCGTTTCAGACGGGGGATTTTAAAACATAACGACTACCTCGGTTCAAAAATTATGGCAAAAGCACAACAACAGGCCCCCAGCGCGAAAGCGGCGGCCAAAAAAAGAGTGGTAAAAGTGGACGCCTATGGTGACGCCCACATTTCTGCCACATTCAACAACATTATCATCAGCCTTACCAACAAGTCAGGCCAGCTTATTTCCTGGAGCAGCGCGGGTAAAATGGGCTTCAGGGGTTCCAAAAAGAACACGCCGTATGCAGCACAGATGGCAGCAGCAGATGCGGCTAAAACTGCATTTGACGCAGGTCTGAAGAGAGTGGATGTATATGTAAAAGGCCCCGGTGCCGGCCGTGAAGGTGCGATCCGCTCCCTGTCACAATCCGGTATTGAAGTGGTGATGATAAAGGACGTAACCCCGCTGCCGCACAATGGTTGCCGTCCGCCCAAGAAGAGAAGAGTATAAGTAAGTACGAAATACAAAGTACGAAGTACGCATCCCGCCGGAGCCACTCTCGTACTTCGTAGTTCGTACCTCGTATTTAAAATAGTTGAGCCAAATTGGTTTCATTTTAAAAAGGGTACCAGATTGATTTTTTTAAAGCTTTTTACTGATCTGCGTACCGGTTTCTAAAAAAGCTTAAATGAAAGTAAGATTATGGCAAGGTACAATGGTCCCAAGACCAAGATTTCCCGCATTTTTGGAGAGCCTATTTTAGGCAATGGTAAATGGTTGGGTAAAAACAGTAACCCTCCCGGTCAGCATGGAGAAAAACGCAAGCGTAAAACCTTAGGGGAATACGCCCTGCAGCTCCGCGAAAAACAAAAAGCCAAATACACGTACGGTGTACTGGAAAAACAATTCCGTAAAACATTTGAGGAAGCCGCCCGCCTGAAAGGGGTAACAGGTGAAAACCTCATTAAGTTACTGGAAGCCCGCCTGGACAATACCGTGTTCCGGATGGGTATCGCGCCGAGCCGTCCTGCTGCCCGCCAACTCGTCAGCCACAAACACATCGAAGTAAACGGTGAAGTGGTGAATGTACCTTCTTTCCAGCTCCATCCCGGTGACGTTGTCACGATCAAGGACGGCAGCAAAGAAAGAACGTCTATCACCAGTGTGGTACGTCCCAAGAACCCCAAATTCAGCTGGGTGGATTGGAATGAAACCGAGTTCAAAGGTACTTTCATTACGTATCCTGAAAGGGAGAGTGTTCCGGAGAATATCAAGGAACAACTGATCGTCGAGTTATACAGCAAGTAAAATAGCTGTGAGTTATGAGTTGCGAACTATGCGTCTCGCAGCTCGCAGCCCGCAACTCGAAACTTTCTTTCACAACCATTTAAAATTAAAGCGTAAAATATGGCAATCCTCAATTTCCAAAAACCTGATAAGATTATTCTGCAAAAGGCTACGGATTTTGAAGCTCAGTTTGAGTTTCGTCCCCTGGAGCCCGGTTATGGTGTAACCATCGGTAATGCACTTCGCCGTGTATTGCTGAGTTCACTCGAAGGTTATGCAATCATCGGTGTGAAGATCGAAGGGGTGGATCATGAATTCGCAACCATGAAAGGGATCAGCGAAGACGTGGTGGAAATTTTCCTGAACCTGAAACAGGTTCGCTTCAAAAAGATCGCGGATCATGAAGTAGCGAACGAAAAGATCATTTTATCCATAAAGAACCGGACAGAATTCACAGCGGGTATGATCGGCGAAGGCACACAGACCTTCCAGGTGATGAACCCGGACCTGCTGATCTGTACCCTGGATTCTTCTTCCCGGATGGACATTGAACTGACCATCGGCAAAGGCCGCGGTTATGTACCCGCTGAGGACAACAAACCCAAGGATGCACCGCTGGGTTATATCCCGATCGATTCCATCTTTACTCCCATCAAGAATGTGAAGTACACGATCGAGAATACCCGTGTGGAGCAACGCACCGACTTCGAAAAACTGATCATGGAAGTTTCCACAGATGGTACCATCCATCCGGAAGAAGCCGTTAAACAGGCTTCCCGCATCCTGATTCAGCACCTGATGATCATCACGGACGAGAATATCACTTTTGATAATAAAGAAGAGAAGAAGGAAGACCTGGTGGACGAACAAACCCTGCAACTGCGCAAGGTACTGAAGACCCCGCTGGAAGATCTCGACCTGTCTGTCCGCGCCTTTAACTGCTTAAAAGCGGCTAAGATCAACTCCCTGAGTGAACTGGTGCAGTACGAGCAGGAAGACCTGATGAAGTTCCGCAACTTCGGCCAGAAATCACTGGCGGAGATTGAGCAGGTGCTGACTGAAAGAGGTCTGCATTTCGGGATGGACCTGGTGAAACTGGGTATCGACCTGAGCGAGTTCTAAGCAATTAATTACGAGTCATACTTTGTACTTCGTACTTCGTATCTCGTACTTTTCATAACGTAGGCTGTAATTCCTGACACGGTACAGCTGAACTAAATTTTAATGTCATGCGTCACGGAGACAAAGTAAAAAACCTCGGCCGTAAGAAAGCCCACAGGGATGCCCTGTTGAGCAACCTGGCCTGCCAGCTGATCCAGCACAAACGGATCGTTACCACAACCGCTAAGGCGAAAGCCCTGCGTGTTTATGTGGAACCCCTGATCACCAAGGGTAAGGATAACACCACGCACCAGCGCCGGGTGGTATTCAGTTACCTCCAGGATAAGGAAGCTGTAAAAGAACTGTTCGGTTCAGTAGCTGAAAAAGTAGCCGGCCGCCCCGGTGGTTACACCCGTATCATCAAGCTGGGCTTCCGCCCCGGTGATAATGCGGATACAGCGATGATCGAACTGGTGGATTTCAACGAAATCTATGGTAAGGGTAAAGGGGAAGCGAAAGCAGCAGCGAAGAAAACACGCCGTTCCGGTGGGGCGAAGAAAAAAGCCGAAGCCGCCGGCACGGAAGCTACAGCAACAGAAGAAAAAGCCGCTGAATAAAGAAAGCTAACATCTGTTTGATACCAATGCCTCCGGATTGACCGGGGGCATTTTTTTAGCAGCTACCCATAGAATAAACGGAACTATCCGGTAAATGAAGTATTTTCATGGGCCTGCTTGCTATAGCCTTTTGAAACATTTTAAACTAACCAAATGGATCACCCTTCCGGCAGGGCTTTACAGCAATTCAGAAATGAAGTGGGCATCCGCTTCCAGCTGTACAACAGTCTTTTTACCTCATTGCCTTTTCACCGCATAGAGAAAACGGGCATTTTATTGTCCCTGCTCTCCAACAACTGTGAGGAAGGGTATAAACGGAAATCAAGCCCTTCCGCAATTATCCAGGAATTTTTTGATAAGCATACCACCTATGCCAAACCCGATGAACGGAATGACCTTCTTTTTCGTTTTGTGCAATACATCGAAAGACAGGTGGTGCTCTTTGATGCCCTCGAGGATGCGGCTTTTAAATCTGTAAATGACCTGAACGGGGTAGGATCCCTCAAGCACCTTGAGTCAGAGGTACTCCAGGGTAACAAGCAGGACGAACTCTCTGCCAAGCTGAATGATTTCGCCATACGCCTTGTCCTTACTGCGCACCCGACACAATTTTACCCGGGGCCCGTACTGGGGATCATTAATGATCTTTCGAAAGCCCTGGCGGAGAACAACACCAGCCTGGTCAATACCTACCTGATGCAATTGGGGAAGACACCGTTCTTTAAAAAGAAGAAACCCACTCCCTTTGATGAAGCGGTCAGCCTGATCTGGTACCTCGAAAATGTTTTTTATCCGGCAGCCGGAAAGATTATTACAGTACTCAAAAGCCAGTTCCCGGACGCTATCCATAGCAGCAACCCGGTGATCCGGATGGGCTTCTGGCCCGGAGGTGACCGTGATGGTAACCCCTATGTAACGAGTGAAACCACCCTGCAGGTAGCCAATGCCCTGCGCGGAGGTATCATCAAGTGCTATTACATGGATGTGCGGAAATTGCGGAGGCGGCTCACATTCGAAGGAGTGGATATACTGTTGCAGGAACTGGAAAACAAATTATACAGCAATCTCTTTATCCCCGGGTATAAAACCAACCTGAATACAACAGAGATCCTTTCCACCCTGCATCAGATCCGGGAGATCATCGTCCACCAGCATAACGGCTTGTTCCTGCACATGGTCAATAATCTGATCAACAAGATCGGTGTATTTGGGTTGCATTTCGCTTCCCTGGACATCCGGCAGGACAGTGCTATTCACGGGAAAGTACTGGAAGACCTGGCAGGTACCGGAAATGTGTTGCCGGAGAATTATACTGCTCTTTCCGAACCCGAAAAAATAAATATACTCGCAGCAGCAACAGTACAACCGGAGGAAGAAAAGATCCATGACCCGGTGCTGAAAGATACCTTGCAGACGATTCGTATTATCAGGGAAATCCAGCTGTACAATGGTCCGGATGGATGTAACCGGTATATCATCAGCCAGTGCAACAGCGCCCTGAATGCGATGGAAGTCTATGGCCTGTTCCTGCTGGCCGGCTGGAAGAAGGAAGAAATGAATGTGGACATCGTGCCCCTCTTCGAAACCATTGATGACCTGAAACAGGCGGCAGCTGTGATGAATACTTTATATACGCACCCGGTGTACCGCGAACATTTGAAACGCCGCGGTAACCGGCAGACGATCATGCTGGGCTTCTCGGACGGGACCAAGGACGGCGGTTACCTGATGGCGAACTGGAGCATTTATAAAGCAAAGGAAGAACTGACCCGGATCTCGCGGGAAAACGGCATGGATGTGATCTTCTTCGATGGCCGGGGGGGGCCGCCTTCACGGGGTGGGGGCAAGACTCATAAGTTTTATGCATCCATGGGACATAATATTGCCAATAAGGAAATACAACTCACCATACAGGGACAGACGGTCAGTTCGAATTTCGGAACGATCGATGCGGCGCAGTTCAATATCGAACAACTGCTCAATGCCGGAATCAGCAATGACCTGTTCTCCAGCCGCGATATCACCCTGAGTGAGCGGGAGGAAACCCTGATACAGGAACTGGCGCAGGAAGGGTTCAATGCGTACAAGTCACTGAGGGATCATCCTTACCTGGCCGATTATTTACTGCAGGTGAGCCCCCTGCGGTTTTACAGCGAAACCAATATCGGCAGCCGCCCCGCTAAAAGGGGCGCTGCTTCGGGATTATCGTTAAAAGATCTCCGGGCTATTCCTTTTGCCGGTTCCTGGAGCCAGCTGAAACAGAATGTGACCGGTTATTTCGGGGTGGGTTCGGCTTTGCAGGTCATGGAGAAAAAGGGGAAGCTGCTCCAATTGCAGAAGCTGTATCACCAGTCCTTGTTTTTCCGTACCCTGCTCGATAACTGCGAGATGGCGATGATGAAATCCTTTTTCCCGCTTACGGCTTTCCTGGCGCAGCACAAACAATTCGGGGATCTCTGGCAGATGATCCATGACGAATACGGGCTTACGAAACAATACCTGTTCAAGATCACGGGCAACAATGAACTGATGGCTGATTATCCCGTGGAACAGGCATCCATACAAATGCGGGAGCGGATCGTATTACCGCTGGTAACCATCCAGCAATATGCGATGACCCGGATCCGGGAACTGGATGAACAGGGGGCGCCGGCTCAGGTGAAAGAAACCTATGAGAAGCTGGCGATGCGTTGTTCATTCGGGATAATCAATGCGGGGAGGAATTCTGCCTGATTATTGTAAAAGGGGATTCTATCTGCTATTTTTGCATCTCAATTTACCCACTATGAGTAAAGTCAATGTCGGGCTGGTACAGATGTCCTGTACCGGCAGCAGGGAAGCTAACCTGGCCAAGGCCATTGAAGGGGTGAAAAAAGCGGCGGCAGGGGGGGCACAGATCGTTTGCCTGCAGGAGCTGTTCACTTCTTTGTACTTCTGTGATGTGGAAGATTATGAACATTTCAAACTGGCGGAACCTGTTCCCGGCCCCAGCACGGAAACCCTGCAAAAAATTGCCGGTGAGTTGGGCGTGGTGATCATTGCTTCCCTGTTTGAGAAAAGGGCACAGGGGCTTTATCACAATACCACGGCTGTAATCGATGCGGATGGCTCTTATCTTGGCAAGTACCGGAAAATGCATATCCCGGATGACCCTGCGTATTACGAGAAATTCTATTTTACGCCCGGCGACCTGGGTTATAAAGTGTGGAAGACCCGGTATGCGACCATTGGCGTATTGATCTGCTGGGACCAATGGTACCCGGAAGCCGCCCGGATTACCGCTTTAATGGGAGCGGAGATCCTGTTTTATCCTACAGCGATCGGATGGGCCACCGCGCAGGACGAAGCCACCAATACCGAGCAATACGGGGCCTGGCAAACCATTCAACGCAGTCATGCAGTGGCGAATGGTGTGCACGTGGTAAGCGTGAACCGGGTAGGGCTGGAACAAAACGGCGCCATGAAATTCTGGGGCGGTTCATTCGTTTCGAATCCTTTTGGGACGATACTTTACAAAGCATCGCATGAACAGGAGGAGACTACTGTGCTGGAACTGGATCTGGCCAAGACCGATCAATACAGAACACACTGGCCATTTATGCGTGACAGGCGAATTGATTCTTATGCCCCCATTACCCAAAGATTTATTGACGAAGATTAATGACACAACATACACCGAAGGACCTGGGCTATTATTTTCCGGCGGAATTTGCTCCGCATGCAGCCACCTGGCTAAGCTGGCCGCATAAGGAAGCCTCCTGGCCGGGTAAGATTGATACGATTTACCCTGCTTATTCGAAGTTTATTAAAGAACTGACGAAGGGGGAGAAAGTAAATATCAATGTGGCGGATGAAGCCATGAAAACATTTGCTACCGGGCATCTGCAACTGGAAGGGGCGGACCTGAGCAAAGTGGAATTTTTTTTTCACCCTACGAATGATGCCTGGTGCCGGGATCACGGACCGGCCTTCTTAATTAACCCCGGGGCGGATATCAAAAAAGTGATTGTGGACTGGGGTTACAATGCCTGGGGAAACAAATACCCTCCCTATGACCTGGATGATGTGGTACCGACGCTGATCGGTAAACATTTCCATATGCCTGTCTATCACCCGGGGATTGTGATGGAGGGCGGTTCGGTGGAATTTAACGGGAACGGAACGGTTATGACGTCCACCGCCTGCTTGCTGAACCCCAACCGGAATCCGCAGTTGAATAAAGTACAGATTGAAAAATACCTTTGTGCATATTATGGGATGGAACAGGTGCTTTGGGTGGACGAAGGCATAGTGGGCGATGATACCGACGGGCATATTGATGATACGGTGCGATTTGTCAATGAGGATACAGTTATTACCGTTATTGAAGAAGACAAGAACGATGAGAACTACGAATTGCTGCAGCACAATCTCCGTCAATTAAAAAGCATGCGGTTGCTGAATGGTAAGCAGCTGACCATTATTGAGCTGCCCATGCCGGAAGAACTGGTCTATGAAGGCCAGCGGCTGCCCTGCTCGTATGCGAATTTTTATATTGCTAACAGATCTGTGATCGTTCCCACGTTCCGTTCGGACCGGGATGAGAAGGCCCTCCGGATTATCCAGGATTGTTTTCCGGGCAGGGAAGTGGTGGGGATTGATTCCACTGATATTATCTGGGGGCTTGGCAGTTTCCATTGCCTGAGCCAGCAGGAACCCCTTGTATAGAATGCAAAAAGCCCCCTGTGGAAACAGGGGGCGGCTAACGATTGCTTGCCACTTAGATAGGTCTAACCGGGCGACCGGTTAACTATTTTGAAAGGGTTGCGGGAATTACCCGCAACCCTTTTAATTAGAAGGAATAAATTGCCGCGATCAGGAAACTGGCAGCCGATTTTGTATAGGCACCGTCTTTGTCAGTAAACAGCACTTTCTTATTTGTTTGATCGATCCTCAGTTCCGGGATAAATGTAAAGCCGCCTGTTTTGAAATTTGCAGACAGGGTCGTAGCTAAAATGGTACAACCTTCCATTGCATAGCTGGCGGTTTTGAACTGGTGCTTGTCATTGAACATTTCTTCGCGAAGGGTAAGTCCGAACCAGGGTTTGGGGTCCAGGTTCAGGTAAATGGCCGCTCCACCCCAGGCTTTGGCGTCCATACTTTTGCTGCCATCCCAAAGCCGGGTATTGTTAATCGTGCCGTTAAAACCCATATTAAATTTGTCAGAGACTTTGGCGGTTATCACAGCATCAAACTGGCTGGTTTTTGATGTATCCGGGTTCTGCCCTCCCACATAATTCAAATACAATTTGATATTCTCCGTAGGCGCGATTGAGTACTGGGCGATCAGGAATTTTTTGTTGATATAGCCGGATGGAGGGGTCCTGAAGTCGGTGACATTGGCAACTCCCAGCATAAATCCGTGTTTACCTTTGCTGACCTCCGCTTTCAGGCCGGTATGGGAGAACGGGCCATTGGAAAACATATAGCTCATGCTGTAGTTCCGGTTCAGTTGAGGGTCCAGCAGTTCGTACCCCACATGCGTACCCCAGGTGCCAAGGGTGAATTTCAGCCAATCAGCAGGGGAGTAGCTCACATATAATTGTTTAATCGCCTGGGTGATCCCGGCATCTGCATAGGAGAAATCCTTAGCGCGGGGACCAAAACCGAGGTCGGCCACTGCGCTTACTTTATCTCCTTTGTGCTCAAATTTTACACTGGCCATGCCCAGGGAAAAGGCATTATGCGTTTGGGTAAAGCTGGTCAGGCTGTTGGCTGTTGTTTTGGCAAAATCCAGTTTGTAATAGGCATCAACAGATCCGGTAATAACTAAAACGGGCTCTTTTTTTGCATTTTCGGGTGCGGAAGTTGTCATCGAATCGGTTGTGACAGAGGCAGTTTGTGCGAAAGAACAGGTTATGGAAAACAGGCTGATTACAGCCACAAAATATTTTTGTAACATTGTGTACATTTTTAGATGTTAAGAAAAGGGCACAGCAGGGATGAGCTTTTGCGAGAAGTTGATCCCACCATGCAGTGCCTTTTTCGATTTTATTTAGATATCTGCAGGCTTTTCTTCAAAGGCGCCGTTGTTATGTACCAGTAAAGTGCCCTGCATGTATTTCTCATCATGTTGTGAAGAATCCAGTCCTTCCTCTTCCTCGCTTTCACTTACACGCATCGGAACGATGAAGTTGATGAACTTAAAGATGCCATAGGAAACTACAAAACTGTAAGCAGCTACAATGGCCATGGCTTTAAACTGTATAAAGAGAAACCCCGGGTTGCCATAGAACAGGCCATCCGGACCCGCTGAATTTACAGCCTTACTGGCGAATACACCGGTAAGCAGCATACCCACCATACCACCTAAACCGTGACAGGGGAATACATCCAGTGTGTCATCCAGTTTGGATTTCTGTTTGATACTAACGGCTATATTGGAAACAAGGGCGCCAACGAGGCCAATGATGATACTCTGGGGAATTCCTACAAAACCTGCAGCAGGAGTAATAGCCACCAGTCCGACAACGGCCCCGATACAGAACCCGAGTACAGAAGGTTTTTTCCCTTTGATAACATCAAAGAACATCCAGGCCAGACCTGCGGAAGAAGCGGCAGTGGAAGTAGTGCCAAAGGCATTTACTGCCAGTGAATTTGCTCCAACGGCGGAACCTGCATTGAACCCAAACCAGCCGAACCAGAGTAAACCGGTACCGATCAGTACATAGGGTACGTTGGCCGGGGGAATTTCTTTTTGTTCGATATGCGATCTTCTTCTCTTCAGTACCATGGCACCAGCAAGGGCGGCACAACCGGCTGTGATATGTACAACAGTACCACCGGCGAAGTCAAATGCACCCATTTTAGCCAGGAATCCTTCCGGGTGCCAGCTCCAGTGTGCAACCGGTGCGTAAACCAGCAGGGAGAATAGAAAAATAAAGAGCAGGTAGGAAGTAAAGCGGATACGTTCTGCTACCGCACCTACCACCAGCCCCGGGGTGATGATTGCAAACATCAGCTGGAACAGGGAGAAGAGGCTCAGCGGGATCGTATTGGCGAAAGGCCAGGCGGCACCTGATTTTACCCCATTAAAAAAGGCAAAGGTTTCAGGATTCCCGATAAACCCTTTCACGGTTTCACCAAAAGCAAGACTGAATCCGCATACCACCCAAAGAATACCTACCACTCCTGCGGCTACGGTACTTTTGATCATGGTGGAGATCACATTTTTGCGGTGAACCATTCCTCCATAGAAGAAGGCCAGCCCGGGTGTCATTAAAAACACCAGTGCGGTGGACACCAGCACCCAGGCAATGTCGGCTGAACTGTACTGTGGATCGCTGGCTCCCGGAACATAATCAGCGGCGGGTTTAATAAACATGGCAAAAATGGCAACCGCCACCAGGAAGACAAACGGCAGGATTTGTTTTGCTTTTCTTTTACTCATGAGCTAGATTTTTTAGTTAAACATTAGAAAAAGTAACTATTTGATAAATTCTGCCTAAAAATAGAAAAATACGAGGTTAACATGTGTTAGTTTAATAAATAATTTTGAAAATTTATATGAAAACTTAGGTTAAGTCAACAAATTCGCAAAAAATAAATAAATATTAAATATTTATAATGTAATTTACAAATGGCCTAAACCGGGGATAAAAGGAAGATATTTTTACTGCAAACCCGGTAGTTTGAACAGATTAGAAACGACAAAAGAAGACAGTCGGAGAGCGTGTCGTTAATCTTAGTTCTCTGTACGGGAAACTGGTCAGGTTTACTGAATTAAGATATAAGAGAAGGCGGGTAAGAGCCGGTTAGCGTTTGTACAATTCTATTGCAGGGAAGGAATTGGGCTAAAAAAAATGTCTCCCGGAAAATGCGGAAGACAGTTGGGTTGAAAAATTTTATCGGTTGTATCAGCCCAAATGGGACAGGATAGAAGCGTCCTTTGTTTCCAGTACCGAACCGGCCTGGTTATTCAGGAACTCATCCACATTATGGGCCGCCTCACGGCCTTCGCTGATGGCCCAGACTACGAGGCTCTGGCCACGGCGCATATCACCGGCCACAAATACTTTGGAGATATTGGTGCGGTATTCTTTTTCTGTTGCTTTTACATTCCCCCTTTCATCCAGTTCCACACCCAGGTCATTGATAAGTCCTTCCTGTTGCGGATGCACAAAACCCATCGCAAGCAAAGCCAGTTCACAGGGGATCTCCCTTTCCGATCCGGCCACTTCGGTGAAACTCGCAGGACGGCCGTCCACGATCTTCCATTCCAGGTCCACGATCTTCAGTGCTTTCAGGTTGCCCTGCTCATCCCCGATAAATTCTTTCGTTGCTACGGCCCACTGGCGGCTGGCGCCTTCCTCATGCGAGGTGGTGGTCTTTAACAACATGGGATATGCAGGCCAGGGCATAAATTCATTTCTTTCAACCGGGGGTTTGGGCAATAACTCGAACTGGGTAACGGATTTGGCCCCGTGCCGGTTGGAGGTGCCCACACAATCGCTGCCTGTATCTCCACCCCCGATCACCACCACATTCTTCCCGGAAGCTTTTACTTCTTCTGTTAAAATATTGCTTTCAATATCCCGGTGCGCCAGGAAATCCTTCCCTGCCACTCTTTTATTGTTTTGTTTCAGGAAGTCCATGGCGAAGTGAACCCCTTTTAGTTCCCGCCCGGGAATGGACAGGTTGCGGGGAACCGTGCTGCCCCCGGCGAGTACGATGGCATTGAACTCCCGCAGCAGGTCATTGATGCTGACATTCACTCCGACATTGGAATGACATTTGAATACGACCCCTTCTTCTTCCATTATCCCTACGCGGCGGTCCACCACCCATTTCTCCAGTTTAAAATCAGGTATTCCATACCGTAATAAACCGCCCGGCGCCTCATCCCGTTCAAATACGGTCACGGAGTGCCCCGCATAATTCAGCTGGGCCGCAGCCGCCATCCCGGCGGGGCCGGAGCCAATTACAGCCACTTTCTTCCCGGAGCGGAGATTGGGCTTGCGGGGTTTGACAAATCCTTTATCAAACGCGAGTTCGATAATATGTTTTTCAATTTCTTCAATGGTGATGGCCGGCTGGTTGATACCCAGTACACAGGCTGTTTCACAGGGAGCAGGGCAAATGCGTCCGGTGAATTCGGGGAAATTATTGGTAGAGGTCAGCACCTCATAAGCCTCTCTCCAGTCCTTCCGGTACACGGCATCATTGAATTCGGGGATCACATTGCCAAGCGGACACCCGTGATGACAAAAAGGTACACCGCAATTCATACAACGGGCGGCCTGGTGGTTCAGCTTCTCTTCGCTGTACCGGCCCATAAATTCATGGTAATGCTTCAGCCGCTCTTCCACCGGCTGCTTACCCGGCAGTTCCCGGTTAAATTCTTTAAATCCTGTTGGTTTGCCCATTTTCAGTTTATCATTTGTTGTTTATAGTTGGTCGTAAGTTATTGGCCGGAATATCTGTAAACCGGGAAGCCGGAAAAATTCAGTCTGAAAGTTGGAACGTCTTTCTTCATTCGGACTTTCCAACTTCCCGCTTTTTGGCCCCAAACTTATTCAGCTTTTATCTTCGATTTATTATTCTGCATCAGCACTTTCTTATAATCCTTCGGGAATACCTTTACAAAATGCTGTAACTGGTTATCCAGGTCTTCCAGGATGAATTTTGCTGCTGTGCTGCCTGTGTATTCCACATGTTTCTGCAGCAGGGTAAACAACTCATTCTTGTCATTCAGGTCACAGGGATCCAGGTCCACCATTTCCTTATTGCAGTTCCCGGCAAACTTTCCTTTCACATCATAGATATAGGCGATACCGCCGCTCATACCGGCCGCAAAATTTCTCCCGGTGCTGCCCAGGATTACCACTTTACCTCCGGTCATGTATTCACAACCATGATCGCCCACGGATTCCACCACTACATTGGCGCCGGAATTTCTCACGCAGAACCGCTCCCCGGCCTTGCCCCTGACAAATGCTTCCCCGGAAGTGGCTCCATAAAAGGCCACGTTGCCGATAATGCTGTTGTCTTCGGGAGTATAGGTGGCGGTTTTAGGCGGATAAATGATCAGCCGGGCACCGCTTAATCCTTTTCCGAAATAATCATTGGCATCTCCCTCGAGTTCCAGGGTAATCCCCTTTGTATTGAAGGCACCGAAACTCTGTCCCGCAGTACCGCTGAAATTGAAATGAACGGTATTATCCGCTAAACCTTCCGCCCGGTATTTTTTGGTAATCTCATTGGAAAGAATGGTACCTGCTGTCCGGTCTGTATTCTTTATCACGAAATGGCCGGTTACTTTTTCCTTCCGCTCAAGCGCAGCCGCGGCGGCATTCAGCAGTTTCCAGTCAAGGCTGTCTGCCAAACCATGATCCTGTTCTTCGCTGCAATGCAGGGTGGTGTACATGGAATTGGGTTCTTTATACAATACGGCTGACAGGTCAATATTCTTATACTTCCAGTGTTCAATATGATCCCTCATCTCCAGGTTATCTACCTGGCCGATCATCTCCTCCACGGTCCGGAATCCAAGTTCGGCCATGATCTCCCTTAATTCCTGGGTGATCATCCTGAAGAAATTCACCACGTGGTCAGGATTTCCATGAAAGCGGTTACGCAATTCCGGATCCTGGGTGGCCACACCTACGGGGCAGGTATTCAGGTGGCATTTCCGCATCATGATACAGCCTTCCACCACTAAGGCGGCGGTAGCAATGCCCCATTCTTCCGCACCCAGTAAAGCGGCTACTGCAATATCCCTCCCGGTTTTTAATTGCCCGTCTGCCTGCACGACCACACGGCTTCTCAATTTATTTTTTACAAGGGTCTGGTGTGTTTCAGCCAGTCCCAGTTCCCAGGGCAGCCCCGCGTGCTTGATAGAACTTACGGGAGAGGCACCGGTACCGCCATCATGTCCGGCGATCAGGACCACATCTGCTTTTGCCTTGGTAACACCGGCTGCAATGGTCCCTACACCCGCTTTGCTCACCAGTTTTACACTGATGCGCGCAGCCCGGTTGGCATTCTTCAGGTCATAGATCAGTTGTGCGAGGTCTTCAATGGAATAAATATCGTGATGCGGCGGGGGAGAGATCAGTCCCACACCCGGTGTGGCATGACGCACTTTACCAATCCACTCATCTACTTTATGACCGGGTAATTGCCCACCCTCACCGGGCTTGGCCCCCTGTGCCATTTTGATCTGCAGTTCATCTGCTTCAGTCAGGTACAAACTGGTCACCCCAAACCGGGCCGAAGCCACCTGTTTGATCGCGCTGCGCATGGAATCCCCGTTCGGCAGTTTTTCATACCTTCTTTCATCTTCACCCCCTTCGCCCGTATTGCTTTTGGCACCGAGGCGGTTCATGGCAATGGCCAGGGTGGTATGTGCTTCCCATGAAATGGAACCAAAACTCATGGCGCCGGTGGCAAAACGTTTATATATTTTCTCTGCTGCTTCCACTTCATCAATAGAAACAGAAGGCCGGTTTTTCCGGAACTGGAAGAGGCTGCGCAGTGTGCAGGCTTTCTCACTTTGTTCATTCACCAGCTTCGAATACTTCTTAAACGTATTGAAGTCATTCATTTTCGTGGCATGCTGCAGCAGGTGAATGGTTTGCGGGTTGAATAAATGAAATTCACCCTTTCTCTTCCATTGGTAAAGACCGCCAACGGGCAGGCGGTCGGCCGGGATATCTTTTTTACTAAAGGCGAAATAATGTTTGGCCAGCACTTCCCGTGCAATCTCATCCAGTCCCATCCCTTCTATACGGGAGGTGGCGCCGGTGAAATACTTGCCAACTACATCCTTGTTCAGCCCGAGTATCTCAAATATCTGGGCTCCCTGGTAAGATTGCAGGGTGGATATTCCCATTTTAGAGAATACTTTCAGCAATCCGTCGTTGACGGCCTTGATATAATTTTTCTTGAGTTCTTCTTCGGTCAGGGTCGTTTGCAGTTTACCCGTTTCCAGCAGGTCACGGATGGAGGAGAGTGCCAGGTAGGGATTCACCGCAGTAGCGCCAAAGCCAACGAGACAGGCGAAATGGTGGACTTCCCAAACATCACCCGCTTCCACAATGATCCCTACTTGTCCCCTTAGTCCTTTGCGGATGAGGTGATGGTGGATCGCAGATGTAGCCAGCAGGGATGGGATCGGGGCGTGGTTGGAGTCAATGGCCCTGTCCTGCAGGATCAATACTTTGAACCCGTCTTGTACTGCATCCACGGCATAATTGCAGATACGGTCAATACTTTTTTTCAGTGAACCGGGTTTGCCATCCGCCCTGAAATAACATTGAATGGTCTTTGCCTGGAATAAACCGGTATCAATACTCCGGATTTTTTCCAGTTCAAAATTGCTCAGCACCGGGTGTTTGAGTGCCACACTGTGACAAGTGAGCGGATCTTCCAGTAACAGGTTCCCGTTATTGCCGGCAAAGGTAGCCAGTGACATGACCAGCCGCTCCCGGATGGGATCGATCGGCGGGTTGGTAACCTGTGCAAAAAGTTGTTTGAAATAACTGCTGAGATGCTGGGGCTGGTCGCTCAGGATGGCCAGGGGCACATCGCTGCCCATGGAACCAATCGGTTCTTTTCCTTCCAGCGCCATCGGGGCAATGAGGGTACCCAGGTCCTCGGTGGAATAGCCAAATGTTTTCTGGTATTTAAATACCTGCTCGTGCTCCAGGTGGGTGAACATGATCCGGGGTTGCGGTAATTCTTCCAGCCGGATCTTATATTTATTCAGCCATTCACCGTAAGGTTTTTGCGAACAGATATTTTTTTTCAGGTCCTCATCACTGATGATCTTTCCTTTCTCCATGTCCACCACGAACATCTTGCCCGGTTGCAGGCGGCCTTTTTCCAGGATGATGGCGGGGTCAACCGGCAACGTGCCTGTTTCAGAGGCCATGATCACACGGTCATCGTTTGTTACACAATACCGGGAAGGGCGAAGTCCATTCCGGTCGAGTGTGGCACCAATGATCTTTCCGTCAGTAAAAGAGATCGAGGCCGGCCCGTCCCAGGGTTCCATAAAGGAAGAGTGAAATTCATAGAAAGCTTTTTTCACCGGGTCCATATCCTCATTGCCGTCCCAGGCTTCGGGGATCAGCATCATCATCACATGCGGCAGCGAGCGTCCGGTCAGTGTCAGCAGTTCGATCATATTGTCAAGGCAGGCAGAATCGCTCTGGCCTTCGGTTACGATGGGTAACAGCATTTCCATCTCTTCCGGGGTGAAGTAGGGTGTTGTGAATCCCTTTTCACTTGTCTTCAGCCAGTTCAGGTTACCCTGAAGTGTATTGATTTCCCCGTTGTGTGCAATGAAGCGGAACGGCTGGGCCAGTTTCCAGGAAGGAAAAGTATTAGTGGCAAAGCGGGAGTGCACCAATCCAAAAGCGCTGACCACTCGCTTATTGCTCAGGTCGGGGAAATATTCCCTTACCTGGTGGCTGGTCAGTTGCCCTTTATAAACAATGGTTTTATAAGAGAGCGAAGCGATATAAAAACCGATCTCATCTTTTCTGACCGTATTGTTGATCAGGTGAGAGGCGTAATTCCGTAGAATGAATAGTTTCCGTTCAAAGTCATCCGGGTTGGCGATATGATCCGGGCAGGCTACAAAAACCTGTTCGATCTCCGGTTCCACACTCAGGGCCGTGGGGCCGATACCCGATGTGTTGACCGGAACCTTGCGGTAAGCCAGGACTTCAATCCCCAGTTGCTCCGCCGTACGGTTGAGTATATCGCGGCATTCTTCACGGAGACGGATATCTTTCGGGAAGAAGACCATTCCGGCTGCGTATTTTCCAAAAGAGGGGAGATGAACACCGAGTTTCAGGCATTCATCGAAGAAAAACTCATGCGGGGTCTGGATCATGATACCGGCACCGTCACCGGTATTGTGCTCACAGCCACAGGCACCGCGGTGCTCCATGTTCTCCAACACCGTCAGCGCATCGGAGATATGCTGGTGAGATTTATGACCTTTGATATTCGCGACAAATCCGATGCCGCATGCATCATGTTCGTAGGAAGGATGATAGAGTCCCTGGTTGCCTGCCATGTGGTGCAATGTTAAGTTTAAGTGAATACAGCCGTTAACTATATTTCATTCAGCAAGCAAACGACTGAAGTTACGAATTTGCTTTCATGAGGATAGAGGATTCATTGGTTACTTATCCACAATTTGATATGGATCAAATCTTTACACCAGGTAACCAAACAACTGGTCGTTTTTGTTTATTTCGGAGAACCCGATATTGGAATCTTTCAGTTTCTGCAGGAGTTGTTCATAATCCGAACGGCTCTGCAGTTCGATCCCCACCAGCGCCGGACCGTTTTCTTTATTGGTCTTTTGCATGTATTCAAAACGGGTGATATCATCTGTCGGTCCGAGTACCTTATTCACAAATTCCCGGAGGGCGCCGGGCCGCTGGGCAAAACTGATCAGGAAATAATGTTTCAGTCCTTCGTACTGGAGGCTTCTTTCTTTTATCTCCTGCATGCGGTCGATATCGTTATTGCTCCCGCTCACGATACAGACCACGTTCTTGCCTTTGATCTCTTCTGCATAATCATCCAGCGCCGCGATCGACAGGGCGCCTGCGGGCTCTGCCACGATCGCGTCTTCGTTATACAGTTTCAGGATGGTGGAGCAGACTTTTCCCTCGGGGACTAGGTGCATATCATCCAGCACTTCTTTACAAATGGAAAAAGTCAGGTCGCCCACTCTTTTTACGGCAGCTCCGTCCACAAAGCGGTCAATACTGTCTAAGGTTACCGGGTGCCCGGCTTTCAGGGCTGCAAACATGGAAGGCGCTCCTTCGGGTTCCAGCCCGATGATCTTTGTTTTGGGCGACCAGTTTTTGAAATAAGTCCCCACACCGGCGCTTAATCCGCCGCCGCCCACCGGGATGAATACATAATCCACGTCGGAGAGGTCTTCCAGTATTTCCAGGCCGACCGTTCCCTGTCCTTCGATGATCCGGTAATCATCGAAGGGAGGGATGAAGGTCATATTATTTTCTTCCGTGAATTGCTTCGCTGCAACTGCGCAGTCATCAAATGTATCCCCGACCAGTTTGATCTCGATATGGCCATCTCCGAACATCCGGGTCTGGTTTACTTTCTGCTTGGGGGTGATGATGGGCATAAAGACCACGCCTTTTGCATGCAGTTTTTTACAACTGAAAGCGAAGCCCTGTGCATGGTTACCGGCACTGGCACAAACCACGCCCCGCTGCAATTGCTCCGGGGAGAGTAAGCTCATCATGTTATAGGCCCCACGGAGTTTGTAGGAGCGTACCACCTGCAGGTCCTCTCTCTTCAGGTAGATCTTGCATTGGTATTTCCCGGACAGCCCGGCATTCTGGATCAGCGGGGTGCGCTTCACCACTTTTTTCAGCCGCAGGTGCGCTGCTGCAAAATCCATCCGGGTATGATTCACGGTTGATTCCATAAGTATTACCCTACTGATTCAGATTTAGCAGATAATTTGCTGAACACTTCTTTGGTAGAGGAAGCGGGAGCGGCTGATGCTGATTTCGGCTGGTTCTCCGGGCGCAGGCTTCTAACGGTTTTACCGGCCTGCCAGATCTCGCTGTCCCTTAATTCTTTCAGTTCCACTTCCAGCTTCTCGCGGTAATCGGCCTTGCTGTTGCTGTCAATAGAACGTTGGGATTCCTTGCCGGTAGCCACACTGGTATAAAGGTCATTGAAGACCGGCAGGGTTGCATCACGGAATTTTTTCCACCAGTCGAGTGCGCCGCGCTGAGCAGTGGTGGAACAATTGGCATACATCCAGTCCATCCCGTTCTCCGCCACCAGCGGCATCAGGGATTGAGTCAGTTCCTCCACGGTTTCATTGAATGCTTCGGAAGGAGAGTGTCCTCTTTCCCGCAGCACCTGGTACTGGGCAGCAAAGATACCCTGGATGGCACCCATCAGCGTGCCTCTCTCACCGGTGAGATCGGAGTACACTTCTTTTTTGAAATCCGTTTCGAAGAGGTAACCGCTTCCTACTGCAATGCCGAGCGCGATGACACGGTCAAAAGCTTTTCCTGTTGCATCCTGGTAGATGGCATAGGAACTGTTCAGTCCGCGGCCCTGCAGGAACATCCTGCGGAGTGAGGTACCGGAACCTTTAGGAGCCACCAGGAAAACATCCACATCTTTCGGGGGAACGATACCGGTTTGCTCATTGAAAGTGATACCAAAGCCATGGGAGAAGTACAGGGCTTTCCCGGGGGTCAGGTGTTTTTGTACAGTAGGCCACAGGGCAATTTGTGCCGCATCGCTCAGCAGGTAACAGATAATGGTGCCTCTTTGGAGGGCTTCTTCAATTTCGAATAAGGTTTCACCGGGAACGAAACCGTCTGCAACCGCTTTGTCCCAGGTTTTGGAATTTTTGCGTTGCCCCACGATTACATTGATGCCATTGTCTTTTTGATTCAGGGCCTGGCCGGGACCCTGAACGCCATAGCCGATCACTGCTACCGTTTCGTTCTTCAGCACCTGTTGTGCTTTACTTAAGGGAAATTCTTCCCTGGTTACTACGTTTTCTTCAACGCCACCGAAATTTAACTTTGCCATGATTATCTGTTTTGTGTTGTTTATTTAATATTTAATGATGAGCCGGAAAACGCGGGAGACCGGGATACCGGAAGTGTTTTCTTTTTTAAAGAATACATTTTCCGGCTTTCTGACGTTTCCACTTTCCAACTGCTTTTCTACATGGTGAAAATCTCTTCATTTTTATCCAGGAATTCATTTTCAATGGCCTCTTCACCCGGCTCCATGTACTCGAATTCCTTCAGCCGTTCGTGGAAGCCGCTGCTGCCTTTAATAATGGCCACCCGGGCGCTCCGTACAAACTCGATCAGCCCGTAGGGTTCAAGCACTTTGATCAGTGCTTCTGTTTCTTCCCGGTGACCAGCCACGGCAAAAACCGTATAGTCCTTCCGGATTACCACGGTATGGGCGCCGTTCTGGCGCAACAGGCGCTCCACTTTTACTTCTGTAGCGATCACATCCGTGGGCACTTTATAGAGCGCCAGTTCCTGCCACACGATCTCTTCTTCCGTATTGTAATATGCTTTCAGCACTTCCACCTGTTTCTCGATCTGGCGGCAGAGTTTGCGTACCACGTCCTCAAATTCATTGATCACGATGGTAAACCGGTGTACACTGTCCACTTCCGTGGGCGAGGTGTTCAGGCTTTCGATATTGATCTTTCTCCGGGAGAAAATGATCGCGATGCGGTTTAATAAACCTACCTGGTTTTCTGTGTAAACCGTGATGGTGTATTCTTTTTTAGTTTGCATAAACTGAAAATTCAAAAGTCAATATTCGAAAGTCGAAAGGAGCTCCGAAGCAGGAGAATCCTTTTTTACTTTCTGCTTTTTAATTTTTACTTCATTAAATCTCTTCCTTACTGAGTACAATCTCCGCCACTCCTCTGCCTTGCGGCACCATCGGGAATACATTGTTCTCTTTTCCCACCATGACTTCCAGCAGGAAGGTTCCCTTGCTGTTCAGTAATTCTTGCAGTGCAGTTGCCAGGTCCTCTCTTTTTGAAACACTTTTGCCGGGGATGCCAAAGCCTTTGGCTACCTGTACAAAATCCGGGCTCTGGATATCCACAAAGGAATACCGCTTCTCGTGAAACAATTGCTGCCACTGGCGCACCATTCCCAGGAAATTATTATTCAGGATCAGCAGTTTCACATTCGGTTTGAATTGCATGATGGTCCCGAGTTCCTGGAGCGTCATCTGGAAACCTCCGTCTCCGATGATGGCAACAATGGTCCGGTCCGGTGCCCCGTAGCTGGCCCCGATGGCAGCCGGAAGGGCATAGCCCATGGTGCCGAGACCGCCGCTGGTGATATTACTCCGGCTCTGGTTGTATTTGGCGTAGCGGCAGGCCACCATCTGGTGTTGACCCACATCGGTCACAATCACGGCATTTCCCTTTGTTAATTCATTCAGGCTACTGATCACTTCGCCCATGGTGAGGATTTCCGTAGTGGGGTTCAGTTCCTCATGAATGACTTTCTCTTCTTCTTTCTGCTGGTAATCTTTGAATTTTTGCAACCATTGCGGATAGACTTTTTGTTCCACCAGGCGGGTCAGCAGGGGCAGCGTTTCTTTGCAGTCGCCCCAGACCGGTACATCCACTTTTACATTCTTATCAATTTCGGAAGGATCAATATCGAGATGGATTACTTTGGCCTGTTTCGCGTATTTATCCAGCCGGCCGGTTACGCGGTCGTCAAAACGCATCCCCACCGCGATCAGTACGTCGCATTCATTGGTGAGTACATTGGGTCCGTAATTGCCATGCATACCCAGCATGCCCACTGCCAGGGGGTGGTCGGTGGGGATTGCACTCATGCCCATGATGGTCCATGCCGCAGGAATACCGGCTTTCTCAATAAATTGTTTGAATTCCTTTTCGGCTTTACCAAGAATCACCCCCTGCCCGAAGATCACAAAGGGTTTTTCGGCTTTATTGATCAGGGCCGCCGCTTCTTCAACATATTCCTTTCTTATGATCGGCTTGGGCCGGTAACTCCGGATATGCGCGCATTTCTGGTAACCGCTGTATTCAAATAATTGCAGTTGGGCATTCTTGGTGATATCGACCAGCACCGGGCCGGGCCGGCCGCTTTTCGCAATGTAAAAAGCCTTGGCCAGCACATGGGGGATCTCGGTGGCATCTGTTACCTGGTAATTCCATTTGGTAACCGGGGTGGTGATATTGATCACATCGGTTTCCTGGAAAGCATCGGTGCCCAGGAGATGCGCAAAGACCTGGCCCGTGATGCAGACAACCGGCGTGGAATCGATCATGGCATCTGCCAGGCCGGTTACGAGGTTGGTGGCGCCGGGACCGCTGGTGGCAAATACCACACCGGTACGGCCGCTGGCACGGGCAAATCCCTGGGCCGCATGAATCGCTCCCTGCTCGTGACGCACGAGGATATGTTTCAGTTTTTCATTGTAATCATACAACGCATCATAGATGGGCATGATGGCGCCGCCGGGATAACCGAAAACGGTATCCACGCCCTCGGCTAAAAAAGCTTCTAATACGGCTTTGCTGCCGGTGATCGTTGTGGCGGCCGGAGCAGGCTGGGTTTCCTTTTTGGGTGTTAGCGTTTCCATGTTCAAATTATTTAATACTACTGTTCAATTTTCAATGCTCAATTTTCAATGTTATTCATGCAGGTGCTGCTTATAATCCTTCGTCTGTCACGCAACCCTGGTCGGCCGGTCTCACTGTTTTGGCATACTTATATAAAATTCCTTTGGTCGCTTTCAGAGCGGGTTGTTTCCAGTTCTTCTTTCTTTCGGCGATCACGGTATCGCTTACTTTCAGGGTAAGGGTATTCTTCACCGCATCGATCTCAATGAGGTCATTGTCTTCCACGAGGGCAATGAGTCCGCCGTCAAAGGCTTCAGGAGTGATATGTCCGACCACGAAACCATGGGTGCCACCGCTGAAACGGCCGTCGGTGATAAGGGCCACGGATTTACCCAGGCCGGCACCAATAATCGCCCCGGTGGGTTTCAGCATTTCAGGCATACCCGGCGCCCCTTTGGGACCGATATACCGGATGACCACTACATCTCCGGCATGTACCCGGCCGGAAGAGATTCCTTCGATCAGGTCTTTCTCGCCGTTGAAAACCCGGGCCGTACCTTCAAAGCGTTCGCCTTCCTTACCACTGATCTTGGCTACGCTGCCTTTTTCGGCCAGGTTGCCATACAGGATTTGCAGGTGCCCCGTTTTTTTCAACGGTTGTTCTAAGGGGCGTATAATGTCCTGGGCGCTAAAATCCAGATCCGGGACACCTGCTAAATTCTCTGCAACCGTTTTTCCGGTTACTGTCAAACAATCGCCGTGCAATAAGCCATTTTTTAAGAGGTATTTCATCACGGCAGGTACGCCGCCGTGCTGGTGTAAATCTTCCATCAGGTAGTTGCCGGATGGTTTGAAATCGGCCAGCACCGGGATACGGTCACTGATTTTTTGGAAATCGTCGGGGGTGAGCGAGAGGTCCACACTTTTCGCCATGGCGATCAGGTGCAGCACCGCATTGGTACTGCCACCCAGCACCATGACCACGGTGATGGCATTCTCAAAAGCCTGGCGCGTCATAATATCTTTCGGGGTGATATTCTTCTCCAGCAATAGTTTGATCGCGGCACCCACTGCTGCACATTCTTTTTGTTTGTCCTCACTCAATGCAGGATTGGATGAAGAATTGGGTAAACTCATTCCCAATGCCTCAATGGCTGAAGCCATGGTATTGGCAGTGTACATTCCGCCACAGGCGCCGGCGCCGGGACAGGAATGCTGTACGATACCCCTGAAGTCGCCTTCACTTAATTTCCCCGCGATTTTTTGCCCCAGTGCTTCAAATGCGCTAACAATATTCAGGTCTTCTCCTTTGTAATGGCCGGGGGCGATGGTGCCGCCATAGAGCAGGATGGAAGGACGGTTCAGCCGCCCCATCGCGATGATCGCTCCGGGCATGTTCTTGTCACAGCCGGGGATGGCAATCAGCCCGTCATAATATTGTGCACCGGCATTGGTTTCGATACTGTCCGCGATCACATCCCGGCTTACCAGGCTGTACCGCATGCCATCGGTACCCATGCTGATCCCGTCACTCACCCCAATGGTATAAAAGCGGAGACCCAGTAAACCTTCAGTGGCATTCACACTGTCCCGCACCGATGTGGCCAGGTCGTTCAGGTGCATATTGCAGGTATTGCCGTCCCAGCCCATACTTACGATGCCGATCTGCGCTTTGGAGAAATCTTCTTCTTTGAATCCGATGCCATAATACATGGCCTGCGCGGCAGGCTGGGTGGGATCCTGTGTTAATGTCTTGCTGTATCTGTTTAATTCACTCATAATTTGACTTGTTTGCAGCTGTTGTACTGCTGTCATCCGGCCAGTCCCGCAGGTTCAGTCCGGTATGCTTTTTCGGTTACTTTAAATTTATAGGCATCCTGGATGATCTTGCTAACGCTACGTTCCCAGGGCATCGGGAAAAAAGTATCATCCAGGTTTTTCCACCCGACCACTTCGGCGGCTGTGCCGCAGTAGAAAACGGCATCCGCTTTTTTCAATTCCTCCAGGGTAATTTGTTTTTCCCACAGTTTTATTCCAAAATCATTGCATAATTCAATGACGGTGGCCCGGGTAATGCCGGGTAAAATATTCCCGGTGGAAGGGGTAAAGAGTTGCCCGTCTTTCTCGTAAAATATATTCGCGCCGGGGCCTTCTGCCACAAAGCCGTACATATCGGTCAGCAGGGCTTCGTCAAACCCGGCCGCTTTGGCCTCCTGGCTGGCAAGAATAGAATTTACATAATGACCGGCGGCTTTGGCTGTTATCTTAAATCCTTTCGGGTTGGGCCGCTGGAAGGAACTGGTCATCACGCTCAGCAGTTTGTCGCCAAGAAAGGGCTGCATTTCCCAAGCTTCGATAAACAGGAAGGACTCCTTGTTTTCCGCAAAACTCATATTGGCCGGGGCATACACCACGGGGCGGATATAGGCATCCTGCAGGTTGTTCCGCTGTAATAGTTCATACGTGATCGCCACCAGGTCCGCCGTATTCCAGTGATAAGGCAGGTTCAGGGCTTTCGCCGATTGCTGCAACCGGTCAAAGTGTTCTGTTGCTTTAAAGATCCTGGTAACGCCACTTCCTGTTTTGTAGGAGCGGATGCCTTCAAAAACGGAATAGCCGTAATGAAGCGACTGGCTGTAAAGATCCATTTTCGCTTCCGTCGCTTTTACAAAGCTGCCGTTGAGCCAGAGTACCGTATGTTCCGTATAATAGTTTGCCATGTTAACCTGCCTTTACCCGCGGTTTGCTGCGTTATGTTTGAGTACTGTTAATCTAATTTTCAATCATTCCTGATCATCTTCCGGTTCCGTTTCGCCTGCTGACCGGCGGGGCCAAAAAAAACCCGCCTTTCAGGAGGCGGGTTGCTGTATTTTGTTTTTTAACTTTTATTACCAGGCACCACCTCCGTTTGAAGATATAATAATGACCACCACAATAATAATTGAGGCCAGGGCAGCAATGGTATTATATAGGTTATTCTTCAACATGAAGGATGTATGCTTTGTAAATATACACCCGCCGTTTCAAAAAAAGAGCTCAGCAAGCCATAAATATTTTTAAATGGACAAACCGCCGTTAGTTGTTCATTTAAAGATCAGATGATGGTTGATTTCCTCAACTCAATATTTTCTGTATTGACCGTCCCGGAAATTTTTCCACTCACAAAATCACTGATCAGTTCGCCGATGGTGGAGGTGAAATAAAAATTAACGGGGTCAATATCTTTTGTTACAAAGGAATTCAGCAGGGTCCAGTTTACCGCATCGCGTACCAGTTGCGCCTCTTCTTTCATTTCCAGGTGGTCCAGCAGCATGGCCGCGGAAAGAATAGAACCGATCGGGTTGGCAATATCCTTCCCCGCCGCCTGCGGGTAGGAGCCATGTATGGGTTCGAAAAGGGCGGAGCCTTTCCCGATCGAAGCGGAGGGCAACAGGCCCAGGGAGCCACTGATCACACTGGCTTCGTCGCTGAGGATATCGCCGAACATATTCTCGGTCAGGATCACATCAAATTGTTTTGGGTTGACGATGATCTGCATGGATGCATTATCCACGAACATATAATCAACAATTACTTCGGGGTACTGCGCAGCCAGTTCCTGTACCACTTTTCTCCAGAGACGGGAGGTTTCCAGTACATTGGCTTTGTCCACGAGGGTCAGTTTCTTTTTTCTTTTTTGTGCATGCTGGAAAGCGAGGTGGGCGATCCGCTCTATTTCTTCGCGACTGTAACTGCAGTCATCGGAAGCCAGGTTGCCATCGGCGCTGGTTTCTTTTTTCCCGAAATAAATACCGCCGGTCAGTTCGCGGTAAATCACAAAATCGACTCCTTCAATGTTTTTACTTTTCAGCGGCGAGAGGTGAAACAGGGAGGAGTAAGTGCTCACGGGCCGGATGTTCGCGTAGAGCTGGAGGGACTTGCGCAGTTTCAGCAATCCCTGTTCGGGCCGCACTTTGGCGGTCGGATCGTTATCGTATTTCGGGTGGCCAATGGCGCCGAATAAAATGGCATCGCTGTTCAGGCAGGTTTCGATGGTCTCATCCGGCAGGGGATGGCCGGTTTTGTCGATCGCATCGGCCCCCATCAGGCAATAACTGTATTCAAATTCATGGTGGAAGGATTCGGCAATGGCATTCAGTACCCGGATGGCCTGTTTGGTTACTTCCGGTCCGATACCATCCCCTTCGATTACAGCAATTTTCTTTTTCATAGTGTTTATCCTCTCTCGGTTTCGAATGTTTCGATTTCTGGTTTAATACTCAGTAAAAAATCAATATCATCATACCCGTTGAGTAAACAGGTTTTTTTATAACTGTTAATGTCAAAGGACTCGCTTTCGCCGGTGGAGATGATGCTGATGGTTTGCCGGGCCAGGTCAACGGTCAGTTCGCTATCCGCACCCAGGGCAAAAATTTTTTGAAGGAAGCCATCGCTTACCTGTACCGGCAGCACTCCATTGTTCAGGGCATTGTTTTTAAAAATATCGGCGAAAAAGCTGGATACCACTACACGGAATCCATAATCCTGGATGGACCAGGCGGCATGTTCCCGGGAAGAGCCACAACCGAAATTTTTTCCGGCAACCAGTATCTCCCCACGGTACTGCGCCTGGTTCAGGGGAAAATCCGCTTTGGGATTTGTTTCGTCATCGTTCTCGTACCGCCAGTCGCGGAACAGGTTCTTTCCAAAACCTTCTTTTGTCGTAGCTTTTAAAAAGCGGGCGGGAATGATCTGGTCAGTATCGATATTTTCGATAGGGATCGGGATAAATCTGCTGGTTACTGTACTAAGCGGCTTGGACATCTGTGCTGATTAATTGTTATGCTAAAGAAGTTCTCTGATATCACTGACCTTTCCGGTAATTGCTGCTGCTGCCGCAGTTAAAGGACTGGCCAGTAAAGTCCTGGCGCCGGCTCCCTGCCTTCCTTCAAAGTTACGGTTAGATGTGCTGATACAGTATTTCCCGGCGGGAATCTTGTCTTCGTTCATCCCCAGGCAGGCGGAGCAACCAGGTTGACGCAGCTGGAAGCCTGCTTCATCGAATACTTTGTCAATTCCTTCCTTAATCGCCTGAGCTTCCACCTGTTTGCTACCCGGAACGACCCACACTTCCACCGCCTCTGCTTTCTTTTTCCCCTTTACAAAAGAGGCCACCATGCGCAGGTCTTCGATCCGGGAATTGGTACAGCTGCCGATAAACACATAATCAATTTTTTGACCTTTGATCGGTGCGCCCTGCTGAAGTCCCATATAGGCCAGCGATTTGGCCAGGCCGGAACGGTCTGTTTCGTGGATGGTTTCAGTGGTGGGGATATTCTCACTTACACCGATCCCCATACCGGGATTGGTACCGTAAGTGATCATGGGCTGAATATCTTCGGCGTTGAAATGATATTCTTTATCGAATACAGCATCTGCATCGGAATAAAGTTCTTTCCAGGATGCGAGCCGCTGGCCCCAATCAGCGCCTTTGGGAGCAAATTCTTTTCCTTTTATATAGCTGAAAGTGGTTTCGTCCGGGGCGATAAGACCGCAACGGCCGCCCATTTCAATACTCATATTGCAAATGGTCATACGGGCTTCCATACTCAGGGAGCGGATGGCGGAACCGGCGAATTCCACGGCATAGCCGGTGGCCCCGCTGGCTGAAATCTTTGACAGGATATACAGGACAATATCTTTGGAAACAACCGCCTTGTTCAGGGTGCCATCCACGGTAATCCGCATCAGTTTGGGTTTACTCTGCAGCAAACACTGCGTGGCCATTACCATTTCCACTTCACTGGTGCCAATGCCGAAAGCGATGGAGCCAAAAGCGCCATGCGTAGAGGTATGACTGTCGCCGCAGACAATGGTCATACCCGGCTGGGTGATACCGAGTTCGGGTCCGATCACATGGACAATGCCCTGGAACGGGTGTCCAAGGCCATACAATTCGATCCCTTGTTCGGCGCAGTTCCTGATCAGGGCTTCCACCTGTTTCCGACCGAGTTCCTCTTTGATCGGGAGGTGCTGGTTCAGGGTGGGCACATTGTGATCGGCCGTGGCTACGATCTGTTTGGGGCGAAAAACCCGGATACCCCTTTTGTTCAGCCCGGAAAAGGCCTGTGGGCTGGTTACTTCGTGAATCAGGTGCTTGTCAATATATAAAACAGAGGGACCCTCTTCGATGGTTTTGACAACATGCTTCTCCCAGATTTTTTCAAATAAGGTGGCACTTCCCGTCCGCGGGGAAGAGAGGGAAGAACTGTTTTTATGATTGTTAGATTCCATAGTATCGTAAATCGCTCACTTGTTTTTTATCAGCCCTTACCTGTACATTTCAGCAGGCTGTATTCCTGAAAGGTTCCGGGCCGCCCCGGTACCTCTTTAGCTCCCGGTTGATGCAACCGGAGCTTTCTTTTGATAAGAAAGGGCCATGGCATGCAGGTCGGTATCTTCTACTTCTTTCTTGCTATCGGCCACTTTCACAAATTCATTGTACAGCACATCCACATCGTTGCGGTCGAACTGAAATCCCAGTTTCTGGAACCGGTATGCAAGGGCGCTGCGTCCGCTGCGGGCGGTGAGTACTATTTTGGAACTGTCTGCGCCCACTTCTTCGGGATTGATGATCTCGTAGGTCTGGGCGTCTTTCAGAAAACCATCCTGGTGAATGCCGGATGAATGGGAGAACGCATTACTGCCCACGATCGCTTTATTGGGTTGTACCGGCATCCGCATAGTATCAGATACCAGGCGGCTGACGGGATTCAGCCTTTCCGGCTTAATGGAAGTATGAAGCCCGAGGTGTTTGTGTTGTTTCAGGATCATCACCACTTCTTCCAGCGAAGTATTACCCGCTCTTTCCCCCAGTCCGTTGATGGTACATTCGATCTGGCGGGCCCCCGCGATCACCCCTTCAATGGAATTGGCTGTAGCCAGTCCCAGGTCATTGTGGCAATGACAGGAGAGTACGGCTTTATCCATATTGGGAACATGGTTGATCAGGTAGGCCATTTTTTGCCCGTACTGGGAGGGCAGGCAATACCCCGTGGTATCGGGGATATTCACGGTGGTGGCACCGGCTTTGATCACGGCTTCCACCACACGGGCCAGGTATTCGTTATCGGTACGGCCGGCATCTTCGGCATAGAACTCTACATCGTCGGTGAAGTTGCGCGCCCACTTCACGCATTGCACGGCTCTTTCAAGTATATCTTCCCGGGTGGAATTGAATTTGGATCTGATATGGTAATCGGAAGTGCCGATACCGGTATGGATCCTTTTGCGGGCGGCATGTTTCAGGGCTTCTGCCGCCACTTCAATATCCTTTTGCACGGCACGGCTCAGGCCGCAGACCGTAGCATTCTTAATGGCCCGGGCAACCTGGTTCACCGATTCAAAATCACCGGGGGAGGAGATGGGGAACCCGGCTTCAATAATATCCACGCCCAGGTCCTCCAGTTCCAGAGCGAGTTCCAGTTTTTCCTTGGTATTCAGCTTGCAACCAGGTACCTGTTCTCCGTCGCGGAGGGTGGTATCAAAGATGAAAACTTTTCCTGCAGCCATAATTAATTGATAAATTGAGGGATATAAAAATTACAGGCTGCTTACTTTTGTAGGGGCTGCCCGCCTGCAATAATTTTTCTAAGTGGCGCCAGGAGGGCTTGCTGGTAATACTATCTATAAACAACCTGCGGCGTTAAAAGTACCCTTAATCGGGCGGCCGGGGAAACCAAAATAAGGGGTGTTTTACAGCTTTTAAACAGGTCGGGATCCGCTAAAACCCTTGCCTGTACCGGATTTCATGAAATTTTAATTACGATGGCCAACCGCGCAACCGATAGTCTTTTTCAACTGGTCAAATCGCTCGAAAAGAGCGAAAAGCGGAATTTTAAGCTTTATGTGAAGCGGAACACCGACACGGAGGACCTGAAAGTGATCCAGCTTTTCGATGCCCTGGATAAAATGTCCGACTACGACGAGGCCCAGGTGCTGAAGAAAGCCCGGAGCATCAAAAAGCAGCAGCTCTCCAATATCAAGGCCCATTTATACAAGCAAATACTTTCCAGTCTCAGGCTGATCAAGGAAGAGGATAATATTGATATCCGCCTCCATGAACAAATGGACCAGGCCCGGATCCTCTTCAATAAGGGCCTTTACCTGCAGAGCCTGAAAGTGCTGGAACGGCTGAAGGAAACGGCCCGGGCCTACCAGCAACTTACCTATTTGCAGCAGGCGCTGTTTTTTGAAAAGAAGATTGAGACGCTTTATATCACCCGCAGTATGCAGGACCGTGCCGACAAACTCACGGAAGAATCCGAGGCGGTCAGTTATCAGCTGATCCTGGTGAATAATCTTTCCAACCTGGCGCTCCAGTTATACAGCTGGTACATCAAACACGGTCATGCCCGGCACGAGAAAGATATAAAGAGTGTGGAGTCTTTTTTTGGCAAACACCTGCCACCCGGAACCGAAACGGCCCGGGGGTTTTATGAGCGCCTGTATTTGTACCAGGCCTATGTCTGGTATGCTTTTATCCGGCAGGATTACTTGCAGTATTACCGCTATTCGCAGAAATGGGTGAGCCTGTTTGGAGAATTTCCCGGGTTACTGAAAGTGGAGACGGCTAATTATATCAAGGGCATGCACAACCTGATGAGTGCGGAATTTGCCCTGCTGAATCACGGGAAGCTGGCGGAGAGTATTAAACAGTTTGAACAGTTTGTAAAACAAAAACATTTAGAGGAGAACGAGAATAACCGCATACTCGCTTACCAGTATTTATATACGGCCCGTATCAATCTCTATTTCCTGCGGGGCACATTTACCAAGGGGCTGCGGCTGGTGCCTTTTTTGGAAGATATGCTGAAGGAATACGGACTTTACCTGGATACGCACCGGGTGCTGGTCTTTTATTACAAGATCGCTTCCTTGTATTTCGGCAGCGGGAACAATGAAAAAGCGATTGATTACCTCAACCGGATCATCCACCAGAAAGGCGACCTGCGTACCGACCTGCAATGTTATGCCCGCCTGCTGCACCTGATCGCCCACTATGAGTTGGGTAATTTTGACCTGCTGGAATACCTGATCAAATCCGTGTACCGCTATATGGCCCGGATGGGCAACCTGAGTAAAGTGGAGGAGGAGGTGTTTGCCTTCCTGCGCCGTTCATTCCGCGTCGGCGCGCATGCGCTGAAACCGGAGTTTGAAAAATTACTGGTCAAGCTGAAAAAATATGAGGGCAATCCCCTTGAAGCCCGCACATTCGCTTACCTCGATATCATTTCCTGGCTCGAAAGCAAGATCAGCGGAGTGCATGTACAGGATGTGATCCGTGAGAAATTCCTGCTGGGGAAACGAAAATAGCTTCTTCCCGGACCGGGTTGATCTCCTGTAAATGAGCGGTCGTTTGTATCCGGCCTGGTAGCTGGACAACCCCGGCTCTTTTATTCTTCCGCAGGGAGTATTACCGTATATCTTTGCTGGCGTGGATAAACTCTGGCAAGTCCTGATTCACGTCTCCCGACTTTCCACTACATTTGCGCAATTTGTTTTTAAAAAAACAATGCTCTGAAAATGTCAAATCCCTCCATTCCCGCTGTTTTACTGTTGGCCGACGGAACCGTGCACCAGGGCCAGGCTTTTGGCGCCATTGGTACCAGCACCGGTGAGATCTGTTTCAATACCGGCATGACTGGTTACCAGGAAGTTTTTACCGATCCCAGCTATTTTGGCCAGATCCTGATTATGAACAACGCACATATTGGAAACTACGGCGTTAAGGATGCGGATGTGGAATCAGGCAGTGTGAAAATAAATGGATTGATCGGCCGCAACCTGGAGGACCAGTACTCCCGTAAAATGGCCAACGGCTCTCTCAGCGAATACCTGAAAGCGAATAAAGTGGTCGCGATTGAAGGGGTGGATACCCGGGCCCTGGTAGCCCATATCCGCACGAAGGGAGCGATGAACTGTATCATTTCTTCCGGGATCACGGATATTGATGTCCTCAAAAAGAAACTGGCTGAAACGCCTGAAATGGCAGGTTTGGAGCTGGCCTCGAAAGTGAGCACCGAAAGCAGTTACGAATTGGGAGATAAGCATGCGGAGCTGCGGATCGCGGTACTGGATTACGGAGTTAAAAGGAATATCCTGCAATGCATGGTGGACCGCGGGGCTTATTTAAAAGTGTTCCCGGCCAAAACGCCGCTGGATGAAATCAATAAGTTTGCCCCCCACGGTTACTTTATCTCCAATGGACCCGGAGACCCGGCCCCGATGGATTACGCGGTGGCTACGGTTAAGCAGATCATAGAAGAAGGGAAACCGCTTTTTGGCATCTGCCTTGGCCACCAGTTACTGGCCCTGGCCAATGGGATCTCCACTTTTAAAATGCACCACGGACACCGGGGGCTCAACCACCCGGTAAAAAATATGATCACCGGTCTTTCCGAGATCACAACGCAGAACCACGGTTTCGGGGTGGACCCGGAGGCCGTACGCAAGGCGGATCATATCGAGATTACACATGTGAACCTGAACGACCAGAGCATTGAGGGGATCCGGGTGAAAGGCAAACCGGCCTTTTCAGTCCAATACCACCCGGAAGCTACACCGGGACCACATGATTCAAGGTATCTGTTTGACCAGTTCCTGGAGATGGTGAGGGAGCATAAGGGTTAGTTGGAAGTTTGTTGTTGGAAACTAGCCTGAGCGACCCGCTTCGCGGCGAGGCGGGCAGGCTAGCAGGTTGGAAGTTTTGTGATATGGGGAAAATCTTTATTGGTGGGTACGTACTCAATTTGGATTTTTCTAAATTATTTAAAGCCGGTTAATTCGGGCAGGTATTTGAAAAAGCCGCATTTAAAGAGCGGTTTTTTTTATTTTTAGGGTCAAGTTATGCACCACCTTATCCGTCATTGCTTATTATGCCTTCTTTTTATCGGCTCCTTTCTTCCTGCGGCAGCTCAAAGCCCGGAGCGATATAAAGATATTGATGCTTTTATTAAATCAGATCAATTACGTGTTACTGCTCCCGGCGATATCCGGACTTTCGGTAGGGAACTGAAACACTTATATACTGATGATGAATTGAAGGCCCGGGCTGCTTTCTTTTGGATTACTCAACATATACGGTATGATTGTGAGGGTTATCGTTCTGGAAATGGGATTGCCAGTGTAGAGGAAGTGCTGGCCAAGCAGCGTGGAGTTTGTTCAGGATACGCCCGATTATTTAAATTATTCTGTGATGAACTGGATGTGGAATGTGTGATTATCAAGGGATTTGCCACCGGTATCGGGATTCGTACGGTTCACCCGGACAGTCTGGCGACAAACCATTCGTGGAATGCGGTAAAAATTAAAGGGCAATGGAAACTGGTGGATCCAACTTGGGGAAGTGGCAGTGCCAACGAGGATTGTACTCAAACCTTTCAAAACCTGGGTGAGTTTTATTTTCTTGCCAATCCGGCGGAATTAATTCGTACGCATTTCCCTGATTCTGTTAAATGGCAATTACTTAAGGTTCCGTTTACTGCAACACAGTTTTCCGATTCCATTAGACACTGGAAAAACGCCGATGAACGGGAGCCCCCCGGGATTCGGTGATCAATAGAAATACCGGGGAAATGATACGCTTCCGGCTTCCGAATAAAGATTTGCGTAACTATTTTTCAGTAATGGTATATAACAAGAAGGACAGCCTGGTCGAAGGTTTACAAGTCCCGGTAAAAACCAGTGCAGATGGCTACTACTATTTTGACTATAAAGTAAAGCGGTCCGGAACTTTCATTATCCAAATTTCCCTTTATTATTACACAGAGAAAGAGACTGAATTCGTGGGTACTAATATTGTCTCGTATACATTGCAGGCAAGCCGGTCTGCCCGTAAGAAAACCTGATCGGGTTATACCAGTGCCAGGATAATTACAATTCCCAGCAATATAAAAAACGGCAGCAATAATTTTTTATTCGCTTGCTTCCGGGTATCCTCCGGGTATGCGAGGAAGGCTTCCACTCTTTTCCTGAAATTCGGTACACTACCTGTGGTTGCCCGTATGGACAGGTACACTAAAAAAAAGAGAGGGATGGCCAGCAGTTTTCCCATGGATCTGCCGCTTGTATTGCCGAATAAATTCCGGGATTGCCGGGAGACCATTTCATTAAAACCGGGGACAAACCGGATGCAGCAAAGAAAGACGGCGATCAGGGCCATGATCAGCAGGGCGGTAAGAAAAAAATTTGCATTCAGGCGGCCCTTGCTGCCATCGCCACCCCGTTGCTGTATTTCCTGGTACTGGCTGCCATAAAGTGCTTCCAAAAAGGTCATAATAAGATGTTGGGGATTTGAATTATTTTCGGGGCATGAAGATAGCAATTATCAATGGCCCCAACCTCAACCTGTTGGGTAAGCGCGAACCCGGAATTTACGGTGCGGTGTCATTCGACGAGTTTCTTCCCGCCCTTCGTCATAAATATGGCAGCATAGAGATCAGTTATTTCCAGAGTAATGTGGAAGGAGAGCTGATCAACGAGTTACAACGGGTCGGTTTTGACCATGATGGTATTGTACTCAATCCGGGTGGCTACACCCATACTTCTGTAGCCATCGGTGACGCGATTGCGGCTATTAAAGCTCCCGTGGTGGAGGTACATATCTCCAATGTACATGCCCGGGAGGATTTCCGGAAATTATCGCATGTGAGCGCCAGGGCGGCCGGCAGTATTTTCGGCCTGGGGTTACGGGGCTATGAACTGGCGATTGACTGGTTAATAACTCATTGAATCTACTGATTCTTATCAATCCCTGAAATAAGCATAGTCATTTTATAAACTGTAATTAGCAATAGCTTTGCAGCATGAGAACTCCTTTTGAATTTATTACAGCTGAAGCTGCCCTTTCCGTGGTAAAATCCGGTGACCGGGTTTTTGTACAGGGTAGCGCCCAAACCCCATTACATTTACTGCGGGAGCTTGGTAAAAGAGCACCGGAACTGCGGGATGTGGAACTTACCTTTATTACCGTACAGGGGAATATCGAACTGGATAAACCACAGTATGCGGATGCTTTCCATATCAACTGCATGTTTGTGTCCGAGTCTGTCCGGAAGGCCGTGAATGAAGGAAGGGCTGACTTTATCCCGGTTTTTTTAAGTGATATCCCTGACCTGTTCCGTAAGCAATTACATATAGATGTGGCCCTGGTACAGGTATCGCCTCCCGATAAACACGGGTATTGTTCCCTGGGTGTGTCCGTGGATGTGGCCCGTAGCGCGGTCAACACTGCCACGCATATCATTGCCCAGGTAAATCCGCGGGTCCCCCGTACGCATGGAGACAGCCTGATTCATACCAACCGGTTTACCGCCATGGTGTACTACGAGGAGGAACTGCCCGAAGTGGATTATGGCACCAAGGTAAAAGATGACGAACTTAAAATCGGGCAAAAGATCGCGGAACTGATCGATGACGGCAGCACCCTGCAGATGGGTATCGGCACGATCCCTGACGCGGTGCTTAAATCCCTGTATAATCACAAGAACCTTGGCGTGCACACCGAAATGTGCAGTGACGGGATCATTGACCTGTTTGACAAGGATGTGATCAATAACTCCAAAAAACGGATCCACCCCTACAAGACCGTGACTGGTTTTGCCGTAGGTACCCGCCGGCTCTACGATTATGTGGATGATAACCCCGCTTTTGTTTTTTTAGATATCGATTATGTAAACGACCCGCATGTGATCCGCCGTAATCCCAAGGTTATCGCGATCAACAGCGCCATCGAAGTCGATATAACCGGGCAGGTTTGTGCTGACTCCATTGGCACCACTCAGTACAGTGGGATCGGGGGGCAGATGGACTTTATGCGGGGCGCCGCGCTGAGCGAAGGAGGCAAGCCCATTATTGCCCTGACCAGCCGCACGAATAAAGGGGTCAGCCGGATCGTTCCTTTCCTGAAACAGGGCGCCGGTGTGGTAACCACCCGGGGGCATATCCACTATGTGGTCACCGAGTTTGGGGTGGCCTACCTTTTTGGTAAAAACCTGCGCCAGCGGGCCAAGTCCTTAATCAGTATTGCCCACCCGGATGACCGGGAGATGCTGGAGAAAGCCTGCTTTGAAAGGTTCCATATCTTTTAGGATTTGCTGCTATTCCCATAAATGAAGTGGTTGCCTTTTACCAGGCAACCACTTTTTTTGAGCGCATTGTTCATGCACCCGGGAGTTCAGGATAATTCTTCCGGACTTCCCGTCTTCCCAACAATTTCTTAACTCCCCGGTTTGTTTTCATCCTCTTCTTCCTCCGGCTTATTTTCTTCTTTCTTCGGCTTTGCCTTTTTCTTCATCCAATCGGGATCTTTTCGTACCGCCTGTACATCATCCAGTTTGGATACATATAAACTGCGGCCATGGGTGCCAAGTACGATTTCATTGTCGCGTTGCTGGATTGCGATATCATGCACCGGAACAGACTCCGGCATCCCTGCATTCCATAACATGAAGCTATTACCGGCATCAAAACTCACATAGAGCCCTCCATCCGTACCAACATAGAGTATGCTGTCATTCTTCGGATCTTCTTTTACCACGTTAATGGGTTCGTTGGGGAGGTCGTTGCCGATTTGTGTCCAGCTCGTTCCGTAATCATTACTGACATAGAGATACGGAGCAAAATGGTCGAAGCGGTATCCGTTTAAAGAAACATAGACCCTGCTTTCTTTATACTGGGAAGCGGTAATACGGCTTATCCACAGATTTTGGGTATTCAGCCCGGGAGCTGTCTTTTTGACTCCCGCCTTCGCTTTCGCTGCGGTGGGCTGGTTTGACTTTTGATTTTTGACTTCAGGTCCTGCGGTACTATTCAGTTGTTCCCAGCTATAACCGCCGTCTTTTGTAACATGAATATTCCCGTCATCTGTGCCGGTATAGATCAGGCCGAAACGAAGTGGTGATTCGGAAATACTGGTGATGGTTCCATAGGGAACATTACCGCTGACCCGGCCATGGCTGAGGTCTGGGCTCATGGCGATCAGGGTATCTCCTTTATTGAGTGAACGGTAGAAACGGTTGCTGCCGAAATACAATACATCCTGGTTGTGTCTGCTCAGGAGGATCGGGGTCTGCCAGTTAAAGCGCAGGGGTTTTTCGCCGAGTTCATGCTGCGGATGCAGGGATTTCTGTGTTCCTCTTTTGTCTTTATTATAGCGGCCGTAAAAGCCAAACTGCGAACCGGAGTACATCGTGGCATTGTCACGGGTATCCACCTGGGCCTGCATGCCATCCCCGCCATTGATCACCCGAAAGCTATACTGTCCATTGCCGGTCCAGCCGATGCTTTCTTTATTGGTGGAGGGCCCCCACCAACTCCCATTGTCCTGCATTCCTCCATACACGTTATAAGGCTTTGCATCATCAACGGTGATGGCATAGTATTGTCCTACGGCCGGTGTATTGGCCTTGAACCAGTTTTCGCCGTCATCATAACTGATATTGGTTCCGCCGTCATTCCCGTTGATGATATGGGAATCCCGTTTGGGATCCACCCACAAAACATGGTGATCAGGATGTACATTGCCCTTGTCCATAGTTTTGAAGGTTTTGCCCCCATCGGTGGAGTATTGGGCAAAGAAACCCAGGATGAAAATTTTATCCGGGTTATACTGGGAGACATAGATCTTTCCGAAATAATAGCCATAGGTGTTAAAGATACTGACCGGCTTCTCGTTTGTTTTTTTCCAGCTGTTGCCACCGTCCTCACTGCGATAGACTTCGCAGCCCGTAATACCGGTGTTCTGGAAACCATCATCACTGTCAAGGTAATCCCAGAGGGCGGAACCGTTGATCTTACCTGTTGCCACCAGGTCCTTGACCCCTTTTGCATTGTATTTCCGGGGGAAACGGTTTGCTCTTAAGAAAGTATCCAGCCATTTCGTACTTAACTGTTCAAACTGTTCTTTTGTGATGTTTTTAAAATCTTCTTTTTTATAGGTGGAATCCTTTTTCTTTTCGGGGGCGGCTTTGGGGGTGTTGTTGTCCACAATGGCATAAACAATACCCGGGGCTTTCGGATAAACGGCAATGCCGATCCTTCCGGTCTTATCCCCGGTCATAAAGCCGGAGCCGGCCGCGGTGATCAGTTTCCAGGTTTCCCCGCCGTCATTACTTTTGTAAATGCCGCTGGTTTTCCCGCTTTCTTCAAATTTCCAGGCACGGCGTGTACGGTACCACATAGCTGCATAGACTTCTGCCGGGTTGGAAGGATTGATATCGAGATCCACACAGCCGGTATTGTCATCCACAAACAAGGTCTGTTTCCAGCTTTTACCCCCGTCCGTAGTTTTATAGACCCCTCTTTCTTTATTGGGTGAATACAAATGACCCAGTACCGCCACCCATGCGGTGTTCTCATCGGTAGGGTGCAACTGGATCTTTCCAATATGCTGGGATTCAGGCAGGCCGAGATAGTCCCAGGTCTTACCATTGTTCTTCGATTTATATATCCCGATGCCTGCATAGGAAGACCGGCTGCTGTTCACTTCGCCCGTGCCAACCCAGATGGTACGGGTCGTCCAGTTGATGGCGATATCCCCGATAAAAAGCTGTTCGAGATTATCCATGATGGGAGTAAAGCTCTGCCCGTTGTTTTGAGTATGCCAGAGCCCCCCGGTGGCATAGGCCACATAAAATTCAGTGGGGTCTTCGGGGTTGGCTTCAATATCCGTCACGCGGCCACTCATGATACTGGGACCGATATTCCGGAACGGGATCTCATTCAGCAAAGACCGGTCTTTAAGGGCTTTACGCTGTTCTGTGACTTTCAGCCTTTCCGCGGCGGGAGTAGGGGCTGGCTGGGAATAACTCCATGTACCCAATAGCCCAATAGCCAATACTACAAATAGAAGCCGCACTGAAGGGCGGGGGTGTGCAATTTTTTTTAACAACATACTCATAAAAGCAATTAATTTTCGTTTGTAATTTGCAATCTGTCTGGCGGCAGGCTCGCAGCTCAAAGCGCGCTGCTTTACTTTTACCAAACTTACTAAACAATGCGGTCTATATTCTTCCTTCTCCTGCTTATTTCCACCAGCGGTTACGGCCAGTACAAGAGTTTTGTCCTGACTAAGAGGGGGGATACCCTGAACCGGGTGGATATGAAAGGGCTCAAACAGGGCCCCTGGTCGGTGCATGTGGATGACCTGCGCGGGGAAAGGGGCTATGAGGAGGAGGGGTATTTTGAAAACGACCAGAAAGAAGGGGTCTGGAAAAAATATTCACTGGAAGGCGTAAAGATCGCCGAGGAAAATTTCCGATGGGGCAAGCTGAACGGGAAACAGGAGTATTTCACCTACAATGGCGGCCTGCTCCGGGTGGAGAACTGGAGGGCCATGGATCCGAAAGTGGCATTTGATACCGTGGCGGTATATGATATTAAAGATCCGTCGAAGATCATTGACTGGGTGGTCGTAAAAAATGAAGGTGTTTCGATGAGACATGGTAAATGGACCTACTATGATCCCCGGGAAGGAACAGTGGAAGCCACGGAGAATTATGTAATGAACAAGTTGCAGACCGAAGACGGCGGCATGATCGATGATGAAAATATAAAGCCCCTTGCAGTCAGTACCGGTAAAACAAAAGCCGATACCGCCGGTGCAAAAAAACCTGCCAAACCCCAGGCCATTCTCGATTATGAGAAAAAGAATTCCGGGAAGAAGAAAATAAAAGTGAGGGACGGGAATACGGGAAATTAGTTGGCCGTTCCGGCCTCTGTCTTTGGCTTATTCTTCTGAATCAGGAAAGTCTTTTGGGCTGGCGCTGCCTGACCTTATTTCCATTAGTTGTAGTTTTCGAAAGGCGTATGGTGAAAACAGGCGATGCGCAATATTTATATATTCAATAGAAAGTGATGCGAATAGACGGGGCGGGTAATAGTCCTGGCGAGACTGAACAATGTTTGCTCCGGGTGCAACCCGGATAGCCATTAACGAATAATAGCTCCTGGGCTCGTGGGTAAGGACATGTCTTTTTTTCGGTTTCCTTCTTTGAAATGCAGCGCCTCCGCAGGTGCTTATTTTACTGCTACAGTCCTCCGGAAAAATAATTTCTAAAAAACAGCAACTGGTACTGCACCGCATTTCTCCAGTAATTCCACTCGTGCCGGCCCGGGCGTTCAATATAGTCATGGGGGATCTTCAGCAGTAACAATTTCCGGTGCAGGGCGTTGTTGACGTTAAAAAAGAAATCTTCGGTGCCACAATCGATAATAATACGCAGGGTATCTTTTGGAATTGTTTCAATTACATTAATGACTGAATATTTTTTCCAGTTCTCTGCATAGCTGATGGTATCGCCGACTTTTTCAGCCAGCTGCCAGTTTTTCTTAAAGGGCTGGAGGTCCACCCCGCCGCTCATGCTGCCGCAGGCGCCGAAGGTCCCCGCATGACGAAAGCCGATGAATAAACCGCCATGACCGCCCATACTGAGCCCGGTAATGGCCCTTGCTTTCCGGTCTTTAAGGGTGTTGTAATGGGCATCGATATACGCGGGCACTTCCGTTGCTATGTATGTTTCAAATTTTACGGTAGAATCCACGGGACTGTCCAGGTACCAGCTATTATAGCCACCATCGGGGCAAACGATCATCAGCTGGTATTCATCGGCCCAGGTTTTCAGTTCCGGTACACGGAGAATCCAATTGGCATACCAGCCGGAATGGCCGTGGAGCAGGTAAACAACGGGGAATTCTTTTGCTTTTTTGTAGCTGTCAGGTTTGATGATTACACATTTGTATTCTTTCTTCATGGAAGGACTGTAAATACCGGCTGTATCTACTGAAGCGGCTTCCGCAAAAAGGGAAGAGAAGGCAAATAAGAAAGGGAGTAGTGGTTTAACACATAGGGACATAGGACCACATAGTCTTACATAGTGTTTTTTATGGGATTGGTAAACACATAGGGGCATAGGGCCACATAGCCTTACATAGTGTTTTTTAAGGGATTGGCTAACACATAGGGACATAAGGCCACATAGCCTTACATAGTGTTTTTTAAGGGATTGGCTAACACATAGGGGCATAGGGCCACATAGTCTTACATAGTATTTTTTAAGGGATTGGCTAACACATAGGGACATAGGGCCACATAGCCTTACATAGTGTTTTTTGAGGGATTGGCTAACACATAGGGACATAGGGCCACATAGCCTTACATAGTATTTTTTAAGGGATTGGCTAACACATAGGGACATAGGGCCACATAGCCTTACATAGTGTTTTTTAAGGGATTGGCTAACACATAGGGACATAGGGCCACATAGTCTTACATAGTGTTTTTTGAGGGATTGGCTAACACATAGGGACATAGGGCCACATAGTCTTACATAGTTATTCTTTAGGTAAAGCAGCATAGTATTCGTTGACAATTGTTTTTTGCCCTTCTTTAAAGATATGGGTACAATTGAAATTTATCAAGATTCCTTTTGGCTTTTCGAGCAGGCGCATATAGGTCTTCAATATGGCTAAATATACCGGGTGGATGCCATCACTGGACTTTAGTTCGGTGATGATCAGGTTTTCTACCAGGACATCATACCTGAGTTCGGTGTCGATGGGAGTTCCCTTGTAATCGGTAACTATTCGCTGTTGCTTTTTGCAGGAAAGCCCTTTATGCGCTAACTCGATCAGAAAGCATTTTTCATATACACTTTCCAGCAGTCCGGGGCCTAAAATCCGGTGTACTTCAATCGCACAACCTATGATCCTATAGGTTAGCTCGTCTATATATCTCTGAGTTACAATCATTTACTTGTATTCCTAAGTACCCCTATATGTTGTCTGTATTCTATGTGCCTATGTGTTACCTGTGTTCTATGTGCATCCTATGTTTCTATGTGCCTATGTGTTACCTGTATTCTATGTGTTATTTGTATCCCAAAATTAATCCCCCCAAAAAAAGAACCCCCGGTATTTAAACCTGGGGGTCGTTGTATTTTTCTCCTCAATCCTGTTCTTTTCCTCAGAACCCTTTCTTCTTATCCTGCGCCCGCTGCATGGGGTTGCCAACCTGGCCGCCCTGGTTCCTCCTGCCACCGCCCTGGGCCTGCTTGAAGATCGTGAACCGGGAAGGTTCGGGTATGGTATTCCAGCTATTATTGCTTTCGTTGATATCAGCGGTCTCCCGCATCGGGTCGAGTTTTACGGAGGCCACTTCCTTGTCTTTAATAAAGGATTTGATCACCTTGCTTTCATTCAGCCTCCATACCTGTGCCGGTATCCTTTCGATTTCCTTCGTGCCGTCTTTATAGGTCCATTCGATAATGATTGGCATCACCAGCCCGCCTTTGTTGCTGAAAGTAAGCTCGTACATATGCCGGTTGCCATATTTTTCCTGCTCGTTATCGTTGAGTTTTTCGGGGTTATTGCCCGGTATGCGCACTTCCAGTTTGGAGGTATCGTAAGGTTCCAGCCCACGGCCATATCTCCAGTAGAAATCACGGAGTGTTGTGTCGGCATCCGTCCGGAACTTGATCGCCGGGTCTTCCCGGTTTCTTATTTTGGAGATATCATCAAAGGTTGGCAGGACGGGTTTGTCCGCGCTGCGTTTTACCGTCATTTCATTGCTTGCATTGGGTTCAGCGGCCAGGTCGGGACGGGCATACTTTACGGTGTCGAGTGAAATATCGCATACTTCCGTGCTGAAGAACCATCCTCTCCAGAACCAGTCGAGGTCCTCGCCGCTGGCATCTTCCAGGGTACGGAACAGGTCGGCCGGTTCGGGGTGTTTGAAGGCCCAGCGACGGGCATACTCGCGAAAAGCATAATCAAACAGCTCGCGCCCCATAATGGTTTCGCGTAAGATATTCAGCCCGGTGGCGGGTTTGGAATAAGCATTGGGACCAAACTGCACAATATTTTCACTGTTGGTCATAATGGGCTCCAGTTGCTCTTTCGGCAGTTTCATGTAATCGGTGATAAAGGCAGCAGGCCCGCGGCGGCTTGGGAATTTGTTATCCCATAATTCCTCGGTGAGATATTCCACAAAAGTATTCAGTCCTTCGTCCATCCAGCTCCACTGACGTTCATCACTGTTGATGATCATCGGGAAGAAGTTATGCCCCACTTCGTGAATGATCACACCCAGCATTCCGTTCTTGGTGCCCTCGCTGTAGGTGCCGTCCTTCTCCGTCCGGCCGAAATTGAAACAGATCATCGGGTATTCCATCCCGCTGGACGCTTCGATGCTCTGGGCAACCGGGTAGGGATAAGGGATGGTGAATTTGGAATAGGTCTTAATCGTATGTTCAACCACTTTGGTGGAGAATTTCCGGTACAGGCCATAGGCTTCCTTGGGATAGCCACTCATACACATGATCTTCTTGCCTTCAATCCGGGTGCTCATGGCATCCCAGATGAATTTGCGGGAAGAGCCCCAGGCAAAGTCCCGTACATTATCGGCTTTGAAAATCCAGGTTTTCTTTTTATCTGTTTTTTGTTTTTCAGCCGCTTTTGCTTCCTCCAGTGTCACCACTTCAACGGGTTCTACGGCCATCTTTGCTTTGTTCCAGCGGGCAAACTGCGCAGGGGAAAGAACCGCCTGGTAGTTCTGGCATTCACCGGTTCCCAGGATCACATGGTCGGCGGGTACAGTCATCTGTACTTTGAAATTGCCGAAGGTGAGGGCAAATTCACCGCGACCGGTAAACTGGTGGTTCTGCCATCCCTGGAAATCGCTGTACACACAGAGCCGGGGATACCACTGGGTCATGGTAAATACATGGTTGCCGTCTTCGGGAAAATATTCATAGCCGCCGCGACCGCCCCTGTTCATACGGTCAGAAATTTTATAATTCCAGTCCAGCCTGAATACAAAACGTTGTCCGGGTTTCAGCGGGGCCGGCAATTCCACCCGCATCATGGTTTTATTGACCGTGTACTTGATAGCTTTCCCGGTGGCATCGGTCAGGTTACTGACCCTGAATCCGTAGCCATTATCCGTTTTGGCTTCATCCACCCGGTCGATCTGCTGCGGACTAACCTGGCGGTTCATCGGGTTGCTGGTCTGGTAATTGGCATTGTTTACACTGCTGTGCTGGTTCTCATCCATCTGCAACCAGAGGTACACTAATTCGTTGGGGGAATTATTGAAATAAGTTACCGTTTCACTGCCATTCAGCTGCAGGTTTTTTTCATCCAGTTCGCATTTGATATCGTAATCGCAGCGCTGTTGCCAGTATTTGGGGCCGGGGGCGCCACTGGCTGTCCGGTATTCATTCGGGGTGGGCAGGATGCCGCCCATCTGCTCAAACTTGTTACCATGATTGCTGTTGGGGTTGTTATAAATGTTCTGGGCAACCGCCGTACTGCTCATTGCAGCCACCAGCAATAAGCAGGAAAGAAACTGTCTCATTTGGTATGTTGATTTTAAGTAATGGATTTTTCGGGAGCCTTCCAAAACTAAGGAATTCGACCTGGATCTCCCCGGGGAGGAAAAATAAAAAAGCCGCTTTTTGATAAGCGGCTTTTATTACTGTGTTAATGGGATCAGAATGCTTTCTTTTCCTGCGCCTTCTGCATCGGGTTGATGCCGGGTGCCGGGGTTACATTCTGTTTTTGCCTGAATAATTTAAACCGGGAAGGCTCTTTGATATCCCCGAAACTGTTGTTGCTTTCATCAATATCGGCGGTTTCTTTGTAGGGATCCAGTTTGATCGATGCCACTTCCTTGTCTTTCATAAAGGTCTTTACCACATTCTTCTCGTTCTTGCGCCAGACCTGTGCGGGAATGCGCTCGATTTCCTTGCTGCCATCCTTATAGGTCCATTCCAGGATGATCGGCATCACCAGGCCGCCTTTATTGGTAAAGGAGATTTCGTAAAAATGTTTACCACCGTATTTTTGTTTGCCTTCTTCATCCAGCGCTTCTGTTTGCGGGCGCATGGTTACGGGGTATTTCGTGCTGTCGTATTTGGCGATCTCCCGGTCATATTTCCAGTAGAAATCACGGAGGGTACTGTCTCGGTCGGTCTCAAACCGGATGTTTTTGTCCTGTTTGTTGCGGATCTTTGAAATGTCTTCAAAATCATTTACAGCCGGTTTCTGCAGGGGACGCATCACCAGGCTGTCCTTTGTCAGCGGGGGAATTGCGGCCACATCCGGTATGGCATGTTTCACCGAATCGATAGAGATATCACAGGCTTCAATTCCGTAAAACCAGCCGCGCCAGAACCAGTCCAGGTCTTCACCGGTGGCGTCTTCGAGGGTGCGGAATAAATCGGCCGGGGTGGGGGACTTGAACATCCAGCGCCTGGCATATTCACGGAAGGCATTGTCAAACAGCTCGCGGCCCACGATGGTCTCTCTTAAGATATTCAGACCAGTGGCCACTTTATCATAGGCATTCGATCCGAAATAGTTGATGTTTTCGCTGTTGGTCATAATGGGTTCCAGCTGGTCCTTCGGCAGTTTCATATAATCTGTAATGGACCAGGCGGGCCCGCCATGGGAAGGAAATTTATTATCCCATAATTCCTGTGTGAGGTATTGCATATAGGAATTCAGCCCTTCGTCCATCCAGGTCCACTGGCGTTCATCACTGTTCACGATCATCGGGAAGAAGGTATGACCTACCTCGTGTATGATTACGAGGATGGCCGCATTCTTGGCGCCTTCACTGTAACTGCCGTCTTTTTCCGCCCGCCCGGGGTTAAAGGAGATCATCGGGTATTCCATACCCTGGTTGCCCTCCACGCTGATGGCAACGGGATAGGGATAGGGGAATGCGAAATGGGAATAACTCTTCAGGGTATGTGCCACCACCTTGGTGGAATACTTGCTGTAAATGGGATAGGCTTCCTTAGCATAATAACTCATGGTCATTACTTTCTTTCCCTCTACCTGGGTGGACATGGCATCCCATACAAAACGGCGGGAACTGGTCCAGGCAAAATCCCGGACATTATTCGCTTTAAAAATCCAGGTTTTTTTTGCCTTGCTCCTGGCTTTGGAAGCATCCAGGGCCTCATTCAGTGTCACGATCTGCAGGGGTTCTTTGGCCGTTTGTGCTTTCTGCCAGCGGGCCATTTGCAGGGGAGATAAGGTTTGTGCATAGTTCTGGCATTCCCCGGTACCGCCCACAATATGATCCGCAGGTACGGTCATCTGAACTTTAAAATTGCCAAAACATAAGGTAAACTCGCCGGTGCCGGTGAACTGGTGGTTTTGCCAGCCCTGGTCATCGCTGTAGCGGCAGAGACGGGGATACCATTGGGTCATGGTATAATTGTTATTGTCGTCCTCCGCGAAATGCTCATAGCCGCCGCGGGCCCCGCCAAAACGGATAAAATCACCGCGGTTGGCGATCTTATAATTCCAGTCACAATTGAAAACGAATTTCTGCCCCGGTTTCAGCGGTACCGGCAGGTTCACTTTCATCATGGTCTTATTGATCGTATAGTTCAGCGCCTTGCCGGTCATATCGGTGAGTTTGGTGATATTCACCCCATACCCGTTGTCCGATTTTCTTTCCTGGTAACGGTCCAGTATTTTATCCGTGGACTGCTGGGGCATCCTGTTGCTGTTCTGGTAATCCGCATTGTTCACCGTACTGTGCTGGTTCTCGTCCAGTTGCATCCAGAAATACGTGAGCAAATCCGGTGAATTATTGAAATACGTGATGGTCTCACTGCCGGTCAATTTATTGTTGGCTTCATCCAGCTCGCATTTGATATCATAATCCACCCGCTGCTGCCAGTATTTGGCACCGGGGGCACCGCTGGCAGTACGCTGCTCGTTAGGAGTGGGCAGGATCGTTCCCAACTGCTCAAACTTGTTGGCATGGTTGGAACTGGCATTGTTTTGCTGCTGCGCACGGGTTAACCCGGACAGGGACAATAGCAGGCAGCTTAGTAACAGAATTTTCTTCATGGCTGATTTTTATTTTATAGAGGTAAACGTGTTAAGGCCATTTGTAAGGAAAGACTGAAGATGGCGGCTGATAAAAAGATCACCCATTCCCGGCGGTTGATTTTTAAAACGGAGACTCCCACCTGGGTAACCAATAACAATGTGCTCACGACCACGATCTGCCCGGCTTCGAGGCCGAGGTTGAAACCAAAAAGCCCCCAGCCAAAACTTTGGTCCTGTGCCAGCATGAAACGGATGGTATTGGCAAAGCCCATCCCGTGGATCAGCCCGAAAAACAAAGCCAGGAGATAATTGATGCGGATGGATTTTGCAGTGAATTTTTTCTGGAAAAGGTTACTGATGGCCGTCAGCACAATGGTGCAGGGAATCAGGAACTCCACCCAGTTGGCCGGAAAACGGAAGACATCCATCACACTCAGGGCCAGGGTCAGTGAATGGCCGAGTGTGAAGGCGGTGACCAGAACAAGCACCTGTTTCCAGTCCTGCAAAATATAAATAGCCGCCAGGGCAGCTATGAACAACAGGTGGTCCAGGGCCTCCCAGCTCATAATATGCTCCCAGCCCAGCCCGAAATAAAAATTGAAATCACTCATCCTTTTTTGGGTTTGATCATCGAACCAATCGCCTATTTTTACCGTCCATGCTTTGGGCTGCCAAAGTAAGACCCAATTAGTAAATCCAGAAAAATAATAGTGTCAATGGCATCATCTGTCTATAAATGGCTTTTTCTTCCCTTCGTAGTGATCCTGCTGGCCGGCAAACCCGCCCCGCATCCGTTCCATGTGAGTGTTATCGAAATCAATCACAATGCGGCGGACCGGACCCTGGAGATCAGCTGCAAGATATTTACGGACGATTTTGAAAAGGTACTGGCAAAGAATTACAAGACCAAAGTGGACCTGATTAACCCGGCGGATAAGGCGCCGATGGACTCCCTGGTTAAAAAATACCTGATGAGTCACCTGTCTGTTACTGTCAACAGCAAACCGGTAACCCTGCAATTCATCGGGTTTGAAAATGAAAAAGAAGCAGCGTATGGTTATATCCAGGCGGACAATGTGCCGGTTTTAAACAGGATCAGTATCTCCACCAATATTATGTACGATCAGTTCGACGACCAGGTGAATATCATGCATGTGATTGTGAACGGGAACCGGAAGAGTACGAAATTGAATTACCCGGAGACAGAGGCTTTACTACAGTTCTGACTTCACGAAAGGGATTGTTATTATTCATTATTGATTATTCCGTGAAAGGCTGAAATGCACTAAAGAGCAGAGGCGGTATTAAAGAAGATAGCAGATAGCGGAAGCTATATGCCGTACTATATAACAAGTAGTTTATGGTAAAAGTCTTCCTGCTTTAAAACGGAAAGTGCAAAACATTGACTTTTCCCGCTTTTTAATAATCAGTAATCAATAATCTGCAAACTAAAGAACTCTTCAACTTGCATGACTACTCCTCCATATCCTCCCGCAACTCCTTACTCAGGGTCACCAGCACTTTGTCAATCCGGTGCCCGTCCATGTCAATGATCTCAAGGGTAAATCCTTTCCAGCTGAGTTTGTCAGCGGTCTTGGGGATTCGTTCCAGTTCGTGGAGCACAAAGCCGGCCAGGGTGTCGAAATCATGTTCTCCTTCATTCATCCATTCCGTTTTTTCAAAACGGGTAAGGAAATCGTAAAAGGGGATCTGGCCATCCACGATAAATGTGCCATCCGCCCGTTCCACAATCTCATAGTCGGGTACATCCTGCTGGGGAATATCGCCGACAATGGCTTCCAGGATATCATTCAGGGTGAGCAGACCCAGGATACTCCCGTATTCATCCACGATAAAGGCCGAATGGATCCTGGATTCCTTGAACTTTTCCAGTACCTGGTAGGGGGAATTATTCTCCGGGATAAAAAGGGCCGGCTGCATGATCTCTTTGAAGGGGGAATTGTCCGGGCTGATATAAAGGTCCTTGATGGAGACCACCCCCTTGATATTGTCGATAGATTCCTCGCAGATGGGATAAGCCGAATGGGGCTCCTGTAATATTTTTTCCTTGATCTTGTCTTCGTTGTCATCGAGACTGAACCAGATGATATCACTGCGGTGGGTCATCAGTGAGGTGATGTTCCGGTCGCCCAGGTGAAAAACCCGTTCAATGATCTCCTGTTCAGCCTCATCAATCGTGCCCGCTTCGGCTCCTTCGGTGATCAGGGTCTTGATTTCTTCTTCTGTTACAGCATCTTCCTTGGATCGTTTAATATTGAAAATGCGGAAAAAGATATTGCCGGTTTTATTGAGCAGCCATACAAAGGGATGGGTGATCCCGGCAAAGGTCTTCATCGGGCCGGCCACCATTTTGGCGATTTTTTCGGAACGGAGCAGACCGATCCGCTTGGGGATCAGTTCCCCGAAAACGATGGAAAGATACGTGACCAGGATAACGATAAGCGTGGTGGAAAGGGTTTCGGCATAGGGTTGCAGGACGGCTATTCTCTCCACATAAGGCTGCAGGTCTTTACCGAAACGCTCCCCGGAATAAACCCCGGTAATAATCGAGATCAGGGTGATGCCGATCTGCACTGCAGATAAAAATAATTCGGGATGGTTCGAGAGGGCCAGGGCCAGTTCTGCCTTTTTATCGCCCTTGTCTGCCAGGTATTCCAGCCGGGCTTTCCGGGCCGAAACCAGCGCAATTTCCGACATGGAAAAAAGACCGTTTAGTAAAATAAGAACGAAAAGAATAAATATGTCCATTAAACGGATACCGTTGATTGATTACCGAAGATAGCGAATCTGAACCGCTTATTGAAGAGGGTGCCGGTACTGATGCCAAAGAGTGTGCCCAGCAGGGCTCCGCCCGTTACATCCAGCGGGTAATGCACACCTACATAAACCTGTGCATAAGCGACGGAAAAGGCCCAGAGCAGCCCCAGCCAGGCCCATTTACCGATCACATGCCGGAGGGTGATAAAGCTGAACACGCCCATACCGAAATGATTGGCGGCGTGATTGGATACAAAACTGAAGCCGGATCCGCAGTGCTGCAACAGCAACCGTACATGCACAAAAAAATCCGGGTCATTGCAGGGACGTAACCGCTCAATATTGTGTTTGAACGCATAATTCCCCACCATATCACAGAGCGCCACGGTACTGATGAAGAGCAACGCCCACCAGATTCCCTTCGTCCTGAAATTTACCAGCACGAAGAGAAGCAGGAACAGGTACAGCGGTGTCCAGTACAGGGGGTTGCGCCAGAGCGGCATAACGCTGTCCAGCAGGGGATGGGTCCATTGGCTGTTGATCTTTATAAACAGCCACTTGTCCCATTGTATCAATTTATCCAGCAGGCTGATTGCAGTAAATAGCATCCCTGCAAAAGTAGGGGAAGCTGCCAAATGAGCGGCATCCGTTTCTTCAAATAAGTGACAACTGGTATTGCAGGTAGCGGATTAAGTATTTTCTTTGTGCCGTGTTCCAATTGTTATTTCCCGGAAGGGCCAACCGTATGCTGGTAAAGTACAAAATACCAAAAACACTCCTGTGGGTGGCAAACCTCTTTGCCATTTTCCTGCTGATCTTTACCGCGTTCCGGCTGGCTACATTTATCGCCTTCCGTCCCAGGGGAATTTCCTTTACCGATGTCATCCCCTCTTTTTTGATGGGGATCCGGTATGACCTGCGCTGGATTGCCGTTATTTTATTACCGGTGGTCCTGCTCAGTGCGGCACCCACGCTGTCTCCCTTTTATTCCTCCCGCAATAAAAAATGGTGGACCTGGTACCTGGCGATCATCACTTTTATCGTCTTTTTCTTTTTTGCAGCGGGCTTTGGAAGTTTTTCTTATAACCGCACTCCCCTGGATGCGGGTGCCATGAATTTTGCCGAGGATTTCAGCATTTCACTTAAAATGATCTGGCAAACCTACCCGCTGATCTGGATGCTGCTGGGACTGGTGGTGGCCGTCCTTTTTTTCCGCTGGATGTACCACCGCAGCCACTGGCAGGTGATCAACCGCACGGACGGGAAAGGCATTGTGCACCGGCGGAAATTTTTTATTATCACGGGTTTGTTTTTTTGCTTCCTGATCTACGGATCCCTGACCTGGCCACCGCTGAACCGGGCCGACAGTTTCCGGTTTAATAACAGTTTTAAATCCTATCTCGCGATCAATCCTCTCCAGAATTTTACTGCCACACTGCGGCTGCGCAACCCGGATTACAATGAAAAGAAAGCCCGGGAGGTATTTCCGCTGATGGCGGACTGGATGGATCTTCCCAATCCCTCCGTTTTTTCGTACCGCAGGGAAACGGGCCCGCGCAGCACCTCCTTCGAAAGCCGGCCCAATATTGTACTGGTACAATGCGAATCGTTCAGCATGTACAAGAGTACAATGAGCGGGAACCCGCTGAATGCGTCACCTTATTTTGACTCGTTGTGCCGGCAGGGCATATTTTTTGACCATTGTTTTTCTCCGCATTTCTCCACTGCACGGGCATTGTTTGCGATCCTCTCCGGGATTCCCGATGCCCAGTTGTTTAAATTTTCCACCCGCAATCCCCTGGCACTCCGGCAGCATACGATTGTAAACGGGCTGGAAGATTACGAAAAGCATTATTTCCTGGGTGGCAACCCGGAGTTCAACAATTTTGAGGGTCTGCTGAAGAATATCAGGGGACTGCAGATGCACACCGGCGATTATTTTAAAGCGCCGAAAGTGAATGTATGGGGCGTGAGTGATAAAGACCTGTTCCTGGCAGCCAACGAAGTGTTCCGTAAAAAGGATAAGCCGTTTTTTGCTTATATCCAGACTTCGGGGAACCACCGCCCTTACAATAAAACCATCCCCGAAACCGAAACGGATTTTGTGCGGGTCATGCTGCCGGATGAGGAATTAAAAAAGTACGGGTTTGAATCACTGGACGAGTACAACTGTTTCCGGTATTCGGATTATTGTTTCCGGCAGTTTATCGAAGCAGCCCGGAAGGAAGATTATTTTCAGAATACCATTTTTGTTTTTGTGGGAGATCACGGGCTGGCCGGCAATGCGGAGCCGATGTACCCGCCGGTATGGAGCGAGCAGCGCCTCACCGATGAGCATGTGCCCTTGTTGTTTTATGCCCCCGGCCTGCTGGCCCCGCAGAAAAGAACGGAAGTGGTATCCCAGATCGATGTACTGCCCACCCTGGCAGGGATGCTCCACCAGTCGTATGTGAATACCACCCTCGGCCGCGACCTCCTGGATCCGGCCAAGAAAAATCACTTCGCCTTTATCACCAATACGGCTGACCGTATCGGCATCGTTACAAATGAATTTTATTTTACGCGGAATATCAATTCCGGGGAAGAACAACTCTCGCCCCTGCAGCCGGGGCCATCCCCGTACCGGCCGGAACAGGTGGATTCGGCCCGCAAAAAACTGGCCTTGTTTACAACCGCTTTTTATGAAACATCCAAGTACCTGCTGATGAATAATGAGCGGGATTGATTTCCTTATTTCCTGGCTACCAGGATCAGCCGCGGGGATTTCCGGACATCATAGGTGCTGAGCCCGTAATCCCCGAATACTTCCTGGACCTGCAAACCCTGGTAACTGAGCATATCGGTAAAATCACCCAGGGAGAATTTGGCAACCGCTTCCGTGTATTCCACCGGCTGTTTCAGCGAAGGATCCGTAACCGTTATTTTTTTATAGAAATGGATTTCATCGTCCCAGCGGTGAATGGTATAATGGGTGCCGCCGATCTCCCGTGATTCATGGGGAACCAGGTGATCTTCTGCATAATGCAGGTTTAGGTAATCGATCACAAAAACACCACCGGGCTGCAGGCTGGCAGCGATCGTACGGATAGCATCATCGTGCTCGCGCCGGGTGCGGAAATAACCGAAACTGGTGAAGAAATTAAAGACATAGCGGTAATAATTGCTCCGGAAAGGGAGACGCATATCGTGTACAAAAAATTCCAGGTTGTCATTCTCCGATTGTTTGGCAATAGCGATGCTGTCGGGGGAAATATCGATACCGGTTACCTGGTATCCCAGCGAGGAAAGGATCTTGCTGTGTCGTCCTTTGCCGCAGGCCACATCCAGCATGCGGCTGCCGGCGGCAGGTTGCAGGTGACTGATCAGCTTGTTGATAAAAGCGGCGGCTTCAATTTCATCCCTGTCAAAATACAATTTATGGTAATAGGAAGAATTGAACCAGTCTTTGTACCATGCTGTTTCTGTCATGCAACAAAAATAAGCAGGCTGTGCAAAAAGAAGGCATTGATTTTGAAATGCGTATTTTTGTCGCCTTAAAAAAATAATGTGGCATTAATCAAGAGTATTTCAGGGATCCGGGGAACGATAGGCGGGAAACCGGGGGGAAACCTTACCCCGGTGGATATTGTGAAGTTTACAGCAGCCTACGGAACCATTGTGTCGGAAGGAAAACAAAGCATCCGGATCGTGGTTGGCCGTGATGGCCGGATCAGCGGCCCCATGGTACAGCAACTGGTCATTCATACATTAACGGGCCTGGGGATTGATGTGGTGGACCTTGGTCTTTCCACTACACCTACCGTGGAAGTGGCGGTCAAAATGGAAAATGCGGACGGTGGGATTATTCTCACTGCCAGTCATAATCCCAGGGAATGGAATGCCCTGAAACTGCTGAACGCGGACGGGGAATTTATTTCCGCGGAAACCGGGGCCCGGGTGCTGGACCTGGCTGCGCAGGAAGATTTTTCTTTCGCGGGTGTGGACAAACTGGGAACGGTGACCATTGACGACAGCTACGGGCAGAAACATATTGATTCGATCCTGAAATACCCGCTGGTAAATGCAAAAGCCATTGCCAAAAGGCATTTCAAAGTGGTGGTGGATGCGATCAATTCAACCGGTGCCATTTATGTACCGGCGCTGCTGCGGGCACTTGGCGTAACGGATGTGATTGTGCTGAATGCGGAAGTGAACGGAAAATTTGCGCACAATCCCGAACCATTGCCCGAGCATCTCTCCCAATTGTGCAACGAAGTGGTCCAGCAGAAAGCCGACCTTGGGATAGCGGTGGATCCGGATGTGGACCGCCTGTGTTTTGTAAATGAAGACGGTTCTTTATTCGGCGAGGAATATACCCTGGTGGCCGTAGCGGATTATGTATTGGGTAAACGGAAAGGGAATACCGTCAGTAATATGAGCAGCACCAGGGCGCTGAAGGAAGTGACACTGAAGCATGGCGGGTCTTATTTCCCTTCTGCAGTGGGAGAGGTAAATGTGGTGAAAAAGATGAAAGAAACCGAAGCGGTGATCGGCGGCGAAGGAAATGGCGGGATCATCGTACCCGATTTTCACTATGGACGGGATGCCCTGATCGGGATCGGGTTATTCCTGAGTCACCTGGCCAGTCATAAAAAGGGAATTAAATCGCTGCGGGGAACCTACCCGGATTATTTTATATCCAAGAATAAGATCGAATTGCAGAACGGGGTGGATGTGAAAGCGATCTTTGACACGATTAAAGAAAAATACCGGAATCAGCCCCTCCATACCGAGGACGGGCTGAAGATAGAATTTGACCAGGACTGGGTACACCTGCGGACTTCCAATACGGAACCCATCATCCGCATTTATGCTGAAAGTGATTTTGAGACCAAGGCAAACAATATTGCCATGCAGCTGATGCGGGATATCCGGGAATTCAGTTAACAAACCTGGCCGGAAAGAGCGGGCCCATGATGGCGGGGTATTTTGAATGAATTCTATGTATGAAGTTTTTATACCAGCATTTCCGGTTTAATGGGCAATCGTGTAATTCGTTTCCCCGTAGCATTATAAACTGCATTTGCCACGGCCGCGGCAAACCCGATCAGGGCAATTTCGCCCACGCCTTTTGATCCCATGGGATTGATCAGGGGATCCGGCAGATCCGGGAACCAGGTATCAATAAATGGTACATCGCGGTGACGGGGTACATGGTACGTGCCCAGTGTATCCGTGAGGTAACGGCCTGTTTGGGTATCGGTCAGCGCTTCCTCGGTTAATGCCATACCGATTCCTCCTACAGCGCCGCCGATCATCTGGCTGCGGGCGGTTTTGGGACTGACAATTTTTCCGCCATCGCCGGTACAAACTACTTTTTTCAGTTCAATAGCACCTGTAGCAGGATCAATGGCCAGTTTTACGAAATGTGCGGAAAATGAATTCATCGCGTATTTGCTTCTGACAGCCGGATCAGGACCTGTTTCTTTCAGGATTTCAAGTTGCGGTTTGCCGCTGGCTTTTAAAAGGTCAGCCAGGCTGATTTTTTTTGTACCGTCTTTTTTTGCATAAACTGTTTCATTGCCGCAGGCCAGGTCTTCCGTACTGAGTCCGCTGTAACCAGGGTGATTTTTTTGTGCCAGTTCGATCAGCTGGACCTTTAGCGTTTCACATACCATACTCACGGCCGTGCCAACGGTGGAAGTGGTGGTGGAGCCTCCCTGGGTCGGGCCGGGCGGGAATTCCGTATCTCCCAGGAGAAAACTGATTTTAGAAACGGGCATCTGCAGAATGCCGGCCGCAATACGGACCATGGCTGTAGCAGTACCGGGTCCCATATCACTTACTGCACTGTAGAGGGTAAGTTTGCCTTCATTGTTCAGCACAGCTTTTACGGCTGCAGTGCCGCGGGAGGCGCCGAATACTCCTCCGCCCATACCATAGCCGGTCAGTTTGCCGTCTTCGGTAAGTGTCCGCGGTATCGCAGGCCGGTTTGACCAGCCTACCAGTTCACGCCCTTTGTCATAGCATTCTTTCAGAAATTTACTGGTCCAGGGAAGTTTATTCACCGGGTGCAGTTCCGCGTAGTTTCTGATCCGCAGTTCCACCGGGTCCATATTCAGTTTATAGGCGAGTTCATCAAGTGCAGATTCCAGTGCAAAAGCGCCGGTGGCTTCCCCCGGTCCGCGCATCCAGGTAGGGGTGTTCACATCCTGCGGCAGTATTTTATAGCTGGTGTTTACATTCGGGCAATCATATAAATACTGGGACGCGTTTACGATCCCTTCGCGGAAGTCTTCATAACGGGAAGTAATGCTCACAGCATGATGAGTGATCCCCGTGAGTTTTCCCTCCCTGCTGGCACCAATGGCAATATACTGCCAGGCCATGGGCCGGTAGCCGACCATGGTAAACATCTGCCGGCGGGTGAGTTGCAGCCGTACGGGGCGTTTCACCATTTTAGCAGCGATACAGGCAGCCACCACATGCGGCCAGCTGCGCAGGGCGGAACCAAAGGCCCCTCCTACAAATTTGGTAATGACCCGTACATTCTTTTCTTCCAGCCCGAAATTACGGGCCAGTTCCGACTGGGTGCCTTTCGGTCCCTGCGATTTATCATATACGGTGAGTTTATCATCGTCCTCCCATACCGCGATGCTGGCATGCAGTTCAATGGGGTTGTGCGTTTCAATGGGAGTATGGTATTCGTTTTCCACAAAAACATCTGCATGCCTGTACGCATCGGCTTCCCCGCGTTTGTATTCACCGGATGGTTTCAGCCGGGAAGGGTCCTTTCTGAATTTTTCAAAATCTGTTTCCGCCTCTTCCACTGCATATTCCGCTTTTACAAGTGCGGCAGCTTTCACTGCTTTTTCCCAGGTAACCGCTACCACCAGTGCGATGGGCTGACCGTAGTACCAGACGAGATTGTTCTGGAATACTTTTAACCCGCGCCATTCAAAACCTTTTTTATTCGGGTCTTTGGCCCAGGGCTGGTAACCCGGAACGGGAGGGCAGTTAAGGTGGGAAAGGATTTCCAGTACACCCGGCGCGTTTTTCGCCTCGCTGAGCAATAAATTTTTTACTGCACCACGGGCAATCGTACTGGTTACAAATACTGCATAGACCATATTTTCGGGTTTATGATCGGCCGTATATTTGGCATGCCCGGTTACTTTTTCTATCCCGTCAACCCGGTCATCTTCTTCCCCGGGGAGCGTAAATAATTTTTCCTTATCCATAACGCTGTATTATAATGGTTCAGGTAATAGTTGCGGAATCAGATCTTTTGCCCGCTGTTTTTTGCTTCGAGTATCGCGGCCACAATATTGGGATAAGCTCCGCAGCGGCAGATATTATCACTCATATATTCCCGGATCTCTTCCGGGGTGTTGGCCTGTCCTTCCCGGATACAGGCCACGGCCGACATGATTTGTCCCGGTGTGCAGTAGCCGCACTGGAAGGCATCATGCTTAATAAAGGCTTCCTGTACGGGATGCAGTTGATCCCCGTTCGATAATCCCTCGATCGTCGTGATTTTTTTTCCGTTATTGTCCGCGGCCTCACTCAGGCAGGAATTGACCCGTTTGCCGTCCACATGTACGATACAGGCGCCGCAATGACCCTGGTCGCATCCTTTCTTGGTGCCGGTCAGTCCCAGTTGTTCCCGCAGCATGTCCAATAAACTGACTCCGGGGTCCACCAGTACCTGCACGGTTTTCCCGTTTACTTCTATCTGCAGGGGTGTTTTTTCAAGAAATGTAGCGATGGCTTCATGTTGTTCGCCCGCTTTTACCAGGGCAGAAGGGACAACGGTCAGTGCCGTCAGGGCCGTGGTTTGCTTAATGAAATTGCGCCGGCTTTCGCCCGGGCAATCCGGGGAATGTTTTTCCATATGCATCAATTGTACTTCAAGGTACTTCAATAAAGGACTGTTCGGATAAAATCAAGGGCCTTTTTACGCACGGGCCGGGTTGTTCAACCCCGCGTTTATGCCGCTTATTGCTTACCTTTGCGGCTTATTTTTCATTGGTACCGGTAAACACATGAACCGCATTTATTTAGATAACGCAGCGACCACTCAACTGGCCCCGGAAGTCCTGGAGGCGATGCTGCCTTATATGACCACTTATTTCGGGAATCCATCCTCCGTGTATTCGTATGGACGGGAAACCCGTCTGGCCATTGAGAATGCAAGGAAGACCGTAGCCCGGATCCTGCAGGCCAACCCCGGTGAGATCTTTTTTACCAGTGGCGGTACCGAGAGTGATAATATGGCCATCGCGGCTTCCATCCGTGATTTGGGTTGCCGCCATATCATTACGTCGCCCATCGAACACCATGCGGTATTGCATGCAGTGGAACATTTTGATCACCTGGATACGGTGACCAGCAGTTTTGTAAAGATCCTGCCCGATGGCCATGTGGATCTGCAGGACCTGGAAGAGCAATTAGCCGCCCGGACCGAACGCTGCCTGGTGAGCCTGATGCATGCCAATAATGAGATTGGTAACCTGCTGGACATATATGCGACCGGCGAGATCTGTAAGAAATACAATGCTATTTTTCATTCGGATACGGTGCAGACCATCGGGCATTATAAAATTGATCTGCGGAGAAACCCGGTACATTTCGCGACCGGGGCTGGTCATAAGTTTCATGGCCCCAAGGGAGTGGGCATTTTATATATCAATGACAATATAAAGGTCAACCCCGTGATCTTCGGGGGAGGGCAGGAACGGAATATGCGGGCCGGTACGGAAAACCTGTACGGGATCGTTGGTTTTGCCAAAGCGCTGGAACTGGCAGATATGAACCAGGAAAAAGACAGGGCCGGTATCCAGTCACTGAAAACATATATGGTTGAACAGTTGCAGCAAAATATACCGGGTGTGCAGTTCAACGGGGATTATGCCGGGAAGAGTTTGTACACCGTACTCAACGTGGCTTTTCCCAAGACAGAAAAATCCGAAATGATCCTCTTTAACCTGGATATGCTGGGCATCTGTGCATCCGGCGGGAGTGCCTGCAGCAGCGGGGCAGATATCGGCAGCCATGTGATCCGGGCCATCAATAACAACCCCAACCTGGTGCCAGTCCGTTTTTCATTCAGCAAATACAATACAAAGGAAGAAATTGATTTTGTGGTGGGGAAACTGGGGGAACTGATATAGGAAGGATTGGAAGTCATTAAGACAGCTCCATAATTTTGTATAACCGTTTCTTGTGTTTCCCTGCCTTACTGCCGGCCTGCGTGAAATTTCGTGGTAAAATAAATTGCACAGCAAAGATCCGCGCCTCCTTGACACCAATCCTGTCCGCCAGGCGAAAAAGCTATCCCTTCCCCGGCTTTCTGATAGCTTTAACAAATTAAATTTGGTGAATTACGAATTATTCGTAGATTTACGAAAATTTCGTAGTAATGGAAAAGCTCACCCATGCTGAAGAGGAAACCATGCAAGCCGTCTGGCGCACCGGCGAAGGCAATGTAAAGACGTTTATGGAACACCTCGATGACACTCTTCCCTACACCACAGTGGCTTCAACCATCAAGAACCTGGAAAAGAAAGGGTATCTCCACAGCCGCCTCCTCGGCAATACCTATCTCTACAAACCGGCCGTGAGTGAAGAGGAATACAAGAAAAAATTCATGGGCAAGGTAGTGAAGGAATATTTTGATAATTCCTACAAGGAACTGGTGAATTTTTTTGTGGAACAGAAAAAACTTTCCGCAAAAGAGCTGAAAGAAATTATTAGTATGATTGAAAAAGGTAACCATTCGTCTTAAATCCCTCAACCCCTCCCATGCCATTTCTTTTTGAATACCTGCTAAAATTATCCCTCAGCCTGGGACTGGTTTATTTGTTTTACCAGTTTGCATTGAGAAGGCTGACCTTTTATAACTGGAACCGCTGGTACCTGCTGGGGTATTCTTTGCTGAGTTTTTGTCTGCCTTTTGTGGATATTTCACGGACGCTGGAGCAGTCGGCTATAAAGGACAGTGTGGTGATCAGTTGGGTGCCGGTGATCGGGCAGGAGGTAAATTTTATCAATCACAAGAGCGGATCAGGTGTTTTGACCGGCTGGGATTATGCCTTCCTGGTATTGCTGGCAGGAGCACTGTTTATGCTGGTCCGGCTGGGTTTACAGTTGTGGTCTATCCGGCGGATGCGGGAAAAATCAACCCTGCTGAACTATGGCGGTATGCGTTTCTACCAGGTCAATGCGTCCATTATTCCGTTTTCCTTTGGCAATTCCATTTTTATCAACCAGGAGCAGCACAGCCGCCATGAACTGGAAGAGATCATCCGGCATGAGTTTGTGCATGTGAAGCAAAAGCACAGTGTTGACATTATCTGGGGTGAATTGCTTTGCCTGCTGAACTGGTACAATCCTTTTGCCTGGCTGTTGAAAAGATCCATCCGGCAAAATCTTGAATATATCGCAGACCGGCAGGTGCTGGAACAGGGCATGGACCGGAAGCAATACCAGTACCTGCTGTTAAAAGTTATCGGTAACAATCACTTTAGTATAGCCAATCAGTTTAATTTCTCTTCATTAAAAAAACGTATAGCCATGATGAACAAATTCAGATCAGCCAGGGTCCATTTGGTAAAATTTCTGTTTATACTGCCGCTCCTGTCTGTGCTGCTGCTCGCCTTCCGGAATAACTGGAAGGATGCAGCCCATTCGGGAAGCAGGACCAGCAGTAGGGGGAACCCGGAAACGGGAACCGGTATTGATACCATTCCGGATAAAGTAGCAATGCCGCCTTCCCCGCCGCCGCCGCCTGTTAATCCCGTACAGGAATTCCTGAAAAGAAACCCGGAGGTAAAAGAAGCGGGCTGGGTATTCCGGCAGGACAATTCGGTAGCTGTTCTTCATCTTACTAAGAAGGATGGAACAGTGGAAAAAATTAATATGGAATCTGATGATGAGCGAAAAGCGGCAGAAAAAAAATACGGGGCCCTGCCTTATCCTCCTCCGCCTCCTCCTGCCCCTGCAGGGCCTGGTGAAATCGCGGTGGCTGGAATGCCTTTACCGCCAGCGCCCCCGCCTCCCCCGGTTCAGGGAATGGCCGTTCCCGGAGTTCCTCTGCCGCCGGCTGCACCCAAACTGCCGGAAAATGTGGAGTCAATTGAAATAAACAACAGGAAAGCAAGGGTGATTTTAAAGAGCGGAACAGTAGAACAATACGACTTTACCAACCCGGTGGAGAAAAAAGCATTTGAAAAAAAATATGGCACCCCGCCACCGCCGCCGCCGCCTCCCACCGCAGCAGACGTGCTGACTGTACAGGGTTATCCGGTTGCTCCAGTTGCCCCGGCTGCTCCTGCTGCTCCGGCTGATGAGATAATAGTTCAGGGATACGCGCTGCCTCCGGCAGCTTCACAAGGGGAAGTGGTGGTCGTTGGATACGGTAAACCGCCCAGGCCTGTTCAGTTACCTGATCATGTAAAATCCATTTCGATCAAAAGGGGGGGTAAAGCACTGGTTGAATTAAAGAACGGGAAGACAGAGGAGTATGATCTGAATAACCCGGAGGAAAAGAAAAAATTTGATGCTAAATACCCGGCTCCCCCACCTCCGCCGCCCCCGGCATCTGCTCAGGGTATAAGGGTGGAAGGATAAAGACTAAATGGAGTAGAGGGGTCAGTAGTTGTGGAAGGCAAACCATTGCCCGTAACCTGATCTATGTGATTAATGGGGAAATTTCCACAAAGCATGAGATGTAAAAGATTAATCAGGATATGATTGCATCTGTGGATGTGCTGAAAGATGAGAAAGCCAATGCTGTTTACGGGATAAAGGAAAAAACGGAGTGATCGTTATCCGGACAAAGAAATAAATTAGTATAGTCCTGAAAAACAGGATGGGCTGTACCCATTGGGTATGGCCTTTTTTATGCCCTGCTGATGAACCGGGTCAGAGGTAATACCAGGGATTGCGCTTGGCGGCCATCATATATTTCCGGACATTCCGGAAAAAAGCCAGTACCATGTACAGGATAATCGGGGAGCCCATGGTCAGGATGGACGCATACATAAAATACTGCCGGATTTTACTGGTGGCGATGCCCAACCGGTTCCCGATAGCAGAACAAACACCAAAGGCATTCCATTCCACAAAATCTTTGAATCTGTTCATAGCCCTAAATTAGAAAATTTAAACAATTGCTGCAAACCGGAGTTATAAAGACAGGTGATTTTCGTAGTTTTGCCACTCTTTAAAGGAAGACCACAGTCGTGAGAGCTCGTCAACAGCTACTTCCTGACTGTCATACTGTTCCCTCGTCAGTGGTCCACCACTAAACTCTAAACTCCAAACACTAAACCTTTTATATGGTATTCGATCTCGACCTCATTAAAAAGACTTACAGGGAAATGCCTGCCAAAGTGGATGCAGCACGTAAAGCCCTGGGACGGCCCCTGACCCTTGCAGAGAAAATTTTATATGCCCACCTGTCAGCGGGCGGAGCAATAAAAGATTTTGAAAGAGGAAAGGCCTATGTTGATTTTGCGCCGGACCGGGTGGCCATGCAGGATGCTACGGCCCAGATGGCCCTGCTCCAGTTTGATACCACCGGGCGAAAAAAAGTGGCAGTCCCAAGTACAGTACACTGCGATCACCTGATTGTGGCAAAGAAGGAGGGCAAAGCCGACCTCGGTAAGGCCGTGACCGATAACGAGGAAGTGTATAATTTTCTTTCCTCCATTTCCAATAAATACGGGATCGGGTTCTGGAAACCGGGCGCCGGTATCATCCACCAGGTGGTGCTGGAAAACTATGCGTTCCCCGGCGGGATGATGATCGGTACTGACTCTCATACCGTGAATGCGGGCGGGCTCGGAATGATCGCTATTGGTGTGGGTGGTGCGGATGCCTGTGATGTGATGGCCGGGCTGAGCTGGGAATTGCTGATGCCCAAACTGATCGGGGTAAAACTGACCGGGAAACTGAGCGGCTGGACCGCACCGAAAGATGTGATCCTGAAAGTAGCGGGCATTTTAACGGTAAAAGGCGGAACCAATGCCATTGTTGAATATTTTGGAGAAGGAGCCACCAATATGAGCTGCACCGGTAAAGGCACTATCTGTAATATGGGTGCTGAGATCGGGGCCACTACTTCCACATTCGGCTATGATGAAAGCATGAGCCGTTACCTGAAAGCCACCGGCCGTGCTGAAGTGGCCGAAGCCGCTGATCAGATCAAAGAATACCTGACGGGTGATGCGGATGTATATGCCAACCCGGAAAAATATTTCGATAAAGTCATTGAGATCAACCTGAGTGAACTGGAGCCGCACCTGAACGGACCTTTTACCCCGGACCTCGCTACCCCCATTTCCCAAATGAAGGAAGCCGCCGCTAAGAACGGCTGGCCCACAAAAGTGGAAGTAGGCCTGATCGGAAGCTGCACCAATTCTTCTTACGAGGATATCAGCCGTGCCGTGAGCCTGGCCAAACAGGTAGCAGAGAAAGGGCTGAAGACAAAGGCCGAATTTACCATAACCCCCGGATCAGAACAGGTTCGTTATACGATCGAGAGAGACGGATTCCTGGAAACATTTGCAAAGATCGGGGCAACCGTATTTGCCAATGCCTGCGGCCCCTGTATTGGGATGTGGGAACGGATGGGCGCTGAAAAACAGGAGAAGAACACGATTGTGCATTCCTTCAACCGCAACTTTGCTAAAAGAGCGGATGGCAACCCCAATACGCTGGCTTTTGTGGCCAGTCCCGAACTGGTAACCGCCCTGGCCATTGCCGGTGACCTGGCTTTCAATCCCATTACCGATACGCTCACCAATGAAAAAGGGGAGCAGGTAAAACTGGACCCCCCGACCGGGGATGAATTACCGGTGAAAGGATTTGCCGTGGAAGATGCTGGCTACCAGGCTCCCGCGGCAGATGGCAGCGGGGTACTGCTGAATGTAAAGCCCGACAGCAAACGACTCCAGTTATTGTATCCTTTTGCGGCCTGGGAGGGCACCGATCTCAAAGGACTGAAACTCCTGATCAAGGCCAAAGGGAAATGTACAACGGATCATATTTCAATGGCCGGCCCCTGGCTGAAATTCCGCGGCCACCTCGATAATATCAGCAACAATATGCTGATCGGTGCTGTGAATTTCTTCAATGAAAAAACAGATCATGTAAAGAACCAACTGAACGGTGAATACGGACCGGTTCCCGCCACACAACGGGCTTATAAAGCAGCGGGGGTTGGTTCCATTGTAATCGGGGATGAGAACTATGGGGAAGGATCCTCCCGCGAACATGCGGCCATGGAGCCCCGACACCTCGGTGTGCGTGTGGTGATGGTGAAATCCTTTGCCCGGATCCACGAGACCAACCTGAAGAAGCAGGGGATGCTGGCGCTGACTTTTGCCAATAAAGAAGATTACGATAAGATCAGGGAGGATGACAGCATCGACATTACCGGCCTGACCAGCTTTACCCCGGGCCATCCATTGTCTGTTGTGCTGAACCACAAGGACGGCAGTGTGGATACCATCGCGGCAAACCACTCTTACAATGCCCAGCAAATACATTGGTTCAAGGAAGGGGGCGCGCTGAATGTGATCCGTAAAGAAGCGGCTGGTAAATAAACGCCCTTTTTCTGACGTGGCGGATTTTTGGCCGGAAGACATTTAAACAGAACGACCGGTTCGCGGATAAGCGTAGTATAACAGCCCCGGCACAGGCCGGGGTTATGTTTAACTAAATTTTATTAATGTTTAAACATTGAAATAAATATACCCCCGTATCTTTGTCCTGGAAAACAAAAGCGCATTGTGGTAAGTTACCAATCCCGTTCGGATCCGGAGCGCAGGATCGCCGCAGATTGGTGATATTTAACAAGGTAGTTAACAGTGCAGCTGTTCACTTATACAAAGACAAGTCATGACAACATTATCCGGTTTAAAAAAAATAACTGATGAATACACACAACTGGATTCACTGATGCCGGTTCTCTTTATTGGTCACGGTTCGCCGATGAACGGCATTGAGGATAATGTGTTCAGTCAGCAGTGGGAAAAAACCGCCAAAGGGATCCGTACTCCCCAGGCCGTACTGGTGATCTCCGCTCACTGGCTGACGAACGGGACATTTATCACAGCCATGGAGCATCCGAGAACCATCCATGATTTTGGCGGCTTCCCGGATGAATTGTACGCGGTACAGTATCCGGCACCGGGTAACAGCCTGCTGGCCGAGCAAACCCGGGCGCTGCTCCGTTCCACCCATGCGGGACTGGATCATGACTGGGGGCTGGATCATGGGGCCTGGACTATTGTTCGCAAAATGTATCCGGATGCAACGATACCTGTGCTGCAACTGAGTATTGATTACAGCAAGCCGGCTGTGTATCATTATAACCTGGCAAAAGAGCTGGCCGCTTTACGGAACAAAAGGGTGCTGATCATCGGTAGTGGTAATATGGTACATAACCTGGGGATGCTGGCCTGGGATAAACTGGATCAGCCTGGCTTTGGATACGACTGGGCTATTGAAATGCACGAATGGTTCAACAAGAAAATTACCGAAGCGGATCACAATGCCCTGATCAACTATGAAGCACGGGGTGCAGCAGCCAGGCTGGCCATCCCGACACCGGATCACTATTTTCCCCTGCTGTACATACTGGGGCTGCAAAACAAAAATGAATCCCCGATTTTTTTTAATGATCAGTTGCTTGCCGGTTCATTGAACATGACATCCGTGCAATTCGGGTAAGCACAGGATCAGCTGAGTCCGGTAATTTTTCCATCAGCATCAATGTCAATACCCTCGGCCGCCGGCACCACAGGTAATCCCGGCATCCGCATCATATCCCCGAGAATGGGGATCACAAAACCGGCCCCGGCCGCGAATTCAAATTCCCGGACGGTCACGATAAAGTTTTCGGGCCTCCCGGTCTTGCGCTCATCGTCTGAGAGGCTTTTCGGGGTCTTGGCCATGCATACCGGCATCTGTTCAAACCCCAGTTCCTTGATATGTTTAAGCTGGTTCCGTGCTTTTACAGAATATTCCACTGCATCCGCCCCGTACACTTTGGTAGCAATGCGGTGAATTTTTTCTTCAATAGATAATTCTCTTTCATATAAGGGCCTGAAATCACTTTCATCCCTTTTAATCAGTTCGGCCACTGCATGCGCCAGTTCGGTCATGCCGTTTCCGCCATCCGTAAAACCCGTGCAGCTGATCGCTTCCACTTCATACCGGTTGCAATATTTTTTAACTGAAGCGATCTCCTCTTCAGTATCCCCCGGGAACAGGTTGATCGCCACCACGGCTTTCATTCCGAATAGTTTCATATTCTCCAGGTGCTTGCCCAGGTTGGCCAGCCCTTTTTCCACTTTCTGTACGGACGGAATGGCCAGTTCATCTTTCTTCGCACCCCCGTGATGACGCAGGGCGCGGATGGAGGCCACCAGTACTACGGCCTTGGGGCGTAATCCCGCGCTTACGCATTTGATATCAAAGAATTTTTCGGCGCCGAGATCAGCTGCAAAGCCGGCCTCGGTCACCACGTAGTCGCTTATTGATAAACCCATCCTGGTGGCAAGGATGGAATTGGTACCCTGTGCGATGCTCGCAAATGGCCCGCCATGCAGCAGGGCCGGGTTTCCTTCCAGGGTTTGCACCAGGTTGGGTTTGATCGCATCCTTCAGCAGGATGGCCATGGCACCCACCGCATTCAGGTCACGGGCAAAAACCGGCTCCCCGCTGAAGGTGCTGCCGATATAAATATTCCCGAGTCTTTTTTTCAGGTCTTCCATCCCGGTACTCATACAAAGGATGGCCATGATCTCGGATGCGGGCGTAATATTGAATCCGTCTTCCCGGGTGATGCCATTGGCCGTACCGCCCAGCCCGATCACGATATGGCGCAGGGCCCGGTCATTCATATCCATCACTCTTTTCCAGACAATGGTCCGGGGATCGATTTGCAGGCTTCTTTTTTTATTCTGCAGGTTATGATCGATCAGGGCGGCTAGGAGGTTATTCGCTTTTTCAATAGCCGCGAAATCGCCGGTAAAATGCAGGTTAATATCTTCCATGGGTATGATCTGCGAATACCCCCCGCCGGTAGCGCCCCCCTTTAACCCGAACACGGGTCCCAGGGACGGCTCCCGTAATACAGCCATGGCTTTTTTCCCGATCTTATTGAGACCATCTGCCAGTCCCACGGAGATCGTTGTTTTTCCCTCCCCGGCCGGGGTAGGAGTGATGGCGGTAACCAGTACCAGGTGGTGTTGACCGATCCGTTCCTCATCGATCAGTTTCAGGGGCAGTTTGGCCTTGAATTTACCATAGTATTCAAGATCGTTATTGCTGATCCCGATCGAAGCCGCGATTTCTTTGATATGCCGGATCGGAGCCGACTGGGAGATAGCGATATCTGTAAGCATAGCAAGCCGTTTTTTAAACCGCTGCAACATACACTGGACCCTTTCCGCGGGGAATGACCTGTATCATTGAATGGCCTGATAAAAAGATAAAACGGTTGTGATTATGATGCAAAAAGAAAACCCCTGCGGGAGCAGGGGTTTTTCAGGCTGATGTTCAGTTACCGGCTGATAACGAAACGGCCTGTGATCTTTTCGGTTGTTCCCGGCAATGTCACGATTAGCGTATAAATACCGGAATGCAGACCCGTGATCAGCTGGGAAGGCTGCTGGTAGTTCACACGCTGGTGAACCAGTTTTCCCTGTATATCATAGACGCTGATCATATACGGAGTGCTGACTTTATTGACCAATACGGTGATCTCTCCGTTAGCAGAGGGGTTGGGGTAGATCAGCAGTTCGCTTGCCTGGCCATATCCTTTTACCAGGCGGACCGCACTGTAACTGATGTTGCCCCGGATATCTGCCTGGCGCAGGCGGTATTCGGTAACGGCAACCCGCTCGTTTCTTTCTGAAAAAGAATAGGACAATGCTTCCTGGCTGTTGCCATCGGGTGCAAGGCTTGCTACAAACCCGGCCTCAGTCCATTCTTCCTCACCCGTTCTTCTTTCTATATAAAACCCCTGGTTATCGGCTTCTGACAATGTGGTCCAGTTCAGTTCTGCGTAGGCCTGGTTCCGGGCTGCCCTGAACAGACCGAACTGGGCTGGTAACATGATGCAGGAATTATAGAGCAGGGTGTAGATCTCATTTGGTAAATCCGGGCTGCTGAGCACAACCCATAAGGACTGGTCGGCATAAGGCTTCTGGCCGGAGTAGGGGAGATAACCCAGTCTCCCGGAATTAAACGTGAAACTGTTGGCCGCATTAAGTACGGCTGACCCGGTGTTAATATTCAGGGTATCCTTGCTCCGGTTGAACAGGCCGTCCCCGTTATCTACAAACACGTCATAATTAATATTCAGGCTCCCGGTGGTCCGGATGGAATGAACAGTAAATGAATATTCCCTGGGTACCAGGCAAAAGAAGACACCGTTTAACCGCGGGTCATTTACATACAGTTCTGTCCCTTTTGAAACGCAGGCAATCGTTTGGGCATTTGCGGCCTGGCTTTCCCAAAGGTCCGCAGTGAGTGACTGCGGAATGGTACATCCCTGCGGAAGAAGCAGGGTAATACCGGTTATAGTGTACCGGTCAGCTCCCGGCAACACTCCCCCGTTTTCTATTTCCTGGATCGTATAGATGGACTGGAAATTCGGGGCGTTGTTATCGGGGGGATAACTGAGCTGAATATCCAGGGTTCCGCCTTTGTGGTAAAAGCCCAGGGTGGCTACGGAATTATCCAATGCGGCATTTCCACCGGGGACGGAAGAAGTGGTAGGAGGGTCGGATGTAGGATAACTGTAATTGGGATAGGAAGCTGTGGGCCAGAAATGGATCCAGAAGTATTTTCCGCCGGGATTGTGCAAAATATCAAAACTCATTTCAAGCGTTACAGAACACTGACCGCCCGGAGTAGTGAGCGGTGGGGCAATCAGCCGGATACCCGGGTTGGCAAACGTACATTGGGCGGATACAGATGCAGGTGCAACCAGGAGCATCCCGGCTAACAGGGTGCGTAAAATCTTTTTCATAACAAAGATTTTTAAGGTTACGAATAGAGTTAAATCAGCTATTGCTTTTATTCACGGTAAGCAGGCGATGAAGAAAACTCCCGCCCGCGGCCGGCTGGTTAGCCTTACATGGGATCAGTGGAATGTTCAGCAGGGAATATGGATTAAACAATCAATCAACTGCTGTTAATTTACGATGTGGAACTACGCATATATATGATGCATGTTGGCTGCATTACTGACGTTGATCAGCCTGTTTACCGGGAAAGATGAATTTTGTCAGCAAATGCAAAATCATGCTGTTGCACTGATATAATTTGTACCTTTTACTTAACTAAAACCATCATTTATGAAGCACTTCCATGTTATTTCAAGAATTGCCATCTATATCCTGGCGGTCGTCTTGTTTATCTTCGGGATCTTTCATTTTATGTATCCCAGGGACCTGTTGGTTTATGTGCCTGACTTTTTGCCGCTGGGAATTAAATGGGCTTATATCGTTGGCAGCGCTTTTATCCTGGTTGCCCTCTCTTATCTCACCAACCAGTATGTTAAGTTTTCGAGTTATCTTCTGTTTGTGCTGCTGATTATTTTTATACTGACTATTCACCTGCCCAATTACACCAATGCGGGGGATAAGGAAATGAGGCAACTGGCCCTTATCAACATATTAAAAGACAGTGCCATTGCCGCTTTTGCGCTGCATATTGCCGCCAGTGCTTATCACCAGCATTTTCAGCTGGATAACAATGATTGAGTGTTGTTTGTACATCAATTCATAAAACAGGGAGTTACCGGCCAGGCTGGTAACTTTTTTGTTTTAACAGGATCGCGGCTAAGCTCACCCGGTAAAGGAGGATCCGCTATGGAATGATGCCGGCCCCAAATAACCCGTAACCGCCGGGTATGCGATATATTTACAGGATGAAAAGAATACGCCCGGATCTGGACATCATAAAAGATATGCTGGAGGCGGTACTGGCTGCCCGGCCGGATTCTGCTTTTACCCAAAGCCTTTTATTTCAGTACCTGGAACGGGGAGGACTCAGCAAAAAACAATTACAGGGTTTATACGGCAAGGCTTCGAAGATCAGCAGCATCCCCCCTGCAAAACTGGCCACCCTGGAAGCCATTATTCTTAAAAGACCTACCCGTGAGAAGTCGGCCCTGCCGGAAATAACACCCCTCTATACCAAAGATGAAGAGACCGGAAAACGGATCGATGCCATATTGACCAGGTATCCGCAACACAAAAGGGTTTTGTTTTTCAAGTCGAGGTATGACAACAATGAACAACTGAGTGCCGCGGAACTCAGCGAATTATTACGGTTTGAAAAATTACTCGCCGCAAAATCCTGAAAATTCCTTTCCGGCTGCTACTACCCGAAATGGCATAAATACATGAAAATCAGTAGTTTTATGAACCGGGGGAGTCCCCGCCGGCGGCTACTGGTAAAGAACTTTAATTCACCCGGTTACATCTCCGTGTATCCTGATTACCAATTCGGTTAATTTGTTTATTTTACTACTAATCAGGCAACCAGGACCTGTCCAGTTTCGATATGGAGACGAAACACTACACTCAATTGTTAACGGCGGATGAACTAACCTACCATGTTGAGGCCTGTGGTCTCAACAGCCGGGAGAGCCAGAAGGTAATTTACAGCTCTTTCTATGGCTATGCCATGGCTATCTGCGACCGTTACGTCAATAACCAGGACGATGCCATTGAAATTCTGAATGATGGGTTCCTGAAGATTTTCCGGGAGATCCATCACTACAAACCGGCTTATGCGGATGTGATCAGTTCTTTTAAAGGCTGGCTGCGTAAGATTATGGTATTTACAGCGATCGATCATTACAGGAAATACCAGAAGCACCAGATGGTGACTTCGCTGGATAATATGGTGTATCATATGCCGTCTGTAAATGAGGATGCCCTGGGAAAGCTGACGTATGATGAGATCATACGGGCTGTCCAGGATTTGTCCCCCGGTTACCGGACGGTATTCAACCTGTTCATCATCGAGGGACTGAGCCACGAAGAGATTGCCAATCACCTTGGTATTTCAACGGGGACTTCGAAATCGAACCTGTCAAAAGCGAGAAGGCAGTTGCAACAGATTCTATTCAAAAAAAACGAAATTTCAATAGCTAAAAATGCAGTTTGAAGAATTTGATAAGAAGATAAAGGAGGCGGCGGATAATCACCACCCGGCTTACAATGAGGAAGCCTGGGGACGGATGAATAAACTGCTGGACAAGCACCTTCCCCGAAAGGAGGACAGGCGCCGGCGGTTTATCCTGCTCTTCTTATTGCTCTTTATACTGGGCGGGACAGGAATTGTTTATACGGTACAGTCCGTATTGGATAAACAAAGCGCAATTACTGATATACCCGCTGCTGCAAACGAAAGCAAAAGAGATACTGGTATCCTTGCTCCCGGATCCCTGGAAACTGCCGGAGCGGAGACCCCTGTTCAGCGAAGAACAGTTAATATTCCTCCTGTTACCAATAGCCGTGAACCGGCAACTGCAAAACCTGGCCCGCTTGCATCGGTACCTGTTGCCGGTCCGGAGAGGCAGGGGATAAATCCTGCGGGACCATCCCTGTTGCCATCCAATTACAGGAAACCGGTTGGTATGGGTTCAGGGAATACGAGGGAAAAAATGAAAAAGAAACAGGCGGTTCCGGATCAGGATAAGCAACAGCCTTTGACAGACCCGCTGGCACAGGCTTCCGCGGCTGCTGATGGTTCGGCAAAACAACCGCTTGAACCGGTCAGCCCGGTTCCCGCTTCACCGGTCATTGTTCCTTCAGCCGCAGCAGATGGAGGGGAAAAGAAAATAGACAAAGCGGCGGAGAAGGTCGCCATCACGGAAAAGAAAGCAGACAGTGCGGCAATGGCTGTAGCCGGCAGTCAACCGGCACCGCAGAAAAAGAATACGGGGAAACAGAAAAAAAACAGTTTATTCATTTCCATTAGTGCCGGACCAGATGCCAGTTTTACCCAAAGCGGTAAACCGGGCCGTACGAGCCTTGTAACGGGGGCCGGTATCGGATATATCATTAAAGAGCGGTTTTCCATTCGCGCCGGGTTTTACCAGGCTACCAAACTGTACTCGGCTTCACCGTCGGCTTATAATCCCCCGCCCAATTTCTATACCTATTACCCTTACCTGGAGAAAGTGGATGCCAACTGCCGGGTCTATGAGATACCGGTATCGCTCGGCTATCATTTCGGGGCCCGAAAAAACCACAGTTGGTTTGCTTCAGCCGGTCTCTCCTCCTACCTGATGAAAAGAGAAACTTATGATTATTATTATAAGACTTCGGCCTTGGGCGCCACACAGCAAAAAGAATGGACCATACGGAACCGCAACCAGCATTTTTTCACCGTACTGGGTTTTTCAGGTGGTTACCAACGGAAAATAACCGACCGGATATCTTTCATCGCGGAACCCTATTTGAAACTTCCGTTAACCGGTGTAGGTTATGGAAAAGTCAGGCTGAACAGTGCCGGCATCTTATTCTCTGTTACGGTACAGCCTGCCGCACTGGTTCCCCATAAACAAAAAAAATAGTACGCACTTTTCCAGGCAACCTGTATTTCCTGTGCTGCGATTGAGTATATAAAACCAGCATAAGTGAAACAAATTTTTACCTCCCGCATGAGTGCGGTCATCCTCGTATTATTATTAATTGTGTATTCCTGCAGCAAAGGCGGTGGGGGCGACACCCCTGATCCGTGTAACGGCGTTACAGTAAGCGTAAACGGATCAGTGACGAACCCGACGACCGTGGGCGGCAGTGACGGAAGTATTAACGTAACAGCCAGTGGCGGCAGCGGATTTACCTATAAGATCGGGGCCGGGGCCTACCAGTCAGCCACTTCTTTTACAGGACTGGCAGCCGGTACTTATACCGTGACCGCTAAGAATTCGAACGGTTGCACCGGGGCCGCCACATTTACGGTGGCCAATCCCCCCAATCCCTGCAACGGTGTTACTATAACGGTAACGGGTACTGTAACCAATCCAACCACCCCGGCAGGAAGCGACGGAAGTATCAGTGCTTCAGCATCCGGCAGCAGCAATTATACGTTTAGCATCAACAACGGGGCCTTCCAGGCCAGTGGTAATTTCGCCGGGCTGGCAGCCGGTGCTTATACCATTGTTGCCAAAGACGGTAATGGCTGCCTGGGCAGTGCCAGTTTTACCCTTACAGCCCCCAATCCCTGTGCAGGGATTACAATCACCATAACGGCCACTCTGACCAACCCGACCGGGGCCGCCACTACCGATGGAAGTATTGCCGCTACGGCATCCGGCAGCACCGGGTTTACTTATAGCATCAACGGGGGCGCTTTCCAGGCCAGCGGCAATTTTAACGGCCTCGCTGCAGGCGTACATACGATCACTGCCAAGGATGGGAATGGCTGCACCGGTTCCAACAATTTTACATTGACCGCACCGAATCCATGTGCCGGTGTAACCATTACAGTCGTCAATACGGTTGCAGGGAATACACCTTGTATGGCGAATAACGGATCAATTACGGCCACTGCTTCAGGTGGTACGAGCCCTTATACATATAGTTTGAATGGCGGCGGGTTCCAGGTATCCAATTTATTCCCCAACCTGGGTGCCGGAAATTATACGGTACAGGCAAAGGATGCCAATGGCTGCAACGGGAACAGTCCTTCCACCGCAGTTTCCAACCTGCCTGCCGGTCCCTTGTTTCTGGATGTAAAAGCGGTATTGCAGGCAAACTGTGTGCCCTGTCATAATAACACCCAGCAGGAAGGAGGAATGAACTGGACGGTGGATTGCAATATTGTTACGTTTAAAGACCGGATCAAGGCAAGAGCTGTGGATGCCAGCCCTTCGGCCATGCCGCCTACAGGTCAGATACCCCTGTCGGAAAGACAAAAAATTACAAATTGGATTAACGCTGGTGGTAAGTTCACCGATTAGTTGGTTCATGATGGTGTATGTTTGGGCTGTACCAGGTCACTGGTGCAGCCTTTTTTTAGCAGACGCAGGCTGAACCCGGGACTCCAAAACAGGGAGAAAAATCTTTATGCCGGTCTATGGATAAGCTTTGTCTGCTGCATGGTCCGCTTTATTTCCCCCAACGGTAAGTGTCAATGCGCATCCCCGCCAGGTCCAGCACCCGGTCCACCACCGTGGCGGCAACTTCTTCAATGGTTTGGGGACGGCTGTAGAAAGAAGGTGTGGCAGGACAAATGATCCCACCGGCCAAAGTCACCGTTTCCATATTGCGGATATGAACCAGGTTATAGGGCGTTTCACGGATCACGCAAATCAGTTTTCTTCTTTCTTTCAGTACCACATCGGCCGCTCTTGTGATCAGGTCATTGGAAATACCCGAGGCAATACGGCCCAGGGTGCCCATGGAACAGGGAATAATGATCATCGTATCATACTGTCCCGAACCGGAGGCGAAAGGCGCCGAAAAATCGGTCGTTCCATATAGCCGGACCGGGAATTCGGTCCAGGATTCATGACCCAGTTCGGTCTTCCAAACTTCTTTGGCATTCGGGGTCATGACCAGGGAAAGGGCTTCCCATTGATCCTTCAGTACAATCAGCTTTTTCAGTAACTGGTCAGCATATACCGAACCGCTGGCCCCGGTGATGGCCACAATTATTTTCTTCATAACGCGTAGATTGCCTTGTAAAACTGGATAAAGTTGAGGGAAGGTAGCTCAATTTGCGCAATCGATTGCACGCCCCCGAATGTAGTATCAAGGCTACAAAACTCATTATGAGCAGGTTGAGTAAAATCAAAAAAAGATTGTTTTTGTATGATTTTGGCCCCGCAGGACAAAAAATGACGGGTAAATGTTTTGTGATTTCGCATTAATGACGATATTAGCAATGAATTTTCATAGGATAAGGTTTAATGGTTAATGGTTTTTGATTAGGGCCCCCCGATTTTACATCGGGGGTTCTTTTTTTTAGCCCCGGCCCGTCATCCTGGCGGATGGGGCACTGCGCTTTTTACCATCGGTTTTTTCTGCGGATTTCTTAGCCCGGCAGCCTGTCCGGCAGGAAAGGACATGAAAACAAAAGCCTGTCTGTCCGTCCCGCGGCAAAGCGGGCAGGTCAGACAGGCTGCGGATTACTCAGCGCCGGCTAAAATGCCCTGGGTTGTTTCCCCTGGCTTCCCGCTTTTTGCGTATTGGCATTGCCCATATTGTTCAGAATCCAGTTGGTCATCTTGCTCCAGAGGTGGAATGTGGTGTTGTCCGCCTGGCCGCCGATCCCATGGTTCTTGTTCGGGTAATAGGCGCTTTCAAAGTCAATATTGCTTTTTACCAGGGCGGTGATCATTTGTGTGGCATTCTGGAAATGCACATTGTCATCCGCCGTACCGTGTATGATCAGGTATTTGCCCTTGATGCGGTCGGTGAAATTCACCGGGGAGTTATCGTCATATCCTTTCGCGTTTTCTTCCGGTGTGCGCATATACCGCTCCGTATAAATATTATCATAGTACCGCCAGTTGGTCACGGGGGCAACAGCCACGGCGGCACTGAATACTTCATTTCCTTTGGTGATGGCCAGTGAACTCATGAATCCGCCAAAACTCCAGCCCCAGTGCCCGATATTATCTTTGTCCACAAAGGGCATCGCACCCAGGTATTTGGCCGCATCGATCTGGTCTTCAATTTCGAATTTCCCCAGTTGGAGATAGGTTTTCTTTTTAAATTCCTCACCCCGGAAACCCGTACCGGTATTGTCCACGCTGACCACGATAAATCCTTTTTGCGCCAGCAACTGGTGCCAGGAGCTGACGGCTCCGAAACGATTGGCCACCTGCTGTGAACCCGGTCCGCCATAGTTACAGAACAATACCGGGTATTTTTTAGAAGGATCAAATCCGGCCGGTTTCAGCATCCAGCCGTTAAGTGTGTCTCCCTTGCTGTTGGGTACCCGGATAAATTCAGCCTTACCATACCCGTATTCCTCCATTTTTCCCCTGAGTTTGGCACTTTCATTCACGGTCTTTTCCAGTATGGCGCTGATGCCTTTTTTCTTGTCCGCCACTACTTTATTCAGGGTTACGGTTTGCGGGGTATTCAGGTCCGAGCGGTAATCGAAGAATTTAGTAAAATCATCATTGAATTCCACCCGGTGCCAGGCTTCTCCCTGGGTAAGGGGCCAGGTTTTCTTCCCGGCAAAATCGGTAACGAATACATTGCGGTCCATGGGACGGGGCCAGGCCATGGTAAAATAAATCCGCTTGTTCGCTTCATCCACAGCATTCACCTCGGTTACTTCATTACTGCCTTTGGTCAGCTGAATTTTGGTCTTGCCATCCAGGCTGTACAGGTATAAATGTTTATAACCGTTCATTTCGCTGGTGAAGAGGAAATGCCGGCCGTCTTTAAGGAACCACCAGTCGTCATTGATCTCCACATAATATTTGTTGGTTTCCTGGTAGAGGAGGGTACTGGCCCCGGTAACCGCATTGGTGGCCAGGAGCTTCAGGTCATTCTGGTGGCGGTTCATCCAGTAAACAACCAGTGTGTTGTCGTCCCGGGTCCATTTGATCCGTGGGATATAAATATCGCCTTGTTCGTACTGGGCTTTGGCTTTTGTGCGGTTGGCTACATCATAGATATAAATGTCCACATTGGAATTGCTATCCCCGGCCTTGGGGTATTTGTACCGGTAGTCTTTGTTGTGAGCATTGTCATAGATGGTCAGGTTGTAATCCTTTACCTGGCTTTCATCAAACCGGTAATAGGCCAGGTAATTTCCTTTGGGGCTCCAGTCATAGGCCCTGGTAAATTCGAATTCTTCCTCATATACCCAGTCACAATTACCGTTGATAACCCCGTTCCATTTCCCATCGGTGGTAACGGCCGTGGCTTTGGCGGTTGCGATATCGTAGATATACAAATTGTTTGCCTTTACATAAGCGATCTTGCTGCCATCAGGTGAGAAGCCGGGATGAAGCAGTTTCTCTTCTTCCAGTTTACTGAGTTTACCGCTGGCCTCGTCAAAGAGATACACAAATGATTTGGAAGAACGCCGGTAGATCGGCTCGGTCCCTTTCTTCAGGAGCCAGCGGCCGTTATGGGAAGGGCTGGCGATTTCCTCATCGGGGTGTCCGAAGGGGGTCCCATTTTCATCTTTCAGGCCATCCGTTTTCAGTTCAGGTTCCTTCTTCGTGTTGTCAAAGACGGCAGGTACAAATTCACCGCGGAAAGTGCCTTTCTTATAAATATCTTCCAGCGTGATCGGCTTGGTTTGCGCCATTGCCACGAAGGGCAACAGGAGCAGCAGCATAAATAACTTACGCATAATGTGATAATTTTTGATGGGGTAAATGTAGGGGAAAGGGGGGGAATGACAGATACCACAGGTGGAAAAGTTGGCAGGACGATGGGTTGATAGTTTGACTGATTGATAAATCGTCAACTTGAATTCCGGGCCAAAAAAAGAGGCTGTCCTTATTTGGAACAGCCTCTTTATATAGTTGCTACCTGTTTACTTAGTTTCCGCCATATCGGGAATTGCTTCTACTTTGTATTCCCCGGCATCCAGTTTTTTCTTGGTTTCCGAGAAGGCTTTCAGGGTCAGTTCGATGTCCTCATCCGTATGGATAGCGGAGGGGATCAGGCGATAGATGATATGTCCTTTCGGGATCACCGGGTACACCACGATGGAGGCGAATATGCCATAATTTTCCCGCAGGTCCATCACCATGGCGGTTGCTTCGGGCACATCTCCTTTCATATATACAGGGGTTACCACGGAATCCGTATTCCCGATATCAAATCCCCTTTCTTTTAATCCGTTTTGCAGTTTCCGGGCATTGCTCCAGAGTTTTTCTTTCAGCTCGGGGCGGGTACGGAGCAGCTCCAGTCTTTTCAGGTTACCGATTACCAAAGGCATGGGTAAACTCTTGGCGAAGATCTGAGAGCGGATATTGTACCGGATATAATCGATAATGGTTTTTTTACCGGCTACAAAGGCGCCGATCGAAGCCATTGATTTGGCGAAAGTGGAGAAATAAAGATCGATCTCGTCCTGGCAGCCCTGTTCTTCACCGGCGCCGGCTCCTGTTTTACCCAGTGTACCGAATCCATGTGCATCGTCCACCAACAGGCGGAACTGGTATTTCTTTTTCAGGGCGGTGATCTCTTTTAATTTGCCCTGATCACCGGCCATTCCGAATACACCTTCAGTGATGACCAGGATCCCGCCGGCTTTTTGTTTTTCAACCAGGGCCGTGGCACGCTGTAATTGCTTTTCGCAGTCTTCGAGATCATTGTGTTTAAATACAAACCGGTGGCCGGGGTGCAGCCGAACCCCGTCAATGATACAGGCATGGCTTTCGGCATCATAAACGATCACATCATGACGGCTGCAAAGCAGGTCAATGATACTCACCATGCCCTGGTACCCGTAGTTCAGCAGGGCGGCGTCTTCCTTATGTTCAAAAGCAGCGAGTTCTGCTTCTAATTGTTCGTGCAGGTTACTGTTACCACTCATCATCCGGGCGCCCATGGGGTAAGCAAGTCCGTAGGTAGCGGCGCCTTCCGCGTCTGCTTTTCTCACTTCGGGATGGTTGGCCAGTCCCAGGTAGTTGTTCAGGCTCCATACAATCATGTCTTTACCACGGAATTTCATGCGGCTGTTGATTTCCCCTTCCAGTTTTGGGAAAGCAAAATAACCATGGGCCCTTTCACGGTGCTGACCAAGAGGGCCGGCATTCTTCAATAAACGTTCGAAAATATCTGCCATATCTGCTTGTTTTTTAATGAATACTGTTAGAAAATCCTTTCTTTTTGTTTTGCAAATGGTGCGGCAAAGGTAAGGTTTTCAGCGGTTTGTAACACCTGATCTTTGTTAAGAAACAGGAGTTTGGGAATGAGGGAGTTAGTAGTTTGTAGTCGCTCGCCAGTGCATAGCCCATGGTCGAAGGCCAGGGTTGCAGTTTTCAGCACAATCCCTGAAAGAGTGGTATAATTATAGAAAACGGACCTTACCTGGATAAATCAAATATAATAAACCAGGCAGACTGCGCAATGTCTTGCGATAGAACTTCATTGTAGTATTCATCAATGAAAGACCCGCAGGTGCTGAGCAAGGTCATGCAGCTTAAAATATAGCGGGGTATCATTCTTTGGTGCGGATGTCCGGGTAAAAGGCTGATCGCTCCCTGATGGCTCTGCACCGGTTGCCTATTTTTTGGATGGTTCAGGTCTGTTATCAACATGTTGTATAAAGCGACTAAGTGTTTTCTCGTAATATTTCCATAATTTCGCGGCCAAAAAAAATGGTATGAGTAAAGTATTTCTTTTTTTTCGCCAGATTTCTTGTTTCCTGTTAATGAGTTTTCCAGCTATTGGTTTTTCACAGGCAGGTAAGGATGGAGCGGCGACCGTTTCCACAGCCGGTGTTGTGTTCAACCGGTACACCACCCTGGCTTCCACGGCCAATGCCGGCAGCATTTCCATCAGTGTGTCGGATGCGGCCAGCCTGGCTTCGGGTGCAATCGCCGGGGCCGCTAATAATCCCTATGCCACAGCGGCCCTTGGATATGGGGATCTGATCATGATCATTAAGATGCAGGGGGCAACAATCAATACTACAAATACGGTCAACTATGGTACCGTAACAGCTGCCAACAATACGGGTGTTTACGAATTAAAGCTGGTGCGTTCGGTTAGCGCCAACCTGATCACTTTTTGTTCCGGTCTCACTAATAGTTATGCGGTGGGGGGCAGGGAAAGAGTGCAGGTGATTCGAATACCCCGGCTCAGCGGACTGACTGTTAACGGCGGTGCATCTGTAACGGCTTCCGCTTGGAGCGGTTCTTTTACCGGGGGAATTGTTGCGCTTGAAATAAATGGAAATGCCAGTATAAATGGATCAGTCACTGCAAACGGGATCGGGTACCGTGGCGGGGCTGTTGAGAATAACACATCCGGGGCGCCGGGTGGTCCGGTCAATTATGTAAACAGTGCAGCCACAGATGGGGGCGAGAAGGGAGAGAGCGTTGTGGGTTACCAGGCGGATTACGACGCATTAAACGGGCGTTATGACCGGGGTGCTCCGGCCAATGGTGGCGGTGGCGGCAATGCTCACAATGCCGGCGGTGGCGGGGGGGCCAATGCGGATAATGGCAATAGCTGGAGCGGACAGGGGGTGATGGTTGTAAATGCTTCAAACCCTTCCAGTGCCTGGGCATTGGATCCGGGGTATATTGCCAATGGAAATGCCCTGACCAATTCATCCGGCGGAGGCCGGGGCGGATATTCTTACGGATCCAGTAACCAGGATGCAACAACGGTAGCTCCCGGGAATGCAAGCTGGGGAGGTGATAACCGCCGTGAAGCGGGAGGACTGGGTGGAAGACCCCTGACTTATACAGCCAATACCTTGTTTATGGGTGGCGGCGGCGGCGCGGGTGATGCAAATAACAGCGCGGCGCAAAATGGGGGAAATGGCGGGGGTATTATTTATTTACTGGTTACCGGCAACCTGGGCGGAACCGGTTCCATTACTGCAAACGGGGCCAATGCCGGAGCCACGATCAGCGGACATAATGATGCGCCGGGTGGGGCCGGTGCCGGAGGGGCCATCCGGTTGAATGTACAGGGTACGATCAGTACCAGTACCATTACGGCGAATGGCGGTACCGGGGGTAATCAATTGATCGTATCTGCAGAGAATGAAGGACCCGGTGGTGGTGGTGGCGGTGGTTATATCCGTAGCACGGGTACACCCGGTCTTGTTGTTACCGGCGGAGCCAATGGCACCACTTCTTCATCGGCTGTAACTGAGTTTACATCCAACGGTGCTACGGCAGGTGCCGGCGGAACTACCGTTACCGGGCTGAGCTTTGAAGCCGCACCGGCACTCGATTGTTTTCCCTTACCGGTAACATTAGTATCATTTGAAGCCCGGCTCAATTCGCAAAAAGAAGGTATCCTGACCTGGGTGAGCGACCAGGAATCGGATTTGCTGAATTACCAGGTGGAATACAGCAGCAATGGTTTGCAATGGCAGAGCGGAATTACGGTGACTGCCCGCAATATGCCCGGCCGCCAGGTCTATACCGTGAATACCGGCGAACTCGTGGCCACAAAATATTTCCGGTTAAAGATCCTTAACGCAGGTTCCGGTTTTGCATACAGTGAAATAAGGGTGCTGACGGTTGTGGCTAAAACCCGTGTTGCACTGCTTGGCAACAACATCCTGCTGTCGGGCCTTAGACCCGGGATTACTTTAATCCGGGTGTACACTGCTTCCGGCAGTCAGGTATTTGCCCAAAAATTATCCGGAGAAACATCCCTTACGATCCGGAATGAAAGAATGGCAGCCGGTTTATATTATTTGAGGATGCTGCACCAGGATGGAACGGCAGAAGTGCTGCCCTTTGTGAAGTGATAACCTGATAATCATTATTTGTAAAAGAAAAGCAGCGGTTTATTCGCTGCTTTTTTTTGGATCAGCCCGTATGTTATTTTCGGTTGTACATCCTGCTACCGGCCTGTTCACTGGTACCGGCTGCAGTACAGCTCTTCCAAGCCGGCAGCCGAAAGGCTTTCCGCTACCAGTTGCGGTGACCCGATGCAGCATGCAGCACAGAGGGTTCCATACTGCATACATTCCCGGGTGGATTTACCTTTCTTCCAGGCATAGAGGAAACCTGCAAAGTAATTGTCCCCGGCTCCGTTCGAATCCACCAGGGGAAAACCGGTCAGTGCCGGTTCATAAAGCCATTCGCTTTCGGCTGTAAGGGCAGTGGATCCCTGTTTCCCATGGGTGCAAAGGACCAGTTTTTTTCCCCGGCTGATCAGTTGCTGCATAGTAGATTTATAATCCCGCAGGTTATCTGAACTGAGGAAAATAATATCAGCCGCATTAATAAAAGGTTCGTGATAGGGGTTGTCATCGGTATAGTCATGCAGGTCGGTCCAGACCGGTTTTTTATAATTGGATAGCAGGGGAACCAGGTCTTTGCAATAAGCGATTATATTCAGCACCAGCAGGTCGCTTTTGGCAAGTTGTGATTCGATCAGGGGAATAGTGAAAGGAGGATGTTCGGATGAGGTCCTGATAAAAATGGAAATCCGGTTTCCATCCGCATTCATCAGGTTGATATGGCGCTCGGTGCCGCCCGGATCAATATCATAGATAAAATCCACTGCTGAGTCCTGCAGGTGTTTAATGATATGTTTACCATAAGGATCATCCCCGAGCACGGAATACAGCGTATTCGGTACCCCCAGTTTTGTTAAACAAAGTGCTTTACCCGACCCGGTGGATCCGGTGGTTTCATGGAAGCGGGCCTGGTGGATGGTCTGGGGCAGGGGTTTCGGAAACTGGTCCAGGTAAACAATATGATCAAATGTGGTACCTCCGAGAATCAGAACATGGGACATAGCCGGTTGTTTTATCAGATCAGGGTTAGAATATGAAATTATGAATTAATCAAATTGCCGGGTTCACTTAAAAAAGGCTACCGGGCCAGGGAATCCGCTCCCTGTTTTGCCAGTTCCTGGTTTAGTATAAATTTTTCCAGCGGATCCGTGGACGGTTTATGATCCTGCTGATATTTTTCCATCACCCGGAGGGTTTGAACCAGTTTTACAGCCGCATGGAGATCTGCCAGTGAAAGATTGTTGTGCTCAATTATTTTCAGTAATTGCCCGGGGTGGTTTACAGCATTATTATACCGGGAGAAACTGCCGCGGATCAGTTCCCTGATCCGGTCCTTCAGCAGGGAATCGCTGATGCGGGAAAGGTGTTTTTCTGTTGCCTCGTAATAGGAATTGTTCTTATTGATAAACTGATTGAGGTTTTCCGTGGAATCGCTTTCCCCGGCACGGAGTTCGCTGATCTGCTCCTCCAGTTTTTTCAGGGCGGGTTGTTTTTCCGCAATTTCCTGGTAGAGTTCTTCCACCAGGTCGGCCGGGCCTCTTTTGCTTAATTCAATGGAATAGGAGCTCTTTTCCGCTTCCAGGGCCTTTGGCGTTTGGAGTTGCTGAGGCTCCCTGTTGTTGGTGCCGGAACAAGCGGAGAGCAGGCAGAGCAGTGCTGCCAGGGTGGAAATTCGGGTATGCATAGCAGGGGTTTTGAATAAATGTAGAGCCGAACGGGTGCTGATTCCACATTATCCCGGCCATTTTAACAGAATAATAAAAGGATAAGGGGTTATGCTTTGAATTTACTGCGCAGTCCGTAAACCATCAGGGTTACTGCAACGAGCATGCTGAGCCCGACCAATATAAATCCGGCTGACAGGATATTTTCCTGCAGACGGGTCCCGGTATATCCGGCTCCCGCAATCGGTGTGATCCGGGAAGTTCCCAGTACAGCTGCCAGCAAGGTGAAGAACCAATTGGAGTAAGTGCCGTACAGCAATAACCAGCCCGCCGATCGTTTGGCCCGGGTGGCTAATTTCAATTCGTCCCAGAGAAATCCGGCTGCCACAAGGAGCAGGCCGTTCAGTATGCCTTCCAGGTGGGAGGAGAGCCCCATACGGGGATTTTTAAAATTCATCAGGACCAGCCCGGTGATTAGTCCCAGCAGGAGCAGGAGCATTCCGAGCATTTTGAGGCGGCGGGAAAAGGAATTGTTCATACGGCTCTTTAAATCGGTGGTTTGATTTTTTAAAACGGCCGTCAAGCAGATGGCGCTGAATAAAGGTACAAGGAGGAAGATAGAGTTCTCCGGGGACCTGTGATAATTTTCAAACCGCTCTTCCTTCAAAAGCCCCTTTTTCAAAAAGATTGATAGAGAAGGACTCCTCCCCAGTTTCGTCTATACCAAACCGGCAGATTCCGGCAGATACCCGCAAAGACCTGAAAATTATCGACTATTTGCATAACAAATTATCCACATGCGAAACTTTCCGGGTATTTATACGAACAATTGTTCAGCCGACTAATTTATATTCGGAGGCTTGAAACAATTTACACACCAAACCACATTTTATGATGAAAAGACTCGCCTTGCTTATGCTGTCCTGTACCTGGATCTATACAGTGACGGCACAACAGAGAAACTATTGGTCCCCGCATCCGGCTGCAGACCGGGTCACAACAGATAAAGCGGTAGCCCGCTTGTCTTTTCCCCTAACATTCCGGCTATTTGACCTGGCGCCCGGCCAGCTCAGGCAGGACCTGTTCACGGTGCTGGGAAATACTTCCCGTCATGCAGCCGTGATCAGCCTTCCCAATGCCGAGGGGCAACTGGAAGATTTCGAAGTATTCGAAGCGTCCAATTTCGAACCGGATCTGCAGGCCCGCTTCCCGGAGATCAGGGCTTTTTCCGGACGCGGTATTACAGACCCTTCGGCTACCCTGAAACTGAGTTATTCTCCCCAGGGTATTCAAACCATGGTGTTCAGGACAGAAAAAGAAAATGAGTTCATGGAACCTTATTCTGCCGATCACCAGGTGTATGCCGTATTTAAATCACAGCGTACGCGGGGCAGCCTGCCCTGGACCTGTTCCACGGTGGACAGGCAGCTGGCAACCGGCCTGCATACCGGTCTTCTCAATACGGGCCTTACAGCCCGTTCCGGCGGTGACCTGAAAACGATGCGCCTGGCGCAATCTGTGACAGCCGAGTATTCGAATTATTTCGGCGCCACCGGTGCCGCGCAGGTAAACCTCGTACTCGCGGGGATCAATGCAACCCTTACCCGTTGCAACGGGGTTTATGAAAAAGACCTGGCGGTTCACCTGAACCTGATTTCGGCAAGCACCAATGTTATTTATTACAATGCGTCCACCGACCCGTATTCTCCTGCCAGTAGCGGTACCGGCGGCGCCTGGAATACGGAATTGCAGAACACCCTGACTTCCGTTATCGGGGACGCGAATTACGATATTGGTCACCTGTTCGGTGCTACCGGCGGTGGCGGGAATGCCGGCTGTATCGGTTGTATCTGCACCAACGGTTCCAAAGGAAGCGGTTATACCTCACCGGCAGATGGTATTCCCCAGGGTGATAATTTTGATATTGACTATGTCGTACATGAAATGGGGCACCAGATGGGAGCCAACCATACTTTCTCCATGAGTAATGAAGGTACGGGGGTGAATAAGGAACCCGGTTCCGGTATTACTATTATGGGTTATGCCGGGATCACCAGCCAGGACCTGGCCCCGCATTCTTTTGATTTCTATCACCAGGCGTCTATCGCGCAGATACAGGCGAACCTGGGAACCAAGACCTGTCCGGTTACCACCAGTGTAGCGGCCAATAACGCCACACCGGTTGTTTCCGCAGGCGGCAATTTTACGATTCCCATCAGCACGCCTTTTGCCCTGACCGGTTCAGCCACAGATGCCAATGCCGGTGATGTGCTGACCTATTGCTGGGAACAAAATGATAATGCGTCATCCACCCAGACGGGGGCCAGCAGTGTAGCCAGCGCCACAAAAGCCACGGGTCCTAACTGGATTTCCTTTCGCCCGGTTACTTCTCCGACCAGGTATTTCCCCAAAATGGAAACCATTCTGGCCGGCGGTTTAGTATCTGGTCCGCTTACCGGCGGGGATGCGGGCGCGAATACAGAAGCATTAAGTTCTGTTTCAAGAACTCTTAATTTCCGCTTAACCGTAAGGGATAATGCGGTCTATAGGTCCACCGCCCCGGTCAGCGTGGGCCAGACTTCCTTTGCGGATAGGGTCATAACGGTGAGCAATACCTCTGGTCCCTTCCAGGTTACAGCGCCCAACACGGCGGTTTCCTGGGCGGGCAATTCATCCCAGACCATTACCTGGTCGGTTGCCAATACCACGGCTGCACCCGTTAGTTGTGCCAATGTAAAAATTTCCATTTCCACCGACGGCGGCACTACCTTCAGCACCCTGGTGGCCAGCACACCCAACGATGGTACTGAAGCCGTGACGATTCCCAATACACCCAGTACCACGGCGAGAATTAAGATTGAAGCGGTGGGCAATATCTTTTTTGACATTTCCAATACCAACTTCACGATCACATCCGGTGCCGGTTGCGGAGCCCCGGCCGGTTTGACTGCTTCCTCCATTACCACTACCGGCGCAACAGTGAGCTGGACAGCGGTAAGCGGGGCCCTGTCTTATGATGTGGACTACAAACTGAACACATCCGCTACCTGGACCAATGCGGCTACCGGTACCACCGCTGTTTCCGTGGCCCTGAGCGGACTGACCAGTGGTTCTCTCTATGACTGGAGAGTGAGGACCAATTGCTCCGGCAGCAGCAGTGGCTATACGCAGGCTCAGTTTACCACGCAATCAACTGTGACCTGTAATGCCCCGGCAGGCCTGACTTCCTCTGCTGTTACAGCTTCCTCCGCCACGGTAGGATGGACCGCCGTAACAGGAGCCGTTTCTTATGATGTGGATTACAAACTGAATACAGCCGGTACCTGGACCAATGCAGCCACGGGTACAACTGCTGTTTCTGTTGCAATAAGCGGGCTGACCGCTTCTTCTCTCTATGACTGGAGGGTAAGAACCAACTGCAGCGGCGGCAGCAGTGGCTATACACAGGCACAATTTACAACGGCGGCCACGTCCGGATGCGGTACTGCTTTTGAACCCAATGAAACACAGGCCACAGCCGCAACCATTGCAGCGGGTGTGACCAATTCAGCGGCGATCACTACCAGCACCGATATTGATTATTTCAAAGTGGTGACAACCGCCACTTCCAGTAATACCTTTAACCTGGTGGGACCCACAGGTGTTGACTTTGATATGACCATCTATAACAGCGCGGGTACCCAGATCGGTTCCGGTATCAGTTCCACTGCTACAGAAACGGTGTCATTGACCAACCAGGCCGCGGGTACTTATTATATCAAGGTATTCGGTTACAACGGGGCGAACAGCGCCACCTGCTATACGATCAAGGCCACGGTTACCACTGCAACAGCTTGTGCCAGTTCGCTGGACAATTCAACTAACGGAACGGTATCGGGTGCGGCAACCATTCCCTTCAATACAGATGTAAAGGGATTGATCAATTCCAGCACGGATGTTGATTATTACAAGTTCGTCGTTACAACCGGGGGGACAGCTACTATCACGCTGACCACGCTGCCTGCTGATTACGATGTAAAATTATACAGCAGCAACGGCACCACGCAGTTGGCTGTTTCCCAAAACGGGGGAACCAGCAGCGAGACGATCAGCCGCACCTACACTGCGGGTACATATTATATCCGGGTATATGGTTATAACGGGGCCAATAATGCCAGCAGTTGCTATACCCTGCGGGTAGCCCTGGGTACGGCCACCCGTGAAGTACCGGCTGAATTTACATCAACCGATAAGATCAGCGTTTTCCCCAACCCGGTTGTGTCAGGCAGTCTGACCGTAAACCTTCCGGGGATCAAGGGCCAGGCCGACCTGCGGCTTTTTGATGTATTTGGAAAGATGGTCGTACGGCAAACTGCTTCTTCCGTCAACACACAACTGGAGATGTCTAAACTCCCGGCCGGCATCTACCTGCTGAAAGTGCTGAACAACGGGAAGGAGCAATCCCTTAAAGTAGTGAAGGAATAAGTAATACTTTATACCACACAGCAACAACCCCGGGTTTCCCGGGGTTGTTTTTCTATGAGTGCTTGCTTGCAAAAAATTAAAGACCCTGATCTGCTGCCATAATCATTTTGCTGACCGAAACGGGTTAATCATCATCATCATCCTCTTTCTTCTTGCTTTCGTCTTTATTCCGTCCGTTATTTTCTCTTCCTCTTATATCATGCTCGTCCGCACTTTTATGGCAGGAAGCGCATTTTGTAATAGTATAAATACCTTCTTCATTGTGCTTTTCCAGCATCCGGCTTTCCGTGTGCTCGTGGCAGCCATAACACGTATAGCTGGTCAGTACATTATTGGTATGACAGGTATTGCAGCTTACATTGTGGTCTTTGTCGAGCCGGAAATAAGCCGAGTGTTCGAAGGTGGAAGGAACCCATTTGCCCGTTGTATGGCATTTTTGGCAATTGTTGGTAATGGACTGGTGGTAATTATCAACCGGGGGCTTGTGACAGGACTGGCATTCGTTCCGGATGGATGGCTCAATCATGTTATGATCAAAGGAGGCCCCGCTTTTCCAGTTATTGGTATTGTGACAATTACCGCAAGCCGCTGTAAGGTGATTGTGCAAGCTGTCGCCTGGTTGCTTATGACAACTGGTACAGGTATTCAATAGGCTGCTTGTTATGACGGAATGGTTAAACTGGCCTGTCGCCATCGCCGGGTTAACCCCTTTGTGATCTGTATGACAGGAAAGGCAGGAATGGGCGCCCAGCCCTTCATGAAACAGGATTTTTTGGGGATCAGCGGTATCCTTACCGATCCCGGCCAGTTTATGACAGGCAATGCACTTGCTGTTTGGGATGCCGCCGAAGTAGTGGTGACAGGATTCACATTTTTTATTGATATCAGTATGACCTGCGCTCAGATCGCCAGGATTGGACATGGCATAGGGAAAACGGATCATCAGCCAGATGATGGCTATAAGAATTCCCAGTATATATAACTTTTTCATTTGGCGTACATGAGGATGCTGAGGATATGCAGCAGGGAGAGGAGACCGAGCAGCAGGGTAATCGGCATATGAACGGTCCTCCACTTTTTCATGATATCCACGGTAACGGAATCAAAGAATAATTTCTTATCGGCTTCTTCCGGACTGCTTCCTGTGGCCAGCAGGCTCTTTTTTTTCTCTTTCAGGGTTTCGTTCGCTTTTTTCAGGAGGTATTTACCGGTCAGCCCGCTGGCGACCACGATCAGCAACAGTAAAACAGCCAGCCAGGGCAGGATGGCATTGAAGTGGATACCCGCATGAACAAGGATCATAACAGACCCGGCCCATGACAGGTATTCATGGAGGGCCAGGTATTGTTTTGGAGATCCGGAAGCAATGAATTTTCGTTTTCTCAGGGAGTAAAGAAAAGACAGCAGCACCAGGGCTGTCCCGGCATACCCGAGGTAGCGGCCCACAGAAACCCATTGTAAGCGATGAAGAAGGAAGTCAGCGAGTAAGGTAAAAAAAATCATCAGCCCGTACCACTGGATAAAGGGGAGAACCTGCCTGACAACAATCGAATTTTTCAAAACTCAGTTTTGCAAAGTTTCGGCTTTTTGACGCTAAAAAACCATGATACTGATCAGGTGAGCAGTGTTTGTTGTAGTGATGGCACCCTGGCTTATTAAGGAAACGCAGGGCGGCCACAACAATCCTTAGTCGTAATGGAACAGCATTGGATACTACTGCATTTTTGATTTTCGTTTTTTTATTCTTCCATCTTATACGGCAGGCTGTTATGGAATGATAATTCCGGTTTCTTTACCGTTTATTCCCATAATATTTTTTCATTATCCAAAACGCTTTTTTCTTTTTGCCCTCATTGGAGATCAATCCCTTCCGGTTATAGCCATCCTGTATGCCGGGGAGCAGCCGCCGCGGGGAGCGAAAATCAACCAGGATCCAGGGAGACAAGCCCGCCAGGTTGGGTATTTTATCAATCATCTTCAGGTTCTGGATATAGAGGTATTCCTGGAATTCCTCATTCCAGCGGTCATATTTATTTCCATGAAGCCCCTGTTTGGCATCTCCCCCGAATTCGGAAACGATCAGGGGTTTATCGTAGATACTGGTCCACTTTATTTTTTCCGCGTCTTCCAGGTTACCGCCATACCAGCCGAGGTATTGGTTAAAGGCAACCAGGTCAATATACGCCCCCAGGGGGTCATTGATCGTATGAATGCCGTCCTTGCTTTCACTCAAAAGCGCGGCGCTGATCAGCCGGGTGGGATCCTTTTCCCGGGCAACGCTGATCAGGTCGGTGATGAATTTTGTTCTTTCTGCTGACAACGGGGTTTCATTCGCCATGGACCAGATAATCACACTGGCCCTGTTTTTGTCACGGGTGATCATGTCCTTTAACTGGTTTTCGGCATTTTGATAGGTAGCAGGGTTTTTAAAATTGATAGACCAGTAAACCGGGATCTCTTCCCAAACCAGCAAACCCATTTTATCAGCGAGACGGACGATATTTTCATTATGGGGGTAGTGGGCCAGGCGGACATAATTACAACCCAGTTCTTTGGCCCAGGTCAATAAACGCAGCGCATCTTCTTTTGAATTTCCCCTGCCGCCCCTGGCATTTTCCTCGTGAATACAAATACCTTTTAAGAAAACCGGCTGCCCGTTCAGGAGTATTTTCCCGCTCCTGGTCGCAATTGTCCTGAACCCGATTTTATCTTCCAACACCTGGCTGTTATATGATAAAAGGACCTGGTACAGTTTTGGCTCCCCCGGGGTCCAGTACTTAATATTTTTGCCAAAGAACTCAAAATTGATAATGCTGTCTGTTGTAAGGTTTGTTTTATAGAAGAGATGGAGTTCCGGAATTTTGATAGTGACCGAATCATTCGGCCTGGCATTATTTACTTTCACAAAGCCGGTGATTTTGGTAGTATCCTGTTTATCCAGCTGGATGGAATAATCTTCTATAAAGGTATCTTCCGTTTCGACCAATGTGACATCCCGGGTAATACCTCCATAATTCCACCAGTCCGTATTGGTACTGGGAACGGCATCTTTCTGCCTTTTGTTATCCACCTTAACAACCAGGAAATTATTGCTGCTCTTTATAAGGGCGGATACCTCAAAGCCGAAGGAAGTGAAGCCACCGGTATGGGCACCCAGTTTGATTCCATTCAGGTACACATCCGTTTTGTAATTAACGGCGCCAAAATTCAGGAACAGGCGTTTGCCTGCTTTTAACGAATAGTCAAAGGATTTTTTAAACCATACGGTTCCTTCGTAGTAAAACAAATCTTTCGCCTGTGAATTCCAGTCCCCCGGGATATTCATGACCGGTGATTTGTCAAAATCATATTCCACCAGGTCCTGCTTGTTAGGTGAATGGTAATTAAAGTAGTAGGCTCCCATCTGGAAATCCTTCCGGGTATCATACTGGTCTAAATGAAAATTATAATAGCCTGTTTCGTAGGGGTCAACAATATAATTCCACTTGCCGTTTAAACTGTAGGTTTTCCGGTTACCAATGTTTTGGATGGAGAGATTTTCCTGCGAAAAACTCTGGTACCCGGTGAGCAACATGAGCAGGAGAATTAGCCTTGACATGGATGGATGTTTTTTATTTTCGGTGTTAGTAAAAAAGGCCGGCGCGCATCGGCTCACTGAATGGGGGGCCGGGACCGGGCGTTCGCTGTCAAATTACGGAATAATTTGTTTGAACGCCTGGCATTGTGGGGCTATTCATTTTATCATCTTTACGGCTGTTTACCCGGATGGCACCATTCCGGTTTAGCCTGCTAACCGAAGTGAAAAAGCAAGGGGAAAATAAAGGTTACGATTATTGTCCAGGCGATATAAACCGGGAGAAAAGCTGAAATTGTAGCCTCCGCTTCTTTCAGCCCGGTCCCCCTGGTAACATTTTTGGCAAGCCGGAATGTGATCAGTAACAGGTTGAGCAACATGAGTAGATTGCTTCCCAGGACCGCGAGCCGGTTTGGGGTAAAACCCCAGGACGAAATTCTGAATAAGATCGCCGATAGCGCGATGCCGTTTACGATTACGGTAACCAGGGATAAAGCCAGCAGGATAAAGCTGCCCGCCCGGTCCCGGCTTTTCCCGGTTGTTTCGGCGATATCAAAAAGGATAATCGCCATGACCCCCACCAGGAGCAGATTAAAGATTACCAGGAAATCCCTGTCATTATACGGATCCTTGCCGGAGTACAGGATGGCTGCCAGGTAAACAACAAGCATCAGCAGTACCAGGGGGCTGAATAACCTGGCAATAACAGGAGAGACCTTATTCACCAACTGGGGGTTGGTTTGCGTTACATAGGTTCCGATGATCGGGGAGGCGGCAAGGCCGATAAGGCCGATATGGTCAAAATAGAATTTTTCTATGGAAAATCCGATCACGGAAAAAAGGCCGATTGTAATTCCGGAAAGCAGGACGCCGGCGATCAGGATGAGCGTAGTCATAATTACCATATCGCCATTGTAGCGCAGGAACGCGAGACGTTCAGGGTGGTTTTTTGTGTGGTCGCCGACAAATATAAATCCTAAAACGGCCCACAAAAACAGCGGTAAATGAATACAGGTCAGTACCAGGGTATCGCTTTCGGGATCCGCGGGTAAAAGGTTGACAAAAATGACGGCTGTTAAAAAAACAAGAACGGCAAGCGTCATTTTTTTTATAGATATTTTTTTTCGCCAGCTGAAATAGGCAGTTAATAAAGGGAAAACAATAAACCCGGCATTCCGCTGATAGAAAAGCTCGTCATTCAGGTTAAACCAGTCAGGAATTTTCGCAATAAAGCCTGCGATCAGTGAAAGAAATACTACAAAGAGTAGTTCAGTACTGCTTCCCCATGAAATTTCCCGGCCTTCGTAATTTAGTCTTTCATACCAGAAGGCCGCCAGCTTGTTGCCGGTTAATTCGGGGTAAAGCGATAGGAATGCTTTTTTAAATGCCGCCCTGTTATCCCGGTACATTTTTTCAAGTTCCCCGGGGTTGTCCATATTCGATAAAATATCGAGTTTGTTCATTGGCTGAGGTTGTTTGAAGTTACGGTTTTGGCGGGACAGCCGAATTGATATAAAATTAACCCAAAAAAGCTTCCCCCGTTATTCCGATGCCGGCAACAAGACTTATTGCTTCCGGGACGGGTCAGCATCCAGCCAATCCTGTCACCGCCGGGTTTCCGTGCGAGGGGTCTGATTTACAGAATATTACTGTAATTGTCCCGGCACCGGTTTCCCGGTCCCGGCCCGTTCAGGCAATTTTGTTTGTTGCTGAAGATAGTTTGCAATCACAAAGCCGGCATGGGTGAGGTAGAAATATCTAGTAAGGATGAACTGTTAATCCGGGCCGTTTCATTCTACTGGGGCTTGTTCCGGTAATCCCTTTCTTATTGCTGTGACCCGACAATTCGCTATCGGGGAGAAATCCGTTATTCCCGCCCACTATCTGCATGATCGTGTAATAATTTAGCAGGCTATTGTACTTGGAAGGAAAGGCAGGCCGGTTTTTTTGTATCAAACATGAAGCAAAGAAACAGGACCATTTTCCCCACTACATTTTTTCAACCTTGCATGTTACTTTTCCCTCGGTGACGGGAATAAGGACGCCGTTTGCATCCTGTGTATTGCCGCTGAACGTGAAAACAAGCACCCGGGTAGCCGCATTATACGTTTCAATTGTATAATTCATCACCGGTCCGGGGTAATAATTGCTTGACTCGTATATGGTGTTACCGGCTATGCCATGTGTAAAATAAAAGGCAGTAATATCGTCATTCCCGGATATGCCGGACTGATAATTCTTGGATGTAAATGTCGTATCTGCAAGGGACATCACGATATTGAATGTCCGGTCTGAATTCGCTTCACCCCCCAACATGGTAAAGGTATAACTGTTATTCCCCTGGAGAAGGGTATTGAGAAGAGGATCCCAGAAGAGTACTCCCTTATAGGTGGTGCCCTGGGCCTTGAACGTCCAGGTATTCACCTCCTGGTTATTGTTGTCGGGGGAGTCTTTTTTACAGGAAAACAAGCCGATACTAACAAGGGCGATTGCCATTAATAAAACTTTCATACTGATAGGTTTTAGGTTATTCATTTTCTAAAGGGCCGGTTAATAGAAATTGGTGACACCAGGATTGCCCAGGGCCGGAATCGGAATCCCGGAAGCCATGGACCAATACTGGTTTTGTTTCCGGGGCCGAATTTACGTACAAAGGCTGGAATTTGCAAGCCATCCGGCTGAGTTGAGTGTGCCCGGGTGGCTGGTCCGGAACCGGTTCATTGGGAAACAGTAGCGTTTACGTAAACCGGCTTCCTTTTTAATAATCTTTATGGAATTCCGCCTCTTTTTTGCTGTTTCCCCGGCTTCTTGAATTGTCCGGCTGATAGGCAACCGGGTTTCCCTCCGTTAAGGACTTAAAGAATGTATTCATCTGCCGGGAAAGCCCGGGTACGGCCCCGAACTGGAATATGCCCAATCCGGCTAAATGGGCCCCGGCTGTATGCCGGGCTATTTTTTCCCGGAAAAAAGGCGATGGATGGTTATAATCAGCAGCCCGGCGCTTACTAATCCCCGATACAGGTGAATGGCCGGTGCGGATGGGCCGCGGCCGGTTTGCCTGTATCCGGTAACATATCAACCGCGACTGAATACTAAATGCGAACCCCCGATGGCTGTATTTTCTACACCTTTCATTATTACTGATCGTTTTTTACTGCGGGCAATTGCAGGACTGTTTACCTTATTTATAGGTACCGGGGAGATGAAAGCGCAAAAAGAAATCCGCACAGGGACCCTGCTAAATACGAACGGGCTGGCACAGTTAAAAAAGACCGGCCTTTACGGTTTATCCGGAAATTTTATCGAGAACAGGGGCCAGTATGGTAAGACCGTAAATGGCTATGAATATATGGGACCCGTCCTGTATGGGTATGAAGGAATGGGCATGCCGGTGCTGATCACGGCAAAAGGACTGATCCACCTGCACCGGAAACTGAAGAAAATATCTCATGCCGAAAAAGAAAGACTGGAAAGGATGGGTGTGCCCGAAGAGGAAATTAAAAAGAAAACGTCCGTAACTGACCGGGTGATCAGCATGGAATGGCTGGATGCCAACCCGGCCCCGCAGGTTATTCCGGGCGAAAGAGCGGAAGGGTACCATACATACCGGATGCTTACGGAAAAAGCGTACGCCTACCAGGAAATCACGTTCAGGGATCTCTACCCGGGTATTGATCTCGTTTATCATTTTACACCCGGGGCCGGCGCGGGATTTGAATACAGCCTTCGGGTAAATCCAGGGGCGGAACCGGGCAGGATCAGGCTCCGGTATGGAGGAGACGTGGAAACCATCAAAACAGATGGCCGGGGTAATCTTGGGATTTATTCATCTGTTGACGGGATCCATGTATCTGTTCCCGTTAGTTATTATGGCACTTCATTAAATGACCGTTCCGGTACGCAGATCAATACCGCTTTTACGCTGGAAGGTAAAACAGTCCGTTTTCAGTTCCCGCTGGGATACGACAGCAGCCGGGCCCTGCTGATCGATCCTTTTGTGAGCGGCACAGGCAACCTGGGAGGATTGAATACCGGCAAGGCCAAGGATGTGGATTTTGATTATAACGGAAATGTATATGTGACGGGGGGCGGCGCTTACACCGGTACTCACAGTCTCGCCAAATACAATGCGGCAGGCGCCCTGCAATGGACTTTCAATGGTTCGCTTACTATTCCCAGTTGGACTTACGGCACTTATTACGGGGGCTGGATGGTGGAAAAGCCGACGGGGAATGTTTATCTCGGCCAGGGATTTAATCCTTCCACGGGTTTCCGGGTGATCCGGATCAGCACAACGGGTTTGTATGATAATTATATCACCACGGCCAACCCTTCCTTTATGGAAGCCTGGAAAATGTACTGGAGTTGTAACAATGGATCGCCCCAGATCCTGATCGCGGGGGGTGGATTGAATTCGAATATCAATTTCGGTGTTTTCGCTCCCCCCTCGGCTACTGTATCCGGGCTGAATATTACCGGGATCCCCTTTGCGGGTGGCAGCGGCTGGGCCCAGGATATTGCGGATTTTGTTTTTGACCCTTCCACCAATGAGATGTATTCCATTTTCGGATCCACTTTTGGTACGCCTTCTGTGAATAATAAGATTTATAAAAATACTGCGCCTTATAACGCTGCTTCGGTGGCATGGTCAGTTCCGTCCGGCTATACAACGATACAGGAGGCGGCCAACCGTCCCTACCTGGTGGCTTCGGGGCTGAGCGATAACTCGGCCAACATGCTCTCGGTAAATGCCTCTTATTTGTATTATTGGGATGGTAAAAATTTAAAAGCTTTTAATAAGGCCAGCGGGGCAGGAGCGGGCAGCCCGCTGACTACCGCCAATGTACCCTTTATGCAGGGTGGTATCATCGCCGATGCCTGCAATAATGTATTTGTGGGCGAGGCCAACGGAACCGTTAAAGTGTACCAGTTTAACGGGACCGTGTTCAGTGATGCTCCGGCTGATATCATCATCCCGGGTTTTGCCGGGAAGTCCGTTTATGACCTGGCCTATGATGAATCCCGAAAATTATTATATGTCAGCGGGGATGGTTTTGTAGCCGCGGTGGATGTGTCGGCCTATTGCCCCACAACCTTATACACCGTGAACGCCGTTCCCAACTGTGCCACTGCCGGGGTAACGGCCACGGTCAGTCCTGCTCCGCCCCCGGGATCCACGATTACCTATACCTTGTATAACGGTGCAGTACAGGTGGCTTCCAATAATACGGGTGTATTCGCCGGCTTATCGCCCAATATTACCTATACGATTGTCGCCACCATCAATCTTTCCTGCAACGGGGCACAGGCCAGCACGACCTTTGTATTGCCGGGTCCCGCCATCGGTACTACTGTTACGAATACAACTTGCGGCAATACAGATGGAATGATCGTTGCTGTAGGTTCCGGCACCACGGGACCTTACACCTATAGCATAGACGGAACCAGTTTCCAGGGCAGCGGTACTTTCGCCGGCCTGGCCGCGGGGGTATATACGCTGACGGTGAAGGATGTTAATGGATGTAAAAGCACGGCTACTGTGATCATTCAGAATACAAACGGACCCCTGTTAACCCTTACCAGTACAAATGCCGCTTGCGGAATTAATAACGGAACAGTGACGGCCTCGGTAACCGGTGGCAGTCCGCCTTATACCTACAGTATCAACGGAGTTACGTTTCAAAGCAGCAATTTCTTTACGGGCTTAACGGGTGGGACCTATACGATTACCGTAAAAGATGCCAATCTTTGTATCAATGCGGCTTCCTTGTCCATCAGCAGTTCCCCGGCGCCGCAACTGACCGCGATCCCGGCCGCGGCTACCTGCGGTAGTAATAACGGAATGATCACGGCATTTGGAAGCAGTGGTACCGCCCCTTTGTTATACAGTATCAATGGCAATACCTACCAGGCCGGTAATCTGTTTACCAACCTCACACCCGGAGCCTATACGGTAACGGTAAAAGATGCCAATGCCTGTATGGCCACGGTAAATGTGACGGTTCCGAATTCACCTGCGCCAACCGTAACAGCGATTGCTGCCTCCGCTACCTGCAATAATGTAAATGGGATGATCACGGCCACGGGATCGGGAGGCATTGCTCCGTTGCAATACAGTATTGACGGGATCAATTTCCAGGCGGGTAATATTTTTACCGGGTTGGCTGCCGGTGTTTATACTGTTACCGTAAAAGATGCCACGGGTTGTACCAATATCGTGAGTGTGACGGTGTTGAATTCAAATGCGCCTTCATTGACGGCTTCAGCCACGGCTTCGGCCTGTAATATAAACAATGGTAGTATCACCGCAGCTGCCAGCGGCGGCACTCCGGCTTACCAGTACAGTATTAATGGAATAACCTTCCAGGTGAGCGCCCTTTTTCCCGGCCTGGCGCCCGGTAATTATATAGTGTATGTCAGGGATGCGGGGGGATGTATCGCTGCAATTCCGGTTACAGTTCCCGCTGCAGCCGGCCCATCGCTAAGCGCGGTGGCTGCTCAAACTGCCTGCAATGTGAACAATGGTACGATTACTGCCAGCGGTTCGGGTGGAGCTCCGCCCTTGCAATACAGTATTGACGGGATCAGTTATGCGGCCGGGAATGTATTTACCGGGCTGGCTGCCGGCAGCTACACGGTTTATGTAAAAGATGCCAACGGTTGTATTAGAACCGTAACGGTCGTAATCAGCAATGCATCAGGTTTGAGTTTAAACGGGAGTTCCGTTTCCTCTGCCTGCAGCGGAAGTACAGGTACGATCACCGCGAGCGCCAGTGGAGGGGTGGCGCCCCTGCAGTACAGTATTAACGGAACGGTCTATCAGGCCGGTAATGTATTTACCAATGTAGCGCCGGGTGTATATACATTGTACGTTAAGGATGCCAATAATTGTATTGTTACAAAAACGGTGACGGTCGCAGCGGCTGCGGGTCCGGCAATAACAGTAACCACATTATTCCAGGCTACCTGCGGAGGCAGTAACGGGGTGGTCCGGGCCAATGGAACTGGTGGCGCCGCACCTTTGCAATACAGCCTGGACGGAGGCGCTTACCAGTCAGTCATCTTTTTTATCAACCTGGCAGTGGGTCCCCATACGATCACGGTGAAGGATGCGAACAACTGTACCGCCTCACAAACCTTTACCATCATCAATACCGGCGCGGGTGTACCGCCTACGGATGTAACATTCGTGGTAAAAGATGCCATGGCCTGTCTTGGACAGACCGGGCGGATAAAAAATTTAAAAGGAGTACCCGGAGGCGGGGGGAATACATATATATTCAGTCTTGACGGAGGCCCCTTTACCACCGCCAACCAGTTTACCAATGTGGCGCCCGGTGTGCATACCATCACTGCGCAGAATGAGAGTTTTTGCAATATCACTAAATTAGTCACGGTGGGCAGCGGCCTTCCGGCTACGGCAACGGCAACAACGATTGCGGCCAATTGCAACAGCGCGAACGGTTCCATAACGATCAGCGGGGTGGGGGCGAATACGCCTTACCATGTCAGTATCGACAACGGGGCAAACTGGATCAGTTTTTTCCCGCCGGGTCCCAACAGCTTCACCATTGGAGGCCTGGCGCCGGGTACCTATCCGGTTCAGATAGCTGATGACGCAGATTTCACAACCGGTCCGCCGGATAACCCCGGTGCCTGTATTACGACCATCCATGTCGTAGTGCCTTCCCTGGGCGGACCTTCGGTTTCCACCACGCAGGTAAATCCCTCCTGCGTATCAGCAACCGGGACAATCACAGCTACCGGCAGCGGCGGAGTGCCGCCTTATTTATACAGTATTAACGGTGGGGCCTATACGACTAACAATGTTTTCAATAACCTTGTACCAGCCGTGTATGCGATCAGTGTGCAGGATGGAACGGGATGTACCAATGGCACAAGTGTTAACCTTACCGGGCAGGGGGTACCCGGCGTAACGGCCACTGTGCAATCAGTTTCCTGCAATAACCAGAACGGCATCATCACTGCAACAGGAACCGGGGGGACCGCCCCGCTGGAATACAGCCTGAACGGAACCGTGTTCCAGGCCAGCAACCTGTTTACAGGGCTGTCTGCCGGAACCTATACGGTATATGTAAAAGACATCAACAATTGTTACAGCACCACTACCGTAACCGTGGCCAATACGCCCCTGCCCCGGGTTACAGCATATACCCTTGCGGCAGGTTGCAACAGTAGTGACGGAACAATTGTGGCAACGGGTACGCTGGGAACAGCGCCCTACCAGTTCAGTATTGACGGCAGTCTTTACCAGAGCAGCGGGACCTTCAGCGGGTTAACAGCAGGTTTTTATACCGTGTATATCAAAGATGCAAGGGGTTGTATCAGCAGTACCGGGGTGAACCTGGGTAATCTCAGCGGCCCGTCTGTCACAAATGCGGTAACCACTGCGGCCAATTGCGGAAACCCGGCGGGAAGTATAACGGTGACGGCTAATGGAGGAGTGGCGCCCTTGCAATACAGCATTGATGGCATCAATTTCCAGGCGGCTGCGAATTTTGTTAACCTGTTGCCCGGTACCTATACCCTCACTGTTAAAGATGCAAACGGTTGCCTCGCTACAAGGGTAGTAATCGTGGCCAGTACCAGCGGTCCGCAGGTCCTCACGGCTACCGTACTGCATGCAGCCTGTGGCAATGCCAACGGAACGATCACGGCCACCGCTTCGGGCGGGGTAGGGGCGCTGCAATATTCCATCAATGGGACGGTGTACCAGGCCGGTACCGTCTTTACCAATCTCGCTGCCGGAGTTTATACCCTTTATGTAAAAGATGCCAACGGTTGCATCAAATTCATCCCGGTTACCGTGCAAAACCTGCCCGGTCCTTCCCTGACGGCCTCATCCTCTCCTGCCAGTTGCGGTGGAAGCGACGGAACCATTACGGCAGCTGCCAATGGGGGAACCGGGGCGCTTAGTTACAGCATCAATGGCGTAACCTTCCAGGCCAGCCCTGTTTTCCTGAACCTGGCTCCCGGTACTTATACGGTAACTGTAAAGGATATACGAAATTGCACCGGTACGGCTACAGTTACAGTTGCCACGGCCGGTGTTGCGGTGTTACCCACTTTTAACCCGGTAGGGCCCATCTGTTCCGGGGGGGGCCTCCCGCCCCTGCCCACGGTTTCCCTGAACGGGATCAGTGGGACCTGGGCGCCGGCCCTGAATAATACGGCCACCACAACCTACACGTTCACCCCGGGTGCGGGGCAGTGTGCCAATACCACCACTTTAACGATCACGGTAAATCCCAATCCGGGACCACTGGTGATTTATCATAATTAATAGAGTAACAATGAAACAACGGTATCCTGTATATCTCATTCAAAAGACCGGCAACCTGCCGGATAATCGCCAGGCCCAATTACTTAACTGGCACCGGCTATTGCTGCAGGTGCTCACGCGGGTGAGAGAAAGAGGACCGGACCCGGAAATAGCAATGAAACAAAAATCAATACTGAATAAGCACACATCTTTACTAAAACTGTACAAACCAACGAACATGAAACCTCCGAAAAGTCTGATAAAAATGAGTTTATGGGTGCTGCTGTTTTTCTGCAGCAGCCGGGTAATGGCCCAGGGCCCTTATCCCAATACCGGCGATCACCAGGTTTGCCTGAATGCGACAGAACCCTATGGTGTAGTCCTGAATGCCGGATCTTCCTATGTATGGACTCTTACACCGGTTGCCGGCGCGAATGGAACGATCACTCCCGGGCCGACCCCGAATTTAATTTCTGTAAACTGGACCAGCCCCGGTACCGCTACCTTGCAGGTAGTAGAAACCAATGCCAGCGGTTGCGTGGGTGACCCGGTGTCGATCCTTGTAACCGTGAACCCGCTGCCGACGGTAACCGTGAACTCGGTTGCGGTTTGTGCCGGATCAGATGCGACCATCACGGCCACACCCGGCACGGCCGGCACTTATAATTATGTATGGACTGTTCCCGGCGGTGCTGCTAACCCGGGCAACGTGGCAACCTTCAACAGCAATGTGGCCGGTACATACAGCGTGATCATCAGCAGCACAACAACAGGATGTGCTTCGGCATCTGCCAGTGGCACAGTAACCGTCAATGCGGCGCCGACCCTGGTGGTTACCAACCCCGCAACAGCCTGTTCTCCGAATACGGCCGACCTGACCGCTGCTGCGGTAACCGCCGGATCCTCACCCGGACTTACCCTGACCTACTGGACCGATGCCGCCGCTACTGTTCCGTATGCAACACCAACGACTGCTACTGCAGGTACCTATTATATCAAGGGTACACTGGCCGGCGGATGTTATGCGATCCAACCGGTAGTAGTAAGTACGGCACCGACACCCACGGTTGTGGTAACCGATCCGGCACCTGTCTGTGCACCGAATACAGTAGATTTAACCGCTCCCGCTGTTACAGCCGGTTCAACTGCAGGTCTGACCTTTACATACTGGACCGATGCAGCGGCAACCATTCCGTATGCTACCGCGACAGCTGCAACCGCAGGTACTTATTATATTAAGGGTACAACTGCCGCCGGATGTTCCGCTATTCAGCCGGTCGTTGTAACTGCAGCGCCTGCACCGACCGTGGTCATCACGAACCCTGCTTCCCTCTGTGCACCGAATACCGCTGATTTAACAGCCTCCGCTGTAACAGCCGGTTCTGACGCAGGCCTGACCTTTACGTACTGGACTGATGCGGCTGCTACTGTTCCGTATGCAACTCCGGCCACGGCCACAGCCGGTACTTATTATATCAAGGGTACCACCGCAGGCGGATGTTCTACGATCCAGCCGGTAGTCGTAACGGTGAACCCGCTGCCCCTTCCCACGGTAACGGGTCCCTCACCGGTCTGCGTAAGCGTAGCAGGCAGTGAGTCGTCCTACACGACCGCGAATGTGGCGGGTCATACTTATAACTGGGTGGTAACCGGCGGTACCATTGTTTCCGGCCAGGGTACCAATAGTATCACGGTCAGCTGGACAACAGCAGGTGCAGGATCGGTTGCGGTAACCGAAAGCATCACTGCCACCGGTTGTACGGGAACGAATACACTCAATGTAACAGTTAACCCCAAACCGGTCACTACGCCGATCACGCATAACTAACATGAAAAAGTCTGTAAGTACATTTTTATCACCTGTTTCTTTTCCTCCTGCCCGGTTTACCCGGACAGGAGGAGGAAAGGGGTGTCCGGAGCAATGCTGCCGTGACCCTGTTTGGAATAGGAAAAGCGATTAAAAGACAGAATAGTAAACCCGTTCAGAAAACAGACCCGAAGCAATGTCCAGGATTATACAACATATCAGTGCATGGTGGCTGCTGCTGTTCAGCATTCAGCAGGCAATGGCGCAGGTGGCCATGCCTGATACAGTTTGTATGGGTACTACGCGTATCTATAAAGTAAATGATGCTTCTGTTCCCTCCAGCTATACCTGGAAAGTGGATGGGGTTCTTCAAAACAGCAACCGCCATGAGGTCAGTATTACCTGGACCGTCCCCGGTGTCTATCAGCTTACCGTGCAGGAACATGCGAATAACGGCTGTGACGGGGATATCCGATCCGGGACAGTGCATGTTATACCCATCCCTTTGGCCGATGCAGGTCCCGATGCGGTGCTTTGTTACGGGAATACAATGAGACTGAGTGGCAGCGGCGGAGAGCAGTACCAATGGAGCCCCGCTGCATTTTTATCCAATCCAGGTTCTCCCAGCCCGCTGGTTACACTTCCCGCAGCGGGTACTTATACCTACCTGTTAACAGTCAGCGCCAATGGTTGCCGCGCTGTTAAACCGGATACGGTCAGGCTGACCATGCGGCCTCCCGTGCATGTTTTCGCAGGGAATGATACATCGGTAGCGGTGAATCAGCCATTACAGTTGCAGGCACGGGACCTGGATAACAGTGGCTTTACCAGTTATCAATGGACTCCTTCCTTCGGATTGGATAATGCACAACTGCAATCACCCCTCGTCATCCTGAACAGCCTGGGCAGCAGGACCTACCTGGTCACGGCCAGGACCGCCGATGGATGTGAAGCGAGGGATGATATAAGGATCACGGCTTTTGCCAGGGCGGATATCTATGTGCCCACGGCCTTTACTCCCAATGGCGACGGGTTGAATGACCGGGCTGTAGTAATACCGGTGGGGATAAAAGAGCTGCAGTTCTTCAGCATCTTCAACCGTTGGGGAGAACTGGTTTTCTTTACAAAAAATCCTTCCGAGGGGTGGAATGGAATTTATAAGGGGAAGGCCCAGGACGGGAATGTTTTTGTATGGGAAGCGAAGGGCGTGGATTACAATGGCAATGTGATTTATAAAAAAGGCACGGTGACCTTGATCCGGTAAAAGAAGGGGGGAAGGAAAATTATTTCCGGACTAGGAAAAAAGTATATCCGCGAATTCAGGTTTCTTCTTAAATACCGCGTTCGCGAAAGGACAAAGAGGAATGATCTTCAGGGAATGATGCCGGGCATAATCCACAGCGGCACTGACCAGTTGGTAACCGATATTCTGGCCCCGCAGTTCCTCACTAACCTCCGTATGTTCGATGATCATTTTACCCGGCGACGGAAGGGTATAGACCATCTCTGCCAGGAACGCGCCTTCTTCTCCTATGAAAAAAATGCCTTTGCCGCCGGTCTGTTTGTGGAGGATAACCATGGTCAAAATTTGATTAAAGCTATCAAGATTTTTTTGCTTATTTGAATTTGTCGTCACATATTTGCATAGAAATGATCAGTACAACAACAAATAAACTGTGGTGGTGGCATACAAGTCGGAAGGGGCTGTAGTGTCATTACTGCATTTGTACTATACTAAAAGGCCCCGATACGTTCGGGGTTTTTTATTGCCCCCCGGTCCCAAAGCAGGAACCGGGAGCTTTTAAGCCGGTCATTTCAGTAATGTAGTAAAACAGCAAAACACCTGTTTTCAGCAGGAACATTGAAGGGATATATGAAAAAGATTGAAATAAATACCGTTTGCAAAAGAATGCTCGCGGATGTGTACACGCCGGTGGGGATTTATCTCCGGGTGCGGGACAAATTCAGGGATACGATCCTGCTGGAAAGCACCGACCATCACAGCGCGGAGAACAGTTATTCCTTTATCTGTATCAATGCCATCGGCGGTATTGAGGTCACCACAAAGGAATCGGTGGAATTTAAATATCCGGGCCGCGCTCCTGAAAAAACGGACCTGAAAAATCCCGCTGAAGTCCCCGGGATGCTCTGGAATTTTATGCAGCGGTTTGCTGTAAAGAAGAGTGACGTAAAAGAAGCCGCTTTTGCCCAGGGACTGTTTGGTTATACGGCGTATGACGCGGTCACCTTTTTTGATACGCTTTCCCTCGCAGCCCGCAGTGCTGCAACCACCGCCATTCCGCTGATGCGTTACCGCCTTTACCAGTATGTGATCGCCATTAACCATTACAGGGATGAATTATTTATTTGTGAGAACCGGATCAACGGACTGGAAAGCGAAGTGGCGGCAGTGGAATCCCTGATCCGTGGTAAGGATGTACCGGTGTACCCGTTCGCGGCAAAAGACGCCGAGGTTTCCAATATGACCGACGAGGATTACCGGGAAATGGTGAGAAAGGGAATCGCCAGTTGCCACCGCGGAGATGTGTTTCAGATCGTGCTCAGCCGCCGGTTTCAGCAATCATTTACGGGGGATGAATTCAATGTGTACAGGGCGTTGCGGAATATCAATCCCTCTCCTTATTTATTCTTTTTTGACTACGGCGATTATAAACTAATGGGCTCTTCCCCCGAAGCGCAGATCGTTATCCGGGATCATAAAGCAGTCCTGCATCCCATTGCCGGGACTTTCAGGCGGACCGGTGATGATATTGCCGACAAAGCGGCTGCAGAACGTTTATTAACTGATGCAAAGGAAAATGCGGAACATGTGATGCTGGTGGACCTGGCCCGGAACGACCTGAGCCGGTTGTGCGGGGAAGTAACCGTGGCACATTACCGGCAGGTGCAATATTTTTCCCATGTCATTCACCTGGTCAGTGAAGTAGTGGGGAATGTAAAAGAAGGAACCAACCCTTTTGACCTGCTGGCCAAAACATTTCCGGCCGGGACCCTGAGCGGGGCGCCCAAGTACAGGGCTATTGAACTGATCGATGGGTATGAACCCACCGCAAGATCCTTTTACGGGGGTGCGATCGGTTTTGTGGGATTCGACGGCAGTTGCAACCATGCCATCATGATCCGTACCCTGCTGAGCCGGCAGAATACCCTGACCTACCAGGCCGGGGCCGGTATCGTGTCGGCCAGCAACCCGGAGAATGAATTGCAGGAAGTGAATAATAAATTAGGGGCTTTGAAAAAAGCGATCAGTGAAGCGGAACGTGTTAACTAGTTAACTGGTTGACTGGTTTAAAAGGAAAATCCTTATCAACCTTTCAACTTTCAATCTACCAACCATGAACATCCTTGTTTTCGATAATTACGATTCATTCACGTATAACCTGGTCCACCTGGTGGAAAAGATCACCCATAGTAAGGTGGAGGTTTTCCGTAATGACCAGATCGCGCTGGAGAAGGTAAAGGACTATGATAAGATTATATTATCACCCGGTCCGGGTATTCCCGGGGAGGCCGGTTTGCTGCTGCCGCTGATCAGGGAATATGCCGCAACAAAATCCATACTCGGGGTTTGTCTCGGTCACCAGGCCATCGGGGAAGCCTTCGGGGCTGAACTGGTGAACCTGAAGAATGTATATCATGGTGTTGCCACCCCGATCGATGTAAAAAGTAAAAATTCAAAAGTTTGCAGCCGTTTATTTGAAGGCCTGCCCCGGCGGTTTGAAGTGGGCCGGTACCATAGCTGGGTGGTAAGTGATAGCGGCTTTCCGGAAGAACTGGAAATAACCGCTGTTGATGACAATGGGTATATCATGGGTTTGCAACACAGGACCTATGATGTGCAGGGAGTCCAGTTTCATCCCGAGAGTGTGCTGACGCCGCTGGGAGAAGCTATATTGAGGAATTGGCTGAAGACGTAGCACGGCAGGAATTCAGGCAGCAATTAGCAGTGTATTCCATTACAATTATTATTCCCTTTAGCGGGGGATTCGGGAGGTCAAATGAAAAAGATATTACAATATTTATTCGAACACAAAACCTTTTCGCGGGAAGCGGCGAAAGAAGTGCTGGTCAATATCGGCAGGGGCATATACAATGAACATGAGGTGACGGCTTTTATGACGGTATATCTTATGCGCAGTATTACCATTGAAGAATTACAGGGGTTCCGGGATGCCCTGCTGGAATTATCGGTCAAAGCGGACCTGGGTGATTTTGAAACCATGGATATCGTGGGCACCGGGGGCGACGGAAAGAATACCTTTAATATTTCCACGCTGGCCTGTTTTATCGTGGCTGGTGCGGGACAGAAGGTCGCCAAACACGGCAATTACGGGGCTTCTTCCATCAGCGGGGCTTCGAACGTGATGGAGCAACTGGGCTATCAATTCAAGAATGACAGTGCCGGACTGAAAAGGGAACTGAAAGAAGCGGGTATCTGTTTCTTACACGCGCCGCTTTTTCACCCGGCCCTGAAGACGGTGGGCCCGATCCGCAAGAACCTGGCCATGCGTACATTTTTCAATATGCTGGGGCCGATGGCCAACCCCGCCAACCCGGCTTACCAGCTGGTGGGCGTGTACAACCTCGAGATGGCAAGGATCTATAATTATTTATTGCAGTTGGGAGGGAAACCGTTCACCATCATACACAGCCTGGACGGGTATGATGAGATCTCCCTGACCAATGATACCAAAGTGATCACCAACGAAGGAGAGAAAATCATGACCCCCGAACAATTGGGAAAACGGATGGTGATGGCACAGGATATCAGCGGGGGCAGCAGCGTGGAGGAAGCTGCAAAGATATTCCGGACCATATTGGGCGGGGAAGGAACCTGGGCGCAGCATGCCGTGGTGCTGGCCAATGCCGCAATGGCCCTGCATTGTACCGGGAAATACAAGGCCTATGATGAGGCCTATAATGCGGCGGTGAAAAGCCTGGAAAGCGGGAGTGCAAAGAAGGCACTGGAAAAATTGATTGCGTTGCAATAAAAGTGAATGTTCAATGCTCAATGTTCAATGCTCATTGAGCAGCCGAGAATACCTGATAAAATCAATACCGGTTTATGGATATTTTAGAGAAAATTGTGGAGGCAAAGAAAAAGGAGATTGAACCTTTCAAAGCCATGAGCCCTGTCAGGCGTTTTGAACAGGAAGGCTTTTTCTGGGAAATTGCCAACCGTTCACTTGTCAGGCACCTGTTGCTGCCGGGTAGTACCGGCATTATCGCAGAATTTAAACGGAAAAGCCCGAGCAGGGGATGGTTCAAAACAAAAGAGCTGGAAGTGGAGCCGGTGGTAACAGCTTATAATAAGAGTGCAGCGGGTATTTCGGTATTAACCGATACTGAATTTTTCGGTGGAGACCTGGATGATTTGATCCAGACCAAAGTGGTGACGGATATACCTGTATTGCGAAAGGATTTTATCGTTGACCTTTGGCAGATCGCGGAGTCCAAGGCCTTTGGCGCCGATGTGATCCTGCTGATCGCGGCCTGTCTCAGCCCCGCCCAGGTAAAAGAATATGCGGCCTATGCCGCCAGTATCGGGCTGGAGTCGATCCTGGAAATTCATAACGAGGAAGAACTCGGGCATATCTGCGGGGAGGTCAGCATGGTGGGCGTGAACAACCGCAACCTGAAGACTTTTGAAGTGGATATCAATACCTCCCTGCGACTGATCAGGGAGATACCCGCCGGGAAGCCGGCGATCGCCGAAAGCGGAATCACAAATGTGGAAACTATCGTATCTTTAAGGAATGCCGGTTTCAGGGGTTTTCTTATTGGGGAAAACTTTATGAAAGCGGAACAGCCAGCGATTGCTTTTGCTGATTTTATCAGTCAATTAAACGCAAAAGCACATGAAACTTAAAGTATGCGGTAACTTACTGCCGGAACAGGTAAACGCCTTTGATGAACTGGGTGTGGCCCTGGCCGGCTTCAATTTCTATCCCTCATCACCACGTTATATGCGGCAGAAGATCAGCCCGGAAAAAATGAAACAGCTGAAAGGGAAATTTGCCCGGGTTGGCATTTTTGTCAACGCCAGGTATGATGAATTGGTGAGAACCGTGGAAGAGTACCGGCTGGATATGGTGCAGCTGAGCGGGGATGAAACCCCGGAATACTGTGAAAAGATCGCGGATTTTATTTCGGTGATCAAAGTATTCCGGCTTACCGGTAAGGAAAATCTGGAACCGCTGACAATACCCTATAAAAATGTCTGTGATTTCTATATGTTTGATACCGCGGGTACTGGTTTTGGCAGTACAGGAAAAAAGTTCGACTGGGGGCTCCTGCATAAAGCGCCACCTGCCAAACCCTTTATCCTGAGCGGCGGGATCGAACCGGCTGATGCGGGAAAGATCACAGGTTTTGCGGCAAGCCCGGCCGGCGCCAAACTGTTTGCCGTGGATATCAACAGCCATTTTGAACTGAGTGCCGGTGTAAAAGACATGAAAAAATTAAAGCAATTTGCCGGTGAACTGAAATAAAAATAAACAGGAACTATGAATATAAAAGTGTGCGGCATCACGGAAATGAAACAGCTGCAGCAGCTGGATGGACTTGATATTGATTTTGCGGGCATGATTTTTTATAAGGACTCTCCCCGTTACGTAGGGGGTAAACTCAATGCCAGCGAAGTCAAGAAAGCGGATTTTGACCTGAAGAAAACCGGGGTCTTTGTCAATCCCGAAATGATCGAGGTCCTCGATGCCATTGATGAGTACGGTCTCGAAGTTGTCCAGCTCCATGGCGATGAAAGTCCGGAAATGTGTGAGGACCTGAGCAGTGAGGTGGAAGTAATCAAGGCCTTCCGCATCCGGGGGGACGAGGATATAGATAAACTGGTGGCGCCCTATGACGCGGTTTGCGACTATTATTTATTTGATACCGGTGGACTGAAAGAGAACTTTGGCGGCACGGGCAAACAATTTGACTGGTCTGTTTTAAGCAAGGCAAAAATTGAGAAACCATTTTTCCTGAGCGGGGGCATCAGCGTGGAAGACGCGGCGAGGGTGAAAGCCTTTAAACATCCGGACCTGTTTGGCGTGGATATCAACAGCAAGTTTGAATCTGCACCGGGCGTAAAGGATATGAAGCGCGTATTGCAGTTCAGGGAGGGGATGAAATAGAGCGTTAATCATCGAAAATTAAACGGAGAAATGAAAACAGGGACAATTGATAACGCGGGGAAACCCGCTGTGGGGGGGCTGACGGGGTTGCCGGATGCACAAGGCTACTACGGCTCCTTTGGGGGTGCTTATATTCCCGAAATGTTGCATCGCAATGTGGAGGAACTGAAGACAAAGTACCTGGAGATCATATATGAGGAAGAATTTCAGAAAGAGTTTCAGCAGTTATTGAAAGACTATGTCGGCAGACCCACGCCGCTTTACCTGGCAGAACGACTGAGCAAACGGTACGGGGCAACCATCTACCTGAAGCGGGAGGACCTCTGTCATACCGGGGCGCATAAGATCAACAATACCGTGGGGCAGATATTATTGGCGCAGCGGCTTGGGAAAAAACGCATCATTGCGGAAACAGGCGCCGGTCAGCATGGTGTGGCAACGGCAACGGTCTGTGCCCTTAAGGGACTGGAATGCATCGTTTACATGGGCGAAAAAGATATTGAACGGCAGGCGCCCAATGTGGCGAGAATGAAAATGCTGGGGGCTACCGTGATCCCCGCGACGAGCGGTAGTAAGACATTAAAGGATGCCACCAACGAAGCCATCCGCGACTGGATCAATCACCCGGATGATACACATTATATCATCGGCTCTGTGGTGGGACCGCATCCGTACCCGGATATGGTAGCCCGTTTCCAGAGTGTAATCAGTGAGGAGATCCGGAAACAGTTATTGGAAAAAACCGGCAGCGAATTGCCCGAATATGTAATTGCCTGTGTGGGCGGGGGTAGCAATGCAGCCGGTGCCTTTTATCATTTCCTGGATGAACCTTCGGTAAAACTGGTCGCCGTAGAAGCCGCCGGTGAAGGGATCAATAGTGGTAAAACGGCCGCCACCACACAACTGGGTAAGCCGGGTATCCTGCATGGCAGTAAAAGCCTGCTTATGCAAACCGCAGATGGCCAGGTCGTGGAGCCGCATAGCATCTCCGCCGGGCTGGACTATCCCGGCATCGGACCGTTGCATGCTCATTTATTTGAAACCAGAAGAGCGGATTTTCTGAGCGCCACCGATCAGAAAGCGCTGAACGCGGCTTTTGAACTGGCGAAACTGGAGGGTATTATCCCGGCCCTTGAATCGGCTCATGCCCTGCATGCGTTGAAGATGATCAATTTTAAAAAAGACAGTGTGGTGGTGATCTGCCTGAGCGGCAGGGGAGATAAGGACCTGGCAACCTATATGAAAGCAATGTCCCTCTGATCTGCGCTGGTATAATTTTCAAAGGAATAAAATAGTTATGGAGCAAACAATGAATAGCCGGATCAGCAGGATCTTTACCAATCCTCCTTCGGGAGAATTCAGGGGGCATGTCCTGAATGTCTATTGTACGGCAGGTTATCCCCGGCTGCACTCCACCAATGAGGTAATGAAAGCCTTACAGCAACATGGGGCAGACCTGATCGAACTGGGTATTCCGTACAGCGACCCGCTGGCGGACGGACCGGTGATCCAGCATAGCAGTTCGGTTGCGCTGGCAAACGGGATGACGATCCGGATCCTCTTTGAACAATTGAAGGATTTAAGGAAAGAGATCCATGTTCCGGTAGTGCTGATGGGCTATATGAACCCCGTATTGCAATACGGCTTTGAACAGTTTTGCGCCGATGCGGCTGCCGTGGGAATTGACGGATTGATTCTGCCGGATCTTCCCGAGTTTGAATTTGAACAGGAGTACGGCGCGCTTTTTAAAAAGCACCATCTTGATTTTATTTTCCTGGTCACCCCCGAAACCTCCGATGAGCGTGTAAAAAAACTCGATAGCCTCAGCAGCGGGTTTTTGTACGCGGTTTCCTCTTCCTCTACAACAGGTGGCGAAAAAACCAGGGCGGCATCTGAGGAATACCTGTCCCGGCTGCAAAACCTGGGATTGAAGAACCCGGTTCTGGTAGGGTTTGGGATTAAGGACAAAGCCAGTTTTGATGCTGTTTGTAAGCATGCGGCCGGCGGTATTATCGGCAGTGCCTATATTAAAGCATTGGAAAACAGTACAGATGTTAATGCATCCACAAAATCCTTTCTTTCGTCAGTTTTAAGCTGAGCCGGTTTTACCACTCAGCCGGCAATGGTTAACTTTGTACCTTATTTCCGGGTAAAATACCGGTGTAAACGGATCATCTCATATGAAAAAAATCGTCTTCCTGCTTTTCTTTGCGCCGCTGGCCCTCCTGGCCCAGACTTCAAAAGGATTTACAATAAAAGGGAAACTGGAAGGTTTTCCCGAAGGTACTTCCCTCCGCCTGGTAAAGAACGGGGAGAACACCGAACTGGCTTCCGGCAAACTGCTCAATTCAGCGTTCCAGCTGAAAGGAAAAGTGACCGAGCCAACACTCTGCTTCCTGTTTATCGGCAATGAACAAAAACCGGTGGAAGTCTATGTGGAAAATAAGGTGCTAACGGTTACCGTTGACAAGACAAAACCCGGGGGCTATAAAATTGAAGGGTCTGCTTCCCATACTGATTTTGCCGCATTCGTAAAAGAATTCATTCCCCTTGCACAACAGCTCAGTTCCCTGGGACAGGTTATCAACAACACACTGCCCGGTCCCGGGAGGGACAGCCTGATGTTTACCTATAAGAATATGCAGGCTGTCGTCCAGCAGGCCATTGACAAACTGGTGGAGGAGAAACCTGCATCCTTTGTAACAGCATTTATCCTGTCGGCCACCTATGCTTTTAACGAAGATCCCCTGCAACTGGAGCAACGGTTTAATAAATTGGGTGGAGCCGTGAAGGCTTCTGAAACCGGCAGGCAACTGGCGGCCCAGATTGCGGAAAGCAAGGTCGGGGCGATCGGAAGCACAGCCATTGATTTTACCCAGACAGACACTGCTGGTGTGCCGGTATCCCTTTCTTCCTTCCGGGGAAAATATGTGCTGATCGATTTTTGGGCCAGTTGGTGCGGTCCCTGCCGCCAGGAAAACCCCAACGTGCTGGAGAATTTCAATAAGTTCAGCTCGAAAAATTTTACGGTACTGGGTGTATCGCTTGACCGCCCCGGTCAAAAAGATAAATGGCTCGAAGCCATCCATCATGATCAGCTGGCCTGGACCCATGTGAGTGATCTGCAGTTCTGGAACAATGCCGCGGCCGTTAAATACAATGTCAGGGGTATTCCACAGAATTTCCTGATCGATCCGGACGGAAAAATCATTGCCAAAAACCTGCGGGGGCCGGCACTGGAAAAAAAGCTTTGCGAGATACTGGGATGTAATTAATGCTACTCTTCCTTATAGGGAATATCCATTATTTCACAGATTGATTTCCAGTTGGATTTCCGGGCAGTGCTGTACAGGGTTTTATGACTGTCCTCTTTTGTCTGCATATAATCGATATACGCCTGCGCTTGTTTTTTCAAACCGGTGAGTAAAGGCACCAGGCTGTTTACATAGTTCACATCACTGGGGTCTTTCAGCGTTTTATTCATTACCAGCCCGTTCATTTTTTCAATCACCAGGTCCAGCATACCCTTCTGCTCTTCCAGTATCGCGGTAGCAAACGAGTCAGTATAGACTTCTTTTACGGCACCATCGCAAACGCTTCCGATCGTGGTATAGGTGTTATAAATATACAGGGAAGATAAGCTGCCGACCATTTCCAGGAGCTTTCCTTCTCTTTCTTCGCAGGTCTGTGTAAAGCCGGATAATGTAATTACCAGCAGGGACAGGGTAAACAGGATCTTTTTCATGTGGATTTATTTTCCCGTAAAATACAATCTATTCACGGGAAAAGGGCTGAGCGCCGGCAGGAAAAAAAAGACTGAAGCAGGGAGCGGTTCAGGCTCCTGCTTCAGTCCGGGTAAGTTAGTAGCAACAGTTGTTTAATTAATATCCTTTCCTTCTTTCAGTTTATCAATCAGTGAGTGCACATTTTTCTGGTTTTGTTCGTCCGGTGCCAGGGGCAGGGCCTGGTTGGCGTACTTAAGGGCATTCTTGAAATCGCCCAGGCCGGAATAGCCGCGGCTCAGTCCCACGAGAGTGGTAAACTGGTTGGGGTTCTTATCGTAATTCATTTTAAATACATCGAATGCATCCTTGTACCTTTTTAGCCCGAGTAACTGGCGGCCGTACTGGTGAATATCCGTCATGCTGCCGAGGGGCAGGGCCTTCTTCATTACGGCAGCGGCTTCATCCCCGCGTCCCAGTTTTTGGAGCAACTGTGCCTTAGTGGCCCATGCACCGAATATTTTATCACCGCTAAAACCCGCGCTGGTGGCGGAATCAGCCCAAAGCAGGGCTTCATCCAGGTTGGTATTCCGTTGCAGGCACCATTGGGCCGCCTGGTTCCAGCTCAGCCAGAAAAATCCCCGGTTGGTCCGCAGTTCCTGCCGGAAGGATTCGAGCTGGGTTTTGATATAGTCCACTTCCACTTTAAAGGGGAATGACATTTTTTCCCATTGCAGGGAAATCACGGCGCTGTTCTCTGTTTGATTACTGAATTCGTATTTCAGCCATTCCACACTTTTATCCAGCGCCTGTGGTTTGATCTTTACCCGCAGGGCGTCTTCTTTTTCACTGTAATAATAATGTCCCCAGGAACCGGAGTTTTTGGAGAAGATCAGGATGCTTTCATTCGGATCATAGGCTATAAAGAGACCGTATTTACCGGCCGGCAAGGGTTGTCCTTCTATTGTAACGTCCGTAGAAAATTCAATGCTGGTATTCTCATTGGCACCCGCCCGCCAGGGAGAGGATTTGCTGCTGCCAAACTGCGGGTCAGTGAAACCTTCAGGCACCAGCTGGCCCCAGATCTTTCCTTCCCGGCCTTTTACACCCGGCCGGTCGTAATGGATGGTTACCTGGGTCAGTCCGACCTGTTCGCTGACAGCGGCTTTCTTATTGCCCCCGCTGGGAAGCATGGTCAGGGAGAGCTGGGAAAAACTGCTGCTGATGAAAATGAAAGACAAAAGCAGGGAAAAAATTCGCTTCATGGTTGTTGATTTTGGGATCAAGCTAAGGAAGATGACCGGGCTGTGCTGGTATTTCTTTACAAGAGGTGAATGCCACATGGTGAATGGCGCATGTATGGCGAACCCTATGGGAAAGTAGTGCTTTCCGGGAAACAACCGGACGGGGGCGGGCAGGGGCCTGTCCCTGGTCAGCACCCGGATTTTTACCGGGCATACGAACCCGTGAGAAAATAAATTTCACGATCCGGAAGAATTAACCAATACCTTCTGTTGAGCAGGAATGAAAATTGTCCCGGGGTGATTTCGGCAAAGCGCTCCTCAGATCAGTTTATGCTCATACGCATATTTCACCAGCCCGATCACGCTGTTGGTATTTGTTTTTCGGAATATATTTTTGCGGTGGGTTTCCACGGTGCGTTCGGAGATAAAAAGAGCTTCGGCGATCTGTTTGTTGTTGTATTCCTTCTCGATCAGGCGGATGATCTCCACTTCCCGGCCGGTCAGGTGGGCTTCTTCTTTCTGTCTTTTCCGCTGGCTGCTGCGCTGCAGTTCTTCAATTACTTCCTCACTGAAATAAATACCTCCGCCGGCGATCTTTTCCAGGGCTTTTACCAGTTCTGCTTTTCCCACATTCTTTAACACATAGCCGGAAATATCGGCATCATTGATCATCTCGTTCACCAGGTCGCCCTGCCCGCTCATTGAGAGGGCCAGGATCTTGACATCCGGGTATTTTTCTTTGACTTTCCGGGCCAGTTCATTCCCGGGGAGCCCGGGCATCATCACATCGGTGAGCAGGATATCGATGGAGTGGGTGCTCATTTTTCCGAGTACTTCGGAAGCATCCGTGGTAGCGAAAGCAAGACGGAAGCGCTCATGCCCTTTTAACAGGCTCATAAGTCCGTCGATTACGATCTGGTGGTCGTCAACCAGGGCCAGGGTGATCTTGCTTTTCATTGCCGGTAATGGCTTGTAAGATAAATCAATTTCGGTTTTGGCAGCGTACATAACTGATATTTCCGGAACAGATGCAGGGGAGGAGGGGATTTCAGTTGGAAAAATGTTAAATAGGAGGGAGAGGGCGGGCAGCCTTTATTTTATTATTGATTACTGATTATTTCCGTGCTCTTTTTGGGAGTTGTCATTCCAATTGTACCAGCCTTAGCAACTGGAATACAGGAATATTTGTATGCATAGAGAAACTCCAGCCTGAATCAGTAATCAATAATTCCCCCAATTATCAGCCTGTACCTTCCACTCGTGAATCTTCGGCCTTTAAGCCCTATTGCCTCCTGGCTATTTCCTGCTCACTGACTGGTACATGCAGGGCCACCACCGTTCCCCGTCCCGGGGCGGAATCGAAGTCCACCGTGCCTTTCAGGTATTCGATACGGGAACTGATATTGCGGATACCGATACCCCGGAGTATTTCGGGGTTGCTGCTGTCAAAACCTTTTCCATTGTCTTCGATCGTGCCACTGATCCCGTCCTTGTCCCGGATCAGGGAAATATCCAGTGTACTGGCCCCGGCATGTTTGATGGTATTGTTCACACATTCCTGCACCACCCGGTACAACATGGTCTCCAGGCTGGAATTCAGGCGCTGGTCCAGCCCTTCCGTATAAACATGCACCTGCAGGTTTTTTTGATTGAGTTTGCCCACAAATTCCCGGATGGCATCGCCGAGGTTATTTTTCAGCAGGGCATTGGGCATCATGATATGTGATACGGTCCGGACTTCTTTGCAGCTCTCATCCACGAGGGCAATGATCTTCCCGAAAGATTTTCGTTGTTCTTCATTGCTGAAGGGAATATCGGATTCAAATGCGGAGAGATTCATCTTGGCGGCGCTCATCATCTGCCCGACACCGTCATGCAGGTCTTTGGCAATACGCTCCCTTTCGTTCTCTTCCGCTTCCATCACCGCACGGATCGCCATTTCCTGCTGCCGCATCAGTTCCGTCTTCATGGCTGTTTCCTGCGCGAGCTTACTGCGCCGGTACCAGGATAGCAATAACAAACCGGTCAGCAATACCAGGCCCGCGATGCCAAGGAAGAGAAAGTTTTGCAGCCGGAGCTTGTTTTTCTGCTGCTGGATCTCTTTTTCCCGCTGGGCTGTTTCGTACCGGGTGTTTAACTCTTCGATCTGTTTGGTTTTTTCCAGTGCATACAGGCTGTCCCGGAGGGCGGATCTTTTTAAGAAGTACTGGAAGGCATGCTGGAAGTCACCCTGCTTTTGCGCGACAGCAGAAAGCTCATTGTAATTATTCGATTGCAGTTCGGGATACTTTAGCTTTTCCGCCAGCTGGTTGCTCAGGGTCAGGTATTCAATGGCCTTGACATAATCCCCCTTGCCGTTCATGGCTACCCCCAGGTCGGAAAACGTAAGGGCAATGGCGAAACTGTCCCTGAGTTCCTGCCGGATATGCAGGGCCCGCAGGAGGTTCAGCTCCGCCGCATCATATTTTTTCTGGATCACATAGACGCCCGCGATATTGCTCAGCGAGTAGGAAACCCCCAGTGAATCGCCCCGCTTTTCGGCCAGGCTCAGGGATGCGGTATAGCGGTTGATTGCTTCTTTGTAATCGGACCGGTATTCAAAGACCACCCCTGATTCATTTAAGATCATGGAAATACCCGCCGAGTCTTTCAATTGTTTATAAAGGGCTTCCGCTTTATTATAGGTTTCCAAAGCCCGGTCCAGGTCCCTTGTTTTCCGGTACAGTTTGGCCAGCTCATTATATACCGGGGCCAGCTTGGCGGGCTGATTCGCTTTTTCCAGGATGGCAATCGATTCGAGAAAATTACCGGCGGCTACTTCGTAGTTGCCCTTGAAATAGCTGGCCACGCCGATATGCCTTTTTATCTCGGCAATACTGACGGAATCGGTATGCTGACGGGCTATTTCCAGCGCCTTTTCCCCTTCGGTCAGGGTGCTGTCAAAGTTCTTTAACTGGTAATTTTCCAGCAATTTCAGCGAGGCCCTGATCTGCTCACTGTAGGGCTTCTTTGCGCCGATAATGGCATGAAGACTGTCCACATTGACCTGCGCAGCGATCCCTGCGGATAAGCATAAGACGAGAGCTAAGAAGATGCTGCGCTTCATAATTGGTTTAAAGTCCCAGTACATCCTTCATGGTGAAGAATCCTTTCCGGTCTTTCAGGTATTCAGCCGCCAGTACAGCCCCGGTGGCAAAGCCGGTCCGGTTATGTGCTGTATGAATGATCTCGATGGTATCAATAACGGAGGAGTACTTTACACTGTGGGTGCCGGGTGCGGGGTCCACCCGCTGGCTGATGATCTCCAGGTCTTCGGGGTTGTCACTGAGTTCATTCACCCATTGTTTTTTCCGTTTCACTTCCGCCAGCACCTGTTCAGCAAGGGAGATGGCCGTACCACTGGGTGCATCCTTCTTCTGGGTATGGTGGGTTTCTTCCAGGATCACTTCGTATTCCTTGTGCGGCGCCATAAGGGCAGCGAGTCTTTTGTTAATTTCAAAGAAAATGTTTACGCCCACACTGAAATTGCTCGAATAGGCAAAAGCCCCGTTCTTTTCTTCACACAATTGTTTCATCTCCTCCAGCCGGCCGGTCCAGCCGGTGGAACCGCTTACCACAGGTACGCCAAACTCCAGGCATTTTTTTACATTATCATACGCACTGTGCGGCCCGGTAAATTCAATGGCTGCATCCGCCCCGGACAGGTTGTCCCGGGTGAATTCGTGCTGGTTGGGCTGATCTATTCTGATCACAATCTCATGACCACGATGGAGCGCGATCTCTTCAATGGCTTTTCCCATTTTGCCATAACCAATCAGGGCAATTCGCATAGTTTTCTTTTTTTGTGAATATTCCGTACAAATGTAATTATTAATGGGGGCGCTCTCACCCGTACTGGTACGGATTTATTTTCCGATTTTCAGCACCAGGGTCAGCCCGCTGGTACGGGCTATCTCGTTGTAACCGGGTTTGAAACGGAGGCTCAGGTCGGGACTCACATCAAAACTTTTAAGATGGGCGTCCACCGTGGCATCCACCACATTGAGTCCCCAGAGCAGGATAAAGAAGAGCGCTGAATAGTCAATGTCGCGGCGGAAGGAATTACGGTAATACTTCAGGGATTCAATATCCAGTGGTTTCAGGTTATCCCTGATTTGCGTGAACAGGGCGGTATCTGTACCATTGTACTGCATATTGTACTTTACCCGGTAAGCAAAGCGGGTATCCTTATAATTCTTCAGGTTGTAGAAAAAGATACCCGAGCAGGTGCCAAGGGCCCCGTAAACAATGGGTAGTTTCCAGTATTTTTTATTGTAGATCTGGCCAAGCCCGGGAAGGATCGCCGAACGGATGGCGGCTTTCCGCGGGCTGTGCGCCTTGATGGCCGAATCATAGCGGTTGCTGCCGGTTACGGTTTTTTTAGAAACAACAGGGAGTGAATCATTTCGCAGGGGCACAGCAGGTTCATTCTCCTGGGCGCACAGGTCCGCAGCAGAAAGAAACAGGAAACAGAGAAAAGAGAAAACAATTCTCATAGTGAATTAATCAAGCGGTGCATCCATTTGCCGGAGAATCTTATTCAGCTCTTCCTGGGAATAATAATCGATGATGATCTGCCCGCTGCCATTCCGGCTGTTCTTCAGTTTCACCCGGGTGCTGAAATGCGTGGCTAATTTATCTTCTATTCGCTGAAATGCGGATGACAGGGTGCTTTTTGAAGTTTTTTTAACAGCCCCGCCTTGTTTATAGAGGTTTCGTACCAGGGCTTCGGTCTGCCGTACGGACAATTCCCGGTTCCTGACTTCCTTGAAGATGTACAACTGCTGGTCAACCGTATCCACATTGATCAGGGCGCGGGCATGCCCCATGCTGAGTTCGCCATTCCGGACAGCGAGCTGGATATCCGGCGGCAGTTTCAGCAGGCGGATAAAATTGGCGACCGTACTGCGGTCCTTTCCCATCCGTTCAGCTACCTGCTCCTGGGTATAATCCAATTCTTCCATCATCCGCTTATAACTGAGGGAAATTTCCATGGCATTCAGGTCTTCCCGTTGCAGGTTTTCCAGTAAGGCCAGTTCGAGTAACTGGGTGTCATTGGCCTGGCGTACATACGCCGGAATATCTTTTAATCCCGCGATTCCGGATGCCCTTAACCTTCTTTCCCCTGAAATAAGCCGGTACTTGCCATTGGCCATCCGGGAAACCGTGACCGGCTGGATGATATCATGCAGTTTGATGGACTCCGCCAGTTCCTGCAGGGCCTTCTCATCAAAGTCACGGCGCGGCTGCTTGGGATTGGTCTCAATCTCGCTGATGGGTAAGCGGGTAATACCGGTGGCATTCTCCACCACGTTTTGTTTCAACTGACCGCTTCCGGTCTTTAAATCGCTGTCAATGCTCTGCAGTAAGGAACGGATTCCTTTGCCTAAAAGTTCTTTATTCTGTTTCGGGTTTGTCATGTGAAAGTTAATGGTTATGAGCCTGCCTGTCCAGCAGGATAGTTACGAGTTTCGAGTTTCGAGCTTGATTCCGTTGTGCATCAGGTTGCCAGTTTATTCATGAAACTCATTAGCATTTTTTGTTCTTCATCAATATCCTTTAATAACTGATTTCTGCTTTCCTTGTCTCCATAATTAACTGCTTCCGCAATCATTAATTGTGTTTCGAGTTCAAAGGAAGATCCCAGTGATATTTCCAGGAACCGTTTGAAATCCTTTGAACTGCTCCTGCTGCTGCCTTCCGCGATATTTGACGGAATGGAAACAGCAGCTCTTGTAATCTGCGAAGAAATAGTAAACTTTTCTTCTTTAGGGAATTTTGTCACCAGGCCAATGGCATTTGTTGCGATCCGGAATCCCTGTTGCCAGATCAGCAGTCGTTTAAAATTTCTCATACAGGATGGGTTTAAGTGTCCAATATATTCCATCTGCTGATAATTTTATCATACCGTCGCCATCCGCTCGCAACTCGCAACTCGTAACTCACAACTCGCCGCCCGCAGTTTACAGTTCCAGGATCCGCTCTTCATTCTTCATCTTCGTCATATCATTCTTCTGTAAAATTTCTTTCGCCAGGTTCAGGTAATTCATCGATCCCTTACTGGCGGCATCATACAGGATCACCGGTTTGCCGGCACTGGGAGCTTCGGCCAGGCGGGCATTTCGGTGCACAATCGTGCTGAAGACCATTTCATCAAAATGCCGGCGGACTTCGCTGACCACCTGGTTACAGAGCCGCAGTCTTCCGTCATACATGGTCATTAGTATGCCTTCAATAACAAGGGCCGTATTCAGGCGGCTTTGAACGATCTTGATGGTGTTGAGCAGTTTGCCCAGGCCTTCCAGCGCAAAAAATTCGGCCTGAACGGGTATTACTACCGAATCAGCCGCCGTCAGGGCATTTACGGTGATCAGTCCCAGGGAAGGGGAGCAGTCGATAATGATAAAATCATAATCGCTCCGGATGCTGTCCAGCAAATTCTTCATTACCATTTCCCGGTTGGGATAATTGATCATTTCTATCTCGGCGCCTACCAGGTCAATATGCGAGGGGATCAGGTCCAGGTTGGGAATGTCCGTCTTCAGGATTACATCTTTGGCCCGGGCCTGGCCGATCATGCAATCGTACAGGCTCTGGGTCACATTGTGCAGGTCAAAGCCCACGCCGGTGGTGCTGTTGGCCTGGGGATCCCCGTCCACCAGGAGGGTTTTGTACTCCAGAACGGCAAAACTTGCCGCCAGGTTGATGGCCGTGGTGGTCTTACCCACACCCCCCTTTTGATTCGCTACACCGATAATTCTTGCCATTTTGCCGAAAACTCCTTGATATTAAATGAATGATAGTGGTAAAATTGCCGCCTGAAACTAAGAACGCAAAATTAAGTTTTGCCCAATATAGGCATTCCGGCAAAAATAAGCGTTCGACAAAACAATGCCTATTAATCACCGCCTCTTAATTTTGATAGTTCTATGCGTAATTCTCCCTTTTGGTGGATCTTTTTAGGGTTCATGCTACTAATTGACCTGTATTTTTTCCAGGCTGTCCGGGTATTGACCCATTCGGCCGGTCCCCGGACCCGGTTATGGATCCATTCTGGTTATTGGATCCTGTCCGTTGCGGCCATCCTGATGCTGATTTTATTGCCCTATTTACATATTGATAAACAGGCCCGGTTGGCAAAAAGTACCCTCTTTTCCATGATCGCGGGTATTTTTATTGCCAAATTGATCGCCTCCCTGTTCTTTTTAATTGATGATCTGCGCAGGGGTCTGCAATGGGCCGGAACCCGTCTCTTTCCTTCCTCCCGGGAAGTAGGGGCTGCTGCCCTGGCCGGGGAAGGGATTACCCGTTCGGCCTTCCTGAGCTGGGCCGGTATGCTGGCCGGCAGCGGACTCTTTGGAACCCTGATCTATGGGTTTGGGAACAAACACCGCTACCAGGTAAAAAGGCTGAAACTGAATTATCCGAATCTCCCCGAAGCCTTCCGCGGAACAAAGATCATCCATATCTCGGATATTCATTCCGGTAGCTTTACGGATAAGGAAGCTGTGATGAAAGGGGTTCAGAAAATCCTCCATGAAAGACCGGACCTGATCCTGTTTACCGGCGACCTGGTGAACAATACCGCCCCGGAAATGGAGGATTATATGGATGTCTTTGATAAACTGGAGGCCCCGATGGGCGTGTATTCCACCCTGGGCAACCACGACTACGGGGATTATGTGCACTGGGACAGCCCGGAACAAAAAGCGGAGAACCTGGAAAGGCTGAAACAGGTCCATGCTGAACTGGGCTGGCGACTGCTGATGAACGAACATGTGGTGCTGGAAAAAGGAGGGCAGCAGATAGCCCTGCTGGGAATTGAGAACTGGAGCGCCAAAGCCCGTTTCCCCAAATACGGCGACCTGCAAAGAGCCCATACCGGCACGGACAATTATACATTTAAAATATTAATGAGCCATGATCCCTCGCACTGGAGAGCCGAGGTCATGGAAAAATATCCCGATATCGACCTGATGCTGGCCGGGCATACCCATGGAATGCAGTTTGGCGTGGAAATACCCGGCCTGAAATGGAGCCCGGTCCAGTATGTGTACAACGAATGGGCGGGATTGTACGAAAAGGACCGGCAGAAATTATACGTAAACCGGGGTTTTGGATTTATCGGGTACCCCGGGCGGGTGGGAATCCTGCCGGAGATCACCCTGATCGAACTGGTATAAAATGGAGATAAGCCATTAATTTTTAGCAGGCTCCCAATTTTCCTTTTCTATCTTCGTTTTTTGACCGGGGTTAAACTTTTTACCCCGGTCGTGGTCTTAAAAAACCGTAAGGATTTCATTTTCTGTTAAAAGCACCGATCCCTGCTGCCTGATGGTTAAAAAATGGTCAATATGCCTGGCCTTACTCTATAGCTGCGTTGCCGGATACACCCAGGGCAATCCGGCGGATACGACTATCGTGAAAACGGATAGTTCTTTTTATGCCCTTGATTCCACCCTTGATTACGATGCCCTGTTCCGGGATTTTGATGCCTTTATGGATTCCCTGCTGACGCCCCGCAGCTATTCCCTGGTAAGTTTATCGGTAGGCAGGGGTTATTATAATTATTCCAACAAGACGACCTATACCATTAACAGCACCAAAAAGCTGAATTATTCCCCGACCCTTGGGTATTATCATAAAAACGGGTTGGGCATAACGGGTACCGGCTATTTGGTGCACGATGGGGAGAACCTGAATTTTTACCAGGCGGGCATTACTCCGTCTTACGATTATTTAAAGAACAGGAGCATTGCGACCGGAGTTTCTTATACCCGTTACCTGACAAAGGATTCCCTTCCTTTTTATACCACGCCCCTGCAGAACGAACTTTATGGCTATTTTATGTACCGTAAATCCTGGTTCAAACCCTCCGTATCACTTAGCTATGGATGGGGAAGCCGCAGTGATTATATGGAAAGGGAGGCACAGATACAGGACCTGCGCCTGCGGAGAAGAGGATACACCTATGTCAATACCGAAGAAACGGTCAGTGATTTTTCCGTGATGGCTTCCGTGCGTCATGATTTTTACTGGCTGGAAGTATTGGCCAGCCGTGATCATATCCGGCTCACCCCGCAACTGGCTTTCACCAGCGGTACGCAGAAATTCGGATTCAACCAGTCCTCCGGTACCTATGCCACCAGCATCCGGACCGGGAGCAATGTGCTCTTCAATACCGATAATGTGTACCTGGATGACCAGATCGATTTTCAACCCTTATCGCTGACGATGTTCCTGCGCGGCGAATATTCCATTGGTAAATTCTTTATTCAGCCGCAGCTGGTGCTTGATTATTATTTCCCCGCGGACACCAAAAATTTCAATGCCCTCTTCTCCTTCAACGCGGGTTTCTTCTTCTGATTGATGTTACGCCCGGTTCTCCTTTGCATTTTAACAGCAATACAACGATTCCTTTTTTTGTGGCGGCGGTTACTTGTTTACGTTAAATCAACTTTAACAGCAGGGAGGGTTCACTGGCATCATAGTTGAAATTTTTTACCGGCTCAAGCCATTCAAAAACAATAAAACTAAAGCAAATGAAAACAAAACTCCTTTCGCTCTTCGCACTGGTACTGATGACCCAGGCGGCCATGGCCCAGTTTCATGTAGGTGTCAAAGCCGGCGCCAATATCACCAAGGTGGATGGCAAGTCCTTTAAGGATGAATTCCGTTATGGCTATCACCTCGGTGGTTTTGCCGAGATCCGGCTGGGCAATAAACTGGTCCTGCAGCCTGAAGTATTGTGGAATCAGTATGCCACCCGGCTGGACAGCAATTATGATCATGTGTACCAGGATGTTTTTGACGGGAACAGTAATATCCGGCTGAACTACCTGTCCATCCCGATCCTGCTCGATTATAAACTGGTAGGCAATTTCATCGCCCTGCAGGCCGGTCCCCAGTTCGGGGTGCTGATCGATCAGAACAAGACGCTCCTGCAGAATGGAGGCAATGCCTTTAAAAACGGGGATTTTTCCATGCTGGCCGGTGTGCTGGTCCGTATGGGCCCGGTCCGGGTAAATGGGCGTTATGCCATCGGCCTGAATAATATCAGCGATATACCCGATGATAACAAGTGGAAAAGCCAGGGATTCCAGCTATCCGTTGGACTGGCCTTTTAATCAGGTACGCAGATCTATGAAAAAGCCTCCCTCCGGGGAGGTTTTTTTTTTGTCCTTTCCCGCTTACATAGTTTGGCAGTTCCGAAATGACAGGCACGATACTTGGCAATACTGAATTCGCACTATACTTTTACCCTCCGGGCCTGTTTGGGTCCGGTAAAATGACAGAATGTCTAAAGACGATAAGGATATGAATATTGAGAACTTCCTGCTGCGTTCAGAAGATGACATGGATTTTTTGCCCATCATTCCCTTAAATGAAGGTGACCAGGAAGACCCGAACGGGGTTGAGATTCCTGCCGAAATAGCTTTATTACCCCTCCGCAATACTGTTCTTTTTCCGGGTGTGGTACTGCCGATTACCGTAGGCCGTGATAAAAGCATCAAAGCGGTAAACGATGCTTACCGGGGCGACAAACTGATCGGTGTGATTGCCCAGAAGGACAGTAATGTGGAAGACCCGGAAGTAAAGGACCTGGAACAGGTTGGTACCGTGGCCCGGATCGTAAAAATGATCAAAATGCCCGACGGAGGTACCACGATCATTATCCAGGGCAAGAGCCGTTTCCGCGTGGAAGCGATCACCGGCGAAGACCCTTACTTCAAAGCCAGTATCCGGAAACTGGAAGAAGAGGAATCACCCAAAGACGAGGACTTCAATGCCTATGTGGCGAATATCAAGGACCTGGCGGCGGATATCGTGCAACTTTCACCGAATATTCCTACCGAAGCGTCCATCATCCTCCGCAATATTGAGAACCCTTCTTTCCTGATCCACTTTGTATCAAGCAACCTGAATACGGATATCAAGGATAAACAGCGGCTGCTGGAACTGAATCATATCCGCGAAAGGGCCGACCTGCTGATGCAACTCCTGCAAAAAGAACTGCAGTTTGCCGAACTGAAAAATAAAGTAACGACCAAGACCCGCACCGAACTCGATAAACAGCAGCGCGAATATTTCCTGCAGCAACAGCTGAAGAGCATCAAGGAAGAACTGGGGGGCGACAGCAACCTGCAGGAGATAAAGGAAATGCAGAAAAGGGCCGAGGCGAAGAAATGGCCGGTTTCCGCCAAAGAAATGTTCCGGAAAGGGGTGGAGAAACTGGAACGCATGCACCCCAGTACCCCCGATTTTTCCGTAGTGTACAATCACCTCGACCTGATGCTGGATCTTCCCTGGGAAGAATATACCGAAGATCATTATGACCTGAAGAAGGCCAAACAGACCCTGGATCATGATCATTATGGAATGAACAAGATCAAGGAACGGATCCTTGAATACCTGGCCGTGCTGAAACTGAAGGGGGATATGAAAAGCCCCATACTCTGTTTTGTCGGGCCTCCCGGTATCGGTAAAACCTCTTTGGGAAAAAGTATTGCCAACGCGATCGGCCGGAAATATGTGCGTCTCAGTCTCGGTGGATTACATGACGAAAGCGAGATCCGCGGTCACCGCAAAACCTATATTGGCGCCATGCCGGGCCGGATCCTGCAGTCAATCCGGAAAGTAAAATCCTCCAACCCGGTCATGATCCTCGACGAGATCGATAAAGTGGGCAATGATATGCGCGGCGATCCATCCTCCGCCCTGCTGGAAGTGCTGGATCCCGAGCAGAACAATTCGTTCTATGATAATTACCTGGAAATGGAATATGACCTGAGCAAGGTCCTGTTCATTGCGACGGCCAATAATTACCAGAATATTCAGCCGGCACTGAGAGACCGTCTCGAGATCATTGACCTCAGCGGTTACGCGGTGGAAGAAAAAATGGAAATTGCCAAACGTCACCTCGTACCCCGCCAGAAAGAACTGCACGGGTTAAAGAATACACCCTTTAAGATCAGTGATAAAGTGCTGGAGAAGATCATCCAGGATTATACCCGCGAGAGCGGGGTAAGGGAACTCGACCGGCAACTGGCTTCCATCATGCGGTACCAGGCCAAGGAACTGGCCCTGCATGAAAAAGTAAAAGCCAGCCTGACCACGGATGATATTGAAACCATACTGGGGAAACCCCGTTACAGCAATGACCTGTACAAGATCGCGAATATGGCAGGTGTGGCGGTGGGCCTGGCCTGGACCTATGTGGGGGGAGATATTTTGTTTATTGAGACCAGCCTGAGTGATGGCAAGGGAGAGTTGAAACTGACCGGTAACCTCGGCAATGTGATGAAGGAAAGCGCCAGCACCGCGCTGACCTATCTCCAGAGCAATGCGAAGAAATACAAACTGGATCCCAAAGTTTTCGAAAAGAAAAATATTCATATCCACGTACCCGAAGGCGCTGTTCCCAAGGACGGGCCCAGTGCGGGAGTAACCATGATGACGGCCATTGCATCGGCCATCACCGGTAAAAGAGTAAAGCCCTTCCTCGCCATGACCGGGGAGATCACCCTGCGCGGCCAGGTATTACCGGTAGGCGGGATCAAGGAAAAAGTGCTGGCGGCGAAAAGAGCGGGGTTGAAAGAGATCATCCTGTGCTGGCAGAATGAAAAAGATGTTCAGGAGATCGATTCGGCCTTTATTAAGGGGATCAGATTCCATTATGTAAAAACCATGAACCAGGTGCTGGATCTGGCCCTGGAAAATAAATAAATGATAAAGGCTATGCAAAAGAAGTCCCCCTTTTCACAGGGGGACTTCTTTTAATATGGCTTATTTTCGTTACCGGTGAAACGATGGTTAACGATAGGATTTTTCCTTTTTTGTGCAGGCGGCGAAGCCCAGGTACTCGGGGGCCGTTCCGTGTTCAATTTTTTGCGGCTTTCCCATACACCGCAACTCACCGCACTCGGCGGGATCAATATTTCACAGCCTTCTGCCGATATCGGGATGGCCTTCAATAACCCGGCCCTGTTCACGCCCTCTATGCATGGACAGGCGGATGCGGTCTTCAATGATTTTTACGGGGGGATCAAAGTATTTCATCTCTCCGTGGGATACCATCATCCCAAACTGAACACCAACTTTATAGGGGGCCTTAATTTTTTTAATTACGGCAGCACTACGGAAACAGATGCCGGGGGAAATATACTGGGCCGGTTCAGGCCGGTGGATTGGGTGATGCAACTGGGCGCCTCCCGTTCCTACCTGGAGAAATGGACCTACGGGGCGACGGTGAAATTTATCAGTTCCAATTATGGCGCCTATCGTTCAAATGGCATTGCCACTGATGTATCGGTTTTGTTCCGGGACACAACAAAATTATTTTCCGCCTCATTCCTGGTAAAGAACCTGGGTGTGCAGTTGAAGAGATACGGGAACGAAAGGGAAGAACTTCCTTTTGATCTGCAGGCGGGGATTACCAAAAGACTGGCCAGGGCGCCCTTTAGTTTCTCGGTCACTGCCCAGCGGCTTCACCAGTACAACCTGCAGTATAATGATACCGCTTTCAATAATGAGAACGGGTACCGGAATGCCCCGTCAAAATTCTCATTGGGAAAAATTACCGATCACCTTGTGCTGGGAGTCACCATCCATGTGCATGAAAGGGTAGAACTGCAGGCCGGGTATAATTTTCTCCGCCGGAGGGAACTGAACCCGGGCAATGGGGGCAATGGATTGAACGGGTTTTCGGCGGGTCTGAGTGTATTCCCCGGTAAACTGGCGATCCGGTATGCCCGGTCTTACTATCAGCCCGGTTCAGCGGTAAACCAGGTAGGACTGAACCTGCCATTGAACCAGTATTTCGGGTTGGGGAAATTCGGGGACCGTGCGGGCTGGTGATCAGCTGATCAGTTTATAAATTTCAAACGCTTCCGCATAGTCGCTGTTGCATTGCACACCTCTTACCCTGGACAGGGAGCGGATAAAATCTTCCTGCATATAATTACGGCCGGCCTGGGACCGGTATTCTTTCAGGGCGGCTGTTTTCTTATCCAATTCCTCCGCTGCCAGCCGGATAAAGAAATTGGTGCGGAAACTGTAATTGTTCCAGGGCAGTTCATAACCGGCGAACGTTGTATTCTTGAAAGCCCTTAATCCTTCCTGGTGGATCACCTGGTGATCCTGGTGTACATCAGATACCGCCGGGAGCAATACCATATCCGGGCTGATCTTTTTATTCAGTTGCAGGAGTTCTTCCAGTAGCTGCTGCCGGAATTGCGGCAATTCCCGCACTTCATAATTGAACAGGATTAAATGATCCGGCCGGATTCCGAGGAGAGCCGTGGCCTTGCGGCATTCCTTTTCCAGTGTATCCGGCGCATAACCTTCCGGCAGCGTGCGGGAACAAAGGCAGAAGGCGGCATACCATACCTCCCGGCCTTCGCGGCAGAACCGGGCGATAGTGCCACCGCAGCCCAGTTCCCCGTCATCCGTATGCGGGGCCAGTACCAGTATGCGTTGGGGGTGAAGCATGGGACAAATGTAGGAAGAATGTATGTTGCCGGCTAATCAATCAGGTAGCTTACAGAATCTTTGAGCAGGGGAAGGCCTTGCCTGAAATGCGAATTGAAGAACAGGCGGAACTGGTTGATGTTTGACATTCCTTTATAGAGGCCGGAATAATTACTGTCCGGATAATAAATGGCATTGAGTGTATAAAACCGGAACCGGTGGTTGACGGGTTCGCGAAATTCCCGGAATCCGTGGTCGCTCATGAGAAATATAACCGGGGGCTGCGGGGAATTATTTCTGATGCTGTCCACCAATCCCAATAATTCACGGTTTGAATATTTCAGGTAACTGATAAAGGCAGCCGGATCCATCGCCTGATCATCGGTCAGGGAATCCGCAGTGATGGCCCTGCCGGTACTGTCAAAATAATACGGATGATGCGGCATGATCAGGTGCGTATAAACAAAGCGGGGCGTCTTACTGTTTTGCGCAGACAGTTCAGCGGTTTTTTTAAGGAGTTTCTGGTTGTTTTTCAGGTTATGTGTCCGCAGCATTTTTATTATCCCGGGAAGCTTTAACGTGGTCGCCAGGTGGAAACCTATCTCTTTTTCCAGTCTGGAAGTCAGTGTTTGGGATAAAATGGATTCGGTTTTCCTGGGCAGAAAAGTCGGGACTGTAACGGACGGATCATTTTCCAGGTCAAAGATGGACAGGTTATGAATTGAATAGCCAAGACTTTTCAGGTAACGGAAAGTGTTATTCCGGCTGATTGTCCGGTAGCATAGGGCCAGGTCTTTTTTGCTGCTGTATCTTCCTTCAAGGCCCGGCAGGTATTCCATGTTCAGCATGGAAGCCAGGGAGTACGTGGTGAAGTTGTAGTTACTGCGGCTGCTGTCCACAATATAAAAGCCCCTGTTCCGGAGTTCGTTTTCAAAATGGCTGTTGTCGAATCTGAAACAGCTGTCGAGGGTCTCCCGGCCGGGATACCCATCGGCAATGATCAGGTAAATATCCGGTTTGGCACAGGTGTCGCATACCGGCCCTTCCCGGTACACAGCCGTTTTTCCGCTTACCTGTGCAGGAGTTGAATACAGGCCCGCGGTATCAGTCAGGATAAAAATCAGGAATAAAATATTCAGAAATAAAACCGACCGGCTGAAGGGCTCACGTTTTCTTTTCACCAGGATAAAAAGCAGGACCAATCCGGCCAGCAGGGCCGGCAGCAGGAATGTATATTTCGTCAGGAAAGATCCCGGGAAGGTTGTGCGTAAAAAATCATGGAAAGCACCGAAAAAAATCTGGATGCTTAGCAGGCAGAAAGCCAGGAAAGCCGCTTTGTTCAGCCGGCGGTTAAACAGCCAAATGATACCAGTCAGCAAAACGGCAGCTGCCAGATAGGTGTACAGTACCATTAAGGCCGCCGCCACCGGTACAAGCTCCCTGTTTTCACGATATCCGTGTAATACAAAAAAAACGGGCAGTAGGAGTACATACAGCGGCCAGGACCGGATGATATGGAGCAGCCGGGCTTTCATTTTCTTCGCATCAGGTAAAGTGTTCTTTCGGAACCGGGAATTTGCCGGGCAGCTTCAATGATAAAAGAGTCGCCGAATTTTTTTTCAAATTCAGCGGGCGTATAGTTTTCATATATGTCTTCCTTGTTCAGCAGGAGTTCTTTCACTTTTGGATCACTCTTCGGCACGAACTCGATGACCAGGTACCGGCAGGAAGCGGCAAAAATGGCCGCGATCCGTTCCAGCGGGATATTCTTACCCATACAAAGGTGATGGATCAATGCGAGGCATAAACCAAGGTCAGCCCGGCCAAGCCGTCCGAAAAAGGATTCCCGTTCACTGTTTCCCAACCCGAATGACGGTGTGGGATATGTGAAATCAATGATCAGCGGGAGCAGGTGCTCCTCTTTCGCCGCTTTGATTTTTTTATAAAGTTTATTAATGGCCACCGGGTCCGCATCTACCGCAATGGTTTCAATTCCCTGCTTTGCAAGGGGGAGCGAAAAACTGCCCTCGTTCGCGCCAAAGTCAACGGCGGTTTGGAGTCCGGTCAGCTGCCCCGTCCATTCCCGGATGATCTGCTGCTTCTGTTCCAGGTAATCAGAACGCTGTGCGGCTTCGGTGTAATAATCTCCCCAGGTGGTACCGCTGTCTTTCAGCGAAAGGGAACGGACCAGTGTCTCCAGGCTGTCAATCAGGTTCACTAATTTTTTCTTTGGAAGGCGGGCCCTGCGTTCTTCCGGGTCCTGTTTTTTTGCAGCCATTTTCGCATGCAGGTGGATATGCAGCCAGGTTAACACCGCGAAACGGCTCTTAACCGGCAGCAGGGAACGGGTCAGTTGCAGGGGAATCCCTTCGGGCCAGGCCAGTTGCAGCGCATGCAGGGATATTTTTTTATAATGCATGAGCAGCAGGGGAGAGAGGAAACATTCGCAGAATTGCCGGTAGGCGATCCAGGGATTTCCTGCTGTGTATTCATCAAAGGATAATGTATCAATAAAAACCGGTGCTCCTTTATGCCACTGGATATTAAAGGGGCTGGCATCTTTCAGGATCATACCGTGTTCAAGGGCCGCTTTGGCAACCCGCAGGGTGAGCAGGGCCGCATCCTGCAGCATAGAAAAGGACCATTCACAGGAATACGAGATAAAAGACAATTGTTCGGGCCGGAGTATTTTGTACACATCCTGCTCCGCCTGGCCTTTTGCCATTTCTTCATGCGGCAGTAACAGGTTTTTCTCCGTAAGAAAACGGTAAAGCCCGCTTTGCATAAATGCATCATAGGCCGCTTTCCCGGCTTGGTTTACCTGGCGATAGACAATGCCATCCTGCAGGAAAACAAAACCGGCGGGGTCCCTGAATGAGGAAGGCAAAGCCTTGTTCCTTTCATTCATCCTTTTGTTTTTTGGGAGACCGTCTGAAAAAAGATGAAATATAAAGTTTGATATTCTTGAAAAACATAACGATGCCCAGCACGGCGCCGATAAGTACCTGTACCAGGTAACTGCCGCTCCCGGGGTCAATATAGAGCAGTCCGGTCATTAGAGATAACTGAGGTTGGTCTTCGGGGTTAAGGTCAATAAGGTTTCGTACATCAGTTTAATCGTGTTTTCGATATCATCCCGGTGCAGCATTTCCACCGTGGTGTGCATATAGCGCAGCGGGATGGAGATCAGCACGGAGGGACAACCGTCATTTGAATAGGCGAAGGAATCCGTATCCGTGCCGGTACTGCGGCTGAGCGCCCTCCATTGTACGGGGATCTTTTTATCCGTCGCGGTCTTTTCCACCAGGGCCAGCAGTTTGTTGTGAACGGCCGGTGCATAGGAGAGGGAGGGACCTTTCCCGGTACTTACTTCCCCTTCAATGTTCTTGCTGATCATCGGGGTGCTGGTATCATGTGTTACATCCGTGATGATCGCGATATCGGGTTTGATCCGGCGGGCGATCATTTCCGCACCACGCAGGCCGATCTCTTCCTGCACGGCATTGACCACGTATAATCCGAAGGGCAGTTTCTTTTTATTTTCCTTAAGCAGGCGGGCCACTTCCGCGATCATAAATCCGCCGATGCGGTTGTCAAAAGCACGGCCGATATAATTGCCGTTGGCCAGTTCGTCGAACCCATCCTGGTACGTCACCACTGCACCGATATGAATACCCAGGGCCAGCACTTCTTTCTTGTTGCGGGCGCCGCAATCGAGCCAGAGATTATCCGTTCTTGGTATGGGTTCTTTCTGATCGGGGTTGCCGATACGGGTATGAATGGCCGGCCAGCCAAATACCGCTTTCACCGGTCCTTTCTTCCCATGGATAAATACCCGGGAAGCCGGCGCCGTCTGGTGATCCACACCGCCATTCCTTTTCAGGTAGATCAGGCCCTCAGGCGTAATATAGTTGACAAACCAGCTGATCTCATCCGCATGGGCTTCGATCACCACTTTAAAAGAATGGCCGGGATTAATCACACCGACCGCCGTACCATAAGGATCCACATAATGCGTGTCCACATAAGGCTCCAGGTAGCTGAGCCATAATTTCTGTCCCCAGGTCTCAAATCCCACCGGGGAGGCATTATTGATATAATTCCGGAAGAACGTAAAGGAAGCGTCCGTTATGACGGGTTTCCTGCTTTTTGCTGATTTTGCCATGATTCATTGATTATCCGGGCTCAAAAATAATTAAATACGGGTGAATAAAGTCAGCAGGGAAGAAAAGGCAAGCAAGCCGTCCAGCACGAAATAGTACAGCATATCCCCGAAATCATGGGTGGCTTTCCGGTAAAGCAGGGCCAGTATGAAACCGGGGGCCAGTAAGAGCAGGATATCGGTCAGCCTGAAATGGTAGTGTAAAAGCGCCAGCGTGGCCCCGCAAAATACAAGCAGGGAAAAAATAAAAAGCTTCCGGATATTTTCTTCACTCAGGAATGTAATCAGGCTCCGGATCCCGGCGGCCCTGTCATCGGCCCGGTCGCGGTAGTCAAAAAGAATACAAACCGCATACACAAAAAAATACCGGCTGATGGTGAACAGGCTGTGCCGGGTTTCCCACTGCTGCCCGGCGATAATAACCGGCAGTACCGTGCTGACATAGGTCCAGACAGCCGCCAGGAAGATCGTTTTACCCAGGGCGGCTTTCCGCAATTGCCGCAGGTACTGATTCGGGATCTTGGGAGCAGAGTAGAGAAAAGTAGCTGCCAGGGCACCCCCGATCCATATCCAGTAAGGAAGAAAAAACCGGAGAAAATAAATACTGCCGGCCAGTCCAACGAAGAAGAACAGGATATGTACAGACCGGTTTCGTTCCAGCCAGTGAATCCGTTGGGAAGCCACGGCGGAAGGACCGGTGAGGTACCAGTGAAAACTATAACTGCACAAGGTGGAAAAGAAAACGAATCCCGTAAAGGGAGTGAAGGCGCTGCTGTTTTGTAACAGGAGATAAACCTGGGTGGTCATCAGGGCGGCGCAGGCAGCAACAAACAGGTTACTGTAAACAAAAAAATGCAGGCAGGTGCTGATCCGTTTCAAGAGGGCTCAGGGTTTCTTAAGCCTGATCTTCGCGGATTCGCTGTAATTGCTCCGGTGTTTGGCCTTATCAATCAGCAGCAATCCGAAACTGGCCGTGGTATCCCGCAGGGAAACACCGGAGAGCGGCATCAGGTCAGGGTGATTATTGGTATTGTATTCAAATTGCACAAACATTTCGGCCTGCCGGAGTTTTGGTGGCAGGTTGAGGGCGTCAACGGGGAAACGGAAGGTATCTGACAAAACCACTGTTGTGCCATCGTACCATTTGTAAACGACATAGGTGGAATCCAGGTCACCTTCGTCATCGGTGTACTCCGCTCTCAGGCTGATCACATCGCCGCTGGAAACCGTTCCGGGAGAAATGGATTTCACTTCCACCTTAGGTTCCGTGGTAAACTTATCTTTGTTGCAGGCGACCACAAGTACCGTCAACAGCAGGAACAGCCAAACAAGGTTTTTCATGCGCTTTATTTAGGTTAAAACAAATTTACCATTTTCGGGGAGATAAAAAAGGAATGCCGGAACAAGGGAATCATAAAATTTTGGGGATCAGTTCCGCTGAATTTGAACCGCTTGCACTGGCGATCTTCCGGGAGCAGTGCAGGATGAATGCCGTTTACGGGGAATTTATAAGGACCCTGGGGGTGGATCCGGTTGCGGTGCGCTCCATCACCCAAATTCCCTTCCTGCCCGTCCGGTTTTTTAAATCGAGGGCGGTTCAGACCGGTGACTTTAAGCCAGCCGCCATTTTTGAAAGCAGTGGTACGACCGGGATGGTCAGCAGTCGCCACCTCGTAAAAGACCTGTCGGTTTATGAAGAAAGTTTTACCCGCGGTTTTGAGCTGGTTTACGGGCCGGTCAGCCGCTATTGCCTGCTCGGGCTGCTGCCTTCCTACCTGGAGAGGGGGCATTCATCCCTGGTGTATATGGTGGATCAGTTGGTAAAAAAAAGCGGGCATCCCCAGAGCGGTTTTTACGCGGGGGACTATGCGAAATTGTATAAGGTATTGCGGCAACTGGAACAGGATGGGCAGGCCACCCTGCTGATCGGCGTCACCTATGCCCTGCTTGATTTTGCCGCGCAGTATTCCCTGCCGCTGAAGCATACGATCCTTATGGAGACAGGGGGCATGAAGGGCCGCCGGGAAGAAATGATCCGGCCGGAAGTACATGCGCTGTTGCAAAAATCCTTTTCGGTGGATGCCGTGCATTCCGAATACGGGATGACGGAATTATTATCCCAGGCCTATTCAACCGGGAGTGGTGTCTTTCGCTGCCCGCCCTGGATGAAAGTGCTGGTAAGGGATGAAGAAGATCCCTTCCGGGTACTGGAGACAGGATCCGGGATCATCAATATTATTGACCTCGCGAACCTGCATTCCTGCGCCTTTATAGCCACTGATGATGCGGGGAAATGCCGGGCGGACGGAAGTTTTGAAGTGCTGGGCCGGGTGGACGGGAGCGATCTGCGGGGGTGCAGTTTACTGTTGGTTTGATATTGGCGCTATCCTCTCTTATTTATTCCGAAGTTGAATTACTGGCGTTAACCTTAAATAGTGGTTTACAAAAAGGCACACAGGAGCCAAAAAACAGATCAGGTTTTCGTTGCATTGAGGGCCTAATTTGTATTGAAGTATTATGTGAATTTTAGGCTGAAGGAATTATTGGGAGAGCTAAACAGTGTGATCTATCCAAACGAGTTAACGAGGTGCCTGCCCTGATATGCAGTACAGACAAGTGTTACGGTGGTTCTAAAAAAAATTGGCTCCCTTTTTTGGGAGCCAATCCAGTGAAGTGCCCGGGACTGGATTCGAACCAGCACATCCTTTCGAACGCCGCCACCTGAAGACGGTGCGTCTACCAATTTCGCCACCCGGGCATCAATTGGGGTTGCAAATATAGGGAATGAAATCAATTTTTCTTAAACAGAAACATTAAAATCTCTCAGCGCATCATTCAAACTGGTCTTCAGATCCGTACTCGGTTTCCGCTGCCCGATGATCAGGGCGCAACCCACGCCATATTCACCGGCCGGGAATTTTTTGGTATAAGATCCCGGGATCACCACGCTGCGGGCGGGTACTCTTCCCCTCATTTCAAATGCCACGGGTCCGCTTACATCTATGATCTTGGTGGACTGGGTCAGCACCACATTGGCGCCCAGCACGGCTTCTTTTTCCACGATCACCCCCTCTACCACGATACAGCGGCTGCCGATAAAACAACCGTCTTCAATAATCACCGGGGAGGCCTGCAGGGGCTCCAGCACCCCGCCGATTCCAACCCCGCCGCTCAGGTGCACTCCCTTGCCGACCTGGGCACAACTGCCCACTGTGGCCCAGGTATCCACCATGGTTCCTTCGTCCACATAAGCTCCAATATTTACATAAGAAGGCATCAGTACCACATTCTTTGCCAGGTAGGAACCGTATCTCGCAACAGCATGGGGCACAGCTCTTACGCTAAGTTCTTTATAATTTTTCTTGAGAAGCATTTTGTCGTAAAACTCAAAGGGGGCCAGGTCCCAGGTCTGCATTTGCTGGATCCCGAAATACATCAGGATCGCCTGTTTTACCCATTCATTGACCACCCATCCGGATCCTCCCGGTTCTGCCACCCGCAACCGGCCCTTGTCCACTTCTTCAATCACTGCACGCACAGTATCACTGTATTTGCTTTCCTTTAATAATTCCCGGTTCCCCCAGGCTTCCAGTATCAGTTCTTTCATGATGTTGATTTTGCTGCGAAAATAGTCGGAAACCGGGAAAGTTTCTTAGTTGGTAAACCCTTAAACCGGGAAGTTTTGGATCAGGCTGCTGTTTTAAAGATGCTGCGTATCGGCTGCCGGTCTTCCTCTCTTCCAAACCCGGGAACTATCTTTGCCAAATGAACATTGGCTTTGACGCTAAACGGGCATTTCATAATGGTACCGGGCTGGGACATTACAGCAGAACCCTCGTTCGTTCCCTGGCGGACTATTTCCCGGAACACGAATACTACCTGTTCAATCCAAAAGCCTCTTCCTCTTTTTCCCTTATCGGTCCTCATTTACAGGAAGTGCAGCCGGCGGGAATATTCAATAGATTATTTCCTTCGGCCTGGCGAAGCAGCCGGGTAAAAAAAGATCTCCGGCGTTTGAAAATTGACCTGTATCATGGTCTCAGTCACGAAATACCGGTGGGTATCCGGTCAACCGGTATAAAAACCGTGGTGACCATCCATGACCTTATCCATGAACGTTTCCCCGAACAATACGGTTTCTTTGATGTAAAGACCTACCGGCGGAAATTCCGTTATGCCTGTGACCAGGCCGACCGGGTCATCGCCATCAGTGGGCAGACGAAAAGGGATATCATGCATTTCTACCACACACCCGAAGAAAAGATCCGGGTCTGTTACCAAAGCTGCAACCCTTCATTCGGTACCCGGTTGAGCGGGGAGGAGAAAGCGGCGGTTAAAAAGGAATTCGGATTGCCGGATGAATATTTCCTGTATGTGGGTTCCCTGATCGGGCGAAAGAACCTGCTGAATATCTGCAAAGCCCTGTTCCTGTTACGCCACGATTTGAATATCCCCCTGGTGGTGATCGGGGACGGGGAGCAATACAAATTGCAGGTCATGGATTATCTCCGGCAAAACGGGCTGGAGAAAAAAGTGATCTTTCTGTCTGCGACCGAAAAAGCAAAACAGTCAGCCGCATTCCGCAGGGCAAGCGTCTTTCCCGCTATTTACCAGTCGGCCATCGCGATGATCTATCCATCTTTTTTTGAGGGATTCGGTATCCCGGTCCTCGAAGCGCTTTGGAGCCAGTTGCCCGTGATTACTTCAAATAGTTCCTGTATGCCGGAAACGGGTGGCCCCGGCTCTTATTATGTGGATCCGGCCAGCGCGGATGAGATCGCGACAGGTATGAAAACGATTTATGAGGATAAAGCCTTTGCTGCACAAATGCGGGCAACAGGTTTGGAACATGCAAAACAATTCACGCCGCAAAAATCTGCTGCGGCGGTCATGGAGGTATATAAAGAATGCTGGTAGATTTTGAACAGGATATTGAACCTTGTCTCGCTGTACTGCGCAATGGCGGGCTGATCTTGTATCCCACCGATACGATCTGGGGGATTGGTTGCGATGCCACCAATGAAAAAGCCGTGGAGCGGGTGTATCAGCTAAAACAACGCGAGGAGCAGCGGAGCATGATCATATTGCTGGCGGATGAACGTTCCCTCTTGCACTATGTGGCTGCCCCGGACCCGGCGGTATTTGACTACCTCGAAGAACTGGAAAAACCAACCACCCTGGTTTTTGACGGAGCATTGGGATTACCGGCCAACCTGGTAAATGAAGACGGCAGTATCGGCATCCGGCTGGTGAAAGATGAATTCTGCCGGCACCTGATCAGGCGACTGGGCCGCCCCCTTGTTTCCACTTCGGCCAATATCTCGGGCTCGCCGGCCCCGGCCAATTTTACGGAGATCTCAGCTGCGGTGATCGCGGGGGTGGATTACACAGTGAACTACCGCAGGAACGATCTCGCTTCGCGGCAGCCTTCGGCGGTAGTGAAGTGGAACCGGAACGGAACACAGACCATCCTCCGTCCCTGACAATTACTTAGTTTTGCCCTTTTATGCGGAAATTCCTGGTTATCCAGACGGCTTTTATCGGAGATGTGGTGCTCGCTACCGCGATCATTGAAAAATTGCATGCACAGGATCCTGCTGCGAAAATCGATTTCCTGCTGCGCAGGGGAAACGAAGGATTATTGGAGGGGCACCCTTTTATCAACCAGTTGCTGGTCTGGGACAAAAAGAAAAATAAAATTTCCAACCTCCTGAAATTAACGGCAGCCGTACGAAAGACCCGGTATGATGCCGTGATCAATGTGCAGCGCTTTGCGGCTACCGGTTTCCTCACTGCTTTTTCGAAAGCTAAAATGAAGATCGGGTTTACTAAAAACCCGTTTAGTTTCTTATTCACCCACCGCGTAAAACATATCATTGGCACACCTGAACATCCCCTGCATGAAGTGGACAGGAACCAGTTGCTGATCAGTCACCTGGCGGATACCACCCCGGCCCGGCCCTGTTTGTATCCTTCGCCTGAAGCGGAGGGGAAAGTAGCAGGACTCAAAGCAAAACCTTATATCGTGGTGGCGCCTGCTTCGGTGTGGTTTACCAAACAATATCCCGCTTCCAAATGGATTTCCTTCCTGGATAAGGTACCACATACAGTAAACGTTTATCTTATCGGCGGTCCCGGAGATGCTGAGCTGTCAGAATGGATCCGCAGTAACAGCATTCATCCTTCTGTCCACAACCTCTGTGGTCACTATAATTTCCTCGAGTCGGCCGCCCTTCAGCGGGATGCCCTGATGAATTATGTGAATGATTCGGCCCCGATGCATTTTGCCTCTGCGGTGAATGCACCGGTTACTGCCGTTTATTGCTCCACCTTACCTTCTTTTGGTTTTGGCCCCCTGTCTGACCGGAAATATATTGTTCAGACGGAAGAGGCTCTTTCCTGCCGGCCCTGCGGATTACATGGAAAAAAAGCCTGCCCGGCGGCTCATTTTCATTGCGCATTAAAGATCCGGGATGAACAGTTGCTGGCCTCATTGAATGCCGGCTCATACGAAGGCTGAAACAGCTTGTAACCGGGAAAGAGAAAGCAGGCTTTAACTATTTTCCACCTCCATCAATTCCGCATATTTGCCATTACTATGGTATTTTTGTGCCTATGACCATTCCCTGTTCAGAAAAGGAACTCTTTGTTTTCAGGAAGATCAGCCAGGCGGCGGAAGGCCTGGGGATGCCGGTATATCTTATCGGTGGCTTTGTGCGGGATAAACTGCTGGGGCGGGAAACAAAGGATGCGGATTTTGTCTGCCTGGGAGACGGAATCGCCCTTGCTCATGCGGTGGCGGATCGTTTCAGCCCCATACCGCAAGTGGATTATTTTAAAAATTTCGGTACGGCGCATATCCGGATCGACAGGGATTTTGATCTCGAATTTGTGGGCGCCCGCAGGGAAAGTTACCAGGCTCATTCCCGCAAACCGGCAGTGGAACCCGGTACAATCACCGATGACCAGGACCGTCGCGATTTCACCATCAATGCCCTTACGATCAGTCTCAATACCGGCGATTTCGGGAAACTGACCGATCCCTTTGATGGATTGAAAGACCTGGAAAATAAAACGATCCGGACACCCCTGGAACCGGCGCAGACATTCAGTGATGATCCGCTGCGGATGATGCGGGCCATCCGTTTTGCCACGCAGCTCGGGTTTGTAATAGAGGATAAAACCTGGAAGGGGATCGTGGATATGGCTGACCGGATCCGGATCATTTCCCAGGAACGCATCACCGATGAACTGAATAAGATCATTCTCGCACCTAAACCATCTGCCGGGTTTGACCTGCTGTATAAATCCGGCCTGCTGCAAAAAATATTTCCGCCCATGGTGGACCTGGCCGGTGCGGAATATAAGGATGGGCTCGGGCACAAGGATAATTTTTATCATACCCTGCAGGTACTGGACAATCTTTCGCAACATACCACCGATCTCTGGCTGCGCTGGGCCGCTGTGTTGCACGATATTGCCAAGCCCGCAACCAAACGTTTTGAGGAGGGACATGGCTGGACCTTCCACGGGCATGAAGTGGTGGGGGGACGAATGGTGCCGAAAATATTCGCCCGGCTCAAGCTGCCCCAGCATGAAAAAATGCGTTTTGTTAAGAAGCTGGTGGAACTGCACCTGCGACCCATCAGCCTGACCAAGGAAAATATCACGGACTCCGCGATCCGCCGCCTGCTGTTCGATGCCGGTGATGATTTCGAAGCCCTGATGATGTTGTGCGAGGCCGATATCACATCAAAAAACAAACAGAAGGTAAAACGTTACCTGGAAAATTTTCAACTGGTGCGGCAACGCTGCAAGGAACTGGAGGAAAAAGACCATGTCCGTAACTGGCAGCCGCCGGTTACCGGGGAACTGATCATGGAAACCTTCGGGCTTTCCCCCTCCAAACCGGTGGGTATCATCAAGGACGCGCTGAAAGAGGCCATGCTGGATGGAATCATCCCAAATACCTATGAGGCCGCATTTGCTTTTATGCTGGAAAAAGCGGCTTCACTGGGCCTGCAACCGGTAAAATAATTAAAGCGCAATAGTTTTCCCAACGGCGATAAATCTTAAATTTGTAGTATGGCAATTCTAAAATTCAGGATTTACTTTGAAGAAGATGAAAGTGTGTACCGGGATGTGGCAATCCGTCATACGCAATCATTTAAGGAACTGCACGAGATTATCCTGAAAGCATACGAGTTCGACAATAAGCATAAGGCGACTTTTTTCCGCAGCAATGATCACTGGCTGAGGGGAAGGGAGATCTCCATCGAGAAATACGATAAGGAGTACAAAGCGGAGCCGCTGATTATGGAAGAAACCAGCATTGGTTCCGAGATACGGGATCCCAACCAGCGCTTTATATACCTGTATGATTTCAATAAGAACTGGAGTTTCCTGGTAGAACTGATCAATGTATCCAAAGAAGAGAATCCCAAGATCAGTTACCCGGCCGTGGTAAGGACCGAGGGTATTGCCCCGAGCCAGTATGGCACCAAGGGACTGCTGGGTGAAAAGTTTGCGGATATTGAAGAGAAATATGATCTTACCCAGGTGGGGGAGGGATTTGCCGAGAAAAATGAGGAAGGGGAGGATGTGGGAACGGGTGAAGAAGGTATAGCCGGAGAGGAAGAGGAAGTTTGATTTTTTCCCCTGGTCAATAAAGCAGTACCCTGGCAAGTCCGGGGTTTTTTATTATTCAGGATCAGCGGCTTTGTATAGGCCTGCGGGTGATGGAAGGCAGATTATAAATAGTATTTTGCATCAGGTTTGAAAACGCATCCTGCAAAAACAGTCATTGTCATCACCGGCCCCACGGCATCGGGAAAGACCGCTGCAGCTATCCGGCTGGCGAAACATTTCAAAACGGAGATCATTTCGGCTGACAGCCGCCAGTGTTACCGGGAAATGAATATCGGGGTGGCAAGACCTTCCCCGGAAGAGCTCGCTGCTGTTCCGCATCATTTTATTGCATCGCATAGTATCCGGGAAGAAGTAACAGCGGCATTGTTTGAAGAATGGGCCCTGCAAAAAGTAAAGCAGCTGTTTGAAAAATACGAAGTACTGATCATGGTGGGGGGCACCGGTTTATACATCAGGGCCTTTTGCGAGGGGCTGGATGCAATTCCGGGAACCGACCCGGCCATCCGGCAACAGGTGATCAGCGGCTATGAAGAAAAAGGAATGGCCTGGCTCCGGGAAGAAATCAAACAGAAAGACCCCTTGTTTTATGAAAAGGGAGAAACCCGAAATCCGCAACGGATGATGCGGGCCCTGGAAGTAGTTCTTTCAACCGGTCAGAGCATCTTCAGTTTTCATAAAAAGGAAAAGATGCAACGGGATTTTAGCATCATCAAAACCGGGTTAGATCTTTCCAGAGAAGAACTGCACCGGAATATCCATACCCGGGTGGATAAAATGATGGAACAGGGCCTGCCGGAAGAAGCAAGGTCCCTCTTGCCCTACCGGGACCTGAATGCATTGCAGACAGTCGGGTACAGCGAAATGTTCGCCTATCTTGACGGAACCCTTTCCCTTGAAAAAGCGGTGGAAGAAATTAAAACCCATACCCGTCAGTATGCCCGGCGGCAGCTGACCTGGTTCCGGAAGGATAAGGAGATCCAATGGTTTTCACCCCTAGCCTATGATGAAATGCGCAGCTGGATTGAGTGCCATCTTCAGTGATCAGGCCGGCACCCCAACCGGTTTTACCACAGCCGGTTTGCTTTCCTGCTGACAGGCTTTCCACAAAATATATCCTCCCGATAAATTAAAGACTTCGTTGAACCCGTTCTGCTGCAGGATCCGGTTGGCGAGGTAACCCCTGAGTCCCGCTTCGCAGTAGATGTCGATCCGCTTGCCGGCCGGGATCTCATCCAGTCTTTCCCGGATCTCATCCACGGGAATATTGGCGGCTCCTTCGATATGCCCGGCTTTAAATTCACCGGCAGTTCTTACATCCAGCAAATAACTGTTGTCGTCAGAATCCCCCAGGTCATTCCAGTAAAAAATATTCAACCGGCCCTGCAATATATTTTCCGCAATAAAGCCGGCCATGTTCACCGGATCCTTGGCGGAAGAGTAGGGCGGCGCATACGCATGTTCGAATTCACTGAGTTCATAGATCGTACCGGCCCGCTTGATAACAGAGGCAAGAATGTCGATGCGCTTATCGACTCCTTCATAGCCCGCGATCTGGGCGCTGTACAAGCGACCGTCTTCGGGAGAAAAGGCAATTTGTATCATCATTTGCCGGGCACCCGGATAATAACCCGCATGCGACCCGCTGTGATTGGTGGACACAATATGATTGATCCCGGCCGCTTTCAAATGCTTTCCGGCCGTACCGGCGGTGGCCACGGTCATGTCAAATACTTTTACAATGGCCGTATTGATCGCACCCTGGTAGGGATGTTTATTTCCCAGAACGATATTATTGGCGCAGATCCGGCCCTGTTTGTTGGCCGGCCCGGCCAGGTAGGTGTTCATGGACTGACCGGTAATGGGATTGGCAAATTCGATGGCATCTCCCACGGCATAGATATCCGGGCTGGAGGTTTGCAGGTATTCATTGACCCAAATGCCTTTGGCGGGTCCCAGCCGGAGGCCGGCCGATAAAGCCAGCCGGGTATCCGGTCGCACCCCGATCGAAAGAATCACCACATCGGCATCAAGCGCTGAACCATCTTTCAGCAATACTTTCAGGGTATCATTTTCTTTTTCAAAACCGGTAACGGCGCTGCTTAACCGCAGATCCACCCCTTTGGAACGGATCTGTTGCTGTACCAGGGCCGCGACCGGGAAATCCACCGGGGCCAGTACCTGGTTGCCCATTTCAATCACACTGACTTCCATTCCCAGTTCATGCAGGTTCTCTGCCATTTCCAGCCCGATAAAGCCGGCTCCGATCACAACTGCTTTCCCGCCGGAACGCTGGCTGACATAACTCTTAATATGATCTGTATCCGTTACATTCCGCAGGGTAAAAATGCCCGGCAGGCTGATTCCCGGCAGGGGCGGACGAATGGGTTCCGCACCCGGCGAGAGCACCAGCTTATCATAGGATTCCGTATAGGTTTCCCCGGTCAGCAGGTTTTTGGCGGAAACGGTTTTGGACCCGGGATCAATACCGGTAACCTCTGTGGATATCCGCACATCTATATTAAAGCGCTGCCGGAAAGAAGCGGCCGTCTGAACAAACAGTTTGTTGCGGTCAGTGATCACATCACCGATATAGTAGGGCAGGCCACAGTTGGCATAAGAAATATATTCTCCCTTTTCAAAGATCAGGATCTCCGCTTTTTCATTTAATCTTCTTAACCTGGCTGCGGCACTGGCGCCTCCGGCGACTGCTCCGATGATAATGTACTTCATGATGGATGACGGGTTGATAAGTTTCTGATGCAAAAGAAACCTAATAACCGTTCAGGAATTGTAACCTGGGTTACGTAAAACAGGGAAGGAGGACAGGAAAGGGGATGATTTTGGTCAGGTGCCGGTCGTATCCTGATTTTTTTCCGCCGGGGCCCGTAAAAAAAGGGGTTATTGCAACTGGCGTTTATATAACTGAACCGTGTTTTCCAGCCCGAGGTAAATGGCATCACAGATCAGGGCATGGCCGATACTTACTTCATCCAGCCAGGGAATATGTTGTTTGAAGAAGCGCAGGTTCTGCAGGTCCAGGTCATGCCCGGCATTCAATCCCAAACCCAGTTCCCTGGCTTTTGACGCCGCTGCCAGGTAGGGTGCAATGGCCAACTGCTTATCGCCGGCAGCAAACGATCGCGCATAAGCCTCCGTGTACAATTCGATCCGGTCTGTACCTGTATTCGCCGCCCCCTCCACCATTTCAATAACCGGGTCCACAAAAATGCTGACACGGATCCCGGCTTTTTTAAATACCCCGATCATATCCCGCAGGTAGTCTTTATTCCGGATCGTATCCCATCCGTGATCACTGGTCAGCTGCCCCCCGGCATCCGGCACCAGGGTTACCTGGTCGGGTTTGTTTTCCAGCACCAGGTCCACGAATTTCTGTTCCGTGCAATTGCCCTCGATATTAAATTCGGTAGTGATGATCTTTTTGATCTGCCGTACATCTTCATAACGGATATGCCGTTCATCCGGTCTTGGGTGAACGGTCACGCCATCTGCCCCGAATAACTGGACATCCACAGCGGACTTTACCACATCCGGGTTATTGCCTCCGCGGGAATTCCGCAGGGTGGCGATCTTATTGATGTTGACGGAGAGTTTGGTCATGGCGCAAAAATACAATAACTACCAGAGTTCTTTCCAGGTATGGTCGGCCAGCAATTGCACCGCGGCAACAAAACGCTTAAAGGGGCCCGCCGCTCCCCATTCTTTGGGAGAAACCAGGGAAAGCATAAAACTTTCGTCCTGCTTCTCATAGAGATAATAGGTCTGGCCGATATTGGGTTTAAAGGAAAGCCGGGCATTGTAGATCATCATGGACAGTTCTTTCCGCTGCTGGATCTCATTGGCCTGCAGGGCCAGCAGTTCGATCTGCTTGCGGATCTGTTCCAACTGCATATTGGTTTGCTCTTCCATGGCCGTAAGGGCCTTGTGTTTGATAACCCCTTCTTCGGTGGCCTTGATCACCGCGCCGGAAACAGAAGCGGAGTAGGGGAGCACACTCAGTTGTTTGTGATAGATCTCCATATTGGTAAAGGGTGTGCCATCCGGTCTCCGGCTTTGCTGTGTGATCCGGAGATAGCCATTGGGCATGATCTCGTGTACCACGTGCAGCACGGTTTCCCCTTTTTTGTAAAAATGGATTTCGAAGGTAATGCCGTCTGGAATCAGGGCCTGCACTTTATCGGCCAGTTCGGGATTGTCAAAGGGGTTCAGTTCTCCGTCCGCATTGATCCGGTATCCGGCAGCGAAAGCCTGGTTTTCCAGGGTCACCCAGTTGTGATAGACAGCAAGTTCTTTTTTCCCTGTAACCGCTTCGATCTTATAAATGCCGCTTTTCGGGCGTTCGCCGTATTCATAGCTCCCTTTTTCAGGGAATAATTGCCAGGAGGCGAGGAAATTATAGGCCTGTACCATAATTGATGTGCATAATTACGAAATTCCGGGATAATGGTTTTACCATAACCCAAAATTATACGGGAATAAAGACGGACCTGTTCCGGATTTTATGATGCCCGGTGCGGTAAGTTTTGTTGATTTGTCCTTATTTTACAGTTAAAACCTCAGACTGTGAAAAGTTATTTTGGTTCCTTTCAGCCAGCTTCCGGTATGGAACCCGTTGAAGCCAGTGTGCTGGTCTTTGATAGCAATATGAGTATTGGCTACCGCAGCGGGGAGGGCCTTAATTCCACCCTGAACTGGCGCTTAAAAGATGTCAGCGCCACTTTTGAAGTCTCCCGGGAACAAACCCGCATCAGGCACCAGCCTTCGGGCCGGGAACTGCTGATCCCTGGAAAAGATGCCGCTGCTTTTATACATGAAATGCAGGAAGAACTGCAAAAATCCTGGCACCGGAAAAAAGGATTCAGGTATAAACTGCGAAGCCTGTTTTTATTATTGATCGTTGCCGCAATCCTCCTCCTTCTCTACCTGCTTTTTGTACCCTGGATGTCGGAAAAAATGGCCGGTACCGTTTCTACGGAAACGGAACGTCAACTGGGAGATGCGGTCTATGATGGAATGGGCCTGGCGGCGCTGGAAGATAAGGAGGCCAGTTATAAACTGAATCAATTTTTCGCAGCCATGGAAGTGGAGTCGGGATACCGGATCCGCATCTCGGTAGTAAAGGACGAAGTAGTGAATGCTTTTGCCCTGCCAGGTGGGCGGATCGTGGTGTACACCGCCCTGCTTAAACAGGTGCAGTCATACCCGGAGCTGGCCGCCTTATTAAGTCATGAATTTACCCATGTGAATAACCGGCATGCCACCCGTTCCATTTTTCGCAGGCTGGGCTCCAAAGTTTTTATCAGTCTCTTATTCGGCCGCTTCGGTTCGGTGGCCGCGGTGTTGGCGGATCATGCGGATGACCTGAAATCGCTGACCTATTCAAGGAAACTGGAAAAAGAAGCGGACCTGGAGGGACTGGGAATCCTGTTACATCGAAAGATTGATCCTGCCGGATATGAAGACCTGTTCCGGCATTTAAAAAATTCAGCAGGCGACAGCATCCTGCCGGAATTCCTGGGCAGTCACCCGGATATTGATAAGCGGACCGCGTATATTAAAGAATTGTCAAAGCAGGCAAAGGTGGAGCCCCGGGAGGATTTAAAAGCTATTTTTGAACAACTAATGCCAGGATAACCATTGTTTTTTAATAGCGGCATTTCAAACTAACACAACACTAAATAAACAAATATGCTGATTACAACAACAAATGTAGTGGAAGGAAGACCCATCCAGGAATACCTTGGGGTGATCAATGCCCAGAGTATTATCGGGGCAAATATTTTTAAAGACATTTTTGCCGGGCTCCGCGATGTGTTTGGCGGCCGGAGCAAAACCTATGAACGGGTACTGGAACAGGCGAAGGAAGATGCATTGCGTGAACTGGCGGAAAAAGCACAGGCCCTTGGCGCCAATGGTATTGTCGGGGTGGACCTGGATTTCGAAACGATCGGCAGCGGTGGAAGTATGCTGATGGTGATAGCCACCGGAACCGCTGTCCGGATATAAGATTAACTGATTCAATTCATCTTCAACATCTCCTTATGCGACGAATACTTATCATAACTGGGTTGCTCACCTTATTTATTGTCCGGTCCTCCGCGCAGTTCGACAAAGCCCCTGAACCGGCGGAAGCCGTATTGAAACAGGCGTTGCAGGAAGCTGCCGCATCCCATAAAAATGTATTGCTGTTATTTCATGCGTCCTGGTGCGGCTGGTGCCACCGGATGGATACCAGCCTCAACGACCCGGTTTGTAAGAAAATGTTTGATGATAACTTTGTGATCACCCACCTGGTGGTGCATGAATCCAAAGAGAAAAAGAACCTGGAAAACCCGGGAGCTGAAGCCATGAAAGCAAACTATAACGGGGAGGGTCAGGGTATTCCCTTCTGGCTGGTCTTTGATCCGAAAGGCAACCTGCTGGCGGATTCGAGGATCAGGACGGAAGGGCAGGGACCCGGGGCGGGCGAAAATACGGGTTGCCCCGCTACTGAAAAAGAAGTGAATTATTTTGTTGAAATATTGAAAAAAACAACGGCGCTCAATGAACAGCAGTTGGAGATCATCCGGAAACGGTTTCGCGAAAATGATCATTGACGCTTAGCGGATCAGGGTGGAGATACCTTTCCCGAAATAGGGGTTCCCCCGGTAATCAACCGCTTTTACTGTCCATATATAGGTGGCCGTCGGCTGCAACCGGCCATTTATTTTTCCATCCCATCCCTGGCCATTGCGTTGGGTGCTGAAGACCAGCTGTCCCCAGCGGTTGTACACATTAAAATACTCAATCTGCTGCATCCCGGCTGCGATTGGCAGGAGCAAATCATTCTTCCCGTCATTATTCGGGGTAAAACCGGAGGGTACAAAAATGCGGGGAAGCGTTTTATAGACCCTGACCAGGACACCGGCGGAATCCTTACAACCTGCCTCACTTGTGCCCACCAGCTTATACAGGATGCCGGGTGTTTCAACAGTAAAAGTGGCCACCGGGTCGGCGATCGTAGTGGAAGAAAGATGAGCAGGAGGGGACCAGAGGTACCCGGCAGCGCCCGCGGCATGCAGTTGCAGGGGTTGCCCGGTCACCACGGCTGTATCCGCCGTGAGTACAAGTTTCAGGGGCGGTTCCACCGTGATGCGGACCGTATCGCTTGCGGGTTTGGGGCATCCGCGGTTATCCGTTGCTGTTAGTATAAAGTCCATGCTCCGGGGCGGGGTGGCCACCGGGTGAAGGAGCGCTGCATTGTCGAGGAAACCGGCTGGTTGCCAGGACCAGTGACTGCCATCGGTATTCCCGTTTAGCGGGGTGGTACTGTTATAACAGATCCACTGGTCTGTACCGGCATGAACCTGCGGGTAGGGGACCGGGTTGACCAGTACGTCTTTAACCGCCACACAGCCGCCGATCCGGGCCGTCACCTGGTACACCGTCTCTGTATTCGTGATAACCAAAGGATTCATTGCCTGCGGATCCAGGACCTGCGCCACCGGGGTCCATTGATAGTGCAGCCCGTCGGATACCACGTGCAGGCGGATTGTATCTCCCCGGCAGATCGTAGTATCATTCATTACCTGCAGGCTGACTGCTGTTACGACCCGGACGAGAACAGAGTCGGTATTGATGCAATTGCTTTCCGTCAGGGTCACATAATAACGCGTTGTGGAAGAAGGTGCAACCGTGGGTGTAGCCGTATTCGGATGGATCATATTCACCACGGGAGACCAGCTGAAGCTCCCCGATCCTGCCGCCTGTAAGAGGAGGCTATCATTCAGGCAGATCAGGGTATCCCGGAAGGCGAGGCGGATGGGGGGCTTTTCTACAATTGAAATGGTTTTGAAAACCGTGTCCCTGCATCCACGGGTATCCGTAACAATCAGCCGGGCCTGTTTCGTCCCGGTTTGCGGATAGGTAAAGGAGGGGTTTTGCAGATCCGATACATCCGTGAAAAGAGAGGTTTCCCCAAAATCCCATTGCCAGGAATCAGGCAGACCGTACACAGATGTGGTCTGATCAGTAAAAAAAGTCGGGTAATTGATACAAATACCGGTTGAAGTAAAGCCCGGCCGAAAGCCGGGAAAGACGCGGATCACCGAACTGGTGGAATCAGAGCAGGTTTGAAACCGGTTGATCACCAGCTTTACCGCATAGATACCAGGAGCGGGGAACGTGTATGTGATAACCGGGTCGGCGGACGAGAAGACGATATTGTTGTTTGCATCTTTTATTTCCCAGTTTGTAGTCACGATCAGCGGGCTGTTCGACTGGTTGGCCAGGGTAAGGGTCTGTGTGTTCTTGCAGAGCAGGTATTCCGGTTTGAGGGAAGCGGCTGCTATATTGCAATCCCCCACATTGATCTGTATATCTTTTCGCTGGGTGGCAATCACCCTTCCGCCACGGATCTCCTGTACACAAACCGTAACAACATAAATACCGGCTTCCGGTGCGATCCCGGTAAGCAGGCCACTGTTCGGATCAATCTGGACATCTACCCCGAAGGGCTGTGCATTGCTGAAGCCGGGGGTATTATAAGGTACCTCGGGAAAGGGGGGCGGATCAGGAGGAGAAGCATTACCGGCTCCGCCACCACCACCGCCGCCACCACCAAATCCCCCGGTACTTGCATAAGCAGAACAAAAGCTGTACCGGAGCTGGTCCCCGTCAGGATCAAAAGCCGCGAAACTATACCTGAAATCATTATTGGCGCATACGATCACCAGGTCGGAACCGGTAAAAAACGCACTGGTATTGACCGGGTCCGCAGCGGAATAACCCCTGCCAGGAATATCTGCCGTGTACAGGGCCCCGATATTACTGTAGCCGGGCTCCAGGTTATTGATCCCGTTGATCCGGAAATTTACCTGGCTGGCCATTACATAACCCGAAAGGGAAGAAGGGAGATTAACTGTAAAATTATAATAGGCCACTTCATAACAAACCGGCGGAGGATTGCTGATACAGGGGTCGGGATTGGTAATGCTGATCGTTTCCTGTGTTCCGATAGTTGCAAAGATATCAATGACACGGTTGTTATTGGTTTTGTCAAAGACTGATATGATCGCAGGATCCGGGAACTGGCGCCCGCTGTTACAACGCTGGTATAGCTTGAGGACAACATGGTACCGGTGCAATCCTCCGGACAATCCCCCATACGTATAGAACATTTCACCCCCGGTAATATGGCTGGCCCTTCCGGCCATCGGCAACAGGATAAAAAGCAGCAGTATGATACTCAGCTTTTGCATGGAGGTGAGGGGCCTGGAAAAATACAGTTGGAATACTGTAAGTTACCATTAAAACGGGTTCCCCTGCAGGCGGGTTGCCCGGGTTGCCTTTGTTTTTTCCGGACTTATTAACAAAACAGGCTGGCCTTCAATGCTAAAAAAAGTTATTTTTAAGGATAAATTTTTACGATGAAACGATTCCTTCTCCCGGTACTGCTGCTCCCGCTTTTCGGGGCGGCGCAGGACTGCAAACTGAACCGGGAAACCGACCCTTTTACTAAGGAAACAAAACTATCAACCGGTTTTATGTTCTTCAGCGGAGCTTCCCTGACCATCGATGCGGACAGTAAGGAAATCGATCTTCTTTTTTCGGTCGAAGGGGCCAATCGCTGTTTTGATAATAACTCTACGGCCGTCATTCACTTTGAGGGGAGCAAGGTGAAGATGAACCTGCGCAATGCCGGTACAATGAACTGCGAAGGCCTTTTTCATTTCATTTATAAGAATTCGGTTACCACCACTTCCCAACTACAGAAACTTACGACCCAAAAGATCAGCCAGATCGTATTCACCGGCGGTACCAAAAAAGAGATAGTGGTCCTGCTCAGCCCCACCGACCAGGAATTACTGGTATCATTGGGCAGTTGCCTGGTCAAGGAGGCCAAGTCGCTGATCCATTGAACACGGGCAGCCAGCAAAAACACTTAGCACCAAAAGGGAAAACTTTTAAACCGCGGAATAACCCGGCCCGGAATGATCGTATTATGCACATTGGTGAATAAATTTATACTGTAATCAGTATTTCCAATCCGATACCCCTGAAAAACAAAAAAACAACCCTATGGAAGAAATGTACATGGCAGCCGGTGCTTTTACTGCTCCCATCTCCCTGAACCAGCTGATAAAAAACCTGGTTGATCATTCCCTGCCTGCCGCTTTTCAGCATCATACCCGGATCGTGAATGAGGTTGACAGGGAGCTTATATTAGGTCCCGGCGCGGAACAGTTACTGGATGTATTGGATGAACTGCTGGAGGCCGTGATCCGGAATTCAAAGGAGGGGGATATCCATATTACGGCAGACCGGTACAGGGATATGGTCCTTCTGCAGATAGAAGAACGAAATAATTACAACGGGTATGCTTTATCCTTCAGTGTGGGTTCCATCGAACCGGATGCCGCAAAGATTGGAGGGCATATCAGTATTGAGGGCGCCCGTAAACGGCAGGCCACCATCTCTTTCAGCTTCCCGGGCCAGTTTGCCGCCTGAAAAAAAAGGCTGTCCCGGTTAAGCGGGACAACCTCTTTTGGACTGGTTACTTCACAGGGCTAATCATTAGTTACATGCATTATACCGGGTAATGACCTGTTCAAGTTCATTGTACTGAAACTGGCCGGCTTTTGCCGCGGACAGGATATCCGGGCAGTCGGAAAACAAGGCGCTGATCACTTCGTTCAGGTTGTCCCGGCTGACCAGGGTAAAGGCCGCCCGGGCGCTTGTTTTAATAAAAGTATCATTGATGCGGCCTTCGGTACCGGAACTGATACCGGCTGCTTCGGACCCGTTGTAGATTACTTTCCCCGTGGCATCGGAAACCTTTTGCAATAAACTGGCCCTGGCCCCGGTGCTGATCACTTTAAAAAAGTCGTTTGCATAGGAAATATAGGTTACGCCTTCCACATTCACTTCATTCACGGCATTTCCGCCGAAGGTGGTCTTCTTTCCGGCGGCTGTCTGGAAGACAAAAGAAGCTTTGGATTTGAAATTTTCCCTGATAAAGCCCTCCTGGCGGAGACCGTCGGCGGTAACGATATACCCCGGCTTAAAACCGGCGGGGGGCTGGGCAGCCAGCCGGGCCGCGGGCAATACAAAAACCAGTGAAGTGAGGAGCGTGAGTAACTGTTTCATACAAAAATGGTTTAAGGTGATTTGATTACTTACTGATAAGTAAGTTTTAGGATAAAAAAATTTATACAACGAGTTGTTTGAGGAGACTGTTGCAGATGGCCGTATAATCTTTCTGTCCCGTGATCCGGGCCAGTTGTACCCCCGCGGCCAGGTTGGTCATCAGCAGCATGGATTTTACCCGGGCGGTTTCGGTAAACTGCAACTCTCCTTTTTTCTTTCCTTCCTTCAGCACTTTTTCCACCATCCCCAGTACCAGTTCGATCAGTTCGGTCAGCCGGGTCTTGACGGACTCAGGCAGGGTGTTATAATCGGTACAAACGGACCCGATCAGGCAGATCTTTCCCTGTTCACACAAGAGGGAATAACGGCTGATAATGGCTTGTAATTTTTGTTTGGCAGCAATGCCGGGATTCCCGAAGCTTTTGGCCAGTTCCCGGTAACGGTGGATATACTGGTCAATGATCCCGGCCAGCAGGTCCTCCTTTCCCGGGAAATGATAATGCACTGCCGCATTTTTGATATGCAGTTCTTTGGAGATATCTGCATAGCTGAACGCATTGTACCCATAGGTCTGGATAAACTCCGTTCCCAGCCGCAGGATCGCTTCTTTGGTATCGGTAGGGCGGGCTGCCATGCGGCAAATATACAATACTTACTAACTGGTAAGTAATTTTCCGGGATATAAAAAACCCGCCGGGTAGGGCGGGTTTCCTGTCAGTCGGAAAAAATTAATACCGGTAATGATCAGCTTTAAAGGGGCCATTTTTGGTGATCCCCAGGTAGCCGGCCTGTGCATCCGTCAGTTCATCCAGTTCCACGCCGATCTTGGCGAGGTGCAGGCGGGCCACTTTTTCGTCCAGGTGTTTGGGCAGCACATACACTTTGTTTTCGTAATTCTTGTGGTTGTTCCAGAGTTCGATCTGGGCCAGGGTCTGGTTGGAGAATGAATTACTCATAACAAAGGAAGGGTGACCCGTGGCACAACCCAGGTTCACCAGGCGGCCTTCAGCCAGGACAATAATGTCTTTCCCCTCCACATTGTAAATATCCACCTGGGGTTTGATGGTGTCTTTGGTAGCGCCATAGTGGGTGTTCAGCCAGGCAATATCGATCTCGATATCAAAGTGGCCGATATTGCAGACGATGGCTTTGTCCTTCATCAGTTTGAAATGCGCACCGGTAATCAGGTCGCGGCAACCGGAGGCAGTTACCACGATATCGGCTTCTTTTACGGCATCGATCATTTTCTTTACTTCAAAACCGTCCATAGCGGCCTGCAGGGCACAGATGGGATCGATCTCGGTAACGATTACGCGGCAACCGGCACCAGCCAGGGACGCAGCAGATCCTTTACCCACATCCCCATAACCACCTACTACCGCTACCTTACCGGCCAGCATGACATCGGTGGCACGGCGGATCGCATCCACCAGGGATTCTTTACAACCGTATTTGTTATCGAATTTGGATTTGGTCACCGAATCATTCACATTGATCGCGGGTACAGGCAGGGTGCCTTTGGCCATCCGCTCGTATAAACGGTGCACGCCTGTCGTGGTTTCTTCAGAAATACCTTTCACATGCTGGGTCAGTTCCGGGTAGGTATCCAGCACCATATTGGTCAGGTCTCCGCCATCATCAAGGATCATGTTCAGGGGACGATCAGTGCCACCGAAGAACAGGGTCTGTTCGATACACCAGTCGGCTTCCTCAATGGTCTGCCCCTTCCAGGCAAATACGCCGATACCGGCCGCGGCGATCGCAGCAGCAGCATGGTCCTGGGTAGAAAAAATATTACAGGAACTCCATTTCACCTCAGCGCCAAGGGCCGATAAGGTCTCAATCAGGACTGCGGTTTGGATGGTCATATGAAGGCAACCGGCAATGCGGGCACCTTTCAGAGGTTGCGAGGGGCCGTATTCGGCACGGATCGCCATCAAACCGGGCATTTCTGCTTCGGCTAAACGGATCTCTTTGCGTCCCCATTCTGCCAGGGAAATATCCGCCACTTTATAGGGCAGGCTGAAATCGATGGTTTTAGTTACGGTTGACATTTTTTGCTTTTATTTTTATGGCGGCAAAAGTACTACTATTTGCTGTATAACCCGTACTGGCTGCCGGTTCGGTTTTTTTTATTTTGCACAGCCTTCAGGCGTAACATTTTATACGGAATTTCCTGTGAAATGAACCAGGCGGGTTCCGGTTTGTTCTCTTAAACAGGCAGCCTGTTCCTTGCCTGCGCATAAATATATTTAATATGATCGCTTATGATACGTTATCCCAGGCGGTAAACGGCCTTCGTGAAAGAGGCTACACGGTTGATTTTAATCTCGGGGAAAATTGCCTGGTCTGCAACGGGAATAAATATGATATCCGGGATTTCGGGATCACAGAGTTTTACCGGTTCGAAGGCGATACGGATCCAGCGGATGAAGCGGTGATCTACGCCATTGAATCCATAAATGGCATCCGGGGTATCCTCGTCAGCGGTTATGGTGTTTCCGCGGAAGGAATGAGTGCGGATATGGCGAATAAACTGTCATTCCACCACCGGTAATAAACCGGAATCCTGGTACATGATTTCCGGTCGTCAGTTTTTGCGGTCAAATAACCGGCGCAACAACCCCTTCTTTTTTTTGGGATCTTCCTGCGGGGAACCGATGGGTTTACTGTTCTCTTCCGTTTTCCGGATGACGGCCTTGCCTGCCGTATCTTTTTTAACCGGTTGGCCATCTTCTTCTTTGACCGGTTTGGACTCGGGACCTATATATTCATTATTATTCTGGTAATCTTCTTCGGTACCCACCCCCTGGTCAACTCCTTCGGCACCCGGTACCGGGTCCTGTTCACTGATAATAATATCGGCGCTGTTGATCTCGTTTTCCAGTTCTGCCGGTTTCACGAACCTGGCATCCTTTTCAATCCCGAGTTTTTTATCCGCCAGTACTTTCTGGAAAAAATATTCGGCCACGGGACGGGCAATCCGGTTACCATCCCCCTGGTTGCGCATGAAGGTGTACTCAAATCCCACCCAGGACCCCGCCAGTAACTGGGGGGTATAACCGATAAACCAGGCATCCGCATTGTCATCGGTGGTACCAGTTTTTCCGCCCATTTCAGCAGCGCCCACCCGGGTCCTTAATCCCCTCGCTGTCCCCTTATCAACGGTACCCTGCATCATGCGGGCCATGGTATAGGCTGTTACCTCGCTCACCGCTTCCTTGCGGTTTACGCTATAGTCAAACCGCTTGATCACATTGCCGTTCCGGTCTTCGATCCGGCTGATGGCATAGGGTTTGGTGGAAAAACCGCGTCCGGCAAAAATGGTATAGGCCCAAAGCATCTCGTACATGGAAAGATCGCAGGTGCCCAGCGCAATAGAAGGGTAGGGCTGTACCGGCGTGGGTACATTGAGGCGGGCCAGGAAATCGGAGAATTGTTTCGGGCCCACCTGCTTCATGATAAAAGCCGTTGCACAGTTTTTGGAGAAGGCCAGCGCATCCGCCATGGTCATGGTTCCACCGCCGCATTGTTTCCCGGCAGGCACCCAGCCGCTGCCGGGGAAGAACTGCGCCACGTTCTCGCATTCGGTGGAAGGGGTGAAGCCTCTTTCTTCCATGGCCTGTGTATATAAAAGCGGTTTGATAGTGGAGCCCACCTGCCTTTTTGTTTTAAGGTTGACGTGATCATTCTTGTACGTCCTGAAATTGATACCACCTACCCAGGCCCTGATCTCACCGGTTACGGGATCCATAGCAATAAAACCGGCCTGTTCCATTTGCAGGTGGTATTTGATGGAATCCATCGGCGTCATCAGGGTATCTTTCTCCCGTTTGTTATTCCAGGCAAAAACCTTCATGGGTACCTTAACATTGAAGGAGGACCTGATCTCTTTGTCGCTTAGGCCATCCTCTTCCAGGTTTTTCCAGCGGTCTGATTCCCGGATTGCTTTTTCCAGGAGTTTTTCATGGCCCTTCCAGATAGAACCGTTCTTCATATCGCTCCGGGCATTGATGCCTTTCTGGAGCATGGTCATATGCTGGGCCATTCCTTCTTCCGCGTATTGCTGCATCTGTACATTGATCGTGGTATAAATCTTAAGTCCGTCATTATAGAGACTGTATTTGCCCCCGTTTGGTTTTTCCACATCTTTTAACACCTCCCTGATCTCGTCTTTCAGGATTTCCCGGAAATAGGGGGCGTAACCGGTATTCTCATCCAGCTTGCGGTAATTCAGTTTGATGGGCAGGGCCTTGACTCTTTTGGCTTCAGCGGAATTCAGTTTCCCGTTTTTTTCCATCTGGCTCAGGACGGTATTGCGGCGGTCCAGCGCCAGTTTGGGGTTCCGGATCGGGTTATAAATACTGTTCCCTTTCAGCATACCGATCAGCAGGGCGGCTTCCTCCACGGTTAAACGGTCGGGTTCTTTTTGAAAAAAGGTTCGGGATGCATTCCGGATTCCGTAGATATTGTTGCCAAAGGGAACCGCATTCAAATACATGGTCAGGATCTCTTCCTTGGTGAAATTGCTTTCCAGTTTAACCGCAATGATCCATTCCTTGAGTTTCTGGATGACCCGGAGCGCTTTGTTGGAGGCCCGTTCATTAAAAAGGTTCAGGGCTAACTGCTGGGTAATCGTACTACCGCCGCCCTCGGAACCCAGCGTAAAAATGGCCCGCATGGTGGAACGGAAATCAATCCCGCTGTGACTGTGAAAACGTTCATCTTCGGTGGAGACCAGGGCGTCGATCACAAAAGGAGAGATGTCCCGGTATTTTACATTGCTCCTGTTTCCTCTTTCTGTATAATACTTCCCCATCAGGGTGCCGTCTTCTGCATATACCTCAGAAGCCTGCAGGATGGAGGGGTTTTGAAGTTCATCAATAGAGGGCATCGCGCCGAAAATACCATAATTGGCCAGCACGATCAGCAGGACGAAGACTGCAAAACCGCCAAAAAAAAGGCGCCAGAAAATTCGGACCGCTTTTTTCATATGATAAATGAAGGGTTGTGGTTAGAACGAGGCAACTATTTGAAATTGAGAACCGAAAATAAGAAAATACCCGGCGGACGAGCCATCCGGGGATTTAAATTTTTGCGAAAGTGATTTTCCAGGGGAATTTCCCCCTGCCCGGACGGAACCGTCTCAGAATTTGCCCGGGAGGTTTTGTTCCAGGAAACGTTTATAGCCTTCCAGGTCCCTGCTGTTTTTGAGCAGTTGCAGGTTGGTTTCGGTAATAATGGAAAAATAATATTTACCCCCTTTTAACCAGGGTATGATCTCGGTGGCGGTTTTTGGTTTTGTTTTTTCCACATAGGTCACCGCATCCTGCGCATCATTGAAAAAGGACAACAGCAGCAAACGATTCTCTTCATCCAGCTGGAACAGGTCGGCTGTGTAGGTTTTGTTATAATATGTTTCCCGGTTGTACCGGAAGAACGCATTCTTTGCTTCGCTGGAGAAAACAGGGTCCACTTTATTCAGCACCAGCACCACATAGTATTTGTCGGTTGCGTTGAATGCATAAGGAGTGGCGACAGGGATGACAGGTACAGTTTTCACCGTATCCTTAACCGTTTTGGGAGGAGGGGCCGTCACCACCGGTTGTTTGACTGTCACGGTATCCGGTTTGGAAACGGGTTTAACCGGTACAACGGTTACCGGCTGGCTGCCTGCTGAATCAGTGTAACGGGTAACTACCAGGTTCTTCAGTTCTTCCTCTATTTGTGCGCGTCTTCCCAGTACATCCAGCAGCCCGGCCGCTTTTTCTGCAAGCGGTGTTTTGGAAAATTTATCGATGATCAGGTTCAGGTTATTCTTCGCGTTGTCATCCTCCCGTTGCTTAATATAATATACGGCTTCAATATAAAGTAGTTGCGGCGTCCAGAAATTATCACCGTAAAGACTGTCGGCTATTTTCTTTTGAGCGATGGCTTCGGTAAAATTTCCTTCAATAAAAAGATCATAGATCTTTTCATAGGTCTGGGTGGCCGAGTGGTTCCCTGCGGCATCCGCCGGATTTTTACCTGTCGTTACAATGGTAGTGAGGTTACTGGCCGCAAATTGTTCACCCATTAATTTTTTAATGGCGGCGGCTTTATCTGTTTCCCCGTTTTTATGGTAACAATAGTATAAGTTAAACAGCAACTCATCCATCGGCATAAAGGCCGGGAACCGGCTGCGCAACAGTTCCAGGGTACTGGTGCCGGCACTGCAGTCTTCTATCCCCTGTATATAGGCTTTACCCAGCGCAAAGAAGGCAGACTGTATGGAATCATCCGATTGCTGCCGTTGTGCTTCGGTCAGCGGAAGACGGCCGTACAGGTCATCAAAACTGATACCGTTATTCCCGGTTGCATCACCGGAGCCGGGAGTATCTCCCCCGGAAGGATCACCCTGTACGTTCATCCGGTTATTCAGCAGGGCGGCACTGCGTCTCCAGTTATCTGCATTGGGACGATTGCCCCATTTGGCTTTAAATTCAGCTTGTCCACGGGTGCGGGAGCCGGCATTATAGAAATACCATTCTCCTTTGCTATCACCGGCCGGAAACAGGGTGACCGGCGGGGGATTATTGATCCCCGGCAGACCCGTACCCGCCCCGGTAGGTTGTTCGTCCTTCAGGCCCTGTTGCCTGCGCAATTGCCGGACGAGTTTTTTTACAAAATCACGGCGCTCATCTTCGGGGAGAGCAGCAATCCGCTGCAGGCTGTCCTGTCTTTCAATAACAGCCATATTGTCCACAATAACCTGGAGAGATTTTTTGATCTCCCCGATCTTGTCCGGATCCGGAACACCGGGATCATCCAGTTGCAGGCTGTCATAAAACCGGTGAGCCTGTTTATATTCTTTTCTTGCAAAGGAAAGTTCGGCGAGTTGCAAAAAGGCCTTGTTCTTCTGGCCGGGATTGTTATTCGGGGCCAGTGTGCTTTTCAATAAAAGGGACATGGCCGATTCCACTTTATTCCCTTCGAGTTCCATCTGGGCGGCCATATAATAAATAATATCCTGGTAGTCGGCATATTTATCCCTTTTGGCCATTTTTACCAGCTCGGCTACATTTTTGTCAATATCTGCAGCGCCTTCATCCTTGTTGGTCCGGATGGTGGAAAGCCGGGCATAGATTTCCATTACCAGGTCCGTGGTGCGGCTGATCGCCCGGTCATAGTTCCTCCTGGCTTCTTTATAGTTCCCGGCCTTTTCATACAATTGCCCGGCGAGGTATTCCCAGCGGGCTCTTTCCTGCTGGTTTCCGGCATTGCTCAGTGCTTCCACAAGGTGAGCAGCGGCACTGTCCCAGATAGCTTGTTTATAAAAGGAATAAGCCTGTACCTCATGCAGGTCATTTTGTAAGCGCGCCGGAAAAGCCGGGTCGTTGCGCAGGGTAACGATCAGGCTGGAAGCTTCTGCAAACTGGTCCTGGGCCAGGTAATTGCGGATCTGCCAGATAAAGGCATCATTGCGGCTGGGTGATTGTGAAAAGAATTTCCGGACCAGTCCGCCTTTTTCCTTTGTGGCAATACTCAGGGCGGAGTTTCCATCCCGGGCACTCCCGATCGCTTTGTAATACCCGTCTTTTTCTTTCGGGGCAAAGGCATAATTGATAAACTGGAACATCTGGTAGGCAGAATCAAAATCCTTTTGCAGGTAGTAAGCCGCTCCCCAGAGCAGGTAAAGGTTGTCCACCCAGTCGTTACGTAAATCATGCAGCGCAATACCCGACGAGGCTTTATACGAGATGGAATCCAGCTGAATGGAATCCTGGGCGGTTACATCAAGCGAGAAATTATAAAATGGCAGGAGTTTTGAGTAATCATCCTTAAATGCGGTCTTGGCCCTTTCCAATACCTCGTTCAGTTTATTGTTGGCATTAAAGGCATAGTTGTAATGGGTAACCGTGTTCTGTACAAAACGGCGGGGCAGGGTAAATTTTTTTTCGCCCGATTTTTCGGAGCGCAGGACCCTTTCCTCGTATTCCTTGGGTTTTTTAATATTCAGGTCAAATCCCAGCTGGCTGAAAGCGGGCAGGCCGGCCTGTAAAAGGAGAAGAGTGAAAAGCGCAAAAATGGTATGTCGGTTGAATCGCATTTGCCGGCGCAATCTAAAGTCTTAATAACTGAAATTCAAATAATTTAGTATAAAAATACCCAAATTATTTTAGCGGGTTTTACAGGCAAAAGCACCCTGGTTCGCTATCTTTAGAATCCAAAAATCCTTTTATGGCCAAATTAGAAGCCGGCTCCACGCTGCAAAGGCTGAGAAACCGATACCGTCTCGTTGTGATGAACGATGATACCTACGAGGAAGTGGTAACATTTAAATTATCCCGCTTAAGCGTTTATATCATGTTGAGCACAATATTTGTTGTACTCACGGGACTTACAGTCGCCCTCATCGTTTTTACACCTTTGAAGTACTATATTCCTGGTACAAGTAATGATTATAAATCAGTTATGGAGTTAAAACGGCTCCAGTACCGGGTGGATTCCGTTGAAAGACAGGATGCTTACAAGACCCAGTATATCCTGGGTTTAAAAAAAGCCCTTGGCAGCGCGGAAACTGCGAAACTGGACACTACGGCCATCGTGGTGCCCCGGCCGGAGATTTCTAATGACTAATGATAAACCAATGTTCAACAAAAAAAACAAATCCAACATGCAACTACCTGTAACCAATGGGAATGGCGGGGGCGCTACCCTGATCAGCGCCGGTACCGTCCTGAAAGGCGATATCAGCAGCAACAGCGATCTCCGTATTGACGGCACCGTTATCGGGAATATTAAAAGCGGCGCCAAAATCATCGTGGGGAGCAGCGGGGTAGTGGAGGGAGATATTACCGGCAATAATGCCGATATTACCGGGAAAGTAAACGGGAATATCCGGGCCAGGGAACTACTCCAGTTAAAGGGAGAATGCCTCGTATCCGGGAATCTCTATGCGGGGAAATTACAGGTAGAGCCTTCGGCCACTTTCAACGGCCAGTGCCATATGGGAGCCAATATTGTGGAGATGAACAACAATGAACAACCGGATTCCGTTGCCGCGCAATAATAATAACAGGGACCTGCTGCGCTATGCGGGGATGGGTACCCAGTTGCTGGCGGCCATCGGGATTGCTGTTTTTGCCGGGATCAAACTGGATAAATGGCTGCATACCTTTCCGTTGCTGGCCTGTGTATTACCTTTGCTCGTCCTGTCGGCACTCTTTTACAAAGTTTTCCGTGAAACAAGCAGGACCCGGAAAGATGAATAAAACCGCACTGCAGCCCATACGGCCTTTATTTTTTGTGTTCATATTAATTAATGCGATGGGCCTTACAGGCAAAGGATGGATGGCCAGGCAGGGAATCCATACAGAAGTTCTGGTCATCGGTAACCTGCTCCTTTTCCTGGTCAGCCTGGTGGCCTACCAGATTACTTTCCGTTCGCTGAATTCGGCCAACCCGCAGGCCTTTGTACGGGCCATGTATGGCAGTTTTATGATCAAGTTTTTCCTGATCGCCATTGCAGCCTTTGCCTATATCATGGCAGCGAAACAAAACGTGAATAAACCGGCCCTGCTCGTTTGCGGGGCCTTGTATATTATTTACACGGCCGTTGAAATCAAAGCCCTGCTCCAGTTGCTGAAGCAAAAAAAGAATGGCTAAGAAAGAAGTCCCGGTCAGTCATCTTGAGCAGTTTATCCCCGCGGGTACGGGGGAGGCGGTGCTGCGATACCTGCATGAATACAAAGTTCACCTGACGATTGCCCGGGAACGGAAGAGCATATTGGGCGACTACCGGCACCGTACCCATCATCACAACCACCGCATCAGTGTTAACGGTAACCTGAACCCCTATGCGTTCCTGGTTACCTTACTGCATGAAATTGCCCACCTGTTAACCTTTGAGCAGCATGGCAATAAGGTGGCCGCCCACGGACGGGAATGGAAAAATATATTCGGATTGTTATTGCAGCAGTTTGTACAGAACGGGGTATTCCCGGCCGATATTGAATTGGAATTATCGGCTTCACTGAAGAACCCGGCGGCGAGCAGTTGTGCCGAAGAGGGGTTGTTGCGGGTGCTGAGGAGGTACGATCTGCCAAAGAGCCATCATCATTTTGTGGAGGAATTGCCGGCCGGGAGCTTGTTCCGGACACGGGACGGCCGGGTATTCAAAAAAGGGGAGCAGCTGCGGAAACGGTACAAATGCACCGAAGTGAAAACCGGCAGGGCCTACCTGTTCAGCCCGGTCTATGAAATTGAACTCATTCCGGCAGGCTGATGGGTTTGATTCATTCAGTTCAATTAATGCGGGATTGTTTATTTTTGCCGGGTACCAAATTTTCAATCAAACCATGAGCATGAAAAAATTTTTATTCGGACTGGCCGTACTGGCCGGGGTGACTAACGCCAATGCACAAACTTCAAAAAATGACTGGATGCTGGGTGGCCAGTTTCGGTTGAATACAACCGATAATAATACGGCTATTTCCTTTACGCCCAATGCCGGTGTTTTTGTTGTTGACAACCTGGCCGTTGGTGGTAATTTTTCCCTGTCCTATTCGAAAGTGGGAAACACCAAAAATACGTTTTTCGGGGTGGGGCCTTTTGCGCGGTATTATTTTACAACAGAGACTCAGGCGGTTCGTCCGCTGGTGCACGGGGCGATAAATTTTACCAGCCAGAAGTATAAAAACAACCTGGGATCCACCACCTTATCAGGGCTTAATTATTTTGTTGGCGGCGGAGCTGCTTTCTTTATCAGCAAGAATGTATCTGTTGATGCGTTGCTGGGCTATGATCATACCAAGTTAAAAGATTTTTCCGGTAGCGGAGGCTTCGCTTTCAATGTGGGCTTCCAGGTTTATTTGCTGAAAGGCCAGGTGGGAAGTAAGTAATTTTTCCCGGTATGGATACCGACCGGTCCTTGGGGTTTTGCAGTGTTGAAGCAGGCGACCCCTTTTTTGTGCGGTCATAGTTCCCGGAGCATCCATAAGGGGCAACCGAAATGACCACTGTTTCCCAGGGGAGCGTCCAGGTAGGTAAATCCCATACGGGCATATACTTTTAATGCGGCTTTCAGTTCATTCATCGTTTCGAGATAGATCTTGTTGAAACCGTTGGACCTGGCCTGTTCCAGGCAGCGGGTGATCAGTTGCGTACCCAGCCCGGTACCGCGGGCTTCGGGCAGCAGGTACATTTTAACCAGTTCACAAGTATCGTCGGGTAAACCCTTTGTGGGGTAAATCCCGCCGCCGCCCACGATCTTTCCGTTGACCTCCGCAATATTGTACACGGATTTTGCTTCTTGGAATAATTCATACAAGGCATCTGTTGTCGGGTCATAGTAAACGGTGCCGGGATGATTGGCGCCGAATTCGGTAAGCGTATCCCGGATAATCTTTGCGATGATGGAATTGTCAGCAGGCTGTATGGGGCGAATAGAAATAGTCATACAATAAAGCTATGGAATCTGAGGTATTAGAATCTGAGCTGGTAAAAAATACCTTTGTAGGTGCAGGATATTTTGCAGGGTGTAGGTTAGACTATAAATAAATAAGTCCCGCTGGAATAACCGCGGGACTTATTACGTATAATTTTTGTATATCGTTTTTACGCAACCGCTTTCTTCACCAGTTCGGCGGCTTCGCTCAGCAGGATGGCCGATTGTACCTGCAGCCCGCTTTCATCGATCAGTTTTTTGGCTTCTACCGCATTGGTGCCCTGGAGACGCACGATAATGGGGATATGGATATTGCCCAGGTTTTTATAGGCATCGATCACACCCTGTGCCACCCGGTCGCAGCGGACAATACCACCGAAAATATTGATGAGGATGGCTTTTACAGCCGGGTCTTTTAAAATGATCTTGAAACCGGCTTCCACGGTTTGCGCGTTGGCGGTACCTCCCACATCCAGGAAATTGGCGGGTTCTCCGCCACTGAGCTTGATCATGTCCATGGTGGCCATCGCCAGCCCGGCACCATTTACCATACAGCCTACATTACCATCAAGTTTTACAAAGTTCAGGTTGAACTGACCGGCTTCCACTTCGGTGGGATCCTCTTCCGTAACATCCCTGAGTGAAGAGAGGTCGGTATGACGGACCAGGGCATTGTCATCGAGGTTCATTTTGCAGTCAACCGCCACAATCTTGTTATCAGCCGCCTTGAACAGCGGGTTGATTTCGAGCATGGAACAATCCAGTCCCACATAGGCCGCATAAAGATTGGTTACAAACTTCACACAATTCTTGAATGCTTCTCCGCTCAGGCCGAGGTTAAAGGCGATTTTTCTTGCCTGGAATCCCTGGAGACCACCGGAGGGGTGTACCCATTCTTTGAAGATCTTTTCGGGTGTGTTATGCGCCACTTCCTCAATATTCATTCCCCCCTCGGTACTGTACATGATCACATTCTGTCCTTTGGTACGGTCGAGCAGGATGGAGAGATAAAATTCCTTCCGGTCGCTCACCCCGTCGTAATACATATCCTGGGCTACCAGCACTTTGTTCACCATTTTACCGGCCGGACCGGTTTGCAGGGTGACCAGGGTGCCGCCCAATATCTTCTTGGCGATTTCCGCGACCTCGTCGATATTCTTGCCGACTTTCACTCCATTCATACCCGTTTCTTTAATAGTGCCCTTTCCCCGGCCACCGGCGTGGATCTGGGCTTTTACAACGGCAAAGCTGCTGCCAAACTGGTTCTTGATCTGGCGATACGCTTCTTCGGTTTCGTGTACGGTGCTGCAGGCAAAGCCCTCCTGCACGGGAACCTGGTATTTTTTAAGCAGTTCCTTGGCCTGGTATTCGTGGAGATTCATATTGGAAAAATTTCCGCGAAGATAAGTGATTTCGTTATTCCAACAGGGCTGTTTGAGCTCACTATCAGGCGGATATCGGATTGCGGCCTGGCTCTCCGTTACCATCTGCCTTAGCTCAAAACGAATTACCTGGATATCGCCATCGCCGAAAATAACAACCGGGTTTGATTTAAGGAAGGCCGTTATACTATTCTCGTATTCTTCCCAACCTGATTAAACCAAAGAAGGATCTTGGTTTTTCCCTGTCTTATGGCGGACAAAAACCTGCCCCGGATAGGGATTTTCCCAGGTAAAATCGGAAGTTTACGTATTAGATCATGTGTAAGTACTTTTTCTTACATAAAATACATATTAATTTAATTAGTAAATAACGGTTTACCATTACTATTGCAGGGTAATATCCAAACCAATGAAAAAAAATGCCCTGATTGTATTTTTTGCACTCTTTTCTACACATTCGTTTTCACAAAACATCCGCCTGATCACCCAATTTATCAACCCCTGTGGTAATGACGGAAGTAATGAATTCATTGTTGGCCTGGCGACAACCGCGGTGAATGTTGGCGATATGGGTTTTGCGTCAATTAATCATATGTCGGCAGGGATTCAGCCCGATTTCAACTGGTACTGGTATGGAAAGAATGTGATCAATGCGCCTAAACCAACTTTTACACCGAATGCTGAAAACTGTGGGGTTTCTGGTTCGGGTTTATCCTGTTTCCGCATCATGGATCCGGGTACCCCGGCTGACGCCACAGTGATCGATAATGTCAGGAATACCCTGAATACCATTGCGGGCTGTAATGTGTTTGTTGCCGTTCCGGCTACGGGGATCATTCCCGGAGGTTTATTTACTGTTTTTCTTGGGGCGGGAGGCTGTGGCCTGGATGTACCGGCTACTAATCTTAATTTTTCGAATCACTGTTCCGGTGGCTCACCCACCCAGCAATATTACCTCGTGGTAGGTAATGGCGCTTATACACCGTTATCGGGTTGTAACGGGGGTTATTTCGTGAACTCAAACGGAAGTTCCAGGACCAGTACCATCTATGATTATACGGGTGGGGGAAACACCTTGGTTGCAAATTACCAGAGCAGCAGCGCTGTTTATACAAACGGGGGTTCGCCGGCGGCGGGGAATGCCGCAGTGATCGTACCCAACGGAGCCGGCGGCAGTGTCTGGATCAATAATTCAGGTTGTGTTCCCAGTCCCATGGTGATTCTGGATGAAAAAACATTTTCTGTTACCGGGTTTAAGCAGGTACAGGACCTGGTAACCCTGAACTGGAAACTGGTCAGTTCGGCGGCCTATGATTATTTTGCGCTGGAACGCAGTTTTAACGGAATTAATTTTACCGAATTAAAAGTTGAAAAGACCGTTCAGCAAAACAGCTCCGAATACAGTGGGGCATTCAGCGATGAGAACGCCCGGTCCCCTTTATTGTATTACCGGGTCAAGGCGGTCGCCATGGATGGCAAGATCGCGTACAGCTCCCTGAAAGTAGTAAACAACCTGGGGCAGCAAAGAATCACCATTTTTCCCAATCCTTCACGCGATCAGTTCACCATTAAACTGACCGGTATGGAGCCGGTTTCAATCGCGGTAGCGGATATTGCGGGGCGTGAAGTGCTGCGTAAACAAATGAGTACATCCGTCATGCAGGTGGATGTGAGTTCCTGGGCCCCCGGTTTCTATACGATCCGGATCAGTAATGCCGCCGGGCAGTTTATCCAGACCCAGAAATTTATTAAACAGTAATATATGCCGGTTAGGTTACCGGTATTTTAATAGGCCAATCCACTCTAACATTCTCAAACAAACCACCAGATGAAAAACCTTTTTTTAGTTTTTTGTATTCAACTTCTTATTCAGGTTCAGCTATTCAGTCAGGGCTCCGAAAGTTTTACCAGCATGCCGGCCGGAACACCCAGTTCATATAGTACAAGGAACTGGACCGGTGACGGCGGGATAACCTGGTCTTCCACCGATACAAGGGCAGACCAGACTATCACAGGATTGGCAGCCGGTGTCCGGAACGGCAGTGTTACATCCGGCAGTATTGCCAATGGTATCGGCAATCTCAGTTTCAAGTACAAATATCTTTTTACCGGCAGCGCGGCATCACTGGATGTAAAGGTGAACGGGGTTACGGTTGGTACCGTGGCCGTACCCAGTTCCCAGACAACCACCACTACTGCCACTCTGAACAACATCAACATATCGGGCGCATTTACGCTCTCCCTGGTGCAAACCGTGGCCGGTTCCCGGGTGGCCATTGACGATATCGCCTGGACCGGATTTGGCGTGAGTTGTACAGCACCGGTTACCCCGGCCAGTGGCGCTTCTTTCAGTGCGGTTACAGCAACCGGGTTTACGGTCAACTGGACGGCCGGCAGTGGAACCAATTCCCTGGTTGTGATCAGGCAGGGCGGTGCCGTGACGGGTACGCCCTCCAGTGGTACGGCTTATACGGCCAATACGGCCTTTGGTTCAGGGCAAACGATCGCGGCAGGCGAATACGTGGTCTATAACAATACCGGGAATTCAGTGGCCGTTACAGGATTGTCGGCGGGAACCACGTATCATGTGGCAGTATTCACTTTTAACAGTGCGGATAATTGTTACAATACAACAGCGCCGGCAACCGGCAGTACCGCTACCAGTTGTCTGCAACCCACCGTGCAGGTGTCGGCCACCAGCAGCACACCCGGAAGTACTTCGGCAACGATTAACTGGTCGGGCGGGAACGGAACTTCCTCCCTGGTCCGTGTAAATACAGTCAATAGTTTTACCAGCCCGGTTGACGGGATTGTCTATCCTGCTTCAACGGTATATACAAGCGGTGAACAAACTGTTTATGCCGGTACCGGCAGCAGCGTTACCGTGTCCGGGTTAACCGCCAGCAGCACGTACTATGTTACAGTTTATACTTACAATGATTGCGGAGGCGCCCCGGACTACCTGGTCACCGGTACATCGGTTCATAGCTTTGCTACCACCGCCGGCGGATCCGGTGAACCGGCCGGTTATTATTCCGCAGCTTCCGGGCTTACCTGCTCGGCGCTGAAAACCTCCCTGTTCAATATTATCACCACGGGTATGACGCCCAAGACCTATGGAAATCTCTGGAACCAATACCTGGTTTCCGATATAAAGCCACGGGAAGTGGGGCCCGGCACATCAATCGATGTGATCTGGGATATTTACAGCGATAACCCCGCGGGAGCCGATCCGTATAATTTTACACCCGGACCGGTGGCAAGCGGCGGACAGCAGGATAACGGAGGGGCGGCAGGCAGCGAAGGAATTTTATACAACAGGGAACACAGTGTGCCGCAAAGCTGGTTCGGCGCCAGCGCGGCTTCGGGTTCCGTTGGTCCCGAGAGTGACTATTTTCATATTTACCCCACCGATAAAATTGTCAACGCCAACCGGAGCAATTTTATCTATGGCGAAGTGAGCTCACCTTCCATTACCAGTATGAATGGCAGTAAACTCGGACCGAATACCGTAACCGGGCTCACCGGTAACACAGCATTTGAACCGATCGATGCTTTCAAAGGTGACCTGGCAAGGAGTTTCTTTTATTTCGTAACCCGTTATCAGTCCAATATGGGCGCCTGGGAAACCCTCTCTACGGAAGGGAACCTGGCATTCGACGGCACTACCTGGCCATCCATCGAATTACCTTATCTCCAGATGATGATCAGCTGGCATAACCTGGATCCCGTGAGCCAGAAAGAAATAGACCGGAACAATGCCGGTTACCTGTTCCAGGGCAACCGGAATCCGTTTATCGATCACCCGGAATTTGTGAACCAGGTATGGGTATCCGGCTGCGGACTGATCTTACCGGTGAGACTCACGGATTTTACCGGAAACTTTCTGATGAACGCGGTTCAACTGAAATGGCAGGTTGGAATGGCAGATGGGTTTGACCGTTTTGAAGTGGAAAGAAGCACAGATGGCGGACGAACCTTTCAAAAAGCAGGAACCGTGAACTGGCTCCAGAATGCAGATAAATTTTCCTTCCAGGATGCTGATGCCGCGTTAAAGGGGGATGTATTTTACCGGTTGAAACTGGTTGACCAGAACGGGACATTTACCTACAGTAAAGTGATCCGCGTACTTGTTCCTGTATCAGATTTTACAGCCGCGTTTTACCCGAACCCGGTTACCGACCAGTTAGGAGTGATTTTCCGCAAGCCGCTGACAGCTGCCTGTTCCGTTACGATCACCGATCTGTCGGGAAGAAAATTGAAGACACTGAAGCTGGCATCGGGTCAGCAGCATTATAGTATTCCCGTTGCGGAACTGGCCGGGGGCACTTACCTGCTGCAATTGCGTTCGGAGGACCAGCTGATCCATACAAAATTCATAAAACAGTAAACCTGCCAGACCTGTTTGATAAAGCTGCCTTTCAACGGGCAGCTTTTTTTATCTTCGGACATGTTTCGGTGTTTACTGTTCCTGCTGATACTGCTCCTTCCGGCCTGCAAACCCGGGAAGATGATGCCGGTTCCACGCAGGACCGGAACCCTGACCGGATCGGGATTTTATACACAGGCCGCTGCTATGAACTGGCGGGAACGGGACTCATTGGTCTTACAGGAAGCGCTCACCGGTAATATCCCGCCATTTCTCAGGAAGTTTGTACCTGTAAAACTGAGCATCCGGGACAGCCTTACAGGCAAAAGGATCCGCGCGGTTTATTATGTATCCCCGGATTATCTCAGTATTGGCAGCAGGAAGGATTGGGCCCGGGTGAATATCACAGCGTATGCCGCCCAGCAGATAGCGGACAGTTTCCAATGCTTCCTGCCAACACGTAAGATGGTGGATGATATCTACAAGGCTGCTGCGATTAAACCTGAACCCGTGCCGATGTATGCATACCGGGACAGCACACCCGTGATGTGGCAGCACCACCTGATCATCGAAGGACAGCGAAAGGGGAGGAAGGGATTAATTGCCGGGATCAAAAAAGATGTGGTCATCAGCGGGATGATCAGCCGCGAAACCAGGCAGGACCGGGCCGCCATTTATGGTTGGCACCGGGCGGATGGCCGGCCCATACAGCCTTTATACACCGGGCATGTTTACCGGTGGGTGGATTACAGCCAGGGAGTCCGGTTGGTTTACCGGAAAATAAAAGTAGAGGGTCATTGGATAGATTATACGGCAGTGCTGGGGGATCCACGGCTTCAAAAACTGCTTTGTGATGAAGAATTTTGTGATTATTACCGCTATCCATACCAGTAGAACTGTTTTAACAATCATACCCTCCACGGGTTTATTTTATTAACAGTTTTAACCGCGATCTTTACCTTTGCTGCGCTATTTTGCAGCGGTTTATCAACCGGTCATTTTAAATTAGTGTCAGCTGAGCAGAAACTGTACATACCTGTTTTTTATTGCCCTCTTCTTTTATTCAATGGCCCTGTCCGCCCAGGAGCCATCGGTTCAACGTTTTGGCAACCGGTTAAAACAACTCGGGGGGAATTTTAACGGGGGCAGCAGCAATGACAGCCTGCGCCACCGCGATAACGAAGAAGATTCCATAACGATCAGCTTCCGCTACCTGGATTCGACACGGAATTACCGGCTGGACTCCACGGTCAGCGATTTCTCCCGCCGTTTTCCCCTGCCGGGGACCTATATCAACCTGGGCAATACGGGGCTTGCAGCCCGGTCCTTATTATTTTCCCCGCAGTTCAATGGGGGCTTTGACCCGGGATTTCACTCCTTTGATGTGTATAAATGGAAACTGAGCGAGGTCCGTTTTTTTAATACCACCCGCCCGTATTCTGAATTGAACTACCTGCTGGGCAGCCGGGTGGAGCAGATGATCAGTTTAGTGCATACCCAAAATATCAAACCCAACTGGAATTTTCTTTTCCAGTACCGGCTCATCAATTCACCGGGTTCTTTCCAGAATCAGAATACCAACCATAACAATTACCTGCTGACCTCGAAATACCAGTCAACCAACCTGCGCTACAACAATTATTTTGTATTCCTGTCCAACAAACTGCAGTCCTACGAAAACGGGGGAATCATCGATACTTCCGATGTGCTGAATGACCCGGATTTCAAGGAGCGGTACAATATCAATACCCGGATCGGTGGTAAAAAGGTGTTTTCATCCAACTTCTTTGCCAATAAGATCAATACCGGCAACAAATACACCGAAACCACACTGCTGTTCCGCCAGCAGTATGACCTGGGAAAAAAGGATTCCGTGGTGACGGATTCCACGGTCATTCCCCTGTTTTTTCCCCGGTTGCGGTTTGAACATACGATCCGGCTGGATAAAAACAGCTATACCTTTCAGGACAATGTGGGCGATTCAATGTATTACCAGGCGTATTATGATACCAGCCTGCGCGGGCCCCGGGATACGGTTTTATTCAGGGACAAGTGGAAGATACTGTCCAACGATTTTTCCATCTACCAGTTCCCCGACGCGAAGAACCTGCACCAGTTTATCAAACTGGGACTGATGCTCCAGCATATCAGCGGGGAATTGTCTTCGGGGAAATCCCGTTTCTTCAATACGGCAGGTCACGCCGAATACCGGAATAAGACCCGTAACCAGCGCTGGGATATAGAAGCAAATGGCAGTTTGTACTTTACCGGTTTCAATGCAGGCGATTATGAAGCACATATCAGCCTGCTGAGCCTGCTGGGGAAAAAAGTGGGTTCCCTGCAACTGGGATTTGAAAATACGAGCCGTACCCCTTCCTTTGTATTTGATAACCGCAGCAGTTTTTACCTGGCGAAAACAGCTGCAAACCTGAAGAAGGAAAACAATACCCACCTGTATGCGGCCTATTTCCTGCCTTCTTTCCGCCTGCGGCTGACCGGTCATTATTACCTGGCTACGAACTATACTTATTTTTCAGGATATTACCAGGTACAGCAGGAAAGCAGTTTGTTTAACATGCTGCAGGTAGCCATCGAGAAAACGTTTCGTTTGGGAAAGCACTGGAACTGGCATGCTGAAATATACCTGCAGCAGGCAGTCGGGGATGCGCCGGTGAATGTACCCGCCTTGTACACCCGGAACCGTATCGGGTATGAGGGTAACCTGGGTTTTAAAAATCTCACTATTGCGTTTGGAACGGAGATAAAGTACCGGGCCGCTTACAAAGCAGCGGATTATTCCCCGGCGCTCGGCCAGTTTGTGTACCAGGATACCATGACCATCCGCAACCCGCTGCCGGATATTGCGGCCTACCTGCACTTCAGGATCAAACCCTTTACGGCCTTTATCCGGGCCGAGAACCTGAATGCGGCCCGTAACCTGGACGGATTTGGGTTTACCCGCAATAACCTGGTGGCTCCTTATTACGCCCTCCCGGGGCTCCAGTTCAGGCTCGGGGTCTTCTGGCGCTTTGTTAATTGATTCTCAAAACCCAACCCGGGTCCAAACACTGTTTCATTTCTTCAATATTGGGATTATCTTTGTAAAAGGAAATGAAAAAGCTGGTACTTTCCATATCATTCCTTTGTTACCTGACCGTTACCTGCGGCGTGGTGGTGAACCTGCATTACTGCATGGACCGGCTGGCTTCCATCCATCTCTTTGGAGGAAAAGATGATAGCTGTGCCGAATGTGGTATGCAAATGCATGCTTCGAACAAATGTTGCCATGACGAGGTCAGGGTTTTCAAACTGGAGCAGGATCAGAATAACAATGCTGTTCCGGATTATTCGATACCCGCCCAGGAGCCAATAGTCGTAATGCCCTCGGAATTTTTAACGGCCCCGTTTTATACAGCCGAGCAGAAACCGGTCATAGGAGACCATTCCCCGCCACTTCAGTCTGAGCAGGATATATACCTCCAGATTAATGTTTTCCGGATTTGATACCAGCCGCAAAGGTCATCTGCCCGGGTACAAACAGGTTTGTGCCCCCGGTACAATTATTATTTACTTCATTTCAAATCTGAATAAAATGAAAGCATTACGTATTTTATCATTTACCGCCCTTTTAGTGGCGATTACCAGTATTTCTTTTGCTCAAGCACAAACCGAATCCTTCCAGGTTTCGGGGAATTGCGGTATGTGCAAGACCCGTATCGAAAAAGCCGCTAAAGAAGCCGGCGCCAGTGAAGCCAAATGGGATGCGGATACCAAGCAACTTACTGTTACCTATAACAGCAGCACTACCAATACCGCAAAGATCCAGCAGAAAATAGCGGATGTGGGTCATGACAATGCAGGGTTCAAGGCAACCATGGATGTGTACAATAAGCTGCCCGGTTGCTGTAAGTATGACAAGCAGGATGAAGGCGTTAAAATGGATTGCTGCAAGGATGGAAAGTGTACGAAGGAAGGTCATGACGGGAAAGATTGCTGCAAAAAAGAAGGCGCTGCCAAAATGGATTGCTGCAAGGACGGAAAGTGTACAAAGGAAGGTCATGACGGGAAAGATTGCTGCAAAAAATCATAAGCAAATCAGAAAGAGTGGTATTGAAGAAAGTATTTGTTTTACTTGTTATGGCATTGCTGCTGCAGCCTGTGCAGGCACAATTCAGCAAGGCAAGCCTGCAGGCTACGGGGCTTACCTGTGCCATGTGCAGCAATGCCATTAATAAGGCCCTGCAGGAGCTTCCCTTTGTGGAATCAGTAAAAGCTGATATTAAGAACTCCGCCTTTAGTATTGCATTCAAACAGGGCAAACCCGTTAACCTGGATGCGATCCGGGATGCCGTGGAGGAAGCAGGTTTTTTTGTCGGGGGCCTTCAGGTCACGGGTACATTCAGCGAGCTGGGTATTCGTGCTGAAACCTTTACCAGGATCGGCGATGCCTGGTTTCTTTTCCTGAAGACCGGAAACCGTGTACTGAACGGTGAACAGACCCTGCGGGTACTGGACAAATCTTTTTTAACGGCTAAGGAATTTAAAAAGATCAGTGCCTCGGTATCCGTTCCGAGCCTGCAGACCGGTAAAGCGGCTGCCGGTCGTTCGGGAGAGGGACCGAAAGAAGGGGAGCGGGTCTTCCATGTCACGATTTAACCAATGATATTTTTATTTCTTTCCTCCTGCGCCTGCAGGGGGAAAGAAATTTTTAAAAAGTGTATGTATGAGTAAAGCGAGATCATTACTGATTTTTAGTATAGTACTATTGTTGAATACCGTTGTGCAGGCCCAGGTAAAGCAGGGTTATAAAGCGCCGGAAGTGGCCCTTCCTGCTATTAACGGGGATACGGTAAAGTTGTCTTCTCTCCGGGGAAAAGTGGTACTCCTCGATTTCTGGGCTTCCTGGTGCGGCCCCTGCCGGGTATCCAATAAGAGCCTGGTAAAACTCTATCCCAAATTCAAAGAAAAGGGATTTGAGATACTCGGGGTGTCGATCGATGAAGACAAGAAAGACTGGCAGACGGCTGTAAAGCGGGATAAGATCAGCTGGTTACAGGTAAATGATAACGGGGGCTGGGAATCGCTGACCACCACCCAATGGCGGATTTCAGCCATACCCACTTCCTACCTGATTGATAAGGACGGGACGCTGATCGCGATGGACCTTGAAGGAAAGGAGCTGGAAAAGGCGTTGAAGGAAATCCTGGGAGAATGATATAAAAAAACTGCATGCGCCGGATTTTTATTTGCCTGTTATCATTGCTGGCCGGGGAACTCCCGGCGCAGGAATTGTACGTATTCAGCGAACCCGCCTCCAGCTTACCTGCACATTCACTGAGCGTAAAACTGAACGATCATTTTGTTACAAAGGACAATATTTACGGCCGGTTTTCCAACCGCCTGATGCCGCAGCTGATGCTGGGTGTTAGTAAACGGTTGATGGTAAGGGCCGGTGTCTCGCTGGCGAATATGCATAGCTCCCAAACACGTTATGAGTCCTTTAGCCTTTATGCAAAATACCGGTTCCTGTCGAATGATGAGTTGCACAAGCATTTCCGGATGGCCGCCTACTCCGAATTTTCAATAACCCGGATCCCCTTTCATTATGATGAGATTTCACTGATGGGCGACAAGGGCGGAGTGGAAGCGGGGATCATTGCCACCCAGCTCTGGCACAAATTTGCCTTATCGGCCACGCTGGGGCATACGCAGGTATTGCACAAGTCCCGGTTTGATGAAGTGATTTATGTTCCGCAAAGGAGCTACCAGTCGCTGAATTACAGCCTGTCAGGCGGATGGCTCGTATGGCCCAAAGAATACAGGGATTACAGGCAGACCAACTTTAATCTTTACCTGGAGTTGCTGGGACAGCAGTTGCTGGATAAAAAAGCCGGGTGGCTCGACCTGGCTCCCGCAGTGCAACTGATCTTTGGCAGTACCACCAGACTGAATGCGGGATATCGTTTCCAGTTATACGGCAGTATGCAGCGCATGGCTACCGGAAGCTGGCTGATCAGTTTGGAACGCACGTTTCTGAATACCTGGAAGAAAAAACAAAAAGAGAAAAACGCGCCGCGGTGAAAAAAGCAGGTGTGATCATATTATCCTTTATTTATCTCGCTTTTACAGCCGGGATCACCCTTCAGCAGCATTACTGCATGAACCGGCTGGTCAGCCTGCGGCTTTCAGGTCATACAGAAGAACGCTGCGGGTTTTGCGGAATGGATACCAAAGAGAAGGGAAACTCCTGTTGCAAGGACGAAGCTTCCACTTTCCGCATCAGTGATGATCAGCAGGAAGGGCCTGCCATTGATTTCAATGCTTCCCTTACCGGGTTGGCAGATGGCCCTCCCTTCTTAACTGATCCGGAGAATCGGGTAGTATATAAAGTAACTGACCGGGTTACTGGTCATGGCCCGCCTGGGAAAACGGCTGTACCGGTATTTCTGCTCAACCGGGTTTTCCGTATCTGATTGCCTGATGATTCCCGCTCCGGCAGCGGGGAATGGTATGTGCTGCAACCTGCAGCTGTTTATTTACCTGAAATCAACAATCATGAAAAAATTAATCAAATTATATTTTCTTTTTATCCTGGTTAGCCAGGCAAAAGAACTGTCCGCTCAAACAGGTTCCGTAATCACCCATACAATGAAAGTATTTGGCAATTGTGAAATGTGTAAAAAGCGGATTGAAGAAGCCGCTAAAGGCAGGGGTGTGAGGCAGGCTGCCTGGGATATTGACAGTAAAATACTGACTGTTACCTACGACAGTTTATTAACCCGGATTGAAAAAATACATGCCCGCATCGCGGATGCCGGGCATGATACGGAATTAAAAAAGGCAAAGGATGATGTCTATGCGGCACTGCCGGAATGCTGTCTTTACCGGAAAAATGCAGCGGATCCCCAGGCAGACCACCCGGCCCCATCCGGCGGACTGATCAGGGGTGTGGTGCTGGAGGAAGACATGAAGGGAAATTTCCGTCCCCTGCCCGGCGCCAGCATCACCTGGCTGGGTACCAAACAGGGAACAGTTACCGATTCAGCCGGTGTTTTTAAAACCAGCCTGAACGGGAATACTGACCGGCTCGTGGTCAGTTATGCGGGTTACCGGCCCGATACCATCCCGGTACAGCCCTCCGCGGAACTTAAGATCGTCCTGGCCAGTAACCAGCAACTGAGCGAAGTGAAACTCACCGCCCGGCAGCGTTCTACTTACCTGTCTTCACTGAGTACGATCCGTACACAGGTGATGACCGAAAGAGAATTGTTCAAGGCCGCCTGTTGCAACCTGAGTGAAAGCTTTGAGACCAATCCATCAGTGGATGTGTCTTATAATGATGCAGTGACGGGAAGCAAGCAGATCCAGTTGCTCGGATTGAGTGGTAATTACACACAGCTCACAGTTGAGAACCTGCCGGGACCGCGCGGGATCGCTACATCACTGGGGCTGAACAGCATTGCAGGCCCCTGGGTGGAATCGATCCAGTTGAACAAGGGCGTTGGAGCGGTAGCCAACGGGTTTGAGAGTATTGCCGGGCAGATCAATATTGAATTGAAGAAACCGGAGAAAGCGGAAAAAGTATATGCAAACTTGTATGTGAATGATATAGGTAAAACGGACCTCAACCTGAACCTGGCGTATAAGGTTGGAAAGAAATGGAGTACCGCATTTCTACTACACGACGATTTTTTGTACAATAAGAAACTGGACATTAATAAGGACGGGTTCCGGGATTTACCCACCGGCAACCTGTTCAGTTTGCTCAACCGCTGGAAGTTTGAAGACGGGAAAGGGTTTATCACGCAGTTTGGCGTGAAGCTGCTGCTGGATGACCGTACCGGTGGTGAAACGGCTTTTGAGCCATCAAAGGATAAGTTTACTACAAATCATTATGGGCTGGGTATCCGCACCCGGCGGTATGAAGTATTTGCCAAGACGGGCTATGTGTTTCCCGAAAAAAAATACAAAAGCATTGGGCTGCAACTGCAGCTGTTTAACCACCAGCAGGATTCTTATTTTGGGTTAAACCCGTATGCAGCGGAGCAGGGTAGTTTTTATGCCAACCTGATTTATCAGTCTATTATCGGGAATACCCGGCATAAATTCAGGACCGGGATGAGCCTGGTTTCCGATGATTACCGGGAAACCTTCCGTTCTGTGTTGTATAAAAGGAAGGAGACTGTTCCCGGCACTTTCTTTGAGTATTCGTTCAACCCCACGGCTAAGCTGGGACTGGTGGCAGGAATACGCAGTGATCACAATAATTTGTTTGGCTGGTTTATCACCCCGCGGCTGCACCTGCGTTATGAACCCGTTAAAGGAACGACAATCCGGCTTAGCGCGGGGCGCGGCCAGCGTACGGCCAATATTTTTGCCGAGAATACTTCTGTGCTGGTGAGTTCCAGGCAGATCAGTATTCTCTCCGCTTCGGCCGGAAAAGCCTATGGACTGGACCCCGAAGTGGCCTGGAACAAAGGGATCAGTGCGGATCAGCGATTCCGGCTTTTTCACCGGGAGGCTGCGTTCAGTGTTGATTTTTTCCGGAATGATTTCAGCAACCAGGTAGTGGTGGACCTGGAAGATGTACGGTCCGTTAAATTTTATAACCTGGAAGGGCGCTCTTTTTCCAACAGCCTGCAGGCTGAATTCAGCATGGAACCCGTCCGTAAGCTGGAGCTGAGACTGGCCTATCGTTTCTTTGATGTCCGGACCCGGTACAGCGGGCAGCTCCTGCAAAAACCGTTTACTGCCAAACACCGGGCCTTTGCCAACCTGGCGTATGAGATCAGCGGGTGGAAGATGGATTACACGGTTAGTTATAACGGATCAAAGCGGATACCGGGTACAAGCGGTAACCCATCCGTCTATCAGCGGGAAACCCGCTCACCTGCTTACTGGCTTATGAATGCGCAAGTAAGCAAGACCGTTGGGAAAAAGCACCCGGTTGACCTGTACCTCGGCGGGGAGAACCTGACCAATTTCTTTCAACGGGATGCAATCATTGCAGCGGAACAGCCCTTCAGTCCGTTCTTTGACGCCTCACTCGTATGGGGACCGGTCAGCGGCAGGCTGATCTACACAGGGCTCCGGTATAAGATTAAATAAACAAGTTTCAGCTAACAAAAACCGGGTTCGCCCGGTTTTTTATTTTATCACCGGCAACCGGAAAGAAACCCCGAATGCCAGGTATCCGTCTGTTGCCGCCTTTGTCAATCCCCTGCCGGCAGAAAGATCCAGTTTCAGGTCATCCGTAATATAGAAAGCGGCTCCTGTGGCTATATGATGAGCCGGCCCTTCCGTTTTCGTAACAGCCCCATATATTTCAGCATAAACATACCAGCATTGTCCCAGGTCAAACCCGGGAGAAAGCGTATATATAAATGCAGGTTGCCTGGAGAAACCATCCCATTCGGCCCCGAGGTTATATCCAATACCGATCCCTGGCGCCAGGGTATGCTGCAGGGTAAACCGGAAACCATGCGCCCAGGAATGGGTATGGAATTTCTTATTACCCCAGGTGGCAGGGGCTGCCTGCAGGATCAGAGCGATCTTGGGCCGGTAACCTTTTTCATCCACCAGGGCTATTTTACCCCCGATCTCCAGTGGCAACAAACCCGTTTCACGAAGGCGGTTATCGGGCAATGGCCTGCTTTGCCGGCTCAGAAAATCTGTGGTTAACCGTAGCTCGAGCCAGTGGGAGAGACCAAATTTCCAGAGGGTTCCGGGATGGAAGAATGAACTGGTATTCCCATCCCACTCTGCCTGTAACCCGCTTTCCGTTTGCAGCCACCCTTTTTTTACAAGGACGGGGCTTTCGGTCTGATCCGGACGGTCGGTTTCCATCCGGCGCTCCTGGCAATAAAGCGGATCCTGGAGCAGCAGGCGGGTACCTAGCAAAAAGAGTAAGTATTTAGTCATAATTAAAATATATTTTAGTCGTGTCTAAAAAACAATTTTACTGAAAATACAATTTTCCGGGAATGTGACTTTTCTTACGGAGCTCTTTTTTTATTTGATTACCTTTACCTGACTGAGAAAGTCAATTGCAATATTTTTCCTGGGCACCCTGCTGTTTACCAACGCCGAGTTGCACCAATTGCTGAAAATGCCCGTACTGGTCAGTCATTTCAAGGAACACCGCCAGGAAGACCGGAACATCAGTTTCTGGGCATTTATAAAAATTCATTATTTCAGTAAGACAGTGATTGATGAGGACTATCCCCGCGACCAGCAATTGCCGCTGAAGGATGCGGATAGCTGTCAGCTGATCGTCAAAACTCTTTGTGAATGCCAGTTACTGGCTACGGAGCTTCCTGCTCCTGTCACGGATGCCCGGCATTTTTCTTCTTACCGGGAAAAGAACAAGCCCCAGTTTCATTCCTTCGATATTTTCCAGCCTCCCCGCGTACCCGCCTGATTCATTACGGTACCCTCTTTTTTAACTGATTACAGATAAAGTAAATTTTTATGTTAAATCATATTATCCGCTTTTCCGTACGGAATAAGCTGATTATTGGGCTATTGATGCTGGGACTGATTAGCTGGGGCGTCCTTTCATTTTCCAAACTGCCCATCGATGCTGTTCCGGATATTACCAACAACCAGGTGCAGGTGATCACGGTATCTCCTTCCCTGGCTGCGCCGGAAGTGGAGCGGCTTATTACGTTCCCGATCGAACAGGCTACGGCCAGTGTTCCCGGTATTGTGGAGATTCGTTCCTTTTCCCGGTTCGGCCTTTCGCTGGTTACGATCGTCTTTAATGATAACACGGATGTGTACTGGGCCCGCCAGCAGGTATCTGAACGCCTGCAGCAGGTGAGGTCAGAAATCCCGGCTGATGCCGGTAACCCTTCCCTGGGCCCGGTGACCACCGGCCTGGGAGAGATTTTTCAATATGCCGTCAAACCCAAAAAAGGGTACGAAGGCAAATATTCCCCCACGGAACTGCGTACCATCCAGGACTGGATCGTACGCCGCCAGTTACTGGGCACGCCCGGTGTGGCGGATGTGAGCAGTTTTGGCGGGAACCTCAAACAATACGAAGTGGCGGTGAACAGCGACCGGCTGAAAAGCATGAATACGACGGTGCAGGATGTGTTTACCGCCCTGCAGCAAAACAACCAGAATACAGGGGGCGCTTATATTGAGAAGGGACCAACGGTATTGTATATACGAAGTGAGGGGCTTGCCAGGACCCTGGACGATATCGGAAAGATATTCGTGCGCCACACTTCCGCCGGTGTCCCGGTATTTATCAGGGATGTGGCCGAGGTACGGATCGGCAGCGCTGTACGTTACGGGGCCATGTGCTTTAATGATGAAGGGGAAGTGGCCGGGGCCGTGGTGATGATGCTGAAGGGAAGTAACTCCTCGGATGTAATCAAAAATGTAAAGGAAAAGATCGGGCAGATCCGGCAAACCCTGCCGGAAGGAGTGGAGATTGAACCGTTCCTTGACCGTACCAAGATGGTAAACCATGCAATCGGTACGGTGGAAAAAAACCTGATCGAAGGAGCCCTGATCGTGATATTCATCCTGGTACTCTTCCTGGGCAATCTCCGGGCCGGGCTGATCGTGGCTTCCGTGATCCCATTGTCCATGCTATTTGCCGTGATCCTGATGAATGCCTTCGGGGTATCGGGCAACCTGATGAGCCTGGGTGCCCTTGACTTCGGGCTGATCGTGGACGGGGCCGTGATCATTGTGGAAGCCGTGATGCACCGCTTGTACCACAGCCGGCATTTTGAAACGAGTAACAGTATTACACAGGCAACCATGAATGATGAAGTGGAAAGTGCGGCGGGTAAAATGATGAACTCGGCCGTGTTCGGGCAGATCATCATCCTGATCGTTTACCTGCCGATCCTTGCCCTGGTGGGTATCGAAGGAAAAATGTTTAAGCCCATGGCACAGACTGTTTCCTTTGCGCTGATCGGCGCCTTTATTCTTTCCCTGACCTACGTACCGATGATCACTTCCCTGTTCCTCAGCAAGAAAATGAAGCACGGTGCCAATTTCTCTGATAAAATGATGGGCTGGATCCAGCGGATGTACGAACCGGTACTCCGGAAAGCGATGGATTTCCCGAAACTGATCACCACGACCGTTGTGCTTTTTTTTGTCTTTGCCGTATTTATCCTGACCCGGCTGGGCGGGGAATTTATTCCGAAACTGGAAGAAGGGGATTTTGCCGTGGATACCCGCCTGCTGACAGGCAGTTCATTATCGCAGACCATTGAATCCACCCAAAAAACAGCAGGCATTTTATTAAAGCGGTTCCCTGAAGTGGAGAAAGTAGTTACCAAGATCGGATCGGGCGAGATTCCTACGGATCCCATGCCCATTGAAGCCTCCGATATGATGGTGATTCTGAAAGAAAAAAAGGATTGGACTTCGGCAAAGACCTTTGACGAGCTGGCCGATAAAATGAGCAAGGCCCTGGAAGATGTACCCGGTATTACGGCCGGATTCCAATATCCGGTGCAAATGCGTTTCAACGAACTGATGACCGGTGCGAGGCAGGATGTGGTATGCAAGATCTTCGGGGAAGACCTGGATACCCTTGCCGCTTATTCCAAGAAACTGGGCGACATAGTGAATACGGTGAATGGCGCGGCAGATCTCTATGTAGAAACGGTTACCGGGCTTCCGCAGATCGTTATTCATTATAACCGGGACCAGATGTCGCGTTTCCAGCTGAATGTGGCAGATGTAAACAAAGTGATCCGCACGGCTTTTGCCGGTGAAAGCGCCGGTATGATTTACGAAAACGAAAGAAGGTTTGACCTGGTGCTGCGATTGGGTCAGCAATCCCGGACAGATATAGCCGATGTGCAAAACCTGCTGATCGCGACACCTGCCGGGGCCCAGATCCCCCTGTACCAGGTGGCAGCCGTGGAAATAAAAGAAGGACCCAACCAGATCCAGCGGGAAGATGCCCGGAGAAGGATCGTGGTAGGCTTTAACGTACGGGGCCGGGATGTGCAGAGCGTGGTGGATGAACTGAGCCGGAAAGTGGGAGAAAAAATACAACTGCCTTCCGGTTATTATATAACCTATGGTGGTCAGTTTGAAAACCTGGTGGAAGCGCGGAAACGGCTGAGTATCGCATTACCCATTGCACTGTTGCTGATTTTTATTATGCTCTATTTCGCTTTTGGAAAACTGAAATACGGGTTGCTGATCTTTTCGGCCATCCCGCTTTCCGCTATCGGCGGGGTGCTGGCATTGTGGCTGATGGGAATGCCCTTCAGTATCTCCGCGGGCGTGGGCTTTATTGCTCTTTTCGGGGTGGCAGTACTGAACGGGATTGTGCTGATCACGGAATTCAGCCGGTTAAAAGAACAGGGTATGCATGACCTTAAATTTATCATTATGGAAGGAACAAAAGTCCGGCTGCGCCCGGTATTGATGACGGCTTCAGTGGCATCACTCGGGTTCCTGCCCATGGCATTGAGCCAGGGTGCCGGTGCTGAAGTACAAAGACCCCTCGCCACCGTGGTGATCGGGGGCCTGGTAACCGCTACTTTCCTGACGCTGATCTTATTACCCGTCCTGTATATGTGGCTGGAAAGAGAAAAGCCCAGGAAGAAAAGAGTAAAAGCTGTTGCCCTTCTCCTGTTCTTCCTCTCGCTTGGTTCATTAGCCGGGGCCCAAATGCCCGAAGGGAAAAAAATGAAACTGGACGAGATGCTGAAACTCGCCGATCAGCAGAATATATCGGTCCGGGCCCTGCAAAAGGAAACGGCTTACTGGAAACAACTGCAGGCCGCCGTGACAGATCCGGCTAAAACACAGATCGGGGCGGAATATGGCAAAATAAACAGTACCAACAATGATACCCGGTTTATGCTGAGCCAGTCTTTCTCCCTACCGGTGGTCTATAAGCGCCAAAGGGAGTTTTATTCAGCCGGCGAGAAAACACAACAGGCCCTTGTCCAATTGAAACAACAGGAATTGCACCGGGAGATCAAACTGCTGTTCTGGAATATGGCCGACCTGTTATCCAGGCAGCAATTGCTGCTGAAAATGGACTCGGTGTTCAGCCGCATGCTGCGGGCGGCCGCATTGCGCCTGGAAGCCGGGGAGACCAACCTGCTCGAAAAAACGACTGCTGAAGCACAGGTACAGCAGCTGAAGCTCCAGTTGCAGCAACTGCAAAGCGATTTGCTGATCGCGCAGCAAAAGCTCCAATGGTTGCTGAACACAGAAGAGCGGATATGGCCTGATCTCAGTGATAAGCCCATCCGGCCTCTTGTGGTACCCGATACCAGTATCCTTGCCGGTCACCCGTTAGTAAAGTACAGGGAAGAGCAGGTCCGGATGGCCATGGCACAAACCATGCTCGAAAAAAACAAGCTGGTACCCGACCTGGCAGCCGGCTATTCGAATATGTCCATTGTCGGTTACCAGTCACCGGACGGGATCACCCAAAAGTATTATGGACCCGGCAAGCGGTTCGGCACTGTAAGTATCTCCATCGGTATCCCTGTTTTCGCCAGGGCCGCACGCAATAAAGTAAAGGCCGGCCGGCTGATCGAAGAAGCGGCGCAACTGAACCTGCAGGCAACGGATCAGCAACTGAAAAACCAGCTGCTCCGGCTTAAGGAAGAACTCGGGAAGCAGCAACTGCAGGTGAATTATTACGGCAGGCAGGGGCTGGGACAATCGGAACTGATCATCAGTCATGCGGTGCAGAATTACGAGAAGGGACAGATCAGTTACCTGGAGTGGACGACACTGATGAACCAGGCCGTCGCCATCCGGCTCGCCGGGCTGGATGCTTCGCAGAAACTGAATATGATCCATACAGAAATTGAATATTTAACCGGAAAATAAAATTTATGTCAACGTATAAAATATATATAGCGGCGCTGCTGTTCCTGGCAGCCTGTTCTTCCAAAAAGCAAAGCGCAACCGCTGAAAAGGAAACAAAGGCTGCCGATAAAGTAATGATGACCGATGCGCAGGTAACCAATGCAGGCATTGAGACGGGTACGGCCACAAGACAGAATATCAGCAGTATGCTGAAAGTAAACGGCCTGGTGGAAGTGCCACCGCAGAATATCGTATCGGTGAGCTTCCCGATGGGCGGCTACCTCCGTTCCACCAAACTGATGCCCGGTATGCATGTCAGCCGGGGAGAAGTGATCGCTGTAATCGAGGACCAGTCGCTGGTACAACTGCAGCAGGATTACCTGGTGACCCAGGCAAGGTTGGTTTATCTGCAGCAGGAATACGAGCGGCAGCGACTGCTGAATGAGAACAAGGTAAATGCGGATAAGACATACCAGCAGGCTACATCCGACTATATGGCGCAAAAAGCATTGCTGAAGGGTTACAGTGAAAAACTGCAGCTGATCGGTATAAATCCGGCCCGGCTTACCGAAAATTCCATTTCACGGAGTGTGACGGTCCATTCTCCGATTAACGGGTTTGTTTCAAAAGTCAATGTGAATATCGGGAAATATGTAACCGCTACGGATGTTCTGTTTGAGCTGATCAATCCCGATGATATGCATGCGGCCCTCACGGTATTTGAAAAGGATATTACGAAAGTGAATATCGGGCAAAAGGTAAAAGTTTCTTTTGTCGATAATGCCAATGCCACCTATGATTGTGGAGTGATCCTGGTAACCCGGAACGTTGATGAGAACCGGAGCGCGCTGGTGCATTGTCATTTCGAAACAAAGCCGGTCAATTTATTGCCGGGTATGTTCCTGACTGCCACGATCCATGTAAACAATGCGGATGTGCTTACTGTGCCCGAGGACGCCGTGGTACGTTTTGAAAACAAACAATATATGTACGAGGTGACTGGTAAGAACGAATTCCGGATGTTTGAAGTGGAAACAGGTGTGAAAGAAAACGGCCGGATCGAAGTCAGCAGTAAAGCAGCTGAGTTTGATAAAAAAAACCTGGTCATTAAAAATGCATACGCCGTTTTGTCCAAAATGAAAAACACTGCTGAAGAATAACTCCACGCACAAAGCGTCTTAATTTTTGCGGGTCAGGAATAACCGGTGTGGTGACCGGGATTGGGGGAAGAAATCTTCCCTTGTCCCCGCCTTACCGGTTATTTCCTTTATCAGGAAATGTGGGTAAAAACAAATTTTTTTCTTGTTCCGGGTCCATTAGATTTGCTTCCCCAACAAGAAAACCTATGGAGCTAAAATATTCGCAGCAGATCGCTGCCACCCTGAACCTCTCCCTGAAACAGATCAGCAGCATTTACGAACTGCACAATGAAGGATCCACCATCCCGTTTATTGCCCGCTACCGGAAGGAAGCGACCGGCAACCTGGATGAAGTGGCGATCGCCAATGTAATTGAACAGGTAAAATATTTTACTGAGCTGGAAAAACGGAAAGAGACGGTGCTGAAGACCATTGAGGAAGCCGGTAAGCTCTCACCCGAACTGAAGAAAAGAATTGAGGATTGCATCAATGCCACTGAACTGGAAGATATCTATCTGCCCTATAAACCAAAGCGGAAAACAAGGGCCTCTGTGGCCATTGAAAAAGGGTTGGAACCCCTGGCCCAACTGTTGTTTGCACAGGGGGCTGAAAACCCGGAAGCGGAAGCCGCAAAGTATATAAACGAGCAGGTAAAAGATGTGGCGGAAGCCCTGCAGGGAGCGCGGGATATCATGGCTGAATGGATCGCAGAAAATGAGCAGGCGAGAAATAGTGTACGCAAATTATTTTCGGAGGAAGCCTGGCTTTCCTCCAGGGTACTGACGACAAAGAAGGAAGACGCTGATGCCCAGAAGTACCGGGATTATTTTGAATTTAAAGAACCCCTGTCGCAAAGCCCTTCGCACCGTATCCTGGCCATCCGCCGGGGAGAGAAAGAAGGGTTCCTGATCATGACCATCCATATTGAGAAAGAAACCGCGCATGCTGAATTAAAACGGGTATTGCTGAAAGGTCCGGGTTTGGCGGCAAAGCAGGTGGAACTGGCAATAGAAGATGCGTTTAACCGGCTGTTGCAGCCTTCCATTGAGACCGAGTTCCGGATGGCCAGTAAGACAAGAGCTGATGAGGAAGCCATCCGGGTATTCGCGGAGAACCTCCGGCAATTGTTACTGGCTTCCCCGTTGGGACATAAAAGAATCATGGCGCTGGATCCCGGGTTCCGGACAGGTTGTAAACTGGTTTGCCTGGATGAACAGGGGACTTTTTTAAAGTATGTTACTATTTTCCCGCATGCGCCGCAGAACGACTGGAATGGCGCCATACAAACGATAAAAGAACTGGTGGCCCGGTACGATATAGAGGCAATTGGGTATGGTAACGGAACCGCCAGTAAGGAGACCGAGCAACTGGTACGCAGCATTGATTTCGGCAAACCGGTTTCCGTTTTCATGGTGAATGAGAGCGGGGCCTCTATTTATTCGGCCAGTGATGTGGCCCGGGAAGAATTCCCGGATGAAGATGTAACCGTTCGTGGCGCAATCAGTATCGGGCGACGTTTACTGGACCCCCTGAGTGAACTGGTAAAGATTGATGCGAAAAGCATTGGGGTAGGACAATACCAGCACGATGTAAACCAAAACCGCCTGAAAGAAGCCCTGGACCAGGTGGTGGAAAGCTGTGTGAACTTTGTGGGTGTGGATGTAAACACGGCCAGCAAGCATTTGCTGATGTATGTTTCCGGTTTGAGCTCCACGGTGGCGAGGAACGTAGTGGAGTACCGGATGAAAAACGGGGGATTCAAAAACCGTGAAGAATTAAAGAAGGTTTCCATGCTGGGCCCCAAGGCTTTTGAACAATGCGCAGGTTTCTTACGTGTCGTCAATGCGGCCAACCCGTTGGATAATTCAGCGGTACACCCTGAAAGCTACCATGTGGTGGAAGCCATGGCTGCCAAAGTAAACAGTACAGTACCGGAACTGATCAAAAACCCGGAACTGCGGAAACAGATCAGGGCCAAAGAATTTGTAACAGAAACCATTGGGCAGTTTACGATCGATGATATTCTCAAAGAACTCGAGAAGCCGGGGCGGGATCCCCGTTCACCTATTGAAGAATTCCGGTTTGCCGAAGGCGTGAGCACGATGGAAGACCTGAAACCGGGGATGAAACTACCGGGTATCATAACCAATATAACCAATTTCGGGGCCTTTGTGAACGTGGGAGTGAAACAGGATGGGCTCGTGCATATTTCTCACCTGTCTAACCGCTATATCAGCGATCCCAATGAAGCAGTAAAGCTGGGGCAGAAAGTAATGGCAACGGTCCTGGAAGTTGATACGGCGAGGAAAAGAATTGCCTTGTCTTTGAAAGATGGGCAGTCCGGGAACCGGGAAATGGGGAAGCCCGGAAAACCCGCTGGCCGGGAGGCCGGGAAATCAGGGAAACCGCAACCCCTGAATCCGTTCCAGGCAAAACTGATGGAACTGAAGAAGAATTTTAAAGAGTAAGCAATTCAATAAGCGTTCCGTCGCAGGACGGGGATATCAGAATTTCATTTTATTTCCGATCATGGAAGTAGTAAACGACTGGATCATTTTTTTCAGGTTTTCTTCCTGCTGGTAAGCGATACCGGCGGATGATTGCCCTGCGAGCAGGTTCCTGCTGAGCGAAGTGTCGGTCTGCCAGTTAAACAACCCGATCCCGTTTTGCCCGTTGAACTGGTAGCAGTAGCTGGAATCAATATACTGATAAATGCCGCTGCTGTAACTGACGGAAAAATCACGGCAGGTATTGCCGAAAAGATCATTTCCCAGCGAAAAATACGGATCCGGGTAGTTTAACAGGTGCAGCGTACTGGGCAGGATATCAATCTGGCTGGCAATGCGGTTGCGGACCCCTTTTAAGGAACCATCCGGTTTATAGAAAGCGATCGGTATCCGGTAATGATCGAGGGCGGTTACCTGCTCATTCCCTGTATTCTGGTCGGCATGATCGGCCGTTATAATGAAAAGAGTATTGTTGTACCAGTCTGTTTTTTTCGCTGTTTCAAAAAAACGGGCAATGGCCAGGTCTGCATACTGAACACAGTTTAATATAGAGCGCCCGTCCTGATTAAACCGGTCTTTATATTTATCCGGTACCTTATAAGGATGGTGTGTGTTTAATGTAAACACCGCCGAAAAGAATGGTTTTGGCATTTCGGTTAGTTTCCCGGCCATAAACTGTAAGAAGGGCTCATCCCAGATTCCCCAGTCCCCGTCATAGTCTGCCTCATTATTATATTCGTTTCTCCCAAAATACTGATCAAAGCCGGCCAGTTTGCAGTAAGAATCAAAACCCATCGTGCCATTGCTGCCCCCGTGAAAAAAAGAGGTTTGGTAACCTTTCATTTTTAAAATGGTTGCGAAGGAGGTGATCGAGTTGGCGGAGTAAGGGGAAAAAATGAAGGGATCATCCTGCCAGGAGGGGATAGACGAAAGAATTGCAGGAATGCCTTGTATTGATTCTTTGGCATTGGCAAATCCGTTTGGGAAAACCAGGCCCTGCGAAAAAACAGAGTCGAGAAAAGGTGTTTTGGCCTTGCTGTTGAAATAGCCCAGGTAATTTTTGGACAGGCTTTCAACAATGAGGATCACTACGTTCTGCCGGTTGAACGGGTCATTGATCAGCGGTTGGTGCCTGCCGTTATAACAGGCGGTTATTTCCTTTTCCGGGTAATAGGAAACAGGGGCCAGGCTTCTCTTTTTAATGGTATAAAGAACGGAAAACGGGGTATTGAGAACAGCTGCTATATTTTTGGATTCAACCATTTCGGAAGCATGGATAATGCTGAGGGGCTTGAGCTGCAATCCACCCCGGATGGCAACTACCGATAAAGCGGTAACCACCAGGAAATTCAGTGATGAATACAGGTAGTTCTTCAGGGAAGGCGCCATTGGCTGACGGATAGCCTGGGTCCGTTTATAGGCTTTATACAGTAGGAACAGCAGCAACAGGCAGGTAATCCATAAATGCCAGTATTCAAGCAGGAACGTCGGCAGCAATGTATAGAAATCATTCCCCTTTTCACCGTTTACAAACCGGAGCGCGTCAAACTGCATGCGTTTTGTAATAAACGGGTAATAGGCTGTGTCAGCAAAATTGAGCAGCAGGAAGAAGCCGTTTGACAGGATAAAAAGGTAGTTGAGAAACGACTGGTAATAACGGTTAAGGGTAAAAGGGGCGGGAAGCAATGTCCCTGTAATAAAAATTAAATTGGTAAAGGCGATGGCCGACAAGTCAAACCGCAGTCCGTAAAAGCAGGTAAGCAGTAGTTCAGCAGTGGAATGAAAGTTAAAAGCTGCCCGGTTGTAAAAAATGAAAATGAGCCGGCAAATGAAATAAAGGACCAGCAGGATTGATAGCTGTGCTGTCAAGCGGAGAAGAGTGGTTCGTGCTTTGTCCATGGTATTTTTATAGTCAGGGCTGCCCGGGGCGTTCAAAAAATGGTTATTGGTAATCCTCCCTTACCGGGTTAAATACATCGATCACTTTGCAATCGGTGACGGCCACCGCGCCATGCCGTACATTGGAGGGGATCACATAATACATGCCGGCTTTGAGCTGACAGCGTTCCCCGCCGATGGTCATGTCCAGTTGGCCTTCCAGTATATAGGTGATCTGTTCATGCGGGTGCTGGTGCATAGGAAGGTCACTCCCTTTTTTTATTTCCACCAGCCCGAGGGTCATCTGCGCTCCGTGTGCATAATAGCCGGTGAGGCCGGGGGCAAGATCTTTGGGTTTGCAGTCTTTCAGTTGTTGCATGAGCTAAATTTATTTTATTGATCCTTTTTTTATGCCAGTGTTATCTGTACAAAACGAGCACCCAATGCAACAGCAATGCCGAATCCTTGCTCGATTGCCTGGTTAAACGCTGCTTCTGATATCTTTTGCTTTTTTGCATTCTATAACGATGTACGGCTTCTTCTTTTCATCATCCTCAAAAACCACAATGTCTGCAAATCGCCTGGAGTTCTTTTGGGTACGATTAATTCCAAACTTACCCGTTGTGGTTTATAACCGTATCCGATTGGCAATGATAAATAGGTTTCTGCTCTCACTTGTTCTTCAGGATCGGTGAAACGATACCGTTTACCCTGGCCTGATTAATTATGTATTTGTCGTCATCTTCAAATAAAATGTGACCGGGTTCAATGCCTTTACCTATTATAGTCATGCCGATATTTTTATTGGTTTTTGAATTTTTTAAAGTCAATGGCAGTTTCTTCCATTTTCTCCAGCAGCGTTGTCCGTACCAATTCAAAAGCGGTTAACTGGTCGTACTTTTCTGTTGGTCGTATCAGGGCTGCTGTGTCGCCTGTAAATTCATCGTCCTGCAATTTGGCCTCCATGTTTTGCAGATATACTCTTTGCGTAGGAGGTTCATCTACTACAAAATCTATGTACGCATGATAGCATTGCAGCAAGGCTTCTTTGTTAATGTCGGGCACCTGTACCAGTGCCTTGTACATATCGTATAAATCACGGCCTTTTCGGCGTTGGTATAATGCCCTCAGTTTTGTGCCCAACAGTTCTTCCAGGCGGTAAGTGGTGATGTTGCAAGATCCGGTGAACCAGGATGAGGTAACCTGAAAGGGGAATTGCTGATAGCCTAATACGGTGAAATGCTCCCGGCAATTGGTTTCTACTTTCAGCCGGAGGTTTTGCACGGGTGGAGACTCAGATTCAAAGCGGTATTTTAGTGTGTTATTGTTGGCCTTTTGAGCCACAGTGCAATCACCTAAAAAGGATAAACGAGCTTGGAGTCGTTGAATGGTTTCTTTTATCGGCTCAGGCCGAATTTGAACCAAATCAATATCCTCAGAATAGCGGGGTTGGGGACTTAAATACAATTTGTGCAAGGCCGTGCCGCCCCTGAATGCAAGGCGTTGCGCCAGAAACTCATCTGAAAAAATTTCTACCAAAGCACGGCAAATCACCAGGTCTTGTTCTACCTGTTCGTTGGCTTGCCAGGGAACCTGATTGGCCCATTCTGTTATGTATGCCTGTGGTATCATTCCTCAGGTTCTATAGTTGTGTTTAAAATTACTTTCCATTTTTCATCAGTTGCAAAACCCTTAGCCGGGGCTGATGCTTTCAGTGGTATGCGAAACAAAAGGGATTCATTCTTTTGCAATGCCTGGTATAGGCCATCGGCGAGTGATTGGTTATTCAATACCTTATCCAGCAGATAACCCAGGCGTTGCAAAGCAGTTACCGGAACATGCTGAAGAAGGTGGTTGTCAAATGCATCTGGCTGGATTCTTTCTGCTAATTCTGACAATACAGTAGCTACCCTGTTAATTCCCCCTGTACGTTTAGCGTATTGTATCAGGTCGGTCGCTGTAAGAACCGGATTAGATATTTTTAAATAGCCGGCTTCAGTTTTTCGGGTGTCTAACAGCTGATCAGGAATTTCCTTTTTACTGATGAAATTTATTTTCAGTCCTTTCTTCTGCATAGGCCGCAGTACCGGAAAGTTGGTGACCACAAAAAATTCCTGTGGACGCTGATGTGCTGATCCGTGGTAGGCAGCTGCATTTAACAAAGCCAGGTAGTAAGGGCGTTTCAATTCTTTCATAAATGCATCCAGAAACAGGGAAGGTGGCAGGACACCTTTTGACCGGTATTGTGGCGGGATGATGAGGTAATAACCTTTGTGAATGGAAATGATTTGCTCTTTATCAACCAGCCTTTTTAAGGCAAATTTATTGGCGGTTGCTGACTGTTCTGGAAACCCTGTACGAAGCTGATGTAATGCAAAAGCAAATTTGCCCTCCATCAACAACTGATTTACCCAGTCTTCCACATTTTTGTATGACTTTTTATTTTCCAGAAGAGTAATATTTTGCGAAAGGTAGCGAAAAGTAATACTTTTTGCAAATTTATTCTTTTGTTTAAAAGGGAATCTGGGAAATAAATATAAAATACTACTGTTCAAACAGGCAGAAAGATCCTCCCACCCATTCTTTGTCTTTGTTGTAACGAACACCTACCATTTTCCCCTTGCTCAGTCGTGCCAGGTTATTGGCAGGGATAGGCCGGCTGCTGCCGTCTTTCCAGAAATAAAAGATCCTGATCTCCGCTTTGGCAGGGATATCGGGTGTAATGATCACATCCGCATATTTTACTTTTCGCTGCAGGATCCAGTTTCCCGGGTCTTTTACTTTTTCAATATCTGCTTTTGTGAGATCAATGATCACGCCCTGTCCTGCAAAGGAAAACAAGGGCTTCAGCACATAGTTCTCCAGGTCGGCCGGGATCTGCCTCACTTCATTCAGGAAGAAAGTGGGGGGCACATAGGGGTGCCGGATCAGCGGCAGGGTGTATTTGCTGATGCGGTAAAACCAGTTGGGGTGCGGGCACCATTCCACTTCCAGCTCTTCAAAAAGAATTTTCCCTTTCTCCTGTACTTCGGGTGTTTGTTGCTGCAGGTCATCAAAGATCACCCGGTTATAGATCCGTTTGACTTCGGTCTTCCTGCCCTCGTTGAGATAATATAATTTCTTCCCTTCTTTGATCAGTTCGGTCAGGCAGACCATTTTGATCCCTGTATAGGTTTCGGTGCAATAAAAATCGATCCTTGTTTTTTGCTGACGGGGAAAGATCTCCAGCAAAATCACATTCTCAGGAGGGTGGATTCCTGTAATGATCTCTTTCAGTAACTGCAGGTAGGAGTCCCTTGTATGCCCGCCCAGGTAACTGCTGAATCCGTCGGGTACCGGGAAATGCCGGCGGAATACATCATCCAGTAATACTTCATAGCCGAACAGGGTGGGGAATCCCTGCATTTCGATCAGCTGGGGTTCGTATGCACCGGCCTCATTAATACAGATGCCAAAGTCAAAAGCAATAAAATGGGAATACTCATTTTCGCCGGGGACCTGCAGCCCTTCCGGGATGGCATCCCGGGTCAGCGATTTGAACGATGGATCCGCAATGATGTCCACGATATTCTCGCAGGCATCGATCATTTGGGTTGTAAAATCCTTTGGTACAAAGACGGGTGTTTCCGCCACCCGGAAATCCACCTGTCCGGGATAAACCTGGTGCAGGTCGTTTAAAAACCCTGCATATTTTTCCGGGGTGAATGCTGTATTATACGCCTCGCGGATGGCTGGCACCATAGTGTTTGTTTTACTCAGGGAAGTTAAGCATTGCCGCCGGGGGCGCAAAAAAACCAAGAGGCTTTTTAGACGGGTATTTCCTGGAGCATGCGAATGGAATGGTTCAGGAAATTGGGAAGAATATGCGCGTAGGTCCAGACGATCTTGTCAGGATCTTCCAGGTGTTCCAGCATGCTTTTCAGCTTGGCTTCGCCATGGTTCTCGATCACCGTTTTTCTTTTATCCTCCCGTTGCAGGTACATGCTCATCCCGGGTGCATCTGCTTCAGGATGAAACTGGGTACCGACCATATTTTCATTGAAGCGAATGGCCATGATGGCCCGTTCATAAGGCACATGGGGGCGGCTTTTTTCAATACAGAGAATCGATGCGCCGATTTCATTCAGCAGGTCATGATGGGGATGGATCACCTGGAAATCGCGGCTGTCCACGGCATAAAACGGATCCTTTAACCCGTCAAATACCGGTTCATCCTTCCCGGATTCCAGCATGTGGACGGGAAAAACGCCAAAGGAAGTGGACTTTCTTTTGCATACCACACCCACATTAAAGTAACGGCTGGCCAGCTGAAAGGAATGGCAGATGAAAAAAACAGGTTTCTTAACCGTATTGGAAGGGTTATTGTTCCAGCGTTCCATCCTGTCCAGCCAGCGGCACCAGGCAATATCCCAGTCTTCATAGCGGCTGGTCAGCGGGTCACCGGGCCCCCCGCTGGAAATATAAATGTCATAGGAAGTGTCGGGGAGTTCATTCTTTAAACGAACATCGTATTCTTTGGCATACAGGAGCAGGTCATTCTTTTCAGCCCATTCGATGAGGATGTTACGGATACAACGCATGCCCTGGTTGGCGGCGCCTTCATAGAGATCGAGGATTGCAATTTTTACAATCCTTTTATCGGTCCAGCTCATGGCGCAAATTTACGATTTTTTGGCGGAAGGGCCGGTGCAACCGGTTGCAGGGTTCTCCACAGTGGGGGTGTAATGGGATGGTAAAGGCGGGGTGAACGAACGGGTGTTTATTTATTTCGCTGTGGTAGCACCGTATATTACAAATCCCAAAAGCGGGGATCACTTTTTTTCTTAACCCGGCTCAAGTAAAAAAAGCTCAGCGGATAACACACCCCCTGCGGCCTGCACAGGTCTGCCGGGGACTGTTACTCTTTGCGCTTCTATTTGTCCCAGTGATTGCTTTATGGTAAAATCAAATCCTCCTATTTCAGTTCATACACTTTTTCCCCGCCCAGGTAGGTTTTCAGCACTTTCACCGATAACAATTTTTCCGGCGCTTCTTTCATCAGGTCGGCATCGAGGATCACGAAATCAGCCAGTTTGCCTTTTTCGAGGCTTCCTTTTTCGGTTTCTTCAAAATTAGAGCGGGCTGCCCAAATGGTCATACCGCGTAAGGCTTCCTGCCTGGATAAGGCGTTTTCCGGCTGGAACCCATTTGCCGGCCAGCCGTTGGCATCCTTTCTTACCACGGCAGCATAAAAAGTTTTGAAAGTAGAGATATCTTCCACGGGAAAATCGGTTCCCAGGGGAAGCCAGCCGTTTTGCTGCAGCAATTGTTTGTATGCATAAGCGCCCAATATCCTTTCTTCCCCGAGACGGTCACCGGCCCAGTACATATCGCTGGTCGCATGGGTGGGTTGCACAGAAGGAATAATGGAGTACCGGCCAAATAAGGCAAAATCATTTTGATTGATCACCTGGGCATGTTCAATCCGCCAGCGCAGGTCATTTTTCCCTTTCAGGTAATTGCCATAAGTGTTTAAGAGGACCCGGTTGCCACTGTCGCCAATGGCATGTGTACACATTTGCCAGCCTTTTTCATTGAGCCAGCGGGCTACCGAGTCGAAGTGCGCCGGTTGACTAAGTAAAAAACCAACATGCCCGGGTTTATCACTGTAAGGCTGCAGGAGGCAGGCGCCCCTTGAACCCAACGCCCCGTCGCCATACACTTTAAAACTCCTGACATGTAACCGGTCTGTTTTGATCTGGCCGTACTTCAGGGCATATTCATAATTGGCTTTTTCATCACTCAGCATTACGTATAAACGCATTTTCAGGTCACCGGTCGCCTGGAGTACTTTGATCTGATCGACAGATGAATAACTGAGCCCGCAATCATCAATGGTGGTCAGGCCCAGGGCGAAGCAATTTTGCTGGGCTGCCTGCAGGGCCTTTTTAAATTGTGCCGGGCTGATTTCCGGGATCTTTAAGCTTACCCGTTCAACGGCGTTATCGATCAGTATTCCCGTCAGTGATCCTTCCATTTCTTCGATCTCCCCGCCGGTTAAAGTGTCACCTGCTTTTATCCCGGCCAGTTCCAGCGCTTTCTGGTTGGCAATAGCTGCATGTCCGTCAATTCGTTTGAGTAATACAGGCCGGTCGGGGAATAAGGTATCCAGTGCTTCATTGTTGGGATACTCTTTCATCTCCCAGTCATTCTGGTCCCAGCCCCGCCCGGTGATCCAGCCTTCCTTATTCTCATGGGCAAAAGTTTTTACCCTTTCAACGCATTCTTCCCAGCTTTTTGTGCCGGTAAGGTCCACTGTCTGCAGGCTTAACCCGTAGCCGACAAAATGAGCATGGGCATCAATAAAGCCGGGGTAGATAAATTTTCCCCCGGCATCTGCCTTCTCAGCAGCTATAAATTCCTTTTCCAGTTCGTTTGTTTTACCGAGGGCCAGGATCTTTCCGTCTTTTATCACCATGGCTTCGGCCGTTGTAAAGGAGGAGTCAACTGTATAGATGGTGGCATTATATACCAGCAGGTCGGCTTTCTGCCTGTTGTGGCAGGAAAAAAGTACCATTGCAAGGCCGAGCAGGGCCGGGTAGGTTTTAGGTTTCATGTATTGAAATTAAGCATATCCGGCGGAGACCATTTCAGGAGTTGTCAGCGCCGGCTCTTTTTAGAAAGAAACGTTTCAAATTCGGCGAGGCTGTAACTGCTCAGGTTGTTCTCTTTGGTCAGTCCTCCTTTCTGCGCGGCCAGCACTCCGTATTTAACATCGTCAAACCCTTCGAGGGCATGGGCATCGGGGTTAATGGAGAGCAGTACGTTTTTTTCCAGGGCATACCCGATCCATTTCCAGTCAATATCGAGGCGCCGCGGGTGTGCATTCAGTTCGATCACTACCTGGTTGGCGGCACAGGCTTCAATGATTTTTTTGTGGTCAACGGGGTAGCCGTTGCGGCTGAGCAAAAGCCTTCCTGTCATATGCCCGAGGATGCGGGTATGCGGGTTTTCAATGGCTTTGAGCAGCCGGGCCGTTGCTTTTTCCTCGTTCATGCCCAGGTTACTGTGTACCGAAGCGATCACGAGGTCAAAGCTTTTGAGAACGGGGTCGGGGTAATCAAGACTGCCGTCATTCAGGATATCGCTTTCAATGCTTTTAAATATTTTAAAAGGAGCCAGTTGCTTATTCAGTTCATCCACATAGCGGTGTTGTTCCCGGATCCGGTCCTCTTTGAGCCCGTTGGCATAGAAAGCAGTTTGGGAGTGGTCGGATATGACCAGGTATTCCAGTCCTCTCCGGATACATTCCTTCGCCATTTCCTCAATGCTGTTGCTGCCATCGCTCCAGTTACTGTGACTATGGATAATGGAACGGATATCCCCGGGCTGGATCAGGGCCGGGAGCGTATTTTTTTGCGCATGACTGATAATAGCAGCTGTTTCACGCAGGCAGGGGGGAATAAAAGGAATGCCCGCCTGTTCGAAAATGGCTTCCTCTGCATTACCTGCTTCCATATAGTTGATCGCAGGAAAGGCATTTTCAAAGGATGACAGGAATGCTGTGCTCCCCGTTGTTTTGAATAATTCCCCCGCCATGCTTTTCCCGCCGGTATATAACCGGAGCTTCAACCCGTTTCTTAATTTAAATAAAAGATGATCCGCGCTTTCTTCAAGTAATTCAGGTGGTTGCGCTGTCTGAAATTTCGGTTTGATTATTTCGTTTGGTTCGAGTAGTACGAATTCCAGTTCATCAAGGGTGAGTTCCTGTCTCCGGTACCTGCCGGTCACCTGTACTTTTTCCGGGGAGAATAGTTTTTTCAGGTAGTTGTCAATCTGCGGGAACACTTCCCCGAGTTGGGCATATAGAAAATGTCCCTGGTGCTGGAAATAGAATTCAATGGAATCCTGTACGTTTTGCTGGGTTTTTTTCCCAAATCCTTTGAATAGTGTCAGCCGGTTTTCATTGCAGGCATACAGCAGTTCTCCAATGGATTCGATATTCATTTCCTTCCAGATCGTGTGAATCTTTTTGGGGCCGATGCCCTTGATGTTCAGCATTTCGATCACCCCGGGCGGGGTATTGGCAATGATCTCATCAAGAGCGGCCAGGCGGCCGGTATCCAGCATCTCGGTTACTTTCCGTCCCACACTTTCCCCAATTCCCTTAATACCAAAAAGCTTTTCCCTTGGGGTATCCTTCAGCGATACGGGCAGTTTTTCAATATTGAAAGCGGCTACCGCATATGTTTTTGACTTGAAGGAATTCTCGCCATGGATATCCATGAGCTTGGCGAGCAGGGAAAAATTATCAGCAATAGCGGCATTGTCCATGAAACGAATTTAGTGTTTCCCGGGGTTTTTTTGTCAATGGACCAGGGCCACGGGCCACAGTTCGTTGCTCAGTTTGCCGTTCTCAACCTGCAGGGGCAAAAAAAAGTCCTTCGAATTTCGAAGGACTTTCTATTTCTTTTTAAGAAACAATAAAACTTATTTCTTTTTCTTAGCAGCTTTCTTAGCGGCTTTTTTCTTGGGAGCAGCTTTTTTTACAGCTTTTTTTGCAGCTTTTTTCTTAGTAGCCATTTTTTTTGAATTTAATGTTTAGTAAAATGGGTTAACAATAGTAAAAATAACAATTATTTTATACTACCCAAATTTTTTTTCCACAAAATTCAAAAAGGGTAAAATGAGCTTACGCTTCAGCAACGGCAACAGAAACAAGGGTCCTGTTATTTTTTGCTTTGCGAAACTCAACTACTCCATCTGCCAATGCGAATAAAGTGAAATCTTTTCCGACACCAACATTCTTACCAGGATGGTAAACTGTACCACGCTGACGAACGATAATGTTCCCGGAAATTGCAGGCTGACCACCGAAGATCTTTACACCAAGACGCTTGCTTTGTGAGTCACGGCCGTTCTTTACACTACCTTCACCTTTCTTATGTGCCATCTTTTAAAAGTTTATTAGTTGATAGGTTTATTAGTTGATAAGTTCATAAGTTGACTTGTTAACCTGTTAACTTATCAACTTCTTCACTAAACTTAAGCTATGCTGGTTACTTTGATTTTGGTATAAGCTGTACGGTGACCTCTTTTCTTGTGGAAGCCTTTTCTCCTTTTTTGTTTGTAGGCGATCACGGTATCACCCTTTACCTGGTCAAGGATCTCGGCCTGTACTTTGGTGTTTACAGAACTGCCTACAGACAGTTTGCCGTCTGCATCCGCCAGTAACACTTCCAGGTCCAGTTTATCGCCGGTGTTGCCTTCCACATGAGGAACGTACAAAGTCTGGTCTTTTTCCACTTTGTATTGTTGCCCGGCTACTTTTACTACAGCTATCATACGCATAAAATTTATCCCGAAATTTCGGGAGGCAAAGGTAAGGGGAAAAGTTGAAGTGGCAAACGGGGAATCAAAGATTTATGAACATTTAGTAACCTCTTTTTGCCGGGGCATCTGTTATATTTGTAGCCCGCCCCGGCGGGTTCTCATCGTGAAAGTATGAAAATCAAGTCTTTTCTGGCAAAACCCTTTGCCTCCTATATATATAAAGGTATCCGGAAGGGGATGAATACGGCCCTGGCTGACCAGGATGCCATCCTGAAACAACTCCTCAAAACAGGCCGGAATACGGAATTTGGCAAGTCCTGCGGATTCGATAAAATTGCTGATTATGAGGGATTTAAGCAGGCCGTTAGGGTCCGTGACTATGAGCAGTTGAAGCCTTGGATCGAAAAGATCAAGGAGGGAAAGCACAATGTGCTTTGGAAAGGGAAGCCGATCTATTTTGCCAAGACCTCCGGGACCACCAGCGGTACCAAGTATATCCCGATTACGAGGGATTCCATCCCCAATCATATCAATACGGCCCGGAATGCCCTGCTTTGTTATATGGCCGAGACCGGGAATACCGCATTTGCCGATGGGAAGCTGATCTTTCTTTCCGGCTCACCTGAACTGGAAAGGGTGGGTGGGATTCCGACCGGCCGCCTCAGCGGGATCGTAAACCACCATGTGCCCCCGTACCTGCGCTCCAACCAGCTGCCTTCTTATGAAACGAATTGTATCGAAGAATGGGAAACCAAACTGGGCCGGATCGTGGATGAGACCATCAACCAGAACATGACCCTGATCAGCGGGATCCCCCCCTGGATGCAGATGTATTTTGATGAACTGATCAGGCGAAGCGGCAAAAAAGTGGGTGAACTGTTTCCCCATTTCAGTGTGATGGTTCAGGGCGGTGTGAACTTTGAACCCTATAAAGCCAAGCTGATGGAAAGTATCGGCCGGAAGATCGACACCATCGAATTGTTCCCGGCCAGTGAAGGGTTCTTCGCTTTCCAGGATTCGCAGGAAGCAGAAGGACTATTGCTGAATACCAACAGCGGCATCTTTTTTGAGTTTGTTCCGGCTGCGGAGATCTTTTCGGAAAACCCCACCCGGCTTTCCTTAAAGGAAGTAAAAGTGGGAGAGAATTATGCCCTCATCATTAATAGTAATGCGGGTTTATGGGGCTATAATATCGGGGATACGGTAAAATTTGTGTCAGTGGATCCATACCGGCTGATTGTATCCGGGCGTACCAAACATTTTATTTCCGCTTTCGGGGAACATGTGATCGGGGAGGAAGTGGAATTCAGTATGCAAAAAGTGGCCGAAGAGATGAATGTGCATATTACAGAGTTTACCGTGGCGCCCTTTGTCAGCAGTGACCAGGGCAAATCGTACCACGAATGGTTTGTGGAGTTTGAGCGGCCGCCGGGGGATATGAATGATTTTTCTGCCCGGCTGGACCTGGCCCTGCGCCGGAAAAATGTATATTATGACGACCTGATCAGCGGGTCGATCCTGCGGCCGCTGAAAATAACACCGGTCCGCAGAAACGGCTTTATTGATTACATGAAATCAATCGGTAAATTGGGCGGACAGAACAAAGTACCCCGGCTGAGCAATGACCGGAAGATTGCGGATGAATTAACCAAATGGACCGAAAACCCGGGAATTAAAAATGAGTAATGAACAACCGAAAAAGCGGATTGCCGTCTTTGGTTCCACCGGTTCCATTGGTACGCAGGCGCTCGCTGTGATTGCGGACAATGCCGATAAATTTTCCGCCGAAGTGCTGACCGCGCAAAGTAATGACGATTTGCTGATCCGGCAGGCCCTGCAGTTTAACCCCAATGTGGTAGTGATCGGTGATGAAAAAAAATACAGCCGGGTGAAGGATGCCCTGTCTTCCACGGATATCAAGGTATTCACCGGGGAAAAGGCCCTGGAGGAAGTAGCTTCCATGGATTGCTATGACCTGATGCTGGCCGCCATTGTCGGTTATGCCGGGTTAAAGCCCACCCTGAATGCCATTTATGCGGGCAAGGCTGTGGCGCTGGCCAATAAAGAAACCCTGGTGGTTGCCGGGGACATCATCATGCAGAAAGCGGTGGAGCACCGGGTGCCGGTCATCCCGGTTGATTCGGAGCATTCGGCTATTTTTCAATGCCTGGTGGGAGAGACGCGCAACCGGATTGATAAAGTGATCCTGACCGCTTCCGGCGGACCCTTTATCGGCCGCAAGCCCAATTACCTGGTGAATGTGAAAAGAGAGCATGCGCTGCAGCACCCCAACTGGAGCATGGGGGCCAAGATCACGATCGATTCAGCCACACTGATGAACAAAGGCCTGGAAATGATTGAAGCAAAATGGTTGTTCAACCTCCGGCCCGATCAGATCCAGGTGGTGATCCATCCGCAAAGTATCATTCACAGTATGGTACAGTTTGAAGATGGCAGCATCAAGGCCCAGATGGGGCTGCCGGATATGAAACTGCCGATCCAGTATGCCTTGTCATTTCCCCGGCGCATCCCCAATCATTTTCCCCGGTATGATTTCAAAAAAGTGAGTACGCTTACGTTTGAAGAACCGGATATCAAGACCTTCCGGAACCTGGCCCTGGCGCAGGAAGCCCTGGCGAAAGGAGGCAACCTGCCTTGTGTGATGAATGCCGCCAACGAAATAGCCGTGTTTGCCTTCCTCCGCAACCGGATCAATTTCCTGGATATGACCGATGTGATTGAAAAAACGATGCTGCAGATTCCTTTTATCGAAAAACCCACGCTGGAGGAATATTTTGACAGCGACGGGGAGGCCCGTAACTTTGCCGCAGATATTATCAAATTATAAAACGGAATTTGTCCCGAATGTATTCGGGATTTTATTTTTAATACCATGATGAGTCTTTTAGCGATTAACTGGGCCGTGGTGGGTATCAAAGCCGGGCAATTAATATTGTCCTTATCCATACTGGTCATCCTGCACGAATTCGGTCATTATATCACTGCCCGGTGGTTCAAATGCCGCGTGGAGAAATTTTTTCTCTTTTTTGATCCCTGGTTCTCCCTGGCGAAAAGAAAAGTGGGGGAGACCGTGTACGGTATTGGCTGGCTGCCCTTAGGCGGTTATGTGAAGATTGCCGGGATGATCGATGAGAGCATGGATAAAGAACAATTGAAACAGCCCCCGCAGGAATGGGAATTCCGCAGCAAACCGGCCTGGCAACGGCTGATCGTCATGCTGGGCGGGGTTATTATGAATATCCTGACAGCTTTTGTGATCTATGCTTTTATACTGATGATCTGGGGAGATAAGAAAGTGCCGTCCAGTTCCATGAAATACGGGGTGCATGTGGGAGACAGTACGCTGATGAAGATCGGGTTTAAAACCGGGGACCGCATTATCGGGGTGGACGGGAAAGAAGTATATGATCTCAGCCGGTTCCGGAAAAAACTGATCACGGCGGAGAAAGTTGAAATTGAGCGGGGCGGCCAACGGATCATACTGGACCTGCCCAAAGATTTTATCGGCCAGCTGGTGGAAAACAAAAACCAGAAAAGAAAAGGGTTTATTGAACCCCGGTACCCGGCCGTGGTGGCGAATGTAAGTGACACTTCCCGTGCGTATATAGCCGGGTTGCGCAAAAATGATATTATCGTGGGACTGGATACTACCCGGTTCACTTTCTTTGATGAATTGTCGGATATCCTGGATACAAAGAAAAATAAGCAGGTGTTGCTCACCGTTAGCCGGAATGGAGCAGACACCAGTTTTACAACACGGATCAATGAAGAGGGGCAAATTGGCTTTAATCCCTACAGCAGTTACGAGCAGCTGGACAGCCTCGGCTGGCTGAAACTTGAAATAACGAAATACAATTTCCTGCCCGCTTTCCCTGCCGGGGTTAAGATGACTTATACCGAGCTGAGTGATTATATCGATCAGTTCAAAACCATATTTACGCCAGGTACCGGTGGTATTAAAGGGATTGGCGGCTTTAAATCCATGGGGTCCATTTTTGCGCCTGTCTGGGACTGGGAATCTTTCTGGCGCCTGACGGCTATGCTCTCCGTGATCCTGGCCTTTATGAATATTCTTCCGATCCCGGCGCTGGACGGGGGGCATGTCATGTTCACCCTTTACGAAATGATCACCCGCCGCAAGCCCAACGAAAAATTCCTGGAGTATGCACAGGTGGTGGGGATGATCTTGCTGCTTGGCCTGATGCTGTACGCAAACGGGAACGACTGGTTTGGCTGGGGAAGGTAGAACAAGTCGGGAGTTAGTAGTCGGGAGTTAGTAGCCTGCCTGCCGGTAGGCAGGTCAACAGCCCGTCCTAAGCAGTATTTTCCTGGTATTTAGTAGTGAAGGACTTTTTTCAGGTATCCTGCTAAAGATTTTTGACTTTCTTATATCCGAATGCCAATTTTCTTCATCAATAGCGACGCATTCATACTCTGGCATACACCTTCCTTGAGGGTATAATCGAAATACAGTTCCTCATTGGCTATGCGGACATCAAAATGGTAATTGATCAGTTGTCCCGGATAGTCAGTTTCCAGTTTTGCCAGTTCAAGATCATGTGAGGCTACAATACCGGTGGCTTGTTGAGCGATTAGTTGACGTATCAGTGCTTTCGAACCTGTATGGCGGTCGCCGGAATTGGTGCCGCGGAGGATCTCATCGAGGAGGAGGAATACATTTTCTCTCCGGTTTACCGCTGCGATGATCGCTTTTAATTTCTTCAGTTCAGCATAAAAAGTGGATGTACTTTCTTCCAGGTTGTCGCTGACCCGCATACTGCTCATTACTTTCAGGGGAGACAGGCGCAGGGATGCCGCGCAGACGGGAGCCCCCGCCATTGCAAGTACGATATTGATACCACAACTGCGGAGGAAAGTACTCTTACCCGCCATATTGGAACCGGTTACGAGGTTAATGACCCCATCCCCGGCTGTACGAAAACTGTTATTCACCCTTTTCTTTTCCGGGATCAGGGGATGCCCGAGTTCTTTCCCATCGAATAACGTACTGGTTTCGATAACAGGGAAAACCCAATGTGGATGATTGAAGGATAAAGTACCGAGAGCGGATAATGCTTCAATGACTGCCAGGGATTCAAACCAGTGCCGGATGCCTTCCTTATTTTCCTCCTTCCAATTTTCAAGGGCAAATACCTGCTGCAGGTCCCAGCAGAAAAAAATGCTGAGCGGAATAAATACCACCGGGTTCAGCCGGTAATCGAGCCGGTCCATGATCTTTTTCAGTGTTTTTATTTTCTCCGATGCTTTTTTATTGCCGCTACTAAAGGAAGCTTTATGTTGCTTCATCAACTCATCATTGAACTCCTGTGATTCGATATGCCGGATACTTGCTGAAAGACTCTCCAGTTCCTCACTGATCTTGCCCAGCCGGACCCAGGCTGGCATCAGTTTTTTGGTAATAACCAGGGCAATGGCGAGGAAACCGGTGGCCAGGGTCAGAAACTGTGATGGACTGATCGTACCGGCAATATAAAAGGCCAGGCTGCTGATACTGGCAGCCGGGAAAAGAAACCGGAGAAGGATCCAGGCTTTGTCATGCAGCAGCCTGCCCGGCTCATGCAGCCAGTCGCCGATATTTTTTTCTGCGGCTATAGTTATTGCTTTTGCCGCACCACAGGATTGCAGCTGCTGATTCCATTCCGGTTTGGAGGCCAGCTCCGCGGCCGCTTTTTGCCGGGACATGATCTCTGTTGCTGATGCAGGTTCCAGTAACCAGCCGGCCAGCAAAAGCCCCGCCTGCTCTGATTTTGTCCGGTTGATATACTGGAATAAAGAAGCTTTACCAAACAGGTCAAGGTCGGCCGCATAAGGATGCAGGGCCGGCAGGTAATTTGTCCCATCCGGAAAATGATGGAACTGGTGATCAAGGGCCAGCCGTTCATCCCTGCAGATCTGCAGCAGCCGGCTAAGGTTTTCGATCATCGCTTTATTATCCAGATCGCGGTTTACAAAATAAAAAAAGAAAATCATCCCGGTGATAAACCCTGCGACAGCCCAGCCGGCACCACTTTCCCGCAGTAACCATGTCAATAATACAGCCCCCAGGAAACTGAAGAGCCGCAGCCAGGACAGCAGCAGGGCTTTCTTCTTTAAGCGGCTGATCGTGGAAGAGAGTCTGGCGATCCGTTCTTTATAATAGTCATCCGGGTTAATATTCTTCATTTGGTAAATCTATAAAAAAGTAGGGGTATTACAGGAGCTCTGTTCAGGCAGGGTAATTGCTGGCAGATTAAGGAAATGCTAAAAATCAAATGATAGCGGGAAATCAGTTTTTATATATAAAGCTGGTGTATTTTTAGAAGTAGTCGTTACTATAAACCATTAATCTATGAGAATTTTGTACTTCTATTTTTTTGCCGTGTTGTTTTCAGAAACTTTAATGGCTCAGAAAACCACGCAGCAGCCTGCTGAATTTACGACATCTTCATTCAGGGATACTGTTCGCTTTCACATACAGGTTTCTGAAGATTCAGCCACTGAGCGGCATTTATGGTTGTTTGGAGATGGCCGGATAAGCGAATTAAATACACCTGTGCATGTATATGATGAATGCGGTGTATATAAAGTGAAACATTTTCGGATAAAGCTGGATAAAGACGGGGCAGTGGTCAGAACTGATTCATTTTTTACTGATGTAAAAACAGCCTGCCCGATGGTATGTGATGTCAAACCTTCTTTCAAATGGCAACAATACAAATATGATCCGCTTACTGAACAATTATTGGGTGGCACAACTGTTCTCTTCACCAACACTACGCCGGGTGGACTACCCAAAGGGGCAAAATTCAATTGGTATGTGGATGGACAATCCTATAGCCGGCTATGGGATCCCCGGATTGATTTTCCGAATGGAGGCCATTTCACTGTTTGCCTGCAAATCACTTTGCCCAACGGCTGTGAAACCCAATACTGTGCACGGATTAACGTAGCTGATTTATAAATTACATAATTTTCAATAAGAGAATAACCTTTCTTTTTTACGCTTAAAGTTGTAAGGATTACTGGCTGTTCACTCCCGACTACTAACTCCCGACTACCGACTGAATCAACTGTACTAAAACAACATTTTCAACATCATTTCTAAAATTACTACCTTTGTTATCCCCCCGGGGGCGTTTGGTTTTGACAGCGTAGCTCTTTGGAAGTGTAAGCATGTACTGCGTTGCGTAATTAGCAGTTGAATCTGAATACGAAAACTATAAATGGCAATACACAGTATGCCATGGCTGCCTAATCAGTGATTAAGTAGTCATTAGGGCCGCCGGGCCGGTTGACCAGTTACCAAGCCCCGCCGCCGACTCAAAAACAAAACAGGTTGCTGCAACCCCAGGCTGTGCCGGTTGCTTAAGCCTATCCAGCTACGGAATGAATCGGTTGTTTGTTTCCAGTTCATTCCCGACAATCCAAAACAAAATAAACATGTAGAAAGCTTTTGAAGAATATGTTTGGACACCGGTTCGATCCCGGTCGCCTCCACGAACAGGACCTGCACGAATCAGTGTGGGTCTTTTTATTTTACTTCCGCAGGGAATGTTTTCTCCGATCTGCTGCATCCGGCTGTACCCCCGTCTGTGATTTAAAAATCCGGAAGGAGTAAAAATGATGAATGGTTCTTCGATACATTCCGGCTAAACAAAATCCTTTATAATTTTACCTATATTCATATTCTCATTGGCAGGCCGGATAAACGGAGACCCGGGAAAGTTGGATTGTTTCTCCCTGGCTGCGCTGGTAAACCCGTCATTTTATAAAAGTAGTGAAACATGAAAAAGTTCAGTTTGGTATTGTTTGTTTTAGCTGCAATGGTTCAGCTTGTCACGGCGCAGGAACTGGTATCGCCCAATAGCAGCCTGCGGTTGCAGTTCTCTTTGTTGAGCGATGGTACACCTGTTTATCAGCTGGTTTATAAGAACAAAGAAGTGGTAAAGCCCGGCAAGCTGGGTTTTTATCTGAAGAACGATAAGAAATCACTGCTGAATGATTTTACCGTCACGGATTCCAGGACCACCTCTTTTGATGAGACATGGAAACCGGTATGGGGCGAGGTAAACAACATCCGCAACCACTACAATGAACTCGCGGTAACGCTGACCCAGAAAGAAACGAACCGTCAGCTGATTATTCGATTCCGGCTTTTCGACGACGGGCTTGGCTTTCGCTATGAATTCCCGCAGCAGAAGAACCTTACGTATTTTGTAATTAAAGAGGAACGGACCCAGTTTGCCATGACCGCTGACCATACGGCCTTCTGGATCCCCGGTGATTATGATACACAGGAGTATGATTTTACCCGTTCAAGGCTCTCCGAAATAAGGGGCCTGCAACTGAAAGCCAGGACAGCAAACCTGTCCCAGACCTCTTTTTCACCGACAGGTGTGCAAACTTCATTGATGATAAAAACGGACGAAGGCTTATATATCAATTTGCACGAAGCCGCGCTGATCAACTATTCCTGTATGCATTTAAATTATAATGAGCAGGACAAGGTGTTTGAATCCTGGCTTACACCGGATGCCAATGGTGACAAGGGTTATATGCAGGCCCCCTGTACCAGCCCCTGGCGCACCATTATCGTGAGTGATGATGCACGGGATATTCTTTCCTCTAAAATGACCTACAACCTGAATGAGCCCTGCAAAATTGAAAATACGTCCTGGATCAAACCGGTGAAATACGTGGGGGTATGGTGGGAAATGATCACCGGTAAAAGTTCATGGGCTTATACCAATGATTACCCGGCTGTTCAACTGGGAATAACGGATTATAAGGCTGCCAGGCCCAGCGGTAATCATGGCGCCAATACGGCCAATGTTAAAAAGTATATAGACTTTGCAGCCGCCAATGGATTTGACGCGGTTTTGGTGGAAGGCTGGAATGTGGGCTGGGAAGACTGGTTTGGGAACTCAAAAGATTATGTATTCGATTTCGTAACACCTTACCCGGATTTTGATGTGAACGGGCTGGCTGCCTACGCAAAATCAAAAGGGATTAAAATAATTATGCATCATGAAACTTCCGGTTCCACCCGTAATTATGAGCGCCACATGGACACCGCTTATAAATTTATGAAGGAACATGGTTATGATGCGGTAAAGAGTGGTTATGTAGGGCCGATCCTGCCGCGTGGTGAAAATCATTATGACCAATGGATCATCAATCATTACCAGTATGCGATTGAAAAAGCCGCGGATTACCAGATTATGCTCAATGCCCACGAGGCGGTTCGCCCAACCGGGATCGCCCGTACCTGGCCCAATCTCATTGGCAATGAAGCAGCCAGGGGAACTGAATACCAGGCATTCGGCGGGTCCAAAGCCAACCATGTGACCGTCCTTCCTTTTACCCGTTTGCTCGGCGGTCCTATGGATTATACACCGGGAATATTTGAAATGGATATCAGCAAGATCAGCCCCAATAATCATTCCCATGTTAACAGTACGATCTGTAACCAGCTGGCTTTGTATGTAACCATGTACAGTCCTTTGCAGATGGCGGCTGATCTTCCGGAAAACTACAACCGGTTCCCGGATGCCTTCCAGTTTATTAAAGAGGTGGCAGTGGATTGGGATACCAGTAAATACCTGGAAGCGGAACCCGGTGAGTATATAACCGTTGCCCGGAAAGCGAAGGGCACAAATAAATGGTTTATTGGCAATGTAAACGGGGAGGAGCCACGGGTATCAGTGGTCAAACTGGATTTTTTAGACCCCGGTAAAAACTATGTCGCCACTATTTATGCAGATGCTAAAGAAGCGCATTATAAAACGAATCCGCAGGCATATACCATTCGTACACAAATCGTGAACAGTAAAACCAAACTGCAGCAGCTCTCCGCCCCGGGTGGGGGCTTCGCCATCAGTATTGTTGAATCCGCAGGAAAATAATTTTTTTGTTCCCTTTGCGGGCGGATGCCTGACCGCCGGGAGCTGGCGCGATCTGTCCCGGGTAGCTGGATGGATGAGTAGATTCGTGTATCCTTCTTCGTGAGCTCCGGGAAAATTATTTCCGGCCCGGACAACGAAACAGCACCTGTTTTACGCTCACCCGGATGATCGCCCTGAATTTGGACCTTCCCGGAGTTTTTTTGAGCGTTATCCTTTATTTTTTTTTAAGTTTTTCGGGCGTCAACTATAAGTCCACGGATAAGAAAAATCGTATTTCTACATACCGTAGCTAAGGGGTTTTACTTAAAATTTATTTTTTTATTCCGGAAAACGACTAACAGACAATGTTTTATGCAATTTTCAGTGGAATTTTACTTAATTTTTCTATGCAAAAAACCTTGAAATTTCAAAGCAAACCACCATTCCTATGGGTAAAATCACTATTCTGCTTGTTGATGACCACAAATTGATCAGGGATTCCTGGTCGTTTATCCTTAACAGCGACGGTCGTTTCCTGGTAATCGGGGAAACCAGTAATGCGGATGAGGCTGTAGAAATAGCCCGTACCCGAAAGCCGGATATTGTATTAATGGATATAAATATGACCCCGGTAAACGGGTTCGAAGCAACCAAACTGGTACGCAAGTTTTCGCCCGGTTCAAAGATCATCGGGATATCGATGCACTCGATGCCGGCCTATGCCAGGCGGATGCTGCAGATCGGCGCGATGGGTTATGTAACCAAAAATTCTTCCAAGGACGAGCTGATCAATTCGATCGTGGAAGTTTACGGCGGGAAAAAATATATCTGCGAGGAGGTAAAGAACATCCTGGCCCAGCAGGAACTGGAGGACGAAGGAGGAACGCCGGATATGAACGTACTCTCAAGGAGAGAACTGGATATTGTGCAACTGATCAAGGAAGGATTGTCTTCCAAGGAAATTGCACTTCGCCTGGACATTTCCCTGAAAACAGTGGAAGTACACCGGTATAATATTTTAAAAAAGTTAAGCCTGAAAAATACCGCCGCACTGGTTAACTTTATCAACGTGCACGGACTTTAAAAGGATCACGCTGCGCTTTCGCAACAGGAGCAGCTAACCCGGTTCGCATGAATCGATTCTATACCCGTCAGAGTATCACCCTTGGTGTAATCATTTCTTTTGCACTTGTTTCCTTTATTGCCTGGTATTCCTGGGCCAATATGAAAAAAGCCCGGTTTGAAACCGGCGAAGTCAACAAAACATTACAGTCCCTGAAAGTAGTAGAGAACCTGCTGGATGATGTACAGGATATTGAAACGGCGAACAGGGGCTTTCTTATTTCAGGAAACCGTGCATTCCTGTCACCGTATAAGCAGGCCATCCGGAACCTGGGGGCCGATACTACTGCTATTTTAAAGATGCGGGTCAATTATCCCCGCCGCAGGGATACCCTTGAATTGCTGGTCCGGCTGACGAACCGGAAACTGGAGTTGGCCGTTATGGCCGAAGGGATGGTGAAAAGGAATAGGATTGATTCAGCGCTTCAATTGGTTCGGTCCGACCGGGGAAAAGAGATCATGGATAGTATCCGGCACCTGATAGGGTCCCTGGAAACAACGGACCGGGTTGTGCTGAATGCTTCGAATACCTCCCGGGAAACGGCTGCCACCACCACGGCCCGTCTCTTTGTCCTGCTTAGCGCGGGGTTTATCATCGTGGCTTCCCTGCTATTTTTTAGTATCCTGCGTGACCTGAAGCGAAAAAAAGCATATGAGGACAGGATCGCCTACCTGGCCAGTCTGACCGAGCGAACCAGTGATGCCATCATCTCTATCAATAGCGAACAGCACATTGTAACCTGGAACAAAGGAGCCGAAAATATATATGGCTATACCGCGGCAGAGGCGGTTGGAAAAAAGATCAGCGCGCTTGTTCGCAGCGGGGTCCGGGAGCAGGGAGATGAGAAGATCAAAAAAGAGATGGCTGAAAAGGGCACAGCGGAATTTGAGTCAAATGACTATACCCGTGACGGGAAAAGTATTTTCTGCCATGTTTCCATGACCGCCCTGCGGGATCACCAGGGACAGGTAACCGGTTTTGTTTCTGTTGTCCGGGATATCACGCAGCGAAAACTGGCAGAGAAACTGATTTATGCATTCAATCATGAGCTGGCGGAAAAAGTCAGGGAGAAAACCGAAGATATAAGGAAGGGGGAAGAAAAACTCCGGCAGATGCTCGACAGCGCTGTCAGTGAGTTTTATGTGATCGACCTTGACTACCGGGTTATCCTGATCAGCAGAATGGCAGAATACAGCCTGGCAAGAGCCTGGGGTAAGCTGGTAAGAACGGGTGATATTGTAACGGAAAAGATACCGGCCGAAAAGAAGCAAATGATCCTGGCGAATTATAAAAAGACATTTGAGGGAGCATTTATTGAATACGAAACCCGGCTGGACCTGAAGGATGAAATCAAATGGGTAAACATTACATATAACCCGGTCAGGGGAGAAAAAGGAAATATCACGGGGGCCTTTATCGGCACCAGGGATATTACAGCCCGGAAGGCAGCAGAGTCGGAATTACAGGAAAGTGAAAACCGGTTCAGGGCTATTTTCAACACGCAGTTGCAACTGGTATGCCTGCTGGATAAACAGGGCACTGTACTGGAAGTCAACAAAACAGCATTGGAAATAACCGGTTACCGGAATGAGGATATCGTCAATAAGCCTTTTTGGGAAATCCGCTTATGGCAGGATGAGGGCGAACGTACCGAACGAACCCGGAGGTTAAGAGCGGCCATTGCCCGGGCTGTTGCCGGTGAATTTGTACGGTATGAAGGGACCATCCAGATGCCCGGCAAGGAAATGGAAGTGTTTGATTTTTCCATTAAACCGGTACCCGGTGCTGACGGGGAAACACAAATGCTGCTGATCGAAGGCCGGCTGATCACGGAAATTAAAAAAGCGGAGAATGAAGTCAAGGAAAGCGAAGCGAAATACCGGGCCTTCTTCGAATACAGTATGGATGGGATCCTGCTGTCTTCACCTGGCGGAGGAATCCTGGCTGCGAACCCCGCCGCCTGCCGGATGTTCGGCATGTCGGAAGAAGAAATTATCAAAACGGGAAGGAAGGGCGTTATGGATCCCACCGATAAGCGGATAGAAAACCTGTTCGGGGCAGAACAGCAGAAAGAATATTTAAGCGGGGAACTGAATTTTATCCGGAAGGACGGAACAAAATTCCCCGGTGAATTCAGTTCAGCCATTTTCATTGATGCGTATGGCCAAAAACGGACCGGGCTGATTATCCGGGATGTAACAGAACGGAAAAGGATCGAAGAGGAGATCCGCCAGTCAAATCAGCGATTCGAGATGATCTCCCGTACCACCAATGATGCAATCTGGGATTGGGAAATTCCGACCGGCCGGAAATGGGCGAATGAAATGCACCAGCTCTTATATGGATTAAAACCGGGCGACCCTGTACCGGACGAAGTTACCTGGCGAAGTCATATCCATCCGGAGGACAGGGACCACATCATCAACCGGCAGGAAGCCTCGCTTGCATCTGATACAAATGTATTTATTTCGGAGTACCGGTTCCGCAGGGAAGGGGGCGATTATGTGTACCTGTTTGACCGTTGCTATATTGAGCGGGACCCCGAAGGCCGCCCGGTACGTATGACCGGCAGTATGATGGATATAACAGCCCGGAAACACTCGGAAGAACAGCTCCGGGAAAGTGAGCAACGCCTGCGCCTCTCCATGGAAGCGGCCAAACAGGGATTGTATGACCTGAATTTACAAACGAATGAAACAGTCGTCAATGAACAATATGCCTTGATGCTGGGCTATGAGCCAACTTCATTTTACGAAACAAAAGAAAGCTGGCTAAACCGGCTGCACCCGGATGACCGGGACGCCACTACAAAAGCATTTACTGATTATATATCGGGGAAAACAACTGAATTCAGCCAGGAGTTCAGGCAACAGAAAAAGAACGGCGAATGGATATGGATCCTTTCAACCGGTAAGATCGTTGCTTATGACCCGTCGGGTAAGGCACTCCGGATGCTGGGGACGCATACGGATATTACAGCGTTGAAAGAAGCCGGGGCGGAACTTATTAAATCGCAAAAACGTTTCCGGAACCTGGTGGAGAATATTTCCGGGGTTTATTGGGTAAACGACCTTCATACAAGGCAAACGCTTTATATCAGTCCTTCCTATGAAACGGTCTGGGGAAGAAAATGCCGGGACCTGTATCATAACCCTGCTGACTTTCTTCTTTCGGTACACCCGGACGACAGGGAAGAGCTGACCCGTATTTACGAAGGGCTATCGGGCAATAAGCAGGTAAGAATCGATTACCGGATCAACCGGCCGCAGGGAGACACCCGCTGGATCGCGGCACGGATCAATGTGATCACCGGTCCCGATGGCAAACAGACAGAGTATGGTTACGCGGAGGATGTCACGGAACAACGCAGGGCGGAAGCAGGACTGGTGGAGTCCAATGCCAGGTTCCAGGTTGTATCGAAAGCCACCAGTGACATTGTATGGGACTGGAACCTTCAAACCAATGAATTGTGGTGGAACGATAATTATTATTCCAGCCTGGGCTATCAGAAAGAGAAGGAAATTGTGGGTATCGATGAATGGTATAACCGCATTCACCCCGATGAGCGGGACCGGATCCGGCAGAATGCGAACCAGGCAATCAGGGGAAAGAATACCGTATGGAGAGATGAGTACCGGTACCTGAAACCTGATGGCGGTTACCTGCATTTTCTGGATCGCGGATTCATCATACGCAATGAATCGGGTATAGCTGTCCGTATGATCGGGTCTATGACCGATATGACACCCGTTTATGCGGCACAACGGAAAATTGAAGAAAGCGAAATGCGGTTGCGGACCATCCTTGATACCGATCCGGAATGCATCAAACTCATTGACAGGGATGGTTGTTTTCTGGATATCAATAAAGCGGGCCTCCTGATGCTGGAAACAGATCAGATGGGCGAAATACTGGGCCGGAGTGTGCTGCCCTTTATTGCGGATAAATATAAAATGAAGGCCGAGGAAACCATCCGGGACGCTTTTGGCGGGAAGGCGGGTGCCGTAGAATACGAAATGATCACATTAAAACAGAATAAGAGGTGGTGCGAAATGAATGTGGTGCCGTTCCGGAATACGGCCGGGGATGTGGTCAGTGTGCTTGGGGTAACCCGTGATATCACCGAACGGAAAAAAGCGGAACTGGCGGTTCGTTTCAGCGAGGAAAAGTACCGGACCCTGGTAGAACAGGCCGCGGATACCATTGCCCTGTATGATGAAAAAGGAAATATACTGGATACCAATACTTCTTCCTGCCGCTTACTGGGTTATACCCGGGAGGAGTTAGCGGGCATGCGCCTGGACCAGCTCCTGCTCCCCGAAGAAATAGAAGAAAACCCGGTCCGGTATGATGTGCTCAGTGCGGGGGGCTCCACGGTGAAGATCCGGAGAATGAGAAGAAAGGATGGGTCCGTGGTGGTCACCGAAGTCCGGTCACAGCAACTACCGGATGGCCGTTTCCTTTCGGTGGTGCGGGATATGACCGAGCGGATCAGGGCAGAAGAAGAATTAAAATCCTCTTATAAAGCGATCCGCAACCTGACCGCCCACCTGCAGAATATCCGGGAAGAAGAACGGGCGAATATTGCCCGGGAAATCCACGATGAACTGGGACAGCAGCTGACCGTTCTGAAAATGGATATCGCCTGGCTGAATAAACGGTTCCAGGGAGTTGATGAAAAGGTGAACCTGCGGTTGAAAGATTTGTTGATCATGCTGGACGAGACGGTGCAGTCGGTACGCCGGATCTCTTCGCAGTTAAGGCCCAGCCTGCTGGACGACCTGGGACTGATCGCCGCGATGGAATGGCAGTTGGGAGAATTTGAAAAGAGAGCCGGAATTAAAACCGGTTTATCGGCCCCGCAGGATGAGATCCCCGTTCCGGATACTGCCAAAACGGCCCTGTTCCGGATTTTCCAGGAATCCCTGACGAATGTAGTACGGCACTCATCGGCAAAAAAGGTATCAGTGGAATTAAAAGAAGAACAGGGCCAGTTGGTAATGACCATAAAAGATGACGGGAAGGGGTTCGACCTTACTCGGGTGGCGGAGAAAAAGACCCTGGGTATCCTGGGGATGAAAGAACGAAGTGAAATGATGGGCGGCCGATACGAGATCCGGAGCATTCCGGGTGAAGGAACAACTGTGGTAGTATCGGTACCTGTCAGTAAATTTGCATAACAAACAGGAGAAAATTGTATGATCCGGATTCTGATCGCAGATGATCACGCCATTGTCAGGAGGGGAATGAAGCAGTTGCTGCTTGAGCATTATCCTTTTGCCAGGATTGGAGAGGCTTCCAATGTGGAGGAACTGATCAGTGAGATCATCAACCAGGAAGAAGAATGGGATGTGGTGGTATGTGACATGAACATGCCCGGCCGCAGCGGCCTTGATGCAATCATGCAGATCCGGGAGATCGCACCCGGGCTGCCGGTACTGATCATGAGCATGTATCCGGAGGATCAGTATGCCCTGCGGGTATTAAAATCAGGGGCAGCCGGATACCTGACCAAAGAAACCATCCATGACGATATTGTCAGGGCGATTGAAACGGTAATAAAAGGAAAACGCTATATCACCCTTTCCCTGGCAGAGAAACTGGCGGAATCCGTCAACAGTGAATCTGCGAAAGCCCTGCACGAAGAACTTTCCGACCGGGAGTTTGATGTTTTTAAACTGCTGGCATCCGGGAAAACCATTTCTGAGATTGCCATACAACTCTCCCTGAGTTCCACCACGGTCAGTACCTACCGTTCCCGGATCATGGAAAAAATGAAAATGAAGAGCAATGCGGAACTGGCCCGCTATGCCATTGAAGCCCGTCTTATCTGACAACAGTCCAGTTGTAGCTATTATTCTACAAATTTACAGTGGTTTGTATTACAGCAGCTTTGAGGGTATTATTCGTTATTTGCAGCGTATATAAAACCCCTTCCTGTCCTGAAAGCTGTGCTCCATATACTGATCGTTGATGACAACCTGAATTTTACCAAAAGGATGATCAGCCTGCTCGAAGAGGTGAAGGTCCCCAAACAAATTTTTACGGCTTCCGATTACGCCAGTGCGCAGGAACAACTGGCTGCCGCTTCACAGGATATTGTTTTACTGGATATCAATATGCCCGGGAAGAACGGGATTGAACTTCTTAAATATATCCGGGAAAAGCAGGCGGATGCGGAAGTGATCATGCTCACCAATCATTCGGACGGGTATTACCGTGACCAGTGTACAGAACTGGGGGCCCGTTATTTCCTGGATAAATCAAATGATTTTTCCCTTGTACCTGAAATTGTAAGCGGGTATTGCCTGAAAAATTTTGAAAAAAATCAACCGGAATAATGATGAGGACCCTGTGGAAAGATATAAGGCGGATTATTGAGGAGACGGCAATTTCGCAAAATAAATTTATTTCCCTGATTAAGGAAGACGGGACCATTATCTCGGCCAATTCCCGGATGATCCGTTCCCTGCACCTGCCGCATCCAAAGGTAGCGGCCCCAAACCTGTTTGAATTGCTCCACCCGGTGAACAAGCCTCTTTTTAAAGACGGGCTTCGGCTGTCCGGTAAGAATGGCACCAAATTCAGCATGGAAGCCTGCCTGAAAAATGGCTTTTATCATCCGGTTAAATGGCATATCGCACCTGTACAGGCTGCCGGAGAACAACGAACCTATTTGTGCGTGGGACACCAATTGCTTGATGAGGACAGAACCCGGCTATTCCACCAACTGGGTGGCGAGCATAATCAACTGATCTTTGAAAGCCTGGATACGGGTGTGTTGTTCCAGGATACAAGGGGTGAGATCATCGCGGTAAACCTGAAGGCGGCTGAAATTTTCAACACCTCGCTCGAGCGCCTGTACCAGTACCGGAATGTCGCTGATCAATGGAATCATAACTGGCAATTCCTCCAGGAAAACGGCGCCCCCGCTCCGTTTGATAAAGCGCCATTTATGAAAGCCCTCGAAACCGGTCAAAGACAATCAGAGACACTGGTTATCCGGCTTAAGAACGGCGAGCTGCGCTGGCTGCAATTCAGTTCGCAACCTGTATTTACTGAAAACAGCCCGGTTGCTTCTGCGGTTGTAACAAAAATTTCTGACCTGACCCCGGAAAAGGAGCAGCTCAGGGACCTGAGGGAGCGGAAAGCCGCGCTAAAATCCTTTATGAAGCAGACCCCCAACCTGGCCTGGGTGGTGGATGAAAAGGCCAGTCTCTTATTTGCCAGTCGGTATTTCTATGAATTTTTCGGGATCAATGAGGCCATTACTGCCGACAAGAGCCTGCTGAAACTTGTTCCTCCCCCGGTAGCAGAAGCCATGTATAAAATACATTTGCAGGTACTGGAAACAGGAAAGCCGGCCGATGCGATTCAAACCATTAAATGGGCGGATGGCTCAGAATATATCTTTCATATTGACATCTTTGCTATTGAAGGAGTCCCGGGTAAGAAAATCCTGGGTGGTTACGCGGTGAACCTTACGGATAAGTATGAGGCGGAGAAAAAGCTGAGGGAAACCAATGAGCGCCTGCTCCTCTTATCCCGGGCAACATCTGATTCAATCTGGGAATGGGACATGCAAACCGGGCATATATTCCGGAACGATGCCCTGATGGATATGATCGGCTATCATACCGATGTGTCCAAGGGCCTTTCCTGGTGGCTCCGGCGTATTCACCCCGAAGACCGGAACAAGGTGGCAGACACGGTAAAACAAAGCACAGACGAAGGAAGCCAGTCCTGGCAGCAGGAATACCGGTTTAAATGTGCGGACGGCACGTACAAACACATGCGCGACAGGGGCTATATCGTGTACGAAAACGGGCTCCCTGTGAAGATGATTGGCTCCCTCCAGGATATAACGGATAGGAAGGAACTGGAAGGAAGACTGATTGAAGAAAGGCTGATGCGGCAGAAGGAAGTGTCGGAGAAAGTAATCCAGGCACAGGAAAAAGAGCGGACACAGATCGGCCATGAGCTGCACGACAACGTGAACCAGATCCTTTCCTCTGCCAAGTTATTCTTCGAGCTGGTCAGTGCCCCGGATAAGGAACAGTCTGTCTTTAAAGCCAAGGGACTTGAATACATCAGTATGGCTGTGGAGGAGATCCGGAAACTATCCCGGGAACTGGTGGCTCCCCGGCTAAGGGAGAACAGCCTGGTCCCCTGTATCCATCAATTGATCGGCGATACGCGCCTGGCGAGCGGGCTGAACATTTCATTCACCCATGACAGCGATGCCGATCAATTGACCGACGGCCGAAAAGTTACGCTGTTCCGGATCCTGCAGGAACAGCTGAAAAATATTCTTAAACACAGCGGGGCCGACCGGGTGGATATCCGGCTGGAATGCAGGGATGAAAAGATCCACATGGTTGTAAAAGATAATGGAAACGGGTTTGATGCCAACCAGACTTTCCGGGGGATTGGTCTCAATAATATATATGAAAGGGTCCGGTTCTATGACGGAACTGCCGACATCCAAACGGCTCCCGGGAAAGGGTGCATACTCACGGTGCAGATGGCTGTATCCTAAGCCGCCGGACCGGGGCAGCCCGTAACGGGTAATAAGGCCTTTACACGCTTTACTTATGTCTTTTCTCCAGGGTATCCAGCACATCCGTTAGTGTAAATTCCTTGGCCTGCAACAATACCAGGTAGTGAAAAAGCAGGTCGGCGGCTTCCCCGAGGAAAAGTTCCCGGTTATCATCCTTACTTTCTATGACCAGCTCCACGGCTTCTTCCCCGACTTTTTGCGCAACTTTATTGATCCCTTTGGCAAAGAGGGAAGATGTATAGGATTTTTCAGATGGATTTTTTTTCCGGTCAGCAATGATGCGTTCCAGTGTTTCCAGGGAGAAAGGGGGATTCGCTTCGCTGAAGCAGGTTGCGGCGCCGGTATGACAAACCGGTCCGGCGGGGTTCGCTTTGATCAGCAGGGTATCATTGTCGCAATCCGGGATCATCTCTTTGATGTAAAGAAAATTCCCGGATGTTTCTCCCTTGGTCCAAAGCCGCTGTTTGCTGCGGCTGAAAAAAGTAACCTTTCCTTCCTGCTGCGATTGATGGAAGGCGGCTTCATTCATAAACCCCAGCATCAGTACCTGCCGGGTGGCGGCGTCCTGTACAATCACGGGCACCAGCCCGTCTGTATATTTGGCAAAATCAGGTTTCATATCAGTCATTTATTTTTTTCTGCGTTCTTTTCTTCTATGTTTTTCAGCATCTCCAGCAACCGGCTGTAGGCTTCTGTTTTTCTTTCATGCTCTTCTTCCCGCCGGGACTGTCTTTGCCGCTCAAAATACTGAACAAAGAACCAAACCAATGCCAGGCAGATAAAAAGAAGCATCATAAGCGGACAGGGATATGTTGTGCCTGTAAATATCGTTTTAAATCCGGGATCGGGATTTCCCTGAAATGAAAGATGCTGGCTGCGAGTGCTGCATCGGCATGGGCTTCCAGGAATACTTCGGAAAAATGTTCCATCCTGCCGGCACCACCGGAGGCAATTACCGGGATGGGAACCGCTTCGCTGATCTGCCGTGTAATGGGTAGCGCAAATCCGTTTTTTGTACCGTCATTCTCCATGGAGGTTAGCAGGATCTCCCCGGCGCCCCGTTGCACGGCTTCCCTGGCCCAGTCGAGGGTAAGGAGCGGGGTAGCTGTCCTTCCCCCATGTGTCACGACCATCCAGTTGCCTGCAATGATTTTCGCGTCTATGGCCAGTACCACGCACTGGCTGCCGAATTCCCGGGACAGTTCATTGATCAGTTCCGGTCGTTTTACGGCCGATGTATTGACAGAAATTTTATCTGCCCCGTTTTCCAGCAACACTGTTACATCCTCAACGGTATTGATGCCCCCGCCAACCGTGAAGGGGATATTGATATGCGTGGCAATTTCCCTGACCAGTTTGGCAAGGGTCTTTCTTTTTTCCGTCGTGGCCGTGATATCGAGGAACACCAGTTCATCCGCTCCTTCTTCGCAATAGCGAACGGCCAGTTCCACCGGATCACCGGCATCCCGGAGTTCAAGAAAATGGGTCCCTTTTACCGTTCTGCCGTCTTTGATATCCAGGCAGGGTATGATTCGCTTGGTGAGCATGGTTATAAAAATCGTTTTAATTCAGCCAGGGTGATCCGGTTTTCATACAGCGCTTTCCCGATGATCGCGCCCTTGCAACCAGCCTGCCGCAATTCATCCAGTTCTGTTACACGGGTGATACCCCCGCTGGCAATCAGGTCAACAGACGGGTGCTGGTTCAGGATTTTTTTATACAGATCCAGGGACGTACCCTGGAGTAATCCGTCTTTCTCCACATCGGTGCAGAAGAACTGTTTTACACCTTTAGTTTTGTATTTATCAATCAGTTCAAATACCGTCAGGGCGGTGGATTCGGTCCAGCCGCGGATCACGATCCGGCCTTGTTTAACATCCGCGCCGATAATAAATTTCTCCGCCCCGAAGGCCAGCAGCCAGCCGCTGAAGGTTAATTCATCTTTTACCGCGATACTGCCCACTGCCGCATAGGCCGCGCCTGAATTAAATGTGATTTCAACATTTTTCTGTGTACTGATCCCGCCACTGAAATCAATGACCAGTTTGGTTTTACCGGCTATTTTTTCCAGCACTTTCCAGTTCTTTACTTCTCCGCACTTCGCTCCGTCCAGGTCCACCAGGTGCAGGCGCCGGATCCCGGCCCCTTCAAACTGCAGGGCCACTTCCAGCGGGTCTTCGTTGTATATTTTCTGCTGGCTGTAATCGCCTTTTGTCAGGCGTACACATTTGCCGTCTATAATATCAATGGCAGGTATAATCTTCATTTCAGAGGGATAAAAAATTTTTTAAAATCTGTTCGCCTGCTTTTGCGCTTTTCTCCGGGTGGAACTGTACCCCGTAAAAATTCTTCCAATGCAGGGCCGAACTGTAGAGACGGGTATAGTGGGTACTGGCAATACTGAATTTATTTTCTTCCGCGTAATAACTGTGTACAAAATAACAGTAAGCGTTTTCCTCCACGTTGTTAAATAAGCCGGTTTTGAGATTGAAAATGGTATTCCACCCGGTCTGTGGTATTTTCAGCAGGGGATCCGTTGTCGTGAACTTCCTTACCTGTACATCCGGGAACACGCCGAGACAGCGGGTTTCATTTTCTTCGGAGCTGGCACAAAGCAGTTGCATACCGAGGCAAATGCCCAGCACGGGCTGCTGCAGCGATACGATCAGTTGATCCAGTCCCCGGTCCCGCAAGTACTGCATAGCGGTACTGGCTTCTCCCACACCGGGGAAAATCACCCTGTCTGCGGTACGGATCTGTTCCTGTTCATCGGTCACGATCGCCTGCACCCCGATCCGTTCCAGGGCAAACAGGACGGATCGGATATTTCCCGCATTGTATTTTATAATAACCGTTTTCATTATAATATTCCTTTTGTACTGGGTAGTTGCATATTGTCCGGATCCCTTTTCACCGCCATCTTAACCGCTTTTGCCAGCGCTTTAAAGACCGATTCAATTTTATGGTGTTCATTGTCACCTTCCACTTTTATGTTCAGGTTACAGCGGGCAGCATCCGAAAACGACTTGAAGAAATGATACAGCATTTCCGTTGGAAGGTCGCCAACCCGTTCCCTTTTAAATCCGGCTGACCAGACCAGCCAGCTGCGCCCGCCGAAATCAATGGCCACCTGTGCCAGCGCATCATCCATCGGAAGGGTGAATCCATACCGGGCGATTCCTTTTTTGTTTCCCAATGCCAGTGCCAGGCCTTCGCCCAGTGCAATGGCCGTATCTTCGATGGTATGGTGTTCATCGATATGCAGGTCACCGTCCACTGTAATGGAAAGATCTATGCCGCTGTGCCGGCCTAACTGGTCCAGCATATGATCAAAGAAATGAAGGCCGGTCTTAATGGAGGTCCTTCCCTGTCCGTCCAGGTTCATTTCTATGCTGATCTTTGTTTCATTGGTGTTTCTTTCATGACGGATCACCCGCTGTCCGAGCCGCAGGAATGCATAGATGGCTTTCCATTCCGTGGTTTCCAGTACGGTTACGTTTTTAAGCTCGCTCATATCATTGCTGATCTCTGCCGCTCCCAGGCTGGCATCATTGTTCAGCCAGATCGCTTTGCAACCCAGGTTTTTGGCAAGCTGTACATCGGTAACCCGGTCGCCAATCACAAAGGAACCGGGGATGTCATATTCCGCATTTTCCAGGTACGCCGTCAGCATACCCGTAGCCGGCTTGCGGGTGGGGGCAGGATCGGCTGCAAAACTGCGGTCGATATGGACGTTGCTGAAAAAAATACTTTCGTTCTCCAGTGCTTTCATAACAAAATGCTGAACGGGCCAGAAGGTATCTTCCGGGTAGGAAGAAGTTCCCAGCCCGTCCTGGTTGGTCACCATAACCAGTTCAAAGTCCAGCTCCGTAGCAATCCTTTTCATCCAGGTAAACATATCGGGGTAGAATTCCAGCTTGGAAAAGGAGTCGATTTGGTAGGTTGGCGGTGCCTCCCTGATCAGGGTGCCGTCCCGGTCGATGAAGAGAATTTTTTTCATGCCATATAATTTTTTAAGGCTTCCAGTAATTGGTTGTTCTCATCGGGTGTGCCAATGGTGATCCGCAGGCAGTCGTTACATAGAATTACGTTGGACCGGTCCCGCACAATGATGCCCTTTGCGGCCAGGTACGCATAGATACGGCGGGCTTCTTTCATTTTAACGAGGATAAAGTTGGCGTCTGAGGGATAAACAATCTCTGTAAAGGGCAATTCCAATAAGGCCGCCGTCAACCCTTCTTTCTGAAGCACGGTCGTTTTGGTCCAGTTGTTTACACTGCTGATATTGCCCAGCGCTTCCATCGCCAGTTGCTGGGTGGCAGTATTGATATTGTAGGGGTATTTCACCCGGTTCATATAGTCAATAACGGGTTGCCCCGCAAAAGCCATTCCCAGGCGCAGTCCGGCCAGCCCCCAGGCTTTGGAAAGTGTTTGCAGAATGACGAGGTTGGGGTATTCGGTCAGTTCGGGGATAAAGGTTTGCTGCCGGGAATAATTAATATAGGCTTCATCGATCACCACCAGTCCGTCAAAATTATTCAGCAATACTTCGATATCCTTCCGGTGAATGCTGTTGCCGGTGGGGTTGTTGGGGGAGCAGACAAAAATGAGTTTGGTATGGGCATCAACGGCTGCTTCAATCGCATCCAGGTCCAGTTGGAAATCCGGTGTTAGCTGAATTTTTTTCACCCCGACATCATTGATCTCCGCGCATACTTCGTACATGCCATAAGTGGGCGGGAAGATGATGACATTGTCCCTGCCGGGTTCGCAGAAGATGCGGAAGAGCAGGTCGATGGCTTCATCACTGCCGTTTCCCAGGAAGATATGCTGCGGGGGCACCCCTTTGATCCCGCTGATCTTTTCTTTCAGGGCAGACTGCAACGGATCCGGGTAGCGGTTATAGTTGACCGGTAAAGGCGAGCCGAATGCATTCTCATTGGCATCCAGAAAAACGGTGGCAGCACCGCTGAATTCGTGGCGGGCCGAGGAGTAGGGGCTCATCTTTTTTATATTCTCCCGTACCAGTTTATCAAGGTTGAATTCCATCATATTAGTTTAATCGGATCGCGATCGCGTTTTTGTGAGCATCCAGTCCCTCAGCGGCAGCCATGGTCATAACAGTATTGCTTATGCGCTGCAGGCCCTCCCGGCTGAGCTGCTGGTAGGTGATTTTTTTTACAAAACTGTCCAGTGATACCCCGCTGTACATGGCGGCATAACCATTGGTGGGCAGGGTATGGTTGGTGCCGCTGGCATAATCCCCGGCGCTTTCGGGTGAATAATTACCCAGGAAAACGGAACCGGCACTGGTCACCTGCTGTGCCAGTTGTTCTGCATCCCTGCAGGAGAGGATCAGGTGCTCGGGTGCATAGTGGTTGGACAGGGCCATCGCTTCCTCCATATCCTTTACAAGTATCGTCTTGCTGTGGGCCAGTGCTTTTCGGGCAATGGCTTTTCGGGTTAGTTTTTCCAGTTGAATTTTTATTTCCTGATCTACTGCTGTAACGAGGGGGGCGGAAGTTGTCACCAGGATAACCTGTGAATCGGCTCCGTGTTCGGCCTGTGATAAAAGATCCGCTGCCACAAAAGCGGGTACCGCACTGTCATCCGCGACAACCAGCACTTCCGAAGGGCCGGCCGGCATATCAATGGCAATACCATCCTGTTGTACCAGTTGCTTGGCCAGGGTGACATATTGATTGCCCGGACCGAAAATTTTAAAGACAGGAGGGATGCTGTCTGTTCCGTATGCCATGGCTCCGATAGCCTGTACGCCGCCTGCCTTAAAAATCTTTGTTACGCCGCATACTGCTGCCGCGAATAAAACAGCCGGGTGTATGCTGCCATCCTTTGACGGGGGGCTGCAGAGAACGATCTCTTTGCAACCGGCGATACGGGCGGGCAGGGCCAGCATGAGCACCGTAGAGAATAACGGCGCTGTACCTCCGGGGATATACAACCCCACTTTTTCAATAGCGGCTGATTGCCTCCAGCAAAGAACCCCCGGAAGGGTCTCGGTTTTTTTTATCTCTTCTGCCTGTGTGCGGTGAAAGGTTTCAATATTTTCTTTCGCTGAAAGGATGGCCTGTTTGAGTTCTTCCGGCAGCAGGTCAGCCGCTTTTTTTATTTCTTTCCCGCTGACACTGATTTTTTTCAGTTGTACTCCATCGAACTCCCGGCTGTATTTGCGGACCGCCCGGTCCCCGGTTGCCTGTACTTTCTTCAGTATTTTACGGACTGATTTTTCCAGTGAGGAATAATCCTCCGCCGGCCGCTGAACCAGTTTATCCCAGGTCTCCCTGGCCGGATAAGTGAACTGTTGCATCATATAATCATCTTTTCAATGGGAATAATCAGGATGCCCTGCGCCCCATTGGTTTTTAATTTCTCTATGATATTCCAGAAGTCGCCTTCACTGATCACGGAGTGTACGGAACTCCAGCCTGACTCGGCCAGGGGCAGGATGGTCGGGCTCCGCATACCGGGTAACAGGTTGCAAATGGTATCCAGTTTATCATTCGGGGCATTCAGCAGCACATATTTATTGTTCTTCGCTTTTTTTACCGAACGGATCCGGAACAATAAACTTTCCAGGATGATCTTTTTACCGGTGGAAAGCTGGTTATTGCTGATCAGAACGGCTTCGGATTGCAGGATCGTTTCCAGTTCCTTCAGCTCATTGGTAAACAGGGTACTGCCGGAACTCACCAGGTCGCAGATGGCATCTGCCAGCCCGATCCGGGGGGCGATCTCCACGGAACCGCTGATCTCATGGATGGAGGCATTGATATTTTTTACCCGCAGGTAATTACTGAGAATACCCGGGTAACTGGTCGCGATCCGCTGGCCATTCAGGTCCGCCAGTTTTTGCAGGGAACCATTTTTGGGAATGGCCAGGGAGAGGCGGCATTTTCCAAAACCCAGTTTCTCGAGGGTCGCCACCAGCTTGTTTTTTTCATAGACCACGTTCTCCCCGACAAAACCAATATCGGCCACCGCGTCCTGGACATATTCGGGAATATCATCGTCCCGCAGAAAGAATATCTCCACCGGGAAATTGGCGGCCTGCACCCGCAGCTGGTTATTGCCGTTGCTTACTTCAATGCCACATTCTTTCAGGAGTTTCATGGAACCTTCATACAGGCGTCCTGATTTCTGTACGGCAATTTTTAATGTCTCATTCATATCGTCTTTTTAAAATAAAAGGGGCCTACCTGAAGTAAGCCCCTGAACTATGTTGACACATAATAAATACCGGCCTACCCCTTCGCGGGTAAGTGATGATGATGATTATGTGTGTGATTTCTCATTGCAGGGCAAAAATAAGGAATATTTTGATTGATCCGCCCGCCGGCAGCATTTTTAGCTGATAAAATCAAAGGTAAAAACGAACATTCATTATGAAGCGGTGTGATGGATCTGTTCCTGCAGTTCAGCGGGAGTGATGCCGAGGTGACTTTCTTCGTATGTGCATTCCCCGTTTTTGATGAGCAGTAACTGGGGGGACTCATGGGCCACCCGGAATGTACCGGCGATCTGCCCGGATAATTCGCGGAAAGCGAGCAGGTCCAGGTAATAGAAATCAGCTCCCTCCAGGTTGCCGGCTTTTTTCAGCCGGGTCAGTGCAATGCTGCTGATAGAACATCGGGTACTGTGTTTAAAAATAACCTGCGGGCGTTTGTGAGATAGTGCGATAATGTCAGCCAGTTGCTGCCGGGTACGCAATTCGATCCAGTTCATATTGTAAAAAGATTATCCCCTGAATTTATAGTTGGCCTGGGGGTTGCCGGGGCATCCGTATTTCTGGGAGGCACAGGATGAAACCAGTATGACCAACGCCAGGGTGGCCAGGGCGAGAAGGAACCTATTTTTCATACAAGGGATATTTGGTGGATAAACGATTAATCAGCCTGTTTATTTTGTACCTGCAAAGATAACCCCAAAACGCAATTTTTTAACTGACATTTATCAGGGAAACCACTGCTTTTTCCCCGGTAAATGACTGGTTTTCTATGGGTAATCCCTGATTTTTACTTAAATTTCATTTTGCAGAGTTACCTTTACCGCCTCATAAAACTGAAATTTGATCCTGATGCTGCAACTGAAAAAACCCTTAGCTTTTATTGACCTGGAAACCACCGGGGTGAACCTGGGAACGGACCGTATTGTGGAGATCGCGATTGTAAAGATCCTTACCGACGGAACCCGGAGTGTAAAACGGAAACTGATTAATCCGGGTATCCCGATCCCTAAAGCCTCCAGCGATGTGCACGGAATCACGGATGAAATGGTAAAAGACGCCCCCCTTTTTAAACAGGTGGCGCAGGAGCTGAAACAAATGCTCGATGGTTGCGATTTTGCCGGGTATAATTCCAACCGCTTTGATATTCCCCTGCTGATGGAAGAATTCCTCCGGGCCCAGGTGGAGTTTGACATGAAGAACCGGAAACTACTGGATGTGCAGAATATTTTCCATAAAATGGAACCCCGCACCCTCGGGGCTGCGTATAAATTTTATTGCAGCAAAACTCTGGAGGGCGCCCACAGCGCGGAAGTGGATGCCAGTGCCACCCATGAGATTCTGGAAGCACAGCTGGAACGGTATGCAGAGCTGGGCAATACGGTGGATTCGATCCTGAAAGTCATCGGTGAAGACCAGGTGGTGGATTTTGCCCGTCGGTTTGTTCTGGAGAACGGGATCGAGGTTTTCAATTTCGGCAAATACAAGGGGAGACCGGTGGCCGATGTGCTGAAAGCGGAACCCCAGTACTACGATTGGATGATGAAGGGAGACTTTCCCCAGCATACCAAGCAAAAACTGACAGAGATCTATACAAGAACCCTGCTGAAAAAAGGATAACAGGGGCTGTTGCTGTGTAAATTTTAACAGGGGCATTTTTACTGATTATCGTATTTTAGACACATAAATTTTTATCGTTCCGGCGTGGAAAAACTTGTCGTCATACCTACTTACAACGAGAAAGAGAATATCACCAGCATCCTGCATGCTGTTTTTAATATGCAGGATGATTTCCATGTGCTGGTAATCGATGACGGTTCGCCCGATGGAACCGCACAGATTGTAAAGGACCTGCAGCCAAAATTCCCCGGGCAGTTGTTTATCGAGGAACGGAAAGGGAAACTGGGACTGGGTACGGCTTATATCCACGGGTTCAAATGGGCCATCGCCCGGAATTACGGCTTTATCTTCGAAATGGATGCCGACTTCTCCCACAATCCAAATGACCTGCCCCGTTTATACCGGGCCTGCAAGAATGAAGGGGCTGACGTGGCCATTGGTTCCCGATATACCAAAGGTGGAGGTGTGGTCAACTGGCCCGCTAACCGGATCGCTCTTTCCAAAGGAGGATCGCTGTACACCCGCATGATCACCTGGATGCCGGTAAAAGATCCGACAGCCGGTTTCATGTGTTATAAAAAAGAAGTACTGGAGACCATCAACCTGGATGCGATCCGTTTTGTGGGGTATGCCTTCCAGATTGAAATGAAATTCGCAGCCTGGAAACTCGGTTTCAAAATAAAGGAAGTGCCCATCATTTTCCAGGATCGCACGTATGGCACGTCCAAGATGAACAAAGGGATCATCAAAGAAGGCGTGATTGGGGTGCTCAATCTCCGCTGGCACAGCCTTTTTAAGAATTACCGGAAACGGGTTAAGAATACAGAGCCTGAAAACACCCCTTCCCCCGGCAAGGTGTTGGCCAATACAGAACAGTAACCCGATCCTTTCTCCATTTTTGTGACAGGTATATTTGAAAGGCGCTTTCAAGCGTTACCTGAACCCTGAGACCCGGATTTATCCCTGGACGATCAGGCTTAACCCTCGTGGCCCGCCACTCAAAGCCCGCCACTGATTTCTGATAGCTCAAAAGATCGTTAACCTGATATTTGTTAGATTGCAGGTGAATGAAAAAGGCCTTTCTCCAGTTACATGCCGCTGTGTTCCTGGCGGGGTTCACGGGAATCCTGGGCCGGCTTATCAGCCTGAATGAAGGCATGATCGTATGGTACAGGCTGTTCTTTACCTCGCTGACCATGTGGGTCCTCTTTTCCCTGCTGAAGAAACTGCATGCAATTTCGGTTGCCGACCGGCTCAAAATCATGGGAGTGGGTTTTATCGCTGCCCTTCACTGGGTGACTTTTTATGGGGCGATCAAATACGCCAATGTATCGGTGGCCCTGGTTTGTTTTTCTGCGATCAGTTTTTTTACCGCTTTGTTTGAACCACTGATCCTGAAGAAACGAATTAACTGGGTGGAATTATTACTGGGCGGGCTAACGCTCAGCGGGATCTATATCATATTCCATTTTGACACACAATTCAAAACCGGGATCCTGATTGGCCTGGTTTCCGCGGTACTGGCCGCTCTTTTTCCGATCTATAACCGGGAGTTTTTAAAACGGGTGAATGTGGAGACCCTGCTTACCTGGCAACAAACCGGAGGACTGCTTGCCTTATCGGTTCTCCTGCCTTTTTACCTGCAAAAATTCCCGGTGGAGCATTTTATTCCCGGCCGGGAGGATACCGCCTGGTTACTGGTATTGTCCTGGTTTTGCTCCGTGGTCGCTTTTCAGCTTTCCGCGAATGCATTGAAACGGCTCTCTGCTTTCACGGTCAACCTGACCTATAACCTTGAGCCCGTTTATGGAATCCTGCTGGCCTTTGCAGTGTATCATGAAAATAAATACCTGGGTAAATGGTTCTATACCGGCTTTGCCGTCATTGCCGCCGCACTGGTCATACATATCATTATCCTGATCCGCGTGGAAAGAAAACTCATCCACCGTGCAACTGCGGTAAAACCAGGAGACTGAATACCGGGACCGGGGTATGGGATACCAAAATATTTAATATAGGTGGGCTTGCTGGTATAAATCTGCTTTCTATTTGACCTGTTTGAATTAACTTGTTGCCAACCATTTTTTTTAGTATGGGAAAAACTGCCATTATGCTGCCAGCCCTGTTCTTCCTGGGACTGACAGTTTCCGCACAAAAAAAGCCACTTGACCATACCGTATATGACAGCTGGCAACGGATCGGGGAACGCATGATCAGTAATGATGGACGATGGGTGGTTTATACCATTGATCCGCAGGAAGGCGACAATGAGCTGGTCATCCGGTCAACTGATGCTACTTATAAGAAGACCATCCCCCGTGGATACAACGCGGAGATCACGGAAGACAGCCGGTTTGTGATCTTCCGGATCAAACCATTGTTTAAGGATACCCGTGAAGCAAAGATCAAAAAGAAGAAACCGGAGGATATGCCGAAGGACTCTTTGGCGATTGCTGAACTGGGAAAAGACAGCGTTTGGAAACTGGCCCGGGTAAAGAGTTATAAAACCCCGGAAAAAGAGGCTGGCTGGGTGGCTTATCACCTGGAGAAAGCGGTGGAGAAAAAGGAACCCGTGAAAAAGACAGAAACACCGGAGAAGAAGATCGCCGACAGCCTGGGTAAAGTGATCGACTCGCTGCAGCAGGTGATCCAATCAATACCGCAAAAGAAAAAGAAAAAACGGGATGAGGATGAAAGCACGGTGTACGAGGTACGAAGTACGGATGCAGAAGGGGATGAACCGGGTGGGGCAGCTGCAGATGCTGGCACTGATCTCGTGCTGAGGAATCTTGCAAGCGGACAGGAGAAAATATTCGCCAATGTATTGGAATATTATTTCAGCAAGAAAGGGGGCAGACTGCTGATTGAACAGGCAAGGAATCCGAAAGATTCGCTGAGCAGTCCCATGGTGACTTTGTATGACCTGAATGCGGCAAAGGCCATTGTATTGAGCAGGGGAGGCAATGAGTTTAAAAACTTCAGTTTCTCGGAAGATGGGGAACAACTGGCTTTTATTGCCGAAAGGGATGCCCGCCCGAAGGAACTGCAGAAGTTTTACAGGATCTGGTATTATAAGACCGGGATGGACAGTGCGGTATTGCTGGCTGATAAAAATACTGTCGGGATGAAACTGGGCATGACCATCAGTGAATTTGGCGCGGTCAGTTTCAGCAAAAGCGGCAGGCGCCTTTTCTTTGGTACGGCTCCGATCCGGCCGCCAAAGGATACCACGCTGGTGGAAATGGACCTGGTAAAACTGGATATCTGGCATTATAAGGACGATTATCTACAGCCCCAGCAATTAATTAACCTTCAGCGTTCGTTGCAGACCAGTTACCTGGCTGTGTATCACTTCGACAAGAAAGAACTGAAACAACTGGGTTCTGAAGAACTACCCATCGTTTACCAGACCGGTGAAGGGGACGGCGACCAGTTTGTAGGCGTTACTGACTTTGGCAAAAGGGTGGAAGCCCAGTGGACCGGCCGTACGAAGAAAGATATCTATGCCATAAATGTGAATGAAGGTTCATCCAGGCTGGTGAAGAAAGACCTGCAGGGGATCATCGCTCCTTCATTTATTTCTCCTTCAGGTAAGTATATCATGTGGTATGACACAAAGGCCCGGCATTATTTCGCCTGGGATGGGGTTACTACAAAAAATATTTCTCAGAAAGTAAAGTACCCGCTCTGGAATGAACAGGAGGATACGCCGGATGATCCGGGACCTTATGGGGTGATGGGTTGGCTGGAAGGTGATAGCGCGGTATTTGTGTATGACCGTTATGATGTCTGGAAGATCAGTACAATAGCAGATAAACTTCCGTTAAATGTTTCAAGGAGCGAAGGCAGAAGTACGAAGACTTCATTTCGTTATATAAATCTCGATCCGGAAAAAAGGAGTATTGGAAAATCGGATAATCTTCTTTGTCGTTCATTTAATGAAGTGAACAAACGGTCAGGGCTTACTTATATTAATACCATCGATAATTATATTACTCCTGTGGTCATTGGTCCGGATGACCGGGCAATGAACGGTCCGGTTCTATCATCCAAAGATCAGGGTACGTTGATCTTTACATTAGAGAGCTACAGACATTCGCCCGACCTATATCTCCTGATTGATATGCTAAGATATGATATGGACGAGGTGAAAATGAAGGGGAAAATCGGAAATATTACCCGTCAGTTATCGTCGATCAATCCTCAGCAAAAGGAGTTTAACTGGGGTACGGCCGAACTTTACAAATGGAAAGCTTTTACCGGTAAAATGGCTGAAGGCGTTCTGTACAAACCCGAGAATTTTGATCCCACGAAGAAATATCCGTTGATCCTGTACTTCTACGAGACCCATTCCAATACCTTACACAGTTATATTCCCCCTTCGCCTACCGGCAGCCGGCTGAATATCTCTTTCTTTGTCAGTCGTGGTTATGTGGTCTTTTCACCCGATATCCATTACACCGTCGGTCATCCGGCCAAAGATTGTTACAATCATGTGGTAAGTGCGGCACAGGACCTGGCCAAACAAAAATGGATCGATGCAAAAAATATCGGCATACAGGGACAAAGCTGGGGTGGTATCCAGGTGGCCCAACTGGTGACCATGACGAATATGTTCAAAGCCGCCTGGGCCGGTGCGCCGGTGGCCAATATGATCAGTGCCTATGGCGGTATCCGCTGGGAGAGCGGGGTGAATCGTCAGTTCCAATATGAAAAAACACAGAGCAGGATCGGGGCCACCTTATGGGAGAAACCCAATCTTTATATCGAGAATTCGCCTTTATTTCATGTGCCAAAGATCAATACACCACTGGTGATTATGCATAACGATGCAGACGGGGCTGTGCCCTGGTACCAGGGTATCGAACTCTTTACGGCCATGCGCCGGCTGGGCAAACAAGTCTGGATGCTCAACTACAATGGCGAAGCACACAATCTTCGTGAACGAAAAAATCAGAAAGATATCTCCATCCGCGAGCAACAGTATTTCGACTGGTTATTAAAAGGGGAGAAACCGCCCAAATGGATCACCGAAGGGGTGCCGGCAGTGAAGAAAGGGAAAGACTGGGGGTTGGAATCAGTTAATTAGCCAATTGGCAATGCATCCATCCGTAATGAGTAAATAGGCCGGATAGCCAATGTGAAGAAGGGATAATGAATCAATTTGACATAAACAGGTTAACGAAAATACCTGTAACTCAATTTTTTGTTGCGGGCAGTCTTGAGTTTTTTTTAATTTGATTATCATGGGTTCCAGGTTCTTCGGTTTACGGTGCTTTATGCAGATATAAATTTCACCAGCCGCCGCTTTGCCACGGGCAGCAGGGTTTCCTCCACAGGGAAATTCAATTCGGTTTCGATGGAATAAACGGCCGGGTTGGGCAACTCACGCCGGTTACGGATCAGTTCGGATTTGATCTGCTCATAGGTGCTGCTGATACTCCTTGCCCAATTGTCAAGAAAAGAAGTCCGGATGCTCCGGTATTTTTCATCGTGCTTTTCAAAGATGGAAAGCCGGTAATGATAGACCCGGGTATGCCGGGTATTCCCGTTGCTTAAAAAGAAATAACCTTCCTGCGTGTCAAGAGGTACCAGTCCCACCGGGGCGATGCTGATCTTATCTTCCACAAATTCATAAATTTCCGTGCCGTTACGAATCGCCTTTTTGATCCGGCTGGCTGAATAATGGATGATATTTTCCAGTTCCTGCATCAGTTCGTCATCCCCGATCATTTGTTCGTAAAGTAACTGCAGTTTCTCCCGTTGCAGCCCGGTCAGTTTTTTCGGAAAATGTTCCTGTAGGTACTTTTTGTTTTCCCGGAAGGCCACGATATTATTGTAATGGAAAATAATATCTGCCAGTTGCGGGTAGAGTTTGCTTTCGTTGAAATGACTGCTGACTTCCTGCAGGTAAGCGAGCAGGGTGTATTTCTTTAGCTCAAAATCAATACGGCCTTCGGCAAACCAGGTCTCGGATAATGACTTCATACCTTGCTTATTTTGTTACCTAATTTACAAAAAGACGGATGGAATACAAAGGAAGTTTAACTTTAACTTAGTAAAGAACGTTTATGCGATTTATCCTTCTGCTGTTCAGTTGGTCCCTGTGTTCCTGCGGGAATACAATATATATTGTCCGCCATGCGGAAAAAGAACCGGCCCCGGCCAGCGCTACTGGTATGATGACCAGCGATCCCCCTTTGTCTGAAAACGGCAGGATCCGGGCCTATGCACTTCGCGAACGGCTGAGACATGAACATATCATGTACATTTTTTCGACCAATACCACCCGGACCATTTCCACCGCTCAGCCGCTGAACGAATTTCGTGGGCGGACCAATATTGAACTGTACAGCAGTAAAAAGGATTCCATGGATCTTTTCATCGGCCGGCTGAATAGGATAAAAAGGGGGAATGTACTGGTGGTGGGGCACTCCAATACGGTTGATGACCTGGTTAATAAGCTATGCGGGAAAACCGTTTTGCCGGGAGATCTGAAAGATACCGAGTATGATAATCTTTATATAATTAAGCGAAGGGGAGGCCGCTATTCGTTTAAGAACGGTAAGTATGGGGTGAGGACGGAGTAAGTTCAACGTTCACGGCCCATAGTCCATGATCCCGGTTTGCCCTGCCGTAGCGATAGCGAAGGTGTATCCTCGCTTCACAATTCCGAACTTCCAACCCGAACCCGCCACATCAATAATCCCTTTCAGGATTAAAATTCTCCAGTTCTTTTGCAACTGCAGTTACGAAAGTAGCGCCGAGGCTGCCGTCAATAATGCGGTGATCATAGCTCATGCTCAGGTACATCATGTGACGGATCGCGATGCTGTCTCCGGCCGGTGTTTCAACCACGACGGGTCTTTTCTTAATGGCTCCAACTGCCATGATCGCCACCTGTGGCTGGTTGATGATCGGGGTGCCCATCAGGCTGCCGAAGGTTCCCACATTGGTCATGGTGAAAGTGCCTCCCTGGGTATCATCGGCTTTGAGTTTTCCGCTGCGGGCTGCATCAGCGAGACTGTTTACCTGTTTGGATAAACCTACAAGGTTCAGCTGATCCGCATTTTTAATAACCGGGACGATCAGGTTGCCGGAAGGCAGGGCCGTAGCCATCCCGATATTGATATCCTTTTTCATGATGATCCGGTCACCGTCCAGCGAACTGTTGATCAGCGGGAACTTCTTGATGCACCTGACAATGGCCTCAATGAAAAGCGGGGTAAACGTGATCTTCGTGCCTTCTCTTTTTTCAAATTCCTTTTTCACACGCTCTCTCCATTGTACCAAGTTGGTCACATCGGCTTCCGTGAAACTGGTCACATGCGGACTGGTATGCTTGCTCCGTACCATATGGTCTGCAATCAGTTTGCGCATGCGGTCCATTTCGATGATTTCTACATTCCCGGAAAAAGCGGCGAGTTGTGGATTGCGGGTTGCGGGCGGGGTGCTTTCATTCGTGGTGGCTACTTCCTGCGGTCCCGTTACCCGTTGCTCAAAACCCGAAACTTTCCCGCTCTTCTTATCATGGACATACTGAAGAATATCTTTTTTTGTCACCCGGCCTTCATTGCCAGTACCCGGGATCACTTCCAGTTCGGTCATGCTGACGCCTTCGCTGGCGGCAATGTTCAGGACGAGAGGAGAATAGAAGCGGTTTCCGGAAGGCTGCCGGTCTGTGTGATACTGGGGCTGCTGCGAACTGTGCTGAACAGTTTCCACGACCTGGGCCTGTTGAATAGGTTGGGCGGTATAGCTTGTGGCAGCAGGTGCGGAACCTGTGCTTTCATCCGCCCCGGTGCGGATACGGGCAATGACGGTACCGATGGGCACCACATCGTTTACGTTAAATAAAATCTCTTCAATCACGCCGGCAGCCGTACTGGGGACCTCGCTGTCCACCTTATCGGTTGCTATTTCCAGGATGGTCTCGTCCATCTGAACAGGGTCTCCCGTTTGTTTATGCCATTTCAGCACGGTGGCTTCCATGATGCTTTCGCCCAGTTTTGGCATGATTAAATCTACAATGGCCATAATAATCTTTATTTATTGGTCATTCAATTGTCCATTATTTTTGAAGGCAGCTGCAACTCAATGCCCGGTACCTGTAGTGCCTGATCCTGTTTGCCGGGAAAAGGAGTTCTCTCTTCGGCTCCAGTACCAGGACAGACAGGTTGCGCAAGCAATTTCTGACCGGCCAAAGGTAATGATTTGGACCTAATCAGGCTATCAACTGTTAGCCAGAATAAATTTGCGTAAAAAATTCAGGGCATTCACAGCGGCCAGATCAATATTCCGTTGCCGGTCGAAGCGGAGCTTGAGTTGAAGGGTCGCGGTTTTATCCTTATTTCCTGCAGCGATCCAGACAGTGCCTACTGGTTTTTCGGGGGTGCCTCCATCGGGTCCCATAATACCGGAAGTCGCTACGGCAATATCCACCTGTAATGTTTCAATCGCTCCTTTTACCATTTCCGTCACGGTTTCCTCGCTCACAGCACCAACGGACGCCAGGGTTGAGGGTTGCACACCCAGTATCCCTGTTTTTATTTCATTGGCATAACTTATTATGCTGCCTTTATAATAGGCCGAAGAACCGGGGATGGAAGTGATGAGGTGGGCGATATAACCGCCGGTGCAGCTTTCTGCTGTACCCATGGTCAGGCCTTTTTCTTTCAGGAGCTTCCCGATCACTGTTTCCAGCCCTTCGTCCTCATCGCTTACCAGGTAATCTTTTACCAATAGCTGCAATTGTTCAAAATAGGGAGTAGCTTCTTTTTCCAGTTCTTCCCGGTTATTTCCCCTGGCCGTCAGCCGCAGTTTCACCATCCCGTAATTGGGCAGGTAGGCCAGTTTGATCTGCCGGGGAAGTGATGTTTCAAAGGGTTTCAATATTTCCGCCAGCAGGGACTCCCCCTGTCCCGCGGTAAAAGCAGTCCGGTGTACAATGGCCGGCAATGAAAACGCTTTCAGCAGCCGGGGAATGACCTGGTCCGTCATCAGGCCTTTCATTTCATGGGGTACACCGGGTAAAGAAATATAAACACTGCTCCCCTCAATGCCCATTGAAGGAAGGGTTGTCTGTGTATTTTGTTTTTTGAACCACATGCCCGGCGCTGTCCCCCTTGCATTGTGCAGTACTTCACAGGTATCCGGCACTTCGGCCTGTTTCAGGTTACTTTCCAGCATCGGGCCTGTCCGGTTGTACACTTTTTCAAACAGGTATTTTATATGGGCCAGCACCTGTTCGTTGATCACCATTTTTCCGCCAAAATAATCACAGAGCAGCGGTTTGGTAATATCATCCGCAGTGGGTCCGAGTCCGCCAGTGATAATGATAATGCCGGATTGTTTTCCCTCTTCATCCAGGGCTTTCCGGATATCTTCATATACATCTCCTACAGCCAGGCGGCGGTGTACCCAGATTCCGATCTTATTCAGTTCCTGTGCGATAAAAGCGGAGTTGGTATCGATGGTCTGCCCGATCAGCAGCTCGTCACCGATGGTAATAATGGAAGCGTTGACTGTATGGGAACTCATTTAAGAAAAGATTAGCGGGAAATGAATTAATTTGTCCCTGCCAGCCGGCAGGCAGGCGCAAAGTTATAACCATTCGGGATGAAAAAAGTTTTCCTGCTTTCGGGTTGTTTACTCGCAATCATAATGGCATTCACGCAGCCGGTTTCACAGCGCCTGCAAAATGCCTTTCAGCGGTTTGAGGCCGACAGCCAGTTGCGCCATGCCCTCAGTTCCCTGTATGTGATTGATGCCAATACCGGCGAAGTCATCTTTGATAAGAACTCCCAAACCGGCCTGGCCCCGGCATCCACACAGAAAATCATTACCAGTGTGACGGCTTTTGAATTGCTCGGGAAAGATTATACGTATAAAACTGAATTCTGGCTGAACAATTCAACGGAGAACTACTCTAAAAAGAGGCTGATCATGGTCCGGCAAACGGGTGACCCGACATTTGGAAGCAACCGGTTTAACCTGACCATGCCGGCTGTAATTTTCAATGGCCTGGGGAAGGCCCTGGCGGAAAGAAAGCTGCCTCCGGAAGCCGTTACTTACCGGCTGTATAATAACCGGTTCCCTTTGCAAAAGATACCGGATGGCTGGATTTTTCAGGATATCGGGAATTATTACGGGGCGGGTGCGGCGGGGTTTAACTGGAAGGAAAATCAGTCGGATATTTTACTCCGGTCCGGGAAAAGAGAAGGCGACCCTGTACGGATTGCCGCACTGGATACAATGGCCGGGGCTGGTTTTATTGATAACCAGCTAAAGACCGGATCACCGGGGTCGGGGGATAATGCATATTATTATTTTCAGTATGGAAATCATGCAACATCGTTTCCCCTCTTACAGGGAACGATTCCTCCGGGGCGGGAGCGGTTTCAGATTGCTATTGCTGTTGCAGACCCATTCTTGTATTTTCTGAAAGAGCTGGAAAAAAGCAAGTTGATTGCAGCAGGTACTGCGCTCCCGGCAGATTTTGCGGTCGTTTCTGCCTGGATGCCTTCGGGGCAGGATGAAAAAATCTACACGCACCAGTCACCGGCTCTCGATTCCATCGTCTATTGGTTCAACAAAAAAAGCATCAACCTTTATGGAGAAGCATTAGTGAAAACCTTTGCTTACGAGAAACAGGGCTATGCTTCCGCCGACAGCGGGCTGACGATCCTGAAACGGTTCTGGGAAGAGAAGGGGCTTGATCCGGAAGAGCTGAATCTCTATGACGGATCAGGGCTTTCCCCGTTAAACCGGGTGACCACCCACGCGCAGGTAGAAATACTGAAATATGCAAGGACGAGAGATTGGTTTCCTTATTTCTACGAGGCATTACCGGAATACAATGGCATGAAAATGAAAAGCGGTACCATCAGCGATGTAAAAGGATACTGTGGTTATCATAAAGCAAAAGACGGGCGGGAATATATTTTCTCTTTTCTTATAAACAATTACAGTGGTAAAACAGGGACGGCAGTTAGTAAGATGTTTCAGGTGCTGGACGAGTTGAAGTAGCCGGTAGCCGGAAGCCGTTTGTCGCGAATGCTGAGTGGTTCGGTTTTTTTAACTCCTGTACCGGAATAAAGTCGAATAATCCTATATTAGTACCCGTCCCGCTTTGGGAACTACGATTTACTAATAACTAACTTCTTTTATGTCTCAAAACTACAGCAACCACACCCGTCTCATTCCCTTATGGCATTATATTACCGGCACACTGGTGATCGCCCTTCCGGGAGGAGCGATTGTTAACCTGGTGCATGCAGATGCAGCAACTCATTACAGTGCCGCCCTGCTGCTGGTGATTTCCTTTGTCCTGGTGATACTATTCTGGTATGCCCGCTGGTTTGCATTAAGGGCGCAGGACCGGGCGATCCGGGCGGAAGAAAATTTCAGGCATTTTATACTGACGGGCAAGCCGCTGGATAAGCAATTACGGACCAGCCAGGTGATCGGGCTGCGTTTTGCCAGCGATGAGGAATTGCCGGCCCTGGCCAAAAGAGCGGTTGAGGAGAAACTATCCCAGAAACAAATCAAACAGGCGGTTCAGGTGTGGAAGGCAGACTATCACCGGGTCTGATCAGAACCGGTGCCGGGTAAAAGGACTCAGGTCCATATCCAGCAGCCAGGGAGTGGCCAGCCCGGCGGCCCATACCAGGAATATAAACAGTTTCCCTGCCAGCGAAACATCCTGTATCAGGTGCCGGTGCAGGAGGCTTTGCACCACGGCCATGATCTTGTCTTCTTTGCGACTGAATGTATAAGGCGGGGACGACTGCTCCTCTTTGAATGCCGGATGTTCCGCGATCAGGATATTCCGGATCTTCCAGTAGTCGGCATCGGGCAGGTCCCCGTATTCTATATCGGCATTGATGCCCGCTTCTTCAATCTTTTTTTCAATCGACCCCAGTTTTTTATCCCCCATGGTACGGAGCAGGATCATGACCGGGAAAAAAAGCAGGATAAAATACAGGGAATTCCCCGAGCCGCGGTACATACTCCAGGCAAACCAGGCCATAAAAGCTACCGAAATAAAAACAAATACTTTGCTCCAGGTGCTTTCTTCATCAAGAAAGACCCGGTTGAGCAACTGGCCGCCGTCAAGCGGGTAGATCGGGAAGAGATTGATCAGGTTCAGCAGGATAAAAAATAAAGCCACCCGGTCAAGGGATATGTCGAGAACCAGGATACCGGGATAATACCGGTCCGCCAGGTAACAGGCTGCGCCGATCAGGATACCCGGGAGCGGACCTGCCAATAAAATAATAGCTGACTGCAGCTGGGATACTTCTCTTTTGCTCCCGGATACATAGGCGCCGAGCAATGGAATAAAGAAAATACCCAGTTCATTGTAGTGATAAGCTTTCATAGCAATGAAATGGCCCATTTCATGGATCAAAACAATGACCGTAATGATCAGCAGGATCTTATAACTCGGAAAAATATAGAAACCCAGCACCAGGTAAGCGGCCAGGCTGATTGCTGATTTCAGCCATACCTGCTGCTTTTCTTCCGGCGGACTGTATTTGGGAGGAATATTCACCTGCCCGGCTTCCCCGGTAATGGGTCCGGGTGCATCAATATCCCCATTGAAATCGGGTTGCTCCATCCGATAAAATTAAGAAAAATAAGGTTGCAGCCGGCTTTGCAACTGGAGTGGCATGCTGGTCTTTTTCATGGTCCCTGCTTCCACAAAATAGAGGGTGATCTTTGCCGTGGCCAGCAATTCCTCTTTTTCATTAAAGACATCGTGATGAAATTCGATCTTATGGTGCTGCGGTAATTCTTTCAGCGTGGTTCTTATATTCAGCAGGTCGTCGTACCGCGCGGGCCGGAGGTAGCGGCAATGTACATCCACGACCGGCATGATCACGCCCATCCGCTCCATATCAGCATACGTAAAACCAAGTTGCCGGATAGATTCAGCCCTTGCCGTTTCAAAATAAGGGAAAAAATTACTGTGGTACACCACACCCATCTGGTCGGTTTCAGCATACCGAACCCTGATCAATGTATCCGTTGTAAACATGGAACGAATCTACTTATATTTTTCCGATCAGGGGGCGGGGATACAGCTGCAGCGGTTAAACAGCATCGCTGTATTCTCTTCAGCGGCCGGATTTCGCTGCAACGGGGTGATGGGAAATTTCCGCGGAACAACCCGGTATTTCCGCTTATCCGCTGTCAAAACCAACAATTTGTTAAATGAAGCACAATTGCCGACTTATCCACACCTGTTTGGAATGATGTTTGGACTGCCCTGAAATAATTTGAATATTCGCAACGTTAAACCACCACCGGTTAAAGGACTAATCAATGAAGTATCCCAGTTTACCTGTAATAGCCATCCTGTTCAGCGTTTCCGTCTCTTCCCAGCAAACCCGCTTTCATTCAGATCCCGACGGGAAATTCAAAGAAGCCAAAGAATATTTTCAAAAAGAGCAATACAGCCTGGCTTATCCCCTGTTACGGGAGTTGCGGCAGTCAGTCCGGGAAACCGATATTGCCAATACCGCCATCACGGTTCAGGAGATCAATTATTATGCGATCGTCTGCGGGCTGAAGCAGGGAGAAGGCCGTTCAGAGCAGGAAGCGGAAGAATATATTGACCTGGAAAAGAATGATACCCGGGTGCAGATGATGAATTACCACCTGGCGGAATTTTATTTCCGGAAGGAGCAGTTTGGGGAAGCCGCCACCCGTTACGAACAAACCAATATTGCCAACCTGAGCAACCGCGAGATCGCTGATATGAAGTTTCACCAGGGGTATGCTTATTTTACCCTGCAGCGTTTTGCGGCTGCCAAACCCCTGTTCAATACGATCCGCACCCAGACCGGCGATCCCAATTATATTGACGCCAACTACTATTACGGGTTCCTGTCTTTCCGCGATGGACAGTACCGGGAGGCGCTGGATGCTTTTAAGGTGGTGGAAAATGAAAAAAACTATGCTACGGTTGTTCCTTATTATATAGCCCAGATCTATTATGTGCAGGGACGTAAAGAGGAAGCGATCAGCTATATACAGAATAAACTGCAATCCGGCAGCAATTCACAGTATTATGACCTGGAACTGAAACAAATGCTGGGTCATGCTTATTTCGAAAAAAAGGAATACGCAAAAGCCCTTCCTTATCTCTCCGATTTTGTAAGCCGTTCAAAGAAAGTGCGCCGGGAAGACCTGTATGAGCTTTCTTATTGTTATTACCAGACCAGCCAGCTGAACAAGGCCATCGAAGGATTTAAGCAGCTGAGCGGAAAAGCTGATTCCCTGAGCCAGCATGCTATGTACCTGCTGGGAGATGCCTACCTGAAAACGGGGCAGAAGTCCAATGCCCGGAATGCCTTCCTGTTTTGTTCATCCAATAGCAGCAATGCGCAGCAAAAGGAAATTTCAAAATACCAGTATGCCAAACTTTCTTATGAACTGGGTTACCAGGATGAAGCCCTGAACAGTCTCAGTTCCTTCCTGGCGGATTATCCCAATTCAGGCTATACTGCCGAAGCCAAGGAACTGCTGGTGGATGTACTGGCCAATACCAATAATTATAAAGATGCACAGGCCCTGCTCGAAAGTCTCAGTAAGCCTTCAGAAAATGCAAAGCGGCTTTACCCGCGGATTCTCTACGGGCGCGCAACGGAACTGATCAATGACGGAAGGCTGGCCGAGGCGGACGCGATGCTGGACAAGGCCCTGAAGGATCCGTATAACGGGTCCGTGCTTCCTTTCCTGAATTTCTGGAAAGGGGAACTGGCTTACCGGGATAACAGGATCGATGATGCCATCAAATACTACAATGCGTATGTAAGCGGTGGCTCACCGGCCGGCGGGGAGGCCAATGCCATCAATGCCCGGTACAACCTGGGTTATTGTTACCTGCGCAAGGAGAATTACCCCGTGGCACAGACTTTCTTTGAACCCCTGGGAAAAAATCCTTCCCTGAGCTCTTCTTCTTTTGTGCAGGATGCCTACCTGCGGACCGGTGATTGCTATTTTATGCAAAAGGAGTACAGCAAGGCCAAAACGGTCTATGATAATGTGATCCGTTTCTCCTGGCCGGCGGAAGATTATGCCACTTTTCAGAATGCACTGCTTGCGGGGGTAAGAAGTTCTTCCGAAAAGATTTCCCTGCTGAATACCATGATGCGGAAATTTCCCGCTTCTTCCCTGGTTACCGATGCCAATATGGAAGTGGCCAACACCTATATGGGAGACGAGCGTTTTCGCGAAGCCATCCCGTTCCTGGGCAATGTGATCAAAAACAGTAACAATGCCAGCCTGGTTCCGCAGGCTTACCTGAAACTGGGTACTTCCTATTATAATATTGATAATAATACCGAGGCGCTGAAGCAATTCAGGACCCTGGTCGAAAAATACCCCAATTCCCCCGAAGCGGAAGATGCCCTGGATAATGTGAAAACGATCTATGTGGAAGATGGTAAACCGGGTGAGTATGCGAATTTCATGCGGCAGGCCGGGCGTCCGCTCAGCGTAAATACAGAAGATTCCCTGACCTATGCGGCAGCAGAAAAGCAATATGATGACCAGAAGATCAATGCCGCCCTGGAGGCTTTTAATGCCTACCTGCAGCAGTTCCCGGACGGGGCTTATGCGCTCGACGCCAATTTCAACCGTGCTGAGATTTATTATTCAAAGAAAGACTGGAACAATGCCCTTGCCGGGTACGATGTGGTGGCTGCCCATGCGCCCAACAAGTATGCAGAAAGAGCCGTGCTCACCGCGGCCCGGATCGAGTTCTTTGAACTGAAAACTTATGCGAAAGCGGAAGGATACTATGCCCAGTTAAAACAAATAACAGCCAGCCAGGAAAATAAACTGGAAGCCATGCGCGGACTGCTCCGTTGCCAGTACCAGTTGCAGAAATGGACCGAAGCGGTTGACAATGCCAGGGAACTGACCGCTGCCAAGGGAAGCAGTGCGGATGACAAATCGCTGGCCAATATGGCGATCGCCAAATCCTACCAGGTGAGCGGGGATTATGGCAACGCAATCCTCAATTTCAAATCCGTGGTGCAGATTAATAAAGCGGCCCTGGCGGCGGAAGCCCGTTACGAGATCGCGGATTGCTACTACGAGCTGAATAAACTGGCCGATGCCGAGAAATCCGCATTCGAAACCATCAACAAATCCGGTTCCTATGATTACTGGGTTACCAAGGCCTATATCCTGCTGGGAGATATTTATTTCAGGCAAAAGGATTATTTCAATGCCAAGGCGACTTATCAGAGTATTGTGGGCAATACGCTGAATGCCGAATTAAAAAATGAAGCCCAGGCCAAACTGAACAAGGTACTGGATGAAGAAGGGCAGTCCAGCAAAGTAGGGAATTAATTAACCGAATTGAAAACAGCGAATACCATGAGACAAGCGGCCATAAAGATAGTTTTATCCGGGATCGGCTTTTTTTACCTGGGAACGGCTTTTGCCCAGAAAGATACCAGCGGGAAAGGAGGGGTGACCATCGTTTCCAGTTTCAAACCGGTTTTGCGCGAGGCGGCCAAGATCAATTTCAATGCCTCGCCTCCCGCGGCGGATACGGCTAAGGCGCGGCTGGATTATACAATCCCCAACCAGAACCTGGCCCTGGCTTACCAACCCGGTTCACTAAAACCCCTGGCGCTTTCAGTTGATTCGGCTGTGAAATTTGATAACAGCAGTTATATCAAGGCCGGCTTTGGCAGTCTCCGCACACCCTTTGTACAAGCCGGTATCTCTCTGGGTGACGGGGAAACCGCCGGGTTGAATATTTATGCCAAACACCTGGCTTCCGAAAGTAAAAGAGATTACCAGAAATTCAGCAGCACCAACCTGCATTTGTCGGGATATTTTAAATCAGGTAATAATCTCCAATGGGACGCCGGCCTCGGTATGAAGCGGGACAGGACCTATAAATACGGGTACCTGCCGTCCAGCCTGGTGCTTTCCGTGGATTCGCTGAAACAGAGTTTCCAGACCATCAGCGGAAGACTGGCTTTTCATAATATCAATAAGACCGAGTTCGGGCTGACCTATGCACCCGAAGTGAAGATTGATGTATTCTCCGACAACCATAAGAATAGCGAGAGCAATACCGTGGTAAATGCACCGTTGGAGAAAACGATCGGGAAGGCCTTTGCGGTCAACCTCGGGATTACGTTTGACCTGACCCGTTATTCCCCGGATCATAAATCCGCGGTCAATAACACGATGTACTTTATTTCTCCTTCGGTCATATACAAAACCGCGCCGATCCGGGTTCAGGCGGGTATCCGCCCTTCCTGGGATAACGGCAGGTTCAAAATGTTTCCGAATATCCTGGCGGAAATCGGTACCGGGGATAAGCGGTTTAATTTCCAGGCCGGCTGGACCGGGTATGTCCGGAAAACAACCTACCAGTACCTCGCTTCCGGGAACCCCTGGCTCTGGACCCCGGACCAACTGCGCAATACCTGGATTGAGGAACGGTTTGCCGGGTTCAAGGGAGCCGTGGATGATCATTTCAGTTATGCCGCCAAAGTCGGGTTTAATAGAATCAATAACCAGCCCCTGTTTATCAATGATACCAGCGCTGCCGGGGATGGGAAATCCTTTAAAGTGGTGTACGAGGATAAAATGAATGTGCTGAACTTAGGCTGGGAACTGGGTTATACAGCGGGTGAAAAGTTTTCCCTGATCGCGGGACTCCAGTTCAACCAGTACACCGGTTTGCAAACACAGGCAAAGGCCTGGGGCATGATCCCGCTTGAACTGAAAGCGGCCCTGCGCCTGCAGGTGATCAGGGATCTCTGGCTAAAGACGGATCTGTTTGCCTGGAGAGGAGCCCGTTATTTAATGAAGAACGGCGATGATGACCGGCTGAAAGGCGCGGTGGATCTGAACGCGGGACTGGAATTTAAGATCACGAAGAATATCAATTTGTGGGCCCAGTTCAATAATCTTTTCAACAAAGAATACCAGCGCTGGAACCAGTACCCGGTTTATGGATTCAACTTTGTGGGCGGAGTTGTATTTTCGTTCGATCAAAAGAACTGATCATGTACGAATCCCTTTATCAATACCTCATTCAGCATAAACAATTACCAGTAACGGGTATTGGCACTTTTTGGGTGGATCGCAAACCGGCCACGGTCAATTTCCCGGAGAAACGGATGGAAGCGCCTTCTTTTGCAATCCGTTTACAACCGGCCGGAAACCTGCCCGGAAAAAGTTTCTTTAGCTGGCTGGGAGCTGCACTGCGGGTTTCGGAACGCGATGCGGTGATCCGTTACAATGATTTTGCCTTTGACCTGAAAAAAGACATCAGCCAGGGGACGACAGTGGAATGGAAGGGAGTGGGGACGCTTAGTAAAGGACTGGCAGGGGACATCAAATTTGTCCCTGTGGAAGAGAAAAGCATTGAAGCAGCCGTACCTGCGGAAAAAATAGTGCGGGACAAAGCGGCGCATAAAGTGCGGGTGGGGGAGGAAGAGCGGACCTCCGAAGAAATGACCGCCTATTTCAATCAAACCGGCGACCGGAAAAATTATTGGTGGACCGGGGCCCTGGTGGCCGGAGTTCTTTCGGTGATCTTTATCGGCTGGTATTTTTCGGAGAACGGGGTCGGGATGGCCGCTACTGCCAATACGAAAAAACTGGTTCCGGCCGAAGCCGGGTTAACGTACCGCTTATTACCTTAGGTTTTCCCGTTCATTTGCACAATTTGATTTTACTTTGCTGCTTTCTATTATGAAAGAGCTGGTACATTATACCCATTGCCCGGTTTGCGGGGCTGCAGCAATAAGCGAAGTTTTAAGGGCAAAAGATTATACCGTAAGCGGGGAGACTTTTTCCGTGTTTGAATGTGGCGCTTGTACTACCCGCTTCACACAGGATGCACCCGGCGCGGCCGCCATTGCTCCTTATTACAAATCCGAAAATTATATTTCCCATACCAATACGTCCAAAGGGCTGGTCAATACACTCTACCAATGGGTGCGGAAAAGAACCCTGAAGCAAAAACGAAAACTGATACAACGGCAAACCGGGCTTGCAGCAGGCCGGTTACTGGACCTGGGCAGCGGCACAGGTGCTTTTGCCGGGGAAATGAAAGTGAATGGATGGAATGTAACCGGGCTGGAGCCGGATGCGGATGCCCGGCAGGTGGCGAAAGATAGTTTTGGGGTGGAGCTGCAGGATACCGGCCGGTTTTATGAACTCGGCAATAACCAGTTTGACGCGATCACCATGTGGCATGTACTTGAGCATGTGCATGACCTGCAGGGATACCTGGCAAAATTGAAAACCCTGCTGAAAGAAAAAGGGCGTCTCGTTATTGCAGTTCCGAATTATACATCCGGGGATGCGGCCGCCTATGGCGCCTGCTGGGCTGCGTATGATGTACCCCGTCACCTCTATCATTTTTCCCCGGCTGCTATGAAAAGCCTGGTGGAAAAACACGGACTCCGGCTGCTGGAGTATAAACCGATGTGGTACGACAGCTTCTATGTGTCCCTGCTCAGCAGTAAATACAAGAATGGCAGGACGCGGCTGGCTGCTGCATTCTTCAGGGGGCTCCTGTCCAACCTGGCAGCGCTAAGGGATACAAAGAAATGCAGTTCGGTTATTTATATCATCGGGAAATAAGCCGGACCTGTTTACTGGGAAAACTGCACTTCGTAGAGTTCGGGCCACCATTTACCGGTAATGTAGATCTTCTTTGTAACCGCGTCATACGCGATACCGTTGGGCACTTCCGTTTCAGTGTATAAAGATTTAGCCCTGTTCCAGGTATTGGTCAGGTCTGCTTTGGCCACTATTTCACCGGTAGTGGGGTTGATTTTAAAAATATAGGGGGTGGTATATTGGTTGGCATAAATATATCCGTCAATATATTCCAGTTCGTTCAGGTTATAGGTAGGTGTGCCGGCTTCAGTGACAACCTGGGTACGCAGCAGCGTAAAGCCATCGGGCTTATAAAAAAATAATTCACCTGTACCGGTTGTTACAATGAGGTTCGAGCCATCAGTGGTTAATCCCCAGCCTTCAAAATCCACCGTATATTCCTTTATTTTTTTAAAATCTTTCAGGGTATATACCAGGACTTTTTTTTCTTTCCAGGTAAGCTGGTACACTGTATCACGCAGGATCGTGACCCCTTCCCCGAAATAGAGAGGATTCAGTGAAATTTCCTGCAGGGCCTCCCCGGTTTTAAGATCTATTTTCCGTAGCCGGGATTTTTTGTAATTCCCGGTTCCTTCATAGAGCTGGCCATTATACACAAGCAGGCCCTGTGTATATGAACTGGTATCGTGCGGGTAGGTGGCCACGATGGAATAGCTCAGGCTTTTCGGAATATTGACCGGCGGGGTTTCCGGCTTTGGATCGTTACCGGTTCCGTTGCAGGCCGGCAATAACAGGAGCCCAATAAATACTTGTACAAATTTCATATCGGATAAATTGCAGCAAATTTAGGTACTGCCTTTTGTTTTCCCTGTTAAAGCTTTGAAAACAGGGTATGGTAAAATTACGGTAGCCGGACAGTTGGATTTACGATTTTTTCATTTTATATTTACACTTTATACCTTGTCCCGCGAAACTCCATCCAAATCTGATCCCTGAAACGCCCTCTTACAATTTCCCTTTATCCTTCATTTTTTCCAATCCCGTTGAATGACTCATGGCCATTTTGTGAGCCCTGTACACCTGTAATAATTTGGAACTATGAAGGCGGGAAGCATCCTGTTTGTTTTTATTGGTCTGTTCTTTTTTAATACGCTCCGGGCGCAACAGGGTTGTGTAACCGCAGATTATACCCGGGAGCAGCTATCCCGGGACCCCTTATTGTCCGGCGCTCTAAAGCAGGCGGAGTCGTTTATCCGGCAGGTTACGGCCAACCCGGTGATGAGCCGCCTGGAAAACGGGGTGATTAAGATCCCGGTGGTCATTCATAATCTTTATCATACTACGGATCAGAAAGTATCAGATGCCCAGGTGGCGGCCCAACTCGATCTGCTGAACCGTGCATTCAGGCGTCAAAATGCCGATACGGTCAAAACGCCGGCTGTTTTCAAATCCCGGGCAGCGGATTGTGAAATTGAATTTCACCTGGCGGGTTCAGATTCCCGGAAACACTCCACCACGGGAATTATCCGGAAATATACACCGGTAACCAAATGGGTAATGGATGATAAAATGAAATTTTCGGCTGAAATGGGGGATGATGCCTGGGACAGTAAGAACTACCTCAATATCTGGGTCTGTAATATGGAGAAATTCGCCGGGTACTCCAGTGTTCCGGGCTGCGCACCCGGCCTGGACGGGATTGTACTGGGGCTGGCCGCTTTTGGCGCAGGACAGAAGACCTTAGTCCATGAAGCCGGTCACTGGCTGGGACTTAAACACCTCTGGGGAGATGAGTACTGCGGGGACGATGGAGTAGAGGATACCCCCAAACAGGCTTCGTACACGAGCGGTTGTCCCAGCACGGTGAGGATCACCTGCGGGAACAGTCCAACCGGTGATATGTACAATAATTACATGGATTTTACCAATGACGCCTGTATGAACCTGTTTACGAAAGGCCAGAAGGCCCGGATGCAGGCGCTGTTTGCAGCAGGGGGGGTAAGAAACAGTTTGCTGAATTCATCCGGACTGGATAAGCCGCAGGTATATGAAACACCTTTACCGGAAGAAGAGCCGCGCTGGCTGGAAGTGAAAATGTACCCGAACCCCGCTTCTTCGGAACTGTATCTCGATTTTTCTTATGATGTGCGCTGGATGGGTAAAACTATTTTTGTCAGTAACCTGGCAGGACAACGGCTTATGAATGTGACAATTACCAATAGGGTCCAATCGATAAATATAGCCCGGCTTAAGCCCGGTGTATATTTCCTTGCAGCAAAAAGTGAACAGGGAGTGTCTATGAAGATGAAGTTTGTAAAACTGTAAAGTCGCAACCAGAATACATACTAACGCCAAAGGGTCGCTTGCCAGCGACCTTTTTTGTTTTAGTGCTGAACAGGAACAAACTTGTTGCAAAACAGATAAACCTGTCTTTTATCGGAGCGACCGTACCATTCGGTACCGGCGCTTAAATCTTTCTGATAAGAAAAGGGCTGTCCTTTAATTCAGGACAGCCCTTAGAAAGTAGTTGAGGTTTGAACCTTTAATCTTGTTTGCCTGCCTGACCGCCTCGCGGTGAAACGGTCCGGTCAGCCGGAATCTTAAATATGAATCGCTTCTCCGTAAGCCACTTCAATCGCATCCTTAATGCTTTCACTGATGGTCGGATGGGGGTGGATCGCATTCAGGACTTCATGGTAGGTGGTTTCCAGTTTACGGGCGGTCACCGTTTCCGCGATCAGTTCCGTTACATTGTAGCCGATCATATGCGTACCCAGCCATTCCCCGTATTTGGCATCGAAGATCACTTTGATAAATCCCTCAGGATGCCCGGCCGCAGATGCTTTACCGCTGGCGCTGAGGGGGAACTTACCTATTTTGATCTCGTACCCGGCATCTTTGGCCTGTTTCTCGGTATAACCCACCGATGCGATTTCCGGTACACAAAAAGTACAGCCGGGGATATTGTTATAATCAATGGCTTCCGGCAGGTGGTTGTATTTTTTCTCGTTGTACCCGATGGCTTCCACGCAAACGATCCCTTCCTTACTGGCCACATGCGCCAGGGCCTGGCCGGGTGAACAGTCACCAATGGCATAGATACCCGGGACATTGGTCTGGCTGTATTTATCTACCAGGATTTTGCCTTTCTCAGTTTTGATGCCCAGTTCTTCCAGCCCGATCCCTTCGATATTGGCAGACACACCCACAGCGCTCAATAAAATATCGGCTTCCAGGGTCAGTTCGCCTGTAGCTGTTTTTACTTTTGCTTTTATGCCGTTACCGGTTGTATCAACAGCCGTTACTTCACTGCCGGTCAGGATATCAATCCCGGTCTTTTTATACTGTTTTTCGAGCTCTTTGGAGATATCTTCGTCTTCCACCGGGACGATCCGGGGCAGGAATTCCACGATGGTCACTTTACTGCCCATGCTGTTGTAGAAATAGGCGAATTCAACCCCGATGGCACCGCTGCCTACCACGATCATGGATTTGGGCAGTTGGGGCAGAGCCAGGGCTTCGCGGTAGCCGATGATCTTTTTGCCATCGATCGGAAGGTTCGGGAGCTGCCGGCTGCGTCCGCCGGTAGCGATGATAATATGTTTGGCTTCCACCACCTGTTTCTTACCCTCTTTATCGGTCACTTCCAGTTTGCCCTTGGCGATCAGTTTGCCAAAGCCCATGATCACATCGATCTTGTTCTTTTTCATCAGGAACTGGACCCCTTTGCTCATTTTATCGGCCACGCCGCGGCTCCTTTTGATCACCGCCTCAAATTGGGGTGTACCGGATGCCTCGATCCCGAAATCCCTGGCATGTTTGATATATTCATTCACCTGGGCGCTTTTCAGGAGGGCCTTGGTGGGGATACAGCCCCAGTTCAGGCAGATCCCGCCCAGGCTTTCCTTTTCAATTACTGCCGTTTTAAAACCTAATTGAGAAGCCCGGATCGCTGCTACATAACCACCGGGACCACTTCCGAGAACAACTACATCGTATGCCATATTTCTGATAATTAGTTGATAAGTAAAAGAATTGATCGATAACGAGCTGCGAAGTTATCCGAAATGGCCCAATTGGCAAAAGCAGGATGCGGGCCGTTGAGGGGCCGGTCCGGTCGGGGGCAGCCCCGGCGGTCCAAAAACCCTATTTTCGCTCCTGAAATCGAGGGCGGCCCGTATTTTCGGGGGATGTGAAGAAATTTGCCAAAAAAACAGGCAGATCAGCCTATTAATTAACTGGTTTTCCCTACCTTTGCCGTCCCAAAAATTGTATCAATCATGGCAAGAGTATGTCAGGTTACAGGTAAAATGCCGATCGGAGGAAACAAGGTTTCGCACTCCAATATCAAGACCAAGCGTCGTTTTCTGCCCAATTTGCAGAAAAAGAAGTTTTACCTGGCCGAAGAAGATAAATGGATTACGCTGAAATTATCCACTGAAGCGATCCGGACCATTAATAAAAATGGCCTGTACAGTGTGGTAAAAGAGCTGAGGGCCAGAGGTGAAAAAATCTAGTCTGGCGGCAGTTTCAAGAGACAAACGAATTTTAATCAAATAGGTTAATTAATCATGGCAAAGAAAGGCAACCGTGTACAAGTAATCCTGGAGTGTACTGAGCACAAAAACAGTGGTCAGCCCGGCACCAGCCGTTACATCACGGTAAAAAACAAAAAGAACAACCCCGAGCGTCTGGAGTTGAAGAAATTTAACCCCATTCTGAAGAAGGTAACTGTTCACAAGGAAATCAAGTAATCAGTTGAATAGTTAACGGGTAAACTGGTTGACAGGGTCCTGTAAACTTATCAGCTTATAAACATATCAACTTAACATCATGGCAAAAGCAGCAAAAACGGCGATTAAGAAAGACCCCAAACAGGCCGCCGAAGCAAAGAACTATACCAAAGTGATCAAGGCTGTCCGCAGTCCCAAGACCGGAGCTTATACGTTCAAGGAACAAATGGTGCACAAGGATAAAGTGAAGGATTTCCTCGCTCAAAAGTAATTGCGGGTTCGCCTGACAATATTAAAAGCTATTCGTTACTGCGAATGGCTTTTGTTGTTTAAATTAGTTGAGGGAGTTTGAGAGGAGATGGAGTTTGAAAGGGGGGGTGAGGGAGTTTTAAAGAATAAGAAGTTTGAAAGGAGAGTTTAGAATGTTTAGCTGACCTTTCTTAGTAGGGGCTGTTTACTCGCAACCTGCCTTTGCCGGCAGGCAGGCTCACATCTCGCAACGCGCAACCTGGATCTCCTATCTGTTAGGTAACGAAAAAAATACACCATGGGTTTTTTTAATAAATTATTCGGGAAGAAAGAAAAGGAAAGCCTCGACGAGGGGTTGAAGAAAACCAAGGAAGGTTTCCTTTCAAGGCTGACCAAGGCGATCGCCGGGAAAAGCACGGTGGATGAGGAAGTGCTGGATAACCTGGAAGAGGCCCTGGTGGGTGCCGATGTGGGCATTGAAACCACCGTTAAGATCATTGAACGGATTGAGAAAAGGGTATCGAAGGACAAGTACCTGAATTCAGCCGAGCTTAATAAAATGCTGCAGGAAGAAATTGAAGGATTGCTGGCCGATACTGCCGGGTCAAACAGTTATGCTTTCAATTCGGCGCTGCCTTCAAAGCCCTATATCATTTTAGTCGTTGGGGTAAATGGAGTGGGAAAAACCACTACGATCGGCAAACTGGCCTATCATTTCAGGAAAGCGGGTAAAGAAGTCCTGCTGGGCGCTGCTGACACCTTCCGGGCCGCCGCAGTGGACCAGCTGACGATCTGGAGTGAGCGGGTGGGAGTACCGATTGTGAAGCAGGCCATGGGCAGTGATCCGGCTGCGGTAGCTTTTGATACGGTGCAGAGCGCAGTCTCAAAAAACAGTGATGTGGTACTGATCGATACAGCGGGCCGCTTGCACAATAAGGTCCACCTGATGGATGAACTAAGCAAGATTAAACGCGTGATTCAGAAAACCATACCGGAGGCCCCCCACGAAGTATTATTGGTACTGGATGGCAGCACCGGGCAGAATGCACTGGAGCAGGCTAAACATTTTACGGCAGCAACCGATGTAACTGCTTTAGCTATTACCAAACTCGATGGCACCGCCAAAGGAGGTGTGGTCCTGGCCGTTGCGGATCAGTTTAAGATACCGGTAAAATTCATTGGGGTGGGAGAAAAGATGGAAGACCTGCTGGTGTTTGACAAACATGAATTTGTGGATAGCTTGTTTAGTCTGGAATAGTGAGTGGGTTTCCTGACAACTGGCAACTGACATCTGACAAGAGATTAAAATGAAGACAAAAAAGTTACATAAGGACAAAGTCAATATCATCACCCTCGGGTGCAGCAAGAACATGGTGGACAGCGAAGTGCTGAGCGGCCAGTTAATGGCCAATGATATTGAGGTGGTGCATGAGAATAAAAAAATGGATCACAATATTGTGGTGGTGAATACCTGTGGCTTTATTGACCGGGCAAAGGAAGAAAGCATAAATACCATCCTCGGCCAGGTGGAACTGAAAAGAAGGGGTAAGCTGGATAAGGTCTATGTGACCGGCTGCCTGAGCGAACGCTATAAAAATAACCTCGAAGCGGAAATCCCCGAAGTGGATGCTTTTTTCGGTACCATGGAACTCCCCCTGATCCTAAAACAATTTGAAGCGGATTATAAGACAGAACTCCTGGGGGAACGGCTGCTGGCCACCCCGCGGCATTATGCCTATATGAAAATATCAGAGGGTTGTAACCGTACCTGTTCCTTCTGTGCTATACCCCTGATGCGGGGGCAGCACCTGAGCAAACCCATAGATGAACTGGTCCGGGAAGCCGAGGGCCTGGTGAAGAAGGGCGTAAAGGAAGTGATGCTGATTGCGCAGGAACTGACCTATTACGGGCTGGATATTTATAAAAAAAGGATGCTGGGTGATCTCCTGCACCGTCTTGCCGATGTAAAAGGCCTGGAATGGATCCGTCTGCATTATGCATACCCCTCAAAATTTCCGCTGGAAGTACTGGATGTAATGCGGGAAAGGAAGAACATCTGTAATTACCTGGATATCCCGTTGCAGCATGCGGCCAACAATATGCTAAAGGCCATGAAAAGACAGATCACGCGGGAAGAGATGGAAGAACTTACGGCTGCCATAAGGGAGAAAGTACCCGGCATTTGTTTGCGTACCACCCTGATCGCCGGTTTTCCCGGAGAAACAGAAGACGATGTGGAAGAACTCAAAGGGTTCCTTCAGCGGCAGCGGTTTGACCGGGTGGGGATCTTCACCTATTCACATGAAGAAGGGACTTCCGCCCATGACCTGGTAGATGATGTGCCGGCCGAAGAAAAGGAAAGAAGGGCGCAGGAGATCATGGAAGTGCAGCAGGAAATTTCTTATGAACTGAACCAGGAGAAGATCGGGAAGGTATTCAAAACCCTTATCGATAAAAAAGAAGCCGGTCGTTACCTGGGTCGTACGGAATTCGATTCCGTGGAAGTGGATAATGAAGTAGTGATCCACTCCTCAAAAAAATTGCCCATTGGTGAATTTGTAAACGTGAAGATCACCAAAGCGTATGATTATGACCTGGAAGGGGAAGTGGTATAAAGCGATAGTTGTAAAACAGGAAAGCGTTCCGTCAATGAATAAAAAAAACAGGCAACTAATCGCCTGTTTTTTTATGCTAACTGGTCCCTGCATTAATCGTCCTCTTTCTCATCATCCTTGTCATTATTATTTTGTTGTTCGCCGCCTGTTGCCTGGCCATTTTGCAGTTCAGTATGACGGATCAGGCCGCCCAGGTGAGCTGTTTGGGCCATGCTGCCGAAAGAGGCCAGGGAAAGCAGGACCACGGCCATCAGTACGATCCTGGAAAGGGCTTCTTTTTTTCTCGTAAAGAGCCCGGTCAATGCCATCACACCGGTGAGGATGATAACAACCAGGGAAATCTTCGCCATTTCCTCATGGCTTTCAATCGCGCTGTCCGTAACACCTGCGGCTTTCTCCACCAGTTCTTCCGTGCCTTCCCCGGTCAGGAAAACCGGGGCGGTAAAGACAGCGGCCGCTACCAGCATATATAAGGAAAGGGTTTTGAGGAGTTCATTTTTTTTGATCATACCAAGCACCAGGAGGCCGCCACCGATAACAGAGAGGAAGAGGGGGGCATGATTCAGGGCCAGGTGAATTTGTGCTGCATTCATAGTTGAATATTTTAAGGGGGAATAAAATAGTGATAAGGCAGCAGGGGTGCTGCTGCCAGGTGTCTAACAGAGTCATCAGGCAGCCTGGGGCGGATGGAAAACAGCATAGACCCGGTGACAGGGTGTTCCTTCGGGGTGTGAGATCAGCTTGGGGATGGCGCGGAATTCCGGGCGCTGATTGGATTCGGGACGGGTCGTGGTTACCGTATTATCAATATGATTGATGACTTCTGTCGCTTTAAAGGGTAGCTCATTGTCATCTTCGTCATCATTGTCGGCGGGATGGTTGGCCGTATAATGCAGCTGGAGAAAACCGAGCAATGAAAGTGCCGGGTCCGCACGACGGTGTTCCCTGAAATGTTCCAGCAGGAGCGGCAGTTTCAAAAACTGGTGCAGCTCTGTTGTGCTGAACAGGAAAAAAGAGGTTAGTATCGTTAATAGGAAAGTCCGCAAGCCGGTACTTTGTTCAAATTTACTTTTTTATACCGGGATACCCGGGACCGCCCGGGATGAAAAGGGCCGCCCATTCTAAAAAACCTGTTAATATTTATCATCCGGCTACGGAAACCCCGATCAGTTTACCAATTCCGAATGTAATAGCAGCTGCCGCCAACCCGAATACCACCTGCCTGAAACCGGAGAACCAGATGCTCCGGCCCGTGAAAAGTGTGATAGCGGCCCCGATTATAAATAACCCCACTGCGCTGGCTCCCGCACTCAGCAGGATGGCATTGGTTCCCGTCAGGAACATAAAAGGGAATACCGGGATGATCGCGCCAATGGCGAAAAGGAAAAAAGAATACAAGGCCGCCTCAAAGGCCGAACCTTTCAGTTCTTCCGCATTGATGCCCAGTTCCTCTTTCACCAGCAACTCATGCGCATGCTCCGGGTTCTTTAGTATTTCGGCCGCCATCTCCTTTGCCTGTGCTTCGGGGATGCCTTTGGCTTTGTAAATCAGTTCGAGCTCTTTCATCTCATTTTCCGGGCTGGTTTGTAATTCTTCCATTTCGATCTCCATCTGGTTTTCATAAAGTTCCTGTGAACTTTTTACGGAGATCCATTCACCCAGTGCCATCGATAAAGCCCCTGCCAGCAAACCGGCCAGGCCGGCCAGTAAAACTCCTTCCTGCCCCGATGTGGCACCGGCCACACCCATGACCAGGCTGAAGTTGGAAACGAGGCCGTCATTACCACCCAGTACCGCCGCTCTCAAGGCATTTCCGCCAACAGAACGGTGACGGGTTTCAAAGCGGGCGATCGTACTGCCCGATACGTTGGAATGTTCAATGATATTCCGGAGCACTTTCACATGGTTGGTCTCTGTGCCGGTAACCGTCATTTGGGTTTTCTTTTTTACTGCCAGGATCGAGTTGGAGAGGCTTTTCTCCGTATCCATTAATATCCCCAGTACATAATCATACCCAAACAGTTTACCAATACGGTTCAGCGTCCTGGCCCGGAAGGAGGGGGAGGGCATGTTGGTGCCGGGTAAATTAAGTTTTTTCAGAAATGCTTCGGCATGCCCTTTCTCAATTTCACTCATCTCCCGGAAAATTCCGGCTACCTGCGGGTCCTCTTCGTTTTCGGCGAGTTTGCTGTATAAGTAACAGGCATCCACTTCTGTTTGAATACTTCTGAGATCGGGCATATAGCATTGTTTTATCCGAAGGTATTTTATTTAATTTGTTTTGAAAGTATTTCAACCACTTTGCGGGCTTCATCCAATATACCTGCCGGAACAGGTACCCGGATAATTTCCTGTTGGTCAGCCTGCAGGGTGGGGAATTCAAAGATGATATGCAGCACGGGTATTTCGCCCGCTGTATAAATATCCGTTCCGGCCAGGTAAGCCCCCGGTTGGGTCCAGGTCTGGAAAATGCCACCCACAAAGGCAGCTTTTCCCGATCAGTGATATATGCAGGCCTTGATCATTTCTTTCAGGTCTTCTTTTAGAAAAGCCGCCCGCTCTTCCCCGGGCAAAATCACTAATTTAGTCAAAACAACCCATTGATGGCGAAGGGCAAGTACAGTTACCTGATCCGGGATCTCAGCTGGCTGGGTTTCAACCAGCGGGTGTTAATGGAAGCAGCGGATCCTTCTGTTTCCCTGTACAACCGGATCTTATTCCTTTCTATTTTCTCTTCTAACCTGGATGAATTCTTCCGGGTAAGGATGCCCGCCATCTTTGCTTTCAGTGGCCTGGCGACTAAAAAAATATCCCTGGAGGATGAATATCCCAATGACCTCGTCGAAAAAGTGCATACAACGGTATTCGGGCAACTGGAAGAATTCGGACGAATCCTGCGGGATGAGATTATACCCGGGCTGAAACAAGGTCAGGTGCAATTTTGTTATGATGAACCACTTTCTGCCGGCGATACGGAAAGCTTCCGGGATTATTTCCTCTCGGCGGTGCTGTCCTTCCTGCAACCCGTATTCCTGAAGAAAGCGAAGCCGGGCGCCGTATTCCTGGAAAATAATGCCCTTTATTTTATCGTGTCCTTACAGGCTCCCGGGAAAAAATCAGCTGTGCAATATGCCCTGTTAAATATTCCTTCCGGCGCTGTGCCCCGTTTCCTGGAGAAGCCGGAACAGGAGGGTAAAATCAAAATACTATTCCTGGATGATGTGATCCGGGAGATGCTGCCGGTTGTTTTTCCCGGCTATACGATACAGGGAGCCTGGTCCATTAAACTGACCCGTAATGCGGATATGAATCTCGAAGATGAATTTACCGGTGATATCGCGGAGAAGATTAACAGGCAACTGGAAAAAAGGGATACAGGTCCGGCCACCCGTTTATTGATCGATCCGGCCATGCCGGGGAAGGCCCGGAAATTTGTACAGTATTTTTTTGAACTGGATCAGCGGGAAGTTGTTTCAGGCGGGCGTTATCATAACCTGAAAGACCTGGCTGCATTGCCGGTTCCAAAGAAACCGGGATTCGTACAAATGGCCTGGCCGCCGGTTTTACACCCGGGTTTTGATTCGCGCCGGTCCATCTTTGATTGCATCAGGGAAAAGGAGAAAATCCTGCACCTGCCCTATCATTCCTATACTCCCATCCTGCGTTTTTTTAATGAGGCGGCTGTTGATCCGAAGGTCAAAGAAATATACATCACCTTATACCGCGTGGCTACGGATTCACATATTGTAAACGCCCTGATCAGCGCCGCGAAAAACGGGAAGAGTGTTACGGTATTCGTGGAACTGAAAGCCCGTTTTGACGAGGCCAATAACCTGAAATGGTCCGGGAAAATGAAAGCAGCGGGAATCCGGATCATTAAGAGCATTCCCCGCCTGAAAGTACATGCGAAAGTGGCGATGTTGCGCCGGGAGGAGCATAAAAAACTGGTTAACTATTCATTTCTGGGCACGGGCAATTTCAATGAATCCACCGGCCGCTTCTACACGGACCATGGTTTGTTTACCAGGAACCGGGAGTTCGGGCAGGAACTGGGACTACTCTTTAGCTGCCTTCAGTCGGGAACAGAAGCTGAGCTGTTAGGGAAAACAAATTTCCGGCAATTGCTGGTTTCTCCGTTCAATATGGTAAAGCGGTTTGAGCAACTGATCCGGAAGGAGATCAGCCAGGCAAAAAAAGGGAAACCTGCTTCAGTCATTTTAAAACTGAATAACCTCCAGGAGCGGGCCATGATAGACCTCCTCTATGAAGCCAGCAATGCCGGGGTGCGTATCCGCCTGCTGGTCCGCAGCATTTGTTGCCTGGCACCCGGGGTAAAGGGACAGAGTGAAAATATAACGGTAACAAGGATCGTGGACCGTTACCTGGAACATGCCCGGGTCTTCATTTTTAATAATGGGGGTGACCCGCTTTGCTACCTGGGCAGTGCCGACTGGATGAACCGCAACCTGCACAGCCGGATCGAAGTTTGTTACCCCCTGAAAGATCCTGCACTGAAAAAACAAGTCATGGATATGATTGACCTGCAACTGCAGGACAAGATCAAAGCGGTTTATCTGACTGCCAACGGAGAAAATAAACGGATTGATTTGGGTACACCGGGAATACCGGCCCAGCAGGCTATTTATCATTACGTGCAAACTCTTGCTGCGGCTGAATAGCCGGAATCCCGAATGCCTTATCTTTAGTTGTAAAAAATCTATTTATGTCGTTTGAGTGGAAAGGCGTATTCCCCGCATTGCTGACCCCGTTTACCAAAGAGGATGAACTGGACCTGCCCGTGTACCAACAGAACCTGCAGGCCCAACTGGATGCCGGTGTGAAGGGTATCATCATCGGGGGCTCACTGGGGGAGGCCAGTACGATTATGGTGGAAGAAAAAGAAAAATTGGTAAGGTTCTCTGTAGATTACCTGGGTGGAAAAATTCCGGTCATTCTCAATATCGCGGAGAGTACCACCCGGGATGCCATTGCGCAGGCGGAGAATGCGGGCAAATGGGGGGCGGACGGCATCATGCTCCTGCCGCCGATGCGGTATAAAACCGATGACCGGGAAACGGTTACCTATTTTAAAACGGTGGCCCGTTCAACAGCGCTGCCAATCATGATCTATAATAACCCGGTGGACTACAAGATTGATACCCGCCCTGAACTGTTTGAACAGTTGCTGGACTGCCTGAATATTACCGCGCTGAAGGAAAGCTCCAGGGATGTGACCAACCTGACCCGGATGAAGAACCGGTTTGGGGACCGGTTTAAAATTCTTTGCGGGGTAGATACACTGGCGATGGAAGAACTTTGCCTGGGTGCCGATGGCTGGGTAGCCGGTTTAGTGTGTGCCTTCCCGGTAGAGACGGTGGCTATTTATGAACTGGTCAAAGCCGGAAAGATTGCGGAAGCCAGGGCGATCTACCGCTGGTTTATGCCGTTGCTGGAACTGGATATTCATCCCAAGCTGGTGCAGTATATCAAACTGGCCGCTGCACAAACAGGAATCGGCAATGAATATGTTCGGGCTCCGAGACTGATGCTGGAAGGGGAAGAGAGAGAACGTATATTGAAAATTATCAGCAATGGGATAGCCACCCGGCCGGCGCTATGATCCGGGTACCGGGATAAACAAGGTTAATCAGCTAATGTATGATGTACAAAGATTCATCCCCTGAAGAGATCAATACCGTGATGGAAGTGGCATGGGAGGCCTTCCATATCTACCGGGGGTATTCGTTAAAACAAAGAGCCGGGTTTATGCGGGCCATTGCCGGGGAGATCGGGGCCTGCGGGGATGCATTGATACAAACAGCCCTGCAGGAAACCAACCTGCCCGAAGCCCGGTTGAGAGGGGAGCGGGCCCGCACGATCTTTCAGTTGGAATCCTATGCGGCCGCTTGTGAAAAAGGAGACTGGCTGGAAGCCCGGATCGATACGGCCATTCCGGATAAGAACCCACCCAAACCGGATATCCGGAAAATGCTGGTACCATTGGGACCGGTTGTGGTCTTTGGTGCAAGCAATTTTCCCCTTGCCTATTCCACAGCCGGTGGAGATACCGCCAGCGCCTTTGCCGCCGGATGTCCCGTGATTGTAAAAGCGCACCCGGCCCATCCCAAAACATCCGGGATTATTGCCGCTGCCATCAACCGGGCCGCGGAAAAGACAGGAATGCCAAAAGGAATCTTTGCGCATGTAACAGGAATCTCCTTTGAAGTCGGTAAAGCATTGGTGACACATGCTCATTGTAAGGCCGTAGGGTTTACCGGTTCATTTGCCGGGGGAAAACAATTATTTGACTGGGCCAATCAGCGTCCGGAGCCCATCCCGGTATTTGCTGAAATGGGCAGTGTGAACCCGGTCTTCCTCTTGCCGGATCAACTCAAGCAATCGGCCCATGAAATTGCCAACCAGTATGCGGCATCCATTACGCTGGGCGTGGGACAGTTTTGCACCAACCCCGGTTTACTGATCGGCATCGAATCTGATTCCCTGCAAACCTTTGTACATGACCTGGGCAAAGCCATTCAGCAAAGCCTGCCGGGGATCATGCTGCACCAGGGAATCGCGGATGCTTTTGCCAATAAAAGGGAGGAGGCACTGATGCAGGAAAATGTGCACCTCGTTGCAGAATCATTACTCGCTGCAAATGACGGGGAGAGTCAGCGCACGGGATTGCCGACCATCGCAACGGTTGATGGAAAAACCTTTCTCCGCAATCCGCTCCTGCATAAAGAAGTATTCGGTCCCTATTCCCTCGTGGTCCGTTGTGCGGATCAGTGGGAAATGCTGCAGGTGGCCCGGCATCTCGAAGGACAGCTGACGGCCACCCTGATGGCCACCCCGGCTGATATTATTAGGAACAGGGAACTGCTGGAAGCCATAAAGAATATTTGCGGCCGTTTCATTCTGAACGGAGTGCCTACCGGAGTGGAGGTCTGCCTGAGTATGCAGCATGGGGGGCCTTTTCCTGCAACAACCGATTCAAGGTTCAGTTCCGTGGGAGCGGATGCGATCAAGCGGTTTGCCAGGCCATTGTCTTTTCAAAACTGGCCGGATGAATTATTGCCGGAAGAACTGAAGGATGCGAACCCGTTGCGTATCCGGAGAACCGTAAACGATGAAGGGACTGAGGGGGCGATCTAAAACCGTATCAATCCTTATTTCCGGCTGAGGGCGGATCCCTGTCCCTTTTCAGGTTATCCTGTTTGATATCAGAGGTTTTTTCCGCAGTGGTCAACCGGAAAATAAAATGACTGAGCGGATCGCTGTAATTAAAATTGCCTTCACAAACAGCGGTGGAAGCCGGCGGGTTGCTTTTAATTTCCCCGATGATCTCATCTGCGGTCACAAAGCCCTTCTGCAGTGATTTATTGAACAGGACGTTCATGAAACTCCCGGCAAAAGGGGAGTGTTGTCCCGGTTTTCCATCCTCCACATATTGTTTTGCTCCGGATGATATGCCTTTATAAAAACGCTTGTTGGATGCATTTCTTATCAGGTTGACCAGGTTTTTGGCGTCAATCTGCGGTGTGCCCCTGACCGCATTGTTATCAAAGAAAGACCCGGCAAAACAGGCATCCAGTACCAGGAAGATCCGGTTGCAATTGATATTTTTCAGGTAGATATTGCCCAGGTCGCTGTACGAAAGATATGTTTTATGGGCGGGGTCATTGATCCTGGAATCATGGGCCACGAGGTAACCCATTTTTGCTTTGTCATAATAAATGCCATGCCCGGCGAAAAAGACCAGGAGCTGGTCATTGGGACCATAATTCTTATTATCCCGGTATTCACTCAGCCATTTTTCAATCTCTTCTCCCGAAGGGTTCTTTACCAGTTTTACTTCAAAACCAAAATCATTTTTCAACAGGGCCTCCAGTGCGGAGGCATCATAAATGGGATTCGCCAGTTTGTTAAACCCCGGGTCCAGGTAATGATCAGAAGCGAATAGAAGAGCATAGTTTTTCTGGGTCGCATTGCCGGCGGGGTCTGCATTGCCGGACGCATTCTCTTTTACGATCAACCCGCGGGTGGCCGGGTTATCCGTTTCCTTACCCGGCTGATCATATACTACAAAGTCCTTGCTGTTAGTGAAAGACAGTACAGGCAGGTAATGCTGGCCGCGGCCGATCCGGTACCCCGCTTTATCCACCAGGTCTCTTGCCGTAAAGCTTCCTTTTTGTTTCAGTTCCTTCACGGTATTCGTCAACTGGTCGGTGAACAGGGACAGGCCGTTTTCCTGCAGGGGTGTTTCAATGCCGGGTCCGAGGAAGATCATTTCCCCGGCATTGTTGCCGGTTGAAATATATTTTGTTGCCACCAGGCTTGCGAGGGATGGATTGGGCAGGTCAGTAATCAGCAGTTTTTTAGTTGCATATACCAGGTCGATATGATCCATCAGTTCGGCAAGGGGTATCCGGCCGTTCATACTGTCTGCCGGATTAAAATCCAGGAAATGCTGTTCCCCCCTGTTGCTGTATTCACCCGCATAATAAAACACAAAAATGTCTTCAGGCTTGGAAGCCTTTCTTACCTCGTCGATCAGGGAAGTCAGTTTTTCGCGGGTCAGTCCTTCCCCGTTGATCAGGATATTCTTTGCTTTAGCAGCGGCCTCTTTGTCCAGCCCGGTCAGGCTCTCATAAAAGGCGGTGCTGTTCTTTACGCTGTTATATTCCGGGTTCCGGCTCCGGCCGCCCAATGAGATGACATGCAGCAGCGGGTGAGTGAATAATTCCTTTAGTTTTTGAAGTTCTGCATTGTACAGGGATTTGTATTGTTCGGCTTTGCCGGGCTTACCGGTCAGTGTATATAAATGATAGATCCGGTCATAGTCTCCCAATATATAATCATTCTCAGGATCATCATAAGGGTTTCGTGCCGGGCTTAGTTTATCAATGGCGAGTTGCAGGGCCAGTTTATAATAAAAAGCGGCGCTGTCATATCGTTTTGCATAATAGTAAGAAAGACCGGTCCAGTTCAGGGCATTGTGAATAAAACGTACAGGGGGTTCTTTGCTGTTGTTGAACAGGGAAATATACTCCTTCCAGGCAGCTATGGCCGCGGGATAATTTTTCTGCTCGTATTTTTTCCGGGCAATATCCCAGATCTCATTCCCCCGGGTGAGGGCCTTATATTTTTCTTCAAATGCCTGGTCCATCCAGTCGGCTGTTTCGGCCACGGCCTTCCGGTTCCAGCCCTTCTTAAAAAAGAAATCGAAATCGGCCCGAGGTCCCGCCGTATAATCGGAAGGGTAGATGAGGTTGTCGAGTGATCGCTGGTAATAGAGCCGGGCGCTGTCCGGGCTGTTGCGGAGAAGAAATGTGTGCGCATAATTCAGGGAAAAAGCCATACTGCTGGTATCGCCGGAATAAGCGGCCCGGCAATAAGGGACGGCTTCCTCAATATGCCCCCCGGAGAGCAAATACCAGCCATAATTTCCAGTGATATTGGTATTCCCCGGCAATTCGTTGAGCAGTTCCTTATAAAGCCGGTAACAATCGGCAAACTGTTCGGTCTTCCCGTACAGGCCTGCCAGTTGTTGTGTATAATACACGTTTTTCCTGTCACCCCGGTGAGCGGCTTCTGCATCAGCTAATGCGTTCCTGGTATCACCCGCAGCATCCGCCAGAACGGAACGGGTATAATAAAACGCGTATTCGGCTGGTTCGTCTTTTAATTTCCGGGAGAGATAGATCAGCTTATTGCAAAGGCGCATGGCATCGGCAGGGAGTCCGCTGTTTTGCAGTTCAAACACTCTTTCTGTCCATTGGGAGAGGGTATCCGACCGGATATAAAAAGCGGCCTTTTGCAGCAAATCTTCCAGGTCTTCGTTTTTCCCGGCTTCGATCAGGGGCAGGAGCCATTCGCGGTTCCGTTCTGCCTGCGGGGCAAAGTTGATCAGCCAGGTACCGAATGTCTCGTTGATCTTCCAGGCGTTTCCCATGAAATTCCCCGGATATTTTCTTACATAATGAAAATAGCTCAGCAGGTCATACCAGGTGGCCATACCGAATCCGTCGATCATGGTCTTCCCTTTGAAGGGTCCGGAAGGGTGGATCCGGGTAAAGCGTTCATCCGCAAAATTCAATAGCATGTCTTTAAAACTCCGAATCTCGTCTGCATATCGCTGCGCCAGTTGGTGATCAAAATCCGGGTCGCTGTTTTCCAGGATTTCTTTTTTGGTGATCATGGGTTGGCGGGCATTGTCGAGGAAAAGAATATCCAGTTTGGCCAATTCATAAAAAATATTCCGGCTGAGCCCGGGTGGTGACCAGGTCTCCAGTTTCAGCAGATCGCCGGGATAGAATTGTTCGTTCTGGTAGCGGGCATAGACACTGATCCGGGCGATCGCACTGGTATCGGTAATGGAGATGATCTCGGCATTGGCCATATTTTCTGCTGCGGCCCGGTTCGTGCCTTTCCCGGCTTCCCGGGTGGTCATCAGGACTCCGGTCGCAGCCTTGAAAAGACCATTCGCTTTTCCATAGCCCAGTACGGCAATAGCGGAATCCGGTTTGTACCGGGTGATGGCCTGGATGCGGTAATAAATATTCTCCGTCCTGCTGCTGTCGTACAGGGGCCGGGAGCGGGCCGGCGCCACCTGTCCGGCCAGTGAATACTGCAGAAACAGGCATACGGCCGGCAGGAGGAATCTGGTGGAAACCATGGCGTGAATTGTAGCTGAAAATTAATTATTAATTCCCGCTTTGACCTACCCGCTTCACGGTATTTGATTAATGGGTGGAATATCCTGCTTTTGCCTGCGGAATAGCCAGTTGTTTCCGTTACCTTTGCGGCCAAATTGAAACCGGAAACACCATGAAACAGGACGAATTACTGGCCCAGCGGAGCAACAACCAATGTGAATTATGTGCAGCTGCCGAAAACCTTAAAATATACGAAGTGCCACCTGCCACGGGGAACATGGATGATGCGATCCTGGTCTGCCCGAAATGCCTGGCGCAGATAGAAAAGAAGGAAGAGTTGGACAGCGCTCACTGGCAATGCCTGACCACCAGTATGTGGAGTGAAGTACCCGCTGTCCAGGTGATGGCCTGGCGGATGCTGAACCGTCTTCGCAATGAAAGCTGGGCGGCTGAACAGATCGATATGATGTACCTGGAAGAGAGTAAGCTGGCCTGGGCCAAAGCCACCGGCGATCATGAGAATGATAGTTCCGTTGACCTGCACAAGGATTGTTATGGTGCAATTTTAAAAAATGGCGATAATGTGGTACTGACCAAATCGCTGGATGTAAAAGGCTCTTCGGTTAATGCAAAAGTCGGCACCGTGATACACAATATCCGCCTGGTATCCAATAATACCGAACAGATCGAAGGCCGGATCGAGGGACAGCAGATTGTGATCCTGACAAAGTATTTAAGGAAACAGGGCTAAGAGTATCGACTCCAGACTATCGGCTAAATATCCCACCGCTCATTCGCATAACCGGATCACCCCGGCCGATTCGGTGCTGAACCGGATACGGTTGACTTTACCGGCTTTGCTGAAATACAGCAGCAGGATTCCATAGGAAGTCTGGTAGGCGTCCCAGCCCATATCTTTGATCATCGGGTTTCCCAGTAATTTAAACAGGTTGCCCCTTGCGGCACCCATCAGGGGTACACTGAGTTTTCCTTTGAAAGCAGGGCCGATCTCCACATAATTCCTGCCGGTATAAAAATAAATATCCTTGTCTTTATAGAATACACCTCCACCGCAGCGGGCGGAGTCTGTTTCGGGTACTGCACTGGTGTAACAGGGAAATTTGGCTTTTACCTGGCCCACGGTGGACCGGGGATCGATGTCACCGATCCGTCCGTCCAGGATATCCACTATAAATTCCGGGCAGACCGGGGTGGTTTTCAGCTGGGCTGAAGCAAGGGCTGAATACAAAAATCCAATAATGAACAGGGCCTTTTTCATACCATTGATTTTAATGAATAAAGGCGGATGGATCGTGGCTGCGGATAGACTAGCAAATTCCTTGCTAAAAAGGGGAAAGGGTAAAAAATAGTTTAATTACCGGAATCATTGAAGACGGGAGGGGACTGAATCTAATGCAAACGGGGAAAACTAAACCAGGGTAGGCCGCTCGTTGGTTATGCCCCGGTCAATCCGGTATCCTCTTTTTTATGTTGAAATGCAAACCAGGTTGATACCACTATCGAAATCAGAAAATATCCCGCCAGCAAATACTTTATATTCGCCAGCCAGGATCCCGCGCCAAACCAATCGTCCTGCCGGTAAATAAAATAAAAACCGAAGGCGCAACGCAGGACCTCCCAGTAAATTGCCTGTGGATTACGGTCCATCAGTTCGGTAAGGGCGTACACACTCAGGAATACAAAGCCGCCGTACCAGTAGATATAAGAAGGATCAATATTGTTGATATAGGCAATATTGCCGAAAAGATAGCTGATAAATAATAAGATCATCGTGAGTTGCATCCAGGCCCAGGCGTTGAAAGCCCGGGAAGTCCGGGTGTCATATTTATCAAAATGATAAACGTCTTCAATTTTGTAAACCGGGTATTCCTGTGCGACATCAGCCGGACGGTAACCGGTATGACGGAACCAGAGAGTGAATTTATCAAGCCGGTTATTGGTCCGCCAGGCATCCTTTATCATCAGCCAGAGATGCTGGAAATTAATCCTGATCGGGTTCCAGGTTTTGGCCGGACGGGAAATGCCATAAACCGGGGGAACTTCTTTTAATTCTTCCTGGTATGTGCCAAATAGTTTATCCCATACAATAAAGATCTGGGAGAGATTCTTGTCCATGTACTCCGGATTCACTGCATGGTGTACCCGGTGGTGACTGGGGGTAACCAGTATTTTTTCCAGGAATCCCATCCGGTTGATATGCCGGGTATGGTACCAGAACTGGGCAAATAACTGCAGAGGGGCCACGGTGGCAATCACCTGCTCGGGGATACCCAGCAGGGCGGCCGGTAATAATAGAATGGTAAACAGGTTAAAAAAAGCCGATATGCTTTGCCGGAGGGCACAGGCCAGGTTGAATTCCTCGCTGCTGTGGTGGATCACATGCAGGTTCCAGAACAGGTTGATCTCATGACTCCAGCGGTGGATCCAGTATCCGTTGAAATCAATGATGATGAATGTGAGAATGTACAGCAGAATGGTATTTTCAATATGGGTCAGTGCCAGGTGGTTCAGCATAAAGGGATATATGCCGATGGCAATCGTGACTTCCAGTACACTTTTCGTTACATTGGTGATACCCGAACTCAGCGAGGAGATCATATCCATATTCCGGACTGTATCAAAGCCCTTTTTCCAGCCCCAGAATTTTTCAAAAAGCACAAGGAGGAGAAAGGCCGGCATGGCAATCAATAGTATCTTTCCGTAGGTTTCCATTAGCAGGCAATTGTGGGCTAATTTACGTAAGGGATTGGAAATGGAAGGATTGGTTGCCGGATGCCGGTTGCTGCTGGGTAACAGGATTGTAAACCTTAAATCTTATCATATGATGTTTTGTATAAAGCAATTCGTATAAAACCGAAGTCCCCGGGAAAAAGATAAACAATTTTCTGCAGCCGGTGGAAAGAAGACATTCCAAACCCATAGGAAAACCAGGATCAGGATACCGGAAACAAGCATCCTGCAACTGGTGATATGAATAACGGAGATGATTGAAAAAATAAACAGGTTATGTCCAAACATATTTTTCATTGTATCGATGCCCACACCTGTGGTAATCCTATACGACTGGTTAAAGAGGGTGGACCCGTGCTCCGGGGGGAAACGATGAGTGAGAAACGTCAGCATTTTCTCCGGGAGTATGACTGGATCCGTACCGGGCTGATGTTTGAACCCAGGGGGCATGATATGATGAGTGGCAGCATCCTCTACCCGCCGCATGATCCGGCCAATGATATGGCAGTACTCTTTATTGAAACCAGCGGCTGCCTGCCCATGTGTGGACATGGTACCATCGGAACGATCACCATCGCGATAGAAGAGGGACTGATCCGGCCCAGGATACCGGGGCTGGTCAGGATGGAAGCGCCGGCCGGACTGGTATTGATCGAATACAGGGCCAGGGAAACGAACCCGTTGAGCGGGGGCAGCGGGCAACGGACAGCCAATGAGAAAAAATTAAAAGTGGAAACCGTGAAACTGACCAATGTTCCGGCCTTTCTGCATTCGGCAGAGCTGACTGTTGGCTGCCCGGACCTGGGAGAACTGCAGGTTGATGTGGCTTATGGCGGAAATTTTTATGCCATTGTGGATGTGCAGGAAAATTTTAAAGGGCTGGAACATTATTCAGCCGCTGACCTGATCGAATGGTCCCGTGAGTTAAGAAAAAATATCAATGCGAAGCACAGTTTCATACACCCGGAGGACCCGACGATCAGCGGGTGTTCCCATATCCTCTGGGCCGGTGCGGTATTGGATACATCTTCAACAGCCCGGAACGCGGTCTTCTATGGGGAAAAAGCCATCGACCGTTCTCCCTGTGGTACCGGCACCAGCGCCCGGATGGCGCAATGGTATGCAAAAGGGAAATTGAAAAAGGGTGATGAATTTATTCACGAGAGTATAATCGGCAGTAAATTCACCGGGCGTATTGAAGAAGAACTGACCGTTGACGGGAAACCGGCCATTCGCCCTTCCGTGGAAGGCTGGGCCAGGGTCTATGGGTATAATACGATCTGGATCGATCGGGAGGATGATCCGTATGCGTATGGGTTCCAGGTATTGTGAAGCTGAATCGTAAATGGTAAATGGGGAATGGTGAATGGGGGATGGATGTTCTCAGAATCATTTTGGAATGGGATTGGCGTATCGTATTTTTTGGGGGAGCAGGAACTCGGAAGTCGGTAGTCGGCAAAGCCCGAAGGGCTGAAATTATTATAGAATGAATGGGCAGAAAGAAATAAACCCTGAAAGGGTGATATTATTGGCTAATCAAAAATGGGTGGCCTTCTAAGAGACAGTTGGGATATGGATGGGCTGTTGTATTCTTTTTTGGGAGTAGGGAGCAGGTGTAAAGCGAGGCACCGGGTAGGAAGTGATTATATCCCTCTTTGGCCTGTTGCGTACAGATTGGCCCCGGTTAAAAAAAATTGCCTTAAGAATTGATAAAATATAAGGAGAAATGAGTAAGGTCATCATTATTGGAGGCGGTATCATCGGACTGAGCTCCGCTTTGTATTTACGTAAATCCGGATGGGATGTAACCGTGATTGATAAGGGGGATTTCCTGAACAACTGCTCATACGGGAATGCCGGCTATATCTGCCCCTCTCATTTTATTCCGCTGGCCACACCGGGCATTGTGAAGCAAGGACTGAAATGGATGTGGAACCCGAAGAGCCCCTTTTATGTACAGCCACGGCTCGATTTCAACCTGGTCAGCTGGGGACTGAAATTTATGCGCAGCGCGAACCCGAAACAGGTGGAAGCAGCGGCAGTGCCGTTACGGGATATTGCCCTCCTCAGTAAAAAGGAATATGAAGAATGGACCCGGGTGCCCGGTTTGTATTTCGCCTATGAACAAAAAGGGCTGATTGAACTATTTCAGACACAGGAAGCCGCAGATCATGCTGTTCATACGCTGGAGAAAGCCCATCGGCTGGGTTTGCACGATACCGTTATTCTCAGTAAGGAGGAACTGGATCAACTGGAACCGCATACAAAGATCAATGCGATCGGCGCCTTATTCTTTAAAGGGGATGCACATTGTTATCCCAATAAACTGATGCAGCAGTTGCGGGTCCACCTGGCGCAGGCCGGCGTACAGTTGGTGAAGAACACTGAAGTGACCGGTTTTGAAACGGGCGGCGGAAGAATAAAAAAAATTATAGCCGGAGATCAGTCTTTTGAAGCCGGTGAGATTGTGCTGGCCACCGGTTCCTGGAGCCGGCAGACCGCAAAGCTCCTGGGCCTGAAGATCCCGATGATGCCGGGCCGCGGCTATTCTGTAACTCTGGAGAATTCTCCCTATAAATTAAATTACCCTTCCATACTGGTGGAAGGAAGAGTAGCCCTGACGCCGATGGATGGCAATAAGATCCGGTTTGGCGGTACCATGGAAATTACCTCACATAAAACACCGCCTCGGATGAACCGGGTGCAGGGAATCCTCGATGCCGTCAAACGCTATTACCCGGAATTTGAAGTGCCCCTGCCGGCGAAGGAAAACACCTGGTATGGTTACCGGCCCTGCTCGGCAGACGGACTGCCCTATATTGGCCGGGTAAAAAAATACAACAATCTTACGGTAGCTACCGGTCACTCCATGCTGGGACTGAGCCTGGGAGCCGGCACGGGGAAACTGGTAAATGAACTGGTAAACCGGGTGCCTCCAGGCATGGACCTGCAGCCTTTTTCGGTGGAGCGGTTTGGGTGAAGTGTAATCGTTTTATCAGATAGGCCAAAGAGCTATATAGTTGTTCATACAGAATGCAATTGGAATTTTCATAGAAGGTCTTTGTGTAACCTATTGTGACGCTATGCACCTAAATGCTTAGCTATCTTTTTCAGTGCATACCGGTCAACCCGGGGCCCGGAAAACGCAATAATTTCTTAAAATTTCCTTTCTTTACTCCCTCCCCGGAACAAGGAGCGTATCTCTGCCCCGGACTTCTTATTTTTACAATCGCGTATGAACTTTACCTCTACCCGAATTCCTTACCGGCAAACAGGCGCTTTCTCCCGCATCGCGGTGGATTATATTGACCAGGCAAAAGCATTGCGGCCATTTTATGGAGAACCGCTTTCTCTGCAGGGGCTAACCAGGGCCATTGAAAACCGAAAATTATTCCCGGGACACCGGGAATTGCTGGTGCAGGAATTGAAAAAGCAATACGAAGGAGTAGAGAGCCCCGATAAGGTTCAGCGGAATATTACATCGCTTTTGTCACCGGACACATTTACAATTACCACAGCCCATCAGAATAATATTTTTACCGGCCCGCTTTACTTTATTTACAAGATCCTCCATGTTATCAAACTGGCCAATGAACTGAATACTACATTACCGGCTTATCATTTTGTCCCGGTTTTTTATATCGGTTCGGAAGATGCCGACCTGGAGGAGCTCAACCATATCCGGGTGGGCGGGGAAGATTTAACCTGGCTAACCCGGCAGAAAGGGGCAGTCGGCCGGATGAAGCTGGATAAAGCGGTTCCGGAACTGATCAGCCGGATGGAAGGACAGCTGGCTATATTGCCATTTGGAAAAGAGATCATCTCCCTGCTGCGATCCTGTTATAAAGAAGGGACCACGCTCCAGGAGGCCACTTTTCATTTTGTCAATGCCCTGTTTGCGGAATTCGGGTTACTGATCCTGCTGCCCGATAACCCGGAACTTAAAAGAACCATGCTCCCCGTCTTCCGGGATGAACTGCTCAGCCAGCCGGCGGCAGCGATCATAGGGAAAACTGCTGTGCAACTGGAACAGGCAGGGTACAATGTGCAGGCCAGTGCGAGAGCAATCAATTTATTTTACCTGAAAGGGGATATCCGCAACCGGATTGAACAAAAAGGGGAACTGTACCGCGTGGTGGATACGGATATTCGGTTTACGGAAACAGAAATACTGGCTGAACTGGAGGAGCATCCTGACCGGTTCAGTCCGAATGTGATCCTGCGCGGGTTGTACGAGGAAACCATCCTGCCCAATATTGCCTTTATCGGGGGCGGGGGAGAAACAGCTTACTGGCTGCAGTTAAAAGAATTGTTTGCCCACTATGCGGTTCCCTTCCCGGTACTGATTCTCCGGAACTCTTTTCTACTCGTGGAAAAGAAGTGGCAGGAGCTGATCCGGAAACTGGATTATACGATCGAAGATTTTTTCCGGGACGAAACGAAACTCCTGGACGGACTGGTGGAAAAAGAGAGCCCGGGCAAGACCCGCCTGAACGGGGCACTGGCTGAACTGGAGTTGTTGTATGATGCATTTAAAAAACAGGCGGCGGCCGTGGATAGTTCCCTGGAAAAACATGTGGAAGCGCTCAAATTAAAAACCGTGCACCGGTTGCAGGAACTGGAAAAGAAAATGCTGCGGGCGGAGAAAAGAAAATTCAGTGATCAGCAGCGGCAAATACAAGCTGTGAGAAAGCACCTGTTCCCCGGCAATGGCCTGCAGGAGCGGAGTGACAATATCAGCTACTATTATGCGAAGTGGGGACCAGCCTTCCTGCAAAAACTTTATGAAGCATCCTTAACACTGGAACAGGAATTTGTCATCCTGCAGGAATGTTAATCAAATTTATTTTCCCAGCCTTCCTGTTTGAGCTTTTCCACTTTCTCAATCACTTCATTATTCATATTGGCTTTGTATGCCGCAATTTTCAGGGCGGTCTCTTCATCAAACGTACCAAGTATTTCCGCGGCCAGGATCCCGGCGTTCTTGGCGGCGTTCAGGGCCACTGTGCCGACGGGTACCCCATTGGGCATCTGTAGAATGGATAAAACGGAATCCCAACCGTCGATGGAATTGGAGGATTTGATCGGTACACCAATAACGGGAAGGGTGGTCACGGATGCCACCATACCGGGTAAATGGGCAGCACCGCCGGCCCCTGCAATGATCACTTTCAACCCGCGTTCCCGGGCTTTTTCCGCGTACTCGATCATGCGGTGCGGGGTACGGTGAGCCGAAACCACGGTTACTTCATGCGGAATGCCAAACTGTTTCAGGATATCCGACGCGGCCTGCATAACATGCAGGTCACTGTCGCTGCCCATAATAATTCCAATAACCGGGGTTTGTAGTTTGTGGTTTGTAGTTTGTAGTTCACTCATCCTTTGCCCTTTTTTTAAATTTCTGCCCTTATATGGTTGCCCTGATCAGGCAGTTCATAAAACCCGTGATCATACGGGTCAATTCGTCTGCTAAGCTATACATTTCCCTGAAATCTTCAGCAGCGATATATTTATTGCCCATGCACCTGTATAACGGTGATTTCAACTCCCCGGTTTCTCCTTTTGCAATACTCAGTGAATTCTTAAATTCGTTATTTCCTCCCCGTTCAAATCCCTCAGCAATATTATCCATAATAGAACCACAACTTCCCCGTATCTGGTCCCTGATCCTGTAGTCTGAAGAAATTGGCTCCCGGAATGTCGGCAATAGCCCTGGCAACAGGCAACTGACAACTGACAACTGCCGTTATTTAACCAACTCTCCCTTCAGCCTCATCAGTTCCGTCTCCGCCAGCTTGGCATTGTAACGGGCCGCGATGAGCCGGTTATAGGCCTGTTGTAAACTCAGCTGGGCTTCTTTTAACTGGATCAGGGTGGTGGAATTAAGTTTGTACACCTGCAACACGATATTCACATTTTCCCGGGCAAGTTTGATATTTTCCTCTTCCAGTGCCAGGGCTTTTTTCTGCTGTTCATAATCCTTATAAGCGTTCACCACACTGAGACTGATAAGGGATTTCTGGTTATCATAATTCAGTTGCTGGTAGCTGATGTCGAGTTGGGCCAACCGGATCTGTCGCTGTACATTATAGCGGTTGAAGATGGGAATACTCGCTGTAAAGCCGTAGTTAAACCCGGTGTTACGGCTGAATAAAGGCTGAAAAGGATTGACCACCGCTTTGTTGTCCGACTTGCTGAAGTTGTAATTGGAAGCAAAAGCCACCGTAGGAAACCGTTCAGCCTTTCTTTCTTTCAGGGTCAGCCGGGCGATATCCATATTTTTTTTGGCCATGAGCAGCAGCGGGTTGGTGGATTCCAGGCCTTCCTGTACCGCTCCCAAACTAAGCCCGGTGTTGATCGGGATGGAATCGCTGACTTCATAGAATGCGGACGGGCTGCTGTTCCCGTTTGATACCGTGCCGGTGATCAGCTGGTTGAGTATTTCTTTTTGCTGGTCAATCGCATTTATTTGTTCCAGCTTCAGGGCCTTCTGCGCATTCAGGTCCACCTTGCTTTGCAGCAGATCCGGCCTGGTGCCGACACCGATGTCCAGTTTGTATCCGGCCAGTTTTACCCGTTCTTCATTAATGGAGATCTGCTCGTCAATGGCTTTTACCTGTTGTTTCAGGCGGACGATATTGTAATAGGTATTGATCACATCAGCGACCGTATTCACCACCTGGTTTTTGATTCCCAGTTCCCCGAGCCTGACAAACTCCGCGACTTTATCCCGCGTGGCAAACATTTTCATTCCGTCGAACAGGGTCCAGTTCAGCGAAACGGAGGCCACGAGATTGGATGATTTAACGCCTTTCCGTTCGCGGGTGGTGCCATCCGAAAATTTTTGCAACTGGTCATTGTTGTTGAACGTGATCCCGGTATTGGCATTCAGCGTCGGGTAGAGGGCGGCATTCCGGTAGGAATTGTTCAGTTGCGCCAGCGCCGAATCATTCTTTGATAATTGTATATCATAGTTATTCCTGAGCGCGGTGGCGATGGCTTCTTCCAGTGGAAGCAACCGTTGCGCTGCTGCTGAAAAGCTGATCAGTAATAAAAGGGGAAGTGGGTAACATTTCATAGCTGTCATACCAATTATGCCTGGCCCGGTACCGGCTCCGGGACAGGATGAATAAATTTTTCCACTTCACTCCTGCGGTGGGCAGAGGAGAAGAAAGAATACATGGCCGGGATCACAAATAACGTGAGTATAAGCGAGAACAGGATACCTCCCACGATCACAACTCCCAGGGGAATGCGGCTGGTGGCGGCAGCGCCCAATGAAAGGGCGAGTGGCAGGGCGCCAAGCGACATGGCCATACTGGTCATCAGGATCGGGCGAAGACGCTGGGTGGCAGCGTAAACCACCGCTTCCGTTTTCTTCATACCCTTAAGCCGGTTCTGGTTGGCAAACTCCACGATCAGGATCCCGTTCTTTGTCACCAGGCCGATCAGCATGATCATCCCGATCTGGGAAAAAATATTGAGCGTATAGCCAAACAGGCTTAACGAAATAACAGCACCTGCAATGGCCAGTGGCACGGTGAACATAATGATCAGCGGGTCAATAAAACTCTCAAACTGTGCGGCCAGGATCAGGAAGATCAGCACCAGGGCCAGGATAAAGGCAAAACTCGTATTGCTGCCGCTTTCCTTAAAATCACGGGAGGAGCCCGAAAGAGAAGTGGCAAAGGTCTCATCGAGTAATTTCTTCGCGATTTGATCCATTTCTTCGATCCCGTCACCGATTGTAAACCCCGGTTGTACATTGGCGGAGATGGTGGCCGATTTATACCGGTTGAAGTGATAAATAGTGGGCGGGGTATTCGACTCATTCACGGTTACCAGGTTGTCCAGGCTGATCAGCTCATTCCGGTTATTGCGGACAAAAAGGGTCTTCAGGTCGTTGGGTTCATCGCGGTCATTGCGCGCCACTTGTCCCATTACCTGGTATTGCTTGCCGTCCTTGGTGAAATAACCCAGCCGCCGGTTACTGTAGGCCAGCTGCAGGGTTTGGGAAATGTCATTTACCGAAACACCCAGCTGCGCCGCTTTCAGGCGGTCGATCTCTACCCTTAATTCCGGTTTGTTGAATTTCAGGTCCACATCCGCATTCTGCAGGACCCTGCTTTTACGGGCTTCATCGAGGAAGACGGGTAATATTTTTGTGAGTTTATCAAAATTGTTATTCTGGATCACAAAGGCCACCGGTTGACCGCCCCGGCGGTTTACCGAAATGGTCTGTTCTTCGATGGCAAAGGCACGCCCTTCATTGAAACGCGGCATGTTTTTGTTTATCATTTTTACAATATCGCCCTGTGAACGTACCCGTTCATTCGGCGGAACCAGGGTGACCCGTACAAAGCCGGTGTTGGCATTTCCCGAGCCCGTGAAACCGGGGGAGGTTACACTCAGCACCATGTCCTTTTCAGGCAGCGAATCCAGCATCAGGTTGGTCAGCCGGGTTACATATTTATCCATGGCATCAAAGGAAGTGCCTTCCGGGGCGGTTAATTGCAGGCGGAACTGGCTGCGGTCTTCCATCGGCGCCAGTTCGGATTTCAGGTTGCGGCCGATTAAGAAGATCGCACCGATGCAAAGGGCTACCAGGATAAAAGCCATCCAGCGGAATGACATGAAACGCTGCAGCGCCGCGTGATAACTGTTTTCCATCCAGCGGAAGAAAGGCTCTGTCTTGGTATAAAACCAGGGATGTTTGGTCAGGTCCCTCCTTGTGAGTTTCACATTCAGTACCGGTGTCAGGGTCAGGGATACAAAGGCGGAGATCAGGACTGCCCCGGCCACCACGATCCCGAATTCACGGAACAACCGCCCGACAAATCCCTGTAAAAAAATGATCGGCAGAAAAACCACTGCCAGGGTGATGGATGTGGCGATGACCGCAAAATAAATTTCTTTGGACCCTTCCAGGGCCGCCTGGTATTTATTCATGCCCCGTTCGATCCGTTTATAGATATTTTCCGTTACCACAATCCCGTCATCCACCACCAGGCCGGTAGCCAGTACGATCGCCAGCAGGGAAAGCACGTTGATGGTGAACCCCATCAGGTACATGATAAAGAAAGCGCCGATCAGGGAAACCGGGATATCGATCAACGGACGCAGGGCGATGATCCAGTCACGGAAGAAAGCATAGATGATCATCACCACCAGCAGGAAAGAGATCATCAGGGTCTCCTGTACTTCCAAAATGGATTTTTTGATGAACCGGGTCTGGTCCATGGCGATATTGATCTTTACATCATCGGGTACATCTTTTTTGATCTGGTCAAGGCGTTTGTAAAATTCATCGGATATCGACACATAATTGGAACCGGGCTGGGGAATCACGGCCAGGGCGATCATGGGGGTACCATTCCCTTTTAATACGGTTTCTTCGTTCTCAGGACCCAGTACGGTTTCGCCAATATCCTTTAACCGGATATCGGTACCGTTTACATTCTTTACGATCAGGTTGTTGAATTCTTCCTCGGTATTCAGCCGCCCGAATGTTCTTACCGTCAGTTCAGTGGCATTGCCTGATATTTTACCGGAAGGCAGTTCCACATTTTCTTTTAACAGGGCGGATTGCACATCGCCGGCTGTTACATTATATGCGATCAGTTTGGCGGGGTCGATCCAGATACGCATGGCATATCGTTTTTCCCCCCAGATCTGGATACCGCTCACCCCGGGGATCGTTTGTAATCTTTCCACCAGCACGTTGTTGGCATACTCGGTCATCTGCAGCTGGTTGCGGGTATTGCTTTGCAGGGTCATGGACAGGATGGGATCCGAACTTGCATCGGCCTTGGATACCACCGGCGGCGCATCCAGGTCGGTGGGCAGGGAACGCTGGGCCTGCGATACTTTATCACGGACATCATTAGCCGCAGCCTCCAGGTCCTCATTCAGTTCAAATTCCACATTGATATTGCTGCTTCCGTTGCTGCTGCTGGATGTGATATTCTTGACGCCGGCGATCCCGTTGATGGCTTTCTCCAGGGGCTCGGTGATCTGTGTTTCGATAATATCGGCATTGGCACCGGGGTAAGAGGTCCGCACACTGATATTGGGCGGATCAATGGCCGGGTAGTCCCGTATGCCGAGGAACCTGAAGCCGATCACCCCAAACAATACAATGATGATATTCATCACCACGGCCAGCACCGGCCTGCGTAAACTTAATGCTGAAATATTCATAACTGGATCATTGAGCGGCTTCTCTTACCCGGCATTGTTACCGGGTTATTGCAGGAACTCATTTTTTATTGTTAATGATTTTACCCACCTGGATCGGTGCATCGGGCCGTACACTCAGTAACCCGGTGATCACCACGGTATCCCCGTTCTTCAATCCTTCCAGGACCTGTATGCGGGAAGAATCCCTTACCCCGGTAACGATATCGGTAAAACTGGCCATCCCGTTTTTGTACAAGACCACTTTTTTACCCCTTGCCTGCGGTATAACGGCCTGTGTGGGAATCAGCAATGAATGGGGATCCGGGTCAAAATTCAGCTGCACTTTGGCAAAAGCACCGGGCAACAGGGCCTTGTCCCTGCCAACCACCCGGGCACGGGCCGTCAGGCTGCGTGTATTCTCCGTTACATTGGACTCAATGGCAATGATGCTGGCCTTGTGTACCTGATCAGCGCCTTCAAAACGGAAGTTGATGGATTGTCCCACTTTAATCTGACCGCTATATTTTTCAGGTATCGAAAAATCCAGTTTCAACTGATCCGTCTGGTTAATAATGGCAATAACTGAAGCGGGAGATACATAAGCGCCCATACTGATATTCCGTAACCCCAGTTGTCCGCTGAAGGGGGCCCTCACTTCTGTTTTGGCAATACTGGTCTGTATAATACCGATATCCGCTCTCAGGTTGTTGACCTGCAGAAGGCTGATATCATAATCCTGCTGGCTGATGCCCTGGATCTTTAATAACTGGGATTGCCGTTCTTCGGTCTTTTCAGCCAGGGCCAGCTGCACCTGCAGTTTTTTTAGCTGAGCCACGAGGTCTGCGTCATAGAGCTTGGCGAGTAAGGTGCCTTTGCCGATGTATTTCCCTTCGGCCGGGTTCAGGTACACGATCCGGCCCGAAACTTCGGGGTGAATCTCCGCCACTTCGTTGGCCAGGATATTCCCGGGTACTTCAATGGACTCCCCGAAGGATTCGGTCTTTACGATATAGGCATCCACCCGCATCGGGGGCGTTTTTGCTCCGGCTGCCCCGGGCTGAGGTGGCTGGATCTTATTTTTTTTATTTCCGCAGGAAGCGGCGATCAGTAATAAAAAAACGATAAGTGTATTTGTAGCGGTTCTCATGTGCGGTAAACAGCAATTGTAAGGAATAAAAGAATAAAGGTAACAGTTAATTGCAAGCTATTTGACGTCAAAACGGCGTGTTTCCTGCACGGCTTTGTGCAGAATTATAAGCGGTTCGGCAGGTGGATAAAAGGGGCTCAGGTTTTTGGCAGGAGGGTCCGTTTTACTTTATTGGATTTATGCAAGAGATCCTGTTTTTCCTTGCTCAGAATGGTTACATGACCCATTTTCCGGCCGGGCTTGGTTTGTTTTTTCCCGTATAAATGCACGAAAGCATTGTCTATTTTCAGTACTTCCTCCAGTCCCTGGTAATGAACCTCACCGCTGAATCCTTCCGCGCCGATAATATTGACCATGATAGAAGGCAGGATGGCATCGGTATTGCCCAGCGGATAGCCGAGCATGATCCGCCAGAGCATGTCAAACTGTGAGCAATAATGGGCTTCAATGGTGTGATGCCCGCTGTTATGTACCCTCGGTGCCGTCTCGTTAACAAGCACATCTCCGTTTTTGTCCACGAACATTTCAACCGCAAATATGCCGGGTGACTTAAAGTTCCGGACCACGGAAAGGGCGATGGCTTCCACCCGGTACAGGGCCTGGGTACTTAACTCGGCCGGGCATAACTGGTAGTCGAGCAGGTTAAGGTCCGGATCAAAAAGCATTTCCACCGGCGGGTAAAGTGCAGTCTCTCCCTTTTCATTAATGGCCACCATTTGAGCAATTTCCGTCTGGATGAAAACCATTTTCTCGAGTACTGCCGGGGCTTCAAATCCTTTGCTGAGCTCTTCTTTGGTTCGCAGCAATTGTACCCCCTTGCCATCATAACCGCCTTCTCCGATCTTGTGTACAGCGGGTAAAAAATCCAATGCCTTTTCCAGTTCGCCGAGGTTGTGCGTTACTATAAAACCGGCAGTGGGGATCTGGTGCTCACGGTAATATTCTTTCTGCAGGATCTTATTCTTAATGGTGCGTAAAACGGAGGGGCGGGGGTAAATTTTCACTCCCTCAGTTTCCAGTTTTTCTAACGCCTCAACATTCACATTTTCAATCTCTATGGTAATGGCATCTAAACTTTTACCAAAATTATAAACGGAATCAAAATCGCGGATATCTCCCCGGGTAAAATGATGGCAGAGATGGGCGGCGGGACATTCTTCCTCATTCTCTAACACATGGACAATAACCGGGTAATTGGCCGCAGCCTGCAGGAGCATACGTCCCAGTTGTCCGCCACCCAGTATCCCGATATGGGGCAGGGAAGCAGGGGTTTTTTCTTTGGCTGTCATGGCATTTTATTCAGGGAGTCTTTGGCCAGGCTGATCCATTCGCGGTGATGCCTTCTTTCCACCCCGCTTAACTGGGGCACTTCGGCGATCATGTCATTCAGAACTGCACGGGCTTCACCGGACCTGTTATTTTGCTGTAAAAATAAGGAATAGTAATAGCGGGCTTCAAAATTGGAAAACCGGCCCTTCAACTTCAGGAATTCTTCTTCTGCCTGCGCGGTTTGTCCCGCGTAACCCAGGGACATGGCATAGAGAATATGCGTCTTCGACCGGGGAAACTGTGGCAGGGAACAGATCTTCTTTGCCTCGCGGATCACCGCTTCATAGTTCTTTTCTCGGTAATGAGCAAAAGCCAGTTTGGCAATGGCATCTTCATTTTCTGCAAAAGCACCCGTCAGGCTTTTTTCGTAGAGATCGATAGCGTCCCGGGTGCGACCTGACGCCAGGTAGGCATCCGCCAGGGCGATCCGGTTATTAAATGTATCGGAAAAACGAAGGTTTTCCTCCAGCTTCCTGACAGAGCCGGAGGGATTAATGATCCCGCTCACTCCGGTTTGCACAGAACGGATTCCACGGCTTGTGAGTATTTCCGAAAAAAAGTAAATGATACAACCAACCAGGGGCAGGAAAACGATCAGCCAGATCCAGTTTTGCTGATTCCCTTTCCGGATACAATGAAAAACACAGATTCCCTGTAATACCAGGGTGATGATATAGAAGGTACTGCTAAAGAAGAACATACCTGTTACAAAAAAATGGGTTTTGAATGGATTCAAAAATAGGGATTTGGGCTATGAAAACCCCTGTTAAATTTCCGTACCGGCTGTTCCTCTTGTCGGGTAAAGTTTTTTAACTTTACCCCGTGCTTCCCGACTATCCGCATAAAGTATTTACAGACGAACGCAGTCATTTCAGCCTGCTGATGCAGGCATTGGCCATGGATAGCCTGTTTTAATCCTCCGGTAACTGTCCCAATTCCGGTCGGGGCAGGAACTAAGAACCGATCTGATTCATTCTTTCCATTCTTAAACCGCCTGACGGTAAACAGGTTTACATGTATGAAAACGACAATCACCAACGACAAGACGCTTTCCCCTGCTTTGGATTTTCTGCCCCTCGAGGGCACCGATTATGTTGAATTTTACGTAGGCAATGCCAAACAGGCCGCCCACTTTTATATGAGCGCATTCGGTTTCCAGGCACTGGCTTATGCCGGACCCGAAACCGGGGTAAAGGACCGGGCCAGTTATGCAGTAAGACAGCATGCGCTCACTTTTGTACTGACCACTCCCTTAAAACCCGGTAACGAGATCGCGGATCATATCCACCAGCACGGGGATGGCGTAAAAGCGCTTTCGCTCCGGGTACCCGATGCTACGAGGGCCTGGGAAGAAACCACTAAAAGGGGAGCAAAATCCTATAGAGAGCCCACCCGCCTGAAGGATAATGAGGGCGAACTGGTCATGAGCGGGATCCATACTTATGGGGATACGGTTCATCTCTTTATTGAAAGAAAAAATTACCGGGGCGCTTTTATGCCCGGTTACCGGCCCTGGACTAACCCGAATTTCCGGCCCGCCGACACCGGCCTGCTCTATGTGGATCATTGTGTTGGCAATGTGGGCTGGAACCAGATGAATCCCTGGGTGAAATTTTATGAAGAGGTCATGGGCTTTAAGAATATCCTCTCTTTTGATGACGAAGATATTTCGACGGAATATTCGGCCCTGATGAGCAAAGTGATGAGCAGCGGCAATGGGTTTGTGAAATTTCCGATCAATGAGCCCGCCGAAGGCAAGAAAAAAAGCCAGGTGGAGGAATACCTTGATTTTTATAACGGGGAAGGCTGCCAGCATGTGGCACTGGCCACAAATGACATTGTAAAAACAGTCACGGAACTGCAAAGCCGTGGGGTGGAATTCCTCAAAGTACCGACCACCTATTATGACGACCTGCTGGACCGGGTAGGACCGATTGATGAAGACCTGGCCCCGCTCCGGGAACTGGGAATCCTCGTGGACCGGGATCATGAAGGATACCTGCTGCAGCTCTTTTCAAAGCCGGTGGAAGACCGTCCCACCCTGTTTTTTGAGATCATCCAGCGCAAAGGGGCGAAGAGTTTTGGCAAGGGCAATTTCAAAGCCCTCTTCGAAGCCATTGAAAGGGAACAGGAAGCAAGGGGAAATCTCTGATCACCGGTGGAGAAATTACCTTGGGTTATCAAGGCATGTTGATATTTCCTGCTTCCAGGCGACCCCTTCCAGCACTATTTTTGAGTATATTTACCAGCGTTTTAGCAATAAAAAAATAATAATGCCGTATTCCCGGCCGTTGAACTGGATCGAGGACATGAAGAGGAACATTTTATTATCCGTCGTTTCTGTACTGGCAACTGTTTACCTGCAGGCACAGCCGGCTCCCACTATGAGCAAAGGGGGCTCTTCTTTCTATTCGTTTGTTGATTACCAGAAATCATTTCCCCGCCCCAGCGAAGCCCTGGACCGGAAAGAAGATACCCTGCAAAAACAATTCGAAGCAAAAAAGCTGAAATGGCCGGCCCGTTATCTCTACATCCGGTCCTTCAAATACGACAGCCAGCTGGAAGTGTGGGTAAAGAATGAATTAAAGGAGCCCTTCCGGTTATTTAAGACCTACCGGGTCTGTGCCCTGGCCGGGGCGCTGGGTCCGAAAAGAATGCAGGGCGATTTCCAGGTGCCGGAAGGTTTTTATTATATCAATGAATTTAACCCCCAGAGCAATTACTATTTATCCCTGGGTCTCAATTACCCGAATGCTTCGGATAAAATACTCAGCGATTCCCTGAAACCAGGCAGCGATATTTACATCCACGGCAGTTGTGTGACGGTGGGTTGTATTCCCATTACGGACCAGCAGATCGATGAACTCTATGTACTCGCCACACATGCCAAGGACCTGGGCCAGGATTTTATCCCTGTGCATATTTTCCCCATCCGGTATAACGTGGAGAAAAGTGTGAAATACCTGGAAAGCCTGACCAAGGATGATCCCGAGCTTAAGAAGTTTGAAGACCGGCTCGGCGATGCGTTTGATTTTTTTGAAAAATACCAGCAGCTGCCCGTGGTTATGATCGGTGACAAGGGAGAATATATTGTCAATGAATCCTCCCCCCGGAAAGAAAATCCGCTGACCGAACAGAAACAACAGCCGTTGAAGAAGCAGCCTGTATCACACCTGAACCGCCGTATTGATGTCCTGACGGATGCGGTACACCAGTGGCCGCAATTCCCCGGCGGCGGGGATGCGTTTATGAAATACCTGGATCAGTTGGGTAAGGAGATGACGGCCTTCCTTCCCAGGGGAGTCAGCCGTGCCTTTATACAGGTGGAATTTGTGGTGGACAGTGACGGTGTTCCGGTTAATTTTAAAGTGCTGAAAGGGTTTAAGGATGCCGATGATTTTAACGATGAACTCATCACCCGCCTCGAAAAAATGGGAACCTGGCAACCCGCCACCCTGCACGAAAAACCGGTGGCCAAAAAAATGATACAGACCATTACAGTGGAAGGCCGCAAATAAATTATCCCAATAAAATCTGTACCGTATCGGCGGTCTGCTGCCGCAGCAGCACGGTTCTTCCGCTGATCAGTTGCTCCACGATTTCCGGGTTATAATGCCTGACCGTAAGTACCGATAACTCTTTTTTCACCTGCACATCCAGGAATTCGGCTGCAGCGGATGCCAGTTTCCCGATCTTTTCCGTTTTGTCATCGGTGACGCAGAGAAAACTGATCGCTCCGTTCTGGGTAAGGTTGGGTTTGATATGCAGTTTTTCAAACAGGTGATACAACTGCCCCACATGCTGTTCGCCGATAAAAGAAAAATCCCTGGATGACAGTTCAATCAGCACCTGTTTTTCTTTCAGTACGATCACCGGAGGCAGGGGTGGCAGCGACCCGTTATGGATCAGGGTCCCGGGCAGGGAAGGATCGAGGAAACATTTTACATAGAGCGGGATGCCCTTGTTCTGCAGGGGCTTGATGGTTTTGGGATGGATGACCTGCGCTCCGTAATACGCCATCTCGATCACTTCATTGTAATTGAGCTCGGGCAGGGAAACCGCATCGGGAAATTGTTTGGGATCCGCATTCATCACGGCTACCACGTCTTTCCAGATCGTGAGGCTGTCTGCACCCAGCATATTGGCAAAGACGGCTGCGGAATAATCACTGCCCTCCCTGCCCAGGGTGGTGCTTTCGTTTTCGTCGGTAGCCCCGATAAAACCCTGGGTCAGGACGATCGGGTACCCGCTTAAAACCGGCACTACCTGCTCCTGTACCATCTGCCGGGTAAAATCCCAGTCAATATCCGCATCCCGGAAATCATCATCCGTACGGAAAATATCCCGCACATCCATCCATTGATTGCGGATCCCTGTTTCATTCAGGTAGGCGCTGATGATCGCCGTGGAAAATAATTCCCCGGAACAAACCACCTGGTCGTAGTAATAATCAAAATCCCGGACCGGTTCATCGTGCAGCAACCACTCCACTTCCGTAAAAAAATCCCGGAGTTGCGCCTCGCAGGCAAGATAATGAGTGACCAAAAGGTATTTGGCAATGCCGAGGTGCTGTTGTTTTACCTGTTCAAATAAACCCAGGGCTTCTTCTTTTTTCCCCGCATAAAAGGCTTCCGCCACTTTTTCCAGGGCATTGGTGGTTTTCCCCATGGCCGAAATAATAACCATCGTTTTTCCTTCCTGCTTTTCCAGCATGATCCGGGCCAGGTTCTGAATCCGTTCCACACTGTTGACCGAGGCGCCACCGAATTTGAAGACCTTCATAATTTACGGGAGATTGGGTTGGCGGCAAATGTCGTTAATATTCCTTTTCCCGCTGTGTTTCCGCCTGCTTTTAAACTCACCCCCCAAAACCTTACATTTGTCTTTTCAAATTGCTCCATATGAAGGTTAACCGTAAAGTGCAAACGCTCGACGAGTTCACGATCCAGCAGCTCCGGGATTTTCCGCATGCCACCGGTGAATTGTCCCACCTGCTCCGGAATATCGGGTTGGCAGCCAAACGGGTGAATGTGGAAGTCAACAAAGCCGGCCTGGTGGATATCCTGGGGGATGCCGGGACCATCAACGTGCAGGGAGAGGAAGTAAAGAAACTGGATGTATTTGCCAACGACCAGTTTACCGGGGTGCTGAAACACGGGATCGCCTGTGCGGGTATCGCCAGCGAAGAACTGGATGATTTTGTGGCTTTCGATGATGCAAAAAGCGTGAACTCCAAATATGTTTGTCTCTATGACCCGCTGGACGGAAGCGCCAATATTGATGTGAATGTTTCCATCGGGACCATCTTCAGCGTATATCGCCGGGTTACACCGATCGGTACTGTAGTGACAAAAGAGGATTTCCTGCAACCGGGTATCCAGCAGGTGGCCGCAGGGTATATTGTTTACGGATCTTCCACGATGATGGTCTATGCCACACGCCGGGGAGTGAATGGTTTTACCCTGGATCCTTCCATTGGCGAATGGACCCTCAGTCACCCGGATATCAAATGCCCGGAACTTGGAAAGATCTATTCGGTGAACCACGGGAACTTTTTCCAGTATGAAGAAAGGGTACGGAATTATATTACGACCTGCCAGCAGAAGGATAAAACAAACGGAGGACCCTATACCCAGCGCTATATTGGCAGCATGGTATCCGATGTGCACCGTAACCTGATCAAGGGGGGGATCTTTATGTACCCCGGAACAGTTGATAAACCAAAGGGAAAGCTGCGGCTGTTATACGAATGCAATCCCTTTGCCTTTATCGTTACCGTAGCAGGGGGGAAGGCAACCAACGGGAAGATCCGGATCCTCGATGTAGTACCTACCGAACTGCACCAGCGCTCGCCTTTTTTTGTAGGCAGCAGGCTAATGATGGAGGAACTGGAAACCTATTTATAACAATGGCAACTACTATTATATCTGTAAAAGACCTGGTAAAGAATTATGGAAACTTCCAGGCGGTAAAAGGGATTTCCTTTGACGTGAACGAAGGGGAAATATTCGGATTGCTGGGTCCCAACGGGGCCGGTAAATCCACCACGCTGGAGATCATGGAGACCCTGCGTACCAAGACCAGCGGCAGCGTGACCGTGGACGGGCTGAACCTTGACAAAGCCCCCCGGGAGATCAAGAAGATCATCGGGGTACAATTGCAGACCAGCGGGTATTTCCCGGGTTTGAACCTGCTCCAGTTGATCGAATTGTTCTGCGGCCTGTACAACCGGAAAGTTGACCCCATGGCATTGCTGGAAATGGTAAACCTGAAAGATAAGGCCAAAGCCAGCGTGAAGGAACTCAGCGGAGGTCAGAAACAACGCTTCTCGGTAGCCACTACGCTGATAAACCAGCCACGGATCATTTTCCTGGATGAACCCACTACGGGACTGGATCCGCAGGCGCGGCGAAGTCTCTGGGAACTGGTGAAAAATATCAGGGCACGGGGGACCACAGTGATCATTACCACGCATTATATGGATGAAGCGGAATACCTCTGCGACCGGGTGGCGATCATGGATGCCGGCAAAATCATAGCGCTGGATACCCCCGATAAACTGATTGATAACCTGCTGGCGACCGGATTTGAAAGGCCGAGGGAAATGAAACTGGCCAACCTGGAAGATGTGTTCATCAGCCTGACCGGGCATTCGTTGAGAGAAGAGTGATCCCTGCGGAAGCAAAGCCCCCTGTTGATAAATGAAATTTTTAGGCGGGCATTACTTATTTTTTTTTCGAACAATTACGGGCGGCCAGCGTAATTAGCATTTTATAACCGGGTTAAAAACCCTTTGGAATATGAGTATTCAAAACAAACTAAAAGAATTTATGCAGGGAAAAATTGAAGCACAAAAAGCGGCCGGCCTGGCCTTTATGGCGGAGAACAAAACAAAGGCAGGTGTAGCGGAATTGCCCGAAGGCATCCAGTATGAAGTGATCAAAGAAGGAACAGGGGCGCAGCCCTTGTTGAAAGAAACGGTAAAAGCCCATTACAAAGGCTCCCTGCTGGATGGAAAAGAATTTGATAATTCCTTTAAAAGAGGGCAGCCTTTTTCTGCCCCGCTGACCGCACTGATCAAAGGATGGCAGATTGCCCTGCCGCTGATGAAAGAAGGCAGTCACTGGCGCTTATGGATTCCTTCTCATCTCGCTTATGGTGACCGGGGAGCGGGCCATGATATTCCGGGGGGCGCCACCCTGGTATTTGAAGTGGAACTTATTCAGGTAATAAAATAGGATAAACGATGCAGCTGACCACAGATCCCCGCTATCCCATCGGGCAGTACGAACCCAAACCTTATTCCATAGAACAGAAAATCGAATGGCTGGCCGATATCAAGTTTCTGCCCCTGCTGATGGAAAATGCGATCCTGAACCTGGACGAAGCGCAATTGCAGACACCGTACCGGGAAGGAGGATGGACCGTTCACCAGTTGGTACACCATGTGGCGGACAGTCACATGAATGCCTATTGCCGGTTTAAACTCGCCCTGACGGAGGACAATCCCACGATCAAAACATACGAAGAGCAATTATGGGCCGAACTGTATGATGTAAAGAAACTCCCGGTCAACATTTCCCTCACCCTGCTGCATGCCCTCCACGCCCGCTGGTACGAAACATTGAAATATGTTACGGATGATGAATGGAATAACAGGACCGCCTATCATCCGGGACTGAAAAAAACAATCCGGCTCTGGTACCTGTTAGGTCTCTATGCATGGCATGGCAAACATCATGTGGCGCATATTACAACGCTTCGGGAAAAGAACAACTGGTAGGGGAAAGCGACGAGCCACGAGCTGCGAGACGCGAGTTTGATAGTATAAAAATATATTAGCAGTCAACTAAGCTGCTTATTATCAGAAAATCTTAACAACAACCGGCAACTGACAACCGACAACTGACACCCGACAACCGACAACTGACAACCGACAACAGTCAACTGCCAACTGTCACCCAACACCTGATTTATGAAATGGAAAGTACTCTCCTCCGAATACCTGTTTAACGACAACTGGTTCAAAGTACGCCGGGAGCGATGCGAAACGCCGGGGGGGAAGATCGTGGACCCTTATTATATTTATGACTTCTCTACCTGGGTGGGAGCATTGCCGGTGACGGAAGAGGGAAAGATACTGATGGTAAAGCAATACCGTCATGCGATTGGGGAAACCTGTATTGAAATTCCCGGGGGATGCGTGGATGATACGGATACCAGCCTGGAAGCCGCAATAGCGCGGGAACTGAAAGAAGAGACCGGCTATGCGTTCAGTTCCTTCGAATACCTCGGTAAAATTTCCCCCAATCCTTCCACCAATTCCAACCTGATGCATATGTTCCTGGCGAAAGGAGGCAAAAAAGTAGCGGATCAGCAACTCGATGATAACGAGGAGATCGAGGTGGTGGAGCTAAGTATTGATGAATTGAAAAGCCTGCTGCGGAATAACCAGTTACTGCAGGCCATGCACGTCAGCTGCCTGCTTTATGGACTGGAAAAACTGGGGGAGCTGAAATATTAATGGAAGAAATGGGCGGAATCAGTTATTTCCCGGAATGCGGCCTGGTCATTACCACCTGACCAGGTTTCCTTTACAGCGGCCAGGCTGACTTCGCCAACCAGGAAAACACTACCACAGACAATGATTATATCTCCGGTTCCGGCATACAGGGACGCTGCATAAACAGCCCTGTTCACATCAGCAAATGCGGATCCTTTCAGACCGGCTTCTGCCGCTTTGGATGCCAGTTCAGTTTCGGGTAAAGCCCGCGGTATCCGTGCACGGGTAAAATAATACTTGGCGTTAGCCGGTAAGAGCGTGAGTACTTTCTCCACTTCCTTGTCTTTTACCATGCCCAGTACAAAATGCAGCTGCCTGTGCTCGGTAAGCTCCACCTGTTGCAGTAGTTGTTTGATCCCGTCCACATTATGCGCCACATCCAGTACCAGCAGGGGATGGGTGTGGATTATTTCCCAGCGGCCATAGAGCCCTGAAATTTTTTTGGAATGAAGAAGCCCGTTGTGAATCGCTTTCTCATCCAGTTTCCAGCCTTTATCATGCAGCAGCTCACAGGCACACAATACGGACAGCAGGTTTTTGGTCTGGTAAATCCCAGGCAGGTCGAGTATATATTTTTTATGATCGGTATGATGGGCGGCTGCCACTTCCACTTCCAGCAGGTTGTTTTTCCATTGCCAGTTCACGGCCTGTCGTTCCCTGCCAGCCAGGTGCAGGGGGCTGTTTTTCGCTGCAGCCATTTTCTCAAATACGGGAAGGGTTTCCGGCAATGTTTCACCTATGATGACCGCTGTGTTTTCCTTGATGATGCCGGCTTTTTCAGCCGCAATTTTTTCCAGGCTATCACCCAGCAGGTTCATATGATCATAGCCGATATTGGTGATAATGGAAAGCTCGGGCCGTACAATGTTGGTACTGTCCAGCCTTCCTCCCAAACCGGTCTCGATCACTGCGATATCCACTTTTTCCCTGGCAAAATAATCAAATGCCATGGCAACAGTGATCTCAAAGAAACTGGGTTCCAGCCGGTCTATCTGCGGTATGATCTTTTCGGTAAAGTCAACCACGGCCGGTTGCGGGATCATCTCCCCGTTTACTTTTATCCGTTCCCTGAAATCTTTCAGGTGGGGGGAGGTGTAAAGCCCTGTTTTATACCCGGCAGACTGAAAGATGGCCGCCAGCATATGACTCACGGAACCTTTTCCGTTGGTGCCGGCAATATGGATCGTTTTGAAACGGGATTGCGGGTTGCCCAGTTCCCGGCAAAGTTCAAGGGTATTCGCCAGGTCCTTTTTATAGGCGGCTGTCCCGACCCGGCTGAACATGGGCAGGCGGTTATACAGATAGTCCAGTGTCTGACTGTAATCCATTGCAGCAAAAGTAGGATTTGCCCCAATAAAAAACCATCTGCCGCAGCAGATGGCGCTCAAAAAAATCAGTATTTAATTCACCCGGAAATTGAACTGGACGGTGATCATGGATTCGTGATCAGCTTTGTCGAACCGGATATTCCGCAGGTAACGCATGATCGCTTCTTTATAGGTATTGCTGCTATTGCTGGATCCTTTGGCAATGCTGACAAAACTGCCGGTGCCATCCGGCGATACATTTACATTCGCGTAGATCGTGGCTTTCTCCAGATCCCCTTCAAAGGAATAACTACGGACAATCCTCCGGTCGCCCCTGGTTACCCTCGGGCCACTGCCCGTACCGGCACCAGTGCCATTGCCGCCACCCACACCACTGCCGTTACCACCACCCACACCACTGCCATTTCCAACACCTGTTCCGGTTCCTGCACCACCGCTGCGGTCATAGTTTTCAGCCGCACCACCACCACGCCCGGTACCGGTTGTAGTTTTTCCCAGGACCGCCTTGGGCCGGGGAGGCGCGGGGTTCTCAATTACTTTGGGTTCGGTTTTGGTAACAGAGGTATTCGTGATCTTCGTTGCATTGGGTTTTGTGATCGCGATTGGCTTTGTGATCGCCGGGCTGTTGCTGTTATCATCCGTTTCTTTTACATCCCGGGAAGGCTCATTGGTACCAGGAGGCATGGGGGCCGCCTGGGCAATACCCGGCGCTCCGGTTGCCTGAACAGGATTGCCGCCGCCACCGCCGCCGTCCTGTAAAGGAAAGGGGGGATCCGGAGGTAAATTCAATTCCACCTCGATACCGGTAAACTCCGTTGTTTTCTCAAATACCGGGAGTTTCCACTTCAACAGGAACATCAGCAGGATAAAAAGAACAGTAAAAACACCCGTTATCAGGGCCGCTCTGGACCGGTATTGTGCTTCAAGGGAGGCCGACATAGTGTACACGTTATTCATACAAATTTAGAGATTGGTGTTCAATGAAAGACCTTGTTGTTTATACACAGGTGTTATTAACGATGCAAACCCTGTGCAACTTGCACAAGCCCCCCTGTATTAATTGTTAAGATTATCCAAAAGCGGCTATTTCCGCAGGTTGGCGATCAGTAAACCGGTAATGACCAGCCCGAAACTGAGCAGGTGTATCCAGCTGATCTTTTCCCCCAGGATCAGGACGGCTTCGAGGGTACTGAATACGGGGATCAGGTTGCCGAATAAGGCGGCTCTTCCCGCCCCAAGCCGGCGGATGGCAATATTCCAGATCCAGAAGCAGAGGACCGAAGCGCCAAGACCGAGATAGAGGATGATCAGCAGGATGGAAGGATGCCAGTTTACCGCGGCAGTGGTGCTTCTTTCTTTTAGATAAAAAGGAAAAAGCAGGAGGGTTCCCAGTAAGAAGACCACAAAAAGAAAATTTACAGGAGAGATATCAGCAGGTTTCTTTTTCACCATCGTATTATATACCGCGAAGGAAAGCCCCGCTCCCAATACCCAGAGATCTCCTTTCGTGAAATGCAGGTGCAGGAGATTGTGCCAGTCGCCCTTAGCCAGCAGGAATAAAATACCCGTGATACAAAGGACCATGCCGAGGATCCGGGTAGTATGGATATGTTCTTTCAGGAAAATACGGGCAAAGAGAACAGAAAGTACCGGGGAGGAGGTAGTCCCGATCAGCGCCAGGTTAATGGCCGTGGTGTACCGGGCCCCGATATACACAAATGTGTTGAAAATGGAGATACCGCTTGCGGCGGCAAGTCCGAAGTACAGCAGGGATTTCTTTACAGCCGGCCATTCCTTTCTGAACGATGAAATGGCGAAAGGGAAAATGATCACCGTAGCCGTAAGCCACCGGTAGAAAGCGAGACTTACCGGGGGGATTGCTGAATAAATACCCCTTGCTACAATAAAGTTCCAGGACCATATAAAAGTGGCCAGTACCGCAACAGCGATCCCGGTATAAACGGTTTTGGAAGGGGTTGAATGCATACCGGTCAGCTATGTGCGAAATCTGATTCGTAACGTCCCCGGATCCGTTCCACCGGCGGGTTGAAATACCCGAATTTTAAATCGGGGAATTCTTCGCGGATCAGGTGCTGCAATTGTTTTACCCCCATACAGTCGCCGGTATCCGTTACACCGATCTTACCCAGGTACCAGTCAGGGTCAATATTGAAATTGCGCCACTGGATCATTTTCAATCCGGTTTGCAGGATCAGTTTCCGCAGGGCTTCATATTCCGCTTCAGAATCCGTCATACCGGGGAAAACAAAATAATTGATGGAGGTCCAGCCCCCATACGAAGTGACCACTTTCAGGCTCTCAATAATATCTTCGAATTCATAATTGTTCGGCCGGTAATAGGGGAGGTAGATCTCCCGCCGGGCCGAATTCGTACTGACCCGGATAGAATCCAGACCCGCTTCACACAATACTTTTACAGCTTCCGGGTTGGAACCATTGGTATTGATATTGATGCTTCCTTTCTTTGTATGTTTCCGGATTTCAATGATCGCTTCGCGGATGGTTTCCCACATCAGCAGGGGTTCACCTTCACACCCCTGCCCGAAACTCACAATGGGAAAGGGTGCGGTTTCCAGGTGCGGCACGGTAAACTCCACGATCTCTTCAGCAGTGGGTTTAAACGTGAGCCGGTCCTGTGTTGAAACAATCGGTTCTTCATCCGGTTGCAGGGAAATACAACCCACGCAGTTGGCATTACAGGCCGGTGAAGCCGGTACCGGACATTCCCAGCGGCCGAGGGCAAAATTCCGGGCGGCCGGGCAACTATAAGTCAATGCACAATTATTCATCAGGTGGGCCACCAGCCGGTTATGCGGGTAATGCTTCAGCAACTCTTTCGCACCCTGCTCCACTTTCATCGCATCATAACCCGCACATTCCTGGCGGATATCAGCTTCGATACGTACAGCCGGGACATAAAATTTCTCATTCAGCCAGCCGGCTGCGGTATAGCAAAACAGGGGAAGGGTGGGCGCATCGGGTGCTGTTTCATAGGCAGCGAGGTAATAACCGGTATGCGCGGGCGGAATAAAAGCCGCTACGGCCCAGCCTTTTTCACAAAGCCGCATTTCACCAGTTTTTACATCGATACCGATACCCCGGCGGCCCGGTAATTCATAAAGAGAACCGCCATCCGGCAATTCGATCCACTCATCTTCCGGTACAGGAACGGCATCCCAGCCGGTACGGCCGGTGACATAGAGCGAGACATCCTCGAAAATATTTCCTTTTCCGTCGGAATAAAGGATATAGGGAGACTGGGTAAGAGACATGGGGCAAAGATAGGGAATGGAGGGGGAGAGTGGGGGAGTGGGGAGTCGGGAGTGAGGAGTCGGGAGTTGGGAGTCGGGAGTCGGGAGTTGGGAGTCGGGAGTCGGGAGTGGGGAGTCGGGAGTGGGGAGTGGGGAGTCGGGCTGATCGCTATGTGGTGCATATTTGCCCCCTGCAGTAATCGTTAAACTCCTGTTCATCCACCAGGCTGTTTTCATCAATGGTCTGCTGGATGAGTTTGTTGTTTTTGAAATCGATAGTGAGCAGCCCGTCCCTGAGGATCACCGCATTTAATTCCTGCCATTTTATTTTCTTTTCGGGCAGGGAGGGATAACTGATGTATTCAGTAAAGACATGGACCTGCAATTTTCTTTTGGCGCCGAGGTAAAGCATAGCCAGCAAAAAAAATAGCAATGCCAGCCACCCGTATCCCAGCTTCCACCAGGCCATTGCAACCAGGTATTCTGCGAGCAGTTTGTAGGGACTGTCTTCGTTTTTCTTCTTTTTCTCCAGGAAATAATCAATCGAGAGGGTGGAGATCAGTAAAGCGGCCGTAATGAGTGAACTGATCCGGATATCCTTCGCACCTGTTGAAACAGCCAGGTAAATAAAGAGGAGGAGGTTAATGAGAATCAGGAGAAAAGCAATCCGGTGATATTGCTTTAGTTTTTCATTCTTTAGCAGAAAACGGAATCGGTACATTTCAACTGTTACTTGTTACCAGTAAATTACACAACTTAAAAAGCACCCGGGCTCCCACATTGGCGTTCCAGTCGGAATCACTGACGCCCACTTCGCAGAGGTCGAAACCAATGATTTTTTTGCCGCTGGCCAGCAGGGTTCTGAAGAGGAAGAAAACCTCTTCGAGTTCAAAGCCGCCGGGTACCGGGGTGCCGGTATGCGGGCAAAGTTTACGGTCCAGTCCATCGATATCAAAGCTGATATAAACCTGGTCCGGCAGTTTGCTTACGATCTCATCGGCCAGGTGTTTCCAGGTATCCCCGCCAAACTGGCGTTCCTTGATTTCGCGGTCGAAGTAGGAAACGACCTTATAATTGCTGTTCTTGATATAATCCCATTCCACCTGGCTGTAATCCCGGACACCCACCTGCACCAGTTGTTTTAGCTGGGGGATCTCTTTTAGCGCATTGTACAGGATACTGGCATGGGAGTGCCGGAATCCTTCATACGCTTCCCGCAGGTCACAGTGCGCGTCGATCTGGAGAATGCCAAAGTCTCCGTATTTTTCGCCAATGGCTTTCATATAACCCAGCGGCACGCTGTGATCACCGCCCAGCACCGCTACCAGTTTATCCTGTTCCAGCAGGGCCCTGCTCTGTTCGTGGATCCATTCAGTAAGAAAAACCCCGCCTTCATTTACTTCTTTCAGGGTCTTGCACATGAATTGGTTGGCATTGACATCCTCTCCTTTGGAGATATAGTCAATATAGAGTTCCGCTTCTTTGCGCAGGTAGTCGCTTTTCATCAGGATCTTCCGGTCTGCCTGGCGCATAAAAAATCCCTGTTTCCAGGCGTCGGGCATTTCGGGATCAAAGAGGTCCACCTGGTAACTGGCCTTCAGGATGGCTTCCGGGGCACGGGCGGTACCCGCTCCATAACTTACCGTTACCTCCCAGGGTACGGGGAGAATTACCAGCCTGGCATTGTCTTCTGTGGTAGGCAGCCCGAAAACATTGTTATTGGGGTTGCTGACACTGTTAGGGTCGTAAGTGGAAAGATCAACCATTTTATTTGGTATTGAAAAACGGTGCAAGTTACAGGGGTTTTGGGTAGGAGCAAAAAGAATTAGGTTTCCCCTTTTCCGGTGTAAAGTGCCAGAAGAATTTGCCGTATAAGAGTTGTCTTACAGTCTTAGTGGCCTTCACGGGCAAGAAAGGTTCCCGCAAAGCCGGGAAAGACGGTTTCTTACTTTACGGGGCCATCCTTTTTGGTGGATCAAAAAGCAAAGGAGGTTTCCAATTTCAGCCGTCTTAAAATCTTTGCGGACAAAAAAAATCCCGCAAAGGGCGGGATCCGGTAATTTATTTTCTGCTCAGATTCTTCAGGTGATGCACATGCGAAACCAGGGCCAGCCGCATTTTCGGATACTCAATATATGTGATTCCGAAATCGGCGCAGGCTTTCTTAATGATCTTGCTGATCGCCGGATAGTGCACATGCGAGATCCGGGGAAACAGATGGTGCTCTACCTGGAAGTTCAGACCGCCAACCAGCCAGGAGATGATCTTATTGTTGGTGGCGAAATTAGCAGTGGTCTTCAACTGGTGAATGGCCCACTCGTCTTCCATCCTGTTATGACCGTCAGCATGGGGAAACTGGGTATGTTCCACAGTATGCGCGAGCTGGAATACAATGCTCAGCACAAAGCCGGCAAAGAGCCCGAATACCAGAAACCCTATCATCCAGGGCAGGAATCCCAGTTTCCAGATGGGGATGACCACGAAGATGAATGCATGCAATAATTTGAACCCCCAGAAGGAAATATGATCCCCCGTATGCATGGGCTTCAGGGGAACTTCCCCGATCCTTTTCAGGAAATATTTTTTGTAATCGGTAACAAAGACCCACCAGATATAGAGTAAAGAATAAGCCGCCCAGAAATACCAGTGCTGAAAACGGTGAATCTTATAATACTTCTGCGTATCACACAAACGCAATAATGGTTTTGCTTCGATATCATCATCCAGTCCTTCAATATTGGTGTACGTGTGGTGGATGATATTGTGCTTGGTCTTCCACATGAAATTATTGGCCCCCAGGAAATTCAGGGAAAGGCCCGCCATATAATTTACCCATTTATACCTGCTGAAACTGCCGTGCATGCCATCGTGCATGATATTAAAACCAATTGCTGCGGTGAGCCCGCCGAGTACTACACATTCAACCAGGGCCAGCCAGGTATCAGGTGTAAAAAAAACGAGATGTGTATAAAGCGCTACATAAGCGAATACCAGTATTATGGCTTTAAAATAGAGTTGGAAATTGCCGGTGTATGCTTTGCCTGCTTCTTTAAAGTAGTCGTTGATCCTTTTCTTCAGTTCTGTGTGAAAACTCTGGGCATGGCCCGAAAATTTTGGAAAATTCATGATGCGCTGATTTCAACTGCAAAGTTAATCTATACCCCTCATATCCCGGGAAAAAAAATCAACCGGTTGATAGGGATCATCTCCTGTTAAAGTAATGATAAACCGGGGTTATGTTTCATTTTGTATGAGTGCATCCAGGGACCGCAGGCCGAGTTTTTTTTCACTGAGAAACCCTTCTGCATAATCCACACCGATCCGCTTTCCGAACATACGCGCTCTCGCGATCACGGCTTCAAGAAAACCGGGTTTGGAGATATAGGTTTGGGGACCTTCCTCACTGCTCTTCCCTGTATAAAACTGGGTGGAATAGGCTTCGATCGCTTTCATCCGTTGTTCAAACACCTCACTGATATCGACCAGGAAATCAGGTTCATGATACCAGTCCTGTATGTATTGCAGCACATAGGACGGTCTCCATTTTGGCTGGAGCTCCCCGTTTTCATCTTTGGTTTCAATCCGGGCAAGGCCGGACAGAAAACAACTTTCGGTGATCAGGTTACCGGCCCTGCCGTGGTCGGGGTGCCGGTCTCTCATGATATTACCGATTACGATGGAAGGCTGGTATTTGCGGATAGCTGCGATGAGTTGCAGTTTATGCAGCTCATCATTGCTGAAAAAACCATCCCGCATTTTCAGGTTTTCCCGGGCATGCACACCCATGATCATCGCAGCACTGGCCGCTTCGGTATAACGGGATTCGATGGTCCCGCGGGTACCCAGTTCACCCTGGGTGAGATCCACAACCGCCACTTTTTTCCCGTTGTTAACTTCATTGATAAGGGTTCCGGAACAACCCAGTTCCACATCATCCGGATGTACACCGATCGCAAGAATATCCACTTTCATAGTTGTAGTTGCATTTTTAAACCCGGCAAAGGTATTTCTTTCAGGGGAGAGTGGGACAGGCGTCTCCGGGAGGCCGGAACCGGGCTAACGGACCCGGTAGGCATTGTTGTACCAGGTACCATCAATTTCTTTCACGATATTTTCAATATCCCGGTCTGTCCTATTTCCGGCAATGTTCCAATCCTGTTTCAGGTTGCCACCCACAAAAAAAGCGATGGTCTGGTAAAAGCGGGCATTCAGTCCGCCCTTGTATTCCTTGATAATTTCATAACAGTTATTACCGGTCTGCCGGTTGATCAGTTTCATCAGGATCTTGCCCTGGTACACGGACAGGTTTGACAAGGGTTCACTGAATTCCTTTTTCAGTTCTTTCTCCCTCGATTTGATGACCGCTTTTCTTTCTTTCCTTGACGTGATCCCGGTCAGTTTGGAATTGATATCATTGATTGTGGCTCCTGCTATACGGGCATAGGGATAGGTAACATACACCGCATTTCTCAGCCGGGTCCACTCTTCAATAAATTTTCTCAGTTTTTCCGGTGAAAGATTGGATACCCAGGCCATTTCCATTTCCTTGTAGTTCACGATCTCTGAGTGGTACCAGATAGCTGGCAGGATAATGGTATCGTTGGGTCCCCATTTTTTCCGCTGCTCTTTCATATACTGCAAGGCATAATCGGTGGAGTCGGTAGCTGGTTCAGGAAGTACCACCTGCGCGGAGATAGTGCCACTCCAGAATAAGAGAAGCAGGATAAGCAGGACCTTATGATTAACAAAGCTGTACATCCGGGTGTAAAATTAAAAAACAGTACCGGTATTTCCGATACAGACAGTAAAACTACGCGGGATGCTGTTTCTGAAAAGCTAAAATCAGGCTGACCGGGTAATTTTACGGTTCAGCTGAATACGCCGGACCATGCTGATGAGGATGCCGATCGCAGTAATCCATACCCCGTACCACAACAGCCGGATAAAGGGGAAACGGTAGGCCTTGAGGGTTACGTATTTCATAACGGCCCCGGATTCCTTTACTCCCAGTTCAAAACTCTTGTCGTCGTTTACCTGCTGCAACTGAAGCACCAGGCTTTCGGAAGGAAGGGTATCCGGCAGTGAAAACCAGGCTCCCCTCGCATGGGCGAGTTTGGATTTCACGGTATAAACCGAACCGGTTTTGGAATGAACCTGCAGGGGCACTTCATAAAGATTTCCGTCCTTTCCAAATAACTCTTCCGGTACGCTGTCATTCTTTTTCAGTTCCTGTACCAGGATATACCCGCCTGAATAAAACAGGGAATCACCGGCTCTCCGGTTATAGGCTTTAAACGTGGAAGTGTCTTTGGCTGTTTGCGGATTGGGGATGGAGGTGATATACGTAAATACATCGTGATCCCAGTAATGCTTGGCATCCGGGTTGGCCATCAGTCCCATATTACCCTTGTAGTTTACAAACGCATTGGGTGTTAATACAAAATCTTCCTTTCCGTCATTGCTTTTCACGCGGATCTTGTAAAACCAGAGTTGTTTTTTTGGATGCGCTGAATCGCCCAGGTAAGTGAGGGAATAGCGCCCCATATTGGCGGTCATGTCCTTTACCAGGGTCAGGTTTTCACGGGGATCTTCTCCCGCAGCCAGCGGGGCCGGGATTCCGCCGATATTATTGGAAAGTATTTCTTTATTGGAGGAGGAGATCAGGATGCCCAGCAGCACCATGCCAAATCCAACATGGGCAATGGAGCCGCCGGAAAGTTTCAGGCTGCCTTTTACCCCGAGCCAGATATAGGCTGCATTGGCCACTATGGAATAGATGCTGCAGAAAACCGCCAGCCAGATAGCCCCGAGGAATACCGGTCCCTTTTTGGTATAGTGGATGGCACCAAAGGCGAGAAACAGGGCAAATAAAACCAGGGTGATCACGGCCGGAATCGTCATTTTCTTCCAGAAATATTCACGGCTGCTGTCTTTGTATTTCAGGTACTGTGACAGGGCTGTTAAGGCGGCAATGATGATCGCCACATAGATCTGTATGCTGTTATAGGCAAACTCGCCATCTTCAGGCGGAGCGATACTGGTATGGAACAATTTGTTGAATACCGGGAGGGAGGTTTTGCCGATAATCACAATCGCGGATAAGAAAAATACCAGGGAGCCGATAAACATCCAGAATTCACGGGAAGCCATATTTTCTTCCTGCTGCACAGCGGGGATCTCTTTCAGCCGCGACAGGAAAAATACAAGGGCCGGGATGACAAACCCAAGCAGGAAGACCGTCAGTTGCCAGTTCATACCCAGGTCTGTGAATGCATGTACCGATGATTCTCCCAGGATACCGCTCCGGGTAAGGAAGGTAGAATAGAGTACAAAAGCAAATGACAGGATAAAAAAGAGGTAGGTGGACCGCAGGGAATGCCCCGTATGACGATAGATCAGCAAGGTATGAATACCTGATACCCCGATCATCCAGGGAACCAGGGAAGCATTTTCTACCGGGTCCCAGGCCCAGTACCCACCGAATGTCAGCGATTCATATGCCCACATGCCACCCATCATAATTCCGACGCCCAGTACCGCGGCAGAGAACAATGCCCAGGGAAGGGCGGGGCGGGTCCATTCACTATATTGCTTTTTCCATAAACCGGCCATGGCAAATGCAAAGGGGATCGTAGTGGAGGCAAATCCCATAAAAAGAAAAGGAGGATGAATGACCATCCAGTAATTCTGGAGAAGGGGGTTCAGGTCATTCCCGTCTTTGATGGACTGCATATAATCCGGGCGGATAGGTTGTGCCAGATCAAAATTGATATGCATCCCGGGGGCATTGTCAAACACCCCGCTGTCTCTTAACAGGATAAACGGGTTGGACCCCATTTTCCATCCAAAAATATAGATCCCGGCGACCATGGTGGCCAGGGCGAATTGGGTAAAACTCAGCACGGTCATTACCGGTGATTCCCATTGGCCGCCCCGTTTGATAAGAATGCTGCCCAGTATGCTGTGGCAAAGCGTCCAGAGCAGGAAACTACCTTCCTGTCCTTCCCAGAAACAGGCCAGCAGGTATTTAAACTCAAGGGAACGGCTGCTGTGCTTCCAGGCATAGTGATATTCGAACAGGTGGTTGTGAATAATGTAAAAAAGGATGCTGAAGATGGCAAAGACCGAAAACACTTCCGTCAGAAAAGCGAGCCGGGCCAGCTTTCTCCAGGCCTGGCTGTCAGTCGGATTCTTCGATTGCGCCGAAAAAAAATAGGCTACCGTGGCAAGCAGGGAGGCCACGATGGAAAGGATGATAAAGAAGTGCCCTAATTTCCCGGGTAGTAAATGTTCACCGATATAATCCATGCTGAGATTTTGAGTTATGCCCGAAATAATATGCGTCCTGTTCCCCGGTTTATTTTACCGGGATATTCCCCGGGTGCGTGCCGCCAGTTCTTGCCTGTTCTTCTTTATACTTGGAAGGGCATTTGGTCTGGATATCCTTGCAGTCAAACAGTCCGTCCAGGTATTTGCCTTTCAATACCAGTTTGTCACTGAGTTCCAGGTTATCGGGCTTTGCATTGTGGTAGATCACTTTTACCGATTTTCCGGTGCTGTCTGTTGCCGTGAAACTTAAATAATTAGGATTATTGACCGCATCGTATTCAATGGGTTGTGTTTTATCCAGTTTGGCCATCAGGTGAACGAATTTACCGGGTTTGGCCATCGCCGTTTCAATCGTGTCGTAGGTGCTGGCCGTTTTTAAAAAAGTCAGTAAAATGCCGATAGATCCGGCGATCAGCACTAACAGGATAATGTGTATTTTTTTCATGGTTATTGTTTGCGGGGCAAAGTTAGTCCAAATTTGCTAACGCGTTAAGTCTGTTTAAACTAGTGGGTAACTATTGATGAACAAATGCAGCGGTTTTTTTGAAAAATGGGCATTGCCCCTATCTTTGTGCCCTAACAGTCGTTAGAATAAAAAATTCCGTCATATGTTATTCCAACTGAACGAAGAGCAAATAATGATCCAAAAAGCTGCCCGTGACTTTGCCCGGCAGGAATGCCTGCCCGGGGTGATCGAAAGGGACGAGAAACAGATTTTCCCGAAGGAGCAGGTCAAAAAGCTGGCCGAACTGGGCTTTTTGGGAATGATGGTAAACCCGGAATACGGCGGCGCCGGTATGGATACCATCAGTTATGTCCTGGCCATGGAAGAGATCAGTAAGATCGATGCCAGTACCAGTGTGTGTATGAGTGTGAACAACAGCCTGGTTTGTTATGGGCTGCAGGAATTCGGGACCGAGGAACAAAAACAAAAATACCTGGCTCCGCTAGCTCAGGGGATCAAGGACAACGAATTATACATCGGCGCTTTTATGCTGAGCGAACCGGAAGCCGGAAGTGATGCGACTTCGCAGAAAACGACGGCGGAAGACAAGGGCGATTATTACCTGCTGAACGGAACCAAGAACTGGATCACCAATGGCGGCACGGCTTCTGTTTACCTGGTCATTGCCCAGACCGATCCTTCCAAAGGTTCGCATGGTATCAATTGCCTGATCGTGGAAAAGAACTGGCCGGGAGTGGTGGTGGCGGCTAAAGAAAATAAACTCGGTATCCGCGGCAGTGATACCCATACCGTGATGTTTAATGATGTAAAAGTGCCCAAAGAAAACCGGGTGGGGGAGAACGGATTTGGTTTCAAATTCGCCATGAGGACCCTTGCCGGTGGCCGTATCGGCATCGCTTCACAGGCCCTGGGGATTGCCAGCGGCGCCTATGAACTGGCCAGGGAATATGCCAAAACCCGGAAAGCGTTTGGAACGGAGATCATGAATCACCAGGCTATTGCTTTTAAACTGGCGGACATGGCCACCCGCATCGAAGCGGCCCGTTTGTTATGCCTGAAAGCCGCCTGGGAAAAGGATAACGGGCTGGACTATGCGCTCAGTTCCTCCATGGCCAAAGTCTATGCTTCTGAAACGGCCATGTGGACGACCACCGAAGCGGTACAGGTACACGGCGGCTACGGGTTCGTAAAAGAGTACCATGTGGAAAGGCTGATGCGGGATGCCAAGATCACCCAGATCTACGAAGGCACCAGCGAAGTGCAGCGGATCGTGATCAGCCGGAGTATTCTAAAGTAAAATTTCAAAACTGGTTTAACCATTTGCCCGGCGGCGGTTTTTTATTCCGGTACCTTCGCGTTAATTGCAACAGGATGGCAGTACATAAAGAAACCTATCAGACTATTCGGGCGGAACTGGAAGCAAAAGGCGTAACGCTGGTGGCGGTATCGAAAACCAAACCGGTTGAGGATATCCTTGAACTGTATGAACTGGGGCAGCGTGATTTCGGTGAAAACTATGTGCAGGAACTTGTGGAAAAAGCGGAACGGTTACCGGTTGATATCCGCTGGCATTTTATCGGGCACCTGCAAAGCAATAAAGCGAAATATATCGCGCCCTTCGTGAACCTGGTCCACGGGGTGGATAGCTGGAAACTGCTGCAGGAGATCAGCAAGCAGGGAGAGAAGAATGGACGGGTTATTGACTGTCTCTTACAGGTCCATATCGCCCGGGAAGAAACCAAGTTTGGCCTGGATGAGGAGGAATTGACCGTATTATTGCGACAGGCTGCGAAACTTAACCAACTGAACCAGTTGAACCATGTCCGCATCCGGGGACTGATGGGCATGGCTTCTTTCAGTGAAGATATGAATCGGGTACGCGGGGAATTCAGGAATTTGAAAAGGCTTTTTGATCAGCAGGCCGGCGGAGCTCCGTCACTTGTTCAATTCAATACACTTTCCATGGGGATGAGCAGTGATTACCGGGTTGCAGTGGAAGAAGGGAGCAACCTGGTCCGTATCGGGAGCCTGCTTTTCGGGGAACGCACCAAACAACCCCGGGAGGACTCCAAATGAATCGCCGGATTCTTTCGCCGTAAAACTGCCCCGAACCGTTCTTTTTTAATCATATTCACCGGTCTCCACAATCTCCCCGTAGTTCACCAGCAATTCCTCACCGGCATTAATATCCCGAAGCGCCTCAAAGTATTGGCCTTCATTTACGGAAATGACATTCGGACTGGAAGAATGATTCAGGTAATTGACCAGGTCCATGACTTTGAAGCCATAATCCGGCAGATAATAATGCGTTTCATCATAAAGGCAATAGGTCTCCACCAGGTTCCGGGAATGAGCCGGTAACTGCTCAATATCCGCGATCGGGACCCTGATCCACTCGCCCACATTCTTTGAAAACAGGGTGCGGCATCCCTGGGGAATGTCCCGCAGGGCAAACACACCAATCCCGTGAACGGGGGAGGGTTTGAGCGTAATAAATGTTTCTTCTGAAAGTTCTTTCAGCAGTTCTTCTCTTGTCATGGGCGGGGACTAACTACCTCTCTGGGAACCGGTATTCTGTTGTTTGCTCACAAAACCGGATTTGGGTTTCTGTATAAATTTGGAACCGGCAGCAGTGGCGCCTTTTTTCTTATCGTCTTTCTTCTTGCCTTTTTTGTTTTGCTGGTTGAGCAATGACATAGGGAATATTTTTTTTATAAAGATAATCACTATTGTCCGACTAAAAATCAGGTGAAGGGGAGTTAAAAATGGACGATTCCGCCGGTACGGGCTGCCTGCCATCCCTGATCCGGGTTGTACGCTCCTTTTACCGGGTATTTTCAAAAACCCTTCCGCCTTCTCACGGACCTGCCTTTATCCTCCTTCAATGCTTCTTCAGGGTTAAAGTGCATGATGCGCTTTAACCCCGAAGCGGGTCCGGCACGGGGCAGGACCAGTTCCGAAGAAAATCAGGGCCGGGCAGCGCTTTATTACAGGAGCGGACAGTGGAGCGGGGGAGCGGCGGCCCCCGGCTGATCATAATTAACCGGGTTGTTATATCTTACCCAAAAAAAACCATGCGAAAAATTACCGCTAGCCTTTTACTTTGCCTGGTCACCGTTCTTGTATCTGCCCAGCAGGTCAACCAGGACTCCCTTTATATGCGGGAACACTATGACAAGTTCGAGTACCGGGTCCCCATGCGGGACGGGGCCCGCCTCTTCACCCTGGTCTATATGCCAAAGGATAAATCAAAAAACTGGCCCATCCTGATGAACCGGACCTGTTACAATGTCTCTAACTATGGCAATTATAAAACCTATGGCCATCCTTCCCGCTACCTCGTGCAGGACGGATATATTCTCGTATTCCAGGACGTGCGCGGAAGGTATATGAGTGACGGGCTGTTCAATAATATGACCCCCAATATCCCGGGTAATGATCCAAAAAATAAAAAAGAGGTGGACGAAAGTTCGGATACCTGGGACAGCATCGACTGGATGCTGAAGAACCTGCAGGGAAATAACGGCCGGGTGGGTATCTATGGCATTTCGTACCCTGGTTTTTATTCGGCCGCTTCCTTACCGGATGCCCACCCCGCATTAAAAGCGGTATCACCCCAGGCCCCGATCTCGGATTTTTTCTTTGATGATTTTCACCACATGGGGGCTTACCTGGAGAGTTATACAGCTGCTTTCCCCGTCTTCGGCTACCAGAAAAAAGACACTACCCGCGAAGATTGGTTTATGCCGGAGATCATGCGTTTCTACGGAAATCCGGCAAAAGATGGGTATGATTTCTTCCTGCGCATGGGACCTTTGAAGAATATTACAGAAAAATACCACTCGGATAATTTTTTCTGGCAGCAGATCATTGATCACCCGAATTATGATACGTTCTGGCAGAAAAGAAGCCTGCTGCCGCACCTGAAAAATATCAGGCCCGCGGTACTTACGGTAGGGGGCTGGTTTGACGCGGAAGACCTGTTCGGCCCCCTGCATATCTACAAGACCATTGAGAAAACCACACCCGGCGCCAGGAACAGTATTGTAATGGGCCCCTGGGGACATGGGGACTGGGCCAGTGAAAGAGGGAAAAGCACACACAACCATCTTTATTTCGGTGACAGCATTTCCACTTTTTTCCAGCGGGAGATCGAACGGAATTTCTTTGCCTTCCACCTGAAAGACCAGGGCGTCATGAACCTGCCGGAAGCGTATATGTTCAATACCGGCAAAAAAGAATGGCAGAAATTTGACACATGGCCCCCGGGAGAAATACCACCGGTGAAATTGTATTTCGGCGAAAATGGCAAACTGTCCATTAACCAGCCCACCGATGAGAAAGCGGCATTTGAATATACCAGTGATCCGGCTAAACCCGTTCCTTATACCTCGCAAACAGAAGGACTCACTTTTACTCCCCGTAATTATATGAGCGATGATCAGCGGGATGCCTCCCGTCGCCCGGATGTGCTGACTTTTGAAACAGAAATACTGGGGGATGAAGTAACCCTGGCCGGCGAGATCCTGGCCAAACTGAAAGTATCCCTTTCCACCACGGATGCAGATTTTGTGGTGAAACTGATTGATGTGTATCCCGATGACCAGCCCAATTATGAACACAACCCGAAGAATATTGTTATGGGCGGTTACCAGCAACTGGTGCGAAGCGAGGTATTCAGGGGTCGCTTCCGTAACAGCTTTGAAAAACCGGAGCCCTTTGTACCCGGGCAGATAACGGATGTAAATGTGCCGTTGCAGGATGTGTTGCATACCTTCAAAAAAGGGCACCGCATCATGATCCAGATCCACAGCACCTGGTTTCCCTTTATTGACCGGAATCCGCAACAATTCGTGGAGAACATTTATAAAGCGGATGAAAAGGATTTTATCAAATCCACCATCAAAGTGTATGGCAGTTCAGTGATCGGTGCCGGTGGGGAACAAACCCCTAAAAAAGGTTTTTAATATGGAGCGGGTTCACCGGCTGATTGATTATTACAGTATGCAGGCTCATCCGGAAGGAGGATACTATGTACGGACCTATCAATCGGCCGGTTTGATTTCAACCGGAAACCTGCCGGAGGGTTTTAGCGGACCCCGCCCGTATTCCACGGCTATTTATTTTTTACTGGAACAGGGAAATTTTTCCGCCTTTCACCGGATCCGCAGTGATGAATGCTGGCATTTTTATGAGGGTGGAACCTTGCTGATACACATCATTGACCCGGCTGGTACTTTGCAGACTATTAAACTCGGACCCTCCCCTGAACAGGGAGAGTGTTACCAGTTCGTAGTTCCGGCCGGCTGCTGGTTTGCCTGCGAACCGGCCACCGGCACACGCTATTCTTTTACCGGTTGCACCGTGGCGCCGGGTTTTGATTTTGACGATTTTGAACTGGCGGATGCACATTCCCTGGCAGCGCAATACCCGGCCCGGGCGGCATTGATCCGGAGATTGTGCCGGTAGATCAGTCTTCCGGTTTTTTAAAACTCAGCAGGGGAACCTGTAAGGACTGGGCCATATCTTCGGTCCGGCTCCCGATAAACAGTTTATTCCACATGCTTTTTTCTTTGGTGAACATGACCAGCCAGTCGGGATTTTTCTCTTCCAGGTAATGACGCACTTGTTTCAGCAGGGGTTTTTCAAGACTGGCTTTTCGCGTGACCAGTTGGATAAACTGGTAGGCAGCGCTCCGGATAATGTCCGCTGCTGCTTCATTACTGATCTTTTTATCATTGTATCCATAATCAAGATGCAGCACCTCAATACCGGCATGCAGGCTTATCGCCACCGGGATAAGCCGCCCGAGTTCTTCTTCCAGGTGTTCAAGATCGGAAGCATAAAGGAGGGTCCTGACGGGCTTGTAAACATAGTGTTCCGGTATGGCCAGTACCGGTACAGGGGAACGGGCAATCATATGGGCGGTATTGGAACCAAACAGGAACTTGCGGATACCGGAGGCCCCGTGCGTACCCATAACGATCAGCCCGGCGCCTGCTGATACGGCCAGTTCAATGGTTTTTTCAACCACCAGGGGATTGTATTCTGCTTTTACACGGATCCGTTCCGGGTCGATACCCGTGTTTAATACATGCTCCAGTTTCCCGACTTCTTCTTTTAGTGCAAGGGTCTTTTCAGTTTCATCCCGCCGGATCAGATCGTCCATTGCGGTTTCGCCGGAAGCTGCGGCCAGTTTATAGGGTGATTCATGCAATACATGGTAAACAAACAGGCCGGATTCCGTACTCCTGGCCAGTTGCAGGGCGCAGGCCATGGCAGCCCGGGCATTGGGCGAAAAATCAAATGGCAGAACGATTGTTTTCATGTGCGTTGATTTAGGAATGAGGTTTGCGGGCGGGGATCGCCAGCACAGGTACCCTTGTATGGTAGCTCATTTTGCGGGTCAGGCTGTGATTAAACAGGTTGCCGATCCGGCTTCTTTTGTGAGTGATCATTGCCAGCAGGTCAATTTCATTTTTGGCGATATACTCATTAATGCTGTCTTCGAAATGCCGGCCCAGCAGGTGTTCCGTTTTAATCACGACCAGGTTATGCTGTTTTTTCAGTTTTTCCCCGGCCCGGATAACGACTCTTTCATCCACGAGATAATCCAGGGTGCCCGCATCGTCTTCATCAGTGAAAATAGTGATCAGTACTTCCGCGTTGAACAGGGCGGCGAGGTCAAAGGCCGGTTCAAGGAGCGGGATGGCTTCATCCACATCTTTTATGGCCAGCAAAAACCTGGCCGGCTTACTCCAGTCATATTCCAGCGGGATTGCGAGTACAGGAACTTTACAACTGCTGATCAGGGCAGCGGTCTTGCTGCCAAATAATTTATCCCGGAGCCCCGTAATCCCCAGGGTGCCCATGATCACCAGGTCGGCCTGGTGTTCTTCCGCTGCCACCAGGATAGTATCCAGCACAGGCCCGTTGTACAACTGGATATTTACCAGCACCTGTTCGGTTTCCTCGATACTTCTTCGCAGCATTTCCAGCTTATCAAAAGCGGCATCGGTGATCGCCAGGTTGTATTCCCGCTCGGAAAAAGTATTTTCCAGGTACAGGGGATCCAGGTGATCGCAGGCATGGATCAGGTAGATCGTAGCCTGGTTCAGTTTGGCGATTTGTACCGCATAATCAATCGCCCTGTCCGCGTTGGGGGAGAAATCGGTTGGAACCAGTATCCTGTTCATAAAGAATTGTATTAGCTACCCGAAAGTTCCCCAATTTGCTCCGGGGTTTTAATGATTGCACTCACTGTATTCACTGATTTTAATTGAATCGCCTTTCCCGGCTGAAACCGGGACTGGTTGCTGGCCTGCGGGTTACTGGCCTGATAATTCGTATCTTTACCCTTTATTATAAAAGAGTTATGTCAGAAGAACGTAGTTTGAATTTCCTGGAAGAAATCATCGAAGAAGACCTGAAAAACGGAAAGTATCCGCATATTGTTACCCGTTTTCCGCCGGAGCCGAATGGCTACCTGCATATCGGCCATGCTTCCAGTATTTGCCTGAATTTCGGACTTACCCAGAAATACCCGGGTTATACCAACCTGCGTTTTGATGATACCAACCCGGTAACGGAAGAGACAGAATATGTGGACAGCATTAAGGAAGATGTGAAATGGCTGGGATTTGAATGGAAGAACGAACGGTATGCCAGTGATTACTTCGATGACCTGTACGGGTTTGCCCTGAAACTGATCGATAAAAATCTCGCCTACGTGGATGACAGTTCTTCAGAGGACATGGCCGCTCAGAAAGGAACGCCGACGGAGCCGGGTACCAACAGCCCGTTCCGCGACCGGTCAGTGGAAGAGAACCGGGACCTGTTTATCCGGATGAAAAACGGGGAATTCCCCGATGGCAGCCGCACCCTGCGGGCCAAAATAGATATGGCCCATATCAATATGCTGATGCGGGATCCGATCCTTTATCGCATCAAACATGCGCACCACCACCGTACCGGCGATAAATGGTGCATTTACCCGATGTATGATTTTGCCCACGGGCAGAGTGATGCGATCGAGGAGGTTACGCACTCGATCTGTACACTGGAATTTGTTCCGCACCGGGAACTGTATGACTGGCTGATTGAAAAACTGGGGATATACCCTTCGCACCAGTATGAATTTGCCCGCCGGAATATCAACTATACGGTTACCAGTAAGCGAAAGTTGCTGCAGCTGGTAAATGAGAAGCATGTAAGTGGCTGGGATGATCCGCGGATGCCTACGATCAGCGGCCTGCGGAGAAGGGGCTACACGCCGGAAAGTATCCGGGAATTCTGTGACCGGATCGGGGTGGCCAAGCGGGAAAACAGGGTGGATGTGGGCCTGCTGGAATTCTGTGTCCGGGAACACCTGAACCGGATCGCCCTGAGAAGGATGGTGGTGGTTGATCCGCTGAAAGTGGTGATCACGAACTATACGCAGGGAGAAGAAATGCTTCAGAGTGAGAACAACCCGGAAGATGAAAACGGCGGGCTGCGGGATATCCCGTTCAGCGCGGAATTGTATATCGAGCGGGAGGATTTTATGGAGAACCCGCCCAAAAAATATTTCCGGTTGGCCCCCGGCCAGATGGTCAGGCTGAAAAGTGCTTACATTATTAAATGCGAAGAAGTGGTCCGCGGAGCGGATGGTGAAATAACGGAAGTAAGGTGTACCTATATCCCGGAAAGTAAAAGCGGGGCCGATACCAGCGGCATATCTGTAAAAGGCACCCTGCACTGGGTGAGTGTGAAACATGCTATTCTTGCGGAGATCCGTTTGTATGACCGCCTGTTCCGGGTGGAAGATCCCGCGGATGAAGCCGGTGATTTTAAAGAGTACCTCAACCCGGGTTCCCTGCAGGTATTGCCGGCCGTTTATGCCGAGCCTGCATTAAAGGATGCAAACCTCCTGGAGCGTTACCAGTTTATCCGTAAAGGATATTTTGTACTCGACAGGGATACTGTTCCCGGCAAACTGGTCTTTAACAAAACAGTTGGTTTGAAAGATGCCTGGGCTAAAGAAGCAAAGAAAGCCTGATAAGAATCACATTCTGTAAAGATTAAGTACTGACAAAGAGCGCTGTAAACGGCGCTTTTTTTATGCGGGCCTGGTTCTTCCTTTATTCTGTTTAGTAAAATCGTACCGGATCAAAATCCGGGGCATCATTGAATTCTATCATATATGCCGCTGACAAGGGTCAGCTAATTTACCTGTTTCAAAAGATAGTTTTGGTTAAAACAAATCCGTTATGAGTTATACTACAATAACCCGGATCGGCACGGACCATACTATCTGGCAGAAAGGATTCGGTTTCTATAAAGATGAATTGGATATCATGGAAAGCCGCCTTTCTCAGGTTGCGGGCAGCAATACTACTTTTGAAGCCCGGCAGGGGGTGGAGCACTTTCAGAACCAGTTTATCGTTCAGCGCAATAATATTGACGAACTGAAACATGAAGTGAACCTTTATATTGAGAAGCTGGGTGCGGATGCCCTGAAGCATGGTGGCCGGATGGAAACGGGTATGATCAGTGAACATACCGTCCTGCATCAAAAATATGAAGACTTTGAACGGGTGATGAATATCCTCCGGCACGAGTTCAATGAGTACCTGAGCAAGTGGATGTAAACTCAACCCCTCAACCCCCAACCCCTCAACCCTCAACCCTCAACTCTAAACTCCCAACCCCCTACCTATACTCCCCATACAACTCCCTCAGCGTATCCGCGATCTCGCCTAACGTACATTTCGCCTCCACCGCTTCCACCACTACGGGCATGATATTTTCCCCGCTGTTGGCTTTATCACTCAGGAGCTGCAGCAGTTGGTCACATTTGGCATGGTCCCGGTTATTCCGTAAGGTTTTTAATTTTTCCGTTTGGATAGCCCGGATACTGTCATCCACCTTCAGGATGGGGGTGGAATGCTGTTCTTCCCCCTGGAATTTATTCATCCCGACAATGATCTTATCACCATTCTCAATATTCCGCTGGTATTCGTAAGCACTGCGGGCAATCTCATCCTGGATAAATCCCTGTTCAATGGCCGCCACACTGCCTCCCAGGGCGTCCGTCTTTTCGATCAGTTTCCAGGCAGCTTCTTCCACATCCCGGGTCAGGGACTCAATATAATATGACCCGGCCAGGGGATCCACGGTATCCGCGGCGCCACTTTCGTATGCCACGATCTGCTGGGTGCGGAGAGCGATCCGGGCGGCTTCTTCTGTGGGCAGGCTCAGGGCTTCATCATAGCCATTGGTATGGAGCGACTGGGTGCCGCCCAAAACGGCGGCCAGCGTCTGGATGGTGACCCTTGAAATATTATTCAGGGGTTGTTGGGCCGTCAGTGTACTGCCACCGGTTTGTGTATGAAAGCGGAGCATCATGGCCTTCGGATCTGTTGCACCCAGATCTTTCATGATCGTTGCCCACATGCGGCGGGCAGCCCTGAACTTGGCCACTTCTTCAAACAGGTTATTATGTGCATTAAAAAAGAAGGAGAGTCTTTTCCCGAACACATTTATATCCAGTCCTTTTTTTCGGGCGGCTTCCACATAGGCCTTTCCGTTGCTCAGGGTAAAAGCGATTTCCTGGACTGCCGTGCTGCCGGCTTCCCGGATATGGTAACCGGAAATGGAAATGGTATTCCATTTGGGCACTTCCTGGCTGCACCATTCAAAGATATCCGTAATGATACGCATGGAAGGCTTGGGCGGATAGATATAGGTTCGCCTCGCGGCGTATTCCTTTAATATATCATTCTGGATTGTACCGGATAATTTTTTCAGGTCCGCTCCCTGTTGCTTGGCCAATGCCACATAGAGGGCAAGCAGGATAAAGCCCGTGGCATTGATGGTCATGGAGGTACTCACCTCATCCAGCCTGATCCCTTTGAAAAGGGTTTGCATATCCCCGATCGAATCAATTGCTACCCCGACCTTGCCCACTTCGCCTTCAGCCAGGTCATGGTCACTGTCATAGCCGATCTGTGTGGGCAAGTCAAATGCCACACTGAGACCACTGACCCCCTGCGACAATAAATAATGGTACCTTTTATTACTTTCTTCGGCGGTGGAGAATCCCGCATATTGCCGCATGGTCCATAATTTTCCCCGGTACATATCCGCCTGTACTCCGCGGGTAAAAGGGTAGGAGCCCGGGCGTTCATCCGTCACAGGAGGGAGATCTTCCCGGGTGTACAGTTGTTTCACTTCGATACCGGAATCAGTCTGTTTATTTTGCGGATCCATATAGGTAGATTTCGGGTTGGGAAAACGGTTATTGCATCAGCTTTTTGGCTTCATGGTTCAGGGTCTGCGATACCATTTCATGGATCGCCCCGTTCTGCTGGGACATCATGACTTCTAATATTTTTTTATTCAGCTCGGCGGCTGATGCGGCCGGGGAGAGACTGGCTGCCACCTGGTTCACCACCATGATGTTTTGTTCTTTCAGGTTTCTCACCGCGTCCCAGCTCAACTGACTGACATAAAGCTGCTGGGTACTGTTATAATCAAATTCCTGCTTGATATTTTCCGTGAGGATCACTTTCATTTCCGCCGCAGAGATCCCGGGCTGGTTCAGCCTGCCGATCAGGCCGGGCAGGGAAATCCGCTCTGTAAGCAGCACCAGTCTTTCATAAGCCTGGAGGCGGAGGGGTATGCTTTCAAATGAGGCTTTGGGGGCCGGCTCCGGCGCTTTTCCCGAAGGCCGGGCTATTGCAAAAAAGGAAAGGAGGATCGCAACGATTGAAATGACAAGGCTAACGGTGGTAAGGTCCATGGAATAGATTTTGATGTTCCTGCAAAAATAGGCTGATTCAGCCATCTTTATCCGGGGCGGCCGGCTGCTTCCCGGCTGATTGTACTCAGGATATTTCCTTTCTTCGGAAATGCCGGGGCTTTCCCGGAAAAAATGAATGATTATTTTTGTGGTATGGAATCTACTGTATCAGTACCGGTATCGTTAACCGAAGGAGCAAAGACGGAAATAAGGCGTTTAATGCAGGCCCCTGGTTTTGATCAAACCCAAAAACTCCGGATCGGCGTAAAAGGCGGAGGCTGTTCCGGCATGACCTATGTTCTGGGTTTTGATCAGCCTTCGGCAAACGATCGTCATTTTGATATTGATTCCATTCCCTGCATCATGGACAAGGCACATGAAATTTACCTTTATGGGATGACCGTTGACTGGCAGGATGGCCTCAATAACCGGGGATTCACTTTTAAAAATCCCAATGCCAGCACGACCTGCGGTTGCGGGACTTCTTTCGCCGTATAAAACAGTCAGCTTAATCAGCACATCGCCTAATCGGCTAATCGAATAATCGTGCAATCGGCACATCGGCTAATTGGCTAATCGAATAATCGGCTAATCAATCAATCGTCCAATCGGCACATCGCCCAATCGGCTAATCGTCTAATTGGCTAATCAATCAATCGTGCAATCGGCACATCGTCCAATCGGCACATCGGCTAATTGGCTAATTCTCCAATCGGCACATCGGCTAATCGAATAATCGGCTAATCGTCCAATCGGCACATCGGCTAATTGGCTAATCATCCAATCGGCACATCGTCCAATCGGCTAATCAATCAATCGTCCAATCGGCTAATCAATCAATCGTCCAATCGGCACATCGCCTAATCGGCTAATCGGCTAATCAAGCAATCGTCAAATCGGCTAATCGAATAATCGGCTAATCGGCTAATCGAATAATTGGCTAATCGTCAAATCAACAACTCCTTACCCTAACAGTAAAAAAAAACTGCCTCTTTTGTGAGACAGCTTTTTTATGGTCAGAATTGATTTAATTAAGCCTTATCCGCTGCCGGTTTCGGTTTTTCAGCCCTGGCCTTCCCCAACGCTTTCTTACCTCCGAGGTCCACCAGGATCGGTGCTGCCACAAAGATGGAAGAGTAGGTACCGGTGACCACACCGACCAGCATCGCGAAAGCAAACCCCTTGGTGACCTCACCGCCTACGATGAACAGGATCAGGATGGTCAGGAATACGGTCAGCGAGGTCATGATTGTACGGCTCAGCGTTTCGTTAATGGCCCGGTTGATGACTTCACCCTTCGGCGTAGTTGGCGCCAGGCGGCTGTCTTCCCGGATCCGGTCAAACACGATCACCGTATCGTTCATGGAGAAGCCGATCACCGTCAGTACCGCCGCGATAAAATGCTGGTCGATCTCGAGCGGGAAGGGTACTATATCCTTCGCGAAGGAGAACACGATCAGGGTTATCAGTACGTCGTGCAAAAGGGCCACGATCGTTCCGAGTGAATAACGCCAGTCGCGGAAACGGATGAAGATATACAGGAAGATCACTAACAGCGCGAAGAGGGTGGCTTTCACCGCGCCGGCTTTCAGGTCGTCTGAAATGGTCGGGAGCACCTTCTTGCTCTGCTGAACGTATTTTTCGGTATTGAACTGCTCATAATTCAGACCGGCCGGCAGGAACCCTTTCAAACCCGCATAGAGCCGGGTGGAAACGATGGAATCCGACACAGCTCTTGAATCCTTGATCAGGTAGGATGTGGTGATATCCAGTTTGGAGTTGCCACCGATTGTTTTGATAATGCTGTTCTCTCCTTCAAATGCCTTGTCGAGGGACTGGCGCACCTGTTCTACATCCACATTCTTATCAAACTGGATCACATAACTGCGGCCGCCGTCAAATTCAACTCCGTAGCGGAACCCGTTGAAGAAGGAGCCGATACCGAGGGCCAGTACCACAATGGAGATCATGTAGGCATACTTCCGGTATTCGATAAATTTGTATTTCGCATGTTTGAAAACACGGCGGGAAATACCGGTGAAGTATTCAAGGTGTTTTTTCTTATTGGTAAAAATATCACTGACCCAGCGGCTCACCAGGATACCGCAGAACAGGGATAAGAGGATACCGATGATCTGGGTGGTGGCAAAACCTTTTACCGGCCCCAGGCCGAAATAGAACAGGATAAAAGCGGTTAACAAAGTCGTTACGTGCGCATCCAGTACAGGCGGCAATGAACGCTTATACCCTTCGTTGATTGCCGGGATATATCCCTTGCCTTTCGTTAACTCCTCTTTGATCCGTTCATAAATAATTACGTTGGTGTCCACGGCCATACCGATGGTCAGTACCAGACCGGCGATACCGGGCGCTGTTAAAGTAGCACCCAGCCCGGCGAGAATACCCACCGTAAAGAGCAGGTTCAGGATCAGCGCGATATTGGCCACCCATCCGCTGGTATTATAGTACACCAGCATCAGGAGGAAGATTACCACAAAGGAAATGATAAACGCCATGGAACCTCCCTGGATGGCTTTGGCGCCAAGGGTGGGACCTACTTGTTCATCATGCACGATCTTGGCAGGGGCGGGGAGCTTACCGATCTTCAGAATATTGGCGAGATCGGACGCTTCCTGCTGGGTATAGCTTCCGGTGATGGAAGAAATACCATTCGGGATCGGGTTGATTACATTGGGAGCGGATTGCACCACATTATCCAGCACGATGGCAATGGGTCTGCCCACATTCTCTTCCGTCATTTTCTTCCAGATACTGGCACCACCCGGCTTCATGGTCATTTCAATCTGCACTTTGCCATACTGGTCAAAGTCCTGGCGGGCATCCGAGATCGCATCACCTTCCAGTTTGGCCGTAATACGGTTGTAAGTCTTCAGGGCATACAGGGGTACAAATAAGGCCGGGTGACCTTTTTTGTCCTTGTCAGGAATACCATAAGCGAAAACCACATCCGAAGGGAAATTCGGTTTGAACTCGTTGAGGTAAGTACGCACCAGCGCTGTATCCCGGATGGCTACTGAAGCAATGGCGGAGGGATAGCTTACATTTCCTTTCTCATCGCGGAAAGGCTGGGCGAACTGGATGTATTTGTCAATGGTGATCTTACCGGCGATATCTGCCTTCGTCGTATCTTTTTTCCCCTTCCCGGTATCTACCAGCTGGCTAATATCCTGGGTTTTGGTGGTATCAATCTTTTTCGCATTTGTATCAGCAACCGGGGCGGCTGTATCTTTTTTTGCCGAGGTATCCGCCACACCACCGTATTTGGCATTAAAGGCATTGATAGTCCGCTGCCAGCCATTGCCATAGTTATTATCCTGCAGGGTATATACTTCCCAGAACTGGAGGTTGGCGGTGCTTTGTAATAATTTTTTGACCCTTTCCTTATCCTTGATGCCAGGCAGTTCCACATTGATCAGCCCGCGGTTGGGAATGGGGTTGATGGAAGGCTGGGCCACCCCAAACTGGTCGATACGGCTTCTCAGCCGGTCAAAGGTCAGGTTGAAGGCAGTCTTTGCCTGGTCACGGATATAACTTTCTGTTTTGCTGTCGCTGGATCTTACATCGATCGCGTTGTTGCTGCCGCCGGCAAATAAAGAAGCCAGCGGGGTATTGGGTACCAGCTTCCGGTATTCCTGGATGAAGAGCGTAATAAAGTCCGCATCGCTGTTTTCTTTCCGGTTGTCCGCGTTTTTCAGGGCATCGAGGAAATGCGGATCGCTTGATTTGTTGGCCAGTGATTTCAACAGCTCGGTCATTTCCACTTCCAGGGTCACATTCATACCACCCTGCAGGTCGAGACCGAGGTTCAGCTCCTCTTCCTTGGCTTTTTTATAACTCATGGCCCCGTTGATGCCATAAGTCAGCGTGGTATTTTCGGAAGCTTTGATCAGGCTGTCTGCATACTTGTCCCGGATCTTATCCAGTTCCTCCTGGTACACAGCCTGGGAATCTTTATTCCCCGGGTATTTCTGGAGAGCCGTCGGAAAATTTTTCGCTACATATTCCCTGGCCTTTGCTTTCTGTTTCTTTTCGTGGTTTTGTACAAACCAGGTAAAAGATAACTGGTAGAGTGAATACACAATAAGCAGCACGGTGAAAAAGCGAACCAAACCTTTCAGTTGCATACGTAGATCGATTTACTTTTTATCCCCTCACAATCGTTGATGCAGTTGGGATAAAGGGTTTACATAATTAAAACATAACCCGGCCTGCACGGGCAGGTTACGGGCCGGCAAAGATAGTTTTTTCAGTTCAATTCCGGCCAACTAAAAAAGGGTTCTTGTTGACTGATTTTTAAAAACTTAACAGGCGGCGATCCGTACCTTTAGGGTGCTATGTTCCTGCACCGGACTATCGGCTTACCGGCTCTTTTAGGGTTGTTTTTTTCAGGGGGCATTCTCTGGCCCGGAACGCCCTGTGCAGGCGCCCCATTTTCAGGCTTCACAAATTTCCGGCAGTTTCAGGAACCTTCTCAGGGAATTAAATCTGACACATTAATTTACAACATTTTACACCAATATCCGGGGCTGTTTGATTCGCTGCTTTCGGCCCGGGATGAGCTGGGGATCCAGATTATTTACACCCGGATCGACCGCTCGAAAAAGGGGAAACCGGTCTTTCGTGAACACCGGTTTAACGTTGATACCGGCCGCTATTACTACCCGGCTTCCACCGTCAAGCTCCCCGTCGCCATCCTCGCCCTGCAACGGCTGAACGAGCTGAAAATAGGGGGGCTCGATAAAAATACGACCATGATCACCGGTTCGGCCGGGGGCCGGCAGACCGAAGTCTGCAATGATCCTTCCAGCCCGGATGGCCGCCCCACAATTGCGCATTACATAAAAAAAATATTGCTGGTCAGCGATAATGATGCTTTTAACAGGCTCTATGAATTCCTCGGGCAGGAATACATCAACAACAGCCTTCAGCGCTTGGGTTACCGGAATGTGCAGATCCTCCACCGGCTTGATATCAGCCTGCCGGAAGAAGAAAACCGCTTTACCAACCCTGTACTATTCATGGATACCGGTGGCCGGGTTATTTATGAAAAAGCAGCGGAGAGAAGTCAGCTGCAATATGCAGCACGAAACACCAGGCTGGGCAGGGGATACCTGAAAGACGGGCAACGGGTCAATGAACCCTTTGATTTTTCAAAGAAGAACCGGCTTACCCTTGATGAGCTGAATAGTATGGTAAAGAGTATCCTCTTCCCGGAATCCGTGCCCCGCAGCATGCGCTTTAATCTGAGTCCCGCGGATTATGCTTTTATCCGCCGGTATATGTCCATGCTGCCGTCCGAATCCGTTTCACCCCTGTATGACACGGCGAACTACCAGGATACTTATGTGAAGTTTCTCTATTACGGGGCAGAAAAGGGGGCGACACAACCGGGCCTGCGCATTTTCAATAAACCAGGAGACGCTTATGGTTTTATGATTGATGCGGCCTATATCATGGATACGGTAAACCAGGTGGAGTTTATGCTCAGCGCGGTGATCTGTTGCAACAGGGATGGTGTCTTCAACGATGATCAGTATAATTATGAAAAGCTGGGTTTGCCATTTATGAAAAACCTGGGACGGGTGATTTACGCGTATGAACGAACAAGAGTTAGGAAGCACCGGCCTGATTTTGCTCAATTCCTCTTTACCTACCGGGATTGAGTATTGAAATTCGCTACCTTCACCGCCCGGAAAAACAAGTATGAAAATGAAGTACGAAATACGCTTCCCCTCAACCCCCAACCCTCAACCCTAAACACTAAACTTTCAACCCCAAACCCTCAACTCTAAACTTTCAACCCCGAACCCTCAACCCTCAACTCTAAACCCCAAACTTTCAACCCTCAACCCTCAACCCCAACCCCATATGCAATTATCTTCTTTCCTGCAGCGCTTCAACGAACCCGAGACTTTAAAGATGGCCAAACTGGGCCGCGAACTCAGGGCAAAGGGCATTGATGTGATTGACCTGAGTCTTGGTGAACCCGATTTCGACACCCCCGAACATATCAAGCAGGCAGCCATCAAAGCCATTCAGGACAACTGGAGCCATTATACACCAGTGCCCGGTTACCCCGATCTGCGCGAAGCCGTTTGCACCAAACTGAAAAGGGATAATCAACTCGAATATAAAGCGGAGAACATCGTGGTATCCACGGGCGCCAAGCAAAGCCTGGCCAATGCCGTCCTGGCCCTGACGGATGATAACGATGAAGTAATCATTCCCACCCCGTACTGGGTAACGTACAGTGAACTGGTGAAAATTGCCCGCGGGAAAGTGGTGGAGATCAAGAGTACGCCGCAGCAGGGATTCAAGATTAATGCAGCGCAGCTGGAAGCCGCCATGACGCCGAAAACAAAAGTATTCCTGTTCTCCTCTCCCTGTAATCCCAGCGGAGCAGTGTACAGCCGGGAAGAACTGGAGGCCCTGGCCGGCGTATTTAAAAAATATCCGCAGGTATTTATCATCTCCGACGAGATCTATGAATATATCAATTTTGTGGGCCGGCACGAGAGCATTGCGCAGTTCCCCGAACTGAAGGACCGGGTGATCATTGTAAACGGGTTGAGTAAGGGATTTGCCATGACCGGCTGGAGGCTGGGTTATATTGCCGCCCATGCCGATGTGGCGAAAGCCTGTGAGAAGGTACAGGGCCAGTTTACGAGCGGTACCAATTCCATTACCCAGAAAGCCGCGGTGGTGGCGCTGACCAGCGACCTGAAACCTTCGATGGACATGGTGGAAGAGTTTACCCGTCGCCGTAAGAAAGTGCTGGAGATCATAAAAGATATTCCAGGGGTGATCTGTTCCGAGCCCGAGGGGGCCTTCTATATTTTCCCGGATATAAGTTATTATTTTGGGAAGACAGACGGGGAGACCCTGGTAACCAATGCGGCTGATCTTTCCATGTACCTGCTTAACAATGCCCATGTATCATCTGTAATGGGAGATGCATTCGGCGAACCGAAATGCATTCGCTTTTCTTTTGCCAACAGCATGGAGAAAATTGAGGAAGGCTGGAGGCGGATCAAAGCAGCGCTGGCGAAACTGAAATAAACAACGCTGAAATTAAAATACGGGCCCTGCTTAACGGCGGGGCTTTTTTTTGCAGGAAGGTAACAGGGATCCGCAATAGGGATAATTGTAGAACGGGAAAACAAATCATCGGGGAGGTATAAGCGGATACCCCGCTGGTTGCTATATCCGGTGATTTACGTTACGTTCATTTTAATTAGGGGGTGCTTTTCTGATTTTTACCCGTATCCTTTCGTTGATGCAGGAAATCCTGGTTTATCAAAAATTATAATAAATAGTATGGTGCTGATGCTCTTATTTATTATACTTTCACTACTGTTTATCAGGGTTGGGAGAGCCGTTAAAAGCAGGTGACAGGGGGCCTGCCAACAGAGCTTTGAACAGGGCGATGAGGATAATCTTTTTTTTCAGCTCTTATGCGACACTACCGGTTGTATGGGCATCATAAGGCCCTGCGGTCCCGGGCTCTGCAATAACTAACAGGAAAAATTATATGTATCAAATGGTCACAGAAATCAGGATTTACAAATTAAAGAGTGGAAGAGCCGGGGAATTCGTAAAGCTGTTTACAGAACAATCCCTGCCCATGCTCCGGAGGTGGAAGGTAAATGTGGTGGATTATGGGATTTCCATAATTGACCCCGACAGTTTTTACCTGATCCGGGGCTATGAAAATACGGAACGCCGCAAGCAAAGCCAGGACGCTTTTTACGGAAGTGAGGAATGGATCAAAGGGCCGGAGAAGGCGATCATGGATTGTATTGAGTCCTATAATACGGCGGTTGTCGAAAACAGTATATTAAGCATACAGAAAATAGAATGAGCCCTGTCATATGAATCTTAGCTACTCCCTCAGGCACTGGCTTTTTACGCTCGCGCTGGGGCCGTTACTCTTATGGCTTGTTGAAATAATTTCAGTCCGGACGCTGTGGACAATGAGGGCGACAATAGAGCTGTTCCCCCTGATCATATTTGTGTCCCTGGTTTATTCGGTCCCCCTGCTTTTATTGCATTTTACGGTGCTTTACCTGTTGAACCGGTTTAAAGCGGATCCGCTTTTGACTAAACTGATCCTGGTGACAGTGACGATTGCCGGAATCTATATTACAATGGAGTATTTAACCGGAATAAAAATTCAAGCATGGACCTATAGTTATTCTTTGGCCGCTGTTGTAACGGGATTGCTGATCCGGATAAAAGAGGAATAAATGCTGAATTCCGGCCGGGCCGAAAGCAGGAAAGGCTGCCGCTTCACTAATTTAATTCCGTCTATCTTCGCTGCCGAAGGCAATACAATGAACGAATTTCAACAATGCAAAGACTGGCTGTGCCAGGTTTCTTTCCTGACAAAGGAAGACTGTGACCTGTTTGAACCCTTCCTGAGAACAAAACATTTTAAAGAAAAGGAATTCTTCCAGTCGGAGGGGAAGGTCTGCCCGGAGATCGGGTTTATTACCAGCGGTGGTTTCCGGTCCTATTACCTGTCCGACGGAAAAGAGATCAATACCCAGTTCGTTTTTGAAAACCAGTTTGTCGTGGATTATGACAGCTTTATCCGGCAAAGCCCCGGCCATTATTCCATCCAGGCACTGGAAGACTCCACGGTCATCTCCTTCAATTTAGCAGCCCTTCAAAATGCCTATGACCGTTCCAAGAACTGGGAACGCTTTGGCCGGATTATGGCCGAGCAATCTTATAAACTAACGACAAAGCGGGTGGAAAGTTTTCTGTTTCTTAACGGGGAACAGCGTTACCTGGACCTGCTCAGCAACCAGCCGGAATTATTCGACCGGGTTCCTCTTTATCATATCGCTTCTTACCTCGGGCTGGAAAGAGAAAGCCTGAGCCGCCTGCGCAAAAAAATTGCCCGCCAGTAAGGAATGTAACATTTGTCAATTTCCTGATTCTCCCGCTGCCGCATTTTTGCATCCGTTAACCGGGTATGCAATCCGGGGATATTCCAGCAATTAGTAAAAAGGAAAGGGCGGTATGCAATCAACCCGCCTCATTACCCTTTCAATTAAAACAAACGGATGAAAAAAATATTGATCATTAACGGACACCCGAATACTGAAAGTTATAATTATGCCCTGCAGGCGTCGTTTAAGAAAGGGCTTCTCTCCAGTGGCAAACACAGCCTGGCGGAAATCAATGTGGCGGAACTCAGTTTTTACCCGAACCTCGACAAAGGTTACAGTACCGGTATGGAAATGGAGCCTGACCTTATTGACGCGCAGCGGAAAATAAAGGAGGCTGACCATATCGTCTGGATCTTCCCGCTCTGGTGGGGTACGATGCCCGCCCTGCTGAAAGGCTTTATCGACCGGGTATTTGTCCCGGGTTTTGCCTTTAAATACCGGTCAGGCAGCAGCCTTTGGGACAAGTTATTAAAGGGAAAAACCACGGAGATTATCTGCACGATTGATTATCCTGTATTTATTTTCAAACTCTTTTTTAGTGAGGGAGGGGTTAAAGTGATGCGCAAAATGGTACTCGGTTTTTGTGGATTGAAGACGGTCCGGACCACCTATATTGGTCCCATTAAACCCTCCAGGCCGGAACAGCGGAAAAAATGGCTGGAGAAAGTGGAAAAGAGAGGCCGGCAGTTGTAAGCGGGCTTTATTTAGCGAAGGCAAATGCAGGTGTCAGGAGGAAAGAGTCCTCCTGAATTATAGTAACGAAAAGGAGTAACCTTATTGCTTTCAGCCACCCCGATCTTTAAGAATCTTTTTTAACTTTTGACTTTTTAATTCTATTCATCTCCAGCAGCTTCTCATGCAGTCGCATCACCTGCGGGATCACTAATTCCTGTTCATCATTGCGTATTACCGCATCACAGAGTTTCATTTTCATTTCTTCATTGATCTGCCGGCTGATGCGTTTTTCAATTTCTTCCGCGGTCAGTCCATCCCGTTTAATGACCCGCTGAATACGGAGGACCCTGGGAGCATAGACGCCGATCACAAAGTCCAGATTACCGGCTGCGCCGCTTTCAAAGAGAAGGGCGGCTTCCCGGATGGCATAGGGAGCATTTTGATCCTGCATCCAGCTCTGGGAGTCGCGGATGGTCGCGGGGTGAACCAGGGAATTCAGCAGGTCCAGCTTCTCCTGATTATTAAAGACTACAGCAGCCAGGTATTTCCGGTCCAGTATTCCCTCTTTATAGGCGGCGGTTCCAAAATGCAGCAGGATGGATTCCTTTAGTACGGGGTCGCTGTTCAGGATGCGCTTGGCCACTTCATCGGCATAATATACAGGGATGCCCAGGGTCTCAAAGACCTTTGCCACTGTGGACTTGCCACTGCCGATCCCGCCTGTAAGACCAATACGGAGCATGGAAGAGGGTTTAAAGAGGAAAGGTATAAAGAAATGTTGAGCGTTCGGGGTTCGGCGTGAAAGGGTAGTGTTTTTATCTTTTCCACCGGCGGGCTACCGCATAAAAAAACCGGAAACGATGTCCCGGTTTTCAATGTTTCTCTGGTAAACTTATTTTTTCACTTCAGCCGGTTTATTCAGCGCAGTGGTCCAGTCCATACTGATCGCAGATTTTTCGATCTTGATATAACTGCCGGGGCTCACTTCGATATTCAGGGTGCCGTCGTCGTTTACTTTGTTAATGGTGCCGTGGATACCGGCAATGGTCACGATCTTATCGCCTTTCTGCAGGTTCTCTGTAAAGTTTTTCTGGTTCTTTGCCCTCTTCGCCTGCGGGCGGATAAAGAAGAGCCAGAAAACGACGATCATTAATCCAAGGAAAATAAACTGGAAACCACCGCCCATGCCCGACTGGCCGCCTTTTCCTCCTTCGCCTCCGGGAGGTACACAACCTGCGAATACAAAGGCCACAACGGCGATACCGAGATAAGAATTGATTTTGTTAAACATGCTTGTAAATTTTTATTATTTCTCACTTACTTCTCCTGTAAAAGTCAGGAGATGGGTGCTGGTATTTTTGGTATTGGCAATAACGGTAACCTGCTTGGTGATACTGCCGCTGCCGCTGCCATTGAATTTGGCTTTGATCACTCCTTCCTCGCCGGGAGCGAAAGGCTTTTCGGGTTTCTCGGGGATGGTGCAACCGCAGGAAGCGGATACATTTTCAATGACCAGGTTTTTATCACCGCTGTTCTTAAAGCGCCAGGTGATCTCGATCTCTTTTCCTTTGGTCAGTTTCCCGAGCGACTGGGTGGTGGAATCCAGCCATTCGATCGTGGTAAAACTGCTGCTGTCCGCAACGGCTTTTTCAATCTGGTTCTTGGTCAGGGTCTCCACCGGAGCCTCCTTTTTGTCAACATTTTTACAGGCAGCAACTGAGAGGGCTGCGAGTACAATCAGGGCTGTTTTTTTCATTTTATTCATGTTTTATCTTTCAGTAAGCGGGTTTGCAAATGTAGAGAAAAGGACGGTGCGGGATCAGGGTTTTTTATACGCTACTTTCTGCATTTTACCCTGCTGCACCAGTTCCTTGTGGATATTATCCAGGATCCCGTTCACAAATTGCCCGCTTTGCTGGGTGCTGTAGTCCTTGGCCAGGTCAATGTATTCATTGATCGTGACCTTTGGGGGAATGGTCTCAAAGTACAGGAATTCCGCCACCCCCATCTTCATCATGATCATATCCAGTTGGGCGATCCGCTCAGGATCCCAGTTCTTGAGCTTGGGGATGATCAGGGTTTGCAGGTGCTCATTTTTGTCCAGCACGGTCTGCAGCAGGTTTTTGGCAAAGGAGTCCTTGTCCGGGCTCAGCATTTGCCGGAAGTCAAGCGAACCGGGTTTCTGGATATAACCGCTCAGCAACTGCACGACCATTTCCCCGTCATCATCCCAGTCGGAAAAATTTTCCTCGATATGGGAGACAAAGATTTCATTGGCCAGCAGGAGGTCATTCAGGATGAATTCAATGATCTTTTTTTCTTCCTGCCTGTCCCGGGCGCCTTTGGATATATAGGCTTTGTATTCGGGGGTTTCAGTAAGGGTGTTGTAAATTTTACGGATCAGTTCCCGGTCACTGATGAGTTCGGGTTTTTCCCTGGCGAATTGTTCTGTTAAGGCGGCATCTTCCAGCATTTTCCAAAGGATCTCATTGCCGGCCAACTTGGTATTTACATTCAGGTCTTCTGCGGAAGGGAGGTGTTTGGAAGCCCGTTGATGGGCGGCGGTTTCTGCGTAACGGATAACTTCGGTGAGAAACCAGGTCAGGTAAACAAGCAGGGAACGGGTCTGATCGAAATGTTGTTTGAGGATTTTTTGCGCTTCACCGGGCTTTGGTTCCTGTTCCGATATGGAAACGGTATAGAGCGTCTGCATCACTTTTACCCGGATATTTCTTCTGCTGATCATGCTTAAGAACTGTTTGAAGGGGCAAAGATAGGAGAATTACTTAAAAACGAGGGGAGCCGTTCCGCATTCAGCTGCAGGTATAGTGAAAATATTCCGGTTGGGAATAAATATTTATATTTTTGATTTTATTAATTAATAAATAATCTATGAAGAATTACCTGCCCTTTTTGCTATTCGCGTTGTGCTCTGCCGCAGGAACCGGCTGTATGAATATGAACCAGCAACCGGTCCCGCGAACCACACGAATAGATCTGCAGGCGGAAAATAAACCGGGTGGCGAAAAACAAGACGGCATCCTGGAAGCCCAGCGGATGGAATTTGAGATGACAAAAGATATTTCGCTTGGCTATGTTCCCAGGAACAGGCTGATCGAAGCCATCGAAGAATTAAAGACAGCCCGGCAAAATGGAAATGATGCCGGCCGGATCGGCGCACTCTCCTGGACCGAACGCGGTTCCGTTTCGGATGCGGTAGGGCCCAGCAATGGAAACGGAAGACTGGGTTCCAGTGTTACCAGCGGCCGGATGCGGGCCATCTGGGTGGACCTGTCGGATGTAACCAACCATACAGTCTGGATCGGCGGGGTGGACGGAGGAATCTGGAAAACCACCGATATCAGTTCGGCCACTCCCAACTGGGCCCCGGCCAATGATTTTCTCGGGAACCTGGTAGTAACTGATATAACCCAGGACCCCAGCAATCATAATACAATGTATTTCGCAACCGGCGAACGGACCATCAATGCGGATGCTGTTGCCGGCGGTGGTATCTGGAAAAGTACGGATCATGGGCTTAACTGGTCTTTCTTACCGGGCACCGGTACATTCTGGAACTGTTCCCGGATTGCCTGCGATGCTTCCGGGAATGTATATGTGGCGGCAGTTGCCAGCTTACAGGGTGTTCCGGGCAGCACGGGTGGCATCTATCGTTCTACAGATGGGGGAACTACCTGGTCAGCCAATATCAGCCCCTCGGGATTAACAACCAGGGTTACAGAAATGGTCATTGGCAGTACCGGCCGGATGCATGTGACCTGCGGTTATTATAATACAGCGGCCGGAAGTGCCGGTTACCGCTACACGGATAATCCCGCTACGGTTACTTCGGGCACCTGGACGGCCCCGGCTGTTTCCTTCTCCCCGGTGCAATACAATTGCGACCTGGCCGTGAACGGATCCACTTTATATGCCCTTCCCGCCAACGCCTCTTTTCAAACCTCCCAGGTATGGAAATCCACTGACGGGGGAGCTAACTGGGCCGTTACCGGAACCACACCGCCTGTAGCAGGGCCAACGCCCCTGAGCAGCGGACAGGGCTGGTACAATCTTGCAATAGGAGTGGACCCGACGGATGCCAATAAAGTAATGGTAGGCGGCCTGAACAGTTATATTTCCACGGATGGAGGAACAACCTGGTCCGTAAACTCGGTTTGGATTACCGGGGTGCCTGGCTCTTCTAATTATATCCATGCCGACCATCATATCATTGTATGGAACAATAACCAGGTGCTGGATGGGGGTGACGGCGGTTTGTTTTATTCCGCGGATGATGGAGTAACATTTGCTGACCGAAATGTGGGATTGCGCCTGAAGCAGTTCTATTCCTGTGCCATACATCCGGTATCCACCAATTATTTCCTGGCCGGAGCGCAGGATAATGGGGTGCACCAGTTCAATGGCGCGGGGATAACCAGCAGTGTGGAAGTAACCGGGGGTGACGGGGCCTATGTACATATAGATGAAGACCAGCCGCAATACCAGTTCGGGGCTTATACGTTTAACCAGTACCGCCGGAGTACAGATGGCGGAAGTTCCTGGGGAAATATTTATTACTCGGGTGCGGTGGGACAGTTTATCAATCCCACGGACTATGATGATATAAACAATAATTTTTACGGGGCCTGGACCGCGGGAAATTATATCCGCTGGATCGGTGCGAACAGCGGGGCCCTTGCTTTTGCCAATACAGTAACCGCTTTTGGGGGTGGTACCGTGACGCATACCAGTGTATCCCGCTATGTGAGTAACCGGGTTTATTTCGGAACCAGCAATGGAAAAATCGTCAGGGTGGACAATGCCCACAGTGGTTCCATAACAGAAACGGATCTTACCGGGAGTGGTATGAATGCCTCCACGGTCAGTTGCCTGGCACAGGGTACATCCGAGAACAACCTGATAGCCACTTTTTCCAATTACGGGGCCACGCATGTTTGGGTAAGTACGACCGGTGGCGGTGCGGCAGGGTGGACCAATATTACCGGGACCGGTTTGCCTGATATCCCGGTCAGGTGGGCTATGTTTTACCCGGAAGATAATACCAAAGCGATCCTTGCCACTGAGATGGGCGTATATGAAACCAGCCTGGTTAACGGAGCCTCCACCGTTTGGGTACAGAATGCAGGTTTCCCCGTTGTACGGACCAATATGCTGCAATACCGGTATTCAGATAATACCGTGCTGGCTGCCACACATGGCCGGGGTTTATGGTCTGCTTCCCTTACCCCCGCGGCTCCCTATATCCGCTTTGCGTCTTCTTATACATTCAGCGATATAAAAACAGAGGCAACGGGTACTACGACCGGTTGCCGGAATTATACAGATTATACCCTGAATATGCATATTGATAAGGCCCCGGTTGGTACGGCGACTGTTACAATCAGCATTGCCGGCGGCGCCACAGCCACCCAGGGTGTGGATTATGATTTTACGACCAATGGGAACTTCGCGGCTCCTTCCAATATACTTACATTCAACAATGGGGCTACTGCTGAACAAACGATTACCATCCGGGTTTACAACGATGCAGAAACGGAAAGCACGACCCCGGAATTCTTTACGTTTAACTATGTGGTAAGCGGTAGCACGGATGCCCTGGCTGCTCCGGGCAGCGGCAGCTATACCTATTACCTGGGTGAAAATGATGCGGCACCATCGGCCATACCGGTTGAAACTGTTTTAAACAGGAATAAAACGGAGCACCTGGCCTCGAATGGCAGCTATTATTTTTATTCCAGCGCCACCGGAAATATTATCAGCAGTATAAATGGCGCTACCGGAACACTGGACTGTGTCAGTGCGACTGTTTTTGAAGCGGGCAGCACCTGGCAAACCTTTGCCGGTGGACAACGTTCCCAGAAAGTCATAGAAGTTACGCCCACCAGTAACAGCGGATCAACCTACACGATCGGGTTATATTTTACCGCGGCAGAGCTGGGAGGCAAACCGCCCGCCAGTCTGAAGATCGCCAAAACTTCGGCTGCGACCATGGCCGGGGCAAATGCATCCAATACAGTTACCGTAACCACTTCCTTTGCCGCTTATGGCAGTGATTATTTGTTTACCGCCACATTCACCGGGTTTTCAAAGTTCTTCCTCGTGGATAATAATGTGGTGCTGCCGGTCAATTTACTTTCATTCAGCGGGTATTTGAATAACCAGTCATACAGCACCCTGCAATGGCAGACCGGTAACCCGATTAACCTGGATAAATTTGAGGTCCAGCGCAGCTATGACGGGGTACAGTTTACCAGGGCCGGTTTTGTTCCGGCACAACAGAATTCTTCCCTGGTCCAGTCTTATGCGTTCACAGACCCGGTACCTGCCAAAGCCGTTAATTTTTACCGCCTGAAAATGCTGGATACGGATGGCAGTTCAACATATAGCGCTGTTATAAAGATCAGCAACAATAAAACCGCCCGCTTTGCAGAATTGCTGCAAAACCCGGTGGGCGAAAATATATCGTTACTGATCCGGAATGAGCAGCGTGATCCGCTTATTGCCGTCCTGTACAGCAGCGGCGGGCAGCGGCTGAAATACTGGAACCTGGGCAATCAGCAGGGGAGCCTTGTTCTGCCGGTTACTTCATTAAAACTGGCCGGGGGCCTGTACCTGTTGAAACTGTCCGCCGGAGATCAGTCCGAAACCCTGCGGATCATAAAGAAATAAGTTTATAAAGAAAGGTCCTGTCAGCAAGGGCCTTTCTTCTTCAGTTAAACAGTACCAAATGAAGAAGGCCAATAAAAAACTGGTGCCCCTGTTGTTCCTGCTCCTGCCGGTTGGCTGGGCCTGTTCGCAAACAAAACAGGTTTTCCGGAAGTCATACGGGTATTATTCGGAACGGTTACCGGGCAATATTCCGGTTGACCCCAATGGCAATCCCCTGCCGGGATTCGGGCCGGATACGCTTTATACACTTTATATGGAGACCGCAGCCGGTGAGCTCAACTGGGACAGCGCATGGGTTGGGGAAAAGACATTCACGATCATCGCTCAGTTATTGCAAGACCCGGTCGCAAAAGCCGGAATAGAGAAAAGCGGGAACCAACCGGTTATTATACGGGCAGGGAAGGGGGCTGTACTCTGGAGACTTGATTTAGTACCGGTTGAACCGGTACCGGGAAAGGCCGTCATCCCCGGCGGAAAGCTGATGATCAAAGGCCGGAAAGGCAAAAAGAAATTTGAAGTACATATCAGCAGCCTGGTTGAGCTGACTATTCCGCCATCGGTATAGGCATTCCAGATGAGCCCTGAGTCAGGTGTGAAAATTTGTCCTGTCCCCTCCCGAAAATGTAAATATTACAGTTCCTGGCAGTTGCCGGTCTGAAAAAATGGCTTTTTTCCGCCTGCGGCATAGTATTTCGTGTACCTTTGCGCCCCCAACCTCCGGGCCTGGACAAAGGAGGGTTTCAACATTCAAAAAACACAAAATCAATACAACTATGGCTAAGAAAGTCAATGTTACCCCGCTTCACGACAGGGTAATTGTAAAAGCTGCCGCTGCGGAAGAGAAAACAGCCGGTGGAATCATCATTCCCGATACTGCGAAGGAAAAACCCCAGCGCGGCACCGTGATCGCAGCCGGTCCCGGTAAAAAAGACGAGCCGGTTACCGTTAAAACAGGAGATACTGTATTATATGGTAAATATGCCGGTACAGAGATCCAGATCGATGGTGAAGACTACCTGATCATGCGGGAGTCCGATATCCTGGCGATTGTGTAAAGAGAGCTATTAGCGATAGTCGTTGGTCGGCCGTTCTTAACCAACGCAAGCATCCTACAGCTAAGAATCATTAATTTAAACCTACAAATTAAATAAACATGGCAAAGCAAATCTTCTTCGATATTGAAGCAAGAAATAAAATGAAGAAAGGGGTGGATACCCTGGCCAATGCGGTTAAAGTGACCCTGGGTCCCAAAGGCCGTAATGTGGTGATCGAGAAAAAATTCGGTGCCCCCGGCGTAACGAAAGACGGGGTGACGGTAGCAAAGGAAATTGAACTGGAAGATCCCATTGAGAACATGGGTGCCCAGATGGTGAAAGAAGTGGCTTCCAAAACAGCGGATATTGCCGGTGACGGGACCACTACCGCTACTGTACTGGCCCAGTCCATTATCAGCGAAGGGCTGAAGATGGTGGCCGCCGGTGCCAATCCCATGGACCTGAAAAGAGGGATTGACAAAGCGGTTAGCCTCGTGGTGGAAAGCCTGAAGGCGCAGAGCCAGACCGTAGGAAATGACAGCAAAAAAATCCAGCAGGTGGCTACCATTTCTGCCAATAATGATGAGACCATCGGCAAACTGATTGCCGAAGCCTTCGTTAAAGTGGGTAAAGAAGGCGTGATCACAGTGGAAGAAGCAAAAGGTACCGATACTACGGTTGACGTAGTGGAAGGGATGCAGTTTGACCGCGGTTATATCTCCCCGTATTTCGTGACCAACAGCGAAAAAATGGAAGTGGAGCTGCAGAACCCTTACATCCTGATCTATGACAAAAAGATCAGCAACATGAAAGATATTCTCCATATCCTGGAGAAAGTGGCCCAGGGCGGTCGTCCGCTCCTGATCATTGCCGAAGACCTGGAAGGAGAAGCACTGGCTACCCTGGTGGTAAACAAGCTCCGTGGTACCCTGAAAGTGGCTGCCGTGAAAGCACCCGGTTTCGGTGACCGTCGTAAAGAAATGCTGCAGGATATTGCGATCCTCACCAAGGGTATCGTGATCAGCGAAGAGCAGGGGTACAAACTGGAGAATGCCGACCTGAGCTACCTCGGACAGGCCACATCCGTTACCATTGACAAAGACAACACAACCGTAGTGGGTGGCAAGGGTAAGAAAGAAGACATTGTTGCCCGTGTGAACCAGATCAAAGCACAGATCGAAGTAACAACTTCAGACTACGATAAAGAAAAATTACAGGAGCGCCTGGCCAAACTGAGCGGCGGAGTAGCCGTACTGTATGTAGGTGCCGCCACTGAAATGGAAATGAAAGAGAAGAAGGACAGGGTGGATGATGCCCTTCATGCAACAAGAGCCGCAGTGGAAGAAGGAATTGTACCCGGTGGCGGGGTGGCTTATATCCGTGCCATTGAAAGCCTGGCAACGAAAGTCCGCGGCCAGATCGAAGATGAGCAAACCGGAATGGCCATTGTGCGCCGGGCACTGGAAGAGCCGATCCGCATCCTGACAGCCAATGCAGGTATCGACGGTTCCATCGTGGTACAAAAGATCAAGGAAGGAAAAGGTGATTACGGTTTCAACGCCCGGACAGAGACCTATGAGAATATGTTCAAAGCCGGTGTGATCGATCCGACCAAGGTTAGCCGGGTAGCACTGGAAAATGCCGCATCTATCGCAGGTATGCTGCTCACCACCGAATGTGTGGTGGCCGACAAACCAAAGAAAGAAGAGCCCCATGCACATGGCGCACCTGATATGGGTGGTATGGGATATTAAAATTAAAATTCCGTTCTTTATAAGCCCCTGCTCAAGGCAGGGGCTTTCTTTTTTCCGTTAAAAAGACCCGGGTGTCTGTTATAAAACCTGGTTATTGCATTCTGCAGTTGCAGAACCGGTTAGATGAATAAGGAATAATGATTATGTGTTCGGCTGTTTTTTGAGACAACAGATGATTCATCCTGCATTCATCTTCCCTTATATCCGGGCTTATATTTTGTTTTCGGCCGACAAAAATCAAGTTGCAGGAAATTTAAAAAACCCTAATTTTAACAGCCTTTAAGTCAATAATCAAACTAATTTTTATGAGTAAATTGTACAAATTTTTACTGGCTATCCTGATAGTCAGCAGTTCCTCATTTAAAGTAACAGGGCAGTTGCCATACTGGTCCCTGAACAATGAGAGCGGTCGCATTACTACTGACAAAGCGGTAGCCCGGCAAACTTTTCCTAAAGAATTCAGACTGTTTGATTTAAATATTGATCCTTTACGACAGCAATTATTTTCTATTGTTGGCGCAAATGCCGGCCGGCACTCCGCCATCATCACCCTTCCGAATGCAAATGGCGGATTTGAGCAGTTTGAAGTGGTTGAGGCTTCCAATTTTGAGCCGGCTTTACAAGCCCGTTTCCCTGAAATCAGGGCTTATTCCGGTAAAGGTATCCAGGATCCTTCAGCCATGCTGAAACTGAGTATTTCTCCCCAGGGAATCCAGACCATGGTATTCCGGACGAATGGTCCCAACGAATATATAGAGCCCTATTCCGACAATCATCATACCTATGCGGCATTTAAATCACAGCGGAATAAAGGTGAATTGCCCTGGGTTTGTTCCACCCCGGACCAGCAACTGGCCGCTAACCTGAACAACAGTGTAACAGGGGCCGGACTGCTTGAAAGCAGTGCCGGTGAATTGAAGACCGTGCGCCTGGCACAGTCCTGCAACGGAGAATATTCCAATTGGTTTGGCGCAACCAGTTCTGCCCAGGTAGCCCTGGTTTTAGCTGCTTTTAATGCCACACTTACCCGTTGTAATGGTTGTTATGAGAAAGACCTCGCATTGCACCTGAACCTGATCGCTACTACAACCCAGGTTATCTATTATGATCCCGCAACTGATCCCTATACCACGATGGGTAGCTGGAATGGTCAGCTGCAGGCCACCCTTACCGCTGTAATCGGGGAAGCCAACTATGATATCGGGCATATGTTTGGTGCGAGTGGCGGTGGTGGTAATGCCGGCTGTATCGGTTGTGTGTGTGTGGATGGTATAAAAGGAAGCGGAATTACATCTCCTGCGGACGGGATTCCCCAGGGTGATAATTTTGATATTGACTATGTAGCGCATGAAGTGGGGCACCAGTTAGGCGGTAACCATACCTTCTCCATGTCAAATGAAGGTACCGGTGTAAATAAAGAAGTGGGTTCCGGCATCACCATCATGGGATATGCGGGTATCACCTCGCAGGACGTGGCTCCGCACTCCATTGATATCTTCCATGAGGCCACGATCCAGCAAATACAGGTGAATATGGCTGGTAAAACCTGCCCGATCACCACTAATATTACGGCCAATAATGCCACACCGGTGGTGGCCCCTGTCAGCAACTACACTATTCCCATCACTACTCCTTTTGCTTTAACAGGTTCTGCTACTGACGCGAATGCGGGCGATGTACTGACTTATTGTTGGGAGCAAAATGATAATTCCACTACTACAGGTTCAAACAGTGTGGCAAGTCCTACTAAAGTAACGGGCCCGAACTGGTTATCTTTCAGCCCGGTTACTACAGGTACCCGTTTATTCCCCCGTCTCTCCACCATCCTGACCGGAGCCTCTGTTACCGGCCCCTTACCCGGTGGTGATGCCGGCGCAAATATCGAAGCGTTAAGCTCCGTTGCAAGGACCCTGAACTTCCGCTTAACTGTGCGGGATAATAGCCCCTACAGTTCTGCGCCTCCCGTAAAAGTAGGTCAGACCGCTTTTACAGATATGGTGGTGACCGTGGATGCAACCACAGGTCCCTTCCTGATCACCTCACAAAACGCAGCTACCAACTGGGTAGGCGGATCAACACAAACCGTTACCTGGTCAGTGAACGGAACTACCGGAGCACCGATCAACTGTGCGAACGTAAAGATATCCTTCTCTTCTGATGGAGGTGTTACATTCCCTGTTGTACTGGCTGCCAGTACCCCCAATGACGGTACTGAAAATATTGCCGTACCGGTTGATCCGACAGGTAATGGCCGTGTGAAAGTGGAAGCTATTGGGAATATTTTCTTTGATATCAACAATGCTGTAATCACTATCACACCCCCGCCGAACGGATTTACATTCAACAGCCCGGCTCCGGTTACTGCCGCCTGTCCCGCTCCGGACGTAATGACTTCCGGTAACCTTACCGCTACCTGGGTGGGTACCTTCACCGGGGATGTGAGCCTGTCCGGTTCAGTTAACCCCGCTGGTCCGACCGTAAGCTTTGGCAGCACTACGCTGACACAGGTTTCTCCGTCCACCACAGTTTCATTAACAGGCATGTCAACCCTTTCACCGGGGAACTATACAGTTACCGTTACAGGTACCGGTACCGGTGCACCGACACAGACAAGGGATATTGTTTTCACCATTAACCCGGGTTCTGGTCCTGCTATTACTACCCAGCCGGCAAGCCAGGCTGCCTGCGCAGGTGCTGATGCGGTCTTTACCGTTGTGGCTACAGGCACTTATCAATGGCAACTGAGCACCAATGGCGGAAGTTCCTGGGCAGATATTGCCGGGGCAACTGCAGTTTCTTATACCGTTACGGGTACAACAACAGCTCAAAACAACTACCAGTACCGTGTAATCGTTACGGGTCAGTGCGGAAGTACTACTTCGGCTGCCGCCACCCTGACGGTGAATGAAGCCCCTGCCATTACCGGTCAGCCGCAAAGCCTTAACCTCTGTTCGGGCAGCGCAGCCAGCTTTACTGTTACCGCTACCGGTACGGCCCTTACTTACCAGTGGGAACTAAGCACGGATGGCGGTACTACTTACAACCCGATTGCCGGAGCTACTGCAGCAACTTACGATATCGCAGCTGTTGCAGTAACCGATAATAATAACATGTATCGTTGCGTGGTTTCAGGAACCTGTGCTCCGGCGGCCACATCATCAGCGGCCACTTTACTGGTTTCTGCATCAATTACAATAACCACTAACCCGGCCGACCAGACCGTTTGTGAAGCAACCAATGTATCCTTTACGGTGGCAGCTGGTGGTTCCGGCCTGTCTTACCAATGGCAGATCAGTACGGATGGCGGTACCACGTTTACCGACCTGGCCAATACAGGTAATTATTCCGGTGCAACGACTACTACGATGACGATCACCGGTGTATTGCCTTCCCAAAACAACTACCGTTTCCGGGCGATTGCTTCTAATGCCGCCTGTAACCCGGGTATTTCAACAGCCGCCATACTGACGGTGAATACCTTCCCGGTTATTACAGCACAGCCGGTAAGTGCAACCATCTGCGCCGGTGCAGCCCAGACCTTTGGAGTAACGGCTACCACCGGTGTGGGTACACTGACTTATCAATGGCAGTTAAGCATCAATGGTGGAAGCAGCTGGTCTAACATTACAGGTGCGACCAGTGCCACGTTTGCCCAACCGTCCATTCCCGCAGGCCAAAATGGCTACCGCTTCAGGGTCGTTGTTACGGCTGGTTGCGGATCGGTAACATCCAATGGCGCTGTATTAACAGTGAATACGTACCCGGTCATTGACTTCAGCCTGCAGGCTGTAACCTGCGTATCTGATCCTGCTTTCAGCATCAGTGCCAGTCCGGCTGGTGGTGCCTTCAGCGGATCCGGTGTATCCGGAACCACTTTTACACCAACGGTTGCCGGTGTGGGTGCGAAAACGGTAAGCTATACAGTTTCTAACGCAGCCTGCCAGTCAGTTGCCAACCGGGTCATCCTGGTCAATGAATGTGCGGAACGTCATGTAACACTTGACAGGTACGGTTCTGTAACCATTTACCCGAACCCGAGCAATGGCCTGTTCCGTTTGCGCCTGAATTCTGACCTGTACAGTAAATTAAATATCAGGGTCTATAACGCGGCCGGTACACTTGTTAAAACACAATTGGCAAACGGGCTGACTTACGGATCCCTGGTCTCCGTGGATATCAGTCATCTCGCTGGCGGTACGTATCACCTGTTCCTGTCCAACGATGAGAACGGCAGCTTTGTCAGCAAGGGTGTATCCGTTATTGTCTTTAAGTAAGCACACTGAATAAGCAGTGAAAATACAGGGGCTGTCTCGAAATAAGAGACAGCCCTTTTTGTGTTTCGGAAGATCCGGATCCTGCAAAGCAAATGATCCTGATCCCGGTTTTACGGGGCCGTTTTCCCGGCCTGCTTTAATGCCGGGAACAAACGGATAAATCGTACCTTTGCGGCCGCCTTACGGGGACTAAGCCGGCAGAGGACCAAAAAGAGTATTAACTATGATCAGTGTTAAAGACCTGAAACTCGCTTACGGAAAACGGGTATTGTTCGAAGAAGTAAACCTCAATTTCACTAAAGGAAACTGCTATGGGGTGATCGGTGCCAACGGAGCCGGTAAAAGTACATTCCTGAAGATCCTGAGTGGGGAGATAGAGCCCAATAAAGGCACCGTGGATATCACACCCGGGGAACGGATGGCCGTACTGAAACAAAACCAGTTCCAGTTTGATGAAGAGACCGTGTTGAACACGGTGCTGATGGGCCATACCAAACTCTGGTCAATCGGAAAGGAACGGGAAACGATTTATGCCAAGGCTGATTTTACGGAAGAGGACGGGATGCGGGCCGGAGAACTGGAACATGAATACGGTGAACTGGGTGGCTATACCGCGGAAAGTGATGCCGCCACTTTGCTCAGTGAACTGGGGGTGAAAGAATCGTATCAGCAATCCCTGATGAAGGATATTCCCTCTAACCTGAAAGTAAGGGTGCTGCTGGCACAGGCGCTATTTGGGAACCCGGATATCTTATTGCTCGATGAGCCGACCAACGGGCTTGATATCGAAACGATCAGCTGGCTGGAAAATTTCCTGGCCGACTATGAAAATATAGTACTGGTCGTGAGCCATGACCGTCACTTCCTGGATGCTGTATGTACCCATGTGGCGGATGTGGACCGCCAGAAGATAAAGATATTTACAGGTAACTATACCTTCTGGTATGAGTCATCCCAACTGATGGCCCGCCAGGTCAATGACAAGAACAAAAAAGTGGAGGAGAAGCGGCAGGCCCTGATCGACTTTATTGCCCGTTTCAGTGCCAATGCCAGCAAGAGCAAGCAGGCCACTTCCCGGAAAAAAGCCCTGGAAAAACTGACGATTGAAGAGATCGAACCCAGCTACCGCAAATACCCCGGTATTATTTTCCAGCAGTTGAGGGAAGTGGGCAACCAGATACTCAACGTGGAAAAGCTTACCAAATCCGTGGATGGAAGGATTCTATTTAAGGATGTTACCTTCACCGTTAATAAAAGTGATAAGATTGCCCTGCTGAGCCGTGACCCGCTTGCTATTACCAGCTTCTTCAATATCATTACCGCGGATACTATTGCGGACAGCGGTTCCTATGAATGGGGCAGTACCGTAACCCATGCCTACCTGCCACAGGAGAACAGTTCCTTTTTCACCGGGCAGGATAACCTGATGGACTGGCTCCGGCAGTTTGTCCCGGATCATGTAAAAGAGGTGGACGAGCCCTTCCTTCGCGGGTTCCTGGGAAAAATGCTTTTCAGCGGTGAAGACGTGCTCAAGAAAACAAATGTACTCAGCGGGGGAGAGAAGGTTCGCTGTATGATCAGCCGGATGATGCTCCAGAACCCCAATGTAATCCTGCTGGATCAGCCCACCAACCACCTGGACCTGGAAAGCATTCAAAGCTTCAACGAACAGTGCGCTGATTATAAAGGAATCGTTCTGCTTACCAGTCATGACCATACCTTTATGCAAACCGTCGCGAACCGCATTATCGAATTAACCCCCAAAGGGATCATCGACCGTCTTACTACATTTGATGAGTACCTGGAAGATGCAAGGGTGAAGGCGTTGCGGGACGAAATGTATGGATAGTTTGTCGTTAAATAAAGGGGGGAATACTTTGAGCCGCTAACTATGAGCTGCGGGCTGTGTGCTGCCGGCTGAAGAATCAATGTTGTAGCTGAAAACTAAGTCCCGACACCTATTCGTAAATTTCCTAACACCCGGCGCTTGCGAAAACGCAAACTTCTTTCTACCTTAGCTGTACCAACTGTAAAATTATTCCGGAATCCATTCCTACCGTACCTGTTAGTCCTTCCGGGAAAAATTAGTATCCGGCCGGGAGGTATGTACAGACAAGCAGTACTGTATATTCGGGTTGAAACCAGGGGAAAATGAATTTATTGGAACGGGCTGTCTTATTTGAATGGGACAGCCCGTTTTGTATGTCCTGCCCGTTTTTTTCAATAACCCGGGCCGGGAAGCACCGGCCATAATGACCGGGGTTTTCCAGGTAAATGGAGGGTTAATTAGAACAAGTTCTTATCTTCCTTCCTTAAGTATGACTGCTTCATCCTCCCTTGCTAAAAAAATCGGGTTCTGGTCCGCTACTTCCATTATTACCGGGAGTATTATCGGTTCGGGGGTCTTTATGAAACCCTCGAGCATGGCGGCTCAATTGAGTTCCCCGGTCTGGCTCACACTGGTATGGATACTGGCCGGGTTATTTTCCCTGTTTGGCGCGTTGGTATATGCGGAACTTGGTGCGATGATGCCGGAAACAGGTGGTATCTATGTTTTCTTCCGGAGGACCTTTGGTGATTTTATTGCCTTCCTCTATGGGTGGGCCGCTTTCGCAGTAATTAATACAGCCGCCGTGGCCGCCATCGCCTTTGTATGCGCTTTCTATGCCGATTATTTTTTCCAACTGCCTCATTTCAGTGAATCAATAGTCAGCGCCCATGCCTGGCACCTGCCCTTTATCGGTGACCTGTACCCGCTGAAAGATTTCGGGGTGAAAATACTGGCCATTGTGCTGGTGACAGGGCTTACCTGGATCAATTATCTCAGTGTAAAGGCGGGAAGCTATTTCCAGGTTATCTCCACCTTTATAAAAATAGCTGTGATTGCGGTACTGGTAACCGGTATTTTTATCTCCGGGCATGGTTCAACCAGTCATTTCTTTGAAGCACAGCATCCGAAACAGGGTGGCGCTTTGCTGGGTGGGGTTATTGCCGCCATGACCGGCGCCTTTTTTGCCTATGATGGCTGGATCAATATTGTTTCCATGGCCGGCGAAGTGAAGCAACCGCAAAAGAACATCCCCCGCAGCCTCTGGCTGGGTGTACTGGTTTGTATTATCATCTATGTACTCGTCAACCAGGCCTATCTCTATGTATTGCCGGTGGAACAGGTGGCAGCTTCCCCGCTGGTAGCCGCCGATGCAATGGGAGTGGCGCTGGGACAAACCAGTGAGGCCATAGTGGCTGCGATGATAGTGATCTGCACTTTTGGAGCGATCAACGGGAATATCATGGCAACGGCCCGGATCACCTATGCCATGGGCAGGGACAACGTATTCAGTACCTGGACCGGGAAGGAGCATCCCCGTTATCAAACACCGGGTAATGCCCTTTGGCTGCACGGCGCCTGGACCTGTATGTTCATCCTGACCGGATCCTTTGATATGCTGGCGGACATGTTTGTATTCATCACCTGGATCGCCTATGGCCTGGGGGCGGTGGGCATCTTTCTGCTGCGAAAAAAAATGCCGCATGCAGAACGGCCTTACCGCATCTGGGGGCACCCCTTCATCACCATCCTGTTCATTGGCTTCTCCGCTTTCTACCTCATTACAACAGTGTACAGCGATGTGAGTAATTACCTGGCCAGCCGGCAACCGGTTATTAATTCGGTACTGGGATTGTTTATCACGGCACTGGGTGTTCCCCTATTTTTTTATTTCCGTAAAAAATACCGGGTGGACAAAAGGGACCTACCGGATCAGCATTGATGTTCCTTTAAGCAGTGTTTTCAGGAGGGTACCGGGCTGGGCATAACTGAGTACCCATACATAAATACCGGCCTCCTGTAATTGCCCGTTTACCCGGCCATCCCATTTTTCTCCTTGTCCCTTTGCCTGGAACAGGAGCTGGCCGCCCCGGTTATAAACACTGAATTGAAGCTGTTCCATTCCTTCCGTATTTAACGGGAAAAGAAAGTCATTTAAACCGTCAGCATTCGGGCTGAAGGCGGTTGGTACCGCAATGATACAACTGCTTAACACAAGGACGGACCTGCGGGCCGTATCACTGCAATTCAAGCGGGTATTGGTTACAGTTAGCAGGATGGGATAAACGGTTTCCCGGGGTACGGGCCCGTATTGCACGGAGACGGGTTGCGGCAGGGTGCTGCTAAGCCCGTTACCAAAATCCCAGTCCCACCGATCAATGCTGCCTGTGCTTTTATTCAGGAGATGCAGGGTGTCTCCGGAGAATCTGCGGCATTCTGCAATAGGATCAGGCGATCCTTTACCATGGGATGATGAACAAGTAATTTACTAACTATATCGCTAAGGGGGATATTTTAGCTGCCTGTGGTTTTTTGCTACATTCGTAAAAACATTATTTAGCATGAGAACAGCCATTGTGACCGGGGCTGCCGGGAACCTGGGGAAAGCCGTCGTCCGGAAATTCCTGGAAGAAGGTTTTACTGTTTGCGGCACAGGGCTGCTGCCTTCCGGATGGACCGGTTATGAAGGGACCCGGCTGGACCTGTCGGATGAAGCCGCGGCGGGCAACTGGGTGGAATCCGTCATTAAAAAACAGGGATCCGTGGAAACCGCTGTGCTGACGGTAGGCGGTTTTGCAATGGGCGATATCGCGGGCACGGGTACAAAAGAAATAACGGATCAGGTCAGGCTGAATGTGGAAACTGCGTACAATGTGGCCCGGCCCCTTTTTCTGCAGATGCTGAAGCAGGGCAGGGGAACTATCTTTTTCATCGGGTCGCAGGCAGGGCTTGATGAAAAAAAAAGCAAGGGGCTTGTGGCATACGGGCTGGCCAAGTCACTTTTATTCCGTCTCGCCGCCCTGATGAATGAAGAAGCCTCCGGTACCGGTGTAGGCGTTTTTGTGCTGGTACCTTTTATAATTGATACGGCAGAAAACCGGGCTTCCATGCCGGGGGCGGATTTCAGTGCCTGGCAGACCCCGGAATTCCTGGCGGAAACTGTTTTCAGTTATGCAATGGCTCCCGGAAAAAAAGATCCGGTAATTCTGTTATAATCATTAAATCAACCGTTAGTATTGAAGACCCGCAGAAATACAAATAGGATAAGTAAACAGTATATGCTGTGGTTTTTCATAGCGGGACCGGAAGGATCACTACGGCCCCGGGCTTTACCGCGGTCATTTTTTCTAAAAAAAATCAGGGTAAATAAACTTTTCGTGCAGCGCCGGGTCGTATGATGGCCTTTCCCCGGAAAACAGCCCTTTACAGAAACATGACGTAGCAACGGGGCTGTTCCGGAAGGATGGCAGGACTTTTGTAAATAAACAACAAAAAAAAGGATATGAAAACAATCAGTATGTCTGTGTTGCTGTTTTTACTGACCGGGTCGGTAAATGCGCAGGTTCTCCGTGCCGGGATTAATTTTGCCAATATCAGTATTACCAACGATGGCGATGTTGATAAAAGTTCCATGCTGGCCAGTTTCCAGTTGGGAATAGCGGGAGATGTGAAAATAGCCCCTATGTTTTTCTTTCAGCCGGGTCTGCTGTTAACCGGTAAAGGCTCAAAAACACAATCCGGGGCTGTAACGGATCCAACTTATTACCGGGCCACCAGCAATCCCCTGTACATTGAAATACCGGCCAATTTTGTATTTAAAACACCCACCGGTCCGCTCCGTTTCTTTGCAGGCGGTGGTCCCTACCTCGCTATGGGAGTGGCGGGAAAGAATAAAACGGAAGGTAAATTTCTGGGAACTTCCTTCAACAGTGAAGAAAATATCCGCTGGTCAAATGATGATCCCTCCACACTCAATTATGAGGAAGGATCCGGATATGGCATCCTGAAGCGCTTTGACTACGGGCTGAATGCCACTGCAGGTATGGAAACGGCTAATCTTGTTATATCCGCTCATTATGGATATGGACTGGCCAAACTGCAGAGCGGCAGTAACAGCAGCGCAGATGATAAGAACAAGCACCGCGTTTTCGGTGTCAGCCTTGGATTTAAGTTATAATAATACAATTTCGCCCGGTGGGTAGGAATTAAATCGCTGGTTACGAAAAGTAGTAACCAGCGGTTTTTTTTATTGACCTGGCAGGAAGCTTCACCAACCGGCGTAGGTTCAGGGGAGGCCGGGGACTGCAAAACTGCCAGTGGCAGACCATAGTTACCAACTACCAACTACAAACCCAATCCAATATCCAGCCGTACGCAGGGGGCCAGTTTTATACCGATTCAGTATCTTGCGGTCCGTTTAATGAACGATTATGAGATATTCAAAATGGATCGGTCTTGCTGCCGCCCTCTTACTGATCACCGCTGCTTTTCTTCCCTGGGTAAGGATTGAATCACAGCATATAGTGGTAAGCGGTGTGGATGCCACCGGGACCAATTACGGGAAACCGGCCTATATCCATTTTGTATTACTGGCTTTTTTTATCTTATTCACTATTGTACCCCGTCTCTGGGCCAAACGGGGCAACCTGTTTGTCGTCGCGCTGAACAGTGCCTGGGCGCTGCGTAATTTCCTGGTGATCGGTACCTGCAAGGCCGGGGAATGTCCCACCCGGGAGACCGGCTTTTACCTGATGTTGCTGGCTTCAGCCCTTATGTTATATTCGGCTTTATTCCCCGATATCAAAATTAAACCGGAATCTGCCGGTTAATTTCTCTTCAAGATTTTGTTTTTTACCCAAGGTGCTTTCTCCATTCTTTTATTCTTTTAGGTAAGATTTACTGAACATGTATTTGCTCAGGGATCCCAGCTTCCCTTGAGAAACCGGTTCCGTACCCACCTATTACTTATCCTAAAATGAATGTTTATGCGGAAGAAAATTCTATTGCCTTTTTCGGTGCTTTTCTCGCTTTGTGTGTCCGGGCAATACCCGCTAACCGGGGTGTACAACCAGGATTTTAATCTATTGGCCAATAGCGGAACCGCCGCTATTCTACCCGATGGCTGGAGTATTGCAGAGTCAGGAGCTGCTGCTGACGGATTCTATACGGCCGGTAATGGTTCCGGCAGTGCGGGGGATACTTACAGTTTTGGTGCCATGAGTAATACCGAAAGGTCCCTGGGTACATTGCAGTCAGGCACATTGAATCCGGTTTTTGGTTTTTATTTTACTAATAATACAGGCAGCACCATCACCCGTATTACGGTTTCATTTACCGGGGAGCAATGGAGACTGGGCACTACCGGGCGAACAGACCGGCTGGATTTTCAATTCAGCCTGAATGCTAACACCATTTCTTCGGGCGATTGGGCGGATCTTGATTTCCTGGATTTTATTGCACCGGTAAATACGGGCGCCACAGGTCCGCTGGATGGGAATGCCGCCTCCGGTCAAACAGTAATTACAGGTACCATTACCGGAATACTTATTCCACCAGGGAATACCTGCTGTTTCCGCTGGACAGACCCGGATGCCACCGGGGCCGATGACGGCCTGGCCATTGATGAAATTACCATCAGCCCGGGGTTTTCCCCTCCTTCGGATATGCATTACCGTTCGGCTGGCAGTGGTAGCTGGAACGATCTTTCCGTATGGGAGGTTTCAGCCGACCTGTCAAACTGGTTATCCGCCACGGAACTGCCTACTTTCTATTCCGGCAGTATTCGTATCCGGGCGGGACATACTGTTACCTATAATTATTTTGGTACGGCTGATCAGCTAACGATTGAAAGCAGCGGGCAATTACATCATAACGGCAGCCGTTTTACGATCAATGACGGAACAGGGGACGACCTGGTCATTCAAAACGGGGGCATCCTGGCGCTGTCTTCCGCAAATAACCCGCCGTTTTTTTCGGGTGCGGCTCCTTCGGTTTTAGTAAAGACTGGTGCCATACTCCGGATCGCGGCAGGCGGGCTGACCACCCTCCCCGGGGCTGGGGTACATGCGGCAAACTATATATACGAAGATGCTGCAGTGCTTGAAAATTCGTACAACGGGATAGGTACAAACGGAGTGACCTATTTCCCCAATGTAAATCAGGCCACGATCCCCGTACTGCGGATTACCCAAAATATATCCTTGAGTGCAGGAGCCGCCGCCACGACCCGTGTAAACGGGGTATTTGAAGCCAATGGAAATATCAGTTTTACCGCTGCGGGTCAGAAAATTTTCCGGAATGGGATCCGCGGAACCGGAACTATTTCAAACACCGCCAGCTGCGGCCTGCTGGTCATTGATGGTACAACCGCCGTCCTGGGCGGTTCCGGTGCGTTGAACCTGTCCGTTTCCGGCGGCTTGCAGGTGGGATCCGCAACAGGTACCATACTCAGCCTGCTGAATGACAAAACTATTTCGGGAAACCTCAGTCTTTTGCCCACCGCTACGTATATCGAAACGGGTAATTATAACCTGGTGGTCACGGGAACGGTCAGCGGGGGATCAGCCGGTAGTTATATCCGTACCGGCGGGACCGGTGGCCTGCAACTGAACGGGCTGGGTTCCGCAGGGGTATTATTCCCGGTTGGCCATAGCCGTTATAACCCGGTATGGATTGAAAACGGAAGCGGACATAACTGGACCGTTGGGGTTACCGATGAGATCGTGGCGGATTTTCCGCAAAACACAAATGGAGCTGTACTACTGACCTGGCAGATCCGGCCTTCTATAAATCCACCTGCTGCGGGAGCGGATATTACATTCCAGTTTGACCAGGCTTTGCAAACAGGGGGTTTGTTTACAACAGTTCCCTATAATGGGGAACCGGTACAGGCCTGGCACAGGACGAACGGGTACTGGCTTGCAGCAGCTGTACCCCAACCATTGGTAAATACCGGGGGTAACCTGCGTACTGTTAAGATAACCGGGCTCACTCAATTTTCTCCCTATGGGCTGGCAAGAACCAGTCTGCCCCTTCCGGTAAACCTGCTGTCGTTTACTGCAGAACCGGATGGAGACGGGAGCGTGCTGCTGAACTGGGAGCTTACGGCTTTCGCGCCGGCTACCACCCGTTTTGAGGTGGAACGTTCGCCTGATGGAATTCAATACACAACGGTATATGCTGTTCCCGGTAATGAAAGGGGTACCCTGTATCAATGGAAAGATAAACAACTGCTGAAGGGCCTGAATTATTACCGGCTGAAAACGATGGGGGCAAATGGAGAATACGCATACAGCCGGGTCGTTACTTTCCGGAATAACAAAGCCGGTTTGGTTGTTTCCTCCTTTTTTCCCAACCCGGTAAGCGGTGAGGGGAAAATCCGGATCATATCGGAAAGGGACAGGCTGACCCGGTGGATGATCACAGACAGGACCGGCCGCTTATGGCAAACCCGGTTTGTATTTATTAAGAAAGGCCATCAGTCTGTACAAGTGGATCTTTCCGCATTGCCAGCCGGTATGTACCAGTTGCAGATCCGGGAAGGGAAACTGTTGAAAGTGGTTTCATTCATCCGGCAGTAAGCGGGATCATTTTTCCGGGCTCAGGTGCATTTCTTTCTGTATTCCTCAAAAAACGGGGATCATCGGATCCGGCTTGATTCATTGTTCTTCGGTTTAATACCGGAAAAGAGAATGTATATGCTTTACCGGGGTAAAAATATAAATGGATAAACAAGTTTAACCCAGTGCCTCCAGGCTTTTTCCAATGATGTCCACCGCCGCATTGATTTCCTGTTCTGTAATCAGCAGCGGGGGGGCAAAACGGATCTTGTCTCCATGCGTGGGCTTGGCCAGTAAACCATTGTCTTTTAACTGCAGGCAAAGTTCCCAGGCTGCCTCCGGATCGGGATGAGTGATCACAATGGCGTTTAACAAACCCTTTCCGCGGATGAGTGAAATATGTTTTGACTGCAAGCCGGCCAGTCCTTTCCGTAACTGTTCGCCACGGAGCTGGGCATTTTCCATCATCTTTTCATCTTTTAAAACCTGCAGGGCGCTGACCGCCACTTTACAGGCCAGGGGATTACCACCGTATGTGGACCCGTGTTCGCCCGGTTTAATGGTCAGCATAATCTCATCGTCGGCGAGCACAGCACTCACCGGTATCATACCGCCACTCAGGGCTTTGCCAAGGATCAGTATATCGGGTCTTACCTGTTCATGATCGCAGGCCAGCATCCGGCCGGTACGGGCCAGCCCGGTCTGGATTTCATCGGCGATAAACAATACTCCGGCCTCCCGGCAAAGTGCTTTCGCTTTGGCGAGGTACCCATCCTTTGGTACCCGTACTCCCGCTTCTCCCTGTATGGGTTCCACTAAAAAGCCGGCTACATTTTTATCTTCGAGGGCTGCTGCCAGAGCAGCGGGGTCATCGTAAGGAATGGTTTTGAACCCGGGCGTATAGGGCCCGAAATTTTTGCGGGCGGAGGGGTCGCTGCTGAAGGAAATGATCGTGGTTGTGCGACCATGGAAATTACCCTCGCATACAATGATGACCGCTTTTCCTTCTTCAATTCCTTTTACTTCATAGGCCCATTTGCGGCAAAGCTTGACTGCTGTTTCCACCCCTTCGGCCCCGGTATTCATGGGCAATACCCTATCATACCCGAAGTAACCTGTGATATATTTTGTGTATTCCCCGAGCTGATCACTGTAAAAAGCCCGGCTTGTAAGGGTCAGTTGCCGCGCCTGTTCTATAAAGGCTTCCAGGATCACGGGGTGGCAATGGCCCTGGTTTACGGCGGAATATCCGCTGAGGAAATCAAAATACCGTTTGCCTTCCACATCCCACACATATACACCTTCCCCTCTGTTCAGCACCACGGGCAGGGGATGGTAGTTATGGGCACTGTATTTTTCTTCCAGTTCGAGATAGTGAAGGGATCTTTCTGACATGGCTATAGCAGGATTCATAATAGTAAATTAAGTGATGAAGAAATGGAACAGGGAAACAACCGGCAGGGCCGGCAACAGGTATCTTATCCTCGGTGATTGAGGAGATCCAGGTTGGAACAGAGAACGTTTCTGCGCATGTTGCAGTGAAACAGCATGGCTGCAAGTTACGAAAAAAAACGCGGAATCAGCTGCCGTTATAGAGTACCCCGGTGGTGGGGGTCTCTTTCAGTTCTATATGGCTGAGCCCGGGGAGCTGGGATTTCAGCCGTTCCCAGAACCAGATCGTGATATTTTCCGCAGTGGGATTTTCGAGTCCCGGTATTTCGTTCAGGAGCCGGTGATCCACCTGGTCGATCAGGGGCAGAACCCGGTCTTTTAAAATCTTGAAATCCATGATCCACCCGGTAGCCGGTTCGGGCATGCCTTTGATATAAACCCGCAGGTGATAGGTATGCCCGTGCATTTGCCTGCATTTATGTCCTTCGGGTACCTGGGGCAGAAAGTGGGCCGCATCAAAACCAAACTCCTTGTAGATCTCCATAACATGTATTTATTCCGCAAAAATAACGGCCTTTTTGCTTATCCTCATGAGCCAGGTCAGGCAGGAATACTTTTTATAAAATAATGAGGGGGAAAATCAAACCGGATTTTCTGTCCGGCCGGGTACAGTCCATACACCGTGCTGCCACTACCGCTCATAGAAGCATAATGACAACCGGCCTGGTACAACTGGTCTTTGATGGCGGCAATAGCCGGGTATGCCGCAAAAATGGCTTTTTCAAAATCATTTACCAGTTCCTCTTTCCAGGTATGAACGGGCTGCAGGATAATTTCTTTTAATGGTTTTGAGGGCAGGGCGGGATGGAGGGCTGCAAAAGCCTTCCCGGTATGGATATGGATACCAGGGTTTACCAGCAGGAGCTGGTAGCCTTGCAAACTGAGCTCCAGCTTTTCCAGTTTTTCACCCCGTCCGCCTGCAAGGCAGGGCTGATTAAGAATAAAGAAAGGGCAGTCGCTGCCCAGCTGAAGTGCATACTCAATCAGCTTACCGGCTGTTATACCCAGGTTAAATGAGTCGTTCAGTAATTTGAGTGTAAAAGCGGCATCTGCGCTTCCTCCGCCCAGCCCGGCTCCGCTTGGAATGATTTTGTGCAGGTGCAGTTGAACCGGAGGAAGATCCGGGAAGTCGTTTTTCAGTAACCGGTATGCTTTTACGCAAAGGTTATCAGCTGGCGGACCGGCGATTTCAATTCCTGATTGGGTAAAGGCGATGGTATCTGTTTGCCCCCCCGGGTGGCCCGGAATGATCTCGAGTATATCGTTGAGCCGGGTGGGGTAGAATACCGTTTCCAGGTCATGGTAACCATCGGCTCTTTTCCGGAGAATATGCAGGCCAAGATTGATCTTACAATTGGGGTAAACGATCATGGGTCAGTGGACCGGTGTTTTCGGAACTGGCTTTTGAGAAGGGTTTATTTGCCTTTACGACGGCTGTTTATTTCATCCCGGATGGCAATGGCACGGATATAATCCTCGCTGTCCAGTACTTCATTTAAAAGATGATTTAACTCCTCTATTGTCATGGTTTTCAGGTCTTCGTTTCCTGTCGGACGATCTTCTTCCACCATCACTTCCTGCTTGGCTTTTTTCTTCTTGCCGGTTGTGGCTGTATCCTCCATCAGGATACCGGCACTTTCGAGAATATTCTCGTATGTATAGATCGGGCAGCCAAAACGTACGGCAAGGGCGATGGCGTCTGATGTACGGGAATCGATTTCCACGGTATCATTTTCACCGGAGCAAACCAATTTGGAATAGAAGATGCCTTCCTGCAAATCGCAGATGATAATCTCATGGAGATCGATGGCAAACGCATTCATGAAATTCTTCATCAGGTCATGGGTCAGGGGGCGGCTGGGGGCCATTTTTTCAAGCGCAACGGCGATGGCCTGCGCCTCAAAACCGCCGATTACGATCGGGAGACGTCTGAGGCCATTCACTTCGCCCAGTACAACAGCATAGGAATGGGTCTGAGTGATGCTGTGCGAAAGGGCCACTATTTCCAGTTCTATCTTCTTCATAAGATAACGCGAAACTACGGCTTTTCAGTAAAAAATATAGGTTCCGGGAACTGATTTAGTTCTGTTTACGCGGGGGAATGGGGGAATGCTGCCCTCCCCAAAGCCGCTCAGGGGGCCGGGTTCGGGTTTAATAACGGATGGCGTTTATTTAACGGGTACCGCCTTCTTTTCGCAATCCCGGGATTAGCCCTTATATGTTCTGCCCGGGCAGGGTACCGCACTGAATACCGGGTCCGGTTAACTATACCCTGACGCATTCGTAGAAAGCCACGGCATAGGAGCTGCCGGCAGCAAGGCGAATAGTACGGTAACTAACTTTATGTCCCGCAGCTCAAAGCTCACGGCTCGCAGCTTTTTGATAACGGCATTTCGAACCTGGCTAACACGGGTAAGGCAAATCGTAAGCAATTCACGTATTGGATGTAATGAAAAAACCAGGCGCCTTCTTGTAGCCGGGCCCGGTTTTGATGTAAATAAGTCTTAGGCTTATTAAGCAACTCCTTTCAGTTTCTTAATAGCGGCTGTCATTTTTGGAACCACTTCAAATGCGTCCCCCACGATTCCGTAGTCAGCCGCTTTAAAGAAAGGTGCTTCGGGATCTTTGTTGATCACCACGATCACTTTGCTGCGGTTCACCCCTGCCAGGTGCTGGATGGCGCCCGAAATACCAATGGCGATATACAGGTTCGGTGCAATGGCAAAACCGGTTTGTCCCACGTGCTCATTGTGCGGACGCCAGTGCGCATCGGCCACCGGGCGGCTGCAGGCCGTGGCCGCATGGAGGGATTTGGCCAGCTCCTCAACGATACCCCAGTTCTCAGGACCTTTCATTCCGCGACCGGCACTGACTACGATCTCTGCTTCGGTAAGCAGCACTTCACCACTGGCCTTCGTCACATTTGTTACTTTAACCTTACCGGTCTCCACGTTGGCCTGGAAGGGTACCACCTCGGCGGTTCCCTCTCCGGCGAGGGTCTGGTAGGAATTGGCGTTTAATGTAATGATCCTGATCTCCGTGTTTACTGTAACCGTTGCAAATGCCTTTCCGGAGAATACATTTTTCTTTACCAGGAACCCGTTGCTGGGATCAGGCAGGGCGACCGCACCTGAAACCAATCCTGCTTTCAATCGTACGGAAAGCCGGGGGGCAATGGCTTTTCCGCTGAGGTTATTGGAGAAAACAACCAGGCTGGCACCACAGGCTCCGGCCACCTGTGCGATCACATTAGTGAATACCTGGGCATCCTGGTGATTGAGCGATTCGTTATTGACATGGTGAATTTTTTTCACCCCGTATTTACCCAATGCTGCAAGGTCTTCCTTCACGGTTCCCAATACAACTGCTTCAGCCGGGGTACCCAGTATTTCAGCTGCTTTGGCGCCATAGCTCAGGGCTTCAAGGGACGCTTTCTTTACCACCCCTTCTGCGGTATCGATGAATATTAAAACTGACATATTAATTAGTTTGTAGTTAGAAATAAGTAGTGTATGGTTCGAACTTAAAAGGCTTTTGCTTCTTCATGGAGCAACCGTACCAGTTCTTCCACATTTTCGGCATCCACGAGTTTTACACCGGCTTTCGCAGGGGGTAATCCAAAACCGGAAACGGTGGTATAAGTAGCTGCGTCCACGGGTTCCTGCACTTTCAGGGGCCTGGTCCGGGCGGCCATAATCCCCCTCATATTCGGGATCCGGGCTTCAGCCATTCCTTTTGTGGCGCTTACTACAAAGGGCAGTTCCACTTCGTTTATTTCTTCGCCGCCTTCGATCTCACGGGTTACCGTAGCTTTTGTACCGGCTAATTCAAATTTTGTGGCGTGAGAGATATAGGGAAGATCCAGCAATTCGGCTACCATACCCCCGATCGAAGAACCATTGTAGTCGATGGTTTCCTTACCGGCAAGCACCAGGTCATAACCGCCATTGCGGGCCACTTCGGCTATCTGGGAAGCGATAAAATAGCTGTCAGGATTGTCTGTATTAACCCGGATGGCCTCATCACCCCCCAGGGCCAGGGCTTTTCGGATAATGGGTTCTGCATCGGCAGGAGCTACCGTTACCAGGTGAATAATGGCAGAGGGATCAGCTTCTTTCAGTTCAATGGCCTTGACAAGCGCATACCATTCGTCATACGGATTGATGATCCACTGCACACCATTCACATCGAATTTCGTGTTGTTATCGGTGAAAGCTATTTTTGCAGTGGTATCCGGTGTTTTACTGATACAAACCAGGATTTTCATTAGCGTAAGTTTAATCGTTAGTAATTAGTTGTTTATGCAACTAAAACAAAGATAAGTGAAGGGACTCTAATTCCGGACATTTCCCGGCAAAAATTTTTATACAGATGGACCGAATCGAAAAACTACAGGAATTCCTCAAAACCAGCCCATCGGACAGCTTCTTACTCCATGCACTGGCCCTTGAATATGTTAAACTGGGGGAAGATGAAAAGGCCCGTGAATTATTCGAAGAAGTCGTGCACCGGGAACCGGGTTATGTGGGCAGTTATTATCATCTCGCCAAGCTGCTGGAACGGATTAACCGGGTGGCAGAAGCCATTCAGGTCTATGAAAAAGGGATGGAAGAAGCCAGGAAAGCGGGTGATACCCATGCGTTGGGGGAGCTCAGGGGGGCTTACGAAGAATTGACTTTTTAGTTCAGGCGGGGTAAAACCGAAAACCAACTAAGGCAGCGGTAAACAGGACAATGGCAATTCTTTTTTTATGGAATGAATAAAACCAAAGTCCTGCCAGGAAAAATACAGCCGCCAGCAGGCTGGCATGGAAGATATAGCCGTCACTGATGATCTGAAGGCGGGTACTGTCCGGGATCAGGGACGATGATAATTGTTGCTTTGCCTGGAAAAAAGAAAGGTATCCCGCACTAACAACAACCAGGTCCAGGGTGATCAGTATCCGGCAGACCCAGTTCAGTTGCTTTTTCCTGTTGTTTATTTCCATCATATTCAAAAATACATTTTGTTACTTTGTTTCTTATGGGGCTTACAGTGAAATTCATAAAAACGGTTACCGGGCAATCCCTGTTTGCAACCGGGGACCGGCTGATACTGGCTGTCAGTGGTGGCGTGGATTCGGTAGTGCTTTGTGAATTGTGTCACCGGGCCGGTTATACATTCACCATTGCTCATTGTAATTTCCGGCTGAGGGGAGAAGAGAGTGAAAGAGATGAGCTTTTTGTAAAAGAACTGAGCAAAAAGTACGGGGTGGAGGTCCGGGTGAAAAAATTTGATACGGAGGAATATGCAACGGAACATAAATACTCCATCCAGGAAGCCGCCCGTAGCTTACGATACGGATGGTTCGATGAATTGGTAAAATCCCCAGGCCCTCAGTCCCACAACGCTAAACTCCTGACCGCCCACCACGCCGATGACAATAATGAAACCCTCCTGATGAATTTTTTCCGGGGAACGGGTTTACATGGGTTGACCGGGATCCCGGTATCCTACGGTTATATCAAAAGGCCCCTGCTTGGTTTTTTTAAAGAAGAATTACTGGCTTTTGCAACGGAAAACAAGCTGGCTTATGTGGAGGATTCTTCCAATCAATCTTCAAAATATACCCGTAATTATTTCCGGAATGAACTGATCCCCGCGATCAGCCAGGTATTTCCGCAGGTAAGGGAAAACCTGCAGGACAATATCAGCCGTTTTAAGGAAGTGGAGAAACTGTATTTGTTTTCTGTGGGAGAACTGAAGAAAAAATTATGCCGTCAAAAAGGTGCCGAACTGCATATTCCGGTAAAGCAACTGGTACAGTTTAATAACCGGGCATTTATTTATGAAATCATCCGGGAATACGGATTCGGTGAAAAACAGGTGGACGAAGTGATTAAACTGGCGGCCAGCGACTCAGGTAAATTCATTGAATCGCCGGGCCGGCCATACCGGATCATCAAACACCGGCATTGGTTGATCATCAGTCCGGTGCAGCCGGCAGGATCCGCCATTATTGCCATACGGGAAGAGGACAGGGAAATTGGATATGAGGACGGGCTCCTGCAATTACAGTCAATCGCCTATAACGGGCAGCAACCCCCTGCTACCGCCACGGAAGTCTGGCTGGATGCGGGTGAACTTCAATTTCCCCTGATCCTGCGAAAATGGAAGGCCGGGGATTATTTTTATCCATTGGGGATGAAGAAGAAAAAAAAACTATCCCGTTTTTTTATTGACCAGAAACTCTCAAAATCCGCCAGGGAAAATAGTTGGGTGCTGGAGACCAATAAGCGGATTGCCTGGATCGTCGGTCACCGGATCGATGAACGATTCAAACTGACCGCCCGTACCCGTTCCGCCTTGAAACTGACCCTTATCCGCCCGGCTTAACCAAATTGAACGAGATCGGTAAGGCTCATGTTCCGGATCTCATCAAAAAATAAACGAAGCACCGGGTAGTTGCCCATGATTTTACATAAAAGAACCGTAAAGCCAATACCGAATACGGCTCCGTAGATATGTGCGGAGTGATTGATATGATCGCCTCCCTTGCGGTCCATTATACTGGAAACAACCAGGTAAATGATCCCGAAGAGGAACCCGGCAATATAGACGGGTATAAAGAAGAGTCCCATCCCCATCAGCGGACGGAAGAGGATACTGGCAAACACTACCGCCGATACGGCCCCGGAAGCGCCCAGGCTCCGGTAATGATAGTTGTCTTTGTTTTTTGCATAAGTGGGCAGCAGGCAGACTCCCAGCGCCAGCAGGTACATTCCAAGATAGACCAGGTTGCCATATTTCCCGAATAGTTCGATGAATTTATATTCCACTCCTAAATAAACCGGTCCAGCGGGCGTGTTGATCCGCCCTTCCCCGAAAATGTAGAGTGTAAACATGTTGAAGATCAGGTGCCCCATATCCGCATGGATCAGTCCGCAACTGAAAAAACGATACCATTGTCCCCTTTGTATGGCAGGCGGGTAAAAAATAAGATCGTTCAGTATCCGATGGTTGCCGAAGGCAGTAAAGGAAATGATACTCGTGATGATAATGATGATCAGCGTCGTGGAGATTAACATGTCAGTTGGGGCTTCGGTTGAAAAAAATATTATTTGTGATGGTATTTTTCGTTCTTTAGAATGGTGCAGGCCCGGTAAACCTGTTCGGCCAGTATCAGTCTTACCAGCTGGTGCGGGAATACCAGTTCGGATAAACTCCACTTGTACCGCGCCATTTTCAGTACGGCTTCATCCAGCCCATAGGCCCCCCCGATCAGGAAGACCAGGTTCTTCACACTTTCATTGGCCCGGGCCTGTATAAAATGTGCCAGTCCTTCCGAACTCAGTTGTTTACCTCTTTCTTCCAGCGCTACCAGGTAATCGTCCTTGCCCAGCCATTCGAGAATGATCCCGCCTTCTTTCTTTTTCAGGTCCATTTCACTCAGCATACCGGCATTTTTCGGGACTGGGATGATGCTCCATTCCACCTTATAATATCTTGAGATGCGTTTCGTGAACTCTTCCACACCTTCTTTTACGTATGTTTCATGGGCCCTGCCGACAGACCAGAAGGAGATTTTCATGCTGCAATATAATAATTTGCCAATTGGATAATGAATCAATTAGTCAATGTGACAATTATTCAATGGTCCAATTAGCCAATGTTCCAATTATTCAATGTGTCAATTAGCCGATGTGTCAATTATTCAATGTGTCAATTAGTCAATGTGACAATTAGCCGATGTGTCAATTATTCAATGTGCCAATTAGCCGATGTGTCAATTATTCGATGTGTCAATTAGCCAATGTGTCGATTATTCAATGTGTCAATTATTCGATGTGCCGATTAGTCAATGTGCCAATTATTCGATGTGCCAATTAGCCGATGTGCCAATTATTCAATCATCTACAGCATTGATTCATTGTTACATCGGCTAATCGGCTAATTAAAAGCTCCCAATGAAATAAAATGCTGAATCAAAAAAAACGCCTCTTAGAAAGCCCATCAGTAAATTGTCGCATCGGCTAATCGGCTAATTAAATGTCCCCAATGAAACAAAATGCTGAATCAAAAAAGACTGCCTCTTAGAAAGCCCATCGGTAAATTGTCTCATCGGCTAATCGGCTAATTAAAAGCTCCCAATGAAATAAAACGCTGAATCAAAAAAAACGCCTCTTAGAAAGCCCATCGGTAAATTATTTCATCGGCTAATCGGCTAATTAAAAGCTCCCAATGAAATAAAATGCTGAATCAAAAAAACGCCTCTTAGAAAGCCCATCGGTAAATTATCTCATCGGCTAATTAGACACTCACACCATGAAAATTATAGCCAGAAATTCCGGTTCTAAAACCCCTTCTTCGGCTCTTCCCCAATCTGCGCTTCCGTTACCTTGCCATATTTTTCAGCGATCTTTTTTATAGCTGCAGATTTTCCAACCAGTACAAACTGCAGTTTATCTTTCGGGAAATACCGTGCAATAATATCTTTTGCTTTCTCCAGGTTCAGCCCGTCCACATTTTTTTCAAAATTATTAATGAACGATTCATCAAAATTGTACCAGAACATCTGGGTCAGTAACCCGGACAACTGGCCGGCTGTTTCAAAACGGGGCGGGTATTGTCCTTTTACATAATTCTTGGCCGAGGTTAATGATTGCTCATCAATACCACTGCTGTGCAGTTTATTGATCACTTCCAGGGCTTTGTCAATAGCGGCTTCGGTGGTTTTCCCGGCCGTGAATGTGCTGATAAAAAAACTTCCGCCATTCTTCAGGGCGTTGAAGCGGCTGTTCGCTCCATAGGTCAGCCCGCTGTTAACCCGCAGTTCATCATTGAGCATGGAAGTAAAGCGTCCGCCGAATAATGTGTTCACCACTTCTATGGCTACAAAATCCGGATTGTTGCGGGCGATGCCCGGCGCACCGATATAAAAAGTGGTTTCTTTGGCATCCTCCTTATTCACCAGTAAGACCCGGCTTTCAGCAGGTCTGCTGATGGGGGCGGAAGCCAGGCTGGCTGCGGCCTTGGGGCCTTTCTTCCACCCGGAAAACAGGGCCGTGATGCGGGCCTTCATTTCTTTGGCGGAGAAATCGCCGGCCACGCTGATCGCGGCACCATCAGGACGATAGTTGGCGGTATAGAATGCTTTCAGATCGGCAGTGGTCAGGGGAGTTACCGTGGAGATCTTTCCCTGTACGATATTTCCGTAAACATGATCACCATAGAGGAATTTATCAAAATAAGAACCAATCACGGAACGGGGGCTTTCTTTTTGCTGTTCCAGGCTGACCAGCAGGCGTTTTTTTTCTTTCGCAAATTCACTGGTATCGAAGACGGGCTCCAGCAGGATATCCCTGATAATCGACAGAATTTTGTCCCTGTCTTTGGCGGCGAATTTGGCGGAGAGTCCTGCTGATTCTTTGGAGGCGTAGGTATTCAATGTGGCGCCGAGGAAATCCAGTTCTTCATCCAGTTTGGCCTTGGTGAAATTCCGGGTGCCATGCTTCAGGCCGGCAGCCGTCAGGGATGCCAGCCCGGCTTTCGGCCCGTCATAAATAGCGCCGGCGGGAAGGATCGCGGATACACTGATCACCGGAACCTCATGCTGTTCCATCAGGTAGATCATCAGTCCGTTGGGTAATTTGAATTTTTCATAAGGCGGCAGTTTATATCCCTGGGCAAAAAGGGGCGCTCCCAGTATCAGCAACAGGCCGGCTATAAAGAGTCGATTCAGTTGTTTCATAAATTATTCCTCCGTATTGGGTTTTGATATGCCAACCGTGCGGTTCGGTTTGGTGAAATATTTTTTGGCTGCCTGCTGCACATCGGCCACCGTTACTCTATTGTACTGGGCCGGGGCATCAAACATTTTCCGGTAATCCCCGAAGAAGACTTCATAGGTTCCGATATTATTGGACTTGCCGTTGATGGTTTCCACCTGTTCATAGAATTCCATCAGCTTTTGGTTTTTAATCTTCTGCAGCTCCGTCTCACTGATGCCTTCATTTTTGATTTTATCCAGTTCCCGGTAAATCGCTTTTTCGAGGTCGGTCTCATTCACATTTTTAGCAGTTACTGCATAGAAAGTGAAGAGGGTGGGGTCAAAACTTTCGCCAAACCCGGAGAAGACCTGGGTGGCCAGTTGTTGCTGATCCACCAGTGAGCTGTAAAGGCGGGAGGATTTGCCACTGGTTAAAATGGAATTCAGGATGTTGAGCGCATAATAATCCTCGTGTTTTGATTCCGGGATATGATAAGCAATCATCAGGTAGGGGGTAGCCACGTCCCGCTGTACCATTACCCTTCGCTCACCGGTTTGCGGCGGTTCCGTGATATTCACTTTGGGCGGCGCAGGTTGTGATGGAATGGGTTCCAGGTATTTTTCAGCCAGTCTTTTCACTTCCTCCAGTTTGATACCTCCTGAAACAACCACTACGCAGTTATTCGGTGCATAGTATGTTTTAAAATAACGTTCCAGGTCCTCCTGTTTCCAGTTTTTCATGTCGTCTTCGTACCCGATCACCGGCCAATGATAAGGGTGCTCGAGGAAGGCCGTACCCTGCAGGGTTTGGTTGAGTTGATCCCAGGGAGAATTTTCAAGCCCGGTACTTCGTTCACTCAGTACCACACCTCTCTCACTTTCCACCATTTTGGGATCAATGCTCAGGCTGGCGATGCGGTCGCCTTCCAGGTCAAAGATCACGTCTGCAGCGGTGGCCGGGAACCAGTCGGTATATACGGTTACATTTTCCGTGGTATAGGCATTGTTGGCACCGCCATTAAACTCCATGGTCCGGTCAAAAAGTTTGGGGCCGTATTTCCGGGCGCCGTTGAACATCATGTGTTCGAAGAAATGGGAGAGGCCCGTAATACCCTGGTGTTCATTGCGGCTGCCGACGCGGTAAAACAGGTACATATTGGCGTTAGGGATGGAGAAATCTTCCACCACCAGGAATTTCATCCCGTTTTTCAGGGTGAAGGTTTTTACATCATCCGCTTTCATTTGTGCATGGGTGATCAGACCCAGCAGCAGGAAAGCGGGCAATATTATTTTTTTCATACAGGAATTTTATTTGATAAAGCTAAGGAAAGGAAGCAGACCAGGGGCGCCGCTGCTGTAAAAAAGCCGGGCACGGACAATTCCAAAAATCAAATCCGTGTTACGGAGACGGGGAGTTGGGCCTACCGCTCCCGGACGGGGATGGCAGGAACAGCTTAATCCCCGGGACGGAAGGCAATAAACAACAGGTTCGGCTTCACTAAAACAGGAATTTTTGAGGTAAAAAAAATGTCCTATATTTGCCGCCCGTTGGCCCCGTAGCTCAATTGAATAGAGCATTTGACTACGGATCAAAAGGTTTCTGGTTTGAATCCAGACGGGGTCACAATCAAAGAGGGTGTATCAAAACCGATACACCCTTTTTTAGTACCGTAGCTCAACTGAATAGAGCATCCCGACCTTCGGGTCGGGATGGTTTCTGGTTTGAATCCAGACGGGGTCACAATCAAAGAGGGTGTATCAAAACCGATACACCCTTTTTTAGTACCGTAGCTC
>JACPUV010000028.1 GCA_016192105.1 Sphingobacteriales bacterium | reverse complement strand
TTCCAGGGGGATTAATTTTTATCATTCAATAAAACAGATATTATGATACAGCAGGAAGAAAAAAACGCCGTGGTAAGTTTGCCCCGTATCGGTGATGCGGCGCCGCATTTCAACGCGGTTACCACGCAGGGAACCATTTCTTTCCCGGAAGATTATAAAGGGAAATGGATCATCTTATTCAGTCACCCGGCTGATTTTACCCCGGTTTGCACTTCCGAGTTTATGACTTTTGCTAAAATGGAACCGGATTTTGCCCGGCTGAATACACAGTTGGTGGGGTTGAGCGTGGACGGGCTCTACAGTCATATAGCCTGGCTGCGCACGATCAAAGAACGGATTGAATTCAGGGATATGAAAAACATGGAAGTGAAGTTTCCCCTGGTGGAAGATATCACCATGGAAGTCGCCGGCAAATACGGTATGATACAACCCAATGAAAGTTCCACCAAAGCGGTCCGGGCTGTATTCTTTATCGACCCCAAAGGGATTATCCGGGCCATGATTTATTACCCTTTATCCCTGGGCCGTAACTTTAAAGAACTGAAACGGGTGCTGATCGGTTTGCAGACCGCCGACAAGCATGCGGTTGCGCTGCCCGCCGACTGGCAGCCAGGAGAGGATGTGATTGTTCCCCCGGCTAACAGTTGCGGTGGAGCAGCCGAACGCATGGCGGGTACCGATAAGAATGTGTACTGTAAAGACTGGTTTTTCTGTATGAAGCCCCTGCCCAAAGAAAAACTGGATATTGGCTGATAGTGTGATCTTATTCTGCTTTAACTTATTTACCGGACAGGTAATTCTCCAGGGAGATATGTATAAGCTGGCTCCATCCTTCCCGGAAACTGGATTCGGCAAAATCCGGATTGGCAGCAGGAAAGAAGGCGAGTCCTTCGTGTGTCAGCCGTAACCTCGTTTTTCCCTGCTCATCGAAAAGTTCGAAGCTAACTTCAGAAACTCCTTTGTATCCCTGGTACATCCAGGTATAAGCGATTTTTTTGTGCAGGATTACTTCCGTGATCTCACACAAATGTAAATACTGCTCGCCTTTATGACCCTGCCCGTAAAACTGGAAATTGAACCCGGTTACCGGGGTAAAAGTCTCCAGGTCAAAATACCATTTCTTCATTTCGTCTCTATCGGTAAGGGCTTTCCAAACCTTTTCTGCCGGGGCATCAAACAGCCGTTCTATAATGACGGGCTGGCTGCTGAATACCTGCACATATTCATCCAGGCTTTTTAAGGTTTGCCGGCCGCCTTCTTCAGCACCCTGTTCACGCAGGACTCTTTCCTTTTCCGCTGCAGTGGTAAAAAGCGCCCGCAGGGTGACGAAGGTTTTTCCTTCTTTTGCTTCGAAAAGAACCGTGGTCCGGAAAGCATGCGGATCGTTCTCGTCGTCTGAACTATGAGTATAAGCAAGCCGCTCCGGTTTTATCACTTCGGTAAATACAATTTTATTAGGATAATCTGTACCATCGGGCCCATGCATGATGAACCGCCATATGCCGCCGGGTTTCACTTCCATTTCGTGAATGGTATTGGTAAACCCGTCGGGTCCCCACCAGTTTTGTATATGTTCAGCCCTTGTCCATACTTTCCAGACCAGTTCCCGGGGGGCATTGACCAGGCGGGTGATAACGATCTCCCGGTTGGCTGTATCCGTTGATGCGGTATTCATTGTTTTTATTTTTTATGTATTTATTTTATTCGACAAGATTAATAAGCCGTTCCAGGCCCTGGCTCCATCCTTCATTCATGCCCTTGAGATGCTGTTTGCCTTCGGGCTGCAGGCCACTGACTTTTACCTGCAGGCTGAGGCGGGTGTTGCCATCCGTTTCTTCCAGTGTAAGGGTATTTCTTACTTCAAGCAGGTGCTGCTGCTGCGGACCAAGCGCCACACTGGTAAAGACCAGTTTCTTCGGTGGGATAATTTCCAGCACTTCTCCGCTCATCGGGTAAACGGTGCCATCAGGGCTTTTCATATCAATATAAATACGGCCATGAGGAACGGTTTCTATTTCACATACCGGGTTCGTGAAGCCGCTCGGCCCCCACCATTTGGACAGCAGGCGGGGATCGGTCCATGCTTTAAAGACCAGTTCCCGCGGCGCACGGATAATCCGTGTGAAAACCAGTTCATCCGCGGCATATCCGTAAGCAAGATAAGTTTTCAGTTTATCCACGTTTTGAAGCAGTCCCTCAACTGCGTTAAATTCCTTCACCACTTTATCTCTCAGGTCAGTGCTTTCAAATAGCAGTTGGATCGTAATTTGTGTTTGATCACCCTGTTCGGTGAAGAGTGCGGTAAAACGAAATACCGGCCCGGATACATGGTCGTAAACCAGTTTTTCCGGTTTCTGTACGATGGCGTAAACGCATTTGTTTTTATAATTCCGGCCATCGGGACCATGCAGGATAAACTCCCAGTTGCCGCCGGGCCGTACATCCATTTCAAAGATGGTACTGTAAAACCCATTGGGTCCCCACCAATGCCGGATATGTTCCGGGTTGGTCCATACTTCCCAGACCAGGTCCCGGGGAGCATTAACCAGCCGGGTGATGTTGATTTCCCTGCCGGCAACAGGTTCCTTACTTTCTTTTTTTGCGATCATTTTTATTGGCTTTTGTTTTTTGTAATTGGTGCAGGTAGCTTTCCAGCGCATCCAGTTTCTTTTCCCAGAATACACGGTATTGCTCCAACCAGGCTGATACATCATTCAGTTGATCCAGTTTGGCTTCACAGTATCGTTCCCGCCCTCTCTTTTTTATGATCACCAGCCCGCATTCGGTCAGGATCTTCATGTGTTTGGATACGGCAGGGCGGCTGATCGCAAACTCTCCGGCCACGGCATTGAGGTTCAGGGGGTGCCGGGCGATCAGGCCAATAATCTGCCGCCGGGTAGGGTCCGCGATCGCCTGAAATACATCTCTTCTCATCGGTAAATGGATTTTTTAGGTAACCAATTGGTTACAAATATAGGAAACCTTTTGGTTACGCAAATTTTTTTTAGGGGCAGCCAATGTTTACTTTGAAACCTCTATTTCCGCTACGGGGAATCTCTTATTTGCTCAAAAAAGAGGAGGGAACGGGTTGGATATCATCATGTTTTTTCGTTTTAACCAATAGGTTTGAGTCAGGTATTTCCGAAAGGAAATTACCCAGCCTCCCGGAGAACAAAATCTGTACTATGAAAAAGAACCAGTCTGCAGGTCTCGCTTACCACCCTGCGTTTCTTTCGGGTCATTCCGGGAGCAGTTCATTATACAGGGACTGTCCTCTTCCTTTATATCCATTATCATTTAAAACCAGTTTATGAAAACGTTTTTTCGTGCGCTCATTGTTTTTTTAATTGCCGGCATTGCGGGTATCGGCAATAGCGGAGCTCAGAATGTGGCCATCAATACAAACGGGGCCTCCCCGGATGTTTCAGCCATGCTTGATATTGTAAACTCATCCAAGGGGTTATTAATACCCCGCGTTTCCCTCAGCACGACCACCGATGCCAGTACGATCAGCACACCGGCCACGAGTTTGCTGGTATTTAATACCAATGCAAGTATAACCGGGGACTATGCTGCCGGGGAAGGCTATTATTATAATGCCGGAACATCCGGCACCCCGTTGTGGAGAAGGCTGGTGGGTGATGGGGAAGTCCGCTGGGATGATCTGCGGGTGGTGCTGGACAATGGGTCTAATGCGGCCCAGCTCAGTTACCTGAGTGGCAGCAGCGGACCGCAGATCTGGTATTTCCGTTACGACCAGGGAGTGGAAGCCATGTCATTTAATGTACAGCTTCCCCATAGCTGGAAGGAGGGTACCACCATTTACCCGCACCTGCACTGGGTGCCTAAATCCTCCGCTTCGGGCAATGTGGAATGGAATTTTGAATATTCCTGGGTGAATTATGACCCGAATACTCCCCAGCAGTTTCCTGCCTATACCACCAGTACCGTGATTTCCACCGGACCGTTTACAGCCACCACACATAAGATCACCTCCCTGACCGCTAGCAATGCGGGGATCAGCGGTACCGGAAAAAAAATATCCAGCATCCTGGTGTGCCGGATCTGGCGCAACAGCAGTACGTCAGGTGATACCTATAATGCAGATGCGGGTGTACTGTTTGTCGATTTTCACATCCAGGTAGATGGCTGGGGCAGCCGGTCGGAATATGAGAAGTAAGAACACCCCGGAAAGTTCAAATAAGACCGGCACCCGGATTTTTTAAGCAATTCAAATGAGATCCTATGTTTACCTGCTCTTTTAAAAAAAATTTCCTGCAGGCCGTTTTTCTCCTGCTCCTGCCGGGTACCGGATGGGTACAGGGAATAGCAACCAGCGCGGGCGGCTACCTGATCATTAACGGTACGGCTAAGCTTGTACTCAACAATGCGGGGTTTACGAATAACGGGACTTTTACCGCCGGCAGCGGCGATGTGATTTTTACCGGTAATACGGCCACCGAAAATTCCTTTATCAGCGGGACGAACTCCACCGGGTTCTATAACCTCACCCTGAATAAATCAGCCAATGGGATACAGCTTAACCGGAATATAACGGTCAGCAATACCCTTTCATTTGCCGGTGGCGACAGCCTGTTCCTGAATACTTATTCGATTGACCTTGGTAGTACGGGCAGCCTGAGCGGAGAAACCGGCAGTAAAAGAATTACCGGCCGGACCGGCGGCTATATTCAAAGTACGCAGGTGCTGAATGCCCCTTCTAACAACAATCCCGGGAACCTGGGCTTCCGGATCAGCAGCGGGGCCAACCTGGGAAGTACGCTTATCAGGCGGGGGCACCAGCAGCAGGGCGCTGCTTCGATCTACCGTTATTTTGACGTGCTGCCCACAAATAACAGCGGCCTGTCCGCCACGGTCGATTTCTTTTATTTTGATTCGGAACTGGCCGGGTTGCCTGAACCCAATATGGGCCTGTTTTACAGTGCCAACGCGGGAGCCAACTGGACAAACCTGGGGGAAAATGGGATCGATCAGACCTCAAATTTCCTGACCGTCACTGCGATTGATATACTGGACCGTTTTACCCTGGCCAATATCAGTGCACCCCTCGCTGTAAAAATCATTCAGTTCCGGGCAGTAGTTTCCGGCGAAAAGATCCTGCTGAACTGGATCACCGGTTCAGAGAGTGCCAACAGCCGCTTTGAGATTGAACGGTCCGGGGACGGAACCCGGTTTTATAAGATCGGGGAAATGCCTGGCGCTGGTACTACGGACCAGGAACAGCGCTACCAGTTTCCGGATCCGGCCCCCTTAACCGGGAAAAATTATTACCGCCTCCGGCAGGTGGATAAAGATGGTAAGTTCAGTTATTCCTATATCGTAATGGCCGACCGGGCCTTAACTACGGATGCACTGACCCGGCTTTACCCCAACCCGGTATCTGGTAACACCCTCTACCTGGATTATCATTGTGTAAAAGAAGGGACATACCTGTTCCGGGTATTCAACGCGTCAGGCATACAGGTAAAATCAATGAGTGTATATTGTAAACCCGGCTCACAAATGATTGAAATAAATTTCAAACACCTGCCCCCGGGCATGTACACGATCAGTTATCCGGCTGCCAATAACCGGGGTGTTCAATTTATAAAACAGTAATACCGCCCGGCGGGAACTGTAAAACGGATTAAACGAAGTCTCGTGCGGTTGTATTATTGACGGGATTGTACCGGGTGGTGCAATCCCGTTTTTGTATGTTCAGTCCCTTTCCAACGGGAGCATGGTTGATCTCCCGGCCCGGTACACGACTTAGCGGCATGCAGCATATCTCCCCTGAATAGACTCTCTATCAGTCAGGGAGATACAGCATGAAAAAAATAATACTGATTGCGTTTATCCTGGCCATGCATCGTTCAGAGGCCCAGCAGAAATCCCCCTACTGGACAGCCGGGTTTAATCCCCTGGGACCGGTCGAATCCCTTTCTTCCCTCGGTCCCTGTGTGGGCTACCGGATTTCACCGGCTTTCGGTTTTTGGACCGAAGGCACTTATATCTTTCATAACCTCTATAAAATAGCCGGCTGGGAGAAAGTCCGGGGATACCGGTTTCTCTTTCAGCCCAGGTTCTATTCAGGCGGAAAATCACATAGCGGTAGGAGAAAAAAAGTGGCAAGGTCTCTCTTTCAGCCCAGGTTCTATTCAGGCGGAGAGCAACGGATTTTCCTGACGCCGGAGTTAAGGATCAAAAACTTTTCTTACCAGGCAGTATTGCCCTTTATTAACAAAGCGACCGGGGATACCCTGCAACAGTACCGGCACCGGGCCAGCCAGTTTCAGTTGGGCGGAGCGCTGGTGTTGGGGGTACAAACCCGTTTGCCGGGACGGAGGAATTTTTTCCTGGAACTGACGGCCGGGATCGGCGGGAAACTGCGTTACATTAAAAGAAAGAATATCCCGGCAGGCTATGCCGTTGAACTGCAGCAGAGAGGATTCGGCCTGGCTCCTCATTATGAATGGGATAATGATAGCACACCCTATGTTCCACTGGGCCTAAGGCTGACCTGGGAACTGGCCCGCAGGCATCAATAAGAAGGGGTGGGGCGTTTTACTGCTTAGTTCGGCTTACTTGGCTAAAATAGTTTACCTTCACCCGGCCCCGTTAACGGGATCCGGTAGTAAACGCTGTTTTACTTCTCCCCCGGGGGGTATTTATTAACGTAAAAATTAAACATGGGAGAAACCTGGAATAAAAAGGAAAGGCAGAAAAAGAAAATGAAAGAGAAGATGGATAAGGCCGAGAAAATGAAGGAGCGGAAGGAGCAGGCCGGCAAGAAGAGCCTGGAAGATATGATGGCTTATGTGGATGAGGACGGAAATATTTCTTCCACCCCGCCAGATCCCAGGAAAAGAAAAGAAATTAAACTGGAAGATATTGCCATCGGCGTTCCCGAATATGTTCCGGATGCTGAAGAACAGTTTCGCACCGGGAAGATCAGTTTTTTCAATCACGAGAAAGGCTTCGGATTCATCAAAGACCTGGTCTCACAGGAAAGCATTTTTGTCCATATCAATAATCTGTCCGGCCCTGTGCAGGAAAATGATAAAGTGAGCTTCAGTGTGGAAAAGGGTCCCCGCGGACTAATGGCCGTAGAGGTCAAACTGGTTCAGTAACCACCTGGTTCAGTAACAATGTATCCGCCCCGGCTGATCAGGCTTCGGTCAGGCGGGTAAATGAAATACCATTAAAAATACGGCTGAGGTTCAGGTCCTTTTTTTGTTCCCATTCTTTCAGGTTCGTTCCGCTTACGATCCGCCACAGGTTTTTTGATTTCAGTTCTTCGTAATCAGCTTCCTGGATAAAAACGCCTGTTACCGGCTGGCGGTCCTTAAAATGGATATTGAGTTTGTTGTCTTTCCGTTTTCCGGGACCGACAAATTTCTCGATCTGTTCAGTAGTCATAGTTAACTGTATTTTTTCAGGGATACGAGTGTGTTATTCAGGTATCCGATTATTATAAACGTCTTTTTGTCCGGGTTATTTTACTCAGAATTGTTTTCTGGGCTTTGCCTGGTTCACGACCATCGGCCGGCCTTCACAGGAGGAACCATTCAGGTCATCAATGGCTTTCTGTGCCTGCTGCTCTTCCGGCATTTCCACGAAACCAAACCCCCTGCTTCGATTGGTGAATTTGTCGGTCATTACTTTAGCGGAAGCTACTTCGCCAAACGGGACAAATAATTTTTTCAACTGGTCATCAGAAACTGTAAAACTGAGGTTGGAGACATAAATAGTCATACTGATTGATTTTCGGATCAGGAATTGCTTGAGACAAATGCAGGTGTAGAGAAAATGATAAGGGAAGTTGATTCACTTACAAGAGCAGTAATACTCAATTTGACCCGGCGAAAATACGATTTTTTTAGCCGGCACCGGTTTTTCTTTTTGGCCGCTATCCTGCAGGCGGTACGATTTATGGTGATCTCCCGGCGTCATTTTTTATACCACAGGTTTCCCCGACGGGTGCAGGGTTGCCACCCGGTTTGTATGCCCGGGGCCCTTACAGATCATCCGGTGTGCCAGTTACTAACATTTGCCAGCCGGCTGTGGGTTTTTTTGTTAATAAGTTGATACCCCGGTTAATGGATTTTTCGAATAATTTTAAAATATGCAAGACCATTACAGCCTTCTCCACACCATTTTCGAAATTGTAAAAAACGATCCGCAGCCAGAGCGTTATTCCTGCCGCCCCCGTGAACTGATACTTCGCCGTATGCAGGAATGGTCCGATATACAGCAACAACTGCATCAGCTGGAAATGGAAGAACTGGTGGCTATGGAACAACAGGAAACCCTGGTTATCCGTATCACCCTTGCCGGTCTCAGCCTTGTAAAAGAGCAGCAGGATCCCGCAAAACTCAGCGGCCGGTAAGGCCTTTTTTCCCCGCTTATTTTTTTATTATTTCTGCAGATGATAACTGCAGGGAATCGCTGTTGCTTTGAGGCGGCTGCAGGCGGGCTAAAAAGCCAGATACGGCCTGGGTATGTTCCCGGGTTTCCGCTTTTGTGAGGGTGGCCAGGCTGCCATGCCCTTCAAAATAATAATGCACGCTGATAAATTTCATTACATGTTTGCGGGTTTCCGGGGACAGGTAGCGCTGCAGCACCCAGAAATCACGGCTGCCTGATTTTTTGATCGCGGAAAGTACCCTGGCCGGGCCGCTGTTATAAGCAGCAAGGGTCAGCAGCCAGTCATCGAAAATACCATGCAGGTACAGCAGGCATTTGGCGGCGGCTACAGTGCTTTTATAATTGTTTCTCCGGTCGTCATTCTTGCCGGAGATCTTTAGTCCGAAACTGCGGGCGGCGGAAGGCATAAACTGCCATAAACCGGCAGCCCCGGCAGATGAAGTGATCCGGTTATCCAGTTTGGATTCGACCACCGCTAAATATTTCAGTTCCCGCGGCAGGGAGTATTCACTGAATACTTTATCGACCAGGGAAAAGACCGGGATACTTTTTTCTCTGATCTTTCCATAATAGGGTCCGTTCTCTTTTATATGAGCCTGGACAAATGCGCGGGCCTGCTCCTGCAGGTGGATACGGGGAGCCGTTTCCTTTTCGGTTACTGTCAGCTCCGGCAGGCAACTGCAAAGGCCGGCTGTATCAAAGATGTGTTGGGAAAGGCCGGCAGAATCAACGGGAAATGCCGGTGCTGCCGGGGTTACTGCAGCGGATATGCGGGTATATTTATTCCCGGAAGCCGCGGCCATCAGCAGGAAGCTGGTAATGATAAAACCAGCCTTGTGTAATTTTGTTTTTAACATTTAACAGGATTACGTTACAAATAGTTGCCGGAGCGGATTTCAGGAAATGCTTTCCATAATAACAGGAAGCGATGCGAACCGTACTGCGGGCAGGTATCTTGTTTTTCATATACACAGTACCGGTAGCTTCTGCATTCAAAAGCTGCGCAAAGGTAGCCCTCAAATGCAGTACGGGTAAGCCTTTTGGGGCACAGTTATCCACTGACAGGGTAACTGCATGAGTCTCATTGAAGAATTTTGTTAAAGCTGCTAAATCGTCAGCGTTGTATGAAAAAATACGATACTGACTTTTTTTATTTGGAAATCTCAGAAATGCAAACCGCAGTTTAATTTAACAGGGAAAACAAACGGCCGGTTCTTCACTACAGGTGCTGCCGGTAAAAAAAAGGCTGTACCGTTTTGCGGTACAGCCCTGGTGTTTTTTATGGCTGTGAAACCCGGTTGTTCTTATAATTTGCTTACCCGTACTTCTTCCACGTTGTGGTTGTTGTTGTTCACTGAATACACCGCGGTTCTTTTGCTTTTCCGGCCGGTGATCTGGAACTGGATGCTGTAATCCCCGAGTTCTTCGAGTGCCAGCATGAATTTCTTGGTAAAGCTTTCCGCTTTGATGTTCTCTGTGTGCAGGATATTGCCATGCTCATCCCGTACATTGATTACATAGTCTTCCTGTACCCCGGTACCGGTTACCGTCAGTTCAAATACAGGGTTGTTCTGGATTTTACCCACGTATTTAACTTCTGCCGGCAGGGCAGGATTGTGTTCAGTTGCGACAGCGGCGGGTGCAAATGCGGCTGTAAATACAGTCATAAATGCAATGGCGATAAGGCGGTTGTTCATGAAGATCTTTTTCATAATTATACTTTTTTGGTTAATGAAAACTGGTTAACTAAACTTTTAAAATGGGGTTGCAATCGGGTACGCAAGCAGAAAGTCAGGGGGGCGAGCAGGAAGTTAGAAATCCGGATTAATGCAGCAAGTGATCCTTGCTTTGATGATGTAAAAGTAGGGCGGGTTTCTGGTAGGTAAAAACCAACTTGGACTGGTTTTGGGGATAGCCAAAGGGTTTGACTATGCTGTAACTGATTTATAATCAATTTTTTAGGATAGAGTGGTTCAGGGATACCCAAGGCCGGAAACAGGGTATTTTGGCTTCGGTCCCTGCTTTTCCCATTTTATCCGAAATGACAGTTTGCTGCCCGAAACCGGTTTCCCGGGCATTATCCTTCATTTTGTGTGTAAAATTTTGTAAATCATCTAATTAATAAGGTGTTGAGAAATTAATGTTGGGCGGATTTGGCAGGGTACAAAAAAACATTACCTTCAAGCGCTTCAGAAAGATGACTGATTGGCATAACCGCCTTTCTTTCAACCTGGTGGCTGGAAATTTGTTATATCAATTCAGGTCAGAACCCTGGTTGGTACTGAATAAAAAGGAGAACTTAAAAATGGCATTTAAAAAAGAAGACATTATAATTATTGAACCCCGGGAGATTTTCGTGGGCCAAAAAGACGCACCGGTGACCTTAATGGAGTTTGGCGAGTATGAGAGTGAGGAATGCGCCAAGGTCAATGAAGTGGTCAAACAACTGCTGGAAGAATACGAAGGGAAGATCAAATTTCAGTTTCGTCATTTCCCGCTGACCCTGATCCACCAGCGCAGCCTGAAAGCCAGCGAATCGGCTGTGGCTGCTGCGCAGGAAGGAAAGTTCTGGGAGATGCACAACGTCCTCTTCAGTAACCGACGGAACCTGGGTACGACCAGCCTGAAGCTATACAGCAAGGAGGCAGGTGTGAAGAACAAAAAATTCCTCGATGAGCTGGTAAACGGAATGTACGGCTGGCAGGTACAGGATGATATCAAGGAAGGGCATAACCGCGGTATAAAAGAACTACCGGCTTTCTTTATCAACGAAGTACCCTTTAGTGGTAAGCCCACTTTTGCCAACCTGAGCGCGGCCATTGACGCAGCGCTGAAGAAAAGCAAATCAAAAGCACCGGTTAAAAAAGCCGCTGTAAAGCAAAAACAAAGAGCCTAGTACGATTTTTTCCGATAGAAATCCCGCTGTTCCCGCAGCGGGATTTTTTATGGCCTTACCGGGAACAAAAAAGCCCCCCGGAAAAACCAGGGGGCTTTCTTAACCATTTTATGGATTACCAACGGCTGTTGTTACCGGAATAAGAGGGCCTGGAAGAAGACCGGGCGGGTCTTTCTTCACGGGGTTTGGCCACGCTCACTTTGATAGAACGGCCATCTACTGTAGCACCATCCAGTTCTGCAATTGCTTTCTGGGCAGCTGCATCATCACTCATTTCCACGAAACCGAAACCTTTGCTGCGGTTAGTGAATTTGTCCATAATAACTTTTGCAGAAGTAACGTCACCGTACTCAGCAAAATAACTTCTTAAGTCTTCATCCACTACGGCGAAGCTTAAATTTGAAACATAAATGTTCATGTAAAAAAATTGACTTTTAAAAATACTTGAGAAAAACGCAAGGGTAAAGACGTCTAACTAGTAGCAGAAAATGCGTAGCAGGAAAATCACTTACAAATTGTCGTCGAACTCAAATTAACAGGGCAAAGGTAGTGGTAAATAGCTAAACAACCCTCTTTTTATTTTTTGCATGGAAAGATTTAACACAAGGGAGAAAAAAGGGTATACCGGCAATCTTTTACAAAAGGCAAGCGGATCTTTTTAGTTGTAACAGCCTGCACTTATCCGGCGCACATTGCAATGCAGTCTTAGTGGCCTGTTTTGGGGAACCGCGGAGATGCAGAGAGCGCAGGGATGATTACCCTGTGATCTTTGCGCCCCTGCGGCCCGATTATGGGGGGCAGAATTTAACCCTGCTTAATTTGAGTTAACTGCTGAGATGCAGAGAACGCAGGGATGATTACCCTGTGATCTTTGCACCCCTGCGGCCCAATTATGGGGGGGCAGAATTTAACCCTGCTTAATTTGAGTTAACTGCTGAGATGCAGAGAGCGCAGGGATGATTACCCTTTGATCTCTGCGCCCCTGCGGCCCAATTATGGGGGGCAGAATTTAACCCTGCTTAATTTGAGTTAA
>JACPUV010000030.1 GCA_016192105.1 Sphingobacteriales bacterium | reverse complement strand
GTCTGTTCGTTAAAATGAATATTATGTGCCATAATAGGTTACCCAGCATAACTTATATCCCGCAGGCGGTACTGCTGCGGTTTGGTTTAAGATGAGGGATCAGCAAGGCGCTGAACCCTGTTTACTTAAAATGGTAAATCAATAGCGGCTTCACATTCTGCCGGGGCTGCAGCCGGATTGGCTGCTGTCTTTTTTTCTGCCCTGCCTCCGTGAAACTTCACTGAGCTGACAAAAAAATCCAGTGAGCCTTTGGCTTCCCCGGCGGCGTTTTTCCAGGCGCTTACGCTGATCCTGCCGGCCAGTTCCACTAGTGCCCCTTTGCTCAAAAAGGGGGCGAGCGTTTCGCGCTGCCACCAGGAACAGTTTACATAGGTGGTGAGCTGTTTCCACTCTTCTGATCCTTTGGGTTTGTAGCGGTCATTTAGCGCAATGGAGAACCGGACTACTTTGCGGCCGTCTTTAATGCTGTGTACTTTCGCATCTGCGGTGATTCTTCCTGTTAGTTCCATAACATTTGATTTTTAATGAAAAAATTTGATTATATCTTTTTCCCAGGAGGGTTATTCTTTTAAAAGAAAACCGGAAAAAAGAATGCAGGTGCATAAGCGGGTGACACTCTATGCCAAATGGAATGCGGAATAAAGGAAGGGTGCTGTGGGTGGACATGGCCCGCGAGCGCCAAAGGCCGTGGCGGGTAGTGTTTATGCCGAACCATTTGGCCCGGTTAAAAGAGTTGGGAGACCGCTAACTTGCTTTCGCTTTTGCCGGGGGCCTGTTAAAAGATAGCTTAGTTTGAAACAGATGCGCAGCGATAGGGACGATCAACGGAGCGTCGCAACAGACGATGCCAGAAGATAGGAAGATGGTAAAAATTACGCAGCAGTTACCCGCTGACAGACAGAGGCAGCCGTAAATCCTGTTTCAGTAATAGTGATGAAGGGTTTACCATGTGGTTGAATTTGGATATGGCCTTCCACGGACAGGTTGTACAGGTCCAGCATGATTTCATCCCAGGGGGCAGGGTGACGCGCTATGATCTCGTTTGGATAAATAATCCTGCGTAACGGTTTATTGTCCTCTTTTACGAATCCGTAAATAATTAGTAAGGTGAGCTCTTTGCGGTCCATACCCCAAGGTAATGTGAATTTGTTTAAGGATGCAAATTCAACTTTTCAACAGCCCGTTAATAAAATTGTAAAAGTCTGAGAGTCTTCGGCATTTCTTAAAAAATTTAAGTGCTATTAAAAGAAATATTCCCGGGTTTCCAAAGATTTGATTTCGGGGATGCGTGAAATTGATCGGTATGGGAAGGCGGAGGATTGTTTCCAAACATGATAAACTGTACACGGATGCCTGGTAAAACGCGGGTGAATAATGGGGCCGCACTGCGGTCGTATTTACGGTTTATCTTTTCCATAGTGAGCTTTCGGGCGGATTGGCTGATATGGGAGCAGCACTCGTTGAATTGCGCGAGCTGGTCTAAGTTCAGCTTAATTTCATCATCATAGATTACTTTATATTCCCAATCAAAGTTATGCTCCCGGATATAGTTTTCGGCTACTTCACGACGAATGAGAAGTTCCTGTTCATTATTAAATGCCCGTGGTTTGATTTCAACCCAAAACGCTTTCAGGGATTGTTTGTGACGGATGAGGAAATCCGGTGTGTATCGCCTGGTATTTCCCCGGATATAACGGGTGGGTAACCTTGTTTTCGGGTCATAATACACGGAGATCCGTGAGCGCAGAAATTCGTATTCGTCCTGGATGGAAAGGGCGAACTTTAATTCCAGCAGGGAGTCAAAGGAGCATCCCCAATAGATAATTTTCCGGGAATTACCGTAAGTAAAGGGTTTCATAATCAACGGTCAAGGTTTTGTAAAGAATCGGCTTCAATTTGCGTGATATACCGTTTGTGCCCTGTTTTGTCCAGATAGGTCCGGTAAATAATCCGGCCCTGCACCAAGATGCGACTTCCTTTTACAAAATTGCATTCGGCGAACTGGCCGGTCTTTTTTCGCGCAACCACTTCATGCCATGTCGTGATGAAGGTCGGGATGCAATCCTTCTTCCTGCTGCAGTGGTGAGTCGCAACATTCAAAATGATTTTTGGGGATTTGTCGCCGATCTTACGAAGCGGGCTCCCAACGTACCCGATAAGTTGAACGGAGT
>JACPUV010000029.1 GCA_016192105.1 Sphingobacteriales bacterium | reverse complement strand
TTATAAGGCAGTAACAAATAGAAGGTTCCTTCCTCTTTCAGGAGCTCCCCGCACCGTTTCAACAGATCAGGTAACAGGAGTCCCTCATTGTGATGGGCAATATTTTTACGGGTATTATCTCCCTTCAGTTCCTTTTCATAGAAGGGAGGATTGCTGATAATACAATCGTATTTTTTCCCGGGATTAAATGAATGGATGTCACCATGAACCAACTGCACACTTCCGCCCCGTCCGGCGGCTGTAATATTACTGAGTGCCTGTTTGTATGCCGGAGCATCAATTTCTATGGCATCGAACCGGCATTCCGGGTTTTGCTGGATAATCATCAGCGGCAGTAAACCGGTTCCGGCGCCAATATCAAGGTATTGTTGTGATTCTTTATTTTCTTCGTGCAGCTCTCTGGCCACCCAGGCACCGAACAGGCAGCCATCCGTGGTTACTTTCATGGCACATTGATCCTGGTAGATGGTGAACTGCCTGAACTGGAAATATGAATTGGCCATTTGTAAAATTAACAGGGATTACCATTCAGCCCGGGCGCTGGTGGGAACCGAAAGCGGGTCGCTGACCCCTTCCAGGAATTTATAGTAACCGGTAATGGCAATCATGCCGGCATTATCGGTACAGTACTCGAAGGCGGGGATAAATGTATTCCAGCCGTATTTTTTTCCCAGGTCCTCAAAAGCATTCCGGAGGCCACTGTTGGCGGAGACCCCGCCTGCCAGGCAAATATCTTTAATCCCCGTTTCAACCGCGGCCTTTTTCAGTTTGTTCAGCAGGATGGTAATGATGCGGTGCTGGACAGAGGCACAGATATCCGCCAGGTTTTCGCTGATAAATGCCTGCTTTTCATCCTCACTTGCAGTGAATGTTTCTTTATACACATGACTCTTGCCGGCATTCTGCAAAAAATAAAGGATGGAGGTTTTCAGCCCGCTGAAACTAAAATTCAACCCCGTAAGCTGGGGCTCCGGAAAGGAGAAGCGATGGGGGTTCCCCTGTTTCGCGTACTTATCAATTAAAGGCCCGCCGGGATAGGGAAGTCCCAGCAGCTTGGCCGATTTATCAAAAGCTTCTCCCGCTGCATCATCGATCGTTTCCCCGATTACTTTCATCCGGGTGGGGCTTTCGCACAATACGATCTGTGTATGTCCGCCGCTTACGGTCAGGCACAGGAAAGGGAAGGAAGGTTTGGAATCAGCAATCAGGTTTGCCAATACATGGGCCTGCATATGATGCACGGCGATCAGCGTCTTTCCCAGGGCCAGGGCCAGCGAACGGGCAAATTGTCCCCCAACAAGCAGTGAACCGATCAGTCCGGGTGATTGGGTAAATGCCACCGCGTCTATTTCCGAAAGCAGACAACCGGCTTCTTTCAGGGCTTTGTCCACCACGGGCACAATATTTTGCATGTGCGCACGGGAGGCCAGTTCCGGTACCACTCCGCCATATTGTTCGTGCACGGACTGTGTTGCAATAAAGTTGGACAGGACGAGTCCGTCCCTGCAAATGGCTGCGGAAGTTTCGTCACAACTGGATTCTATTGCTAAAATAGTGGGCATGGGGGTTCAAAATTAATCCTTTTGGGGGTAAATTATGAATGGATTGGGTGGGTAAACTTGCATTTGTGTAGCTGATCAATAGTACGGTTTTGCAGGGATGTGCCGATTAGCCGATGGGACTTGCATTTGTGTAGCTGATCAATAGTTTGGTTTTGCAGGATGTGCCGATTAGCCAATTAGCCGATTGTTCGATTTGCCGATGGGACTTGCATTTGTATAGCTGATCAATAGTTTGGTTTTGCAGGATGTGCCGATTAGCCAATTAGCCGATTGTTCGATTTGCCGATGGGACTTGCATTTGTGTTGCTGATCGACAGTACGGGTTTGCAGAGATGTGCCAATTAGCCGATTACTCGATTGGACGAATAACCGATTAGCGGTGCTGGGGCAGGATAGCTGATTCGCAGGAATTAGTTTTGGCGTTGTGAAAGATTGAAAGCCAGTAAATTATACGGGAAGGAGACAGTGTCCTATTCAATAAGGCGTTGTTTTATTTTTGCCTGATGAGTGGGTACAATGAGAAAAATATAATCCTGACACTGACCCTGGAGTTTGCAATCGACATTGTTCGTTACTGTGATTACCTGGAGGAAAAAAGAAAATATGTGATCGCAAGGCAACTACTCAGGTCCGGCACCTCAATTGGCGCCAATACCCGGGAGGCGCAAAACGCGGAAAGCCGGCGTGATTTTATCCATAAATTTAAAATCGCGGCGAAAGAAGCAGAAGAGACAGAATACTGGCTGTTGATTTGCAGGAAAGCGGAGGGCTACCCGGACACAACTCCCTTAATGGAAAAACTCAAGTCCATTCAGCGGGTAATCAATAAGATCATTGGAACAGCTAAGTCATGAATTAAATTAAAAGATCGGCTACCCAATCAGCTAACTGGTACATTATTTCAGAAATCGTTCCACCGATCAGCTATGTGGATGCTTGTTACCGCTCCCCAAAAAATTATTTACTCCGTATCGCATCCACAGGATCCATCCTTGCAGCTTGCCGGGCCGGAATATAGCCGGCAATCACGCCGACAAGGATACAAATGCTAATGGCAAGCGCCAGATTACTGGTGGAAATATAAACGGGGAAATCAAGGGCCCCGGTAAGAATTTTTGTCAGCAGGAATACAAAAAGCAGCCCGATCAACCCGCCGATAATGCAGAGAAAAGCAGATTCAAGCAGGAACTCCGCCAGGATAATTCTTTTCTTCGCCCCGAGGGCCTTTTTAAGACCAATCTGGCTGGTTCGTTCCCGGACGGATACAAACATGATATTGGCCACCCCGAACATGCCCACGATCAGGGATAAGGTGGCAATGGCCCAACCCCCGATATTGAGGCTCACAAATGCTTCGCTGATGGCATCACTAAAATCATTGACATCATTCAGGGTGAAGTTTTCTTCCTTGGTGGGGGTCAGTTTACGGATGGCCCGCAGGGTACCGGTCAGGTTATCTTTCAGCGCCTTGCTGGTCAGGTAATCCTGTCCTTGTACCAGGATTAGCGGGTCGGCTCTTTTCTGGTCCATGATATTCCGGGCAAAGCGATAGGAGAGTACAACACTCTGATCAAACTGCCAGCCCCCGATCATGGTCTTGCCCTGCTTTTTGATCACCCCGGTTACCGTGATCTTCTTTCCCCGGCAGGTGATCATTTTACCCACGGCTCTTTCCGGATCCAGGAAAAGTTTTTCTGCGATTTCATTACCAATCACTCCAACGGAACTGCCCTGGCTGAATTCCGCGTCCGATAGATAACGGCCAAAAGCGATCTCCACCGGTTGTATATCATTAAAATCTTCACTGATCCCATAGACGTTTACCCCGGTCAACTGGTTATTTTCAAAAAAGATTTTATCGGAAATGCTGATCTTAAATGCGGCGAACCTGGCGCTGGGAGTGCGCTCTTTGATCTGTTTCAGTTCTTCGTATTTCGGGGTGGGCCGGTTTACGTATTTCCACCAGGGATATTCGGAATCACCCCCTGCGCTGTAATCCCATTTATCCACATACAGGGTATTGTTGCCCAGGGCCTTTATTTCATTCTGAATATTCTGTTCCAGGCTGTTGACCACGGCCAGTACACTGATGATGCAGAAGATACCGAACGTGACGCCCAGCAGGGAAAGGAATGTACGGAGTTTGTTTTTCCATAATTCCTGCAGCGTCATTTTGATACTGCTGAAGACAATCTCGACGGACCGGCGAATCATGGGACAAATTTACCACAAGAAGGTCCAGCGGGGCCAACTTTTATTTGGATGGCAAATGGGCTCATATAAGGACGTTTTTTGATTCCGATAAGTTCTTCCCAGTTATTACCTTTGCGCCCTGCCGGACGGGCTTAATACATTACGCTGCTCCGGGGGGAAAGCGGGCCGGGGTGTAAGCAAAACCTGCCCTGCATGCCCGCAGGATACAGCAATTATCATGAAGTACCATAACGAGATACAAAGAAGACGCACATTCGCGATCATTTCCCACCCGGATGCCGGTAAAACCACATTGACGGAGAAATTCCTCCTGTTCGGGGGCGCCATCCAGGTGGCCGGTGCGGTGAAGAGCAATAAGATCAAAAAATTCGCGACCAGTGACTTCATGGAGATTGAGCGGCAGCGGGGTATCTCGGTGGCTACATCGGTCATGAGCTTTGAATACAACAAGACACTCATCAACCTGCTGGATACCCCCGGTCACAAGGATTTTGCGGAAGATACCTACCGTACCCTGACCGCCGTGGACAGTGTGATCCTGGTGGTGGACAGTGTGAACGGGGTGGAAGACCAGACCCGCCGCCTGATGGAAGTGTGCCGGATGCGGGATACACCCGTGATTGTGTTTATCAATAAAATGGACCGTGACGGAAAGAACCGGTTTGACCTGCTGGAAGAAATTGAAAAAGAACTGAACATCGCCCTGCATCCGATGACCTGGCCGATCAACAGCGGTAAGGAATTCAAAGGAGTGTACGATCTTGACCAGCACAGCCTGCTGCTCTTTACCGCCAACACAAAGGCCGATGAGGACAGTATTTCCATTTCTGATCTCAGTGATACCATACTGGATGAAAAACTGGGGGAGAAGGACGCCGCACACCTGCGGGAAGATGTGGAACTGGTGGACGGAGTGCATGGTGAACTGAATGTTGGGGATTACCTCGCCGGTAAAGTGGCGCCGGTATTTTTCGGAAGTGCCATTAATAATTTTGGGGTGAAGGAGATGCTGGACACATTTATCCGCATTGCCCCGACCCCGCGGAGCCGGCAGACCACGGCCCGGGAAGTCGATGTGGAAGAAGAGAGGATGAGCGGCTTCGTTTTTAAAATTCATGCCAACCTCGATCCCAAACACCGCGACCGGATCGCATTCTTCCGGGTTTGTTCCGGCCGCTTTGAACGGAATAAATATTTCCACCATGTGCGGCTGGATAAGGAAGTGCGTTTCAGCAACCCGTATTCTTTTATGGCCCGGGACAAAAGCATTATCGAAGATGCTTATGCCGGGGACGTGGTGGGATTGTTCGATACGGGCAATTTTAAGATCGGGGATACCCTGACAGAAGGGGAAGATTTTTACTTTACCGGGATCCCTTCTTTCTCACCGGAGATATTCAAGGAGGTGGTGAACAAGGACCCGATGAAAACCAAACAGCTGGAAAAAGGATTGTTGCAGCTGACCGACGAAGGGGTGGCGCAGTTGTTTACCCAGTTTGGCGGCAACAAAAAGATCATCGGTTGCGTGGGTGAACTGCAGTTTGAAGTGATCCAGTACCGGCTCCTTCACGAATACGGCGCTTCTGTTGTTTTTAATTCTTTGCCATTTTATAAAGCCTGCTGGCTGACCAGCAATGATCCGGGTAAATTGCAGGATTTCCTCCGATTTAAGCAAGCCAATTCCGGGGAAGACAAGGACGGTCACCCGGTGTACCTGGCGCAAAGCGAGTGGTTCCTGAATACAGAAAAGACGAATAACCCGGAGATTGAGTTTCATTATACGAGTGAGATTCATAAGTAGGAGTAGAGAGTGGGTTTTATTTCTGTACCGGCAACCTGCTTGTTGGTGGCTATTTTGCAGAACACGCCTCACTTTAAAAATCAAGTATAATATCTTGACACAACAGACGAACAGAACGAAAAATATTTTGGTACTGCTCCCGGTTTTGGGGACGCTACTTTTTGTTGTACTTTATGTTATTGCGACATTTTTATATCCGGGGGGTTCACAGGTTGACAAAAACTCTATTGGCTTTAGCTGGACAAATAACTATTGGTGCAACTTGTTAAACGAGAACGCAATTAACGGACAATTAAATCCTGCAAAACCACTTGCTGTAACAGCAATGTTCATACTCTGTTTAACACTCACTCTTTTTTGGTTTTTATTTCCAAGGCAAATTAATCTTAACAATAAACTCAGGCTTGTGATACAGATTTCGGGGACACTTGCCATGACAACTGCTTTCTTTCTATTTACAAATATCAACCACGACTTAATAACAAACCTCGCATCATCATTTGGAGCAATTGCAACTATTGGAACTTTTGTCGGCCTTTATAAAACCAAATGGTTTAGGCTTTTTGCTTTTGGACTTTTGAATATTTTGCTTGTAGGGCTAAACAATTTGTGCTATTACGACAAAGAATTGATTGTTTATTTGCCAGTAATCCAAAAAGTAACTTTTGCGACATTTTTAATTTGGCTTTGCTGCATAAACATAAATCTCTATCGTGGACAGAGAAAAACAGCCGCCAACATGGGGTTTGCTGCTATGCTGGCAGACGAATAAATCCTCATCTCTTTGTTCGCTATCATCAGCGGTTCGGTCAGACGTAATTCTATTCGGATTAAGTACTTATCTTCATCAACAGTAATTATATTGGGCTTCAGTTCCGGGCTGAACAAACTTTTTTTCCAGCACAGCAGCAAGCCTTGAACGGAGGTGGAACGCGCCCCATGCCTGCAAACTACTCCATACCAGGAGGGACGACCACCAGTTTTCAGGTGAATCTTTGCTGGCTCTTTATCCATTCACCACATAGACATCCGCGAACACCAGCCGGTCTTTCATTGGCATTGTACCAAATACGGCGCCGCCAGGATTGGGGTTCGGTTTCAGCGGATCGTAAACGATCATCTCATATTCCAGCACTTTCACCCGGTATGGCGTACTGGCATAGGCAGCCGGCAGGGTGAAGGCATGACTGTGGTAGAACAGGAAATTTTTGATATCCGCCTGGGTCAGTATATAACTGTAACTATCCACAGGGTTGGCATTGATACTGATATGGGCGTTTTCAGAAGAAGCTGCTTCGATCGGCTCAACCAGGAACTCCACCCTGGAACGGAAGAAGAAACTATGGGTATCCACGGCCGGCTGGCTTCCGGAAATAGCCACTGTAATGATATTCTTCGCCCCGCCAAATTGCAGGGAACTGGCTCTTGGCGCGGGGATCTGAATATATTCAGCCTGCACCACCGGGGAGAGACAACAATCCGTCCCGTCCTTTCGTAAAGAATGCCGCTGGTACCTGGCGAGGGCCAGCCGGACAAAGGGATAATAGGCGGTAAGAACATTCAGCATGATATCCGCGTAATACAATTGTCTTTCCTTATCATACTTCACATCAAATGCCACGATATTCACTTTAGCCCCGGCGCTTTCCACCGCGGAAAGATTTATGTCTTTATTCGCTGGTTCTATTTTGACAAAATTCTCCGGGCTGAGCTGGACGCCTCCGGGGACAGGGGCGGATAATTTCGTAGGATCAGTTCCCCAGGTACTCACCGGTACCCCGGCGGAGGAGATACTCATCATGCCAAAATTCACTGTCGGAACTGCAAGCACCACGGCCAGTTGTTCTCCCTCCCCGCTGCTGTACCAGGGTCGTTTGAGATAAACCCGGAGACCGGATGCCCTGCCGGTAAGAGTCAGGTTCCCTTTTTCCACCCGGTCCCATTCAAAGGTGGGAATCACATATTCCACCTGCGGGGCCACGGGGCGGGCGCTGCTGGGAATGATCACGTCACTGACCAGGCTGCTTTCCCGGGTGAGGGGGAAGGCTGTTTTTTTGTCTTCGATAAGCTGAAAAAAATATTCACGGTAACGGGTACCCGCAATTGTTTTGTAATTTACCCGCCGGTGTTTGGTGTCATTGAATAAATGCGGTAGTGCGGGGAAGGGATTCCCTTTGACGATCTCCCCGAATACATACTCGGACACTAAGTAAAGCGTGGTGAAATGAAACACTTTTGAACGGGCGGGGATCTTTTCCAATTCAGGTTTGGTTACGTCATCCACCCAATCAATCCAGTCAGCTTCCAGGTCGAGCTGCCCGGTAGAGGGCCCGTGCGCCAGCAGTTTGGTATTCAGTTTGGCCACGGTGGCACCGTAATCACGGTCCGGCAGCAGGTTCGCGATATGCGGATAGGCCTGTGAACCCACTTTCGGAATAGGTTGTTGCACTGCATGTACAAAACTGAGTTGCCGCCAGGGAGAAAACATCCAGTGCTGTCCTCTTGCAATGCGTTGCCCCACTGCATTCCCCAGGCTGTTCAGTCCCATCATATCCAGGATGCCGGAGAAGCGGAGTATATCGTTCGGGCGCCAGAAACAGGCATAATTCACTTTCACGATCACCCCCTTTTGCAATGTAACGGCCAGGGTCCTGCTGCCGCTGTCCCATTTGATATCCGGCGAGCCTTCTTTTAAAGTAATCCGGAATGTTTGCGGGTTCATCCAGGCATCATAAAGGGCTTCTTTATTGGCGGTGGCATCATCCTTCACTTCCTCGTCAAAATAGAAACTGATTCTCCGGGTAAAAATTTCCGGGTCAGTTAATTTCGGGTTTGGGTCGCTGGCCGCTATAAAGAAAGTCACCCCCGCAGCCAGGGGATCCGCCAGGTATTCAACAGGAATGGTCTTCTGCCCGCCATCCACCACGGTTAATTTGGAGGTGGCATCGGATTCATTGACCACCGGGTCTTTGGAAGCCGCAATTTTTTGGTAGATCGCCAGTGCTTCGGCTTGGTTGGCAGGGCCAAATCCTTTATCCAGCATCCCATGCGTACCAGCCATTTCAACGGTGCTGCGCGGAGGTTTCACATGACGGATTGCCGCTGCACTGTAGGCTTTTTTGTGGCGGCTGTCAATATTTGCGGCTTCATATTGTTCCGTTGTACTGCCTTCGTTGCTCCGGATCACCATCACTTCACTCGACTCTCCGTCCCGCATGTCTGTTCCGGCAACCAGGAATGGTGCATCCACGGGTTCATACCGCATATACCGTATATTGCCCGCCACGGCAACTGCCGGGCTTTCCGGAAGCGTTGCGGCGTCAACACTGTTTCCGGCCAGGTCAACCGTCCGGATCCGGATCGCATATTTTTTCCCAAACCGCAGCATGGGCAGGCTGCCTTTTTCAATACCGGGTTTTACATTCAGTTTGAAATCGGCGATTCCCGGGGTATTGTATTTCGCGTTTTCCTTATCGGAATACCCGGGTTTTGATTTATCATATACTTCTTCCTTATCCAGCATCGGGTCATTCAGGGCGCTGCCGGGGCGGGGCACACTCAGGCTCCATCCTTCCCAGCGGGCGATGGCTTCCCCGACTTTTAATTGCGAACCGGTTTCCGTTTTTTCTTCCGAAGCGGAGGTTTGGATAAATCCTTCATCGGGATCCATACCGGGAATTTCGATGGCTGTGCCGGAGGGACTGATATAAGAATACTGGTTGACCCGGCGGTGAAGGCTGTACCATTTGCCCGGCTTGTCTTCGGGTTGTATATCCATCCGGTAACCCAGGTTCACATCATCCGCATACAAAACCTCCGTGGTTAATACCCAACTGGCATTGGCTCCTGTAACACCTGCCGGCGCAGCAGCCCCGCTGAGCAGTAAACCCCTGAGCTGGTTCATCCGCAGGAATTTCTTACTGAGATGATCTGCCATACCGTTTCGGGCGACAGCGATACCTGCTGTGCGGTGACTGGGTAATCCTTCTTTTCGGGGAGCTGCTTCATTGTTATAAAATGGAATGGCCGCTGCATTGGGCATCCGGGCTTCCGCAGCGTAAAAGATATGTTTGGCTTTTTTGAGTTGCAGGGCATCTACCTGCTGGCAAAGTTTGAGAGCGGCACCATCCGTATCCACCTGGAATACGGTGAAGGCATTTGTATTTATTTTCAAATGCCCCTTATCGATCAGACTGTTGCCGGCTGGCTGCGTATAAAAACCGGTGGCCGTTTTAATAAAAGCAGTGGCAGGACATACAAAATTGGTGGTCGTGGTAAAATGGATACCGGAAGGAATGATCCGGATCGTTTGTGGCGAGATGACCGGTCCGATGATCGTGGGAACGGTGAATTCAAGGTCCACCACCAGTCCCAGCTTCCTCTGCAACTGGGGGTAATTGGACAACACCGATAAGATATCATGAAACTCAAAATCAGGCGGGGGTACCTGGACAAACTTCTTTACCTCTTTTACGTCATACAAGCCGTGGAAATTTTTCAACTGGGCAAAATCCATCGCCGGGTCTGCTGTTTCCCCGAAGGGGATCGATTTGTTTTTATTCAGGATGGATTTCAGCCGTTCCCCGGTCCGTTTTTTGGACACCAGTTGATCGAGGGTGATTTTCTCCCTTCCTCTTTTTGGGAAATCGGAAATGCTGTAATCTGATACGGAGGTCAGAATGGGATTTTCGGTATAGTACTGGCTGCCCGGTAAATCTGCGGCAAAATTTTTCCCGGTTTGTTCCACCACACCTTTGATAAAACCGAGTACATGTTTTACGGGATAGGAAGCAATGGGTAAAGCGGAGAGGTCTTCCTGGACAAAGGACTTTACTTTGACAGAGGGTGTGAACAGTTTTTTCCAGAGATCCGGGTCCGCCGGTTTGCTGACCACTTTGGCCTCCACCTGTTTGCCGTTTACCTGGACAATGAACGCAGCGCTTTTGACCAGCTGCGCCCATTGCTGCATATCGGGTACCTGCTGCAGGGTGGTATTGGCATCTTCCACCTGTAAGGCGATGGCTGCGGATACTTTCCAGCTGTTATTTCCTTTTGCCAGGCCATTGGGCAATGCGGTTATGATTATTTTTTGTTTCATGATTGCTGCAAGCTTTTAATGAATCAATGATCAGGCGGCGAAAGCCCCGCAGTATTCCTGCCAGTCACCTGCGGTGAGTGACATTTGGAAGTTCGGGTCGCTGCCATTACCGGCAAAGGTCCGTTGGGTATGCAGGGTCACTGTCTTGCTGAAGAACAATACTTCTACCTTGATCTTCAGGGACGCTTCCCCATAAGCCTTTTTCTGGTCCATCAGGTAAGTCAGCGCCATATACAGTTCAATGCTCGCGGTGATCAGTCCCAAAACGCTCACTGCCCCGTTGATGCGGACATAACCGGTCAGTTGGGTGGAGTTATGATCGGTCTCAAAGGTCATTTTGAAATAGATCCCTGCCATGATACTGACTGAGCCGCTGGCCACTCCGAGATTGATGGAGGCCGCAGCGCCGAATTCCAGCGCGGCTTCGATCTGGCGGATGCCCTGCATATCGAGCTGCATTCCAAAAAAACCGCCGCCACCGAGACAGGAGATCGTCAGGGTAAAAGGCTGCTGTCTTTCACAGAAACGGAAGTCGAGGGTCAGCGGGCCCCCGGTAAAGGGCAGGTTCACTTCGGCTCCGAGGGAGATATTGCTTAATGTAAAAGCTCCCATCTGCAGGTTGGGTATCGCCAATGTATAACCGCATTTGATACCGGTCAGGGATACATCCAGGTAGGGCGGGTCGGAGAACCCGTCCGCGGGCACCAGTTTCATTACCTGGTTTATAAAGCTCAGCGGTCCGCCAAATACGATACAGGGGTCACCCATATTCACGCTGACATCGGCGGTCTTGCCGGCCTCTACCGCAAATTTTATTTCTTTGAAATCGATACCGATCAGGTAAGGATGGGTTGCGTCATCCACTTTTACAATGCCCACCGTAAAATTCTTTACCCAGGCTGCGGTGGAAAATTCCGGAGCCAGGGGGTCTTTCTTTTTTGCTTTAACCCGGGTAAGGATCACAAATTCAGCCCCGCTTTTTTTGGCAAACCCGGCAAATCCCAGGTCAAGGTTGTTCAGCGCCGGTTTGATCACATAAGACGTAATGTATTCCGTTTCGGTTTCCTCCGTAACCAGGTTGGGAATCTTCGGGGCCCGGTCAAGCAGGGGTTTGCTCAGGTCATATGCGCTTTTATCACCGGCTACAAAATCCAGGAGCTCACTCAGTTTAAATACGCCAAATAAGGTGGGGTCGGGCAGGCTGGAAACCTTGAAAAAATCATCCGCGCTGGCATTGCCCGCTTTGAATTTATCCAGGGCTCCTCCAAATGCACCCGCAGCTTTGGATAAGCCGCTCAGGTTAAAATTCGGGACAGCGAGTCCGCCGGTCTTATCGCTCTGCCCGCCGAAATTCACGGGACTGGCATAATTGAATTTGGCGAAAACATGTCCATCGTTCTTGTCATCTACCAGCGAGACCGGAACCGCTTGTTTAAGCCCTGTGAGCCGCTGGTAAGAAGGTTCTTCAATAGTTGCTTCTCCCAGCGCTGGCAGGAATCCCTGCGGTTCATCGGGGTTTGAAAAGGTCTTTGTGAGGAAAGAAACCTGCTGCGCGGCATAGACCGTCGTACAGGCATTCAGCGCGGGAGGGGCCAGGGTGAATTTCTGCCCGCCAAACTGGGTGCTGTTACTCATCTTAATGCCGGCGTTGTAGGCATCACTCAGTACTTTTACATTTGCGGCGCTTCCCAGTGCATCCGTACTGACGAATGCCAGCGGGAGGGAGAAGTCAACGATATTTCCGTCCAGGTCTTCTGCTTTGACTTTAAAGAGCACTTCTTTTCCTTTGCTGATAATGACAAACTGCAGATCCCCGGCTACAGGAGCAGGATCACCGGGTTTGGGAGGAAGCGGTGATAAAGCCGCATCCGGTAATGAATCTGCCAGTTTTTTCTTCGAAGCATCCAGTAAGGGAGAAACGGTGCTGACCATTTCCACCCGGCTGAAACAGAAGTTCATAAACTCCCCGTTAGCGTCCCGGTAATTATACTGTTTTACCGGCTCTGTAATGACCACCAGTTTTCGCTGGAAGTTGGCAGCGGTGCCGGTATTACTGTGTGGTTTCCTTTCCGTGATCTTGATGAGTACGGCTTCATGACCAAAAGGCATGATATTCCCGGCTTTCACGATCTCCACATAATGTTCCCTTCCCAGGGTTTCAATATGCCGCCATTTCAGCAGGTTCAGCGCATTGCCCGATCCGTACAATACACCGGCTGTTTCCAGTTTCTTCCGTTCCACCACCAGTTCACTGTCGAGCCAGGCACCCAGTGTGGTAAGAAATAGTTTATGTGCTTTGATGGGCTGGGGAACGAAGCGCGGAATCTGGAAATTGGAAGATTCATGTACGATCTGGTGCCGGTCCTTGTTGGTCATGGAACTAAGCCCCAGGATCGTGTCGGTCATTTTTTCGGTTACAGCTGCCGTATAGTCCTTGTTCGCATCATCAGCCCAAAGTGCCCGCAGGATGCGTTGTTCATTGGTAAGATCCGATTCATCAATGCCCTTTGTGGTTTTGGTGCCGAGCCGGGTATGCCATAATTCAAATAAGCGGTTCGTTTCTTTCAGGATACCTGCATCAGGACTGATTTTCCGCAGGTGATTCCAGCCCGCCAGTTTGGTAGGGGAGAGATAGAGCCGCAAGGGTACTTCAATAGATGTTTCCAGTTCGCCGGGAGGACCAACCGGGTCTTTCGCCAGGTTCATGATCCCCGGGACGATATTCGCGATCACTTCTCTCCGGCCATTGTTGTTTTCCTCAGGCAGTATAAGCCGGTTGATGGTTGCCCGTTCGTCTTTGGATAAACCCCGGGCAGCCGGAATATTTTTATTCATCCGGTCGGTACTGATTTTACCGCGGATCGTATTCACTTTCGGGGTAATGACGGGGTTGATCAGTCTCCGGCCCCCGGGTTGACGGGCGCGGTCATTTACCGCCAGTTGATAATTATCCCAATTGAGCAGATCCGTTAAATGGAGCGGGATCGTGGAAAGGGATTCCGGTATTTCAAAAACGAGCCGGCTTTCCCCACCGATCAGCAGCCGCCCGGGTACGGTGGGTGTTTCCATGGAACCTTCTTCTTCATTCCAGGCCTGCTCACTGATGGTTTGCGGCTGAAAAATAACAGCGAGGTAAGCCGGGTTCCCTTTTTTTTGCAGGCTGCCGCCGGACAAACTGAAGTTGTAATACCTCAGTTCAAGGGACAGGAGATCTTCCGGTCTTAGTAATTTAACCGAAATATAACGGGGAGCGCCGGCGATTGTAACCTGCCTTGGTTGTTCTGTTACCTTACCGATCCTGATCTGCGCGGCAGCGGATTGGCCGATGGTAACGGCGCTGCCGAGTCCCAGGAATTTCAGCAATTTCCGGCGTTGCCTGCTGAATGGCAGGCCGGGCTTGTTTGGGCGTGGCATAAAAAGGGTTTTGGTAAAATGGATTCTCTATAAATATAAAATTAATTGTTGTCCGGTTTGTTAACTTGGGGTTGATGTTGGTAATTTGTAAACAATTAAAGATTCGTAAAAACACATGGTGGTTTTCCAGACAGAGCGGCTCAGGGTGCGGACACTGGCCGATACGGACTATGATCATTTTTACCGGCTGCAGGGTGATCCGGATGTAATGCGGTATATACGCCCGGTGAAAACAAGGGAAGAAAGTGATGCGGCTTTACGGGAAGTACTGGCATTGCCGGAACCGGAAACAGGCGGGCGCTGGATGATTGAAGAAAAAACCAGTGGCCGCTTTGTGGGTACGTTTGCCATTATCCCGGTGCCGTATGATCCCCTGAAAATCCAGTTGGGTTATGCTTTTGTTCCGGAAAGCTGGGGCAGGGGATATGCCACGGAAGTTACCCGGGCCGGCCTGGCTTATTTCCGGGAACATACAAAACTGAATGAAATTTATGCCATTGCCGAAACGCCCAACGAAGCGTCCCGCAATGTGTTGCTCAAAGCCGGTTTCAGCTTCCTGGAAAAAAGGAAGGAAGAGGGAAAAGAGTTGCTGGTCTTTATTGTAAAATGGTAGGGTCAGGGATTCCGGGTAAACAATACCACCCCGTTGCTTTTTTTATTACTGCTGATATACACTTCATAGCGCTTTTCTCCATCGTGGATGATGAGCAGGGCGGTGTTGGGCGGAATACTGCCCAGGTTTTCCGCATACATGGTTAACTCATGGCTTTCTTTTTCCCGGGAGATGGGCAGCCGGATCTGCAGGGGGTACCGTTGCAGTAACTGGTGGGACAAAAGTACGGTTTCGTCCAGCAGCAGGGTGATACTGTCGCCGTCAATGATCCCGTTGTCATACAGGGAAATGCTTACGGTGTCCTGTTCGACAGCAATGGTTTTGAGGATCTCTTTTTCCCTTTTTTCCAGTGGGGTATGACCGGCAGGTTTAAACGGACCCGGCCGGTTGCCGGCGATTGGTTCAGGGAGTTGCTTTTCCGGTAATTCCACCCGGATTGTTTTTTGCGCTGTGTCCCGGCACCCTGCCTGATCGGCAGCCACCAGGGATACATTATAGTCCCCGCTTTCTCTGAATTGGTGAAACACCCGGGACTGGTTAGAGAGGGTTTCTCCGTCGCCAAAATTCCAGGAATTAAGCGAACTGTTGTGATCGGTTACAAACAGGAGTTTGCCTGGCTGTCCCTGTTCGCTGAAACTGAAACCCGTCTTCAGCGGGCGGATGTTTACCATCCTGCTGAATGTATCCGTACATCCGGGTTTGCTGCTGACGATCGCTTTTACGGTAAACTGGCCGTACCGGCTAAACAGGTGTACCGGGGCGGTTTTCTCAGAAGAGCTGCCATCCCCGAAATCCCAGTAGATACGCTGCAGGTTCTTCGGTTTTTTAGCACTGAGCTTGAAGGAAACTTTGTTACAGGCTGAAATACTGTATTCAAAACGGGCGGGAATTCTGCCGGAGCAGTCGGGGGGATTACAGGGACCGGCAGCCAGCATGGTTATTTCTTCCTGGTTTAATATCCGGTTATAAATTCTTACATCATCCATTTTACCTTTGTACCAATCACCGGATGATCCCCCTTTTTTACCCAGTGCAAGCCTGGCCCGGCTGTCTTTTAAGATGTATTCCGGTTTTTTCCCCGATACTGATTCTCCCCGTCCGTTTATGTACATTTTCCAGTATCCTTTATTGTACGTGACAACGATGTGATACCAGCAAGTGGAACTCTTCAGTTCTGTATGGCTGTTTAATAAGTGCGTATATGCATAACCGCTCATTGCCCTGTAATTGAGCACATAAATTCCATAGTTCCATTGGGAAACTGTGAAATCGTATGTGGCGGCCGATTTTACGATAACGGCCTGTGCCGGCCAGGTATTACCCGGATCGGGAGAAACCCATACTGAAATGGAAAATGAGCTTTGCGGGGAAAAATTATACAAATTACTGTTGGGTAATTCAAAAAATGAATTAACCCCGTTAAAGTAGCAAGCTTTTTTTGATTTGGCGTCTTTGTCAGGAACGAACAGGATGTGCGATTGTTTCCCATGATTATTGTTGCCACTGGCATCATTCAGATCGCCGTCAAAGGGGTAATGGGCAATTAACCCGTCTCCCAAGCTGACCTGGGCAGGCAATCCGCCTGCGGAAAAAAGAGCAATGCAAAAAAGAAGTCTTTTCATTATCTGATTAATGCGAAAGTTCCTTTGCGGAATACGTCTCCGCATAAGGTTTTTGCTTTGACGACATATATAAAGACGGCGGCATCCTGTGTTACGCCGTTTATTTTTCCGTCCCAGCAGGCGGAAGGAACTGTTGTGTGAAAGATTCGTTCACCCCAACGATTGTAGATACTGAAGTCCAGTTCTGTAATGGCACCCCAGTACTTAATGCCATAGCAGTCATTTATGCCGTCATTATTTGGAGTAAAGCCGCCGGGCATCAGGTACAGGCTTTTGTTGTCGGTGGTTACAAAAACTGTGATACTGTCTGTATTGCTGCAGCCATGTGGATCAACCCCGTTGACTACATATTGGGTAGTTTTTATTGGTGCTGCGACCGGGTTGGCTATATTGGCATTGCTCAGCGTGGGATCCGGTTGCCAGCGATATTGAACTCCGCCAGTCGCATTCAGCTGGCTGTTACTGAAACTGCAATCGATATTATTTGTTTTTGTAATGCCGATTTCAGGAAGCGGGTGCACGGTAACGGTCGTACTGAGTGAGCTGCTGATAAGGCATATCGTATCAGTGATTGAAACGGAATAAGGCGTCGTTTGCGTTGGGGTGGCTGTTGGATTGGCAATACCCGGATTGCTTAAAGTACCCGGAGGGGTCCAGTTGTAAAGGTCGCCCCCGCCTGCATTTAATTGTACGGATCCGGTACTGCAAATTTCTGCTGCCGGGCTGATTGAAAAGAGTCCGGGTTCCCGAACATTAATAAGGACTGAATCTTTTTCAGTACAACCCTGGTTGCTGGTAACAGAAATAATATATCTTGTTGTCGTTAGGGGGGTGGCAATAGGATCTGGCACAGTTGCATTATCCAGGCCAGTTGCGGGTGACCAGTTATAGGTCGCTCCCCCGTTAGCGAATAGCCGGACTGAACTGTGCTGACAGATTAACGTATCGTTTGAGCGGGTGATAACAGGTTTGGGATGAACAGTAACCAGAACATTGTCAGTACTTGTACAGCCCGATGCCTGTGTACCCGTTACATAGTAGCGCGTGGTGGTAACAGGAGAGGCGATGGGATTCGCAACGGTTGTACTGGAAAGTCCTGCGGCCGGTGACCAGGTATAGGTGGATGCCCCGGTAGCATTCAGTTGAAAGCTTCCGCCTTGGCAGATCGTTACATCATCAATGGTTTTTGTACCCGCAGTATTGAATGCAAGCGAGTCTATTTCTTCCTGGTTTAATACCCGGTTGTAGATTCGTACCTCGTCCATTTTTCCTTTATACCAGTCGCCAAATGATTGTCCTTTTTTCCCAAAAGCGATCCTGGAAAAACCGTCCTGAAGAATAAACCTCGTCTGCGAGTTATTGGTAGCCTCCAATTGGCCATTCACGTACAGATTCCAGATGCCGTTATTATAGGTCGTAATAACATTATACCAGCAAAGGTTCTGAACAAAAGAGGTAGTGCCATTAAGGATGTGATTATACGCGTAGCCGGACATGGCATGATAGCTTAACACATAGGTGCCATAATTCCAGGCGGAAAGAGTAAAGTCAGCGTTTGGAGGAGCTTTTACCACTACTGCCTGGGCAGGCCAGGTATTGTTCATATCAGGCAAAATCCATACGGAGATGGAGAAGGCCCCTTGGGGGGAGAAATTATATGCAGTATTATACGGCAGTTCAATAAAGGCATTGCTCCCGTTAAAATAATAGGCGCTGTTGGCATTCCCCATTCTGTCAGTCGTGAGGGTCGCATTTACAACATTACCGTGTATGGTATTCGGACCCGCATCATCTGCATTGCCATTGAATGGATGATAGGTGACAAGGCCCTGGGATAGGTTAATCTGTGCAGATGTAACGTGATAGTAGCACAGGAACAACAGGGGTAATATTCTTTTCATTTGTTACATTTGCTATTATCAGTTCCGAGATAAAAAAATGGCCAGTTGCTTGATAAATATATAGGAAATCTGTTTCACCTGATTAAAACTAAAGTCCCTTTTTTGAAGGCTTCACCGCATACGGTTTTAGCCGTAACAACATATACATACACTGCTGCATCCTGTAACTCTCCCCGGTGATATCCATTCCAACAATTCCCCGGATTGGAAGTATGAAAGACCCGTTCGCCCCAGCGGTTGTAAATGCTGAAATCCAGCTCGATGATCGGCCCCCATTATTTTATTCCATAACAGTCATTAATGCCATCACCATTGGGTGTAAAGGCGGTAGGCATCAGGTAGAGGCTTTTCCCGGTGGCAGTGATATTTATTGTCACCTCCGCTGTATTGGTGCAACCGTTGGCATCTGTGCCGGTTACAATATAGGTCATGGTATCAGCAGGAATAGCAATGGGATTCGGGATGGCTGCGTTGCTCAGTCCGGTTGAAGGATTCCAGCTGTATTGCAGTGCCCCGTTGGCAGTCAACTGGCTGTTATCGCTGGCGCAACTGATATCGCCGGATTTTGTAACCGTAAGAATGGGTAGCTGGTTTACTGTAACCAGTACTGAATCGGTGCCTGTGCAATTATTGCTGTTGGTTCCTGTCACGAAATATCTTGTTGTGGCATCCGGAGCAGCAACCGGGTTTGGGATAGTGGTTCCGGAAAGTCCGGCACCCGGGGCCCAGCTATAGCTGTTTCCGCCGGTTGTAGTAAGCTGAACGGATTTGCCGATACAAATTTTTTGATCAGCAGATGCAATAATTAAGGGATTGTCGATTGTGATTTTTACACTATCCTGTTTAAAAATAAAAGGTGCGAATGAAATATCATCTAATGCGAAATCATTTCCGGTATATACTTCGTTTTGGTTGACGATTGCAATAGTGGCCGTTGTGTTATTCCCGGAGTTCCAAATCGAGTAAAACTGATCCCAGATACAGGCTGTATTGTTGGCTATAAAAACAGGACCAATTGTGATATCGTTAATTGAGAATTGCAGCCTGGCAGGATTTACGGATGTTACATGCTGCAGCCAGGTAGAGAATGCATAATTGGTATTGGGTTGGACAGGTACTGTTTGTGACCAGACTTTTATATTGGGTATCTCAGCGCCATTTACAACCATCATGTTGCCATTTCCGGAGCTGTGATCACCACATGCCGGCATTGAAGGGTGCCATGCCTGTAAATTGGAAGTTACCGTATATACACCGGGGTTGAATCCAGAAGCTGGATTATACAGGTATTCCGATGTAAACCCGGTATTGCCAGCGCTGAAATTCCCGTTAGTGATAAGATTCGTACCCGTAGTGTATGAATTCAGATAGTAGGTTGTATTTTGTGTAACAGAACTAACCGGGTTGGCTGAGGCCGGATTATCAAGACCTGTTGCCGGGAACCAACAAAATTGGAAACCGGGATTTGAGCGGAGTTGCTTGCTGCTTCCAGAACAGATCGTGGTATCACTCGTTAATATTAACTGGTTATCCGCCAGAATATCGACTGTTATTCTCTTTGTAATGGTGTCAGCACAGGCGGGATAGTCGGTTATCAGGGTTACCTGGTAATTACTGGTTGAAGAATAGCTGTGAGTAGCCATAATGCTCCCGCTTGCTGTACCGGCATCGCCAAAGTTCCAACGAATATTGGTCTGGCCGGTTACATTTGTGGAGAATGTAACCTCAAGCGGAGCGCAGGAGTTTCTGCTGAAAGAAAAATCCCCTTTCGGGTTACAAGGCGGTTGTGCATTGATTGAAATGGCTACATTCAAAAACAGTATGTAAAGTGATAAGGTTTTTTTCATGTACGAAAACGAAATCAGGGTGAATTTACTTAAAAGAGCTCATCCCGGTATAATTATGCGGGCTGATTTTTTTCAGCTCTTTTTTCAGGGCCTCACTTACGTTGAGCCCGTCAATAAATCCCTGGATTGCTTTTTTGTCGATCTTGTTGTTCCCCCGGGTCAGTTCTTTTAACGCCTCGTAAGGGTTCGGGTATTTTTCCCTGCGTAAAACGGTCTGAATGGCCTCGGCCACCACCGCCCAGTTATTGTCAAGGTCCTCGTAGATCTTCGCGTCATTGACCACTAATTTGCTCAGTCCTTTTTCAATGGACCGGAAGGCGATCAATGTATGGGAGAACGGCACCCCGATATTCCGTAATACGGTAGAATCTGTCAGGTCACGCTGCAGCCTGGATACCGGTAGTTTGGCCGACAGGTGCTCCAGGATGGCATTGGCCAGTCCCAGGTTGCCTTCGGCATTTTCAAAATCTATCGGATTTACTTTATGCGGCATGGCGGAGGAGCCGACTTCCCCCTTCTTTGTTTTCTGACGGAAATATTCCATGGATACATAGGTCCAGGCGTCCCGGCAAAAATCGATCAGGATTGTATTGATCCGCTTCATACAATCGAAATGGGCGGCCAGGTTGTCATAATGTTCGACCTGGGTGGTAAACTGTTGCCGGTTCAATCCCAGGTGCAGCAGGAACTCGTTGCCGAATTTGATCCAGTCTGTCCTGGGAAACGCGATATGATGGGCATTGAAATTGCCTGTGGCGCCCCCGAATTTTCCTGAAAAAGGAATGCCAATGAATTGTTCCACCTGGTTCTGAATCCGCTCTACAAATACCATGATTTCCTTTCCCAGTTTCGTGGGACTGGCCGGCTGCCCGTGCGTATGCGCCAGCAGGGGAATATCCTTCCACTCATCGGCCATTAATTTCAATTCGGTGTTCAGGTTCAGCAGGGCGGGCAGGTATTCGTATTCCACCGCGTGTTTCCAGGACAGGGGAATGGCGGTATTATTGATATCCTGGGAAGTGAGACCGAAATGCACCCATTCTTTTGCGTCCGCCGCTCCGCATTTTTCCAGTTCATTCTTCAGGAAATATTCCACCGCCTTCACATCATGGTTGGTGGTAAACTCGATCTGTTTGATCTCCTGCGCATCTTCCGGACCGAAATTTTCCGCCAGTTTTTCCAGGTGTTTAATCGCTTTGCCGGTCAGTTTGAAAAATTTCTTTTCCTCCAGGAACAGGAGGTATTTGATTTCCACCAGGACCCGGTATTTCATCAACCCGTATTCTGAAAAAAATTCATCCAGGTGCTGTACCTGTTTGCGGTAGCGGCCATCAATGGCGGAAATCGCGGTGAGGGGTGTAAGTTCCATGAGAGATATTTATAAAAGACCTTGTTCCTTTACCTTTGTATCACAAAAGTAAACCAATTGGAGAAGATTCGCACAGGCATTGTCAGCTATCTCAATACAAAGCCCCTGATTTACGGACTGGAAAGGCCCCCGGTATCGGAGCGCATCGAAATGACCGGAGATTATCCGGCCAATATCGCAAAGATGCTGATCAGCGGAAAGATCGACCTGGGACTGGTCCCCGTAGCCGTGCTCCCGGAACTGCCGGAATACCATATCGTGGGGGATTATTGCATCGGTACGGAGGGGGAGATCGCTTCGGTAGCGCTTTTCAGCGAAGTGCCGATGCAGCAAATAAAAAAAGTGTACCTGGATTACCAGAGCCGTACCTCTGTGGCCCTGCTGCTTTTCCTGATGAAGGAGTACTGGGGAATTCAACCGGAGCTTATCCATGCCAGGGGAGAGGATTACCGGCAGGAGATAAAGGGAACAAGTGCCGGGCTTGTCATTGGTGACCGGGCCCTGGAGCAACGCAAAATATCAACCTTTATTTATGACCTGGGGTCAGAATGGAAAAAGATCACGGGCCTTCCTTTTGTCTTTGCCGCCTGGGTAAGTACCCGGCCCCTGCCGGATGATTTTGTGGAACTTTTCAATGAGGCCAATGCACTGGGACTGCAGCATATTGATGAAATCGTTGCCGCCAACCCCTACCCGCTGTATGACCTGCGAAAATACTATACCCTGCACCTGAGCTACCTGCTGGATGAACAAAAAAGGAAAGGGATGCGGAGGTTCCTGGATGTGATAAGGGATCTCTGATCATTTGAAATTTATCTGCGTTAAGCATTCCTGTCAACTGTCTTGTAAGCTTCCTTGCGGCAAAAAATGGTGTTTATATAGGTGTCGGCATATATAAAATACCCGGCCTCTTTCAGAAAATTGATCAGCTCCTTGTTTTTTATTTCCCTGTTATTTTCTTCATAGATCAGTGTCTCCGCGCAAATCACTTCTGTTTTGCAAGAGGAGAAATCGATCATTTTCAAAATCTGGAGATCCAGTCCTTCCACGTCAATGGAGATCAGGTTTGGGTAAGTTGGGAAATAATTTTTCAAAATTTCATTTATAGAAAGCAGGGGTGTTTTTATAACACGCTCAATTTTAAAACGGCCTACCTTATCATTTCCCGTATTAACCCAGAAATCTGCATCTGATTTGGAAAACGTGCTGAATCCGTGTGCATTACCTTCAAACAGGTAGTAATCGGAATCCATCTTTTCATCGAAAGCCACACCTGCGTTCAAAACTGTATCATTTTTTCTTTTGCTTTTAAATTTTCGGTAAAGCCGGGGGTTCGGCTCTATACAAACTCCCCGGCTGCCTCTTTTGTACAGCCTGTAAGTGTTGCTAAGCGCAACGGGTTCATTGGCTCCGATATCCAGATACGAAGGGCGGTCAATCTCCAGCCTTGTGAATAAGTCACATATTATGATATCTTCACCACTTTGCGAATAACTGGAACGGAGGTGGGGGAATACAGTTTTTGTTAACCACTTCTTGAGAATCGCTTTGATCATGCTTGGGTGTATAAATTCTTACCTGGCTGCAACCTTTAGCTCAAAGGTGTAAATCCGGGGGCTGCCTTTATGAAAGGAGGTCTGCAGAATCTTGTTCCAAATATCTTCTTTCAGTTTGTGATAACCGATCAGCGCTTTAATAAATACCTTTTTAATCGGGTTCATGTGCCGGGTCCCGTCGGGGTCAATAAACTGTATATCGGTGAAGCCGGCTGCTCTCAATACGTAGATACAGGAACCCGCAGTGAAAAGGATATTGTGGGTGAAATCTTCATAACGCCAATAGGAACCGGTATAGGATTGTGCATTGGGTACCATCAGTAAAAACACGCCTCCTTCATTCAGCAGGTATTTTTTGATGTGAATCAGGGTATCAATCATGTCTTCTTTCCGTATATGCTCCAGTACATGACTCATTACGATCCGGTCAAATTTTTTTCCGGATTGCAATGCGAATTCGCGGGTATCATTTACTTTCTCCACTGATAGGCCTTTTTTGCGGCAAAGGGCGATGGACTCATCATTAATATCAATCCCGTATAGTCTTTTAAATCCCTTATTTTTCAGATAGTTGAGGGATTGTCCCAGTCCGCATCCGATATCGAGAATATCAAGCTCCTTATCAGCATCGGTAAAATATGGATTCAGGTACCGGGGTAATCTGTAATCGGCATAGGAACTGTCCGATACATTCCGGTTGACGAAGTAGGCATTTTTCTTAATATCGTCGTTTATCTGATCTGTCATTTTCGGATTATAGTTTGAATATCTCAGTAATTTCGGACGGTGTCAGTTCCCTGTTGTATATCCGAACCTCATCAATTTTCCCTTTAAAGAAATTGTCTATGCCTGCAGTACTTTCTGCAGCCCCGATCATAGTCCAGAAAGCGGATGTGCTGTATCCGATCGACATGTCAGTAACAGTAACCGTTTTTAATAACTCTCCGTTTATGTAAAGTTTCATTTGTTTAGTGGTGGCATTACAAACACCCACCACATGAGACCAGATTCCGGAAAAGATTACATTCGAGGGGGCGAACGCTTCATTGATAGTCGTTCCGTCGCCTACATCTTTACGTATTCCAATACTGTTGTATCCGGGTCTGTCTGTGAAATATAAAATGAATGGGTCTTTTGCAAAAGCCGGGTCGCCATTCCAAACCACCACACCCGGGATTTCATAATCATCCGGGCTGATCCAGGCGGAAATGGAGAAGCTTTCCTTCATGTCAAGGGAGGTGCTGTTGTTTACCCTGATATAATCACTTGAGCCATCAAACAGGTACGCCTGATTGATGTTTCCGAATCTGTCAGAAGTAAGGGTGGCTCCTGTAATGGTCCCGTGATTTGCATTACTGGTAAGATCATTTGCGTTTCCATTAAACGGGTAGTGTGCTACGAGGCCGTTTGACAAAGTGGAAACTGGTTCGAGGTTATTGTCATTGTTTTTTTCGCAACTGGTGAATAAAATGGCGATCAGTACGGTAAAAAAAAGATGTTTCATTGCTGAATTTTTTAATGAATGGATATAGGTTGAGTCCCGAAGATATAAATAGTGATTTGTATTTACAACGATTATTGATAATACAATTCACCCACAATCTTCTCAAACTGCGGCTGGTAACAGAAATCATAGGCATCCTTTCCTTCGGGGATCACATTGGGGCACTCAAAACAGAGTTCCAGCACCCTTTTTACCTTCAGGCCCTCAGCCAGGGCAAAGGGGAAAGACTGGTTGCCGATAAAGAATTTACAGCCGGCAATGACCCGGGCGAATTCGAGGAAATCATTGACGGCCCGGTATTTCAGCCCCGGGATCACCTGTTTCATGTCTTCGTATTCTTCTTTCAGTCCTACAAACGTGATTGCCGGATAAGTCCGCAGGAAACCATAACTGATTCCCGGGGCCCGGTAGCGGAAACTGCGGGCGATGACGATTTCGTTCTTGAAACTAAGATCCGGGTTTACCTTCAGCCAGGGCTGACCCAGGTCGGCTGTTATCCCGTACATATGAAAATACCAGCGGCAGATATGATTGGTATTATAATCAAAGGGATAGTTGCGGAATTCATCCAGGTCATAATCGACGGGCTGGTCCGTTAGTATATCACATACCGCAAACTCCGGCTGAGCTAACAGGAGGGGAGCCAGCATCGCCACACTTTTTTCGGTGAGAATCTTTCCCTGGTTGGGATGCTTCATGCTTTTTTTATACAGGGTCTTCTGGTTGATCTGCAGGTGCAGGTGGATCTTCCGGCCGCCGGCCAGGGCCTTCATGGCCGGAATGGCATAAATAATGTCCCCGATCAGACCGAAATGTTTAAAATGCACGGCATCTTCCCGCAATACCCACTCCGGGTTGGGCGGGCCGATCCGGGTAAGTTCCCGGGTAAAGAGTTTTCTTT
>JACPUV010000024.1 GCA_016192105.1 Sphingobacteriales bacterium | reverse complement strand
GCCAATGCAGACTTTTTTAGAATCACTACCTTTAGCTAAAGAAAAGCTGATCCAAAACCATGAACCAGCTTAATTTTATCCTTACCCTATAAAACTAAAAAAACCTTGATTGTCAGATAAAGTACTATCTATTACAATTTAGACCGGGTACAAAGTTCTTAGCCTGCCTGCTCACTTCGCGACGAAGCGGGCCGGTAGGCAGGTTCACAGCTCGCAGCTCGTAGCTCAAAGTTCGAAACTCATAGCTCAGAACAAACATTGGCCGTAAAAAAGCCACTACCTAATGTAATGGCTTTTTCTGGCTTTATTGATTCTCAAGTCCCCTTTCGGGGGATTTAGGGGGCTTAAAACCCTTTCTTCTCCGCTTCCGGCAACTTGTCTTTAATATATTCCACGAGTTCTTTTAACACGGTGTCTGCAGGAGCTTCTGTTGCTTTTTTACTTTTAGCCGCAAGGATTCCTTTCAATACCATTCCGTTAATGAAGGGATCGGTCTGGTTCCGGAAGCTTTCCGGTATCGCATCCCTGAATTTTACAATCTCATCCACCCCCCATTTGATCTTTTCGGTATTCTTAATCGCGGCGAGATAAGTGCCCAGCCCGTTCAGCGACTGGAATTTGCCCTGGCTCAGGGGCATTTTGGCAAAATCACCAATGACCTTATCCGCCATGCTCTCATCCCCGGATTTCAGGATCTCATTCATCACTACTTCCTGCAGCACTCCCTTCTTGGGGAGGTCAGCCAGTTTTTTCACCAGCGCGGCGGCTGCGGCGGAATCTATTTTTCCCAATGCTTCGAGGGCATTGCCAGCCACGGTATAGGAAGAATCATTGACCGCAGATTTAAACAGATCCGCATATTCCGGTTTCTTATATTCACCCAGCTTTTGAACTGCCGCTGCGCGTACAGGGGCATTGGCGTCTGTTTTGGCAAGGGAGGCTAATACAGGTTCCACACTGTTCTTCACCGCTTCTTTCTTCAGATCGGTCTTGCTGACCGCATACCCGCGGAGCCGGTAGAATTTATCATTCAGGGCGGTTTTCATCAAAGCAGCAGCCCGGGGATCATCCTGTTTCTTAGCGGCAAAATCAATGGCTTCCCTCCGGTCGAGGTAGTTACCCGCATACGTGTACTGGTGGATATAATTCTCCAGGGTCTTGTTTTCCTTTTTATTCCAGAGGATTACTTTATCCGCATCCACATTGATCAGGTCGGGGCGCTTTGTATAGCTGAAAGTGAAGGTGTCCACGGCATTTCTTACCCATACATTATACCGGGTTTTTGCGGCACCGTTGTACACATCAATCGCCAGGGGCAGGGTGAAGACCTTGCCGGTTTTCTGGGTTTGTTTGATAATGACCTGCGCGGTACCGGTAGTATCATTGTACGCATAATTGATATCAACGAACGGGTGACCGCTGCCAAAATACCATTGGTTGAAGAACCAGTTCAGGTCACGGCCGGTGATTTCTTCAAAAGCCAGCCGCAGTTGGTGGGCTTCCGCAGATTTGAATTTATGGGTCGTGAGGTAATTGTTCAGGGATTTAAAGAAGGCGCTGTCGCCGACAAAATTCCGCAGCATGTGCAGGACCCGGCCGCCTTTCTGGTAACTGACCGCGTCAAACATATCTTCCCGGTCCTTGTAGTGAAAACGAACCAGGTCTTTTTTATCGCTTCCGCTCATCAGGTAACCCTGCATCCCGTTAAAGTTTTCCGCATCACCGGCATCCTTTCCGTATTTGTATTCTTCCCAGAGGGTCTGACTGTAATCGGCAAAAGACTCGTTCAGGGTCAGGTTGCTCCAGCTTTCGGTGGTTACATAATCACCGAACCACTGGTGAAACAATTCGTGGGCAATGGTGCCTTCCCAGTTATTGCCATCCACCAGTTCCCGGGCATCCTGCTGGGCGCTTTCCTGGTGAATGGTAGCCGTGGTATTTTCCATGGCGCCGGCTACATAATCACGGCCGGTGATCTGGGAATACTTGTTCCAGGGAAAGTTCACCCCGGTAATCTTCGAGAAAAAGCTCATCATTTCGGGGGTATTGCCGAATATTTTTTTGGCAACGGACGCATATTCTTTCTCTACATAGTAGTTTACTTCCTTTCCTCTCCACCTGTCTTTAATAACTGCATATTCACCCACACCCAGGAAAAACAGGTAGGGGGCATGCGGCAGCTCCATTTTCCAGTAATCGGTCCGGGTACCATTGCTGTTCTTTTTCCGGGAAACCAGTTTGCCATTACTCAGGGTCTCGTATTTATTGTCAACGGTCACGGTGAGCTCCTGCGTACAGCGCTGGTTGGTTTTATCGATCGTGGGGAACCAGGCTGAATTGGATTCGGTTTCACCCTGGGTCCAGATCTGTGTAGGTTTGTCCTTATCTTCTCCTTTTGGATTGATAAAATACATGCCTTTTATTCCCAGCATCGCCCCCTTGGCATATTTTTCTTCGAATGCATCGGGTTTGGCGGTGTACTCAATAAAGACGGTAAACAGTTCACCGGCTTTATAGGTTTTGTTCAGTTTTATCTTCAATTGCCAGTCATCATAGGTAAATGGCAGGGTGACCTGCTGTGTTCCTTTTACCAGGGCCAATTTTTTGATCTCCATTCCTTTGGCATCAAGGGTCAGCGAATCAGTTGAATAGAAATGCGGCTTCAGGGTAATCCAGGCCTTGCCATAGAGCCAGGACCTGCTGAAATCGGGTATCACTTCGAGTTTGGTGTGAACCAGGTCATTGATCCTGGTTGCCGTTTCCCGGTATTCTTTTTTCCAGGAAGTATCCGCTGCAGGTTTGGTCTGGGCCAGTACGCTGAAACCGGCAAGGAAAAAAAGAAGGGAACATACTACTTTGTTCATAAGTTATTTGATTTGTGAGTGACAAAAATAGGCGAACGGGAATGGGTAGGACGGATAATTAGGATAGATGGTTACATTTTTTAACAAGAGATTAATTAGTTGTCAGTTGTCGGTTGTCAGTTGTCGGTTGTTAGTTGTCAGTTGTTAGTTGTCGGTCTGCTTTGCCGCGAGGCGAGGTGTCAGAATATAGGCTACAAGATTGTTCTGTAATAGATAGTACTTTATCTGACAATCAAGGTTTTTTTAGTTTTATAGGGTAAGGATAAAATTAAGCTGGTTCATGGTTTTGGATCAGCTTTTCTTTAGCTAAAGGTAGTGATTCTAAAAAAGTCTGCATTGGCGTCT
>JACPUV010000023.1 GCA_016192105.1 Sphingobacteriales bacterium | reverse complement strand
TATTATGGCCAGTAAAACAACCTTTAAAATGAGGCAGCAGGGGGTGGTCAGTTTGCTCCGGAAACAGGTGGTCAGTTTACTCCGGAATCAGGTGGTCAGGTTCGACCGGAAAGAGGTGGTCAGATTGAGCGGATTTTCCAAATTATCCCAATCCAGCAAATAATTTTGAATTATTAAGTGAAACTTATTACGACGACTATAGTTGGGCCTCTGGCAGCGGGCTTAGTAGTTCGTTTATCGGTACTTACTCTAATAATAGCACCTATTTTTACCCAACCGATAATTCTATTTTTCCATACCCGCAGACTGTTGCTGTAAATTATCAAACTACTGGCGTTGTAACTGGAACAAAAGTTAAAGTAGTGGGTTCTGCGGGCACATATCTATATGCAGTAAATTTTTACGATGACAGGGGCCGTATTATACAGGTCCAGGGTACAAATTTAAGCGGTGGGAAAGACACTATAACAAATCAATATTCTTATGACGGGAAATTATTACGAAGTTTGCTGTGTCATGGAAAAGGTGGTGTAAATCCGCAACAATATAAAATATTGACTACCAATGAATATAATGGATTAGGCCTTCTGAGGAAGGTGAGTAAGAAGATTGGCAATAGTCCAGAAACCGTAATAGCTGAGAATACGTATGACGACTTAGGGAGATTGAACCAGAAATTACTTGGAAGGAAGAGGCTAAGTTATTCAGAAAATACATATACGTCAGAAGTTGTTGGTAGTATGGGTTACCTATACAATATAAGAGGATGGCTTCAAAGCATGAACAGACCGTATGAAAGAGGGTATAATGAAACCCATTGGTTTGGATTTGAGCTTGCATATGACTATGGATTTAGCCAATCGCAACTCAATGGCAATATAGCTGGCATGAGATGGAGAAGCAAAGGAGATGGTGAGCAAAGGGCTTACGGTTTTTCATATGATGCTGTTAACCGGATTTCGCAAGCGAATTTTACACAATTAACCAGTAATGCATGGAACACCTCTTCAGGTATTGATTTTTCTGTAAAAAATTTGAGCTATGATGCTAATGGCAATATTCTGTCAATGGTGCAAAAAGGGTTTAAGCATTTATCCACGTCTACAATCGATAGCCTTGCCTATGGCTACTTCAGTAACAGTAATCGCTTAAGCTATGTGAATGACAAAGCAAACGATACGACAAGCGTGCTCGGTGACTTTAAGGAATATACAAATAATAACAGCCAGGACTATTATTATGATGGGAATGGGAACATGAAGTCTGACAATAACAAGAGAATCAGTTCGGTTATTTATAATCACCTGAATCTGCCGGATAGCATCCGGATACAAGGGAAAGGAACTATAAAATATACATATGATGCATTGGGCAACAAACTGCAAAAAAGGACAATCGATAGTACGGTAAGTCAAGTTAAAATTTCAACTACGCTATATCTTCTTGGATTCGAGTATCTTAACGATACCTTACAAATTGTTGCACATGAGGAAGGGAGAATACGCCCTAAAACCACTGGTCGCACCGATACAATGTACTATGATTATTTTGAAAAAGATCATTTGGGAAATGTAAGAATTATTCTTACTGATGAGTTGCGTACCGATTCTTATCCGCCTGCAAGCATGGAGGATGCCCAGGCCGCTAATGAGGAGGCTTTTTATTCAAGGCTTCAAGAGACAAGACGTCCATTGCCTTCGGGTTACCCATTGGATACCTATACTACGCCGAATGATAATGTTGCCATGGTCAGATCGTATTTTGAGGACTGGGATGTTGGGCCAAATATTGTGCTGAAAGTAATGGCAGGAGATAAGTTTAATTTACGCGTAAGTAGTTGGTGGGATGCCGATAAAGGCACTGAACCTTCAGCTCCCAATTCGGCTATTTATAATATTATTGCATCATTAGCCTCTGGCATCGCTGGGCAGACACCCAAATTTGGTGACAATAACTATATGACCGAGAATGAGTTACTTTCTCCTGGGATAAGCAACTTTCTTAGTACTCAAAATGGATATAACCCGGCAAAACCTAAGGCTTTTATAAACTGGATTTTGCTAGATGAACAATTAAAGTTAGTAAGTAGCGGGAGTGGGTTTGAACAGGTCGGTGAAGATGAGGAATTTGTGGTACATATTCGTAACAATATTTCCGTTGATAAAAATGGCTATTTATTTGTATATGTTAGCAACGAAACATCAAATATTCCAGTTTACTTTGATAATTTGCAGGTCACGCATATTCGGGGACCTTTAATTGAAGAGAATCACTATTATCCATTTGGGCTTGTGATGAGCGGAATATCTTCAAAGGCACTCAGCTTAAGAAACCTTGAAAACAAAAAGAAATACAATGCTAAAGAACTACAAGCAAAAGAATTTACAGATGGTTCAGGTCTCGAATGGCAAGACTACGGAGCGAGAATGTATAATCAGCAAATAGGTCGTTGGCATGTGATGGATAATTATTCTGAGGCTTATTATGGACTGACGCCATACAACTATGCGGGCAACACTCCAATCAATGCAATCGATATTGATGGCAACCTTTTCATTTTTGCAAATGGGTTTATGGTAAATCAATATCTGAACAGCCGTATGAATATGGGTGGAGGTCAAAAAACAATTCAAGTACCAACATCATTTGGCAGTAAGGAAAATTGGAAAACTGTTCCTAACCCGAATCATTATGCACCAGACAGAGGGTTTTATGCGGATGGACCTCGTAATAACAGTATAACGTTTGAATATTGGGGCAAGGTTGATGATGCATATATGGATGCCTATGATGATCAAAACACCTATTATACTAATGGTTCTTTTACCCCCCTAGCCACAGCCAGTGCAAGGTTTACAGAAGGCGCTAAAGCTGGTGTAGAACTTATTAAAAAACTTGAATCTGGAGAAATAACTCTTACGGAAGGCGAAACTATAAAAATAGTTGGTCACAGCCAAGGCGCTGCATATGCAGCTGGAATCGCATCTGCATTAGCAAAGCATTCAAAGTATGGAGGTTTGATAGAATTTGTTGATTATTTAGCGCCTCATCAGCCCGGCGATATTACTCATCCAGGCGGCGTAAAAGGCCGACAATTTTCAACGAAAAGTGATCGTATTTCTTCAAGGGGATGGAAAGCTAGAAATTTTGGTAACTCAAAGTATGAGAAAATAAAAGGTACAGAATGGGGTATGGAAAGAGAAAGCCACAGTGGGGGATATCACGGCCATTTAGTAGACACATGGCTAAATGATTTAATAGCCTATTGGAGGAGATTAGGAATTACAGTAAATGTACACGAATAATAAAGTTTATGAAAAAGCGGCTTGTTTTTTTTCTTCTTTGTACTTCTTTTTTTATGTCTTGTGATCAGACAAACAGGCTTTCTGAAGAAGACTATAAATGGATGCCATATTGTGGGAATGAGACTCTTGTATTTAAGTCCAATACAGAACATGTGGATACAATTTTTCTTTTAAAAAAGGATACGTTTTTAGCTTACCCGGAAGCTCAATCAATAAGTGGAATTAAGCATGAGGTAGTATCAGTTTTTTGTAAGCATACTGATCCGAATCATCTAGATGAGAAACACCGCTATTTAGAAAACAATTTTGTGCAGATACAAAAAAATAAAAACAGCCATGCCGAAATAAATATTTTGCTATCCGCCAGAGATTCTAGGTTTTACCATCTAAGCCCTATTAAAATAGATAGTTTGAACAGAGAAAAGCCTTCAACCTTGCAAACTCGTTACGGCCATTACGATGATGTTTATGTAATACACGGTGAAGACTACTTAGGTAATTACTATGGAAGAAGTAATTTTATAACAAAAATATATTGGAGTAAATCACAAGGACTAATTAGATATGATAAAAAGGATACTGTTTTTTGGGAATTACTGATGAAATATTAGTTGTAAAAGTGGATGTCTAAAAAAGCCGTATTTTAGCAATGGATTTGATTTGTTTTAGTACGGTATCAATTGTGATTTAAATGATTGATATTTAAAGATATATCTTCCTCAGCAGGGGGAGCAGATATAAAAGTAAAAGGGTTATACTTTGATAGTATGGCCCTTTTTTATTTTGTATGTGTCGAAAGAGCAAAGCCTTTATTTGATTTACTTAGCGCCTTTAAAACTGCCGGGTGTGTTTTATTGAAATTTAGCCGGAAAACGCTGACCTCATATCCTTTTTAGATAATTTAAGGCGGCTGAGATAAATATATCCGTACCCGCTACCGGCTTTATGTTCACTAAATCAATTAATACCTGAGGTACATACTGCTCACGGGGTAAATTGTTTACGTGATATAACCGCTCGGCCGTAAAGGAAAACTTGATTTTGGTGTTAGGCATTTCGTATGAATACACGGCTCCGTTTAAGCGGGCCATGGTAGTGCCAATAATTTTTGTATGGGGCCGGTGAAATGCGTCGAAACCAATTGTAATGCCTTCTGCAATGCTACCCGTCCAATGGTTAACTAAAATTACCAGCGGCTTACCATAATATTTATTTTTTCTTGGGGAAGCAATTTCTTCCCAGCTTCTCTTGATCCCGTACATTTTTTCCTCGGCGTAATATTCATGCTTTTGGTAAAAATGGTCCTGGTTGATGAACCAGCCAAGTATAGCCCTTGCCACAGACGAGTTACCACCACTGGGCGTTTCCCGGAGATCTACTAGTAAGGCTTTGCTTTTGCTTAGGGTATGCATTACACTGTCAAATGCGCTTACCAGGGCATTGTCAAATAAGCAATTATTTATCCGGATGTAGCCAACATCCCCATACATTTTAGTGTCAATTTTATTGACGTAGGTAATATGCTCCAGTTGCATACCCGATTGATCGGGGAAATAATCACTCACTTTATCTTCATATTTAAGGGTGAATTTTCTTGGTTGAATGTGGTTGCCGGCGAGCAATAATCGCAGGGAAAAATTTTTTGCTTCCGGGTCCGGCTGCTTTAAGGATTGCGGCATAAAGGTTTGAACGGCAGTTTCTACGGGAACGTTGTTGATGGAAATGACTTCCATTCCCGCACGCACACCACATGCTTCCGCTCCCGAATTTTTCCTCACTTCAGTAATTACTGGTTTTCCATTAAAATAGTCAGCCCACACATCGGTACTGGTGGGCACCAGTCTCCTTGAAAAATCGGTATTGGTATTAAAATTACAGTGGTGGTCGTAGAGTTCATATAAAGCCTTTTCCAAAACGGCCACAAAAGCACCCCTGCTTTGTACTGTATCAATCAGGCGGGAATACAAATCTTTTACCTTGTCCCAATCGGTTTGCTTTTTATTAAAATAACAATACTCGTCATTGATACTTGTCCAGAAATAATTGAAATCCTGTTTATACTGTTCAGGGGAATACTGTTTTTCCTGGGCCGATGATAAGGCAGGGGATAAGAGCAGGAACAGTACAAGCGTGTATAAGGTGTTCATTTTTGACCCGGTTTTTTGAGGGTATGGCAAAACTACACAGCCAGGGCCTGTTTTAATAGTAAGATATTGCAGCCTTAAATATTATGCCTTGTGATAGTGAAGCGGGGTGATACCGGTAATTTTTTTAAAATGCCTGCAAAGGTGGGTGGCATCGTAAAAACCTGTTTGGATAGCTATATCAAGCAAATCGGTTTGTGTTTTCAGCAGCTGCTTGCATTTTTCAATCCGTTTCAAAATTATGTAATTGTTGGGTGTTAATCCCGTCTCCTGCTTAAATAGCCGGAGAAATTTAAATTTATCAAGTCCGAATTTACTGGCTGTATATTCCAAAGAAAATTTTTCAAATGTTTCTTCTTCCAGAAGTTTTTGAAAGTGGCTACTTCTTTTAGTTGGGACAAAAGGGCTGACTGAATGTCTCGTTACTAATCTTCTCAAAGCCTTTAATAAACAATTTTCAAAACCCGGGCCTGAGGTGCTGAAATGCTGAGACAAAATAAATAATTCCTGAAACAGCGTTGTATCGCTTATAATTTTATCCTCAAAAAACACTGATTTGTTACCGTTTAATTCTGTTAATACATCCGGGGATACGTAAAAGGTAAAAAAAGAACTACCGATCTTATTATCACAAATTGTTGCATGTACCTCTTCGGGATTTGTAACAACGATTGTTCCAACAGGTGCCTGCAAAAAACGGTCACAAAGCTTTGTGGAAAAAATCTGTTCAAGGACTAAAGTAATATTAAAAGTAGGGTGGGTATGAAAGGGGAAGCTAAGGGTATGCTGTTTCGCATCCAGCAATTCCAACCCATCTAAAATGGCTAATTTGTAGTACCTGTTTTGAGTCTTTAATTTCAAGTTGGTTTGTGTTTCAGGTCATTATTATTCCGGGTGTTATTTTTAAGCGGGTGCTGAATCAATTGCACCTTAGGGTCGGGTTTTGCTGCAGGCAGGGGACCCGGCGCCGGCCAAAACCCGAAACGGAAACTGCTTAAAAAAATTAAGAACAATATAGCAACAAAAGGCCAAATAGGCCTTGGGTACGAGTTATAGAAACATCCTGGTTAAATGTATGAAACAAAGCCAGTTAGAAAAAAATTTATTTCTTTGGCTAAAGTTCGCCAGGGAAAATTTGCGGGTACTACAACTTTCTTCGGCTGGAAAATTGAATTTCGCCCGGACCCCGATCTTGGCGATGCCATAGCAGTGATTCGTGGCCGGAAAGCCGGGCAATTTGGGTTAATATTATGCAGATGGCAAATTTTTTAAACCAGCCCGAAATTTTATCCCTGTCATGTGTTAGTAAAATAAGGATTATATATTACCTTACCTGACCGAACATTTACAACGCAATAAAACCAACAAGGCGAAAATATACACGGATACTATGCTTCATAGGACGGCTGCTATATTAATAAATATCGTTGTATTTCTTTTTCCGGCCCAGGGCCAGAAGCAGCCGGTCAACGATAGTCTTGTAATTAAAAAGGCAACCGCCGCATTTGCCTTGTCCTTTAAAAACGCTGACTCTGCCATGATAATGGCCAGTGAGGCACTTTCTGAAGCCGTAAAAACTGATAATAAAAGTGCTATTGCCAATGCTTACAATTCAATTGGCTGGGCATATCTGCACAAAGGCCGACTTGATTCATCGATTATATTTCTTCAAAAATCACGGGCCATTTTTTCTTCCCTGGAGAGTGAGTATGATATAACAAGGGTTGATATCAACCTTGCCGAAGTATTTACTAAGCAGTATAAAATTAATGAAGCCATTAAATACCTGATCGGGGCGGACTCTTTAAGCCGTAAAATAAAAAGTATTCCGCTTCAGACGGATGTTAAAAGGCAACTTGCCATTGTGTACAGGGAATCCGGAGACAAGGCAAAAGCAGCCGCATATTTTAAGGAAGCATTAGACGGTTTTGCCAGACAGGGTGATTATACAAGGTATGTAAACACGGGTATAAGTTTAAGCATTTTATACCGCAACATGAACTATCCCGACAGTAGCCTTGCTATTCTTGAAAAATGTCTTATCATAGCAAAGGAAAAATCGGGAACACCTTACCAGCTGGCGATGATTGAAGAGCATTCTGCGGAAAGCTATCTCGCCAAGAAACAGTATAATAATGCGCTGACTCATTACACAAATGCGTATAACCAGTTTGAAAAACTTAATAACAGGGCAGATATAGCTTATGAAGCGTTTTGCGTGGGTAAAACACTTTCCAAATTAAGCCGGTTTAAAGAAGCGGAAAGCTACCTGACAAAAGCATGGATGATTAGCGATACGCTGGAAATGGTCAATTACCAAATGGATATTTCGTATGAGCTGGCTGCGATGTATGAAAAAGCCGGCAACTGGAAAAAGGCGTATCAATCCCTTCAGCAATATGCTGCGCTGAAAGACACCGTTAATGTAGCGGAACAATTGGAAAAAACAAATGCGCTGAAGGAAAAATATGAAAGCGAAAAAAAAGAGCAGGAAATTGCTTTTTTGAAATCAGAGAACAGGCTTACCAAATGGTGGTTTATCTCTGGCATTTTAGCTGCAATAATTCTTGTTTTTATTGCATGGATCAACAACTACCGGAGAAAAATAGAGAAAGAAAAAGTATTGAATTATTTCGCCACCTCCTTATATAACCAGAATACAGTAGATGATGTGTTTTGGGATATAGCTAAAAACTGTATATCCCGGTTAAAGTTTGAAGATTGTGTTATTTATGGCTACGACGAAAACCGCAATATGCTGGTGCAAAAAGCTGCCTTTGGCCCCAAAAACCCCAAGGGCTATGAAATATCCAATTTGCTGGAGATTCCCGTTGGTAAAGGCATTGTCGGGGCTGTGGCTCAATCGCTGAAACCTGAAATCATCTATGATACAAAAAAAGACGCCCGCTATTTGGTAGATGATGAAGCCCGTCGTTCTGAAATCACTGTGCCCATTATTTCATATGGGAAATTAGTAGGTGTTATTGACTCCGAACATAGTCGTAAGGGATTTTTTACAAAAAGGCACTTAGAGATATTGCAAAAAATTTCCGAAACCTGTTCAAAGAAAATTACAAAGTATTTTGTGGAGGAAAGCCTGAGAAAGCAAATTGCACGGGACCTTCACGATGATTTAGGCTCCACATTAAGCACCATCAATATTATCAGCAAAGTTTTGCTTGACAGGGAGGGCAATGACACCCTGCTGAAAAAACAATTAGCACATATTAAGGGCTACTCAGCCAATATGATGGAAAATATAAGTGATATGGTATGGGCCATTAATCCCCGCAACGATAGCGTGGAAAGTGTGCTGTCACGCATGAAAGAATGGGCAGCAGAAATTTGTGAACCGCGGCAAATTAGTCTTTACTTTGAAACCGCCAGCAAGATAGAGCAGGTTGAGTTGAGTACAGAAAAAAGAAAAAATGTTTTCCTTATTTTTAAGGAAGCTGTAAACAATGCCGCCAAATACAGCAATTGTAAATCACTCAGGGTAACATTTGAGCAGGAGTGCAACGGGAATATGAGCATGAAAATTAAAGACGATGGCGAAGGATTTGATGTGAATAATTATAAGGCTGGCAACGGTGTAAGAAACATGGAGGCAAGGGCGAAACAAATTGGTGCCGAGTTTCGCCTCCGCTCCATCCGGGGAGAAGGAACATTTGTTGAATTGAATTTTGCCACTTAAGCACTGTGCTGATCCCCCGAATTGGGGTACAAAAAAAACAGGAGAAAGAAATTATTTTGCAGAATAGCTACTATGCCGACCAGGATATTGATATATGAAGATAACGAAGCCCTGCGCCGCGGGCTGGAGGAGCTATTACTGCTTTCTGAGGAATTTATTGTGGGCGGTGCATGGGAAAATTGTTTGCATGCTGCCGGCGATGTTCGTGAATATAATCCTGATGTCATCTTAATGGATATTGATATGCCAGGAATGACAGGCACGGCCGCCGTAAAAGAAATCCGGCGGTTTAACAAGGAGGTGGCTATATTAATGCTTACGGTTTTTGACGACAATAAACATGTGTTTGATGCCATTCGTGCCGGTGCTTCCGGTTATTTGTTGAAAAAAAATGTGTCAGATAGGCTGATCCCTTTTATTAAGGAAATGCTGGATGGGGGTGCGCCTATGAGCCCTGCTATTGCCAAGATGGTTGTCAGTTCCATGCAGCAGCCGGCAACTGCTGATTATAATTTTACCGTAAAGGAAAAGGAAATTCTGGGGCTTCTGTGCAAAGGCAACAGTTATAAAATGATTGCAACACAAACCAATCTTGCCTTTGAAACTATTCGCTCGTATATAAAAAATATCTACGAAAAATTACAGGTGCATTCTGCCACCGAAGCAGTGAGTAAAACCATTAACGAAAGATTACTGTAATGCTCAAATGCGCTTTTGGCTTTTCGCCTTTATATCCCTGACATTATTAACGACGATGTGCGCTGGCAATTTTTTTTTTGAACAGCGCGACAACTATGATCGGTAGTTGCTTTACACTTCTGCTTTATTCTGTAATTCTTTGAGCCATGTTGCATAAGCAATGCGGCTATTCGCCCCCCCCTTTTTGGGGTTGTATCATTTCTTTATTTCAATAAGTTTTGCGGTATCAAATGAAATCAAATGAAATGTTTCCTTCAAAACGCTTGCATAGTGCTTCTGTGCAGTTTGTTTTTTTCCTGTAAAAAGAATGCTGACAGCGGAAACAACAGTAATTCAGCCACTGGCCCCAAAGCCGGGAGTCACTGGATTTGGAATGAATATGTGCGGGAAGATGGACAGCCGGAGATCAAACTTGCTAACGAGCTGCATTGGGTGGCCAGGGATTCTACCGTCGAAGGAATTCAGGGGCTGGCCATTTATGGAGCCACCACGCCACCAGGAGGCGATCCGCAAGTTTATGGATTGTATCCTTTGTGGTTTATCTATAACCACGGAGACCTGCCGTGGAAATTAAAAAACCTCCCTAGCAACGGGCAGGATAATGGCGCCACCGATGACAGTTGGTTAGAGTATCCCAATATACCCGGCGGCCAGTATGCATTGCACAACGCTTGGTTTCCCGACAACTACTCCGGTCATTCATTTGTGTGCAGGAGAGCGAAGTACATACCAAGTGGTGACACACTGATTTATCATCAAAAAGTTTGGGAAATGCAAAAAGTATATACCGAAGGAGGAGCAGAAGCTGTGTTTAGTAATTATTATACAGATGAGGGCCCGCTTTTAGAGCAAAGTATTTATCGTAAAAATTTTGATCCGCCCACGAATACCGATTACGAAGAACATGAATACCGCCTGAAAGGATTTACACGATAATCTACATCAAAAAAATAACCCCTCCTAAAGGCATTACTGAGGAGATGGTAAAGAATACCAGTTTGAGCCGGTTGTTTTTTAGAAGGGAGAAGATGATCATGTAACAGGAAAATAGTTTTGCCTCTCATTAATCATTAAACCTTAAATCAAAGAACATGAAGAATTTATTTATTACTGCAGTAGTGTCAAGTTTAGTTTTTATTTCTTGCAGGAAGGAAGATTGCCCCATCCCGGAAACACCATCTATTGTTGGCTTTTGGCAGGGAAAATATGGCGGAACAACAAGTTATCCAAATTCAGGATATTCCGCTTTATTCCGCTCAAATGGCACCGTGCGCTTTTTTGATGGTGCTGATACTGCCACCGCAAACGAAGCAGAAGGGACTTATTCGGTAATAGGCAGCACCGTTACTGCAAGCTATAATTATCTCTTTAGCGGATTCCAATATTCGGTATCAGCTACTGTGGACAGCAAGTTTACTTTTCTGGAAGGAACTTTTGGGACTGGCGTCAATACTTCGGGCGATGGCAAATGGTTCATGATAAAAAAATAGTTGCTGGTTTCGATAGCATACCGAAGGGGGAGCACAAGCTGGCTACAGTAATTATTGTATGATGAAGGTCCGCTTTTGGAGCAAAGTATTTATCGTAAAGATTTTAATTCGCCCACGAAAGCCGATTAAGAAGAACAGGAATACCGCCTTAAGGATTTTATGCGATAATCTACAGTCAAAACAAATATCACTTAAAACTTAATTTATGAAAACAAAATATTTTTCTGATGGGTATTGGATGGGATTATTACGTGCGGTAGATTTTGTTTATTAATCAAATTCATTAAGGTAATACAGGATTTACGTCTTTTTTTTAAATAATCTCCCATAAAATGAAACTTCAAAAAACATTATTGCTATTATCTTTTATTTCGCTTTGTATTGCATCCTGTAAAAAAGATAACCCGGGCGCTACAAAACCCGCCTGCAAGATTATCACTATGTCGGGCGCAAGCACTCAAACCATTAACATTAGTTACAATGCAGACGAGAAAATAGCCTCTATAAGTCAGGGGAACGATAATCAAATTTTTCAATACTCGGGCAATAGCATTATTGTTAATAAAACAAACCAGGGCGCATTTGCCTCCAAAGAAATTATAACCATCAACGCCAATGGAGATCCCGAAAATATTCGTACAGAATACAACGTTTCCGGCACCAATTGGACAAACGATGTATTTGAATATAGCGGACGGGAATTGATTAAGCAAACGCAAACTTCGTCATCAACCAGCACATCAACCGTACAAATTATTATCTGGTCTGCGGGCAATGCCACATCTATTCAAACTATTGGCAGCAGCGATAGTACAACACTGGAGTATTATACCGACAAACCCAACATAGAAGGTGATTATTTGGATTATTTGTTTATCCCCAATAGCGGCATAAGGCACCTTAGAAACAAAAATCTTTTTAAGTCTATGAAAACGGGAAGCACCATCATAAGCGCCACCTATAGTTTCGGCACAGATGGGAAAATAAATGGCTTAACAGAAACGGTAGGCGGAGCATCAAAAAATATTACTTATCAATATCAATGCAATTAAAAATGTACAATATGAAACAGCAGACAACCATCTTATGCACAACACTTGCAATGGTGTTACTTTCGTGCAGCAAAAGCAATAACAATCCCGATCCTCATCCTGTTCCATCCGTTGTGTATGTTGCAGGCCAAGAGCTAAACAGCGCCGGAAAATCCGTGGCAAAATACTGGAAGGACGGGGTGGCGCAAAACATTACAGATGGCGTGTACGATGCCAATATCACCAAGATTGAAGTTTCCGGTTCGGATGTTTATGTGAGCGGATGGGAACAAAACGCAGCAGGGAAAACGGTTGCAAAAATTTGGAAGAACGGGACAGCTACCAACCTTACCAGTGGTGTCAATAATGCTTCAGCCAATAGTATTTCACTCAACGGTACTGATGTGTATGCAGGCGGATACGAAACGGATCCCGTCACAGGGAAATACAAGGCTGTTTACTGGAAGAATGGCAATGCTTTTTATCTTACCGATGGAACAGTGGAAGCTTATTGCAGGGACATAAAAAGTGTAGGGACTGATATGTATGTGTGTGGTTATATTAAAAGCGGATCAGACAAATACATTGCCTTCTATTGGAAAAATAACATCTTTTACACGCTTTCTACTGGAACAACAACCGATGCAATTGCTATTAGCATCCTTGTTTCAGGTACCGATGTGTATGTGTGCGGGTACGAAACAAATGCCTCTAATGTTTATGTGGCAAAGATTTGGAAAAATGGTGTTGCCACTACACTTACAGATGGCACCTATCCTGCATACGCCAGAGATATACTTGTATCCGGTACCGATGTGTATGTGTGCGGTTACGGAAAAAATGCTGCCGGAAAAAATGTGGCGAAGCTTTGGAAAAACGGCACGGCACAAGACCTGAGCGATGGCACATTAAACACATATGCCTATGGGCTATCTCTCGCCGGTAACGATGTATATGTATGCGGTCATCAGGAATATGGAGCCGGCACTTACAAATCGGGCTATTGGAAAAATAACGCTGCAAACTGGCTTACCGGTAACAACGGCAGCGCAACGGCAGCGGCCATGGTATTAAAATAAATGGCCATAAAAAAATGAAAACATTCTGCCACATATTAATGATTATTTTTCTGTCATCCCTATTCCCGTCTTGTAGCGAAATGGGCAGTCAGCCACCAGAAAACCTGATACTGATGGCGTCGCCCGATGGGAAAAATATTGTAAGAATGTACCAGGTTTTTACAGTAAAATCGTATAGCCAGCGGGGTAACTCAGTATCCCGGTATGGTTTCAGCACCAACTACCTGGAAAAGTATGACGGCCTTACCGGGCAGCTTATTTCCACAAAGCCGTATCAATGCGATGGCAATTGCCAGATTATGAAAGTAACCAACGGGTATTTATGGCTGCGCACCTACGATACTAAAACAAGCAAACCACACTTTTTTGTATTACGGCTTTCCGATTTTACAAAAATGTATGATGATGAAGCCCTGGCACAAAAAAATAACGGAATAGTTTTTGAACCTGCCACAATGTATTATAACCCGCCTAATGTTTCGGGAGTACTGATAAAAGGCGATGATAACAGGATATATAGTTTAGATGAGGCTTCGGGGAAAGCTACCTCCATGCCCGATTCCCTTTCGTTAAGGATAATGGGAAGGCCGTTTTTACAATCGGGTGCCCATACCTTTCCCAATGCTTATTTCAGCTTTTCCACCGGCCAGCGGCCAAGACTGAATAAACAACCCAAAGATTCAAAATTAGTAGCTGGTAAACTGTCTTCAGCTTCCGATTTCATCAGCCCTTACCTCGCGGCTTATTACAACCCGGCGCTAAAAAGCGAAGAAGCGATAATGGCCAACAAGGGGTGCATTGTGGTTTCCAAAACAAAAAGCAGCGAAGATTTTGTCTTCCAGTTTACACAAGTGGATACAGCCACCCTGCAAACAAACTGGTCTGCGGCATTAAACTACGGAAATAATAAAATCAGTGAAAATGATTTGCTCGACATTCAACTGCATGGCGAACATTTATTAGTTATTGAAAAAAATGCCATGGGTTTTTTGGATATAAATTCAGGCAAATGGAAATGGAATAAAGTGTTTGAAAAAGATAAAAAATAATTGAAAAATGAAAACAAAAAGAGCGCTATGAAAAGTATGCAGCCCTACTCCCTTCTGCAAAAAATTTTTCTGCATTAAAAAACACTTCTCATGAAACCGATAACTATTATAGCCCTCTTCATTTTGATTGCTGCCACGGCCAACGCCCAAAGCGTGGCGATCAATACCGATGGCAGCACTGCAGATGCCAGTGCGGCGCTGGATATAAAGAGCACGTCAAAAGGTATGCTGGTGCCAAGAATGACGTTGGCGCAACGTACAGCCATTGCGGCTCCTGCCTCCGGGTTATTAATTTATCAAACAGATAATGCACCGGGTTTTTATTATTACAACGGAGGCGGTTGGAGCAATATTGGTGGCAATACCCTGCCCAGCGGCACCATTGTAATGAGCAATACCTACCACGAAGCCAATTTGATGAACAATGGGTTCTCGTATTTTGGCTATTTAGACCATGAATTGTTTCAGGAAGTACCGGGCACTATCCCGGCAAAAACCTGGTACTCCATAAATCAACACGACCAAAGCAATTTATCAGCACCCTACAGAGTGCTTAGTAGCATTACTATCGGAGGAACCCAAAACCTGACTCCGGCTTTTTATGACACTTCATCTCATAAGGCTATCATTTTAAACAAGGACACTATCTTTTATTACGACCCTGTTAGTGATGGTTATAGTGTCAGTTTGCTTGCCAATAACAATATTATACCGGCAATTGATTTTCTCCACATAAAGCACAATGCTATTTTAGCCGGTCAATATATTTTAATATGGGGATTAAATTTTGATGCTACTGCAGCCATCGGTATCAAACTAAACCTGCAAACCCTTACCTGGAGCAGCATTTCAGCCACCAATCAACCGAGTGCCAGAGATGGACACAGCTCTGTATGGACGGGGTCAAAAATGCTGGTATGGGGCGGAGTTTCACCCGCTAAGGTTTATCCCCGGGATGGCGGGCAGTACGATCCCGCCACCGACAGTTGGACGCCCATATCATCGGCCAGTATTATTTTCCCTGGGCGAATCAGTCATACTGCTGTTTGGGATGGCACAGACCTAATTGTATTTGGAGGAAAATACACGCAGGAAAGAACAGAGGTATGTGATGCAAATAGTCAAACCTATACCTATGATACTATTTACAACTTATCCAATTGCTTTAAATATAACCCTACTACCAATGCATATTCTTCCTTGTTTCAAACCACGCTAACACCAAGAAACAGCCACACAGCCGTATGGACAGGCGCCGAAATGCTGATTTGGGGTGGCCAGGAAGAGGATATTGATTTTTTTAATGGCAATTGTACCTGGCCAAATACAAAAACGAAATTTCAAGATGGGGCTAAATATAATCCGGCAACCAACACCTGGACGGCTATTCCGAATTACCCCGTTTCACTTAGCAGATCTATTGATTTCCAAAGCATAATTTGTGGTAATAGAGTTGTTTTTTCAAGCGGCAATTACCTTTATGTGCTGGTCTATAACCCCGCTACCAACACCTGGATCACCAATGATTTTCCGAACGCGCCGGTAAATTTAAATTCAACCTGGTACCAGTTTGGCACTTCTGTATGGACGGGCAGCACGCTCGTTAATCTATATGGGTTCCTGGGAAATCAAAGTAATGCGCATTTAAAAGGTTATGCCATTTCTGATAATCCTGCAACTATTATGCAAAGCACATCGCAAGGCTTGCAAAAAATGTATTTGTACAAAAAAAATTAATCCTGTTTGTATGAAAAAAATATTCATGGCCATAACGATTGTTATCCTATCGGCAAATAGTTATGCCCAAAGCGTAGCCATCAACACCGATGGCAGCACTGCAGATGCCAGTGCCGCATTGGACATAAAAAGCACTGCAAAGGGGATGCTGGTGCCAAGAATGACAACCGCACAACGGGATGCCATTACTTCACCGGCTAACGGATTGCTTATTTATCAAACGGATAATACGCCTGGGTTTTACTTTTATAACGGTAGTACATGGTTATCTATTCAAAACTCAGCAAATGGATGGGGCACTACCGGCAATGCAGGCACTAACCCTGCAACAAACTTTTTAGGAACTACCGATAACCAGCCATTGGTATTTAGGCTAAATGGCTTGAACGCCGGATTGTTGGACCATGTTAACCATAGCTATTTTATTGGCCTCAGCGCCGGAGCCTCCAATACCGGCACTTCCAACCTTGGCATTGGGTCCAATGCAATGAGAGCAAATGTTTCCGGCTTTTATAATACGGCACTGGGTTACCGCTCTTTAATGGTGAATACTTCGGGTAGCCTCAATACGGCTGTTGGCGGAGATGCACTTATGGCAAACACAAACGGCAGCTTTAACACTGCCATGGGTCACAGGGCAGCTTACTCTAATACCAGCGGTATCAATAATGTGGCCATTGGTTTTGAGCCGTTATACCTGAATACGGCCGGCTCCAACAATATTGCAATAGGCGCCAATGCCCTTGAACAGAATACAACCGTAAGTAATATTGTTGCTGTTGGATTTGGCGCTCTGCAGAATAATGAGGGTGTCAAAAACACTGCGATTGGCACCAAAACTCTTTCTTTGAATACTTCCGGGTATCAAAATACCGCTTTAGGATTTGATGGGTTATTCTCAAATACCAGTGGATATAATAACACGGCATTGGGTTCGGATGCGCTAAGACAGAATACAACAGGTTACAACAACACAGCAATCGGATCTTTATCCTTGGGGCTAAATAGTACCGGTGCACATAACATTGGTGTAGGGTGGAATGCACTTTATAATAATATTTCGGGCACCGAAAATACAGCCATCGGTAATAACGCACTTGTGGATAACTTTAATGGGTATGCGAATGTGGCCATAGGGGATCAAAGTCTTTCTATAAATGATCTTGGCTATGAAAATACTGCTGTTGGCTATAAAGCGATGTGGTCAAATGCAAACGGGGTCAGGAATACCACATTAGGATATGCCGCCGATGTGTCAAACCCCAGCCTTGTTAACGCAACTGCTATAGGCTATATGTCCAGGGTGGCGGAAAACAATGCAATGGTATTTGGTAATACGAGTGTGCACAAATGGGGTTTTGGAGTAACTCCTGCCAATGGACATGCTATTGAAGTGGGCACAGGTACAACAAACGGGAATGGGGCTTACCTGACAACCTCCGGCACATGGACAAATGTTTCGGACAGGAATAAAAAAGAAGCGTTTACTACTTTAAACAACAAAGCCATCCTTGAAAAAATTGCCGAACTGCCCATTACCCAATGGAAATACAAGGGAAGCGGCGACTATCACATTGGCCCTATGGCGCAGGATTTTTATAAACTTTTTGGGTTGGGAATGGATGATAAAAGCATATCTACCATTGACCCCGCAGGCATAGCATTGGCGGGCATCCAGGAATTGAAAAAAGAAAATGACGAGCTAAAAAAAATATGTACCGATTTAGTAAAGCGGATTGAAAAACTGGAAAACAGGTAAGCATGAAAACAATTTTAGCTTTTTTGGCAACACTTGTCTGCGGCAATACGGTACGTGCGCAATTGCAAATAGCCTACGGTACCAGCTGGAAAAGTGATAACAGCACGTATGTCGTGCTGGACAATTTGGATATTCAATATGATGCGGCCACAGCGCTGTTCAGCAATACTTTTAAGTTTACGGGCAATACCGATGCCGGCATACGAGGGGAGGAACTACCTGTTTTCAGAAGTATAGAACTGGCCAAAACAAATAATGCAAAAATCATATTGCAAAGAGATTTTAACCTGGTCAATAATTTCACCTTTACCAGCGGCTTGTGTGACCTGAATGGGTTTATCATTTTTATGGGCACTAATGCATTGCTGGTAAATGAAAATGAAAGCAGCCGCCTCATGGGTACAGATGGTTATGCCAGAATTATTGCCGACCTCAATGCACCTAATGCAGTGAATCCCGGTAATCTTGGAGCTGTAATTACTTCATCACAAAACCTGGGCAGTACCTACGTTTACCGGGGGGTAAAATCGCAAACGAATGGTTCAGGCAATGGCAACAGTATTTTAAGAACCTATGATATTATCCCCGCAAGCAATACAGGGCTGGATGCTGCACTGCGATTTAATTATTTTGATGCAGAGTTGAACGGGCTTAATGAAAATTTACTGGAATTGTGGAAAAGCAATGATAATATCAACTGGTCATTGCAGGGATACACATCCAGGAACAGCGTAACAAATTATGTTGAAAAAACGGGCATCAATGATTTTTCGAAATGGACGCTCTCTACGCCCGGCAATGCCCTTCCGCTTCGCTTTGTATCCTTCACTGTCAATTGCGAGACAGGCCGGGCAACGCTTAACTGGAAAACGGCACAGGAGGAAAACACATCTCATTTTGAAATTGAAAAAGCGGAGGATGGCTATCATTTCTCTGTAATTGGAACAATAGCCGCTGCCGGTAACAGCGGGGGTGAAAAAAATTACTCCTTTACGGATAACAACGTTTCGTCAGAAAATAATTACTACCGCATAAAAGAGGTGGATGCAGATGGCAGGTCATATTATTCAGGCACCAATACACTTCAGTGCGGTAAAACAAGCGAAAAAATTAAACTGTGGCCCAACCCGGTGGAGCAGTACTTTACTGTTCAACTGTCTTCCCGCATCAAAACAGATGTGACAGTCAACCTGTACGATGAAAAAGGAAGTTTTGTCTATACTAAAACTTTTGCATTGCTTTCCGGCTCCAATAATATTGCGGTTAACATTGGACACCTGCCTGCAGGTACATATTGGGTACATATCGGTTTCCCGAATAACAGTGAAAACAAAACAGTGAAAATTATTAAAATATAGATTTTATCGGCATAAATGATACAAAAGCCTCCTCGTCTCCCCGGCGAAGCGATCTGGAAAGTCAACCCGAAGGGTGCGGTAGGGAAGAATGTGCTTCTTTTATTTTGACGGCAGTTTCCGGGGATCTGCCAGGTACTCCGCCACGATCTCTTCCATATCAATTTCCATCAGGTTGGCAAGGGTCAGCAACCACATCAGTACATCGGCGAATTCCTCCTTTGCATTTTGCCGGTCTCCGCCGGCGATCGCCGAAGAGAGCTCGCCCACTTCTTCGTGGAACCACAGGGCTGTATGATAAATACCCCGTTCACTATCTGTTTTGAAATACCGGTCTTTGACGATTTTTTGCAGCGCTGAAATTTCCATATTATCAGAACGTTGGTGTTTAAATTTTTTCTTTGGAAGGAACCCTGCTCCCACTGTACAATTCATACTCCAGCAGGCGGCAGTCAATGGTGCTGGTGTAAAATTCGATACGGCGCTTTGCTTTCAGCCCGATTTTTTTGGCGAGTTCCAGGTTGCCGGTAAATACATAGCCGTAGTAACCCCCGCATTGCTGTTTCATAAAATCACCAATCCGGCTGTAGGTAGCCTCCAGTTCTTTTACATCCCCCAGCCGCTCCCCGTATTCCGGGTTCACCATAAAAACACCGGGAACAGCCGGTGGTATTTCCGTGGCGGCGAAATCGCAAACAGCGAATTCGATCAGGCCCGCCACCCCGGCGGCGACAGCATTCTTCTTTGAATTTTCAATGGCCCTTGCACTGTAATCGGTGGCGATGATCCGGAGACCGGGTACTTCCCGGATCTGTTCTTCCAGCAGGGCATCTTCCCGCAGGTAAACGGATTCATCATAGCCCAGCAGGTGCATGAACGCGTAATTGGTCCGGAATAATCCCGGCCTCCGGTTGCTGGCGATCATTGCCGCTTCGATGGCGATCGTTCCCGAGCCACACATGGGGTTTACAAAAGGAGATTTGCGGTCCCACTGCGTTGCATAAACCGTTGCGGCCGCCAGGGCCTCCAGCATCGGGGCCTGTCCCGGTATTTTGCGGTACCCGTGCCGGCCCAGTGAATCCCCGGATGTATCAATAAATAGTTCTGCCTTTTCATTTTTCCAGAAGAGGTGGATAACGGCACCGGTCAGCGCCGAACCCGTTGAGGGACGGATGCCTCTTTTCTCCCGTAACCGGTCCACGATCGCGTCCTTCACCCGGAGATTGGCAAACATGCTGTTGTTAATGCTGGGATTGTTTACGTTACTCGTGATGGAAAAATAACCCGGTTCCGGTAAAATATTTTCCCAGGGATAGTCAAGCAGGTTTTTATAAATGGCGTCCGCATTTTCCGCTTCAAATGACCGGAGATGGTATAAGACCTGGCTGGCACAGCGGAGATTCAGGTTTAATTTGATACAATCATTAATGCTGCCGGACAGGCGGACACCTGTAATAAACGTCTCTTCTGTTTTAAATCCCAGTTCTCTTACTTCCTGTTCCAGCCAGGGGGAAAGTCGTTTGGGACAGGTAATTATAATACGCCCTTTGTCCGTAAATAAATTCATGATGGGATAAAGATAGAGCTTTGCGGTGCTAAAATGACAATGCGCTGATGCGCTGAAGTATCAATTAGCCAATTAGCCGATGGGGGGAGTTACTATAGCAGAATTGGTCTTACAGGGTTCGGGGAGGGGATTTGACAATGTGTAATGTGCCGATTTGCCGATGAACCGATTAGCCGATGGGGGAGTTACTATAGCAGAATTGGTCTTGCAGGGTTCGGGAGGGGAGATAGTGAAGCTTTTGGAATCCGGTGAGTTACTGATTTGCTGATGCGCTGATGGATCAATTAGTCAATTAGCCGGTTAGCCGATGGGGGGAGTCACTATAGCAGAATTAGTCTTATAGGGTTCGGGGAGGGGATTTGACAATGTGTAATGTGCCGATTTGCCGATGAACCGATTAGCCGATGGGAGGGGTCACTATAGCAGAATTGGTCTTACAGGGTTCGGAAGGGGAGATAGTGAAGCTTTTGGAATCCGGTGAGTTACTGATTTGCTGATGCGCTGATGGATCAATTAGTCAATTAGCCGATTAGCCGGTTAGCCGATGGGGGTCACTATTGTGAAATTAGTCTTAAAGGATTCGCTACTTCCCGGCTTCCCGTCGATAACCTGATAGGGCTTATCATTAAGATTTGACTGTACGAACAATTTATCTATTTATTCCTTCCCTAATTTTTTTTCTTCTTTACACTTTGCCCCAACCCCTCCGCATATTTCCAACCACGACCGAAATAAAAAAGCAGTCCCGGAGAACTGCTCTTCATTATTTTTTTTATCGCTCAGCTTATAATCCACTTAGCGTAATACCAATGGAAAAAGGTCGTACCTGCGGACCGAATCCATCGCGGAACAGGGGGGTGAACTGGTAGGATCCGTACAGGCTCAGGTTGCCATAACCCACACGTACCATGCCCGACAGCCGCTGCTTGTTAAAAAAGCGTTTGCCGGATTCCTTCATTACATAGTTATTCAGGGTGCCCCCGCTTTTGTTTTCAAACTTTGCATTACGGGTATGCGCATTCAGGAGGGTGCCCACTTTCACACCCAGCGCGAATTTGAATCCCTTGCCTGTTTCGGGGTTGGAAGAGAAACGGAATTCAACCGGGGCTTCCAGGTAAACGGTAGCCAGTTTGGTTTTCTTGAAATGATTGGTATCGCTCTGGTCTGTAAAAGCCAGGGTGCTGCTCAGGTCCTTGATCCCTACATAGGTTTTGGAAAAAAGAATATGATCCGAACCGATACCGGGGCCGAAAGCCATGCTCAGTTTGGGATTGTTCTTGAACGGGAAATCATACATCAGGTAGAGGTTCACGGATTTGCTCAGTCCCCTGGTACTGATCGTGTCGGGGATCCCTGCCCATCCGGTATAACCTAACTGGAATAACAGGTGGTCATTGGCCCGGTTGGCCAGGTTGGGTTTCTCTTTTTTCGTTTTGGGGGCTTTCGGCGAAGCTGGCACCATCATCGTATCGACGGTTTGGGCTGAAAGATTGATAAAAGTGATCGCAGTAAGAAAAAACAGTATAAACTTCTTCATAATCATTGTGTAGTGAACAAAAGTAAAAGCCGGGCGGTTAACAAAAGGTTAAACAAAATACAAAGTACGAGGTAAGAAGTACGAAGTACGCTTCATACCCCGAACTCCTTACTTCGTACTTTTTGTGGACCCTGTTGGGATCGAACCAACGACCCCCTGATTATGAGTCAGATGCTCTAACCGTCTGAGCTAAGGGTCCTGCCGGTAAGGCGGCTGCAAAAATATAAAAAAAGCGATGGAAACTCACCTGTTATTATATTAAATCTAATTCTTAGATTTACGCTGCTTTGCTTATGCCTGAGAACGAACCCATAAAACGGTTGCTCGCTGCTATTGCTTTTGCTAATGACCAGGTTGCTTATAAAGAATTGTTCATCCTCCTTCACGGGCGACTGAAACAATTTGCATATTCCATCCTGAAATCACAAGAGGAAGCAGAAGAACTGGTATCTGATCTCTTTATTAAAGTTTGGGAGAAAAGAGACCAGTTGACCACTATTGAATCCCCCCTTCTCTATTTTTATACCAGCGCCCGGAACCTGGCTTATAACCGGATCAGTAAACAAAAACGCCAGCAAAACCCGTCCCCGGAAGAATGGCTGGTCCAGTTAAACAGCATTTATTTTGATCCGGAGCAACTTCTGATGACCGAAGAGATGATGCGCCGTATCCGGCAGGCCGTGAATAACCTGCCCCCCCGCTGCCGGATTATCTTCAAACTGGTAAAGGAAGACGGGCTGAAATACAAGGAAGTAGCTGAACTGCTCCAACTTTCTGTCAAGACCGTGGAGGCCCAGATGGCCATCGCGCTGCGTCGCCTCGGAAAATGTATGCATTTGGAAATCAGCGCTTTAAATCTTATCAACCCCAACACAAAAAAAAGTTAAAACCCTTTAGGGGTAAACCCGGTGTTTCATTGTCTTTGCTATTTACAACCAACGTCTTAATGAGTCAGGAGCAATTTTGGGTGTCATTTTCAAAAAAACTGTCAGGGGAAGCTTCCGCAGAAGAGCTGGGATCCCTGGAGACCCTTATCCGGGAACATCCGGAATGGCAGTTCGCTATCCAGAACCTGGAAGATCTTTGGAAATACCAGGCGGATAAGGATCCTGTGGCCGGTGAAGATGCCTATATGCTGCACCTGCACCGGATGGAGGAATTGAATATTTCACTGAAAAACATACCCGGGAAAGCAATGGCCGTCCGGCCGAAAAAAAGGATAACAGGCTGGTATTGGGCGGCGGCGACGCTCCTCCTGCTGGCTGGTCTTTTTGGGATCCGTACTTTATTCAGTGGAATAACAAGAGGGAGTGAAGTGGCCGGCCAGGTCAATGAGATCTCCACCCGCCCCGGTTCCAAATCAAAAGTGCAGTTGCCCGATGGTTCAGTGGTCTGGTTGAATGCGGGCAGCAAACTGGTTTATAATAAGAATTTCGGAATAGAAACCAGGGAAGTGACCCTGACCGGCGAGGGTTTTTTTGACGTAACGAAGAACAAGGAAAAACCATTTATCATCAGTACGTCCAGCATTAAGATCAAAGTGCTGGGTACAGCTTTCAATGTAAAGGCCTACCCCGAAGACAAGCAAACCGAAACCAGTCTGATCCGCGGAAGTATTGAAGTCACCATCCGGAACCGCCCCAATGATAAGATCATTCTTTCGCCCAGCGAGAAACTGGTGGTGGAAAATGATATGGCCCGGGTGGAATCCGGTTCCGTGGAAAAAATAAAGAAGACCGGTAATATCGAAAGGACCTCGCTGCCGGGGATCAGTACCCTGATGTCGGTCAATAAACTGAAGTATAACCCGGCCGACAGCACGGTGGCGGAAATTCAGTGGGTCAATAATAAGCTGGTGTTCCGGGATGAATCCTTCAGTGAACTGGCAGTCCGGATGGAACGTTGGTATGATGTACAGATTGATATTACGGATCCGCTTATTGCAGAAGAGCGGCTGAACGGCATATTCGATTCGGAAACGATTAGTCAGGCCCTCGACGCGCTAAAAGAATTTATACCCTTCAAATATGAAAAAGACGGAAACAAAATAATTATTCACCGCTAATGCTTTTGCCAAATGATTGCTCTGACTAACAACACTTCCTGACAACAAAAAATTGCGGGATTTCGCTGCAACGAAACCCCGCGAGGTTAACACTGAGGACTGGATTCCTTTCCTGGAATCCTGATTTTTAACCCTTCAAACGTAAAGTATGAAAAAAAATGAAACGACTGCTGTTTCTACCAAGGATCACTTGTTACTAAAGATTGCCAGAATTATGAAATTGACGATTGCTTTTTTGCTGATTGCCTGTCTCCAGGTTTCTGCTCATGGCTTTTCGCAAGATCGTATTACACTGAAAATGAATGAAGCGGAAATCAAAAAAGTATTGTTTGCCATTGAAAAGAAAACCAACTACCGGTTTCTTTTCAGTGAAAACGCATTAAGAAAAAAGCCCCGGGTTACGGTGGATGCGGTGGATGCGCCCGTTACCGACCTGCTGGACAAAATCCTGGCCAATACCGGGGTGAGTTATAAAATACTTGCCTCCAAACTGGTGGTGCTGAAAGAAGGAATGACTGCGACAGAGATTGAATCGCAGGAACTGCGGGTAACCGGTAAAGTAGTTTCCTCTACTGGGGAACCCCTGGCCGGCGTTTCTGTTTCCGTAAAAGGATCCCGGACCGGTACGACCACCGATGCCGGTGGTAATTTCTCTCTTACAGTTCCCGACGACGCTACCCTGGTGTTCAGTTCCGTGGGATTTGAAAGTTTTGAAGTCGCGGTGGCCGGTAAATCAACGGTCAATGTAACCTTGCAGCAATCCGCCAAGAAGATTGATGAAGTAGTGGTGATCGGTTATGGCCAGGCCAGCAAGCGTGACCTGACCGGCTCGATCGCAAAAATCTCCGGGAAAGAAATTTCCGATAAACCCAATACCAACCCCGTGGCCTCTTTGCAGGGTAAAGTAGCGGGTATGTCCATCGTGAACAGCGGTACGCCCGGCGCAGAACCGGATATCCGTATCCGTGGTACAAACAGTATCGGGGGTATCAAACCGCTCTATGTGGTGGATGGTATTTTCAATGATAATATTGATTACCTGAACCCGAATGATATCGAGTCTATCGAGGTGCTCAAAGATCCTTCTTCCCTGGCGATCTTCGGTATCCGCGGCGCGAACGGGGTGATTGCAATCACCACCAAGAAAGCGAAGGCAGGTAAAATTGTGGTGAACCTCACTTCTACCATCGGTTCCAAAACCCTGGTTGACAAAATTGGCATGGTGGACGCCGCCGGTTTCAAGACCCTGTTTGACGAAGAACAAACCAATATCGGCCTCCTGCCTGCCCAGTTCTTCGATTATACCCGCTGGACCGGCAATACCGACTGGGTGGGTGCCATGACCCGGACCGGTATCTTCAATAATAATAATATCAGCGTTTCTGCCAGCACCGAAAAGAACAAGTTCTACATGGGTGTGGGTTATATTCATGACGAGGGTATTGTGAAGCACGAAAGGCTGAATAAAATACTATTAGCGATCAATGATGAATTCAAACTGAGCAAGGCCATTAAACTGGGCTTTACCTTTAACGGGTTCAGGCAGGACCTGCCGTTCAGCCAGGCCAATGGTTTATTGTTCGACGCCCGCCGTGTATGGCCGATCATTCCTACCATGGACCCGGCTTCAGGAGTTTATTATGAGCTCGCCGGCCAGGCCGGTCAGATCGGGAACCCCCTGATGAACCTGGAGAAAAAATGGAACAAGGAAATCCGTATTGAAAACCGGATGGTGGGAAGTGTGTTTGCAGAAGTAAATTTCCTGAAGAATTTCAACCTTCGCACCACATTCTATGGGGATATGGCGAATATGGAAGGCCGGAACTATAACCCGATCCTGTACCGGTTTAACCCGATTGGCAGTAAATCAGGTGGCGATACCGCTTATATCGATCCCAATAACCGGATTACCTCCGTTGACCAGGCTTCCACCAACTGGAAAAAATTCCAACAGGATTATATCCTCACATTCAAAAAGAATTTTGGAGATCATGGCCTGACCGCGATCGCCGGGTTTACTACATACTTCAACAGTTTCAACGGTTTATACGGAACAGCCAGTCAGCGCGACCCGGGTGATTCTATCCCCGACAACAAGCGTTTCTGGTATGTGGATAACGGTTTCGTGGACCCGGCTTCTAAAAGAGCCAGTTCTTCCCAGTGGGAGAAGGCAACCGCTTCCACTTTATTCCGTTTATTATATAACTACCAGGGCAAGTACCTGCTGAATCTTTCTTTCAGAAGAGATGGTTCTTCCCAGATTTCACCGAATAACCGTTTCAAGAACTTTTATTCTGCAGGTGCCGGCTGGGAGTTAACCAAAGAGAATTTCATGGCTTCTCAGAAAATCTTTGATTTCCTGAAATTGAGAGCTTCCTGGGGTATCCTGGGTGTGCAGAACACTTATGGGTATGATTATCCCTATTATCCAGCCCTGCAAACCGGGAACACCGCTGTTTTCGGCAACAGCATTGCACCGGCTTACTCCCTTTCTTACGAGCCCAACCGTAACCTGACATGGGAAACGGTTAATGCCAAAGAAGTGGGGGTTGAGTTCTATGTACTGAAGAACAAGTTGCATGTGGATGCGGCTTATTATAGCAAACTGACTGAAGATATCATGACCATTGTGCCGACCGGTGCAGGCCGTTACAGGCTGGACAACGTGGGCAGTGTGAAGAACAAAGGATTGGAATTATCAGCCGACTGGAAACAAAAACTGACCAATGACCTGACCCTCACCGTTAGTGGTAACTTCACCACTTTTGATAATAAAGTAATCGACCTGGGAGGCAATAAGCTGAATTCAAGTGAAGAAAGACCCAACCAGACCGAAGCCGGCTTCCCGATCGGATATTTCTACGGCTACGTGGTGGAAGGCGTGTACCAGACCTATGCCGAGAAACTGGCTTCTCCCGTTGTGGTGGGTTACCAGTATGGCCCCGGCGACCTGAAATACAAGGATGTGAACGGCGATGGTAAAATTGATCCTTCCGACCGGACCGTGATTGGCAATCCCACACCTGATTTCGCTTATGGCGGATCTGTAGCACTGAACTACAAAGGGTTTGACATCGGTGTTGATTTCGGGGGTGTGTATGGCAATGAAGTGTACCGGTACTGGGGCAGCTCAGAGTTACCGTTTACGAAATTCAACTACCCGGCTTTCAAACTGAACCGCTGGCATGGCGAGGGTACTTCCAACTGGGATCCGATCCTGGGGGATAACCACCCGATCAACCGGCTGCCTTCTACCTATGGTGTCGAAGACGGAAGCTATTTCCGCCTGAGGAATGTGCAGGTGGGATACAATATCAGTCCCGAGTTCCTGAAAAAATACCATATCAGCAGTTTCCGGATTTTCGCCAACGTGCAGAACCTGAAAACCTGGAAGAAGAATTCAGGTTATACTCCTGAATTCGGCGGATCTGCCACTTCCTTTGGTATCGACAATGGAAACGGACCGATTCCCCGGATATTCACCGCTGGTATTAATGTAAACTTTTAATTCTTAAAACTCTTAAGCTATGAATAAAGTAAAAAATTGGGTTTGGAGTCTGCTTTTGGCGGTCCCGCTGCTGGTATTGTTTACGGGCTGTAAAAAGTTCCTGGACCGCAAACCTTTGACGGCAACCCTGGATGACCTGAACCAGGGAGGTCTGGAAGGACAGATCTACGGTTTATATGGTGCCATCCGCAATGGGGATGTGGCAGGACAGGCTTTTGGTGGTATTCCCTGGCTGGCGATCCACGGATTCCGTGCAGATGATTCTGAAAAAGGAAGCAGTGCGGCTGATGGCGCCGACTGGGGTGTTATCTACGACCAGTTCCAGTACGTAAAAGACCACTGGTCCAATACTACTTACTGGGACCAGCACTATGTACTGATTGGCCAGGCCAATACCGCATTACAATTAGCGGACTCACTGGGCCTGACCGATGCGGCTTCGATGGTGAATATTGCGGAAGCTAAATTCTTCCGGGCCTTCTCTTATTTCGACCTGGTAAGAACCTTTGGGGAAGTACCCAAGATCGATTTCAGGGTGTACAATCCGAATGATAGTAAGAAAGCTAAAGCGCCGGTTGCCGAGATCTATGCGCTGATCGACGCGGACCTGAGCTTCGCCATCGCCAACCTGCCCGCCACCTGGCCGGCCAAATACACGGGCCGTTTAACCAACGCGGCTGCCAAGGCCCTGCAGGCTAAAGCCATGCTGTACAGGCAAAACTGGTCCGGCGCCCTGGCTCTTTGCCAGCAGATCATCAGTACCGGACAGTATGAGCTGAAATCAGACTTCACCAAACTCTTCCGCGAAGAGGGTGAAAACAGTAAGGAATCGATCTGGGAAATACAGGCTTATATCGGGCCCAATGGTACCGACAACTACTTTTCCTGGTACGGAATCGCCCAGGGCGTACGTGGTTCCGGTGAATGGGACCTCGGATGGGGCTGGAATACACCAACCCAATCTCTCGTGGATGCATACGAGGCGGGTGATATTCGTAAAGATGCAACCATCCTTTACTCCGGTCAAAGTGATGGCTACTATGGACGCACTGTTCCCGGATCTGTATTCGATGTACCGGCCGGACCGCTGCCCCGCAAATTCTGGAACAAGAAAGTATATCCGGAACCTGCCATGCAGACACAAACCGGGAACCGGCAGGCCGGTTGGGTAAACCAACGCGAACTCCGCTATGCCGATGTGCTGCTGATGGCTGCCGAAGCGGCCAATGAACTCGGTGGCGCCGGTAACCAGGCATTAGCGCTGAGCTATATCAACCAGATCCGGACAAGGGCCGGTTTAGCGAATGCCGCTTTTGTTGACCAGGCTTCCTTCCGGACCATTATCAAGAATGAAAGAAGGTATGAACTGGCCATGGAAGGGGAGCGTTTTTTCGACCTGGTAAGATGGGGTGATGCCAATACCGTATTAGGCGGAGCTGGTTATACCGACTGTCATAAATACTACCCGATCCCGCAGGCTGCTATCGACTTTGCCGGTGGCGTGCTGGTGCAGAATCCCTGCTGGTAAAATAAATTATCTGGTCCGGTTTAAAGACCGGGCCAGATTCAACTCTTTCTTTAAACAGAAAACTGAATTAAAATGACAAAGACAACTCAACTATTCACAAAAGTTTTCCTGGGATTTTCAGCTGTGGTTTTAATGGCCAGCTGCCAGAAAATGAATAAACCGGGCTATGCCGACTATCCGCCGGATGCCAACCCCCCGGGTGGCCCCCTGAAATTCTATGCGGCTTTTGACGGAGCTTCTGCCGACCCCCTGATGAATGGGGTGGACAGTATCCGCGCCAATTTCCCGGCCAGCAATCCCCTCACATCTGTTGCAGGTGTAACGGGAAAAGCAATCCAGGGTTCTGATGGGAAAGCCGTTCTTTATCCTTCTGCCAATGATTTCAAAGATGCAACCAGTTTCAGCATTTCCATGTGGCTGAAAAATACCGCCCAGCCGGGACGTACAGAGTTCCTGTTCTCCCTGGCCGACGATACCTACGGATGGCACCATAGCGCAGTATTCCTGCTGATGGAAAACCAGACGGCCGCCAGCGCCACCATGAAATTATGTGTGATGGATCAGTGGCTGGAAGGCACATTCAACAAGCCGGTATTTGACGGTAGCTGGCACCATATCGTGTATTCCTACGATCAGACCACGTCGAAAATGACCTATTATTTTGACGGGGCCATCGTAGATGGAATGACCCCCACCCAGACCGACGTGAAGAACGGCGGTAGCCCGAGGGGTGCCGTAAACTTCAAAAACGCGTATAAATTCATCCTGGCCGGCTGGAACAAGCATGCCAATACGACCGGTCCGACCGACGACTGGATCAGGTCTTACAACGGGACCATGGATCAATTCCGCTTGTATGGTAAAGCTTTATCTGCAACTGAGGTTGCCGCGTTGTATAATAGCCGGTTGTAATATGATTTGCTAAATCTTTTTTTGGCAATCGCAGAGCATAAGCAGAAAAGAGGCTGGACAATTATTGTTTCAGCCCTTTTCGTTTATTAGCCATATCATCCCGAAATTTGCTCAATGAAAAAGTATATCCATCCTGCAGGAGGAAAATTCCTTTGCGGATTCATACTCCTTGCCTTCCTGAACAGTTGTAATAAACCCACGCCTTTTTTTACCAGCCTTTCTTCTTCCCGTACGAATATCCGTTTTACCAACGAACCGGAGAAACATAAACTTTTTAATATCCTCTACTATCTCTACTATTATAATGGGGGTGGGGTGGCTACCGGGGATATCAACAATGACGGGCTGCCGGATATTTATTTCACCGCGAATAACAAAGGAGGAAATAAACTGTACCTGAATAAAGGCAATTTTGAATTTGAAGACATTACGGAGAAAGCCGGCGTAAAAGGAACGGCCGACTGGTGTACCGGTGTTACCATGGCCGATGTGAACGGGGATGGCTTACTGGATATCTACGTGAGTTCCATTAATAAAAAATATGACCTGAAGGGACACAACGAACTGTTCATCAATAACGGCAATACGACATTTACGGAAAAGAGTTCCGCTTACGGACTTGACTTTGCCGGCCTGACCACGCAAACGGCTTTCTTCGATTATGACCATGACGGGGACCTTGACTGTTATATCCTCAACCAGTCGGCCCATCCGCATGCCAATATCGTGGATACGATGAACCGGAGGAAAAAGGATCCCTTATCCGGGGATATTCTCCTGCGCAACGATGTAAATGTCAACGGGAAATTCACGGATGTATCGGAAGCGGCCGGTATTTACCAGAGTAACCTGGGGTACGGGCTGGGACTGGCAGTCGCCGATCTTAACAACGACGGTTGGGAAGATATTTATATCGGTAATGATTTTCATGAGAATGACTATTACTATATCAACAATAAGAACGGGGGGTTCACGGAAAGCGGCGCTGATCATTTCCGGCATTACAGCCGTTTCAGCATGGGCAATGATATAGCGGATTATAATAACGACGGGCAACCCGATGTGGTGACCGCGGATATGCTGCCCCCGGATGAAAAAACACTGAAAACCTACGGCAGTGACGAAAACCCGGATATCTATAAAGTAAAACTGGAAATAAACGGATACCAGCACCAGTATTCCCGTAACTGCCTCCAGCGGAATAACGGGAACGGGAGTTCCTTCAGCGAAACAGGACTGATGAGCGGGGTCTCCGCAACGGACTGGAGCTGGTCCCCCCTGTTTGCCGATTTTGACAATGATGGTAACAAGGACCTGTTCATATCCAGCGGTATTGTAAAACGGCCGGTGGACCTGGACTATGTACGCTTTGTTTCGGATATGGAATCAAAACGGAACCTGAGCCACACAGATCAATACGATGATGAGACCATTGAGGCCATGCCTGACGGCAGCTCCCACCCGTTTTTCTTTAAAGGCAATGGCAACGGATCCTTCCGGGATGTAAGCCGTGATTGGGGCACCGGCAACATGAAGGGCTATTTTAACGGGGCTGCCTATGCCGACCTGGACAATGATGGTGACCTGGATGTGGTGATGAACTGCATCAACAAAAAAGCCACGGTATTACGGAACAATGCCACCGGGAGAAATTACCTTACCCTATCTTTTTCCGGTGATAGCCTGAACCGCTTTGGACTGGGTGTAAAAGCCTGGGTTTTTGCTAAGGGAAAAATGCAGTACCAGCAACTGATGCTGACCCGTGGATTCCAGTCTTCCTCCGAACCCCGGCTTCATTTCGGATTGGACTCGGCTGCTACAGCTGACAGCATACTCATAGTCTGGCCCGATCAGCATGCACAAACAATCCGGAATGTAGCGGTCAGCAAATCCCTTGTAATTAATAAGAAAGAGGCCAGGGATACATTTAATTACGACAGCTATTTTAAACCGGCGCCGGCCTTATTTGAAGATATTACCAGCAGCATTCCCTGCAACTGGAAGCATAAGGAAAATGAATTTGTGGATTTCAATGTTCAATACCTGATCCCCCATGCTTTATCCACCCGGGGTCCTAAAATAGCCGTGGCCGATGTGAACGGGGACGGGCTGGATGATTTTTATGCCTGTGGCGCAAAAGATCAGCCCGGGGCCCTGATGATCCAGCAGGCCAACGGAAGTTTCGTGGAAACAGATACTGCCCTTTTCAGCCCGGATGCGGTTTGCGAAGACGTGGATGCAGCCTTCCTCGATGTAAACGGTGACGGCTTCACGGATCTCTATGTGCTGAGCGGGGGAAATGAACCCCGGAACAATGCCCTGGCCCTGGAAGACCGCCTGTACCTGAACGACGGGAAAGGAAAGTTCACCAAAGTACACAACCCGTTCTCGCAGCAGTACGAAAACAAATCCTGCATCGCCCATGCGGATATTGATAAGGACGGGGACCAGGATATATTTATCGGTAACCTGGCCAGTCCGACTGCCTATGGCCTGCCCCAGACTTCTTTCCTGATGATCAATGACGGGACGGGTCATTTTAAATTTGACGGGGAGAATAAAATACCCCTGAAATCAGTTGGCATGGTAAGCACTGCGGTCTTTGCCGATCTGAATAAGGATGGCTGGGAAGACCTGGTCATAACAGGAGAATTCATGCCGGTGAAAGTCTTTATGAATAGTAAAGGAATATTTTCGGAAGCGGATGTCCCGCAATCCACGGGGCTCTGGCAAACAATTTATGCCACCGATGTAAACGGGGACGGCTTTACCGATCTTCTCGCCGGCAACTGGGGACATAACTCGAAACTCTATGCCGGGAAGAACGGTCCGGTCAAACTCTATGTAAAGGACTTTGACAATAACGGTACGAATGAACAGATCCTTTGCTATACGATCGACGGAAAGGAGTACACGTTCCTGGCAAAGGATGAACTGGAACGGCCGCTGCCGGTGTTAAAAAAAGCCTACCTGACCTACAGTGAAGTGGCCGGCAAGACGGTGGACTATATGTTCTTCGACCTTTTTAAGAATTACACCGAAGCAAAAGCAGAAGTGCTGGCTTCCAGTTGTTTTATCAATGACGGGAAAGGGAATTTCACCCGGCGGGATCTGCCGGATGAACTGCAACTGGCCCCGCTGATGTCGTTTGCCGCTGCGGTACCCGGGCAGGAAGGCGCTTATATCGGCAGCGGTAATTTCTACGGGGTGATTCCTTATGAAGGACGCTACGACGGCCTGCTTCCCACTTTATTCGGTTTTACAAAAAATACCGGCGATTTTACTTTCAAAACTGCGCTTCCTTCTGTTTCCGGTGAAACCAGGGATATGAAATGGATCCGTGTAGCGGGCAAAGGAAAAGTACTGGTAGTGGCCCGGAATAACAGCTCTTTATTGTTCTTTAAACCCGCTGTTCAAAATTGATGGGCAACGGGGCTCAAAAAATTTCTGTATGAAAACGAATTTGCTTTTTGGCGCCTTCTTAATGGGGGCAGTTGTATCCTTGTCTTCTAATTGTTCAAAGGGAAATAATAGCGGCGGCGGAGGCACTGGCGGTGGCAGCGGCAGCGCGCTGCAGGCGGAATACTGGATCACGAAGGGGGACCGTTCGGCCGAACTGCAGAAGCAGGCCGGCAAGCTTTCCTTTGGTACGGCCGCAAACAATTATACCACGATAGATATTGATTCGGCTACCCGTTACCAGGCAGTTGACGGTTTTGGTTATACCCTTACGGGGGGCAGCGCCTACCTGATCAACCATATGGATGCCACTTCCAAAGCGGGTTTACTGAATGAGTTGTTTGGAAATGGGACAGACGCAATCGGGGTGAGTTATCTCCGCGTCAGTATCGGGGCTTCCGACCTCAATGCATCGGTATTCAGTTACGATGATATGCCGGCCGGCCAGACCGACCCCACACTGGCAAATTTCAGCCTGGCCCAGGATACGGTTGATTTCATACCGGTACTGAAAAAGGTCCTGGCGATCAACCCGCAGATAAAGATCATGGGTTCTCCCTGGAGCGCTCCGGTCTGGATGAAAGACAATGGCAGTTCAATAGGCGGCAGCCTGCAAACACAATATTACTCAGTCTATGCCCAGTATTTTGTGAAATATGTACAGGCCATGGCCGCCAAAGGAATTACGGTGGATGCGGTGACCGTACAGAATGAACCGCAGCACGGGGGTAATAATCCCAGCATGGTCATGTCGGCCGTTCAGCAGGCTGATTTTGTAAAGAACCACCTGGGTCCCGCATTCCGGGCAGCGAACCTTAGCACGAAGATCATCATCTGGGATCATAACTGTGATAACCCGAATTATCCCATTACGATCCTGAATGACCCCGATGCCAAACAATACATTGATGGCAGTGCGTTCCATTTATATGCAGGGGATATCAGCGCCCTCTCGGGAGTAAGGGCTGCTCACCCGGACAAGAATCTGTATTTCACAGAACAGTGGACAGGCGCCAACGGAAATTTTGGAGGCGACCTGAAATGGCATATGAAAAATGTCATCATCGGCTCGATGCGGAACTGGAGCAAAGTGGCCCTGGAGTGGAACCTGGCCAACGACCCCTCCTATAATCCGCATACACCCGGGGGCTGTTCAGAATGCAAAGGGGCCGTTACGATCAGCGGCTCGTCCGTGACCCGGAATGTGGGTTACTATATCGTGGCCCATGCCTCCAAATTTGTACCGGCCGGTTCAGTCCGGATCGAAAGCAGCAATGTATCCGGTCTCCCGAATGCCGCTTTCCTGCGGCCCGACGGGAAAAAAGTCTTAATCGTGATCAATGATGGCAGCGCGGCCACTTTTAATATAAAATATAAAGAAAAATGGGCGGTGACAGAATTAGCCGCCGGCGCAACAGGTACCTTTGTATGGTAATAATTAAATCAAACGATATGATAAAGAATGCATGCCTTTTCATGTTAGTGGCCGGGGCAATGGCCTGTACGGATACAAAAGAAAAATCAGTAACCGCAGGCGCAGCGCCTGCTTCCTTTTCCACGGAAGGAAAAAAAGTGATCACATACACCACGGCCGACAGTTCGGATTACCGGTTATCCCTTACCGATACCCTGGCGTTTGCGGACAAAGGGCAGCCTTTTGAGAACGAGATCACTGTATTTGTGGATCCCGGGAAGACCTTCCAGACCTACTTTGGCACCGGTGCGGCCCTGACCGATGCGTCTGCCGAAACGTTTTACAAACTGCCCAAAGACAAGCAGGCAGAATTCCTGGCAGCGTATTTTGATAAGGGAAAAGGAATCGGGTATAATGTGGCCCGGACCAATATCAACAGTTGCGATTTCAGCAGCGATATGTACACCTATGTGCAGGACGGCGACAAGGACTTAAAGACCTTCAATATTGAACACGATAAAAAGTATAAGATCCCCTTTATCAAAGAAGCGATGAAAGCGGCAGGGGGTCAGCTGAATCTTTTTGCCAGTCCCTGGAGCCCTCCCGCCTGGATGAAGGAAAACAACGATATGCTGCACGGCGGAAAACTGAAAGCGGATTATTACAGCAGCTGGGCCCTGTATTATACCAAATTCATTAAAGAATATGAGAAAGAGGGTGTACCGGTTTGGGGGATATCCGTACAGAATGAACCCATGGCCACCCAGCGCTGGGAAAGCTGTATCTATACGGCAGAAGAGGAAAGGGATTTCCTGAAAAATCACCTGGGCCCCACGATGCAGAAGGAGGGTTTACAGGATAAAAAGATCATTGTGTGGGATCATAACCGCGACCTGATCTACCAGCGGGCACAAACCTATTTCAATGACCCCGAAGCGGCCAAATATGCCTGGGGGATCGGCTTTCACTGGTACGAAGACTGGAGTGGCGGACAGCCCATGTACGAAAATATCAAAAGGGTGTATGAAGCATACCCGGATAAAAACATCCTGTTCACCGAAGGCTGTGCTGAAGCATTTAAAACCTCCCGTTTAAAAGAATGGGTGCTGGGCGAGGAATACGGGCGCAGCATGATCAACGATTTCAATAACGGGATGGTGGGCTTTACCGACTGGAACATTCTCCTGGATGAAACCGGTGGTCCCAACCATGTACAGAATTTCTGTTTTGCACCTGTCCACGGCGATACCAAAACCGGTGAGTTGATCTATACCAATGCCTATTATTATATTGGTCATTTTTCAAAGTTTATTCAGCCCGGCGCCAAACGAATTACCAGCAGCCCGAGCCGCAGCCAGTTGCTCTCTACGGCTTTCCTGAACCCGGACGGAACCATTACTGTGGTAGTGATGAACCAGGGAAGCAGGGCCCGGTTCAGTTTATGGATAAACGGGAAGGCGGCAGCAGCTGATATCCTGGGCCATTCTATCAATACCTATCTCATTAAGTGATAAGCACCGGTTTGCCGTATGATCCGACAACTATTACCAATTGCCGTTCTGCTCTTCCTCGCGGGTTGCGGGAAAAAATCCGGTCCGGTGACACCCGATCCGCCCCGGCAGATGACGGTGAAAAGCAGCTGGCTGGATAATACTGCTTTTGGCAATACGGCTTATGAAGCGGCTCTCCGGCCCGTGGTGAAGATCGTATTCTCCGAACCGCTGATGCGGAGTACGGTACCCGGGGCTATCAGTTTTACCGACCTGAACGGGGTGGCCGTACCCAATACGGTCTCCTACCAGCAAAATGATTCTGTATTACTGATCCAGCCCACTGCTTCTTTAGCGGGCCTGACCCGGTACCAGTTCAGGCTCGCCAATACCCTGAAATCAGCTGCCGGCGGCCCGTTTATTTCTTCGGTGGATAAGCTGATAATTACAAGGATCGATTCATCCCGGAAATTTCCGCCACTTACGGATAATGAACTGCTGGATAAAGTACAACTGCAGACCTTTAACTATTTCTGGGATTTTGCCCACCCGGTCAGCGGACTGGCAAGGGAAAGAAATAATTCAGGGGAAACCGTTACGTCGGGTGGTTCGGGCTTTGGCATTATGGCGATCCTTACCGGGATCAACCGGGGCTTTATTACCCGGGCGCAGGGCCTGGCCCGGCTGCAGACCATCGCATCTTTCCTGAAGAACACGGCTGTAAAAGTAAAAGGAGCATTCCCGCACTGGCTGAACGGAACCACGGGCGCAATCGTTCCCTTCAGTAACAATGATAATGGCGCCGACCTCGTGGAGACTTCTTACCTGATGATGGGGCTGCTCACCGCCCGCCAGTACTTCAATGGGGCGGATGCAGCGGAAACCAATTTGCGCAGTGATATCAATACCCTGTACAACAACGTGGAGTGGGACTGGTTTCGTAACGGGGGACAAAATGTACTGTACTGGCATTACAGTCCCGATAAGGGCTGGGTGATGAATATGCCCATCCGGGGCTGGAATGAATGCCTGATTACCTATGTGCTGGCTGCCTCCTCCGCCACGCATGGCATACCGGCAGCCGTGTACAGCAATGGCTGGACCGCTAACGGTACCAATGGTTTTATCAACGGGAGTACTTATTACGGGTATGTTCTTCCGTTAGGCCCTCCGCAGGGTGGCCCCCTGTTTTTTTCCCATTATTCCTTTCTCGGGATCAACCCGAACGGGCTCAGTGATGCCTATGCGAACTATGCCACCCAGACCCTCCACCACGCACTGATCAACTACCAGTATTGCCGGACAAGCCAGGTAGCCGGTATCGGGTACAGTGATTCGGTATGGGGATTGACGGCCAGTGATATTCCCAATGGTTATACAGCCAGTTCTCCCACCCATGACGTGGGGGTGATCGCTCCCACAGCAGCCCTGTCTTCCTTTCCCTATACCCCGGCCCAGTCCATGGCCGCGTTGAAATTCTTTTATTATGTATTGGGAGATAAACTCTGGAAGGAGTACGGATTTGTGGATGCTTTTTCATTGAAGGAGCCCTGGTTTGCCTCTTCTTTTTTGGCGATCGACCAGGGGCCCATCGTCATTATGATCGAGAATTACCGCAGCGGGTTGCTGTGGAATTTATTCACCAGCTGCCCGGAAGTAAAGGCGGGTATGCTATCACTCGGCTTCAGCGCCCCGTACCTGTAGAATATTATTCACCCGGAATCAAAGCTTTTATATGCGAATAAAGAAACAGCTCCTTATCGCAGTGATCCTGCTGTCTTTTTTTGGAACAGCCCGATCCCAAAAAGGGGTGCCTGTATTTAACCCGGCCGCCCGCCCGGGGAATTTATCCGATTCGGCCCTGCTGGACCTGGTACAGCGGCAGACCTTCCGCTATTTCTGGGATTTCGCCCACCCGGCGTCCGGTATGGCCCGGGAACGGAGCAATATCAGTTTTGGTTACGGGCATGAAACCGTCACTACAGGCGGTACCGGTTTTGGTATTATGAGTGTGCTCGTGGCCGTGGAACGAAAATGGATCAGCCGCGATACGGCCGCGAAGTTTATGCTGAAGATGATCAGTTTCTTAATGAAAGCGCAGAGTTACCACGGGGTGTTTCCTCACTGGATGGACGGCGCTACCGGGAAGACCATTCCGTTCAGCCGCAAGGATGACGGGGCCGACCTGGTGGAGACTTCTTATTTATTCCAGGGTTTGCTTTGTGCCAGGCAATATTTTAACGGGGATACTGATACAGAACGGGAAATCCGCAACCGGGTCAACGGTTTGTGGGCCGATATAGAATGGAATTGGTTTACCAACGGCGGGCAGGAAGTCCTGTACTGGCACTGGAGTCCCAATAATGGCTGGGCCATGAATTTCCCGGTGCGGGGCTTCAATGAATGCCTGATCATGTATGTACTCGCCGCCTCTTCTCCCAGTGAACGATACCAGGTCAGCCCGGATGTTTATCACCGGGGCTGGGCGGAAAGTAATTTCTTTAAGAATGGGAAGGAATTTTACGGAATCAAACTGCCACTGGGTTTTGATTATGGCGGTCCTTTATTCTTTTCTCATTACTCCTTTCTTGGTCTTGATCCGAGAGGCCTGAAAGACCGTTATGCTGATTACTGGGAGCAGAACCGGAATCATACCCTGATCAACCGGGAGCATTGTATCCGCAACCCGAATCATTTCAAAGGCTATGGCGAAAACTGCTGGGGACTGACGGCCAGCGATACCTACAACGGGTATGCGGCGCATTCGCCCACCGAAGACCTGGGTACGATTTCACCAACAGCCGCCTTAAGCGCCTTCCCGTACACACCGGAATATTCGATGAAAGCCCTGCGGCATTTCTACGGGGACCTGGGCGATAAGATCTGGAGCGAATACGGGTTTGTGGACGCCTTTAATGAATCAAAGAACTGGGTGGCGGCTTCGCATCTCGCCATTGACCAGGGGCCCATTATTGTGATGATCGAAAATTACCGAACCGGGTTATTGTGGAATTTGTTTATGAGCTGCCCGGAAGTCAGGAAGGGTCTTGAAAGACTGGGCTTTCAAAGCCCGGCGCTGAAATAACCGGGCCCGGCAGGACCGGGGGCCTGTGTTGCAGGCGCTGTGCTGCAAACGACAGGAGTCAATGTCTGGATGCCCGGTTACACCGATGTTTCAGGAAAGAGTTTTCTTATAAGGAACCCGGTACTGATACGATAACGATTGCTATGAACAATAAACAACTGATCTTCCTTTTCACTTTTTTCCTGCTGGGCCTCGCCGGCTATTCCCAGTCCCGGCCGCTCTCCCTTACCAAAGGGAAATACGGGGATGGTCCCGATAGTATTGCGCCTGCAGGGATCATTAAGAACCTGCCGGATGACCAGTTGCTGGAGCAGGTACAGAAACAGACATTCCGGTATTTCTGGCACGGCGCGCATCCGTACAGCGGCCTGGCACTCGAAAGAAGCAATACAGTCCGGGCCGAACATTACTGGGATTATATCAATGAGGCCTGGGATGAACCCAATTTCAGCCAAACAACATTCGGGCCCGATGCTGGCGCGATTGGCGGCACCGGCTTCGGTATCCTGAGTACGATTGTGGCTGTGGAAAGAAAATGGATTGGACGGGATACGGCTGTGCGACGCCTGATCCGGATCGCCGACTTCCTCATTAATGCCGATTGTTACCATGGCATTTACCCGCATTTTATGAATGGAAGAACAGGCAGGACCATAAAATTCGACCGGCTCGATGACGGGGCGGATATTGTGGAAACCTCCTACCTGCTCATGGGTTTCTTATCTGCCAGGGAATATTTCAACCGAAACAATCCGAGGGAACTGTACCTGCGGAAACGTATCGGCCAGATCTGGGGTGCTGCCAACTGGAACTGGCATACCAACGGGCAGCATAAATTATACTGGCACTGGAGTCCCAATAACGGCTTTGATATGAACTTTCCGGTATGGGGATGGAATGAATGCCTGATCACCTATGTCCTGGCAGCCTCTTCCCCAAACCATCCGATCTCAAAAACAGTCTATGACGGTACCTGGGCCGGGAGTGCGGGGTTTGCCAACGGGAAAGAATACTACGGGTATAAACTGCCCCTGGGCAATTATGATAAGGATATGGGAGGTCCTTTATTTTTTGAACAATATAGCTTCCAGGGTATTGATCCAAACGGCCTGACAGACTCACTCGGTACCGATTATTTCCTGCAGGGGAAAAACCATACCCTGATCAACCGGGCCTATTGCAGCGAGAACCCGAAAGGGTTTAAAGGATACAGTGATAAATGCTGGGGGCTCACAGCCGGTGACAGTTACAAAGGCTATGTGGCGCACAGCCCCGAGAATGACCGTGGCGTGATCCAGCCCACGGCGGCGATCTCCTCCATGCCTTATACGCCAAAAGAAAGTATGGAAGCGATCCGGTATTTCTATTACGGACTCGGGGACAAGATCTGGAGCAAATTCGGTTTTGTGGATGGCTTCAGTATTCACCACAACTGGTATGCTAAATCCCACCTGGCTATTGACCAGGGGCCGATTATTGTTATGATTGAAAACTACCGGACGGGCTTATTGTGGAAATTATTTATGAACATTCCTGATGTGCAGAATGGCCTGCAGCAGCTGGGCTTTTCTTCCCCCTATTTTAAAAAATAGCAGCCATGAAAGAGATTATCTCCCGGTTGCCGGATCATTCCCGGGAGGGTTTAGGGGTAAGGACAGGGATTTATTGTCATTACGGAGGTTTTTTTAGGCGCCGGATGGGATCGTATTTTGAGAAAGAGCCGGGCAGGTATAAATAAACAACCGGGTGTGTTTCCAGTTACACCCGCAAAACGGTTGCATATGGGAAAATTCTTTTCTGCTTCACCAGCAGGGCTGTCCGGGGGGATTGCCCTGGTCAGGATCATTACCGGGGTATTGCTGCTCTATCATGGCCGGGAATGCTTTAACGCGGAGAAAATGGAAATGTACACAGGATGGTTTTCAGACAGGCACTATACGCAGCCGGCCCTTTGGGCCTATACAGGGAAACTGGCCGAATTACTGTCAGGGGCGGGATTGGTGCTGGGTTTATTTACCCGGCTGGCTGCCCTGGGCGTGATCGCGGCGTTTACGGGGATCATTTTTCTGCTGGGTGATAAAGGCAAAATATTCGAGGGGGATCAGCACCCTTTTCTTTTTATCCTGCTCAGCCTCGTATTCCTTTTTACGGGCCCGGGTTTCCCCAGCTTCGATAGCCGTATCTTTAAAAACAAAGGGAACAGGAATTAAAAGCGTGAGATGCCGGACAGGTTACAGGTACATATAAACAGTAAAGGGAAAGAATCAAACAGCTACGATGCGATCGTGATCGGCAGTGGCATCAGTGGTGGCTGGGCTGCCAAGGAATTATGTGAAAAGGGACTAAAGACCCTCGTACTCGAAAGAGGAAGAAATGTCGAACATATCCGGGATTACCCAACGGCCAGCCTCTCCCGCTGGGAACTGCCCCACCGGGGTGCCATCACCCGGGAAACAAAAGTGCAAAACCCACTGATCAGTAAAGCGGCCGGATACGGAGAGGATACAATGGATTTCTTTATAAAGGATGCCGATCATCCGTATATACAGGAGAAGCCCTTCGACTGGATCCGTGGTTACCAGGTCGGGGGCAAATCACTTACCTGGGGCCGGGCCTGTGCCCGCTGGAGTGAATTTGATTTTACAGCACCTGAACGTTACGGATACGGGGAATCTTTTCCCCTTGGATATAAGGAGATCAGGGACTGGTACAGTCATGTGGAAAAATTTATCGGGGTCTGCGGCAATTATGATGGTATTCCCTCCATGCCCGACGGGGAGTTCCTGACCGCGTACGAACTGAATGCGGTGGAACAACATATGCAGCGGGTGCTGAGGGAAAAATTCAACAGGCATTATGTCTCCGGGAGATGGGCGCATATCACCGATCCGAAACAAATTCACCTGGACCAGGGCCGCGCTCAATGTTTGAACCGGAATTTATGTATGCGGGGTTGTCCGCTGGGCGGTTATTTCAGTTCCAATGCTTCTACCCTGCCCTGGGCGGCGAAAACGGGTAACCTGACAATCCGCCCGCATTCGGTCGTGCATTCCATCCTGTATGATGAGCAGCAGCAAAAAGCCACCGGGGTAAGGGTGATTGATGCGAATACAAAAAAGGCGACGGAATTCTATGCCCGGATCATTTTTTGCAATGCCTCGTCCTTAAACAGCAACCTGATCCTGTTGAATTCCACTTCCCGCCGGTTTCCCAACGGGCTGGGAAACGACAACGGGCTCCTGGGTAAGTATATTTGCTTTCATAATTACCGGGGCAGCATGAACGGGGATATTGACGGATTTACTGATCAATACTACAAAGTATCCAAACCGGCCGAATGTATCGTGGCGAATTTCAGGAACCTGGAGAAAAGAGATACGGATTTTTATGGGGGTTATGTCATTTATTCAGGTGCTTACCGTGAAAAATTAAGTGAGAAAAATATCAAACCCCTGCTTGGTGCGGAATACAAGGAAGCGATCAGCGAACCCGGCACCTGGGGCCTGTATATGTATATGCAGGGAGAAACCATCGCGAAGGACAGCAACCAGGTGTGGCTGAGCCGGGAGCAGCAGGACCAATGGGGTATTCCCCTGCTGGTCACATCGGTTGGGTATGACGAGAATGATGATAAAATGGTAAAGGATTTCCTGGAGCAGGGGCAGCTGATGCTGGAGGCGGCGGGGGTAAAGAACATCAATACCCGGGACAGCAAACAGGCGCCCGGGCTGGATATTCATGAAATGGGCGGGGTGCGGATGGGAAAGGATCCCGGGAATTCCCTGCTGAATGAATGGAACCAGCTGCATCATTGCAGGAATGTATTCGTAACCGACGGAGCCTGTATGACCAGTACCGGCAGCCAGAGCCCGTCCATCTTATATATGGCTTTTACTGCAAGAGCGGTGAATCATGCGGTGGAAGAACTAAAAAAACGAAATTTATAGACCGGTAATAGCCGATTATTTTAATCAGTATGCGTAACAAATTCTTCAATCCGATAAAGTGGTTTTCACGGGCGGGTTTTTTACTTTTTACTTTTTACTTTTTTCTTTCCTCCGCTTCCGCCCAGCAACGGACCTATTGCAATCCTGTCAACATCGATTATGGCTATACCCCCATTCCTGATTTTTCCGGATGGGGCAGGCACCGTGCCACCGCAGACCCGGTGATCGTGCTGTACAAGGGAGATTATTATTTATTCAGCACGAACCAGTGGGGATACTGGTGGAGCCCGGACATGCTGAACTGGAAATTCATATCCCGTAAATTCCTGCGCCCCTGGAATGAAGGCTATGATGAACTCTGCGCGCCCGGTGTGGGCATTATCGGCGATACCATGATCGTATTTGGATCTACCTATACCAGCAGGTTCACCATGTGGATGAGCACGGATCCGAAAGCCAATGAATGGAAACCCCTGGTGGATTCCTTTGCGATCGGGGGCTGGGACCCTTCTTTCTTTACGGATGAGGACGGAAGGTTTTATATGTATAATGGCAGCAGCAACCGGTTCCCGATGTACGGGATCGAACTGAACAGGAAGAATATGGAACCCATCGGCGGCCGGAAAGAAATGTATATGCTGGAACCCTGGCGGTTTGGCTGGCAGCGTTTCGGGGAGCACATGGATAACACGTTCCTGGATCCTTTCCTGGAAGGATCACATATGACCCAACACAACGGTAAATACTACCTGCAATACGGAGCGCCAGGCACGGAGTTTAGCGGTTATGCCGATGGGTTAGTGGTGGGAAACAATCCCCTCGGCCCTTTTGAAGCGCAGAGTGATCCCCTGAGTAGTAAACTGGGAGGCTTTGTCAGGGGTGCCGGCCACGGTACCACGTTCCAGGATACGTATAATAATTACTGGCATGTATCCACGACCGTTATTTCAGTTAAAAATACATTTGAGCGCCGGCTCGGCATCTGGCCGGCCGGTTTTGATACGGATGATAAAATGTACTGCAATACCACGTTCGGGGATTACCCGCATTATATTCCGGGTCCGGGTTTTGCCGGTACCGGTTACGGTGCTGATGGGAAATCCCCTTATTTCACCGGCTGGATGCTGCTTAATTATAACAAACCGGTACAGGTTTCCTCTACCCTGGGTGGGTATTTGCCCAATAATGCAGTGGATGAACTGATCAAGACTTACTGGAGTGCGGCCAGTGGCAACAAAGGAGAATGGATCCAGAGCGACCTGGGAAATATATCCACGGTCCATGCGGTTCAGATCAACTATGCAGACCAGGATGTGGAGGCCAGCCGCCTGGGAAAATGGACCGGCCAGTATCACCAGTATAAACTATATTATTCAACGGACGGCAAGAAATGGACCTTATTGGTTGATAAAAGCCGGAACAATACCGATGTGCCCCACGACTATGTGGAACTGCCGGTCCCGGTACAGGCCCGGTATATTAAACTGGAAAACCTGCACATGCCAACCGGTAAATTTGCCATCAGCGGACTGCGGGTGTTTGGCAATGGCAATGGGGCTAAGCCCGAAGCGGTGCAGGGATTTATTGTGCTGCGCACGGAAAAGGACAAGCGCAGCGCTTTTATCAAATGGAGACCGGTGGACAATGCGTTTGCTTACAATATTTATTATGGTACGCATCCCGGGAAATTGTACAGCAGCATCATGGTGCATTCCAACAATGAATACTGGATGAAGGCCATGGATTCCCAGCAACCCTATTATTATTGTATTGAGGCCGTGAATGAAAACGGCACCAGTACAAGAACCCCTGTAATAAAAGTGGATTAATATGCGCAAACCATTTATTTTTTCTCTCTTGTTATTCCTGGTAGCCGGGACGGGCTGGTCGCAGGACCCTATCCCCTACTGGAAAGAAGTACAGGCCCTCCGGCAAAAGGACAGCCTGGCTTTCCCCGCTCCCGGGCAAACGCTTTTTATCGGCAGTTCTTCTTTTACCCGCTGGACGGATGTGCAGGATTATTTTCCCAAACAAAAGATCCTGAACCGGGCCTTTGGCGGTTCTACCCTGGTGGACATGATCCGTTTCCGGTATGACGTGATCTATCCCTACCAGCCCAAACAGATCGTACTCTACTGCGGGGAAAATGATTTTGCTTCCGGTGATTCCGTAACGGTGGAAGTGGTGATGGAACGGTTTAAGACGCTTTATTCCCTGATCCGGGCCCGGTATCCCCTGGTGCCCTTCCTGTATGTATCGATGAAGCCCAGCCCCAGTCGTATCCGCCTGATGCCGAAATATGAAGCGGCCAATCAGCAGATCAAGGAATTTTTAAAGAAGCAAAAGAAGTCGGCCTTTGCAGATGTCTATTCAAAAATGCTGAATGCCGATGGCAGCCCGATGGATGATATTTTTATCCAGGATCGCCTGCACATGAATGCGAAGGGGTATGCGATCTGGAAAAAAATACTGGAAAAATATCTCCTGCCCTGAGTGTGCGGGGAAAAGAAAATGTATTTAGTCAATTTAATAAATAAGCGAAAAATGAAAAGGATTGTTTCCATGGCGGTCATCGCCGTTCTGCTCCTGTCGGGAGAAAATACCAGTGCTCAACAGACCAGTGCCGGTAATGCACGGATGAAGACCTTTATTGACGCCCTGATGAAAAAAATGACGCTGGAAGAAAAGCTCGGGCAGCTGAACCTGCCGGGCAGCGGGGATATTGTGACCGGGCAGGCCCAGAGTTCAGATATCGGGAAAAAGATCCGGGAAGGAAAAGTGGGCGGCCTGTTCAATATTAAATCGGTTGCCAAAATAAGAGAGGTGCAAAAAGTAGCCGTGGAAGAAAGCCGGCTGAAGATCCCCCTGGTATTCGGGATGGATGTCATTCATGGGTACGAAACCGTATTCCCCATACCGCTGGGACTGAGTTGTACCTGGGATATGGACCTGGTGGAAAATAGTGCACGCATCGCGGCAGTGGAAGCCAGCGCCGACGGGATCAACTGGACTTTTTCTCCCATGGTGGATATCTGCCGGGATGCCCGCTGGGGGCGGATCGCAGAAGGGAATGGCGAAGATCCTTATCTCGGGTCACAGATCGCGCAGTCCATGGTACGGGGTTACCAGGGCAATGACCTTTCAAAGAACAATACCATTATGGCCTGTGTGAAACACTATGCCATGTACGGGGCCGCTGAGGCAGGCCGCGATTACAATACAACTGATATGAGCCACCAGCGGATGTACAATGATTACCTGCCTCCGTATAAAGCCGCTGCCGCAGCCGGTGCGGGAAGTTTTATGGCTTCCTTCAATGAAGTGGACGGGGTGCCGGTCACGGCCAGTAAATGGCTGATGACCGATGTGCTCCGCAAGCAATGGGGGTTTAAAGGATTCGTGGTAACCGATTATACCGGGATCAATGAAATGGTGGCGCATGGGATTGGCGACCTGCAAACAGTTTCTGCGAGAGCCCTGGTGGCGGGTATTGATATGGATATGGTCGGGGAGGGCCTGCTCACCACTTTGCCCAAATCATTAAAGGAAGGAAAAGTAACGCTGGCTCAGATCGAAACAGCCTGCCGCCGCATCCTCGAAGCAAAATACAAACTCGGTTTGTTTGAGGATCCGTATCGCTATTGTGATGAGAACCGGGCGAAGACTGAACTCTTCACAGCGAAACACCGCGCCATCGCCCGGAACACCGCCGCCCAAAGTTTTGTATTGCTGAGAAACCAGGGTGATATCCTGCCGCTGAAAAAGACAGGCACCATTGCCCTGGTCGGGCCCCTGGCGGATAATAAAGAAAATATGCCGGGTACCTGGAGTGTGGCGGCTAATTTCCAGCAAGCTACTTCTGTATTAGCCGGTATGAAAGAAGTACTCGGTGACAAAGCAAAAATCATTTATGCCAAAGGTTCTAACCTGGATGCCGACGCGGCATTTGAGGAAAGGGCGGGAATGTTCGGGAAATCACTGGGTCGGGATAACCGCCCGGCAGCAGTGATTATTAAAGAGGCCGTGGATGCCGCCAACCAGGCCGATGTGGTGGTAGCTGCCCTGGGAGAAAGCGCCGAAATGAGCGGGGAAAGCAGCAGCCGGTCCAATATTGAAATTCCGCAGGTACAGAAGGACCTGCTCGATGCCCTGTTAAAAACCGGTAAGCCCGTGGTGCTTGTATTATTTACCGGCCGTCCATTGGCTATCAAAGAGGAAAATGAAAAAGTGCCGGCTATCCTGAATGTTTGGTTTGGCGGCAGTGAAGCCGGGTATGCGATTGCCGATGTATTGTTCGGGGATGTGAACCCGTCAGGTAAACTGACCACTACCTGGCCGCAGAACGTGGGACAGGTGCCCCTGTATTATGCCCATAAGAATACCGGCCGCCCGCTGGAAGAAGGTAAGTGGTTCTCCAAATTCCGGTCCAACTACCTCGATGTAAGCAATGATCCCGTTTATCCATTTGGATACGGGTTAAGCTATACCCGTTTTTCGTACAGCGATATTACCCTCAGCCACACCGCTTTAAAGGGGAATCAAAAGCTGACGGCGGCTGTAACGGTAACCAATACCGGAAAATACGATGGCAAAGAAGTGGTCCAGTTGTATATCCGGGATGTGGTGGGTTCGGTAACCCGGCCGGTTAAAGAATTAAAAGGATTTCAGAAGATCGCGCTCAAAGCCGGGGAAAGCAAAACGGTGACCTTCACCATTACGCCGGAAGACCTGAAATTCTATAACTATGACCTGAAGTACGACTGGGAGGGAGGAGCGTTTACGATCATGATTGGCGGTAATTCCCAGGCGGTTAAATCTGCCAGCGTGAACTGGACAAAATAACAGGGAAGGGGCTAATGGCCGGGGGCTAACCGTTTTCAATCCGGGTTGACCGGGCCAACCGGTTAGTCCCCCAGGCTGTTAAAGTAATCGTTGATGGATTGTTCGGAAGGCACCTGTAATTTTTTCCGGAGGCGGTAACGGCTGATCTCGACACCCCGGACGGAAATATTCAGCAACTGCGCGATTTCCTTGGACGACAGCTTTAGCTGGAGATAGGTGCATACTTTCAGGTCTGTATTGGTCAGCGAAGGGAAGCGGGACTTCAGTTTCTTCAGGAAATTATTATTGATTTCATCGAAGTGGGAAGCAAATTGCTCCCAGTTGGTTTCGCTTTCTTCAATATCATTGACCAGGTGGAGGGCTTTTTTTACATCGTGGTCTCCCCCGGTTTTCTTATACAATTTCTGTAATTCATCTTTTATTTTTATCAGGGCGTCTCCCCGTTCAGCGAGGTGAAGGCTGACGTCCGCCAGTTTCTTTTGTTTACTTACTATTTCACTGGTAAGCTTTTCATTCTGCAGTTTAATGAGTTCCTTTTCTGCCTGCTCCATTTCCAGCTGGTGTACGTATTTGAGTTTCCGCTGTTCTTCGGCAAACTGTTCCTCCTGCTCATTAAATTTCCGCCGTTGCCATTTATACAAAGCATATACCCCGAACACCAGGAGGAGGGTGTAGAACAGCCAGGCCAGTGTGGATTTGTACCAGGGTGGTAATACCCTGAACGAATAGCGAAGTTCTTCAGATTCATTGCCCAGGTTGTCGTGCGCCTTGATATGAAAGGTATAGGAGCCGCTGGGCAGGTTGGTATAATCTTTTTCTGTTTTGGCCGACCAGGCCGACCAGTTATGCTCAAACCCCTCCAGCCGGTAACTGTATTCAATATTATCCCGGAGGCTGAAAGCAGTGGCGCTGTATTCAAAATGGAAGGAATTGTTTTTCCCTGAAAACTGGTTGAGAAAGCCGGCAGCGGATTGTTTATCACCTTTGCCACCGGTGTGGGTAACAGGATATCCTCCGAAAATAATGCTGTCTTTTTCACCCAACAGCTTTACCTGGGTAAGGACCGGGGTTATCTTTTTGTTGCTGGCGATATATTTGCTGAAGTTGAGGTGGATGATACCTTCTTCAGATGATATGAAAATATTTTCCCTGGAATACGGGTAAATACTTTCAAAGCCCGAGAGGATCTTACCGGTCAGTTCCGGGAAATAAGTGATCGCATACTTTTTTAGCCCGGCGCTGTCTGACCGAACCGCCACCCCGATCATTTTATCGCTGCAAAACCAGAGATTGCCATCCATGTCTTCATTCAGGTACTGGATCCACCGGTTTCCAAAAATGGAGTACAAGGTGGGAGAGGGTATAAATTTCCCGGAGCTTTCATTGAATTCATAAACGCCTTTTTCCGTTCCCACCACCACCCGGTTATTGATACGGAATACATGGTTCCTGAAACTGGAGGGAAGCCCGTCTCTTTGCGTGTAGAAAGTGGTACTGTAAAATGTACTGTCCGGCCCGGGCATGATTTTAAATACTCCCCTGTAGGGATGAGAAGCCCAGATGATATTTCTGTTATCGGTTGCCAGGAACCGGAGTGAGATATATTCACCCTTCAGGGGGTACCCGCTGGTGAAGCTCCCGTTTTTAAAGTTTAATAAGCTGATTCCTGCATAAGTCCCCATTACAACTTTGGCGGAAGGCTGGACGGGAGAAGCGGGGAGGAAGATCCAGGCGCCGGTTTCGGTGGTAAGCTGGCGGGTTTCGCCGTTCGTAATATCATAACACCCGTTATGATGTCCCAGCAGGACACGGCCATTTACCTCGGCCACCCGCCAGGTCTGGCCGGATGTGTTTTTTACCGGGGAGAAATCCCCTTTTATAAAACTGAGATCGGAAGCCGGGCCGTTTACCGGCAATGAATAAGCCCCGTCCGAAGTAGCGATATAGAGCCGGTTATTAAACAGCAAAGTGGAATAGCCGGTCACTTCATTCAGCCGGCCCGGTTTGATGTATTTAATGGCGGCATTGTACGCAATAAAGCTGATCCCGTTATTCAGCCCGGTCCAGAGATTTTTTTCGTTATCAATATAAACGCTTAAGATATTATTATTCTGCAGGCCTTCGGGTGTTCCGAGGTATTGCACCACCTGTCCCTGGTTATTGATGACAATACATCCCATGGATACCGTTCCGGCTACATATTCCTCCGCATTAATCCTTTCAAAAGAATAGATATTGTGCTTTAGAAATTGCGGGTCGGCCTGGGTCTTCCAGGAGCTCAGGCTGCCGTTGGAAAAGGAGAAAAGGCCATCTCTGTGGGTGCTGATCAGTAAATCCCCATTTGGTTTGCTGACAATGCCGGTGACCACGCCATGGGGGAACCCGCCCGGCAAAAGGGGTTTCCATAGCCCGTTTGCAAACTGGTAAAGGCCCTTTGAATAATCCTGGGCAATTAGCTGGTCGCCGGCTTTTTTCAGGAATTGCCACCCGGAAACGGGGGGGTGTGCTTTAATGGCGTCGTCTCTAAATTCAAAAATCCATTCCCAGCTGCGGAAGAATACAGCTCCTTTGTAAACCTCTATATCCCAGATATCTGCGAATTTTTTATACGGCTCGGGGATCAGTTGTTTTATGGAAAAATAGCGGAGCACCCCATGGTTATCCGGTTTATAATAGCCAATTTCATCCTGGCCGCCGGCATAAATCCGGTCATCTTCAATTGCAATGGACCGTAAAATCGTTTTATTGGGTTGGGGATAGGTTTTCCAGTAGCTGCCGTCAAAAGTCACCAGCCCTTCATTATTGGCAAAGTACATCCGGCCATATTTATCCTGTTTTATATCCCAGGTCTGGCTCCCGGCATGAAATTCATTCTTCTTATAATTCAGGATCCGGGGTAACCCAATGGTATTTTGGGCAGCAGAAGAAATCCCGGTCAGCAGGAATACAAGCAAAGCAGGCAAGAAACGCATAAGGTAAAGATAAAACAGAATGATGTAGTAATGAAGTATTATTTAAATATTGATAATCAATACATTAATCTTTAATGATGTAGTGAAGATGTATAATCGAAACGGGAAAAAGATAAGCCTGTAAATATATTTGTACGTTCATTATCTCAAATTCTCAAAATCAGACTGCGTATGAAAAAAATTATCCGGGGGATATTGTTTCCCCTTCTTTTTCTGGGCATCCATTCCTTCACAGCCCAGGCTCAAAACAAAATTTTAAAAGGTAAGGTCACAGGCGAAAAGGGAGAAGGCATTTCCGCTTCCATTTCCGTCAAGGGTACCAAACTGGGTACCGTAACGAACGAAACCGGGGAGTTTAGCTTCAGCGTACCCGCAACAGCCCAAACCCTGGTTGTTACTTCAGTTGGGTACGAAGCGAAAGAAGTTGCCATTACGGATGAACCGATGCAAATCAGCCTTTCCAAGGCCGATCTGAAATTGGATGAGGTAGTGGTAGTGGGCTATGGTACACAGAAGAAAAGTGTGGTCACCGGCTCCATTTCGAGCGTCAAGGCAAAAGACCTTGAAAAAGTGCCTTCCGGGCGTATCGAACAAGCCCTGCAGGGCAGGGTTTCCGGTGTAACCATCATGCAGAATTCCGGTCAGCCGGGTTCTCCTTCCACCATCCGGGTGAGAGGGGTTACCACATTTGGCGGCGCAGGAAATAACCCGCTATGGGTTGTGGACGGAGTGGTTGTGGATGCCGGAGGGATCGGTTACCTGAACCAATCTGACATCGAATCCATTGAAGTATTGAAAGATGCGGCGTCTGCGGCAATTTACGGAACAAGGGCGGCCACGGGAGTAATCATGGTAACCACCAAAAAAGGGAAGGCCGGGAAAATGACTGTGGGGTATAACGGTTTTTATGGTATTTCAGCTCCTGAAAAGACCCTAAAGCTTTTGAATGCCACCCAGTATGCGACCTTATTAAATGAACGGTCTGTCGCCGGTGGCGGAAATGTACTCTTTCCCGATCTGAGCGGACTCGGTACAGGAACCGACTGGCAGAAGGCCATTTTTAATCACAGTGCCCGGCGCCAGACGCATGAAATCAGCCTGAGTGGTGGTAATGAACGTTCCACCTATTTCTTCTCAGCAGGTTACCAGGACCAGCAGGGTATTGTGGCTACGGATATTTCGAACTATACCCGGAAAAGTCTCCGGATCAACTCCACTCATAAGATCTCCAACCGGATCACATTCGGACAGACCCTGGGTTATTCCCACCAGAAAGCAGTGGGGATCGGGGGTACGGATGAATTTGGCGGCGTGTTAAGTTCAGCCATCAACCTGGATCCCACCACTCCCCTGGTAGTAACGGATCCGGTTGTTGCGAATTCGGCTCCTTACAGTGTGAACCCGGTGATTCGGGATGCCAGCGGTAATCCTTATGGTATTTCCAGCTGGGTAGGCCAGGAGATGAAGAACCCGATCGCCTATATTCAAACCCGGCTGGGTTCATACGACTGGTCAGATGATATCGTGGGCAATGCATTTCTGGAGGCCAGTATTATCAAAGATTTAAAAGTAAAATCCACTGTCGGCGCAAAACTGGCTTACTGGGGCGGGCTTGGATTTACCCCGGTTTATTACCTGAGTGCCACAACAAGAACAACCCAGAACAGTTATGGGAAAAGCAATGAACAGGTCTTCAACTGGAATATCGAGAATACGATTACCTATAATAAGAAGATCAGCGACCATAATTTTACCGTGCTGTTAGGACAGGGTGCTTATGTGGAAGGCATCGGTGGCGGACAGGGTACCACCCTGTTTAATTTACCGATCACCAGTTACAAGGATGCCTCTTTCAGTTTTGATATCCCTGCCAGCAGCAGGACCACCAGTTCCTATGATGCAACCGAGCACAAAGTATCATCCCTGTTTGCCAGGCTGAACTACAATTACCAGGAAAAGTACCTGTTTACCGGTATTATCCGCCGGGATGGTTCTTCCCGGTTTGGTGCCAATAACAAATACGGGACCTTCCCGTCATTTTCACTGGGATGGGTTGTTTCCCGGGAAGGTTTCTGGACTTCCAATAAGCTGATTAACCTGTTAAAGATCAGGGGTGGTTATGGTATCGTCGGGAATGATGCGATCCGCAATTTCGGGTATTTATCCACTGTGAACGGCGGTTTCAATTATACGCTGGGAAATTCAGGGGTCATTACCACCGGGTATGCGCCTGCATCACTGGATAACCCCGACCTGCGCTGGGAAGAAACAAAACAGGCCAATGCCGGGTTCGATGCAACGCTGGTATCCAACCTGAACCTGAGCTTTGATTATTATACTAAAAAAACAACCGGTATCTTAAGGCCGGTCACTATCCCCGGTTATGTAGGTGTGTCATCCTCCCCGGTGGCCAATATCGCTGATATGGAAAACAGCGGAATTGAAGTGGAGCTGAATTACCGCAAAAAAATCGGGGAATTTACCCTGAGCACTACCGGTAGTTTCAGTACGCTGAAGAATAAAGTAACCTATGTTGCTTCAGATGCCAATTATATTTCAGGCGATGCCGCCTTCCAGTCCATGGGGTCTGTTACAAGAACCCAGGTAGGTGAATCATACAACTCATTCTACGGATTCCGGACCGATGGCATATTCCAGAACGAAGCCGAGATCAGCAACTATAAAAATACATCCGGCGGACTGGTTCAGCCCAATGCAAGACCGGGCGATTTCAGGTGGGTGGATGCTAACGGGGACGGTTCCATTACCGACCTGGATAAAGTATTCCTGGGAAACAACCTGCCAAAATATACATACGGGTTAACGATCAACCTTGAATATAAAGGGTTTGATTTTATGGTATTCGGACAGGGTGCCGGTGGCAATAAGATCTTCCAGGGCCTGCGCAGGCTGGATATCGGGAACTCCAATTTCCAGACCATTGCCATGAGCCGCTGGACCGGAGAAGGAACATCTACCAAGTATCCCCGGTTAACCAGTACGGATCCGAACGGCAACTTTGGCAAGATGTCTGATTTTTACCTGGAAAAAGGAGATTATGCAAGGATCAAGCTGGTTCAATTAGGATATACATTGCCGGCCAGGATCGCGAATAAGATTTATGCCAGCAGATTACGGGTCTATGTTACCGGTGAAAATTTACTGACCCTGACAAAATATACCGGCTATGATCCTGAGATCGGCGGCGGTGTATTTGGCATTGATAAAGGATATTATCCCCAGGCCAGGTCAGTCATCTTCGGTATTCAACTGCAATTCTAATTAACGGCTATTAAATTTTTAATATGAAAAAAATAGTTATAAATACTTTGACAATAGGTTTCCTGCTGGTTGCGGGACTAACCTCTTGCAAAAAAACATTTACGGATGTAACGCCCAAGGGGCAATTCTTATCGGAGAACTATTATGCGGATAAAGACCAGGCTTTTTCAGCACTGGTTGCCGTGTATGATGTGCTTCGTAAAAACTCCGGCGGGTTTGAAAACATGATCTCCATGATGAACGCCGGATCCGACGATCAGTATGCGGGCGGCGGTGGCGCCACGGACGGAGCCGGTATCCAGGGTTTCTCCAATTATACCATCAATGCCAACATCATACCCGGTAGCTTCTGGAATGATTATTACCAGGGTATCTTCAGGGCGAACACCCTGCTGGCCAAACTGCCCAACACCACAATGGAGGCTTCGCTGAAAGCGCGGTTTGTGGCTGAAACAAAAGCATTGCGTGGCTTCTATTACTTTAACCTGGTGAGGATGTTTAAAAACATTCCGTTGATCCTGGAGCCCCTGACCGCTTCCAATATGTATGATGTGGTACAGGAAACACCTGCCGCGGTTTATACCCAGATCGAAAAAGATCTCGGTGAAGCGATCCCTGATCTGCCCGCTACGGTTACTTTATCAACCGATGCCGGACGACTGACCAAGGGAGCAGCCCAGGCAATCCTGGGTAAGGTATTCCTGTATGATAATAAAATGCCCCAGGCAGCCGCACAGTTTGCCGAAGTGAACGGGACACCGGGTGGTACCAGCCAGTACGGGTATAAATTGCTGACCAATTTCAGCGACCTCTGGGTGGTGGCCAATAAATTTAACAGCGAGTATATCCTGGAATGCAGCCATAGCAGCGCCGGTAATTCTGACTGGGGCTGGTGGGGAAGCGGCCGTGATGAAGGAAATTCATTGAATGTAATGGTAGGCCCCCGCAGTTATTCAAGACCTGCTGGTTCCACCGCACCGGATTTACCCAGCGGATGGAGCTTTAATGTGTTCACACAGGATTTTTATGATGCCATCAGCGGAGATCCCCGTTTTGAGGCCACTGTATTTGACCTGAAAGCATTGGCGGCAGCCGGCCAGGCCAGTTATATTGCCGGATACCAGAATACCGGTTATTTCCTGAACAAATTCCTGCCCCGGCAGGCTGATGTAAGAACAGGCGGCGGTGCAATGGAATTAAACTATAAACAAAACACACCGATCATCCGCCTGGCCGATACCTATTTAATGGAAGCAGAAGCACTGGGAGCTACAGGCGCCAGGGCACAGGCACTGCTCGATGCGGTCAGGGCCCGGGTAGGACTTTCTTCAGTTCCTGTTTCCATGGCGGCGATCAAAGCGGAACGCAGGCTGGAACTCGCCGGGGAAGGCCACCGGTTTTTCGACCTGGTAAGATGGGGTGATGCGGCGTCCAAGTTAGCGGGCAGGGGATTTGTTGCCAATAAAAATGAAATTTTCCCGATCCCCTTCCGGGAGTTGCAGGGAACCAAACTGGTACAGAATCCAGGCTATTAATAATAAAACTTTAAATTGTCCATAATGAAACAAGTAAAAATAGTATGGGGGATTGCAGCGCTCCTTTTTATAGCCACCGGATGTGCAAAAAAGGCCGGTATTGATGGAGATACCTCTTTCTTAAGTACCGTTAGCTCCGGCAATCTTTCCAAAATCATTGATATCAGTAACGATAATTCAGGCGTGGTAACCGTTACGCCCCTGGGTGAGGGGGTTACTTCTTTTTCTGTTGACTTTGGCCACGATGGCGCCAAAGCAACAGTATTACCCGGAAATAACGCCTCACACGTTTATCCCGAAGGCAGTTTTTCCGTAACGATCGTATCCACTGATCTGGCCGGCAAACAAACAACCAACGCCTACCCGATCACGGTAACCTACCGGGCGCCGGAAAACCTGGTGCCGACCATTGGCAGCAATGCCAACAGCCTGTCGGTAAAAGCTACCGCTCTTTATACAGCTTCTTTCCTGGTTTACTGGGGCGATGTGCCGAATGAAGTAGGTACCCCGCTGGCAAAAAATGCAACGGTTTATCATGTGTACGCTGCGTCTGGCGCCTATAATGTAAAAGTGGTTGCCAAAAGCGGTAATGCCACTTATACCGGGGCCGCAACCGCAGAAGTGATAACGGCCAAAACCATTAACCCCTTCTCTTTTGCTTTACCCATCACTTTTGAAGATGCGGCTGTAAATTATTTCTTTGGTACATTCGGAGGCGGTCAGCAGTTTACAAAAGTGGCCAACCCGGATGCCACCGGTTTGAATACATCAGCCACCGTGGGTAAATATGTTCGCGGATGGGAAAACTGGAGCGGGACTTATAGCCCGTTAAATCAATTGGTTGATTTGTCTGTAAATAAAAAAGTGAAAATCCTGGTGTATAACCCGGATCCCACACTTATTGGTAAAAAACTGAACCTGGAACTGGAAGCTGCTTATACCGGAACACCGGGCAACGGGGTAGGGGTGCTAAAAGTGCCGTTCACCACTTCCGGAGCCTGGGAAGAACTGGTATTTGATTTCAGCACACTGCCTGCTTTACCGGCGAATGCGAAGTTTGGCCAGATCGTATTCCGGTTTAATGACGGTTATAGCGGCAATGCCCCCGGTGAGGGTGGACAGGGTTCCATTTTCTACGTCGATAACATCAGATTAACTAATTAAAAAAACAGATTAATATGAAAGCATTATTTAAAATAGCAGCGGCTGTTCTACTGATACTGACTGTGGTTATCAGTTGCAAGCAGGCGGATTACTCGATGGGGGACCTGACGGCTCCTTCCAATATTGTTATTGACGCACAATTGGTCGGGCAAGATGGCACTCACCCCAACGGGGACGGATCCGGTGATGTAAACTTTGTCATTACCGCCAGCAACGGTCTGTCTTATAAGATTGACTATGATGCAGCCGACGGGATCAACCTGGATTTCCTGGCCAGCGGCAGGGGTTTAAAAAAATATACCAAACTGGGCCTGAATACCTACCGGGTAACCGTGGTTGTTTATGGTAAGGGTGGTACATCTTCTACTGCAACAAAAGACGTGACCGTTCAGAGTAATTTCGTTCCGGATCCTACGATCGTAGCGAATCTTACCGGTGGCGGGACCAAAACATGGTATGTTGACAAAGATGTGGCCGGCCATTTTGGTGTAGGTCCCTGGAGCACCACCTCTGTTACACCCGAATGGTGGGCGGCCGCTCCCAACGAGAAAGTAGCCTGCTGTAATTGTTTCTATACAGCCAGGTTTGCTTTTACTAAAACAGGAGCCACCAGTTTTACTTTAACAGTAACGACACCGGATGGCGCTTTTACCAAGACCGGCGGGCTGACCACTTTACCGGGTATTCCCGGTTCCGGAGCTGAAGCCTGTTATTCCTATGGCGGAAGCCCTGCTACCGCTTTTAATTTTGTTCCTTCCAGTTCTGGTATTGCTGCCAACGCGCCTTCAACAAAAACGGCGATTGAGCTGACCAGTAATGCACAGTTTATCGGGTACGGTTCTTTGCAAAAGGAATATGAAATCATGGTGATCACACCCACTTATTTATACTTAAGAGCAAGAGGGACAGAGACAGGAAACGCCTGGTACCTGAAATTAAAGCCCATGTAATAATGGGTGGATGAAATGCAGGAAATACAGATAAAAGGAAACCTGGTTCCCTTTTATCTGTACACCCTGTAAAACGGGTGGATGTTATTTTATTATTTCAGTTTACCTCTTGTATATGAAACCAATTTTGTTCCCGGTTTTATTGCTCCTTGTTACCGTAACATCCTGTAATAAGAATAAAGAGAACGGAACTACGGATATCATCCCGGAGAACCTGGTCGTCAATGCGGTTGTCAACCCGGACAATAGCGGCAATGTGACCTTTACCGCGTCTGCCACGCATACCGTACTTTATACCTTTGACCTGGGGAATGGAGTAAACCAATTATCTTCAACCGGAACACTTTCGTACAAATACACGGCTTCGGGCACCTATACCATTACGGTTGCGGCCAAGAGCGGAACAGGACATTCCATTTCCAAATCAATCACGCTTTCCGTAAACGTAATCCAGACCCTGGTCTGGTCCGATGAATTTGACACACCCGGCGCGCCGGATCCGGCCAAATGGGGATATGACCTCGGTGCCGGCGGATGGGGAAACGGGGAGCTGCAGTATTATACTAACAGAACCGATAATGCCGTGGTATCGAATGGTACCCTTAAAATAATTGCGAAGGCAGAGAATTTCAGCGGGAGTCCCTATACTTCCGCCCGGCTCCTGTCGAGGGATAAATTTTCATTTAAGTACGGGAAGATTGAAGCGCGGGCCAAGTTGCCTGCCGGCGCGGGTACCTGGCCTGCGATCTGGATGCTGGGCAATAATATCGGTACAGTGGGCTGGCCGGCCTGTGGCGAGATCGATATCATGGAACACAGGGGCAATCAGCTCAATACGATCTTTGGAACCCTGCATCACCCGGGGCATTCGGGAGGGAATGGAGATGGCGCTACTGTCGCCGTTCCGAATGTTACTACGGAGTTTCACAGGTATGCGGTGGAATGGACCGTTTCTTCCATCAAATTTTTTGTGGATGATGTTGTTTTTTATTCTTTTGGGAATACGGGCAGCCTGCCGTTCAACCAAAATTTCTTTGTGATCCTGAATGTGGCGATGGGAGGCAGTTTTGGCGGGGCCGTAGATCCCGGATTCTCCAGTGCCGCTATGGAGATTGATTATATACGAGTTTATCAATAAGGCTTCAAAAAAGCAATAAGCATAAGCAGTCTAAAAAAGTGGAACGTATCTTCTTTTTTAAGATAATACCTCCACTTTTATTTTTTTTATTAAGGAACGTCAAAGCAGTGATTATGTGGCTCAGCAATAAGCGGATACTGGCTACCGGTATCCTCCTGTGTTTTCTTTTTGCCCGGAAGGGAAGTGAAGCACAATCTGTTTTCAGTAAACTGGTCTGGTCGGATGAATTTAATTACGTGGGACTGCCCGACAGCCTGAAATGGAATTATGATAAAGGGACCGGCTGTCCCCAAAACTGCGGATGGGGAAATAATGAACTGCAGTACTATACCTGGGACAGGACAGACAATGCCCGGGTGCAGGATGGATGCCTGATCATTGAAGCCCGCCGGGAAGATTACCAGGGGGCAGCCTATACTTCGGCCAGGCTGGCTTCCCGAAATAAGGGTGACTGGCAATACGGACGGATGGAGATCAGGGCCAAACTGTCTGCCGGCAGGGGACTCTGGCCCGCGATCTGGATGCTGCCCACCCATTGGGAATACGGCGGCTGGCCCTTGAGCGGGGAAATCGATATCATGGAGAATGTCGGGTACTGGCCGGACTCCGTATTTGGCACGGTGCACACCCAATCCTACAATGGGATGCTCGGCACACAAAAAACAAAAGGCATCAGTCGCCCGGACTACTCTTCCCTGTTTCATATTTACTCCATCGAGTGGACACCGGAATCCATTTCTTTCCTGGTGGACGGACAGCTATACAATTATTTTAAAAACGACAAGACCGGCTTTGCTGCCTGGCCTTTCGATAAGGAATTTCACCTGCTGCTCAATATTGCTGTGGGGGGTAAGTGGGGAGGAAAATTCGGGGTAGATGAGCAAATATTTCCCCGGCAAATGATCGTGGATTGGGTGCGGGTGTACCAGTGATGAACTGCTCTGCCGGGCAGTTTGCGGATGACCTGGGTCCTGCCCAATTCATAGTACTTTATATTTATTCGCCTAAACATTCATTATGAAAAGAATTGCTGCCATCGCCTGCCTGTTGTTCATAACAGGCGCTGCTTATTCTCAAAGTCCTGCAGAAAAAAAGATCCGGAAATCGGTTGACTCACTTCTTAAACTGATGACCCTCGATGAAAAGATCGGGCAGATGAATCAGTACAACGGCCCCTGGGCCGCTACCGGTCCCCTGACCAATGATGGCAACCTGCTTTCACAGATCAAAGAAGGGAAAGTGGGTTCCATGCTGAATGTAACCGGGGTAAAAAGAACAAGGGAGTTGCAGGAAGTGGCCCTGCAATCCAGGTTAAAAATCCCCCTGCTCTTCGGGCAGGATATCATACATGGTTACCGCACCATCTTTCCTATTCCGCTGGGAGAAGCAGCCAGCTGGGACCTTGCTGCCATGGAAGCCAGCGCCAGGGTGGCAGCCACGGAAGCCAGTGCCTCCGGTATCCACTGGACCTTTGCTCCCATGGTGGATATTGCCCGTGATCCCCGCTGGGGCAGGGTGATGGAAGGAGCAGGGGAAGATCCCTATCTCGGTTCACTGATCGCGAAAGCGAGAGTGAAAGGTTTCCAGGGGAAAGGATTCGGGGATACTTCCGCACTGATGGCCTGCGCCAAACACTTTGCGGCTTATGGTGCGGCTGTGGGTGGCCGTGATTACAACAGTGTGGACATGAGTCTTCGCCAGCTGTACGAAACCTACCTGCCGCCTTTTAAAGCGGCCGCAGAAGCCGGGGCTGCCACGTTTATGAATTCATTTAATGACCTTAACGGTATTCCGGCTACGGGAAATAAATATTTACAACGGGATATTTTAAAAGGCCAGTGGAAATTCAGCGGCTTTGTGGTGAGCGACTGGGGCAGTATCGGCGAGATGATCAACCACGGGTATTCAAAAAATAATTATGAAGCGGCTTTACAGGCAGCGAATGCCGGAAGCGATATGGATATGGAGAGCCGGAGTTATATTCAACACCTGGCCAGGCTGGTAAAAGAAGGCAAAGTAAAAATGAGTGTGATTGATGATGCGGTGAGAAGGATCCTGCGCAAGAAATTTGAAATGGGATTGTTTGCCGATCCCTATAAGTTCTCCAGTGAAGACAGGGAAAAGGCGCAATGGAATAATGCGGAACACCTGGCCGTTTCCCGGGATATTGCGAAGAAGAGCATTGTACTGCTGAAGAATGACAATCATACCCTGCCGGTCTGTAAGCAAACCGGTACGATCGCATTGATCGGTCCCTTTGTTAAAGCCCAGGGCGATAACCGGGGTTTCTGGAGTTATGAATGGCCCGATGATTCCCTCCGGATGGTTTCGCTCTGGCAGGGGGTCAGTAAAAAAGTGTCAGCTGAGACCCGGTTGCTCTATGCCAAAGGCTGTGATTTCATGGACAGTTCCAGGGCCGGTTTCGCGGAAGCTGTTGAAGCGGCGAAGAACGCTGATTTTGTGATCCTTTCTGTCGGGGAAGGTCCCAATATGAGCGGCGAAGCCAAGAGCCGGAGCTCCCTGCAACTGCCCGGTGTGCAGGAAGAACTGATCAAAGCCGTGGTGGCAACAGGAAAGCCGGTGGCTGTACTGATCAGCGCGGGCCGCCCGCTTGTTTTTAACTGGACTGCCGATCATGCACCCGCTATCCTGTATTCCTGGTGGCTGGGTACGGAAGCAGGAAATGCCATTGCCGATGTGTTATTCGGCGATTATAATCCTTCCGGCAAACTGCCCATGAGTTTTCCCATAACCGAGGGACAAATTCCCATTTATTACAATCATTACAATACCGGCCGCCCGGCGCAGCATGACAGCGATAAATTTTACCGCTCGGCCTATACCGATCTTTCAATTTACCCGAAATACCCGTTTGGTCACGGGCTGAGCTATGCGGATTTTGAGTACAGTGATATCCGGCTCAGCGCCAGGACATTCAAACCGGGGCAAACGATCACCGCAGCAGTAACGGTAACCAATAAGGGCAATACCGGTGGCACCGAAACCGTGCAGTTATATATCCGTGACCTGACGGGTTCCGTGGTGCGGCCGGTGAAGGAGTTAAAAGGGTTTCAGCAGGTGTTTATCAAGGGGGGCGAAAGCAGGGAAATCAGCTTTACGATCTCCGCGAATGATCTCCGCTTTTACAATGACCGGCTGAACTATATTTTTGAACCGGGGGACTTTAAAGTCTTTATCGGGACCAGCTCAAGCCAGGTAAAGGAAGCGGGGTTTGAACTGATTCGGTAGCCCTGCTCCGGTACGTATGCCCAGGCTGCTGTGTTGAAGCAGGATTATTGTACTTCCTCAAACTCAATATAATCCCCTGCCTTGTGTTTGGGATCCGCCGGATCTGTTTGGGGAGGGGGAGTAAATCCCTGTTGCTGCTGCATTTGCTCCTGCATACGGCTCTGCATTTCACGGAATCCTTTTTTAATTTTCCGGCTGGCGATATAGACCGGTATCACCAGTTTAAAGATGAACTGGTAAAGGATATAAATTCCAATCGCCCATAAAATGTATTTCATCGGACTGTAAAGGTAGGAAGGGTCTTTTTCCGGTTACCGGCTTTTCAGGCCGGTTTACCGAATTATTAACCTTCGGGTTACCCGGAATACAATTTGGCGCGAACTGCATTTTTCCCGTACATTTGCACTGGAAAAAGACGATAGAAGGGAACGAGGCCGTTCCCTTCTTCTTTTATACCCAATGAGCAACGAACTGCAAATACAGGCTTTGGAGCAGAAGGTTACCGCCCTGATCAGCGGAGAGCCCGAACTGTTTTTAGTGGAAATAAGGATCAAACCGACCAACAATATTAAGGTGTATATTGATGGTAATCATGGAATTAGTGTAGATAAGCTGGTTCAGTACAACCGGAAATTGTATAAGCAACTGGAAGAAGAAGGGGTGTACCCTGATGGCGATTTTTCACTGGAACTCTCCTCCCCGGGCCTGGATGAACCCCTGAAACTGCACCGCCAGTACCTGAAAAATGTGGGCCGTTTTGTGGATGTAGTGAAACTGGATGGCACCAAAACAGAAGGGAAATTGCTTCTTGTCACAGAAACCGGTATTGTGGTGGAAGAGGTGAAAGGAAAGGGAAAGAAGATGGAAACCGTAGCGCATACGATTCCATTTGATCAAATAAAAACTACAAAAATTCAAATTAAATTTTAATCAAACCGGATTACAAAATTTTGAGCTATGTCAAGTATTAACCTGATCGACGCATTCCAGGATTTTAAAGATGCGGAAAATATTGACCGCCCGACCATGATGAAAGTGGTGGAAGATGTTTTTAAAACCCTCTTGCGTAAAAAATATGGCAGTGATGAGAATTTCGACGTGATCGTAAACGCCGAAAAAGGTGACCTGGAGATTATCCGCCGCCGTATGATCGTGGAAGACGGGCAGGTGGAGGACGCGCTGGCGCAGGTGGCTTACAAGGATGCAGTGAAAATTGAGCCCGACTTTGAAGTGGGGGAAGAGTTGTATGAGGAGATCGACCTGCTGGATTTTGGCCGTCGTGCGATCCTGGCCGCCAAGCAAACCCTGGCCAGCCGGATCAGTGATCTGAAGAAAAATGTTCTTGCAAAAAAATACGGTGACCGCACCGGGGAGATCATCAGCGCTGAAGTGTACCAGGTCTGGAAAAAGGAGATTTTACTGTTGGATGAAGAAGGGAATGAACTGATCCTTCCGAAAAGCGAACAGATCCCGCAGGATTATTTCAAAAAAGGAGAGAATATCCGGGCCGTGGTGAAGAAAGTGGATATGAAGAACAACAACCCGGTCATTATCCTTTCCCGTACTTCCCCCGAATTCCTGGCCAAGTTGCTGGAGATCGAAGTGCCGGAAATCTTTGACGGCCTGATCGTCATTAAGAAGATCGTCCGGGACCCCGGTGAAAGGGCCAAAGTGGCGGTGGAATCTTATGATGACCGCATTGACCCGGTGGGTGCCTGTGTGGGGATGAAGGGAAGCCGGATCCATGGAATTGTACGGGAACTGAAAAATGAAAATATCGATGTGATCAACTGGACCAGCAATATCCAGCTCCTCATCCAGCGTTCACTGACACCGGCCAAGATCACCAGTATGGAACTGGACAACGAAGCCAAACATGCGAATGTCTATCTCAAGCCCGACCAGGTATCCCTGGCGATCGGCCGCCGCGGGGTGAATATCAAGCTGGCTTCGGAACTGACCGGCTATGAACTGGATGTGTACCGGGATAACGAGGGTGAAGAAAATGAGTATGATATCGACCTGGAAGAATTCAGCGACGAGATTGAGACCTGGATCATTGATGAGCTGAAAAGAGTGGGTTGTGATACCGGCCGCAGCGTACTGAACCTGACACCGGAAGAACTGGAGCGCAGGACCGATCTGGAAAAAGAGACCATTGCGGATGTGCGGAGGATTTTGAAAGAAGAATTCGAGAAAGAATAACTGGAACCTGAGCAGGGTTTCAGCCGAAGATGATACCTGTCACCCGGAACTTAACGAAGGGTGACCCATTTGACGATTTGATTTAATAAACATTAATGGCAGAATTAAAACTTCCACGATTATTAGCTGCGGCTAAAGAATTTAACGTAGGCCAGGACACCATCATTGATTTCCTGATTGGGAAAGGTTTTCCCAAGGATGACCTGAAACCCACGTCCAAGCTGACAGAGGATATGTACCGTGCCCTGCAGCAGGAGTTCCAGGGTGATAAGGCGGCGAAGATGAAGAGCGACCAGTTGGAATTACCAAAGGGTAGCCAGGTGGATGCAAAGAAGAAAAAGGAAGAAGAGGAGATCAGCTTCCGGAAAGAGGAAAAACCGGCCGCAAAGGCAGCGAAGAAAGAAGAAGTGGTGAAACCGGTGGTGGAAGAAAAACCGGCAAAAGAAGAGGAGAAAGCAGAGAAGGAAGAGGAAAAAGTGGTGGAAGCAGAGGTGGTGAAACCAGCGGTTCCGGAAATTGAAGGCCCCAAAGTGGTGAAGAAGATCGATCTCTCTACAATTGATTCTTCTACCCGTCCGAAGAAAACTGCGAAGGTCAAAAAAGAAGAGACTCCGGTTGTGGAGGAAGAAAAAGCGGGTAAGGGAAAAGCCAAAAAGAAAGCAGAAGAAGTCCCGGTTGCAGAAGTGAAACCGGTCGTGGAGGTTCCGGTAAAAGAAGAACCGGTGGCAGAAGAGCAGCATACCGTGATTGAGAATATTGAAGTGGAAAAACTGACCGGGCCCAAGATTCTCGGAAAAATTGAATTGCCGGTGGACAATGATACCCGGCCGGTAAAAGATGAGAAAAAGAAGCGGAAGCGTATTCCCATTGAAAAAAAGGACAACAAGCGGGAGATCTTCATTAATAAGGAGGATGACAAACGACCCGGCGGCGGTGGTTTCAACCGTGGCAGGGGCGGGGTAGCCGGCAATCGCCGGGATATGCGCCCGGGTACCGGACGCCGCGAAGACAAACTGATCGACGAAAAAGAAATCCAGAAAAAAATACAGGAGACGCAGGCCAAGCTTGCCGGTGGAGGTGGTAAAGGAAAGAGCCTGAAAGCCAAACACCGCAGGGAGAAAAGACAGGAAATGGCGGATGCGATGGGCGAAGCGGCCGACAGCAATAAGCTGCAGGTAACAGAATTTATCAGTGTGAGCGAATTGGCCAACCTGATGGATGTCAGTTTTGCCGAAGTGATCAGCAAGTGTATGAGCCTCGGCATCATGGTGTCCATTAACCAGCGTCTCGATGCGGAAGTGATCGAACTCGTGGCCAGTGAATTTGGCTATGATGTGGAATTTATCGATATGGAGAAGCAGATGGAAATGGAACACGAGGACGAAGAGGATGATGATGATGAACTGCAGCACCGTTCCCCGATCGTTACCATCATGGGACACGTGGACCATGGTAAAACCTCCCTGCTTGATTATATCCGGAATGCCAATGTGGTGGCCGGTGAGGCAGGTGGTATCACCCAGCACATCGGGGCCTACCAGGTGGAATTGTCCAATGGAAAGGAGATTACCTTCCTCGATACACCGGGTCACGAAGCCTTTACCGCCATGCGTGCCCGGGGTGCAAAAGTGACCGATATTGCCGTGATCGTGATCGCTGCGGATGATGCGGTGATGCCGCAGACCAGGGAGGCAATCAGTCATGCCCAGGCCGCCGGTGTACCAATGATCTTTGCGATCAATAAGATCGATAAGGATGGCGCCAATTCACAAAAAATATACGAACAGCTTTCCCAGATGAACCTGCTGGTGGAAGAATGGGGAGGTAAATTCCAGAGCCAGGAAATTTCTGCTAAAAAGGGATTGAATGTTGATAAACTGCTGGAAAAAATACTGCTGGAGGCGGAATTGCTGGACCTGAAAGCCAATCCCAACCGGGAAGCCACCGGTACCATCATTGAAGCCACACTGGATAAAGGCCGCGGATATGTGGCCACCCTGCTGGTGGAAAACGGCACCCTGCACCATAGCGACCTGATCGTGAGCGGTCAGTATTATGGAAGGGTGAAAGCCATGTTCAACGAAAGAAATAAGAAGGAAGATGAGGCGGGTCCATCCGCCCCGGCCGTGGTGCTTGGGTTGAACGGGGCACCCCAGGCTGGTGAAAAATTCAAAGTATATGCGGATGAAGGGGAAGCCAAGGAAATTGCCAACCGCCGCGCCCAGATCCTGCGTGAGCAGGGGATCCGCACCAAGAAACATATTACGCTGGATGAGATCGGCCGCCGCCTGGCATTGGGCAGCTTCAAAGAACTGAAAGTGATCATCAAGGGTGACGTGGACGGATCTGTAGAGGCCCTGAGTGACTCCCTGCAGAAATTGTCAACCCAGGAGATCCTCGTCAGTGTGATCCATAAAGGAGTGGGCCAGATCAATGAGAGCGATATCGTACTGGCCGAAGCGTCTGACGCCATCGTGATCGCCTTTAATGTGCGTCCTTCCCTGCAGGCTTCAAGACTGGCCGATAAAGCCGGTATTGAGATCAAGATGTATTCTATCATCTACAACGCGATCGAGGAAGTGAAGAGCGCGATGGAAGGGATGCTGGAACCCAAGGTACAGGAGAAGATCGTGGCCAATGTGGAGATCCGTGAGGTATTCAAATTCGACAAAGCTACGGTGGCCGGTTGTGTTGTACTGGATGGTAAGATCAAACGCGATTCGAAAGTCCGCCTGATCCGGGATGGTATTGTGATCTACCCGACCGCCGAAGGAGTGAATGCCGAGCTGGGATCCCTCAAACGTTTCAAGGACGATGCGAAGGAAGTGGTATCCGGTATGGAATGCGGTCTGACCATCAAGAACTTCAGTGATATCAAGGCCGGTGACGTGGTGGAAGCGTATGAAATTGAGGAAGTGAAACGCACATTATAAAGAACCGTATTGTTTTATCAGGAAACGAATTCCGGATCCTTTCTTCCGTGCAGCGCCGGACCTTGAGTTTGGCAGTAAAAAACTTTTGTTAAATACAGGGGCGGCCATTTAATAGTCATACCCGCCTAACTACTTTTGAACATATGCATAGTATCAAGAATAGCTTTATAGCTGCTTTTTTCTTCCTTACTGCCGCTGCTGCGGCTCAGGGTCAGCCCCAAAAGGTCATTGCGGATAAGATTGCGGGTATTGTTGGGGATAAGATCATTTTGCAGTCGGATATCCGGAACTCACTGGCCGATATCTCCCGCCAGGGGGGTACTGTGCCGGAGAATGCGGAATGCATGCTGATGGAACAGGCCATTATTTCGAAAATGCTGATGCTGCAGGCGCAGAAAGACTCCCTGCCGGTGACGGATGAGGAAGTGGAAGCCGACCTGGATAACCGGATCCGTACTTATATTAACCAGTTTGGCAGCCAGGAAGCCCTCGAAGAAGTGGCGGGTAAAACCATTTACCAGATCAAGGATGATGCCCGTGAATCCGTGAAGGAACAAAAACTGGCCCAGGCCATGCAGCGCAAGATCGTGGACAATGTGCGGATCACTCCCATTGAAGTAAAAGCCTATTTTGAAAAAATCCCGAAGGACAGTCTCCCGTTCTATGAATCGGAACTGGAGATCGGGCAAATTATTCTGTACCCCAAAGCATCCCGTGACCTGGAACAGTATATCGTAGGGGAAATGAATAACTATAAAAAACAGATCGAAACCAAGGTGACCGATTTCTGCCGTCTCGCCAAACAGGTGTCGGAAGACCCTGGCAGCAAGGATCGTTGCGGCCAGTACCAGATCAACCGGACGGAGAAAACCTGGGATCCCGTATTCCTGTCCACCGCCTTCCGCTTAAAGGAAGGTGAGATCTCTTCCCCGGTGAAATCCAAATTCGGGTTTCATGTGATCCAGTTGGTGCAACGCAACGGGGATGATGCGGTGGTCCGCCATATTCTGCGTATTCCTCCTGTAACGGAAGAAGAGATCGGCCAGGCAAAAAGGAAACTGGATACGATCCGTTCGAAGATTATTGCCGGCACTATTGGTTTTAATGAAGCGGCTTCCAAGTACAGTGATGATGAGGCTGCCAAATATTCCGGTCCCTTTATCACCAACAGGGACGGGTCCACTTTTGTGACCATTGATATGCTGGATAAGGAAATGGTGGCGATGCTGGGCAAAATGAAAGTGGGTGAATTTTCACAGCCCACCCCTTTTGAAGGAGAGCAGGGCAAGAAAGGAGTACGGATCGTGTACCTGAAATCAAGATCGGAGCCGCACCGGATAAACATGAAAGACGACTACAGCCGGATATCGAACTTCGCACTCGAAGAAAAGAAAAGCAATACCCTGGAAAAGTGGATCCGCAACAAATTACCTTCTTACTATGTGATGGTGGATCCCGGTACGGAAGCTGCCTGTCCCCAGTTGAAGAAGTTCGGTACGGATGTAAAATCATTTTAGCAATAAGTCCTGCCGTTAACAGGTTATCTTTTTACCTTGCTATTGTCCTGCAGGCCGGATTCACGGCCATGTCCGTACGTAAAATCCCTTTTTCTTTAAAGCAGGAAGGAAAAGCTGTTCCGTGCTTTCCCGGGCTGAATATTATTGCTAACTTTAGCAATCTGCTTTAAAAAAGCCGGAATCCAGCCAGCCGGGTCGTTTAGCACTATGAATACGTTGTCCGATTACTTTTATTCTTCTGATCAATTTTATTATTTTCTTCTTGATCCGGGTGGAGCTATTGTGTCGGCGAACCCCTTGTTCAACGATCATTTCAGGCCCGGGGCACCGGTAAACACCACGCTCCCTGTTTCTTTCGTAATTGATCCCGCTTCCTGCGAAAAGGTAAAGGCTGTCCTGGAGCAATGCCTGCTGCAACCCGGCAAACGGATCGTTATCCGGCTGCAGATGGGTTTGCCCGGTGATCACCCTGCACGGGTTGCCTGGGAATGTTCAGCTCTTATGGAAGAGCCGGGGTCCAATGCCCTGGTCCAGGTAATCTGCGCGGTACCATCAGGCCGGTTAGAAATGACGGGTACTGTAAAGACACAGGTTCCTGATTTCCCGGAGCGCTATATGGCGTTTGAGGAAAGCGCTGAAGGGCTTTGGATGTTCGAGGCGGAGCAGCCGGTCCCTGTCAACAGTGATCCGGACTTTGTCCTGGAATACTGGAAAGAGCATTCTTTCCTGGTGGAATGCAATGATAATATGGCCCGGATGTACGGGTTTGATAAAGCGGCCGACCTGACCGGTGCCCGGCTGGATCAACTACTGGATTTTTCAGATCCGCAGCAGACAGAAGGCCTGCGGCAGTTTATCCGGAATGGATTTGCCACCACGACCGTTGAAACAAAAGAGTTTGACAAGAAAGGGCAGGTGAAATATTTCCTGAACCGGATGACCGGTGTAGTGGAAGGCCGGCAATTGAAGCGGGTCTGGGGAACACAGCAGGATATCACCGCCCAGCGTTTGGCGGAAGAGCGGCTGCGGGAAAGTGAACTTTTTTTCAGGAATTTATTTATCAATTCGTTTGACGGAATATTTATTACCGATGAGAAGGGGATCATCAAATTTGCCTCCCCGGCAGTGAGCTCCATCCTGGGATATGAGGCGGAAGATATGCTGGGTAAAAATTCATTTGATTTACTGCATCCGGACGAAAGAGAACTGGCACTCGCTGCCTTTGATACAGAAAGAAGGAATGCCACAAAGGTCGATTTCATTTCCCTCCGGGTAAAAATGAAAAGCGGGGGCTGGATCTGGTGCATGGTAAGGGGGCATAACCTGTTCGGGAATCCTTATATCAACGGGATGGTCATTAATTTTTTTGATGACAGTATCCGTAAGCAAACAGAAAAAGCCCTGCAGGAAAGTGAACAGCGGTTCCGGCAGCAGGCAACGGTACTGAATAATGTAACCGATGTGATCGTCACCACGGACCTCAACCGGGTGGTTACTTCCTGGAACCATGTGCTGGAAAAGTTGACCGGGATTACAGCTGCCGAAGCGATTGGCCGCCCCTACCGGTATGTCATGGATACGGATTATTCGCCTTATACACGCGAGCAGGTATTTGACATGGTAATCAATGACGGCATCTGGAAGGGGGAAACCTCTTTTACCGGTCATGACGGAGAGCAGAAATATTTGCTCCATACCATTTCCCTGTTATTCGACGACGAGGGGAACCGGATCGGGTTGCTGGGTGTGGGGAAAGATATTACGGACCGGAAAAAAGCACAGGCCCGGCTGGAGGAGAGTGAATTGTTTTACCGCAATATGATCGCCCAGTCGCTTGATGGGATTATCATGACGGATGCCGGGGGTATGATCCGGTATTGCAGCCCTTCCATCCGTAAAATATCCGGATATGATACCGCCGATCTGCTGGGGCGGCAAATCTTTGAATATGTCCACCCGGAAGATAGTAAGAATGCCATTGAAGCATTTGAAACGGAGTTCAGGAAGGAGTCGCAGGTGAACTATCTTTCCCTGCGGCTACGGCATTCCTCCGGGGAATGGATTTGGTGTACAGTAAGGGGACATAACCTGATAGAGAATCCCGTTTTCGGATCCATGGTTATCTATTTTACCAATGATTCTAAGCGAAAAGCGATCGAAGACCGGCTCCGGGAAAGTGAAAGAAGATTCCGTCACCTGATCCAGAACCTGAAACTGGGTGTGATCCTCCAGGATCATGAACGCGAAATGATCATCGCCAACCAGGCCGCATTGGATCTGCTGGGGTTAACGGAGGAGCAGTTGCAGGGTAAGAAAGCTCCTGATCCCCGTTGGAATGTGATCCATGAAGATGGCAGCGATTTCCCTGAGCAAAGCAGACCGGGGCCTCTTGCCATTCAAATTGGGAAACCGGTACGGGATGTGGTTATGGGTGTATTCCGTCCCGGGGCGAATGAACGGGCCTGGCTGCTTGTGAATGCAGAACCCATACTGGATGCGGAAGGGCAAGTGATCAATACGATCTGTTCCTTTGCCGATATCACCGAACAGAAAAAATTATCCCAGAAACTGATTGACCAGGAAATCCAGAAACAGAAGCAGGTAACCCAGGCCACGATCGATGCGCAGGAAAAAGAAAGAAGGGAGATCGGGAAGGAGCTGCATGATAATATCAACCAGCACCTCAATACCACCCGCCTCTATCTTGAAGTGGCCAAGGAGAAAGCCGGTGCCGAGGTACTGGAAATGATCAGCCTTGCACACAAAAACCTGGCTGGCATTATCAACGAAATCCGGCAATTGTCCCAGTCGCTGGTGCCACCCACCCTGGGCGACCTGGGGCTGGCGGAGTCCATACAGGATCTTTGCGATGCGTTGCGAAGGGCCCATAAGTTCAGCATCGAATTCAATTGCCGCCATTTTGATGAGGAGGAGATCCCTGGAAACCTGCGGCTCAGCCTGTTCCGGATTATACAGGAGCAAATCAGCAATATTATCCGCCATTCAGCGGCTACGCATATTTTGATAAAACTGCAGTCGGATGCGGAGCATATATTCCTCACAATCACGGACAATGGTAAGGGCTTTGATCCCCGCGCCGCCAAAGAGGGGCTCGGCCTGAGCAATATCCGGACCCGGGCGGCACTTTTTAATGGGAGAATAGAACTGCAAACCGCCCCCGCGGAGGGCTGTGTCCTGACCGTGATCATTCCCCAAAACCGGGAGCCCGAAGGGGATTAATCAGGCAGGGTTCAACTTTATAGCCTACCTTTGCGCCTTTCATGAGCGACCCGATCAAACACGAATGCGGACTCGCATTCATACGGTTAAGAAAACCCTTTTCGTACTACCATCAAAAGTACAATACGGTACTGTGGGGGCTTAATAAGCTGTACCTCCTGATGGAAAAGCAGCACAACCGCGGGCAGGATGGTGCGGGGGTAGCCTCTGTAAAACTGGATGTGGAGCCCGGTTATCCTTTTATGAACCGGATCCGCAGCAATGCCCCGCAGGCCATCGCTGATATATTTCAGCAGATCGGGAAAGAGATTGATGAGCTCGAAAAATACCATCCCCATATTAAAAGTCACCCGGGCCTGATGAAGGGACACCTGGATTTCCTGGGAGAATTGCTGCTGGGCCACCTGCGCTATGGCACCCAGGGCAAAAACAAAGTGGAGTATTGTCATCCGTTTATCAATCGGGATACGATCCCGGCCCGGAACCTGGCACTGGCCGGAAATTTCAATATTGTCAACTCCGATGAGCTCTTTACGCTGATCGGTAAGGAACCGCACCCCAATGTACGGTTCAGCGACCTGGCCGCGATGATCGAACTGATGCATACTTTTTTATGCAAGGAAGATGAGTGCTCGCCGGGGAAAATGGATATCAAAAAAGTGCTGAAGAAAACGCTGCCTCTCCTGGATGGAGGTTATCATGTGGGCGGGGTAACCGGTAACGGGATTGGTTTTGTTTTCCGGGATGCGCATGGTATCCGGCCTTCCTATTATTACATCAATGAGGAAGTGGTGGTGGTGGCTTCTGAAAGAGCGGCTATCCGTACCACCTTTAATGTGGGCGAAAATGAAGTACGGGAACTGATGCCGGGACAGGCCCTGATCGTAAATGAAAAAGGTGAAATTGAAATTGCGCAGATCATCGAACCGAAAGAACGGAAAGCCTGCAGCTTTGAGCGCATTTATTTTTCAAGGGGCAGTGATGAAAAGATCTACCGGGAAAGAAAATCACTGGGGTATAACCTGAGCGAGCCGGTTCTGCAGGCGATCGATCATGACCTGAAGAACACGATTTTTTCCTTTATCCCCAATACGGCGGAGACCGCATTTTACGGCATGCTGAAGGGGATGGAAGATTACCTGAATAAAATAAAGGTGGAGCGGATTCTCAGCTGGGGCCGGGACTATGACCCCGAGAAACTGAATGAAATGATCATGCGCCGGATCCGGGTTGAAAAGATCGCGATCAAGGATGTAAAAATGCGCACGTTCATTACCGAAGACGTGAGCCGCAATGAAATGGTGCAGCACGTTTATGATATTACCTACGGAACCGTTCGCCCCCGCGAGGATACCCTGGTGGTGATCGATGATTCCATTGTAAGAGGCACCACCCTGAAGGAAAGCATTATCCGGATGCTGGGCCGGTTGAATCCCAAGCGAATCGTGGTTGTTTCCTCTTCACCGCAGATCCGCTACCCCGACTGTTACGGAATTGATATGAGCAAAATGGGCGATTTCATCGCGTTTAACGCAGTGGCCGAGTTGCTGAAAGAACAGCAGAAAACAGGGGTGCTGCAGGAACTGCTGGAGCGCTGCAGGGACCTGGAGCGGAACAACCAGCTGCATACGGAGAATGTGGTGAAGCAGTTGTATAAACAGTTTACAACGGAAGAAATTTCCGCGAAAATAGCACAGCTGATCACCCCACCGGAAGTGACCATCCCGGTGCAGGTTATTTTCCAGCGTATTGAAGATCTGCATAAATCCTGCCCCGGTAACCTGGGCGACTGGTATTTTACCGGTAACTATCCAACGCCAGGTGGTAACAAAGTGGTGAACAAGGCATTCATGAATTACATGGAAGGAAAGAATGTAAGGGGCTATTGATTTTTCAAAGGGCTATTCCTCCGATAAAACAGCTACGCATGAAAACACTGTTATTGGTGCGTCACGCAAAAAGTGACTGGGATGCTTCCGGTCTGACTGATTTTGACAGGCCGCTGAACGAAAGGGGAAAGAAAGATGCTCCGGTAATGGCCGCCCGCCTGCTGGAGAAAAAGATACCCATTGATGCCTGTATTGCCAGCCCCGCCAAACGGGCCGCCAAAACCGCGAAGAGCTTCGCGGAAGAATACCGGTTGTCCGGACAGGATATCCGGTTTATGGAAGAACTTTATCTCCCGGCAGCCAGTGTATTCTATTCAGTAATTGAACGGACGGAAGATACCCTGCAGCATATTGCCATTTTCTCCCACAATAACGGGATCACTGATTTTGCCAATGAACTGACTGATACCCGGATTGACAATATACCCACCTGCGGAATATTTGCCGTGAAGATCCACTGCGATTCCTGGAAAGATTTCCGGAAAGCCCCGAAGGAATTCTGGTTCTTTGATTCGCCGAAAGCGAAGGGATAACGGCTTACTCTTCCAGGGTAGGTGGCGCCTTCCGGCTCACCAGGTAAACCCCGCTGAAGATCAGGATACCGGCGATTAATTTTTCCGCGGTAAATGATTCGTGTAAAAATAACGCGGCAATAATGGCTGCAAAGACGGGCTGTGTATAGATATACGATCCGGTGACAGCAGCGCCGATGTGTTTTATGCCAAATACATTAAAGGAATAAGCAAGGAAAGTGCCGCAAAATACGATCAGTATAAGGGATACACTGTGTGTCCAGTGGAACAGGGGCCAGGCAGTATTCATGCTTTGGGTCCAGCCAAATGGCAGGATCAGGATAAATCCGAAGGTAAATACCCATCTCACCACATGCAGCGGCGGGTATTCCTGCATCAGGGGCTTTACCAGTATAAAATAAATTGTATAAGCCATCGCATTTACCACAATGAACAGGTCGCCGGTCAGCGAGGCCGCCCCGTTCTTTTCTTTTGAAAGGATCAGCAATATGGCGCCGCCGATTCCCAGTGCCAGCCCGGTTAGTTTCCCGGCAGTCATTTTTTCTTTTAGTATCCAGAACGCAAAAAGCGTAATCAGCAGGGGGGTGCAAAGCATCAGCAGGGACGCATGGATCGTGGACGTAAGGGTCAGGCCTTTTACAAACAGCATCTGGTTGATGGCCACACCCGTGAGTCCGCAGAACAGGAACCGGGCCAGGTGTTTTCTTTGTATCCCGGCCGGTGATTTACCAAAAAGCCATACGGCCCAGAATAAGAGCAGGCTGATCCCCACCCGGAAAATATTGAGCCCATAGGGACCCACGAGGGAAGGCGATATATGTTTCACCATGCTCAGGTTGGTGGCGAAGAAGAAGTTGGTGAACAGAACAGCGATATGTGCCTTTGCGGATGTTTTCAATGGGGGCAAAGATAGAAGAGAAAGCCTATTGTAAGGTATCCAGAAACTGCTGTAGGATGAGGCGGAGTGTATGGCTGGTGGAAACCGGGAAAGGATGATAGCTGAAACCGCGGGCTTCCTGCAAAATTTCCGCCAGCGAGAAATTATTTTGTGCGGCACTGAATGCGGTTTTCATGCCCCGGTGATACCGGGCCAGGTATTCCTGTTCGGTCTGTCCCGGTGTGGGGATCAGAATACTTTTCTTCCGGAGCCCGGCCAGTTCCATCAGGGTGCTGTACCCGCTGCGGCTGATCACCCATTCGGCACGGAGCATTTCTTCCGTAAGGGCATCTGCCGGAAGGTGGTTAAAAAAACGGATCTGATTGGTAGAGGGGATTAAGCCGGCCCCAGCGGGCAGCCCCCTGACAACGGTGGCCGTTCCGGGGTAATGGGCAACCTGTTCAATTATTTTTTCTTCGAGCAGGGTCCGTTGCGGTTCCGGCCCGGAAAGGAGCAGCAGCAGGTGATTTTTTATTTCCGGTTGTTCCTTTTTCTCAAACCGGGAAAGCGGGCCGGTATATTGGACCGGTATGCCGGGTTTGATGAAGGGGTGGGACAATGTCCCGGCCAGGTTAGGGGCGGAGGCATGATCGGGTACCCAGCAGGCCCGGAAACGGTTGATGTAACGGTAGTTTAATTTTTGCAACCATCTTTCAGTGCCCTTGCCAAATCCTGTTTTGATTGTTAACTGGTGTGTGATAAAAATGCAGGGAACGGTTTTATGGTAAAGGCCATAGCGGTTATCACTGATCACGGCATCGAACTGATGTGCTTCAATTTTTCTTTTCAGCCATTCATGTTCTGATTTTATGACACGGAGCAAACGGGGTACCTGGAGGGCGATCATCCCGGGCAGCCCCCATTTTGTTCTTGCATAGCGGATCCGGTAACCCGGCAGTTCCAGGACCGGCAGCAAGGGGAACGCTTCTGTCAGTATAGCGGTCTGCGCTCCTTCTCCCGCCAGCCAGACATCAGCCCCCTGCGCCAGCAACTCCCGGATAAGAGGAACACAGCGGGTGGCGTGGCCCAGGCCCCAATCCAGGGGCGCTACGAGAATCCGGGGTTTCCCCGCCTTTTTTGGGGTTTCTTCCTGATCCGGGTTAATTTTTGGAGGATTTTGGGGCAACAGGATACTAATTTGTTCGTAAAATAGTTTTAATTTAGAACATTAAGTGTATGAAATCGATCAGTAAAATTGCTTTAGCCCTGTTGTTTATTCTCTTCCTGGCTTCCTGCAACCGAAATTATTATTCCGGTACGGGAAAGGGTGGAAAGAATTGTGGCTGTCCCAGTCACAAAGGAATGACAGGTTACTAAATCACCTCTTTATTAAATGGAGCGCTTCAAACGGAACATTTTATTGTTTTCACGAGAGGAATTCATGAGCGAACAGGCTATTGAAAAGGAAGTTTATTACCTGAACGGGATCCTCGCTGTCGCCGACACGCCCCGGCAATTCTGCCAGGCTAATGAATTAGTGAACCGCAATTCCATTACCCGCCGTCCCCGCAAAATCTTAAAAGAGGCCGGGCATTTTCAGCTGAGACCCTTCCGGTTTATCATTAATAAGAATTAAGATTCGCTACTAAGTTTGAGCCGGCACTGCCGGATTTTTTATTTCCGCAACTTTTAAAGCAGTTTGTAAAACGGTAAATTTCCTGAATTCCCAGGAGGGATCCTGCTGGCAGGCAGTCTTTTTCTTCAGTAGGAAATCCTCCTCTGTACTATTGAGAACCACGGGGTGAATCAACGATGCTCCAATAACTGCAGCGCCTCTTTCAGTTTTTCAATCATTTCCGCGATCTCTTCTTTTTTGCAGGTGCCCACGCTCAGCCGGTACCAGGGCGAGTTCTTTGATGCGCCGAAGGCATAGAAAGGCACGACAGCCAGCCCGGCTTTATTCAGCAGGTAGGCGGTAACATCGGCCTGTGTTTCCAGTACGGCCCCTTCCGCGGTCTTACTGCCAGCCAGTTCCAGTTTAATGGTGAGGTAGATCGCGGCTTCCGGTGCAATGGCATCCACCGCATAACCCTCTTTTTTCAGTAACACAAAACCGGCATAGATACGCCGCAGTCTTTCTTCGATTTCTGATTTGAAATGGACCAGGTATTTTTTGATCGCTGCGCGGTTGTCCAGGTAATGGGCCACTGCTTTTTGTTCGGCCATTGGCGCCCAGGCCCCGATATGCGTGAGGATGGCTTTCATTTTATTGATCACCGTGGCGGGTCCCATGCTCCACCCCACCCGTACACCTGTGGCCGCAAACACTTTACTGACAGCGTCAATAAAGATGGTGTACTCTTTCATCTCCGGGCGCAGCGATACCGGGTTGTAGTGGCGGATATCGCCATAGGTCAGGTGCCAGTACATTTGGTCAAACATGACATATAACTTCTTTTGCCCCGCTTCCCTGCGTTTGTTCTCTTCGAGGACCAGGTCACAGATGGCTTCCAGCTCTTCCTTACGGAACGTGGTGCCCGTTGGATTTTGAGGAGAGCATAAAGAGATGAGTACGGCCTCTTTCACATGCGGGCGAATCGCATCAGCGGTTGGCATAAAATTGGTTTCTGCGCCGGCTTCGATTACCACATGTTCCCCGCTGACAAAATGGGTATAGTGATTATTGTTCCAGGAAGGAACGGCATAAATGATCTTGTCGCCTTTGTCGCAGATGGCACGGAACACAGTATAGATCAGGGGGCGGCCACCGGATGCAACCTGGATTTCGTTAACAGCATAGTCCAGCCCTTCCTCGTCTTTGATAAAGGAGCGAACCGCTTCCCGGAGATCCGTGTTGCCTTCAGCCGCGGGGTAATTGGTGAAATGTTTGCGGTAGGCTTCTACGATCTCGTCTTCCAGTTCTTTGGGGATGGGGAAAACAGAAGGATCGAAATCGCCGATCGTGAAGTTATAGATCCGTTCTCCCTGGCGGATCTTTTCCCGTATTTCTCCACCCAGCTTTACGATTTCAGAGCCAATCAGTGTTTCCGATAAATGTGAAAGTTTCATAAACTGCCATTTGGCGCAAAAGTAAACGGATTGGGGGAATTACCATTGAATATTGCACAGTGAAAAATGAACATTGAGCAGTTGACTCCTTAGCAGCAGAATTATCAATGTTCAGTTTCAATGATCAATCAGCTACTCCACCAGCATGATCACCCTGGTCTGCCATTTGGCCGTATCTTTTTCTGCCCGGGGATCGGTCAGGTATTGTTCAATCGCCGGGGTTTTTTCTTTCAGGTTATGCGCCGTAATGTATTGCCGGATACTGCTCCAGGCCAGCTGCGATTGATCGTAAGCGCCAAAATAATCGGTATATACTGCTTTCCCGGCCGGTATATTTTCCATCCGGATAATTGCATTACCCATCTTTTTCCCGCCAGTAACCGGTAGCGCGGCAGCCATATCGGTCAACTGGTTTTTAGTATCCCAGCTGTAAAACAGGCCAGCCGGAATACCGGGGACACTATTTTGTTTTTGCAGTTCCCGGTAGATCAGCGGGAGGTGCAGTGAATAAAAGCTGCCGATATCACCCCATTTAACGGCCTGGCGGATGATGGCATAATCAGTGGCCGGGAAATCCATTTCTTTCACTTCCTGCAAAAGGCCTTTTGATTGCGGGTCCCCGGTTTTTTCAACCTGCGTTTTTAATGCAACCAGGCCTTTCTCAAAATCAGGGCCCAGTTGCTCTTCGATGGCGGAGAACAGATTGAAAATATTCCAGGGCCTTGTGGTTTCGATCTCAAAATGCCAGGTTACCGTGGTCAGCCCATTGGATTCGGCGAGATAGAAGGACGAAGTGGCATGACTTTCTTTCGGGCTGATAAAATGAATTTTGTGTGTGACGGCCCTGCTCGGTTCCACTGCACTGATCTCCATCCTTCCTTCGCCGGAGACGGCGGGGTCTCCTTTCCAGCGGCTGGCCGCACCCACGGTACCATCGGTCCCGGTTAGTGTATGTTTTACGGTGGAGTCCTGCTGGTTCCATACCGACCAATGATTGAAATTTTCCAGTTTGGCCACCTGTTCGAATACCGCAGGGGCCGGAGCCTGGATGCTGATGCTTTTTTCCAGCGATTGCTTAACTGGTGCCAGCCAGGAAAAAACAACAAGGACCAGCAGCAGGGACAGGACAAAGAAAAAAATGAGCCGCAGATTTTTCATGTGGTTTAAATCAGAATCCTTTTAATGGTTTTTTCTCTTCTTCTTTTTCCGGTTTCAGGGTAACCCGGATATAGCGCTGAAAGCTGATGTATTTCTTTGCCACGTCCTGGATCATTTTCGAACTGAGGGCATCGATCATTTTCTGCTTGTTCAGGATATCTCCCGGTTTGCTGCCGTAGAAATAAGCTTCAAACAGGCTGGCGGACCAAAAACTGTTTTGTTTTATATCCACTTCGAGTTTGCGGGTTTGCTGTTCCTTTATTTTTTCCAGGTCCTCTTTGCTTACACCGGAACGGATAATTTTCCGGAGTTCATCCAGTGCCGCGGCCGTCAGGGTATCCGCGTTTTCCGGTGCACAGGGAAACGTGATACTGAATACGGCATTGGGATAGGGAACCCGGTTCATGCTGCCGGAAGCACTCACGCCATATACGCCGCTCTTTTCTTCGCGTAGTTGTTCCACGAGTTTAATATCCATCAATTCGCCCAGGCTGCGGAGGGCATAGGCTTCTTTGCTGTTATAGAGAGCTGCTGTGCTGAACACCAGGTTGACCATGCTCTTGGGCTCGGTACCTTTCCGGATCAGTTTATCCACTTTCCCTTTTGGGGGGCGGATACCCAGGTCGCGCCAGGTTTCTTTTTGGGAGGTTCCGGGCAGGCTGCCGATGTATTTTTCCAGTAAGGGCCGGATACTTTCTTCATTAAAGGAGCCGGTGAAGAGGAAGGTAAAGTCGCCCGCATTCGAAAACCGGTCCCGGAATATCCGGATGCTGCGGTCCAGGCTGATCTTATCAAAATCTTCAGGTGCGGGGATCCGGCCGCCGCGGGGATGATCTTGGGTCAGTATTTTTTGTACTTCCCCGCTGAAATAGATCTCCGGATTGGAAGCTATATTGGCATAGAGCTGTTTCTGTCTTGTCTTGAAGGATTCAAAGGCAGCCGCATCTTTTCTCGGGGCGGTAAAATAGAGATAAACCAGTTGCAGGAGGGTTTCGGTTTCTTTCGGGATCGTGTTCCCGTTCAGGCTCTCGCTTAAACCGCCAATACCGGGTGTTACACTGGTATTTTTTCCTTTCAGCATATTGCCCAGGTCCACTGCGGAAAATTCACCCAACCCGCTTTGCGATACGATAGCTGCCGCATGGATTGCGGAATAATAATCGGCATCCTTTACGAGTGAATGGCCGCCTTTACTGAAGGCTTTGAAAAGTATTTCATCATTCTTGAACGTGGTGGGTTTGAGTATCACCCGGGCGCCATTTGATAAAATAAGGGTGGTGGTTCCCAGTTCCTCATCGGTTTTGGAACTGATGATCCGGCCCGGTTTAAGCCGGCCCGCCTCCAGCAGGCTTTTCGCCAGGATTTTTTCCTTGTAAGGTGTTATGGTGGCCTGGTCAGCATTGGCCAGTACAGTTTTTACTTCTTCCGCGGAGGGAATTCTGACCCCTTCCTTATCGGGGGCATTCAGGGTAACAACCATGTTCCGGTTGCTGATCCACTGAGCGGCCAGCTGATTGACATCGGGCAGGGTAACGGAAGCCATATACTGTTTCACAAAATCATATTCCCATTCAATACCGGGAATGGGTTCATCGGTGAGGAAGTTCCGCACATATTCTTCCACGTATTTATAAGATTCCTCTTTTTCCCTTTCATTGAAGACACGGTCGTAATAACTCTGTACCTGCTTTTTCTGCAGGTCAAATTCAGAAGGAGTAAATCCATAGAGCAGGATCCGCCTGTTCTCCTCCGCCAATGCATAAAGGGAACGGCGCATACCTGTATCGCTGGTATTGGCAAAGAGCTGGTAAGCATCCTTGGTTCTCGCATAGCTCTCACCGTAATAGGAACCAGCGCCTACAAAGGGCGGGTTGGCCTGCAGGGTCAGTTCCCGGAGGCGGCTGTTCAGCATCCCGGTAAAGAGCGCGCCATTCATATACCGTACATAATCCCCCACGGTGGTTTCCGGCCGGGGATCCATTTTATACAGGATCTCTACGGAGGGGAAAGCGGTTTCCTTGTCCTTGGCCACTACGGTTAAGAGTTCAGTATGGTCGGGCACCGGAAAACTTTCCCGCTTCCGGGGGCTGTTGGCTGCCGGGATCTTGCCGAAGGTTTCCCGGATCTTTTGTTCCATATCATTCACATCAATATCGCCCACCACGATGATCGCCTGCAGGTCCGGCCGGTACCAATCCTGGTAAAAACGTTTTAAAGCGGCATGCGGAAAATGCCGGAGGGTTTCCAGTTTGCCAATGGGTATCCGTTCTGCGTATTTTGAACCATGGTACTGGACAGGCAGGGTTTGTTTCATCATGCGTTCATCGGCGCCGCGGCTCAGCCGCCATTCTTCGATCACCACGCCTCTTTCTTTTTCGATCTCGGCGGAGTCGAGCAGGGCATTGTGGGCCCAGTCTTCCAGGATCTGCAATCCTTTATCCACCAGTCCTGGTTTATCCGTGGGCACCGGGAGCATATATACGGTCTCATCAAAACCGGTATAGGCGTTCAGGTCAGCACCGAATTCCACACCGATACTTTGCAGGTAACTTACCAGTTCGTTTTTGGGGAATCGTTTGGTGCCGTTGAAGTTCATATGCTCCATGAAATGCGCCAGTCCTAACTGGTCATCGTCCTCAAGGACAGAACCTGTATTCACCACCAGCCGCAGTTCCACCCTTTTCTCGGGTTTCTGGTTGTGCCGTATATAATAAGTCAGGCCATTTGCCAGTTTACCCGTTTTGACCTTGGGATCCACCGGCATCGGCTGTTCGGGTGTGATCTGGGCCTTTAACTGGGTGCACAGGATAAGCAGGAGTACCCCGAAAAGGGAGCGGGAAAGGAATTGCATAGAGGAGCAGTTTAGTCCGTAAAATTATTACATACCCCGGCTTTTAGCAATAAAAATCCCGGCAGGGAGGCTGCCGGGATGGGTTTACTTATTAGTTTATTTTGTTATTGATTTGATTTTCCCTGGTAATTTTTAGCGGCTTCATTTGCTTTTTTAAAATCGAGGATTACCCCATTGATACAGTAACGAAGTCCGGTGGGAGGAGGGCCATCATCAAAGACATGTCCCAGGTGGGCCTTGCAGCGGCCGCACTGCACTTCGGTCCGGTCCATGCCATGACTGTGATCAGGGGTATAAAGGATGCTTCCCTTGCTGATGGGTTCATAAAAACTGGGCCAGCCGCAGCCGCTTTCAAACTTGGTATCGCTTTTAAAAAGGGCATTGCCGCAAGCTGCGCAATAGTAGGTGCCGGTTTCCTTGAAACTTTCAAATTTACTGGTCCAGGGCCTTTCGGTCCCTTTTTGCCGGGCAACCGTAAAGACATCGGCGGGCAGGACCTTTTTCCACTCTTCTTCGCTCATATTTACTTTGGAAGTATCTGAGTTGGAATACACAGGGTTGTTCTTTTGGGTGCTGTCCATTTTTGCAATTTTTTCGGGTAAATGATTGTTTTGCGAGTAGCTGCATTGCTGCAACAGCCCGCTGAGGGTGAGGAGGAGTGCGATCCGGGAAAAAGGATTCATGATTTTCATTTAACAAACATACGGAAACAAGGTTTGGGCGGTTTGGCGGACCGGGATCAACTGACATTTGTTAACATTTTGATAGCAAATAAGAATCCTTTTTAAAAATGAGATCCGGCATGGAAATTTCAGTTCTTGTATGGTATATTTGTTCGCATACCAAGACGTGCAATTGTTTATGTTTAATTTAATTCTCTTTGGCCCTCCCGGCAGCGGAAAAGGAACTCAATCGGACAAACTTGTTGCAAAATACGGTCTGAAGCACCTGTCCACCGGCAACCTGCTTCGCCAGGAAATTGCTGATAAAACCCCGCTCGGACTCGAAGCAAAAAGCTTTATTGATAAAGGACAGCTGGTCCCGGATGAAGTCGTGATCGGGATGGTGGATTCTTTCTTTGAATTGCACAAGGGAGCCAGGGGATTCCTGTTTGACGGGTTTCCGCGTACGGCCGCACAGGCGACCGCACTCGATAAATTGCTGGCGTTAAAAGAAACCGGTATTGCGGCTGTTCTTGCCCTGGAAGTGGGAGAAGATGAACTGGTAAAACGCCTGCTCAACCGGGGCAAAACCTCCGGGCGCAGCGATGATACCGATGAGGGAGTGATCCGCAAACGTTTTGCCGTTTACAAAAGCGAGACCTCCGCAGTGGCGGATCATTATAAAGCCGCGGGGAAATTCAAGTCCATCAAAGGAGAGGGTACCGTGGAAGATATCTTCAGTGCCCTGTGTACCGCTATCGACAAAAAAATGGCCTGAGCGGTTTATACCTGTACATCGTCTTCGCCGGCTCTTCGCAGCAGGTCTTTCTCTTCCGCATTCAGGGAATTATAACCCTGCTGGTTGATCTTGTCCAGTATTTCATCGATCCGCTGGGGAGTCACATGCGGTGTTTTTTTATAAGGCGCTGAATGGGATTTGTAAAAGAGCTGGTCCTTGATGGCGGGCTGCCCTTTCCCGGGTTTATCGGGATTGAAGAGATCGTTTATCCAGTCAAAGAAATTGCTCATCCACTCACTCCAGTCATAACCCCTGCGGATAAACCAGATAAAGAGAAAACCGGTGAGGGCCCCGGCCACCGGCGGTGCATAGGCTTCCACCCTGTAATAAGGTAAAGTGGCAATCGAGATCAGCAGGTAAAAAGCGGTCAGTACCCATAAAGGAAAGCCGCCATTCAGCAGGGGAAAGATCCGGTAGCCCGGCGACACCAGGGTAATCGCCACGGCAATAGCGGTAATGCTGGCCGCGCTGCCATAGTACAGGGTTGCTGATTGGTCCCCTGCAGCCGGGAACAGGTTTGCGGCTAATAAAAAAGCGATCACACCGGCCAGTCCACCATAGATATACAGGGGAACAATCTTCCGGTTCCCGGTCAGGTCCTGCATGATATAACCAAAGGTCCAGAGCCAGAGCAAATTCGCGAGGGTCATCCATACACCGATATGGGTGAACATAGCCGTAAGAACCGTCCAGGGTTTTGAAGCCAGCTCCGGAAGACTGGACGGCAAAACGGCCAGGGGCATTACTTCGGTGGTAAAACGGATATTGACTTCCGCTTCTGTGCGGTAGATATAGTAATAAAAAACTTTGGCCAGGGCCAGGCTGATGAAAATAACCAGGTTGATCAGGATCAGCCGGGTCAGGGCATTATTGCTTTGCCCCAGGGAAATCCGTTGTTTGTATGAGGGTTCTGTGTAAGGCATGTCGGGTTTTGCGGGTGCAAATCTATGTTTTGGTTTGACGTGGAAGCAGGATGATTTCTCCTGCATTTAATACAACGACCGGCGGTTGGTTTTGTTCCAGTACAGCACTAATAAAAATCCGGTAATGGCCCCACCCAGGTGGGCGAAGTGGGCAATATTATCACCTCCGACACGGGCCACCCCGCCAAAAAGGTCTATTGCCGCCAGTCCCAACATAGCCCATTTTGCCTTTACCGGGAAGGGGATCAGCATAATGAAGAGCTCTGTATTGGGGAAAAGGTAGGCAAAAGCAGCCATCACACCCATTACGGCGCCGGAAGCACCAAGGGCAGGGGTCGCTCCTCCTATATTTGCATTTATAGCGGCCATGTCTTTTATGGTAAACGCATGTAGTAATTGCTCACAGCGATAATACTGCATGGCGAGGTGCAGGGCTGCGGCGCCGAGACCGCACACGAGATAGAAGAGCAAAAACCGTTTTCCGCCCCACACATTTTCGAGTACCCGTCCAAACATCCAGAGGGTGAACATATTGAAAAGAATATGGAAGAATCCCGGGGGTGGCGCGTGTGAAAACATATGGGTGATGACCTGGTAGGGCTGAAATCGCTGGGAAGCATCCAGGTAACCGCTCCCGACCAGGAGTGCGTGTAATTTTTCGGGCATCAGGGGCCATAACATAAATTTTTCCGTTATGGCGAACTGATTCTCGAGTAATAGCTGTGCTGCATAGACCAGCACATTAATAATGATCAGGTTTTTTACAATGGGCGGGAAACTTTCAGGCCTTGTAAATCGAAACTCACTCATTGGGCAAAATTAAGTTTTCTTAGCTGTCTTTTTGCATAAAAGGCTGCGACAGGGAAACCCGGTTTTTACTATAAGTTTATGATTTCAGTTTCAGCTGCACCACATTCTCGATATGAAGTGTATGCGGAAACATATCTACCGGCTGCACTCTTGTAACCCTGTATTTTTCATCCAGTAAATTCAGGTCGCGGGCCTGGGTGGCGGGGTTGCAACTGACATAGACAACCGTTGGGGCTTCGATTTCCAGGATCTTTTTCACCAGTTTCTCGTGCATGCCGGCCCGGGGCGGGTCGGTGATGATCACATCCGGGCGGCCATGCGTGGTAAAAAATTCATCAGTACAGATATCAATCACATCACCGGAAAAAAATGCCGCGCTGCTTAAATTATTCAGGGCCGCGTTTTCCCTTGCATCTTCAATCGCCGCTTCTACCATCTCCACGCCGATGATCTTCCTGGCTTTTTCACTTACAAAAATCCCGATGCTGCCTGTGCCGCAATAGAGATCATAAACAATTTCGGTGCCGCTGAGTGCTGCGAAATCACGGGCGATCTTATACAGTTCTTCTCCCTGTTTGGTATTGGTCTGGAAAAAAGATTTTGGCCCGATCTTGAATTGAAAGCCTTCCAGCTTTTCGATCACATATCCCTTGCCGTGGTAAGTCACCGGCTCCAGATCGAATAAACTATCGTTCCATTTTGTATTGATGGTGTACAGCAGGGTGCTGATGGCCGGAAACGCTTTCAATACGGCATCCATCAGTTGCCTGATTTTCTTTTCGGCCTCTTCGGCCACCACGATATTCACCATCAGTTCGCCGGTCTGGCAAAGCCGTACCTGCATGGTGCGAAGAAAGCCGGTATGGTTACGGATATCATAAAATGGCCATCCATTGGCTTTCCCGTATTCTTTTACAAATAAGCGGATGGTATTTGTGGGTTCGGCCTGCAGGTAACAGGTTTCGATGTCCACTACTTTATCAAAAAAGCCCCTGGCATGAAAACCGGCCACATCCTGCTGGCCGCTGATGCTTTCATCCCCGATCTCTTCTTTGGTGAGGAAGCGTTTATTGCCAAATGTATATTCGATCTTGTTGCGGTAATACCGCGTATCTGCTGCGCCCAGTATGGGAAGGATCGCAGGCAGCTCCACTTTCCCGATCCGCTGCAATACATCGGACACCTGTTTGCTTTTATACTGCAATTGTTTTTCGTAAGGCAGCATCTGCCACTGGCAGCCGCCGCAGACCCCAAAATGTGAACAGAAAGGGGCCACCCGTTCCGGGGAGAATTCATGAAACTGCAGGGGAACTCCTTCCGCCCAGTCCTTTTTATTTTTAAGCAGGCGGACATCCACCAGGTCCCCCGGGACCACATTTTCAATGAAAATCACTTTCCCGTCCACCCGGGCCAGGCTCTTACCTTCCGCGGCATAATCCTCCACCCGTACTTTTTCCAGGACTATATTTTTTTTCTTTTTTCTCACGCCGCAAATATACCTAAGCGGCCCCGCCCGGCAGCCGGAATTTTCCCGGCCGGAGGCAACGGTTTGGCGGGTTTCCCCCTCTTTATCAACGATTTTTCGGCTACCGCCTTTCAGGGGCTGCCCATTTTTAAATATCTTTACGGGATTCATGCAGATTATGAAAAAAGGATTGTTTTTTACCGGGCTGTTTTGGTCAATTACCGTCGCAGCACAGACGGGCTATGAGATTAAAGTGACCTTCAGGCCCTTTAAAAACCAGTATATCTACCTGGGCCATTATTTTGGGAAGACCTATCCCATTATTGATTCCGCCAAACTGGATCAAAACAGCCAGGCGGTTTTCAAAGGAGAGAAAAAATTGCAGGGAGGGATCTACCTGGTCGGCTACCCGAATAAGTCCGGCTTCTTTGAGATCCTGGTGGACAAGCAGCAGCATTTTACAGTAAAGGCCGATACAGCGACCATTGGACAGGGAGCTCAATTTGTGAATTCGCCGGACAATGTGTTGTTTACCGCATACCAGCAGCAGATGGCGGTCCGGGGTAAAAAGATCAGTGACCTCCAAAAAAGCCTGAAAACGGCAGCCACGAAGACCGACTCAGTAAAGATCACGGATGAACTCACCCGGGAGGATAAGGCGATCAATATGTACCGGGACGACCTGGTCAGAAAGAACCCGGATGCCCTGCTCTCGGTGCTGCTGATCTCCATGCGGGAGCCGGAGCTGAAGGGGGCCTATAAAAACCCATCGAATAAGGAAGACTCCACGGCCGCTTATGATTATTTTAAATTGCATTACTGGGACGGGGTGAATTTCTGGGATGGCCGTTTAGCGTACACTCCTTTTTTCGAGGAGAAGCTTGATAAATATTTTGCCCAGCTGGTGCTTCCTCATCCCGATTCCGTCATAAAGGAGATTGACCGGATGCTGGGATATGCCAGTATCAATGAGGAGATGAACCGGTTCCTGCTGGTAAAATTTGTAAACCGCTACCTGAACCAGAAATACATGTGGGAGGATGCGGTCTTTGTTCATTTGTTTGAAAAATATTTTTCGCAAAAGACCTATTCCTGGCTGACTGAGGCCGGCAAAAAAACAATCACTGAAAGGGCGTACAGTCTTATGGCAAATATCCTCGGCACCCCGGCTTCGGATATTGAGCTGCCGGATAGCAGCAATACGCCCGTTTCCCTGTACGCGTTACAGGCCGACTATACCCTGGTCGCTTTCTGGGATCCTACCTGCGGCCATTGTAAGGAAGTGCTGCCCAAACTGGATTCTCTTTACCAGGCCAGATGGAAAACAGACGGGGTGAAGATCTATGCGGTGGCCAAGGAAACTGAAGGAACGAAAAATGACTGGCTGAGATTCATCCGGGATAACAAACTCGGGGAATGGACGCATGTATATTATTCAAAAGAGGCCGACAAGAGCCGGACGGATAACGGGATTCCCGGGTATTCCCAGTTGTATGATGTGCTGTCATTCCCTACTTTATATTTGCTGGACAAAGACAAGCGGATCATCGCCAAAAAGCTGACCTACCAGCAACTTGATGAAATCATTCAGTTAAAAAAGAAAGGGCAATAGCCTTATTATAAAATTAACCCGGTATGAACAGAAAAAGCCTTTTCCTGTTACTCGCCCTTTGCGGCAGCATGCTCTCCGTTACAGCACAAACCCTTTTCACCTACGGACCTTACAAGGCGGATGCGAAGGAATTCCTCCGGGCGTATAACAAGAACAATACAAACAGCGGCGGCAATAAAGCCCGGTCGGTGAAGGAGTACCTGGACCTGTATATTAAGTCAAAACTGAAAGTGCGGGAAGCATATGAAAGAAGATATGACACCCTGGCTTCTATCAATACGGAAGTGGAGAACCTGCGGGCCCAGATCGCCGAGAGCTTTATGACCGATCCGGAGATCATCGGCCGGCTGCAGAAAGAAGCTTTTCAGCGCAGCCAGAAAAATATCCGGGTGGCCCATATTTTCATTGCCTTTAAGAACCCGGCCGGCCTGACGGATACGTTGGCCGCACAAAACAGGAGGGATGAGGTCCTGAAACGCCTGCAGAACGGGGAGGATTTCCTGCAGCTGGCCAGGCAGTTTTCGGATGACCCGGCTGTAAAGATCAACGGGGGCGAGATCGGCTTTATCACGGTCTTTACCCTGCCGTATGAATTTGAAAATGCGATCTATGGTACGGCTGTGGGGAAGACCACAGCGCCCGTCCGTTCCAAAATCGGTTACCATATTTTTAAGAACCTGGGAGAAAGAAAGTCGCCGGGTAAGATGAAGGCCCGCCAGATCTTACTGGCCACGCCTCCCGGCGCTGATGAAACGGTAAAGAAACAGCTGGCTGCCCTGGCGGATTCATTGTACAGGCGATTGCAGGCGGGGGATGAATTTGGTCCGCTGGCTAAGACGTACAGCAATGATTATATCAGTGCTGCCAACAATGGGATGATGCCGGATATTTCTGTCGGGCAGTACGACCCTGTATTCGAAAAAGCCCTTTGGGGACTGACCAGGGACAGTGCGGTCAGCAAACCCTTTCAGACCTCACATGGCTGGCATATCCTGCAGCGGGTGGGGGTGAAGCCGGCCATTACCGATGCGAATAACAAAGAGTATCAGCAGGAGTTGCAGCAGAAGATCATGGCTGACAGCCGCTGGAAAGCTTCCAAAGACCATATCTATAAACAGGTAAGGGAAAAGGCCGGTGTGAAACAACTGCTGAATAATGATATTGCGCTCCGGGCTTACTCGGACAGCCTGCTGGATCATGCACCCATGCAGGAAGCAGGTAAATCACTGAGCCCGTCCTCTACGGTGCTGTCCATTGGTAAAGAAACCTATGACCTGTCAGACTGGATCAGTTATGCAGGTGTATTCCGGTTCCGCCCGGATGGTACCGGGGCAAAACCCTTTGAACAGGTAAAGGAGGAATGGGTGCAGCATACGATGTTTGAATATTATAAAAAGAACCTGGAGGATTTTAATGAGGAATTCCGTAACCAGATGGCCGAGTTCAGGGATGGCAATTTGTTCTTCGAGATCATGCAGCAGGAAGTATGGACCAGGGCCCAGAGCGATACCGCGGCACTGCAGGCGCTCTATGAAAAAAACAGAAAGGACTATACCTGGAAACTCAGCGCTGATGTGGTGATCTTCTTTTGCTCCGATCCGTCCATTGCCCAAACCATCTATGATAAAGTAAAGGCCAACCCCGCCGGCTGGAAAAAAATTGCGGACACGTATTCCGAAAAAGTATTAGCCGATTCATCCCGTTACGAATGGAGCCAGATCCCCAACCTGAATAAAATGACACCCCGTGCCGGAATGATGACCAGTCCGCTGGTGAATGAATCTGATAATACCGCTTCATTTGCCTATATCTTCAATGCCTACCCGCAAACGCTGCAGCGCAGCTTTAGCGAGGCAAAGGGGCTGGTGATTAATGACTACCAGGTTATTCTGGAAAAGCAGTGGGAAGAGTTATTGCGAAAAAAATACCCGGTCGTGATTGACCAGAAAGTGTTGGGGGCGGTTTTGAAGTAGGGGGTGGGGAGTGGAGAGTGGAGAGTGGAGCTTATAGGGGTGGTTGCGGTTGGGATGGAATCCTATTTACAATTTACAATTTCAACTGTTAATTTGGGCCCGTGCTTCCCCTTGCGATCAAGCTGCTTTTCAGTACCAGGTGTTCGCTCATATAATTGTTTGACTTCTTTTCAATTTTCCGGAACAGCAGTTCACAGGCTTCCCTGCCGATATCAAAAGCCGGTTGCGTGATGGTTGACAGGGAAGGGCTGAGTAATGAAGCGGTTCTTAAATTGGAAAAACTGATCACTTTTAAGTCGTCGGGTATTTTCAGTTTCAGTTCGTTGCATACATGGTAGGTGGCAATCGCCAGTTTTTCCACGGAAGCAAAAATGCCTTCGGGCCTGTTTTTTTTCGAGAGAAGTTTTTTAATCGCCCGCATAATACCCCCATTTTCATCACCACAATGCACCGCCAGGTTTTTACCCGGTTTGGCCGGAAGGTTTTTCAGGGCATCAATATATCCCTGTTGTCGTTTGCGGTTGATGGATGTGTGCTGAGATAAAGATAAATAGGCAATCGTTTTACAGTGATTTTGAAGAAGATGCTCCGTAGCCCTGTAACCGCTTTCGTAATCATCCGTGGTAACAGTCGGGCAATCCGGTATTTCCGCAATCCGGTCAAAGAAAACGATGGGCATGCCGGTTTCCTTTAGCCGGACTAAATGCTGGTAATCGGCCGTATCACTGCAAAGGGACATCAGTACGCCATCCACCCGGCCGCTTTGCAGGTGCCGGATCGTAGCGATTTCATTGGTATAGCTTTCATGGGTCAGGTAAGTCAAAACATGAAACCCCTTTTTTTCGGCAATGACCTGTATTCCATCCAGCACAACAGAGAAAAAATTATTGGCGATTTCCGGGATCACCACGGCAATCGTCTGGCTTTTCCTTTTCCGCATGCTGCTGGCATAAGGGTTGGGCTGGTAATTCAGTTTGTCCGCCAGGTCCCGCACCCGTTGCTTGGTTTCCGCTTTGATCTCCCAGCTGTCCCTCAGGGCTTTTGAAACTGTAGCAATAGACAGGTTCAATTCCTTTGCCAGTTTTTTCAGGTCTGTTTTTTCCATATGAATGTTAAGATTTACCAATAGTACTACTAAAAAGCGGTTCCTGCTTTTCGAAAACGTTTTCGATGAAAAATACGAATAACCGTGATTACAATGTGTGAATTATACACACTTTTACATGCTTATCCTGATTAAACGGTTTCATTAATCATCAAAATCGATTGCCATGCTTATCCGAAAGTTACTGCTCGTCATTAGTATTTTTTTAATTTCCGGCGCTGTGGTATCAGCGCAGACCACCCGGATTACCGGAAAGGTAACCGCTTCTGAAAACGGCACCCCGCTGCCGGGTGTTACTGTTAAAAATGGTAAAGCCAGTACCGTTACGGATAAAGACGGCGGGTTTGCCCTCTCTGCCAGTAAGGGTTCCGTATTAAGTTTTTCACATACGGGTTATGAGGAGATGCAGGTAACCGTAGGTGATACTCATGAACTGGCTGTTGCCCTTGTTGTGAAAGTGGGGACCCTTGACCAGGTAGTGGTGGTAGGGTATGGTACAGCTAAGCGGAGGGACCTGACAGGCGCTATTGCAAAAGTGGAATACGGCAGTCGTGTGAATACCACGGTTACACCTTCTTTTGAAGCAGGATTGCAGGGCCGGGCCACCGGTCTGCAGATCATCAGTTCCAATGCCGTTCCGGGATCCGCAATCCGGGTACGGGTAAGGGGACAAAATTCATTCACCGGTTCAGGCGATCCTTTATATGTGGTGGATGGTGTTCCGGTATATTCCGGTGACTATTCCATTACAGACGGGGCTATCAATACCGTCAGGGCCAGTAATGCCAATGTGCTGTCCACGATCGACCCGGCGGATATTGAATCTGTAGAAGTATTGAAAGATGCGGCAGCTTCCGCTATCTATGGTGCCCGCGGGGCAAACGGGGTTATAGTCATTACGACCAAGCGGGGCAAGGCCGGGAAAACTTCGTTTAATGCAAGTTATTCCATCGGGCAATCCCAGGCCACTAATAAGCTGGAGCTGATCAGTTCCCAGGACTGGTGGATGTTATATAATGAAGCCCGGGTAAATGATGGCAATGCACCGAGGGACCCGGCTGTTCCGCTGACCATTAACGGGGGAACTTTTATCTATAATGATGTGGCGAATGTAAATACCAACTGGGTGGATGAGTCGCTCCGGAAAGGAATTACACAGGATGTGAATGTATCGGCCCGTGGAGGGAACGAGAAAACACAGTTTTTTGTCGGGGGCGGATACAAAACGCAGGAAGGGATCTTAAAGGGAAATAATTATGACCGTATCAGCGGCAGGGTAAACATCGATAACCAGGCCACCAAAAATTTTAAATTCGGCCTTCAGTCCAGTATTTCCTATACAAAAAACGAGCAGGTTCCCACTTCCTTTGGCGGGGGACTTGGTGCGGCCCAATCCACCGCGTTGCGTTTATTCCCGGTGTACAATGCGGATAAAAGTTTTTACGGTACGCAGTTCAATAATACCGGAATGAACCCGGTAGCCCGCCTGCTCAATACCTACACGACCAAATCAACCCGGTTTATTAATAATATCTATGCAGATTTCAGGATTACTCCCAGCCTTAATTTCCGGGCAGAATATGGCCTGGATATGCTGGATCAGTTTGAAGAAAGATATGACCATAAGGTTAACCGGTATTTCGGCTCCGCGGGGCTGGCTGCCCGCTGGGAAAGACGCCTGAACATTACCAATATGAACGGGAATGCCTATTTCACTTACAAGAACACCTTCCGGCAGCGGCATAATATCACGGTTACAGCAGGATCATCCATTCAGAACAGCAGTACAAAAGCCATTGGGTTTAATCCTGCAGCGGGCGGAGTGGGTTTTATCAATGATTACTTTAATCAAACCACCTCTACCATGGTCTGGGCGCCGGGCTCCACACCAGCCGGGTCTGCCGTTACCGGTTATAACCAGCGGGATGCCTACCGCTTTCTTTCCTTCTTTGCCCGGGCCAACTATAAATTAAGTGATAAGTATTTAGTGGGTGCCAGTTTCCGTGCGGATGGATCTTCCCGTTTCGGAAGTGATCACCAGTTTGGTTATTTCCCGGCCTTATCTGCCGGCTGGATACTCAGTGAAGAAAGTTTCATGCAGAACAGTAAGCTTTTCAGTTTCTTAAAACTGAGGGCCAGTTACGGATATACGGGTAATTCAGAAATAGGGAATTTCAGGTACCTGGGTACGTTTAGTTCCACCGGGGGGTACACGAATTTCCCCGGTATTACACCTACCCGGTTGCCGAACCCTGACATCAGCTGGGAAAAAGCACGTCAGCTGGACTTAGGAGTAGAATTTGGCCTTCTCAATGGGAGATTTAACGGCAGCCTGGGCGTTTACCGGAAAATATCCACCGATGTACTGCTGGATAAACCCGCACCGACTTCAGCAACGGGGCTTGGATCGATCCTGGTCAATGCGGAAGATGTGGTGGTTAGAAACCTGGGGCTGGAGTTTGAGCTGACGGCAAGGATTATGCGAAAGAATGATTTTACCTGGACCGCTGATTTTAATATCTCTACCAACCAAAACAAAGTACTGGAAACCGGAAATGTACCCCCGGATGGTTTTGGTGCCGCCGAAGGAGATACCCGGGTTGTAAAAGGATACCCGATCGGTATTTCTTACCTGGCAAAATCAGCCGGTGTAAATCCATTGACCGGGAATGAAATGATCTATGCGCTGGACGGAACGGTATTTGATGCATTGAAACAGTCGGATATCACATCTAACCGGCAGCCGCTGGGAAAACCTTTCCCTGATTTTATCGCAGGACTGAATAATACGCTGACCTGGAAAAATTTCGAACTCAGTTTTCTGTTCTATACTTCCCAGGGGAATAAAATTTACGATGACGGGGCCAAGCGCCAGATGGGAGGATTTATCGGCACCTGGAACCAGCGCACCGAAGTATTAAAGCGCTGGCAGAAACCCGGTGACGAAACCAATATTCCCAGGCTGACCATTACGAATTCATCCTTTGCCGGTTCGGACAGAAATACGTCAAGGTTTTTGTTTGACGCTTCCTTTGTCCGGTTAAGAAGCCTCAATTTTGCCTACAACCTGCCAGCGGCTGTGGTCAGGAAAGCCGGCTTATCCGCAGCGAAACTGTTTATTAACGGGAGCAACCTGCTCACTTTTACCAAGTATAAAGGCTGGGATCCGGAAGTGGTCCGCTATAATTTCAGTGCGGCCCAGTCCAATATATCATTCGATGCCCCGTATTTGCCGACCCCCCAGGCCAAAACGATCGTGGTGGGTATAAACCTTAGCTTCTAACCTTTAATCAGAAAGAAAATGAAAAAGATATATAGTATCCTCTTAGGGTTTGCATTCATCGCCGGGGGCTGTAAAAAATACCTGGACATAAAACCCATTAATGAACAGCCGGACACTTATGTATTGCAGACAAAAGCCAATGTGCTCGCTGTTTTGTATGCTGCGTATGACCGGGTACAAGCCGATAAATTCGTCGGGGGAAGATCCTTAATCGCTGCGGAACTGTACAGCGATAATGTGGATATGACAACCTCCTCCCTGGTTTCGAGCCAGGACTATGGTCCCTTCTCCAACCGCAATTTCGGGATCTTTAATAATGTGGGCCGGGATGTCTGGAGTACCGGTTATGGCGCTATCTACAATGCGAATATTGTTATTGATGCTGTTGATAAGAATTTATTCCCGGATGCTACGGACGCCGAAAAAGCAGTGTTGAAAGCGGAAGCTTTGTTTATCCGGGCGATCTCCCATCATAACCTGGTCCGGGTATTTGCATTGCCTTATTCAAACAACCCCACCTCCGATCCCGGTGTTCCTCTCCGGATCACCCGCCCCACGCCTGCAGAAGCACTGATCCCGGTTCCCCGGGCGAAGGTTGCAGATGTGTACCAGCAGATCATCACGGACCTGAAAGCAGCAGAAATGGTATTGCCGGCTACGAATGGCGGCCGTGCTACAAGCTGGTCCGCCAAAGCCTTATTGGCCAGGGTGTATTTTGACATGGGTGATTATGCCAATGCGTACACATACGCCAATGATGTTATTGCAAATGGCGGGTTCAGCCTGGGAGCTAATGTTACACTTCCTTTTAGAAATGTGGGGCCCACCCAGGCTTCGGGGGGGGTTATATTCCAGGTCATTAATATGACAGGGGATGATAACAGCAGCAAACTGAGAGGAGAATTCTGGAACAGCAATGCGGCGAATATTATTTTTTATGTGGACCCTGCTTTTTACCAGTCGTTTGATCCGCTGGATGCCAGGCGCAATTCGCTGATCAATCCGCCGGGAGCCAACAAAGCCTATTCATTGAAATACATGGGATCCAACCCGGTGAATATTCCCGTTATCCGCCTGGCCGAAATGTTACTTACCCGGGCTGAATCAGCGGTGAGAAAAGGCGGTTATGTGGCTGCAGATGTAAGGGCCGATTATAACAGCTTGCGGACACTGGCCGGTCTCGCGCCTGACCTGCTTTCTTCAACTGATTCTGAATTGCTGACCGCTATCCAGCAGGAACGCCATTTTGAACTGGCTACCGAGGGAGACCGGTATTATGAACTGAGAAGGCTGAAGCAGAACATCCGGGGACTGGCGTACAATGATAAATTACAGTTACTAAAGATACCTGACAGCGAAACAAGAGCAAACCCGGATATCGAGCAGAATTAAAAAGCGACCCGGTAAAGTTTACAAAGAAATTAAAAGACGCTCTTATCACCAGGGCAACATAGCGATTCATATAAGCAGAGCAGTCGTTCGGACCCATTGTTCAGGCAGTGGGTCTTTTTTATGTGGCAAAACGCAACTTGTTTTTCAGCAAGTTGTTTGTACATTTAGTAGGGGCAGATTTGTTCCGGTGAAAAGGTCGTATGACCCGTTAATATTTTGCAATGAATACAAAAACCAACTCCATCGTTTTTATTCACGGTTTATTCATGAACCCCGAAAGCTGGAGGCCCTGGATCAGCCATTTTGAAAGAGCAGGTTATACCTGTTATGCACCGGCCTATGCGTACCATGAAGGTCAACCGGCGGACTTGCGGCTCCACATTGACCCGGAATTAGGCAAACTTAGTTTCGGATCAGTCATTGATAAACTATCCGCATTTATTGATAGCCTGCCCGAAAAACCTTTCCTGATCGGGCATTCCATGGGAGGGCTGGCTGTTCAGAAACTGATTGAAATGGATAAAGGCGCTGCGGGGATCTGTATTGATTCCGCTCCGCCGGCCGGCATTTTTAGTTTTAAGTGGAGTTTCCTGAAAGCGAATCTCCCTACCATCAATCCCCTGAAGGGAAACTCCCCCTGCCTCCCGTCTCTGAAATGGTTTCAGTACGCTTTTTGTAATACCATGACCCTGGAGCAAACAGCCTCGGAATATAAAAAGTTTGTGGTTCCGGAAAGCCGCAATATCCCCCGGAGCAGCTCGGGGAAGGCAGGCAAAATTGATTTTAAAAGACCGCACAACCCTTTACTGATCATCGCCGGGGAAAAAGATCATATCATTCCTTCCTCCCTGAATAAGAAAAATTTTAAAGCATACCGGGATCAGAACAGCAGAACTGATTTCAAAGAATTTGCCGGGCGAACGCACTATATCTGTGGCCAGCAAAACTGGGAAGAAGTGGCGGGCTATATAATCAACTGGATAAAAAGCCTGGACTAAGGAAAGGATACTATGGATTACAAGCGTACAGATTTTTCGGAAGCAGGCGCCGGTTGTTTTCCGGGCATCGTGGGCATTGAAGTTTGTTGCCGTATTCTTTACCCGGGTATGGAAAGGGGGGGCAGGAGCACCCGCTGAAGGGGAAAAATGTCCCTGAACAAAGGGGAGCGGCTGCATAAATTTTTTAATAAAACCAACGATATGAAAAAGGTAAATTACGAATCTTTCGGCTATGGCATCAGTGTACTGGGCCTGGTAATTGTTTTATTATGGATCGGGATTTTTAAGTTCACACCTACGGAAGCAAAGGGCATTGAGTCCCTGGTAAAAAACAGTTTCCTGCTAAGCTGGCTCTACCAGGTAACCGGCGTACAGGGCGCTTCGAACCTGATCGGCGGTATCGAGATCCTGGCGGCGGTCTGCCTGCTGCTTTCTTTTTTCTCAAAAAAGGCGGGTGTGTTGGGCGGGGCTTTGTCCGTGCTAATTTTTCTGATCACGCTTAGTTTTTTGTTTACCACACCCGGTGTGTTTACAAAAATTGACGGGGTTCCTGTGACGGAGTTTTTTATTTTGAAAGATGTGATGGCCCTGGGCATCTCCCTGCTTGTACTGGGAAAAAGTCTGCGCGGATGAGATTCTAATTACTAACCGAAATCATATTTCACAACCTGTATAAATTATGAAAAGACTTTTTTCATTATTCTTTTGTATAATGGTTATAAATAATATCCTGATCGCGCAAAACGATACAACTGCTGTAAAGAAGCTGCGAATCGGTATTGCCGGGCTCACCCATACACATGTCCATTGGCTGCTGGGGCGGCCTGAGCGGGGCGATGTGCAGATCGTGGGGATCGTAGAACCCAACCGGGAGCTGGCGCAGCGCTATGCCGGGGAGCATGGCTTCAGCATGGATATTGTTTTCAATACCCTGGCTGAAATGATAGCGAAGACAAAGCCGGAAGCCGTGGCTGCCTTCGGGACTATTTTTGATCACCTGTCCGTGGTGGAAACCTGTGCCCCGCTGGGCATTCATGTCATGGTGGAAAAACCCCTGGCGGTAAGCCTTGAACAGGCACAGCGAATGAAGATGCTGGCAGATAAGTATAAAATAATTTTGGTGACCAATTATGAAACGACGTGGTATGCCACCAATCATAAGGCGTATTCCCTGGTAAACGGGAACAAAGCGATTGGAGAGCTGCGCAAAGTGGTGGTACATGACGGGCATAAGGGTCCCAAAGAGATCGGCGTGAATAAGGAATTCCTTGACTGGCTGACCGACCCGGTCCTGAATGGAGGGGGTGCGGTGACTGATTTCGGCTGTTATGGCGCCAACCTGATTACCTGGCTGGTAAAGGGAGAAAAGCCGGTATCCGTAATGGCGATGACGCAACAAATAAAGCCGGATGTATATCCAAAAGTGGACGATGAGGCAACGATCCTGCTGCAATACCCGAAGATGCAGGGTATTATCCAGGCATCCTGGAACTGGCCTTTTAGCAGGAAGGATATGGAACTGTATGGTTCCACCGGAACTGTTTTTACCGATAACCGCTCCGGGATGAGGGTCCGGCTGGAAAACGATACAGCGGAAGTAAAAGAAAATCTAAGAGAGCGGGAGTCACCTTATGATGATCCCTTTGCTTTTTTTGCCGCCTTAATAAGAGGGAAAATCACCCTTCCCAAATACGATCTCTCTTCCCTGGAGAACAATATGATCGTGATGGAAATACTGGACGCTGCCAGGAAGAGTGCAAGGACGGGAAGGGCTGTCAAACTGAAATAAGCAGCCGGGTTTTTTACGGTGAGGCAATGTGAATTACAGCCGGGTTGAACTAACCTGTCAGTAGTTTAGTAAGCAGGCGGATACTATTCTCCGGTTTTCATCACTTCCAGTTTTCCCCCCGCATTGGTTGCCGGCAGTGTAACCTGGAGCAGGCCCGGGTAAGGACTTATGGCATCCAGCGGTTTTCCATTAAACGTGACTTTGTATTTATTCACCGGGTTTAAACAGATCAGCATACTGCGCGGATGAGCGGGAGTAGCCTGGTCAAAGGCAATTGCTGCTTTATAGGAACTGAGGTCCGGGCCAAAGGATTGCTGATTGATCCAGGTTTCAAAGCCGGTGGTTACCGTGCCCTTCCTGTAATAGGCTCCGAACCAGGATAAGACCGGGTTGGAGAGACCGGAGAACTGGTGCCAGCCTGCGCCTCTGCCGCTTTTGGCCAGGAAATGTTCGAATGTATAATAGGATTCATTGGTTTCTTTGCTATAGACATCCAACGCTTTTTCCGCAATTTTAAAAGCCAGTTCAGGCCGTCCCAGGTCCAGCATTGTTTTCCAGGTAAACCATTGGTGCGGCATCCATACCGAACCGTTCCAGTAGCCATCGATCCTGTAATAAGGCGCTGACTGATCCACTACGCTGATCCCGGCAGGCGACCACATGTGTTTTTCTGAAAATATTTTTTCGAGCAGGCCATTTTGCTGATCTGCTGTACAGATCCCGGCTATCAGCGGGTAAGCACCATCCAGCCCCATATTGTAATCTGTACTGTCGCCATAGTTCAGTTGTCCTGTTGCATTACCATCTTTATCATGCAGTACATAACTGAAATACCCGCTGCGGGGATTCCATGAATATTTCTGCAGGGCCAGGGAAAAATCGTTGATATCCCTGTCATAGACGGGAATATCCGCTTTTAACCCCAGTACCTGGGCGGCCATCCGCATGATTTTTCCAATGCGTATTTGCTGTGCGGTATTGATAACCGGTGCGATCGTGGCTTCCGCTTTTTGCCGGTGTACTTCCACCTGCGGCGGATAGTCATCCCAGCCGCCTGAGTTGTACCAGTAATCCCATGTTTTTAACAGGTTTGATTTTAGTGTACGGGTAGTTGAGCTGCCCAGCCGGCCCGACATAAATTCATAGTATTGTTTCAGCCGCGGGTAAAAATAGGCCAGCATTTCTTTGGACTGTGTCCTGTTCCAGAGGTCCAGAAACGCATAAAACTGTGTGGGCACAGGCGAACCGTGGTGGATATAGGCGGACTGGCTGCCAACCGGAGTAGTGTAGGCATTGATACACTCCGCTGCTTTGTCAATATTAATCTCATTTAACCCCAGGGCGATAAATCCAAGATCCCAGGTGTACAAGCTATTCCACCATTTGCCGGGAGTGAAGTGGCGGATATATTCACGCTGGGTATAGATAGGGTACACCACATCATTCAGGACTGTTGCTTTCAGCATTTTTTGACTGAACAGGTATTTCTCTCCCTGCGGCAAAATACCGGCTGAAGCAGGGTCGGCAGTTTTTTCATTCACCCCATATTGCGCTTTCAGGACAGCCAGGTCATTCAGCCTGTTCTTCACCTGCTGTTCATTGCCCGTGCAGAGCAGGCCATAGATTGTTTTCTCTGACCCCGGTTCCAGTTCCACCGGCCGGATAAAAATATTTGAATAATCGCCTTTGTAATTTCCTTTCAGTATGCTGTCCACATGACTGTGCACCAGTCGCCGGAAAAAAATATCCAGTTCATCATTTTTGATCTGTCTTAGCTTGAAATCAAGGTTCCCGTCCCAGCCAAATCCATAATAAAGAGGGATGTCGCTGTATTTTGAGATCAGTTGCTGTTCCGCGGCATTATTAACCGATTCAGGAGCGTACTGCCGGGTTTGCTCCTCTGTTTTGGTGAAGGATTCCTCACCTGCGGGGGTCAGTAAGATCCCGTTTAGTTCAATCGCATCTCCCCCTGCTGATTCAAGGACGATGGACCGTTCCTGCTTTTCCGTAAGCCGGTATGGCAAATCGATATGGGAAAGTTTGCCGTTACCACTCAGGGTAATTGTCTGGTTAACCAGCCCTGTCAGCTTTAATGTACAGCGGTTATTTTCTTTCATCCTGTACCATAAACTCAGGGTGCCGCTGAGATGTTCCTTTTTAAAAACGGGCTGATAGACGAGTTTATCCCCTGTGCCTTTTCCGAAGTCCTGCCCAATGGCTGAACCCCCGATAAATACATTATCCCTGATCTCACCGCGCATCCAGCCATCGGTAACCAGGTTATCCTTCGGCCTTTTTTGTGCGAATTCCAGGGAAGTATAATCAATCCCGTTCAGCCAGATTGCGTTTTCAGCATATACCAGTTTACTGGCCGGGTAAACATCGGGGTAGTCAATTCCATAAACCAGGTTCAGGGACAGGTTCTGCGGTATTTCTGTTCGGTTGACACATTTCATGCTCACCAATACCGTCATGCTGTCAATGATGGTATAAGTAATATCCGTGTACACTTTATCCTTCCATTCCAGTTCATACCGGTATGTATAGCGGGTTAAATCATTGTTTACCTCCCAGGGGAAATAACCGGACTCACACTGCACATTGGGGATAAGGATCTTGTTTCGGTAAAATCCGGGCAGTACGGAAAAATCAAACCGCATGCCCGCCTTCATATCATAGATATGGGATACTCCCGCATATTTCTTCGAATAGGGCCCCCATTGGGAAAGACTGATGTCATGCGAATGGGCCAGTTTGTTAAAATCCACCTTTAATACATGGTTGGGCTGTGCAGGTGCCAGCAAGCTGATGCCAAGGCAGGCTGCGACCAGGGGGAAACAATATTTCATGGCGCCGGTAGTTTTATTTTTTCAAAATCAGTGTACTGCAGGGGGCCAGCAGCACAGTATTGTTTTTCACAGTGTTGCTCTTTGTGCCAAAGACCACTTTGTTATACCCGGTCAGTTCACCGGGAAGCTGTAAACTGCGTTCGTTTTTTGAGAGATTGTGCAGTACCAATACTTCCTCGTCTTCCCGGACCCTCCGGAAAGAACAGATCTCCCTGATGCCAAGGTCGATCGGGCTGAGTTCACCCAGACTCAGGGCCTTGCTGCTGTTTCTTAAACCGATCAGTGTTTTGTAGTAGTTTAGTAAAGAGTTTTTATCTTTTAGTTGACGGGCAGCGGGTATGATGGTACTGTCACTGCTGTAACGGGGTTTCACCCAGGTGGCCCTTCCCTTGTCATTCTTTGCATCATCCCATAAAAAAGGTTCTCTGATGAATTCATCCGGCTTTTTTCCCCGCATGCCGATTTCTTCACCATAATACAGGTAGGGAGAACCCGGCAGGGTAAACAGGAGGGCGGCGGCTATCCTTGCCTTGTCCATATTATCATCCACTGAACTCATGATGCGGTTCTGGTCATGATTTGTCAGGAAAGTGGCATCAATAAAATCCGGGTTGATGGTGGTATAGAAGTCTTCAATGGCTTTCAGTTTGATGGCCAGCGAATCGGCCCGTTCCTCATTCACGGCTTTCCGTATAGAAGAAGCCAGGTCAAAGTTGAACAGGGCCGGGATCCCTTTGAGATAGGGCGCCACGATATCGGAAGAAGCCCAGACCTCACCCACCAGGTACACTTCTTTTTTTACTTTTTGCATTTCGTTTAAAAAATAGACCCACCATGCATGGCTTTCTTTGGCTCTTTCCTCGGGGAAAATATGCCGGGCGGCGTCCAGGCGGAAACCATCAATTCCCATTTCAGTAAGCCAGTAGCGGCCGGCTTTAAAGATTTCTTCCCGCAGTTTCGGGCTGTCAAAATTCAGATCGGGCATATGCGGGCCGAAGTAGCTGTAATAGAGGTAATCGCTTCCTTCCACTTTATTCCAGCGGTTCCGGTTCCGGGAATCTTCATTTGTGCTGGTTACAAATGCTTTTATCTGCGGGTCATCTTTGTGTGTCCAGACAAAATATTCCCGGTAGGGGCTGTTTTCATTTTTGGCTGCGTCAATAAACCAGGGATGTTTACTGGAGCAATGATTCAGCACCATATCAATCACCACTTTTATATTTCTTTTATGGGCTTCGGCCACAAACTGCTTAAAATCATCTGTTGTCCCGTAATCCGGGTGGATACCGTAGTAATCGGTCACATCGTATTTATGATAGGAAGGAGAGGGATTAACGGGCATAAGCCAGACGGCTTCTACCCCCAGGTCTTTCAGGTAATCCAGTTTGGAGGTCATTCCCTTTATGTCTCCTTTGCCGTCCCCGTCGGAGTCGCAAAAGGACTGTACAAAGATTTCATACGATATCCCCTTCGGCCATTTGCTTACAGCATTTTGCTGGGCATGGATGCTTTTTGAAGCCGGGAGAAGAACGACAAGGCAGGATAGGACCAGCCGGAACAGGAATGTTTTTTTCATTGGAAAGTAGTTTAACTATTGTCAGATAGCCGAAGCTCCGCCGGGGAGCCATTTCATACAGCTGCTTTTTTTGCTTTTGCGGTCAGTAAATACATTAAGACCCAGGCAACCAGGTAGGCAAATCCGCAAATAAGAAACATGATAAAATAACCCTGCTGCTCATGTCCTGCCGCTTTGTAATGTTCAAATAGCTTTGGGGCCACCCGGGCAATGATCACCCCGCCCAGGGCACCGAACATGCCACCGATTCCCGTTACAGATCCAACTGCTTTTTTGGGAAACATATCACTGACCGTTGTAAAGATATTGGCGCTCCATGCCTGGTGAGCCGCCGCCGCCAGCCCGATGATGATAACCGCCAGCCACATATTCATGGCGCCCAGCCATTGGGCAAATACAACGGGCAGTACACATAATGCATAGATGAACATGGATGTTCTCCGGGCTCTTAGTACCGTCCAGTTATTGTTTACCAGTTTCATGGGAAGCCAGCCTCCCAGTACACTCCCCAAGCTGGCCAGGGTATAAACCAGGGCCAGTGGCAGCGCCACATCGGTACTTTCCAGGTGATACTCTTTGTCTAAAAAATCGGGGAGCCAGAATAGGTAAAACCACCAGACGGGGTCGGTTAAGAATTTCCCCAGTGCAAAAGCCCAGGTTTGCCGCAGTCCCAGCAGTTTTATCCAGGATACTTTCCGGGTATCTGTATTTGCAGGATCCTCCAGTATTTCATCCTTATCACTATGGATGTAATCAAACTCTTCGCGGGAGATTTTTTTATGTCTTGCCGGAACTTCATAGTACCTGAACCATAAAATCAGCCAGATAAAACCGATGGCGCCGGTGATAATAAAGGCGGCTTCCCATCCGAATTGCTTTGCAATAAAGGGAACAGTAAGCGGGGCCAGGATGGCGCCAATATTCGTACCTGAATTAAATATCCCGGTAGCAAAAGCTCTTTCCTTTTTGGGAAACCATTCTGCAGTGGCTTTTATGGCGGCGGGGAAGTTACCGGCTTCCGTTACCCCTAAGGCGGACCGGGCCATGCCAAAACCCAGGGTTGATTTTGCCAATGCGTGGGCAATGGCCGCCACACTCCATAGCCCGGTAGCCAGGGCGTATCCGATCTTGGTTCCCAGCTTATCGATCAGTCTTCCGGCTCCCAATAACCCGATGGCATAAGAAAGCTGGAAGGCTATAACAATATTCCCGTAATCCGTTTCGGTCCAGTGAAATTCGCCGGTCAGTGTTTTTTTCAGCAGACTGATGACTGCCCTGTCAAGATAATTAATCGTGGTGGCAAAGAATATCAGCCCGCAAATGGTCCACCTGTATTTTCCAATGGTCTGTTGCATGATCGTTTTTTTTGCCCCGCTTTCAGGGGGAGAATATTTACTGCCTGACCGACCGGATCAGTTCCAGCACTTTTTTTGTTTCAGCCTCTATAGTTGTATAATCCTTTTGCTCCATTAATTTTTTGCTGATCAGTTTACTTCCCATCCCGACGGCGCATACACCGGCATTGAACCAGGCTTCCAGGTTTTCCCGGGTGGTATCCACGCCCCCGGTGGGCATAAAGAACAGGGTTGGAAAAATTTCTTTTATGGTACTCATAAATGCGGGGCCCAGCAAGTTTCCCGGGAACAGTTTAATGAACCGGATCCCGTTATTTTCAGCAGCGATGATCTCTGAAGGAGTCATGCAGCCCGGCGCATAGAAAAGATCCAGGCTGTTGGCGTAATCGGCAACGGCCGCCACATAACCCGGACTGACCAGGAAATCTGCCCCGGCATTTACATACTCTTCCGCCTGCTTCAGGTGCTTGATGGTTCCCACACCCAGCATCAAACCCGGCATTTCGTTGTTTCTGACCGCCACCAGTTTTTTAAAATTGGAAAGGGCGGCTTCCCCCCGGTTTGTATATTCCACTGCTTTAACACCTGCCCTGTAAACCGCCCGGAGCACATCGGTGCTGATGGTTTCATCGGCATTGAAATAAAGGGGTAATATCCCCTGGCTGATGATCAGGTCTGTTATTGCTTGTCTGGATGCCATCCTGCTTTATATTTTTACTTTGATCACTAATTTTTTAATCTCATCTTCCCCGATCATAGGAGCATGAACATCTTCCGGGAAAAAGATCACGAACTGCACATCTTTCTCCGCATTGTATGTTCCGTTTTCAACTACACATTTCTCCCGGGGTTTCCATCCTATTTGCTCGGTCCCCCTGATACAAAGCTGTATATCAATATGCTGATTGTGACATTCAAATTCTGCAACAGACTCCTCTCTCGTCATTCCCTTTTTATCCGCAATAATGGCCCTGAGCTGTTCGCTTTCAATTTCATAATGACCGGCTTCCTTTCTTTCCAGGTCAGTCTGCCGGATATAGGAAAAGGCTTTTTCAAACAGGGGATGGACACTGTAGTATTTCCCCGCATTCTGTATGGTATCAATAATCATGTTGTTGTTTTGACGGGTGAACTAGCGCTGTACCCTTCCGCTGGCATCGCCTTTCATCAGGCTCTTTACTTCGCTGAGTGTGGCATGGTTCAGGTCGCCGGGAATGGTATGTTTTAAGGCGGAAGCGGCCACGGCAAATTCCGTTGCCTCGTTCATCGGCATCCCGGTTACAAGGCCATAGATCAGCCCGCTGGCAAAGGAATCTCCGCTTCCGACGCGGTCAACGATCCGCACTTCATATTTTTTGCTGTGATAAAAATCCGTGCCGTCATAAACCAGGGCGCTCCAGCCATTATCGCTCGCGCTATGGCTTTCCCGGAGGGAGGAGGCAATATACTTGAACCCAAATTTTTCCTTCATTTGTTTAAATACATCTTTAAACCCTTCCAGGTTGAGTTCTCCTTTGGTAACATCTGTATCCGTTGCTTTAAAACCGAGGGTGGTATCCGCATCTTCTTCATTGCCGATACAGACATCCACGTACTGGCAAAGCCGGGTCATTACGGTTCTGGCTTTTTCCTTACTCCATAATTTCTTCCGGTAGTTCAGATCAATGCTGGTTGTAATACCCTTTGCTTTTGCAGCTTTCAGGGCCGCTTCAGCCAGGGCAGCCGCTTTATCACTTAGCGCCGGTGTGATACCGGTTGTGTGGAACCAGCTGGCGCCCCCGAGGATCTTATCAAAATCAAACGCTGAACTATCCGCATCGGCAATCGAAGAGCCGGCCCTGTCATACAGCACCTGGGAAGCCCGCATGGAAGCCCCGGTTTCTAAAAAATAGATGCCCAGTCTTTCCCCGCCCCTTACGATGTATTGGGTGTCCACTCCGTAACGGCGCAGGTGATTAATGGCCGACTGGCCAATGGGATTATCGGGGACCCTGGTCACGAAGGTGCCGTTCAGCCCGTAATTGCATAAAGCGGCACATACATTGGCTTCCCCGCCGCCATAGGTTACCTCAAAATGATCGGCTTGCACAAATCGTTTATGGTCCGGGGTTGACAGCCTCAGCATGATCTCTCCCAGTGTTACGACTTTTTTTGACATGATCTTTAATTTTCAAATGGGTTTATTTATTCAGGCGCCGGCTGTTTTCACCAGGGCGGGCTGATGATCCGGCTGCCAGTTAAAATAGTTTTTTGCGTTGTTGAAACAAATATCCCGGATCACGCTTCCGGTCCAGTTAATATCATCCGGCAATTCGCCGTTCTCTATTTCCTCGCCGAATAAATTACAAAGGATCCTCCGGAAATATTCGTGGCGGGGATAGGAGAGAAAACTCCGGGAGTCTGTGATCATCCCCACAAAGCGGCTCAGCAAACCCATATTGGAGAGGGCGTTGATCTGCCTGACCATCCCGTCTTTCTGATCCAGGAACCACCAGGCGGAACCGTATTGTATTTTTCCCTTTATTGTTCCGTCATTAAAATTGCCGGCCATGGTGGCTATTAATTCATTATAAGAAGGATTCAGGTTGTACAAAATGGTCTTGGTAAGCTGGTTACCGGAATCCAGCCGGTCCAGGAATTTTGAGAGGGCGCGGGCCTGGATAAAATCTCCGATGGAATCACAACCGGTATCCGCCCCGGCCAGTTTTAAGAGGCGGGAATTATTGTTGCGAAGGGCACCTAAATGATATTGCTGTACCCAGCCTTTTTCAAAATCCCATACAGCAAACTGGTACAGAAGGGCCGATTTGAGTTTCAGATTTTCTGTTGCTGAGAGATCCTGCCCGGCCCTTATTTTAAGAAAGGTTTTTTCGATCTCTGCTTCCGTGTAATCTTCAGCATAGATCTGTTCCAGCCCATGATCCGAGACCGTACAATTCATGGAGGCAAAGAAATCGTGTCGCTGTTTCAGGACATCCAGGTAGCTTGAGTAGGAGGATACTGACATCCCGGATGCGGATTCCAGCCTGCTTATGTACGCATTAAAGGTTGCGGCATTGTCCACCTGCATGGCATTGTCGGGACGGAAGGCAGGCAGTACTTTTATATCCAGCTCTTCTTCCGTCATTTGCCGGTGAAAGGAAAGATCATCTGCAGGATCATCTGTGGTGCAAATGACTTTTACATTCATCCGGCGTAATAAGTTCCGGACGGAATAAGCGGGTGTCTGCAACAAAGCCGTAGTTTCCTCATAGATTTCTTTGGCGGTACCGGGATTCAGGATCTTTGTGATATTAAAATAGCGCTGCAGTTCCAGGTGGGTCCAGTGATACAGCGGGTTCCGTAACGTGCAGGGGAGGGTCTCCGCCCATTTTTCAAATTTTGCGTAATCACTTTTATTTCCCGTGGAATAACTTTCGTCAATCCCGTTGGCGCGCATGGCCCTCCACTTATAATGGTCGCCGTAGAGCCAGGCTTCGGTCAGCGTTTTAAACTGGTGGTCACTAGCGATCTGGGCGGGTGGAAGATGGCAGTGGTAGTCAATGATGGGCATTTCCCGCGCGAATTCATGATAGAGCCGCTGGGCCGTTTTGCTTTGCAGTAAGAAGTTTTCGTCTAAGAATTTTTTCACCTGTACCTGTTTTGTAATTTATCTTTTTTAAGATGTGTATTCCGACCGGATGATCCCTTCTTCCAGCCCCCGTATTTCAGCCAGTCCCCGCAACCGGCCAATAGCCGAATAACCGGGATTGGTGGTCTTGCCGGTATCATCCAGCATCTGGTGACCATGATCAGGGCGAAAGGGAATCGATATACGGTAGGTTTGCTGTATGGTTAACAATTCTTTGACCACGGCATACATGTCCACATCGCCTCCCAGGTGATCGGCTTCATAAAAATTTCCCTCGGGGTCTTTACGTACATTACGCAGGTGAATGAAATGGATCCGGCTGTCGTTTTGTTTTGCCATCACCGGCAGGTCATTGGCGGCCGAAGCTCCCAGCGAACCGGTACAAAAGCAAATACCATTGGATGGGTCCGGCACTTTTGCATACAGGTAATCAAAATCGGCTTGCGTATTGACGGTACGGGGTAATCCCAGGATATCAAACGGAGGGTCGTCGGGATGAATGGCCAGTTTTACCCCGCATTCGTCCGCGACGGGGGCAATTTCTTTTAGAAATTCACAAAGGTTATCGCGTAAGGCTGCTTTATCTATTTCACGATAGGGTTCCAGGCTGGCCCGCATTTCGGGAACGGTCATTTTCTTTTCCCCGGGAATGCCAAACATCACGACGGCTGCCAGTTCCTGCAATTGCTGTTCATTGTACTCCCGGAAGCGTTCTGCTGCCTGGCGGGTGATGCTTTCTGGATAGTTTAATTCAGCCTCTTTTCGTTTTAAGATATAGATATCAAACACGGCCAGGTCCACCCAGTTAAAGTAAAGGGCTTTTGATCCATCCGGCATGGTATAATCCAGTTGGGTCCGGGTCCAGTCATTTACCGGCATAAAATTATAGGTGATGACCGGGATACCGCATTGGGCCACATGGCGGATACTTTCCTTGTATTTATCAATATAATTCTTATAGCCACCTGTCCGGGTCTTAATGCTTTCATGCACCGTAATACTTTCCACCACGGACCAGCTAAGCCCGGCCTTTTCAATTTCATTTTTTCGTTTCATCACTTCTTCCACCGGCCAGGTTTCTCCGTGCGGAATATGGTGGAGGGCGGTTACAATACCGCTTGCCCCGGTTTGTTTAGCATCCTGTAAACTCACGGGGTCACCGGGTCCGAACCATCGCCATGTTTGCTGCATTTTATACATATACGTTCCTCTCTTGTATTTACACTCCGCTGAAAGCCGTAAATCCGCCATCCACCGTAATGCCGGTCCCTGTAACAAACCGGGAAGCATCACTTAAAAGAAATACCAGGGAGCCGGTCAGTTCATCCGGGTTTCCAAAGCGCTTAAACGGTGTTTTATTGATGATCAGTTCGCCCCTGCCGGTAAGGCTGCCATCCGGCTGGGTCAACAGTGTTTTATTCTGGCTGGTCAGGAAAAATCCCGGGATAAGGGTATTCATCCGGATCCGGTCATTATAGCGTTTGGCCAGTTCCACTGCGAACCATTTGGTATAGCTCTCTATCGCCGCTTTTGCCAGGCTATAGCCCAATACCCGGGTGACGGCCAGGCCGGAAGTAACCGAGGAGATATTCACGATACTGCCGGTCCCGGTATTTTTAATGGCTTCACCGAAAACCTGGGTGGGTAAAAGGGTGCCGAACAAATTCAGTTGCATCACCTGTTGCAGGGCGGCCATATTCAGTTTGAAAATATCCTGGTCCGGCTGAATCACAGCTTCGGGCATATTCCCTCCTGCGGCATTGACGAGTCCGTCAATTTTACCCCAGGCGGCAAGCACTTTGTCCCGGGCGGCGATCAATTGCTGTTCATCGGTTACATCTGCTACCAGGGGTATTGCTTTCCCGCCCCGGTCAATGATCAATCCGGCTCTTTCTTCTGCTACCCGTTCATTACGGCCCAGGATACCAACTGCGGCCCCCGCCCGGGCAATGGCCTGTACAAAAGCTTCGCCCAATACCCCGGTGCCACCGGTTACTATGATCACTTTGTCTTTTAAGGGAAGATCGTTTTGCATATCCTGCGGTTTATCGTATCAGCTGATTTTTTACCCGGCCCGCTTACTGCCGGCAGGTTTTTATCACGATATTTTTGGTAACGGGGAAACGTTGGATTGAAAGGGTCTGTGTCTTTTTTTCCGCATCCCATGACAAAGCTAACTTTTTTATGCTGGTACCATTCACTTCAAAACAAAGCGGGCGGGACATTCCGTGGAAGACAATGGTATAAGCCCTTTGCTGCGGCGAATGGATATAAGCGCCCGCGGAAGCCCCGATCTTTAACGAAAAAGACGCATGGTTGAATGTGATCGCTGTTGTCCTTTTTTCATTCCTGTTCCGGTAGTTTTCGGTAATCCCGTCATCTTCATACAGGGTGAATGCCGCATCTTTTCCCGGATAGACATGCAGGGTCAGTGTATCCTCATGAATAAATGCCGTACTCAATGCATAATTCGCCATGGGCAGGATGGAACCGGCTTTGACAAACAGCGGTAATTTCCCGACCGGTGCGGGGTAGTTAATGACCCGGTCCCCGTTGATTGAATGGTCGTCCCAGAAGTCGTACCATTTTCCTTTGGGCAGCCAAAGCGCCACATGGTCTGAGTCGGAGCAATTGGGCGCGACCAGCAATTCATTACCCCACATATATTGCAGATCACTTTTCCAGGCAAGCGGGTCTTTTTGATAATCAATGACCATGGCCCGGGCCAGGGGGATGCCTGTTTCACTGGCACGCCGGGCATAGGTATATATATAAGGCATCAGTTTATAACGCAATTCACTGTAAAGCCGGGCATCTTTCCGAACCGCTTCGGGGCGGTCAAGCGGCCAGCGGGATTTCCCCACTCCGTGCGGTTTCCAGAAGGGAGTGAAGCTTCCCCATGCCATGGACCATTGACTGTACATGGAATCACCGGGAGTGGTTTTTGAATCACCGAGGTGAAAGCCACCGGCATCATGACCCCAGAACGGGAAACCGGAGAGGCCGGCCAGTTGCAGTCCGCGTACCTGTGTTTTCATATCCTCATAGGTTGAATTAATATCCCCGCTCCACAGGGTAGCGTAGCGTTGTGCTCCGGCGGTCATGCCCCGTACCCATACAAAGGGCCTTTTTGTTCCATTAAAACTTTTGTCCCATCCCTGCTGGACCAGTGATTTGGCCACCAGGAAAAACCAATAATTTCTCATTTCCAGCCAGGTGGTTCCGTTCCCGAACTTCATGGTTACCGGTGCTTTTCCCATTTCATCGAATTCGTCAATCCATAACGCATCACCGGGATAACGGAGTGCCGGGTTCAGGGATTTACTCCACATGGTATTCCAAAACCAGTCGCGGACTTCTTTTTTTGTAAAATCAGGAGCACTGGTATTGAAATCAATTCCTTCGTTCTGGGGAAGGTTGAAAGATGGTTTCCAGCCTTCACTCTGCACTGCAATACAGCGGTTGAAATCGAGTGTGGTGATCAGCCCGTTTTTTTTCACCCATTGCTGGTATTCTCCGGGATCCGGGTACCGGGTTTTATCCCAGTCAAAATAAGACAGGCAGCGCTGACCGCCACCGGCCCGCCAGCGGTTATCGTTCACAATATGATCGAGGGGAAAACCGGCCGCCCGGTGTTCGGTGATCTTCTTTTTCCACCATTGTTCATCAGAAGGGTCCGGGCTGTTATGGTCATTTCCTTTGTCGGAGAGTGCCAGTCCGAAAAATGCTTTAAGCGGTAACCGGGGTCTCCCGGTCAGTTGGGTGTACCGGTCAAGTATCCTGGTAAAAGAGGGGCCCAGGATAACAAAATAATCCATACGCCCATCGCCCTGTATGGAGAATGCGTACCCGGCATTGTTCCCGAAATCAAATGTATTGGGGAATGTGCTGTTGAGGAATATCCCGTATCCTTTATCCGACAAATAGAAGGGTACGATAAGAGGGGCCTGCTGCCGGTGTTCCGTTCCGTAATTGCGGCTGATCCGCTGTCCGCGGAGATCGATATTTTCAACCCGGCCAAAATACCCGTGACCCAGCCCGGTGAAATGTTCGCTGGTATCGCTGATAAAGGAAGTACGAATTGAATCCCCCTCCCATTGCGTACTGTTTCTTTCTTTTAAAAAAGGAATGGATGCCCCGTTTCTGTAAAAAGAAGCGATCATCCCCTCATTATTGATCCTGACAGCGATTCCGCCCTTTACCCCGGTGGTAAAACCTGACCAGCCTTTTGTTTTCGATTGCACCAGTTTTCCGGGCCAGTTGTGGGACGCTACCATTTCATAATGATCATCAGGAAAAAATTCTTCTTTATTCCGGACGGCCTGGACGCGGATCATATAATCCCCGTAGGCGGTTATCCGCAGCCGGTTACCCTGCGGCCCGGTAAGAATAAAGCTGTTGTTCGCCCGGGTGCTGTGCGGCCCTGGTTGTGCAGTGCCTGGCAGGGCGCAATAAAACAGCAGAAAGAATGCAAAAAAACATTTCATATAACATCAGGTATGAATGAAATAAGCCCGGGGCCTCTACAGGCGGGACCGGTGCCTAAAAGTAAACAGGCACACCTTATGAATGATTGATTTAGGGCAGAATATTTACATTCTTTACGAAAACGTTTTCGAAAACAGTGATGACCGGAAACCGGGAGAAGGAATAGGTTTTAATAAACAAAGAACCAGGTAAAGAAATTCTTCGGACTTTCAGTCTTTCCGGCTTTGTCTAAATATCTTTCACCACATTGGCCACCAGCAGCGGCCTTCCTAATGTATAGTAGTGTAATACCGGTACACCGGCTTTCTTCAGTTCTCTTGACTGCATCAGCAGCCATTCCGCCCCCACTTTTTCCACGTCTTCGTCGGTCTTGCAGCGGAGTACTTCATTGGAGAGTTCGGCGGGCAGGTCGATATGGAAGGTCTTGGGTAAAATGGTCAGTTGTTTTTTGGAATAAATGGGTTTCAGTCCCGGGATGATGGGAACATTGATCCCGATTTCACGGCAGGATTTTACAAACGCATGGAATTTGGCGTTGTCGAAAAACATCTGCGTGATAATATAATCAGCCCCGAGATCGACTTTCTGTTTCAGGTACCGCAGGTCGGTTTCCATATTCGGGGCCTCAAAATGTTTTTCCGGGTAACCGGCCACTCCCACACAAAATTCTGTTTTATGGGTGCCCTTCAGTTCGTCTTCCAGGTAGATCCCTGCATTCAGGTTCTCCACCTGTTTCAGCAGGTCGCTGGCATGTTTATGCCCCCCGGGTTCGGGTTCGAAAGCCGTTTCATTTTTAGCCGCGTCCCCCCGCAACACCAGTACATTGTCAATGCCGAGGTAGCGCAAATTGATCAGGGCGTCTTCGGTTTCATTGATACTAAAGCCGCCGCAGATCAGGTGGGGTACGGTATCCACATTGTATTTATTCATGATGGCCGCGCAGATACTTTCCGTACCCGGTCTTTTCCGTACTACTACTTTTTCAAAACTGCCATCGGCTCTTTTTTTGAACACATGTTCACTGCGGTGGTAGGTAACATTGATAAAGGAAGGTTGGAACTCCATCAGGGGATCCAGGTGCCGGTAGAGCGCTTCAATGCCCTTCCCTTTGAGGGGTGGCAGCACTTCAAAGGAGATCAGGGTGTCTTTGGCCTGGCTGATATGATCGGTTACCTTCATATATGTACAAAATGACTGCAAACATACTGAAGAGGATAAATATATTCCAAACTATATCGGGGTAAACGTGAACAGTCGTTAATACCGGATCTCGGTGAGTTCCCAGCGTTTGTCGATATGCCGGACTCCTGTAAAAGTGTTCAGCACATATTTCTCCATCTTGGCCAGCCAGAGATTTTTATTATACCAGAGGATATCATCGGTTTGCCCCGCACGCTGCCCGGTATAACGGGTCACAATGGCATTAAAATAGGGAAGGTCCAGTTGCAGGTTGACATGGGTTACGGTGAAATCCTCATCGGACCCTTCATTATAACTGGTATAGGCATCATTCACTGATGCGGGGTCCTTGCAAAGCAATTGAGCTGCATTGTTGGCATACTGGTTGAGCCCGTTTGCCCTTACCCGCAGCAGGAACACCGGGTTGTTCACACTGTCCACGAGCTTCAGCCATTTTTCACCGGCAAGGGTTTCCTCGCTGATGGCCCGGTAACGGATGCTGGAAGTAGTACTCAGGGTGCCGGAGGCGTTGAAGGTTTTGTAAGTATAGGTCCAGCTGGTACCCACCCGCGGTGAAGTGGGTGCATCCGGCTGCTTGTCTTTTTTGCAGGAAACAAAAAATAAAAGAAGGGGGAACATCAGCAGGATAAACAATTTGCGGTACCGGCTCATGGTAAAAATTTAGGGCAATTTAGCAAAGTTTGCAGGAATCGGCCCGCTGTCTAAAAGTGGGGCGGAGTCCGGAACCGCCCGGGTTCCCCTTAAGCATTCTTTTTTTTATTTCTACCCGGCTTGTAGCATTCCCGGCCGCTGCCTGGATGGACCCGGTTGATTATTTCAGTGTAAATGACCGGAGGATGGATGATAAAACGTCATTTGTAAGCGTTTCATCGGTTGCGAAATAATTCCCGTAAAAAAGGTAGATAAATCCTTTCCCGGGATCGATGATCTTCCTGTCAACGGGAATGTAGTACAGAACGCCAGGCTGACTGCCTGCCTGTTTTTGCTCAACAGCCCTAAGGCCTGTTGCCCGGGTACTGCCCAGGTAAACCGATGTTCTTTCTACTCGCGCATACTTTCCCCGGGCATTCAGTTGTTCATTCATATTATCCAGGTAATCATCGGCGCTGCCGCTGAACCGGGCCTTGCGAATGGCGAAATAAAAGGTAGAATTCCTGTAAACCTGCCCATCAGCAGAATCCCGGAACAGTTCCATACCCCTGGAAAATTTCAGGGAAAAATGCGGGTTTTGGTAACTAAAGATTCCGGGCTCTTCCGTCTTGCCGGTATTTTGGGTATTGACAGCCAGGTAGTAGTTATCTTTCACCGGCCATTCCTTTCCGTCCTTCAGGAATTTTCCGGTTGCGGGGTCAAATTCCAGCAACGTGCGCTCGCCAAGCAGGCTGGTACCGGTCAGTGACAGTATCGGTTTTTTGCCCGAGATTCTCCAGCCATAGTTTGTAAAATGGGTGAAACCCAGCAATGCACCGGAATGAATGGACAACAGGTTATATAATGATGTTCCCCATTCTTTGCAAAGCAGGACCGAATCATTTAGCCGGGTGAAATATTCATAACCCACTTTTGTGCAGGTATTACCGTTTGTGTCAATCAGGCCATATCCTCTTCCTTTTTCCCTGTTATAATAATAGATTCCTTTAATGGGGGAAGGTTCCAGGTAATGGTATGTTTCGGGAAAAGCCTTCTGCCCCCTGCGGTTGATCAGGGCCATTTCACCATTGCTTTCCGTGATCACGGCGAAATTTCCGTTAAACAATTCAGCTGATCTCACCGGCGCCGCTAATAATGGTTTACCAGCCCGGTCCACATAATTATAAATATCCAGGTTCCGGCTCCCCGCGAGGGGTTTCTCCATGATCCGGGCGAACCCGTTTTTGAATCCATCCGGCAAGGGCAGCTGGTTTTCTGTCAGCGGGAAGAGGAGTTCACCTTTTTTGTTAATGGCTTTAGGGGCTTCAGCCGGGGACACCCTGACAAAACTTATTCCTTCACGAAAGGGCTGGGCATATATGAATGTTGCCGGAATTACCAGTTGCCCCTTCACATTGATAAACCCTGTTTTTTTAGTGGCACTGTCCGCAACGATGGCCATGCCTTCAGAAAAACGTGCCATTTTATACGCTTCAGCTTCCTGGGAGCGCAGCATTCGTACTAGGGATTCACTCGCATTGGCAATAGCTGGTGCGGCCGGGCAGAAAAATGTTGATTTAAAGGGATTGGCACCGGTTTTATTGATATAGTAACATTTCCCATTTTTTTTTACGAAAGCCAGTCCGTCACTGAAGTCGCCGGCCTTTTCAAACTGGATCGGGATAACCAGTTTGCCGGATTGATCGGCATAACCCGATTTACCCGCTTTCATTACCCGGGCCATTCCGTTGGAAAAAGCGAAGGTGGAATCATACTGGCAGGGGATGATCATTTTTGTCCTGAGCGAATCACAAAAACCGTATAACCGTTTACCGGTACTGTCTGTTCCGCAATTACAATGGGTCAGCGATTGGGCGGAAAGAGGGTTCATGAACAACACCTGAAATATAATTCCGGTAAAAAGGAGATGACGGATTTGCACGAGAGACAGCATATAGTGGAAATTTAGGAATGACGGGAAATCCCGGTGCTGTAAAAGTCACCAATTGCCGGACCCGTAAGAATGTGAGAAAAGTAGTAATTATTCAAAGCGGTCCTCTCTTCGAAGCTTCCGCCCGCTCATGGTTGTATTATTTTTCTTTATCGCCAAAATAGATAAACAGGTTAAAGTGCTGATCGGTTTTTAACAGCGCAAGCTGGATATGAAAACCTTTATATTGGTTATCCAGTGAAAATTTATGATCATCCAGTTTCCAGGTTTCTTCAAGCAGGTAAAATCCGCCTGTTTTGGAACCGGTGGACAGGAGGGTAGCCCCGTTAAAGTCGGTTGTTTCAATAATTTTTTTCCATTTTTTATAGTCCGCCTGTGCCGCTGCGGGTGTACGGATGTCCGGGAACATGGCCATGACGACTGCTTCTTCCTCCGGAACCTTCATGGTCAGTTCAGCCCCTTCTAATTCTGTGCTGAGGTTCTCAAATTTAGAAGGGTAGGCCAGCAGCAGCTCCATGAACTGTTTTTTTACTTTTGCTTTGTCCTGCGCATTACTTGTTATTGAAAGCAGGCAAAATCCCAGCAGGAAAATCACCGGGATCCGTTTTCCCGGATAATATAATCTCATATAAAGTATTTTAATCTGAATCCATTTCCATTATCCCGGACGGGTCGTTATAGCAAACCCGTTTTCCGCAATGCATCCGCCCGGCTGTTCACCTGCAGTTTCTCATAGATATTGCGGATATGTGTTCGCACCGTCTCGAGGCTGACAAATAATTTTTCGGCGATCTCCTTATAGCGAAAGCCCTTACTCAGTTGTTCCAGTATCTCCTGTTCCCGCCGGCTCAGCTCCTGGAAATAGTCATTGGTTTTTTCCCGTATGGCGAAAGCTTCAATCACTTTCCGGGCGATCTGGCTGCTGATGGGACTGCCCCCTTTTTTTACTTCATAAATGGCTTCAATGACTTTGTCCGGCGGGGTGCTTTTCAGCAGGTAACTGGTGGCGCCTGCTTTCAGTGCATCGAATATCGTATCTGCATTATCATAGACGGTCAGCACCATCATTTGCATCCGGGGGTGCAGTAATTTCAGCCGCCGGATGCAGTCGATACCGCTCATGCCCGGCAGGTTGATATCAAAGAGGGCGATTTCAACAGGCTCCGCGGCCAGTTCTTTCAGGGCGGATTCGGCATCCGCAAAGACCCGCAATTCTTTGCTGTCCACCTGCAACTGTATCTGCTCTGCTAGGTAATGGCGTACTTTTTCGTCGTCTTCAATAATGGCGATGGAGTCTATTTTCACGGTTCAAACTTCCTGTTTAATTGATCATGTACGAATGTGATAAAAGTAGTAGGTTACAGGGGAACGGAAAAACGGATCCGGCAGCCTTTCCCCGGCTCAGTGCTGATGTCCAGCTGGCCCCCAAGTTCCTCCACCCGGTGCCGGATATTCCGCAGGCCGTTTCCGCCGGAAACCCGGTTAAGATCAAAACCCCGGCCATCGTCTTCCACCTGCATGATTATTTTTTGTTTCTCCACGCGGGCTGTTACGGACAGGTTGCCGGCCCCGCTGTGTTTAATGACATTGTTCACTGTTTCTTTGGTGACGAGCAGCAGGTTCCGCCTTTGTTCATTCCGGAGGATAACGGATTCATTGTTTTCGGGGAATTGCAGGTCAAAGTTAATCCCGGCATATTCCAGCTGCCGGTTCAGTTGTTCACGCATATAGGCGAAGAGCTGCCCCAGGGTCTTATACTCCGGGTTCAGGCTCCAGATAATTTCGCTCATACTGCTGACCAGCCGGCGACTGGTAGCTGCAATATCCTCCAGTTCCCTTGTCCCTTCCTCCGGTTTTTTATGTTTGGCTGATTCACTCATCAGGATGATCTGGGTGAGACCGGCTCCGATATCGTCATGCATCTCCCTGGAGATCCGTTGCCGTTCCCGGTTCAGCCTTTCCTGTTCTTCAAATTCCCTGATCTTTTTTCGCAGTTTCCGTTGCGCAAAATACCGGGTGGATACAATGGCAATGATGATGATGGCTAAAATACCTGTTAAAAAATAAATCCAGTTATAGTTCCCGGGCACTTCGGGCAGCGCAATATGATACCGCTCCAGCAGGTAGGCATTGACCTCCTGTATTTCTTCTTTGGACAGGGTCCTGCCGTACAGGATGATCTCCGCAATATCGCCGTTCAGCACTTCCAGTCTCCCGTTGGAGGCAATCCGCAACACGTTTGAATCGGGCTGGTTATTGCTTACCCGGTAATTAACCCGTATTTCTCCCTTTCGGTAGAGATCAAATGTGGTATCGGAACTACGGACAATAGTGGCTACTTCCCAGGCCTTTGTCTTGATCGCTGCCAGTGGAAGCCCTTCACTGCCCACTCCGTCGTAGTAGATATAGAGGTCAGGGGAGGCGCAAAACTGCCAGGTAACTCCATTTCCAAAATAAGTGGAGATCAGGGTGCTGACACCGCTACCGGATGTATAACTGGGTCCGTTTAACCGAAAGACCAAAAAAACAGTCCCCCTTTTCCCGGGAAAGGAGCGGAATGGTTTTGTTTGCATCGTAATATCTGCTCCGTTGAACCGGAGGACGGGGAACCCGTTGAGTTGGCCGGGCACCAGTTCAGGCCTGACTGCGGAAGATACTTCGGCATCCCGGTGATGCCCGCTCAGGTCCAGCCAGCCACTGACCCGGTTACTGGTGAAGAGGACACCTGTATCTGATTTTAGCCAGAGATCCAGACTGTTCCGGGGAACCTGGGCCAAAACAACCGTACTAATCAGGCAAAACACAAAAAAAGCAACAGTCAATTTCATAAACCGGATTAAATGTAGGGATTTAACCGGTTTGTTAAATACCCTTTGCCCGTAACAGGTCTGTTTCTGATCACTTATTTTTGCAGCTATGGCAGTTACCATCCGCACTGAACAGCTTGTAAAAAAATACGGCAGCCGCACCGTGGTCAACCATGTCTCCTTTGAAGTGAAGCAGGGGGAGATCGTGGGTTTGCTGGGACCCAATGGCGCCGGGAAAACCACTTCTTTTTACCAGGTAGTGGGACTGGTAAAGCCGGATGAGGGCAAAGTGTTTTTGAATGACCAGGATATTACCTCACTCCCTATGTACAAAAGAGCCCAGATGGGGATCGGGTACCTGCCGCAGGAAGCATCGGTATTCCGCAAACTGAGTGTGGAAGATAATATTGCGGCGGTGCTGGAGATGACCAAACTGACCAAACAGCAGCAACGGGAAAAACTGGAATCCCTGCTCAATGAATTCCGCCTGCAGCATGTGCGGAAAAGTAACGGGGATGTGCTGAGCGGCGGGGAAAGAAGAAGGACTGAAATTGCCCGGGCCTTATCCGTGGATCCCAAGTTTATTTTACTCGATGAGCCCTTTGCCGGTATTGACCCCATCGCGGTGGAAGATATCCAGGCGATCGTGGCCAAACTCAAATACAAGAATATCGGGATCCTGATCACGGATCATAATGTAACGGAAACCCTGTCCATCTGCGACCGTGCTTACCTGCTGATCGAAGGGAAAATCTTTAAGCATGGTACAGCCGAAGAGCTGGCAGAAGACGAACAGGTGCGGAAACTCTATCTCGGCAGAAACTTCGAATTAAAAAGAAAGGACTGGCTGCATGAGGAAGCAAAAACTTTAGTCGGTAGTCGGGAGTCGTTAGGCGGTAGTCAGGAACGGGGAGGTATGACGGAAGACGGATCGTTGTAAAACCGCGTTTTATTGTCATTTACTGAGCATGCATCCTACTCCGGGGTAAACAAAATGCGTAAAAGATATCCTTCTCACCTGCTTTCCTGATAAATTCGTTTATTTGTTGTTTTTCTGCGTAAAATGAAAATGCTTCTGTCTCGCTGAGCAGGCCACCGCAGCAAAGCGAAGGCGGACTCACCGAAGCTTGACTACCGAAATGTATTATGGATTATCGCCAACTTCCGAAAATTGAACTGCACCTGCACCTCGACTGCAGCCTGAGTTATAAAGTGGTACAGCAACTGGACCCCTCCGTTACTTATGAGGCGTATTGCCATTCTTTTGTGGCGCCTCCCAAATGCACCGACCTGGTGGATTACCTGACCCGGGCCGTAAAGGGATTTGAGCTGATGCAGACCAAAGAGCAGCTCCGGCTGGTGACCCTGGATCTCTTTGAACAGCTGAAGGCCGACCATGTAATTTACGCGGAGATCCGCTTCGCGCCCCTGCTGCATATTACCAAAGGGCTGACCCCGGTTGAAGTGGTGCAGGCAGTGGATGCGGCTGTGGAAGAAGGAATCCGGGAGACGGGTGTGCAGGCCGGGCTGATCCTCTGCACCCTGCGGCATTTTAATGAGCAGCAGAGCATGCAGACCGTGGAACTGGTACAGCAATTCAAAGGGACCCATGTGCTGGCTTTTGATATTGCCGGTGATGAAGCAGGATTTCCCATTGCCGCGCATGAACTTGCTTTTCAGTTTGCGAAAGAGAACCATATTCACTGCACCTCACATGCCGGAGAAGCAAAAGGCCCGGAAAGTGTATGGGAAACAGTGGAACATTTTCATCCCACCCGGATCGGGCACGGAGTACGCAGTGCGGAGGATGAGAAACTGCTTGATTTCCTGAAAAAAGAAGATATACATCTTGAAGTTTGTCCCACGAGCAATATTCAGACCCATATTTTTGACACAATCCATCAGCATGCGGCCGATAAGATCTACCGGCACGGGGTGTCGATGAGTATCAATACAGACAGCCGTACCGTAACGCCGGTGACCCTGTCTTCCGAGTATTCCTTGTTGCAGGCTACTTTTCAATGGACGAAGGAGCATTTCCTGCGCTGTAACCTGGAAGCAGTCAGGCATTCTTTCACAGACGCCGACCGGAAGGAAGAGCTGAAACGGCAATTACTCGATGCGTATAACAACTGTTAGCAGATGTTAATCAGGTTTTTTGACGGGTATTGTATAACCTGCGTCATAGCCGGTGGACAGCTATTTTGTAATTTTGTCCCATGAAAATGTGCAGAACAGCCCGTGGCAGCGTGACAATAATGATTTTATTCCTGCTGCTCTCAAACCGGGATTCCCTTCAGGCTCAAACCAAAAAGGTCAATAAACAAAACCAGTCCTGGTTTTCGGTTAATTCGGTTATTAAATTTTCCGGTTACTGGGCGTTGCTCGCCGATTTTCACACCCGCCGGAATCATTTCCTGGCGGATAACAATTTTTATTTTGCCCGGGCCGGCATCCAGTACAGCATGGATAAGAACCTTTCCGTGGCGCTGGGATATGCTCATTTATGGGCTTACCCCGCCGAAAAGGACTGGCATACGATCGCCCATGAAAACAGGATCTACCAGCAGTTGCAATACAGCTCCGCATGGCGGAGGATTGGGGTGCTCCAGCGCATCCGCAATGAACAACGCTGGCAGCAAAAGATCGCGAATGATCAGTTTACGGGCCAGCATCGTTTCAGCAACCGGCTCCGGTACCTGCTCAGCCTGAACATTCCCGTGTTCAAAAAGAAAAGCCTCCCGGCTATCAGCGTGTCTGATGAGCTCCTGCTTCAGTTTGGCAGGGAAATCGTCTATAATACCTTTGACCAGAACCGGCTTTTTTTCGGGATCCGGGAACAACTGAACCCGGTACTTGGTTTTGATATGGGCTATATGCGGGTATTCCAGCAGAAAAGATCGGGTTATGAATATGACCTGAATCATACTTTTCGCCTCTTCGTGTATTGTAACCTGCCAATTCACAAAAAATCCGGGAAATAATGAGGTTAACCGGTCAGTTCGGGCCGCTTACCTGGTTTTGTTCAGGTAAATAATTTTATCTTGCCCTTATAATGAAATTGCTGAGTCCTGCCATATCCTCACTGGCCCGCATGCGGCTCTGGCGTATTGAAGCCTGGAAAAACAACCCCCTTGATGCGCAGCGCGAAGTACTGCAGGACCTGGTCACTTCCGCTCAGTACACGGAATTCGGCAGGAAATATGATTTCTCCCGGCTTTTCAACGTCAAAGCCTTCAAGGAAGCAGTTCCCATCCATGAATACGATGATATAAAACCTTATATCGAGCGGATCATGCAGGGCGAACAGAATATTCTCTGGAATACACCCATCTACTGGTTTGCAAAAAGCAGCGGGACCACCAGTGACAAAAGCAAGTTTATTCCCATCAGCGAGGAAAGCCTGCAGGACGGACATTACAAAGCCTCAAAGGATGTACTCTCGCTGTATTACCAGTTTAACCCGGATTCCAACCTGCTTACGGGCAAGGGGCTCGTTATTGGCGGCAGTCATAATATCAACCCCATGAACAATGACGCGCAATACGGCGATCTCAGTGCGGTATTGCTGCAAAACTCCCCTTTCTGGGGGCATTGGCTCCGCACCCCCGATCTCAGTATCGCCCTGATGGATGAATGGGAAAGCAAGATTGAGAAGCTGGCAGAGAATACGATCCGGGAAAATGTAACCTCCATCTCCGGGGTACCCACCTGGACCCTGGTATTGTTCAAGCGGATACTGGAAATGACCGGGAAAAAAACCATGAGTGAAGTCTGGCCCTCCCTTGAACTCTATATGCACGGCGGTGTTTCGTTTACTCCTTACCGCGAACAGTTCCGGAGAATCATCGGGAAGGACATCAATTACCTGGAAATGTACAATGCCAGCGAAGGTTTTTTTGCCGCGCAGGACCAGCCGGGACAGGAAGGGATGCTCCTGTTTACGGATCACGGTATCTTCATGGAATTTATGCCAGTGAGTGAATACGGGAAGCGCAAACCACAGACCGTAGGACTGCAGGATGTGGAATTGGGCCGGAACTATGCACTGGTGATCAGCACCAACGGCGGGTTGTGGCGCTACCTGGTGGGAGATACGGTGCAGTTTACTTCTTTACGGCCCTACCGGGTGAAAGTATCGGGCCGCCTCAAGCATTATATCAACGCATTCGGGGAGGAGGTCATCGTGGACAATACCGATAAGGCCATTGCGATGGCTGCTGAAAAGACAGGGACGGTGGTGAATGATTACACCGCAGCGCCGGTTTATTTTTCCGATAATGCGAACGGGGCGCATGAATGGCTGATCGAGTTTGAGCAGGAGCCTGCCGACCTCGAAGTGTTTACCTGCGAACTGGATACTGCCCTGAAGAACATCAACAGCGATTATGAAGCCAAACGATACAAGAGCATTGCCCTGGGGCAGCCTGTTGTGCATTCATTGCGGAAAGGGATATTTTCCGAATGGCTGCAAAGCAGGGGCAAGCTCGGCGGACAGCACAAAGTACCCCGGCTGAGCAATGATAGAAAATACCTCGAGGAGATCCTCCAACTACAATAAACCAGTTATACATATGCAAAAATCCGGTCTGTTGCTGCTTTGTCTGACGGCCTGTCTTTTCCTGTACAGTCAATCACCGGTAAAGTTAAAACCCCAGTCCATCCAGCTCAATGGCAAGCCGAAATTCTCCCTCAGCGTACTGGATCCATATAAAATTTCAGTAGCACAGCAGGGACTGAACCGTCCCCGTTTTTTTGCGAAGAGTCCGGATGGCCGCCTCTTTGTTACCGATATGTACGATCGGAGTGATAATAAAAAAGGAAAGATCTATATCCTCGATGGCTGGAATGATGCCACAAAGACTTTTTCTACCCGCATCACGTATATGGAGAATCTTCATAATCCCAACCAGGTGGCCTTCTATACGGTGAACGGGGAGCATTTCATTTATATCGCCGAAACCGGTAAACTCACCTGTTACCCGTATAAAGCAGGAGACACTAAGCCTTCATCGGCAGGAAAACAGATCGCTACTTTTCCGGATTATGGATTGAGTTATAAATACGGCGGCTGGCACCTCACCCGCAGCCTGGCTTTTCATGATAACAAACTTTATGTGAGTGTGGGCAGCAGTTGTGATGCCTGCGTGGAGAAAGAAGAGATCCGGGCCACGATCGTGGAGATGGATCCGGATGGTCAGCATCAGCGGATCTATGCACGAGGATTACGCAATGCGGTAGGCATTCATTGGATCGGGGATGAACTCTGGGCCACCAATATGGGCAGGGATAACCGTGGGCCGGATCAGCCGGAAGAACAACTGATGAGGATCGAGAAAGATGCTTTTTACGGCTGGCCTTATTATTACCAGTATAAAAAACAGATCATTGCAGACAAGGATTTTATTGACTCCATAAAACCGGCCTGGGTAAAGCGCCCCCCGCTGAGTAAGTGGGCTATCAAAGCTCATTCAGCGCCACTAGGCTTTGCCTTTTTCTCCGGGTTTAAAGATCCGTTACTGAACAATTCCTTTATCACTGCCCTGCATGGCAGTACCAGTGTATGGCGGCAGCGGGGCAATGCAGTGGTGCAGATGTTGCCCAATGGCAGTTACCGGGAGATCGTTACCGGATTTCTGCAGGGTAATACGGAGGATAAACGATACGGACGCCCCTGTGATGTATTCCAATGGGACGATCATTCCTTTTTTATCAGCGATGATAAGGGCGGGGTGATCTATTATGTATATAAAGAAAAATGAACGGCTGTTTTGCCATAATTTTCTTTCTTTTGTCAAATAATGCAAGCATTTATGAAATTACTGGAAGGAAAAGTCGCCATTGTAACCGGCGCGGCCCGTGGAATCGGGGAAGGAATTGCCATCAAATTTGCGGAACAAGGTGCTAACGTCGCATTTACCTATGTAAGCGACAGCAGTGCGGAAAAAGCCGCCGCCCTTGAAGCTAAACTGACCGCCCTTGGGGTGAAAGCCAAAGCCTATAAAAGCAATGCCGGTGATTTCGCCCAATGCGAAGCGTTTGTAAATGATGTATTGAAGGAATTCGGTGCCGTGGATATCTGTGTAAACAATGCCGGTATCTCCAAAGACAATCTCCTCCTCCGCATGACACCCGAGCAGTGGAATGACGTGATCCAGGTAAACCTGAACAGCGTATTCTACATGACCAAGCAGGTGATTCGCCCGATGATGAAAGCCAAGTCCGGCGTGATTATCAATATGAGTTCCATTATCGGGGAGATCGGGAACGCGGGGCAAAGCAGTTATGCGGCTTCCAAAGCCGGTATCATCGGCTTTACCAAATCCGTGGCCAAAGAACTGGGCAGCCGGAATATCCGCTGTAATGCCATCGCACCGGGTTTTGTGGAAACCGATATGACCAGCTACCTCAAAGAAGGGGAGGCGGCCGATAAATACAAAGCCGGCATTCCCCTGGGACGCTTTGCCAGTACGGAAGATATTGCCAACGTGACTTTGTTCCTGGCCAGTGATATGGGCTCTTATGTTACCGGGCAGACGATCAGCGTCTGTGGGGGACTGAATATATAACAGGTCTCAATGGAGTTCTATACTGGTCATTGAACATTGAAAATTGTGTATTGAGCATTCAGGCCCTTATTGGACGGAATTTTCAAGATTCATTGATGAAATGGCAACAATGAAAATAGAAGTCGTCAGGGGAGATATCACCCGAATCGCAGCCGATGCCATTGTGAATGCGGCCAATACTTCTTTATTGGGCGGTGGAGGCGTGGATGGAGCTATTCATCGCGCTGGCGGACCTGCCATACTGGAGGATTGCAGAAAAATCATTGCCCGGCAGGGAGGGTGCAAGACCGGGGAAGCTGTAATTACCGGTGCGGGTGATTTACCTGCGAAATATGTGATACATACCGTCGGACCTGTGTGGAACGGGGGAACGCATGGTGAAGAGGAAAAACTGGCCTCCTGTTACCGTAATTCCCTTCAGCTGGCCAGGGACCATCAGTGCTGCACAGTAACATTTCCGAATATCAGTACGGGAATTTATCATTTTCCAAAAGAGAAAGCTGCGGCCATAGCCGTTCGGGCTGTACAGTCATTCCTGGCAGGTCAGCCGGCAGGTATCAATGTGATCTTTGTTTGTTTTGATGAGGAGAATTACAGCTTGTTAAAGGCGGAATTGAAAATTGGGCATTGAAAAATGAATGGTTGAACAGGGGGGCTATTATAATTGTCGATTTTTCATTCTCAATAGCCAATGCTCATTGTTGTATTCTTATTCCTCTTTTTTTGATATACGCATGCCACAGGATCATCGCCGCGATGGTACGATAGGGCCGCCAGGGCTCGGCAAGGGTTAACATTTCATCTTTAGATATAAGCGGAGGCAGTTGTTTCACTTCTTTCAAACTGTTCACCAGTGCAATATCTCCCAGCGGGAAAAGATCGGTGCGCTGCAGGGCATGCATCAGGTACACATCTACGGTCCAATGCCCGATTCCTTTTAGCTGTATCAATTTTGTCCTCACTTCATCGTCTTCCAGGATTGCCAGTTTGCGCAGGCTGATCTGCCTGTTTTGCAGGGCGGTTGCGAGTCCCCGGGCATAGCCTGTTTTTTGCCGCGTAAAATAACAGGCCCGCATTTCTTCGTCAGATAATGCCAGCAGTTTAGCGGGGGTTATATAGCCCACCCGTTCTTTTAACTTTTTAAAAGCCGCATAGGCCGAGGCAAGGGAAACCTGCTGTTCGAGAATGAACAGCACTAAGGTCTGGAAACTGGCCGGCCGGGTCCACATCGGCGGGTAGCCGTGTTCTTTGATAATGGCCTTGAGGTCTTTGTCCCGCCGGGACAGTTTATCGCAAAGAAGGTGAAAATTGGTTGTGTCGAACCGTTGCACTATTTCTTTTTAAATGTTTCAATGGCGCTTTTGGTGAAATTACTCAATACCAGCCGGCCGCTGATCGCAGCTCTTTCCGTCAGCAATTTGTCCCAGTGTTCAGTTCCTTTCCAGAACACTTTTTTCATTTCTGCCATGGCTTCCGGGCTGGAATGTACGAGCAGGTAGGCGATCCGGCTGATCGCTTCATCCATATCTCCGACGGAATTGTAGAGCTCGGCATACAATCCTCTTTTCCGGGCCCATTCCGCACTGCGCCAGCGGGTGGCATCAATGGCTAATTGCGAATAGGCCGACATGCCGATTTTTCTTTCCACGGCCGGTCCCACGACAAAGGGCCCGATGCCAACGGCCAGTTCACTCAGCTTGATTTCCGCCGCTTCTGTTGCGATTGCATAATCCACTGCGGCTGCCAGCCCCACGCCGCCGCCCACACAACGTCCATGGATCCTTCCGATGATCAGTTTGGGGCAAATCCGCATGGCATTGATCACATGGGCAAACCCGCTGAAGAACCTTAATCCCTCTTCCTCGTTTTTGATATCCGCCAGTTCATCAAAAGAGGCACCGGCACAAAAGGCTTTTTCCCCGAAGCTGCGGAGGAGGATCACCCGGGTCTCTTCCTCATTACCGGCTGCATGTATCGCTTTGGCCAGCTCATTGAGGACCCTGCCGGGTAAGGAATTGCTTTGGGGGTGGAAAAATTCAATCGTAGTAATACCCTTGTGGTGTTCTGATTTGACAAAAGCTTCCATAACTGAAGTTTGTACTGTAAAGTTAATCAGAATGCCTGCTGTACCGGCAGATTTCCAATGAATAATATAAGCCGGTTTTGTGCGGGAAAAGACCGGTTGACTGACCCCGGTCATTGGTTCCGGCGGGGGGAGATGATACATTCATATGCTGGCCCGGCAACAGGGGCTGCCTTGATTACCGGCGGATACAGGTAAGTTCCCGGCTTTCCCTTTCAGACTATCAGCTTACCGGTTTTCTTGCCACCATGGTAAGGATGGTGGCCACCCCGGCGATCTCATTGGTTTCGTCAAAAAATTCCACCAGCCATTTCACAATACCCTTATCAATATCATCCCCTCTTTTAAAGTCTTCCGGTTTTTCGGGCACCCGTTTATCATTGGGCAGTTTTTCCCTGCAGGTGAAACGGATATGCACTTCCGAACCCGGGTACACTGGTTTAGTGAATCGTAATTCATCGATCCCGTAATTCAGCAGCACGGGGTTCTTTTCATAATTGTCCACGAAAAGACCGGCCGCCAGGCTCATGATAAAATAACCGTGTGCCACCTGCTTTTCAAACATGGTGCCGCTGAAATCCGTGGTTTTGATATGGGCGTAAAAATGATCCCCAGTCAGGTCGGCAAACCGGTCGATATCTTCTGCTGTAATTCTTCTTTTTTCCGTGACCAGTTGCTCCCCGATCTGGAGTTCTTCGAAATATTTTTTAAACGGATGGATACCGGTCGTTATGCCTTTTGCATGGGGCTGATAGACTCCCGTGATGCCGGTGATCATGCTGGGCGAACCCTGCAGGGCTGTGCGTTGCAGGTAGTGTTTTACCCCGCGTATTCCGCCCATTTCCTCACCCCCGCCCGCCCGTCCCGGCCCTCCATGCACGAGCAGGGGCAGGGGAGATCCATGGCCGGTATTTTCTTTGGCACATTCATTATTCAGTACCAGGATACGACCGTGGTGGGAGGCGGCGCCGATCACATAATCCCGGGCTTCCCGGGGATCGGCGGTCACAATCGTGCTTACCAGGCTGCCCTTCCCCAGTTTACTCAGGGCAATCGCATCTTCCCTGTTTTTATAGGGCATAATCGTACTGACCGGCCCAAAGGCTTCGATCGTATGCGGTTCAACGGACTGATGTGGAGTATCATTCAGCAGGAGTACCGGCGATATGAAAGCTCCTTTTTCGGCATCTGCATCGGTGACCTGTACACGGTCCAGTGATCCGTACACGATCTGTGAAGAGGCCAGTAATTTTTTCAATTGTTCTTTTACTTCCCTGCGCTGGGTCTGCCCGGCCAGGCTGCCCATGCGGACGGCGGGGTTCAGCGGGTTGCCGATCACAGTTTGTGAGAGGGAAATGGCAAGGGCCCTGCTTACTTCTTCTATTTTATTTTCAGGGACAAAGATCCGGCGTACCCCCGTGCAGCGCTGACCGGCTTTCAGGGTCATTTCTTTCCGGATCTCTTTGATAAAGACCTCCCATTCAGGGTCGGCCGGAGTTATATTTTCGCCCAGCACAATGCAATTCAGGCTGTCGGCCTCCATATTGAAAGGCACATTATTTTCCAGGATGGCGGCTGTTCTTTTCAATAGCTGCCCGGTGGAAGCACTCCCGGTAAATGTAACCACATCCTGTGCGGTAACATGATCCAGCAGGTCGCCGGCAGCACCACAGAGCAGTTGCAGGGAGCCTTCAGGTAAAATTTTTGATGCGATGATTTCTCTCACGACAGCTTCCGTGAGAAAGGAAGTAACCGTGGCCGGTTTCACCACAGCGGGTACACCTGCCAGTAAGTTGACCGCGATTTTTTCCAGCATCCCCCATACCGGGAAGTTAAAAGCATTGATATGCACGGCCACCCCTTCTTTGGGAACCAGGATATGGGTGCCCATAAAACTATGCTGTTTGCCGAGGTCATGACTTTCCCCATCAATACAGATCACATCGTCCGGGAATTTGCGGCGCAGGGAAGCATTGGCAAACAGGTTACCGATCCCTCCTTCAATATCCACCCAACTGTCGGCCCGGGTGGCCCCGGTCTGGTAACTGAGGGCGTAAAATTTGTCGAGCTGGTTTCTTAAAGACAGGGCCAGGGCTTTCAGCATATTACCCCGCTGGTGAAAAGTCATTTTACGCAGGGCCGGGTTGCCCACGGTCCGGGCATAATCCAGTACCTGTTTAAAATCCAGGCCGCGTGTACTGGCGGCCGCCAGCGGTTCACCGGTAACGGCATTGAATAAGGGCTGCCCCTCTCCGTCTCCGGTTATCCATTTCCCGGTGATATAATTTTCCAGTTTCAGCATAAGCAAGCATTAAGAGAAACGAAATTACCTGAAAATGCAAAAAACAGGGGAGATTGATTTTTGTCAGTTGCCCGGTGGCGGGAAGGCTATACCTTTGCCGCTCCTAAAACTTTTGACATGAAAAAATTAGTATTGTTTGCTTTTGCGATGACAGCCCTGCTGTTCGCCCGTCCGCTAGCCGCCCAGGAAAAGGCCAAATGGAATGAAAAAGATGCCTTTCATGAAGTAATGAGCAAAACCTTTCACCCCGCTGAAGAAGGGAAGCTGGAGCCCATTAAAACCCGCAGTGGGGAAATGCTGGAAAAGGCCATTGCCTGGAAAAACTCCACTGCTCCGGCCGGGTACGATCAGCGGCTGGTAAAAAAAGACCTGGCAACACTGGTTAAAGGCGCCAAAAAACTGAACAAACTGATAAAAAATAAAGCAGCGGATGATGCGATAAAAACACAATTAACAGAACTTCACAAAGTGTTTCATACCATCACTGAAAAATGCGAAGACGAAAAATAGTAAACATGATAAAAAAAATTCTTTTGCCCCTGTTCGCTTTTTCCCTGGTTATGGCCTGTAATAATGAAGGGAAAGAAGAGCAGGATGAGCAGGAAAGCAAAAATGAAGTTGCGAAAACACCGGTTGACTCGCTGTATGAGGAAGTGATGTCCGGTCATGATGAAGTGATGCCCAAAATGGGTAAAGTACGTGGTGCCCAGGCTCGTGCCAAAGTCCTGCTGGATTCCATTTCTCAATTGCCGCTAAAAGCGCAGGAGGCCGTGGCCGGGTGGAAAAAAGACCTGGAAAGCCTGGTCAGCGAACTCAACAATGCCGATTTTTCGATGGATAAATGGATGACGGAATTCAAAATGGATTCCGCGGAGAATGACCCCGGACTGCGGCTGAAGTACCTCGCGGGTGAAAAGGAAAAAGTGATGAAGGTAAAGGATGCCGTATTGGGTGGATTGGCCAGAGCCGATTCATTGCTAAAGGCAAAGACGGCTATGCAATAAAGGGCTCCACGCCGAATTGGCGGAGATGGTGCAGGGCATGTTTGTAGAGCAACTGCACATTTTCATCAAAATTCAGGTCGCCAAAGAAAGGATTGCGTGTGATCAGCACCGGGTTCTTTTCAAAGACTTCAAAGAAATGGATCAATTCCTGTTGCAGGGCGCCGATGGCGCCCTGTACAGTTTTATAACGGGCTGCGGCGGGTTCTTCTCCCATCAGCGGGTTTTTGGTATTTTCTTTAAAGGGTTTGTCGCTCATCATAAAGGACTTCATCCGCGGCAATTGTTCCGGTGAGGTCAGTATTTTTTCAAATACGAGCCTGCCGCTGGCATTCCGGAACGCGTCCCCGCCCAGGTGCTCGATCATCTGCTGTACACTCATCCGGCCCCAGCGCGGAGAAGTGTGCGGATCCAGTCTTTGTAAGTGCGGAACCAGTTTGGTGCGCAGAAAATTTTCCTTTTCTAAACTCATTGGCGGTGGTTGGTCCGGGCAATTTACAAAAGATTTACCCAATTCGCTTTCGGGATAAGCCGCTGCAAATTTTGTAAATTGCATCAATGGCCAGCAGACTCCGACTTTTCACCAGGCGGTTTTTTATCTACATAAATGTCATTGTGGCACTTGTTTTCGGGCTGGCCTGCCTGGTACCTCACCTGGATCCCCGGCACTGGTGGTTCATTTCTTTCCTGGGACTGGCTTTTCCTTTCCTGCTCCTGGCCGTCTTGTTTTTTTTACTGGGCTGGCTGATGATCCTCCGCCCCCGGCCCGCCCTGATCTCCTTTGCAGCCCTGCTGATCGGGTATAAAAGTATTTCGGTCTTTCTGGCCTTCCACCAGCCGCATTCTTTCAATTATGCCCGATCCCCGGGTACCATACGGGTGCTGACCTGGAATGTGGCCCGCTTTATCGAATTAAAGAGGAATACAAACAAGGGCAGTGAGACCCGGCTGAAGATGCTGGATCTCCTGAAACAGCAAAACGCCGATGTGCTCTGCCTCCAGGAATTCCATACCTCTACCAACCCGGCCTTTTATGATAATATCCGGGCGGTCCAGGACCTGGGTTATCCCTATTATTATTTTTCCTTTGACCAGGACGGGGACCAGCATTACTACAGTTCCGCAATTTTTTCCCGCTTTCCCATTATCGACAGTGGCCGGGTACGTTACCCGCGGCCCAGCCTGCCGGATGTATTGCTTCATGCGGATATCCGGGTAGGCAGGGATACGCTTCGTTTCTACACCACCCACCTGCAATCCCTGCAGTTCAACCGGCATGATTACGAACGGATCGAAAAAATAAAAACGGTGGAAGACAGCCTGCTCGCCAATTCAAAGGGTATTTTATCCAAGCTGAAAAAAGGGATTACGTACCGGAGCATACAGGCCGATATCGTACACGAAGTGATGGGCAACAGTCCGCATCCCTACCTGCTCTGTGCCGACCTGAATGATGTACCCAATTCCTATACCTACTTCACTGTCCGGGGTGATCTGCAGGATGCTTTTCTGAAAAAGGGAACCGGGGTGGGCCGTACCTTCACCAGTCTTTCCCCCACGTTGCGGATCGATTATATCCTGGCTGATCCCCGGCTGGATATCCGGCAGTTCAGGAGAATTACCCGGCAATACTCGGACCATTTTATGCTGCTGGCGGACCTGGCCATAAAAAAGTGAGGGAGAAACGGTATCTTTACTGCCTGATGCAATTCGGGTTTGTTCATACCTGCTGTTGTTGTCCTTCCCGGGACAAATAAATCCAGCCCCGCCGCGGGCCCCGTAATCAAACTATTTTAATCATCTTTGCCGTACAAAACAGGTTGCCTGTTTACGAAAAGCACATAATCCTGACAATGAGCCAGCTGAAAGTATATAATTCGCTATCGAGACAGAAAGAAGTCTTTACCTCCCTTACGCCCGGTCATGTGGGTATGTATGTCTGCGGTCCCACGGTGAGCGGGGAGAGCCACCTGGGTCATGCCCGGCCCTATATCACGTTTGATGTGATCCACCGCTACCTGCAGCACCTGGGTTACAAAGTGCGTTATGTTCGGAATATTACGGATGCCGGCCATTTTGAAGAGGAGGGCCGGGAAGCTGTGGACAAGATCGCCAGCAAAGCCATACTGGAAAAACTGGAACCGATGGAACTGGTGCAGAAATACACCAACCTGTTTCATTGGGCCATGGCACAGTTTAATACCATTCCGCCCTCGATCGAGCCCACCGCTACCGGGCATATCGTGGAGCAGATCGAAATGATCAAAAAGATCATCGGCGCCGGCTATGCCTATGAAGTAAATGGCTCGGTTTATTTTGACGTAAAGAAATATGCGGCGGGTCACGAATACGGCAAGCTGAGCGGAAGGGTTATTGAAGACCTGCTGGAAACCACCCGTGAACTGGAAGGCCAGGAGGAAAAAAGGGATACGGCCGATTTTGCGCTATGGAAAAACGCGGCACCTGAACATATCATGCGCTGGCAAAGCCCCTGGGGCGTGGGTTATCCCGGCTGGCATATTGAGTGCTCGGCCATGGCCACCAAGTACCTGGGGCCGCAGTTTGATATTCATGGCGGGGGGATGGACCTGTTGTTTCCGCATCACGAAAGCGAGATCGCCCAGAGTACAATCTGCAATCATACCGCGCCGGTGCGATACTGGATCCATAACAACATGATCACGATTAACGGCCGCAAGATGGGGAAGAGCTATAATAACGTGATCAAACTGACGGAACTTTTCAGCGGGGATCACCCGATGCTGGAAAAATCGTATCACCCGATAACCGTACGGTTCTTTATCCTGCAAACGCATTACCGCAGCACGCTCGATTTCAGCAATGAAGCCCTGCAGGCATCGGAAAAAGGACTAAAAAGATTATGGGATGCCTATCAGCACCTGGGCAAACTGACCCGTGATTCCGCGGATGCGGAAGCAGGCGACCCGGAGCTGGATGCCAAAGTGGCTGGTCTGCTGAAGGAGTTTGATGAATTCATGAATGATGATTTCAGCACCGCCAAAGTACTGGCCAATATGTTTGAGATCGTGCCGGTGATTAATTCCATGAAGGACAGGATCATTCCGGTAACCGCCTTATCCGCGGAGAATTTTCTTTTCCTGCAAAACCGTTTCAGGACCTGGCTGGAAGATATTTTCGGTTTGAAAAGTGTAAGTGAAGCCGATCATGGCAAACTGCAGGGAGTGATGCAACTGCTGATCGACATCCGGAAGGAGGCAAAGAACCGAAAGGATTTTGTTACTTCCGACCTGATCCGCAACCAGCTTGCCTCCATCGGTATTACGCTGAAGGATGAAAAGGGAGGGGAGATGACCTGGAACGCAGAGTAGTTAGTAGCCTGCCTGCAGCCGGTAGTCTACAGCCCATAGTCCCGGCTCAACGTTCGTGACTGACAACCCGCAACCCGTAATACTCAATTTTCATTTGCCTGAAGCTCCGGAGGAGTGATTTTATTATGCAATGGGAATATGTTAGCATCAAACCCTGAAGGGGTACTATTATTATAACAAAAGGAATAGGATAACACCCAAACCCCGAAGGGGTGGCATTATTTTTTGCATACGGGTTTACGCCCCCGGGTTTTTCCCGCCGTAGCGAAGGCAGGCTTGCAACTCGTGGCTCACAACCTGTAATACTCAATATGAATTTTCAATCCGCCTGCCGGCAGGTCGCACAACCGGCAGTCCATTGTCTGCGGCTCGCAGTCACAAACAACGCGCTGCGCTCGTCCCATAATTAATCAACCCCGGCGGCTCGTTCTGAACAACTAAATTTAGTTATTTTTATTTTCCATCCGGAAATGATCATCATCTATGCGTTCGGTCCTTTGTCATTTAACCTGTCTTTGCCTGTTCTTTACGCAAGCTGTGCCGGCGCAGGAGAATAATGAAAAAAAACTGCTGACTGTTCTCGACAGCCTGCTCCGGAAGGAGGTGGAGGCAGCACAGATCGCCGGGGGTATACTGCTGGTGAAAAGCAAAGGAAGGGTCATCTGTCAAAAAGAGGTGGGCTATGCATCCCGGTTCGACTCATCTGGGAACCTGCTTAGCAACCCCGAACACCTGACCCGGCATCATCTCTTTGATATCGCTTCCCTGACCAAGGTTGTCGGTACCACCACTTCCATTATGCTGCTTACCGATGAGGGGAAACTGCATCCTGATGACTACGTAGGGAAATATATACCTGCATTCAAGGCGCCGGATAAAAAAGAGATCACGATCCGGCAGCTTCTTACGCATACGGCCGGGTTGTATGAATGGTACCCGCTTTATTACCGGGCACAGACAAGGGCGGAAACCTATGCCCTGATCGCTTCGTTGCCATTGAAATACCCGGTGGGAAAAGAAAGACATTACAGCGATCTTGGTTTTATCCTCCTGGGACAAATAATTGAGATCATATCGAAGCAACCGCTGGAACAATTTGAAAACAGGCATATTTTTATCCCGCTGGGGATGAAGCATACCCTTTACAACCCGGCCCGCCGCAAACGGGACTTTGGCCAGCTTGCATCCACTTCTTACGGCAATCCTTACGAATACCGTATGGTGCATGACAGCAGTCTCGGGTTTGTTTTTAAAGAAATCAACCCGGATCAGTGGAACGGCTGGCGGCATTATACATTGAGTGGTGAAGTGAATGACGGCAACTGCTGGTATGCCTGTGAGGGGGTGAACGGGGCAGCCGGATTGTTTTCTACTGCTGATGACCTGCAGCAACTGGTCGGAATGCTGACAGGAAAAGAAGCAGGCGGGCTGATCAGCAAAAAGACGCGTGACCTGTTCCTGGTAAAGGATCAATTCAATAACGGGCTGGGCTGGATGATGGATACGGCCAACTCTTTTATGAAGGGGGCGCCGGAGGGGAGTTTCGGGCACACGGGCTTTACCGGAACCAGTATTGCGGTTATTCCTTCCCGGCAGCTTTCAATTATCCTGCTGGTGAACCGGCAGAACAGGGGATTGCTGCCTTCAAAAGAATATTATAACCTGAATCCCCTGCGCAGGCAGGTTTTTGAAACCGTGCTGAAATTGTTGAACTAATGCCAGGTTAACTGTCTTTTGATGGGCCCCAATCAGCAATAAGCTATGGGATACGGCACCGATCGTTCAATGACTAATGACAGGTATCGAAGCTCAGGCAACCCCTGAAAGTGACCGTTTAAACATAACATAACACTAATTTATTATCATGGACTACATTGCCCATTTATCAAGGGATAAAAAAATGAAGAAACTGCTGGAGGCGACTGAACCGCATCAGCTGAAGAAAAGAAAGAATATCTGCACCTATCTCTGTGCCTCCATCATGAGTCAGCAGCTGAGCACCAAAGTGGCGGACGTGATCTATAAACGGTTTATCGCCCTGTACAATGGGAAAGAGCCTTCCCCGCAGCAGATCGTGGATACACCGTTTGACCAGCTGAGGGGCATCGGGCTCAGCAATGCCAAAGTGAACTATGTAAAGAATGTGGCACAGTTTGAACTGGAGCAGGGCATGGAAGCGAAGAAGCTGTACAAAATGGAGAACGAGGAAGTGATCGCGTATCTCACGCAAATAAAGGGAGTGGGCCGCTGGACTGTAGAGATGCTGCTTATGTTTGCCCTTGGCCGGGAAGATGTATTTGCGGTGGATGATCTCGGTATTCAGCAGGCGATGATCAGCCTGTACAAACTGGACAATAGTGATAAAAAGAAGTTCCGGGAAAAACTGCTGCAGGTAGCTGCCAAATGGAGCCCTTACCGGACCTATGCCTGCCTGCATCTCTGGCGCTGGAAGGACAATACACCGGCACTGAAGCGGCCTAAGGAAAAAATAAAATAGTGCTTCCTTCTGCCGGCGTTTTCGTTCGCCGCTATAGCGGGGTCGCCGGTATGAAGATTCCCAGGATGATACGGCGGGCTGATTCCCGTCAGAGTCCTTTATTAAAGAAGATCACTCCTTCCACCGATGCGGAGGTTTTGGTTCCATAGCCCCCCATTTCCGCGCTGGCACTGGCTTTTACTCCCCATCCGCATTTGCTGTCATAGATCAGGTCCAGTTTTTCGCCTAATTTGAACGGGCCGCCATGGGTCAGGTCTTCGGTATCCACCCCGATCCCGACGGATAATTCGAAACTGCCATCCTGGTGGTATTCCGCAGCGCCTTTCAGCATGCCGATCTCGTGTTCACTCACTACGTTCACGGCCATTTCCTGCTGTGACTGCACGCCTCCCTTATCTCCCTTGGTATAAGTGGTGGATTGTTCAATGCTGATATGGTCATTGGGATTAAACGCCACTTTGGTCTTGATAAACTCGCTGGCAGGGCACTGGGGCTGAGGATCTGCGCCCAGGGTCTGGCAATCCGGTGTAATATTATCATTGGTCCGGTAGATATAAGCGCGGTAATGTACTTTACGGATCAGTTTATCACCCAGTTCGAGGAATTGGTCCACTTTGATCACCGGCCCCATCTTCGCATCATTCACCAGTTTCATGTGGAAGGGGCCTTTCATGGCCGGTCCTGCTGCATCGGGCGGCAGGGGCGACCAGGTCTTAATCTTTTGCCACTGCCCCACATTGTACAGGTCCAGTTCTCCCGAAGGCAGGCCATTGATCTCCACATTGCCCTCTTCGTCCACGGTACCGCTGAAGCTCCAGTCGCGGATCTGGAACCCGTCTTTCAGGTTGGTGCCAAAACCCCCATGCATAGCCGCAATTGGGCCCGGCGCCAGACCGGCAACCGGTCCGTTGGCCGACCCCTGGTACACATACATCACTTTCCCGTTGCCGCTGATCATGCCTGATTTGCTGATATCCATCGAGAAATCTTTGGCGCAGGACAAGGTTTGCAAATTGATCCGGGTGGTTGCAAGGTCTTTTCCGAAGGTAGTGTTGGCTTCCTGCGCGGTTTCCCCGGAGCGGGCGCTTACGGCATTGGCCTCATAATGGCCTTCCCATTGGGCGATCTTATCCCTTTTTTCCTCCCCCTTTGTCTTTGACGGGCTTTTTACCGGGTTCGGATTGGCGTTTTTCTTCGCCACTGATTTATTCTTTCCGCCTTCCCTTCCTTCCCCGGCATATCCATCGTCCCAGGCCTGTCCGAAATCCTGCTGGGCACCCGCTTTATCACCCTTTGCTTCCTTCACCTTACCGTGGGTATAGCAGTAGAGTCCGTTTCCCGGATCGAGGCGCCGGGCGATACGGATAGCGGAGTCAGCTGCTGAATAATTGGCCACTTTTAATTGCGCGATCGCCAGGTTACCCCAGGGGGAAGCCAGGTTGGGAAATTGCCGGGTGACCTCTTTCAGCAGGATCACCGCATCACTGTACTTGCTGTAGTCCATGATCATGCTGGACAGGTTGTTCAGGTAAAGGGCATTCGTGGGTTTCAGTTGCGCGGCTTTGGCAAAGGCATAGAGCGCGTCGGGCCGGAAATTTTTGAAATAAAAAAGATTGCCCATTACATAGTAGGCTTCGGCCAGTCCGCCCTTGTATTTTTTTGCATCGGCTTTTGCCCAGGCATCCACTTTGTCAATGTATTTGGTGATTTTTTGTACGCCTTCCATATTTCGTTTGATCACTTCCTCCACGGTTCCGGTAGGAACAAAGGAACTGCCGGCCAGTTGCCAGGTGGAGCTGCCTTTTACATTGGTCAGCATCCGGAAAGGAAGGAGCAGGGTACCATTGGTCAGGGAATAGGGGCCGCTTTGTTTTCCCTGTTCCATTTCTTTAAAAGCGATCGTGATCGTGCTGCCGCTGATTTTATAGGTACCGTTATCATCCATGGTCTGTCCCGGCATGATCGCTTTCAGTTTAAAAGTTCCGTTGGCCGAAAAACTCAGGCTGATCTCCGCACCTGTTTTGGCTGTAGCGCCGTTATCATCCTTTATCAGTATGTATTTGCCCTGCAGGGTCTGGGCAGACAGGGTACCGGCCAGGCATACAAAGAGGGCGGGCAACAGGCAGCTAAGGAAGCGGGGGCAACTTGATTTTTTCATAATGAGTATGTTTTTCGGTACGACCGGACATTCCGGCTTTAAAGTACTAAAATGGGGGAATATGCGGGCATGATCTATCCCCTGAAAAAGGGATATTTCTAAAAAGGCGCGGGGTTCGGCTATTCTTCAGCCGGATTTTTAAGGGAAGGCACTAATTTGTACACCCCGTCTGCCTGTAGGAGGAATTTATTTCTTTACTCATTTACTTCGTTATAAAGATGGCGCCCGATCTTCCCCTTATCTCCGAGGATACGGCCCTTGATTAACCAGGAAATACCGAAAGCAAAAAGCATCAGGGCTTCAAAAGTGATGGTGGAATAATCAAAGCAATTAAAAATATCGCAGACAGGAGTCAGTACAAAGAAAAGCAGCATTAGATAGCCGCAGATCTTATAGATATTATTTTCATTGTAAGGGCTGGCTTTGACGGACGCCTCTGTCTTTTGCCCGATGGTAAATACACAAATGGAAATAAGCGACAGCACGAGGAAGAATACAAAGGCAAATCCATAATGCAGCCAGCTCAGCCAGGAATAGCAGAAAGAGATCAGGGTATGCACTTTATCCGCACATTGGGACGGGGCAGTGGGGAAGAGGGCCACCCCGAAAGCCATGACCCCGGCTATATTGGTCAGGAGGCTGTCATTTTTCCAGAATACTTTATTGTAATGCCCCTTGTACCGGAACAGGAAAAGCCCTACAGCGCTGAGTACGCCGGTAAACAGGTCCCGCAGGTTGGTGTGGTAATAATGGCTGATCGAGGGCTGGATAGGCGTATTAAAAAAGGGGACCAGGGAGAACAATACGAGCACCACTGGTAAGGATACTCCGAGGATGCCGATGGATTTCCGGATCCTGCGAAAGGTTTCGATATCGGGAGTCAAAGGCGTTGTGAGGGTTGAATTTTCCATCAGGAATTTTTGGGTCAGGTTTTATGGCGGTATAATGATACTGTAAATGCGGGAAAATTGCAAATGAGCGGGGCGGGAAAAAATTCTATCTTATGCCGGTCCCGCTTATTCCTTTGCACCAGCTAATTGAATCGCCCTGTTTAAAATATCGTCTTCCCCGTTCCGAATAGAATTAATGGAATCTTCTGTATAATAATCCGGGGTCATCCCTGTTCGCTGGGTTGACTTACCGTTTGGAAAAGTCACCAGGTCCCCGGTAAAAGCTATCCGTATTTTGCCAGGCAGCCACCTGGAATAGAGGGCCCCGTCCGCGCCGGCAGTGTTCCGGCCAACAGTGGTCACTTTATTTTTTATAAAACTGAAACCCTGGTTCCTGAACTCTGCGTGGCTTAACGTGCTTTCATCAAAAAGAACAATGACCCTTCCTTTATACTTTTTATAAAAAGGTTTTAAATAATTGGCAAACCCCCGTAGATGATAGTAGGGGCTATGTAAGAATTTCTCCGGAAATGTCCCGGTAAATGTGCTGACATTCTGTTTATAATAATTCAGGATCCGGGGATTGCCTCCTGCCAGGCGATTAAACAAAGCGCTGTATGCTTTTCCGGAAGGGTAGCCCCTGTTGTCGATGATGAGGCAGGTTGAATGATGGAACCGGGACATTGCTTTTTTGATGTCCCTGGCTGATGAATACAGGAGATTAAGATAGGCAACGTTGTCATTTACCTGGTAATATTTTCTTTTAGCCTTTTGTTGCAGGGGGTCAAAAAGAGTTCTTTTTGCCACCGGCTGAATAGCCAGGCTCAGCAGGCTGCTCCCGGCTTTTCGGAATGTGATTTTAACAGGTTGGTCCCCTTTTGCTTTTGGCAAATAAAATTCGTCCACTTCATTCATTATAACCTTGCTGTGCCCGCCACGGCTGATCCTCCCGAGGCTGTCTCTTAACTCGTTAATATCCCTGCCATTAATCGTTTCAACGAGGTCGCCGATTTGCAGGTTATAAATTTTACATACCGTGGTATCAATTTGCTTAATAATATTTTTTCCCTCAACAAATGCAATCGTGAAAGGGAGGTAAAAATTTCCCAGGTCGTTTTCATAATGGGGGAGGGTCATAAAATTATGACTGTCCCTTATTGTTGAGAGCATTTCGGCCAGCAGGTATTCGAACCGGGATGGATTGCCGGCAGCCGCCACTGCAGGGATGTACTTCTCCAGTAGGGTGTCCCAGGCTGTTTCAGCCAGTTTTAAATGGGGGGCTTCGTATTTAATGATATTCCAGGCTATTATCAGGGTCGCGAGATTCTCAGTTCCATTATTGTGGATGATGTTGCTGTCATAAGGGGCAGTTTCCTTTCTTACTAAGGCATTTTTCCCCGGCCGGAAAAATAACAGGAGGTTTTCCAGCTTTTGCCTGATCGGACTGTCGAGCAGCCGGGATGCCGAAATCCATCCTGTTTCGAAGGTTTGGGTATGATATTTCCGGGACTTGAGGAATTTTTTGCCCGGCCGGTAGCTGCCGCTGTTGCTGAATAAACGATCCAGTAGTGCGTTGAATTCGTTGCCCGTTTTACAGTTGTTTACTTTGACAAGGTAGCTTCGTAACGTATCATTCCAGTTCAGCTTCCCGGATGCAGGAGCAGGATGGTAATATTTCATCAGCCCCCAAACCCTGCCCAGGTCGGCCAGTTTTTTTATCTGGCTATCCGTTAAGGCCTGGGAGAAGGAAGAGAAGATGGCCCCAATGCTGAAAAGCAGGAGAAGTATTTTTTTCATGGTCCTTCTTTTAGTATTTCATGTTGGCGGAAACTGCTGATTTATTGTTTGTTCATCAGGAATAGCTCCGCTGCCGGACCCCGTTCCGGGAAATGATAGGTTACCCCAGACCCGGAAGCTGACCACAGACCGTCACCCGTTCATTGTAACCCAAGCGTTTCAAGCAGGTTGCCGAGGGCCTTCTCTGACTGAAAATATTTTGACCGTATCAGCGCCGATTGCACCGGGTCTTTTACTACAGCGTCGAGGGTGCCTGTCAGGAAACCGTAATTGGTAAATTCCGCTTTTGTTGTGAGCAGGCTCCGGATCCATTCCCACATCTTCTTTTCACCGATCTCTTTTTCAATAGCGGTGAAGATCAGCGGGGCATAGTAATAGACATAGAGTTCCCGATCCTGGTAATCCGGATGAGACTTGATCCTGCCCATGGGGATGGCATCGAAGCGGGCAATGGCTCTTGCCTTTTCTGCTATTTTTTTCCGGTACACACTGTCACCAATCAGGTGTTGGGTAATCTTGAACGAAAGGTATTCGGCAAAACCCTCATTGATCATATCCCCCAGTTCGGTGTTGAAATCCCGGAGGGTGCCGAAATAGTAATGACCGATTTCATGGGCGATAAAGGGTTTGAACCAGTCGCTGGTTTTGGGGTCGAGGAATTGTTTCAGCCCGGCTTTATGGTTAATGTTGGCAATGGTCGGGTAGGACACAAAGAGCCAGCCGTTAAATTCAGAGCTGGGGGTGGTCCGGATATAGGTCACCTGGTCGCCATAGGGGATATTCAGTTTCCGTTCCAGAAATTGTTTATAGCTGTTCGTGATCTTTGCGAACTGACGGGTCTCTTCTTCCGTCAGGTCCGGGTTAAGGATATACGTTCCATCAACATTGGAATAACGGTAATTGCCGCAATACAACATCATTTCACGGGGAATATTGCTGGAAAAACGTGCCTTGCTGGCATAAACGGGGGCATTGCCGTTAATATAGAGCGTACTGCAGTCGGAACAATTGATCTCGAGGTCATAACGGACTTCTGCGTATTTCTTATCTTTTTTCACATCATAAAGAACCGGGTACCAGCCGCTCTGTGTGCCATCCACGCGGAGAGAATAACCATTGAACGACAGGTTGCCCTTCCAGTCCACCCCGCTGTAATCCTTCAGCGAATCATAGAATACCGGATAGCGGCCGGTATAACTGAATTCAATCGTATCGGGCAGGAATTTTTTCCGGTTGGAGAGAAAATAATAGGCTTTTGTTTCTCCGGTGGACAGGGTATCCTGCAGGTCCCATTCAAAATTCAGGGGATATCCGTTTTCCCCTTTTTTAAAATAACGGGGATTCATACCCGAGTTGATGCGGATGGTATAGTCTTCAAGCCGGGGAATTTGGGTCATTACCCAATGACATTCGATGGTGCCCTGGGTGATGGAGAACTCCACCCTGCCTTTAAGCAGGGGAACCGTATCCTGGGCGGGCGTATAAAAAGGCAGCAGGCTGAGAGCAGGGATAAGACAGAAAAACCGGGTCATAAAAATTGAGTTTAGGTCAGGGTTTACCGCGCAACCAGTGGTAATGCGTTTCTGAATTTAATCAATTCTTTGAACCGGATGATATTTTTTAACCGGTTCAGGTTCATGGCAGCTGATTTTTCACAGGGGTTCCCGGCCGGACCGGCAGGGAGTAAGAAAGCTTATTAAATACTTGTTTCAAAAAAAGGGGTATGCTAAATAACAGGATCCTGCTCTAAAGAACTTGCCACAACGGGCGGTCAGGAAAGGGTACACCCTAATTCGATTGTAGCAAGGGGCTTCAGCTTCCGTTCCGATTGAATAAAAATGATTTTGTTTGGAAGTTGAAGCCTTCCCGCTATATCTTCTCCTGCTCCAGTATATCCATTATCTTTTGTTTCCAAATCAGGTAAGCCTTGCTGGTCAGGTGTAATCCGTCGCCGATAGAATATTCCGGTTTTAGAAAATTTCCGTCTGTCAGGTGCTGGTTCAGATCAATTAAGAAAGCCTTTTTCTGACGGGCGAGCTGTGATATTCTCTCATTCAATAACTTGGCCTGGTGGTTAAAATCTTCCGCAGCGGGGTAGTTATCAGCGACAAGGGTAATGGTAGTCAATGCAGTTTTAATATGCTGCTTCTGAAGGGTATCCACCAGCATCATTAAGTTCAGGATGGTCGTGTCCGGAGGAATGTGAAATGCGATATCATTCACCCCTCCTTCAATAAAGCAGATACCGGGATTCAGCGGAAAGATGGAATTCAGCCGGTGGAGGAAGCCAGCGGTGATATCGGAACCAATTCCGCGATTGGCAATATCCTGCCGGTTCAGCAGTTCAGCCCAACTCATACGATAAGTCAGGGAATTGCCCAGCATCACAATATTTTTTTGACCGCAGTAAAGATTGAAAAAATCAGTTTGTTCCCGGTAGTATTCATTGTCAGCAAAAGAGTGAGGCGCCTGGTTTTGAGTACCCATCAGTGTATTGATCCGCTGGTAGAACCGCCGGGGGTATCCTTCTCTTAAAAAAATAATTACGAGGATGGATAAGGTAATCAAATAGGTAATCCTGATAAGCCTGAAATGGTACGGCTTTTTTACTGGACTGTCCATAATATCACAGTTTACGAATGGTTGAATTTTCGCTGCATTGCATAGCAATGAACGGATAAGTTTAAGCAAGACCCTTCTCTCAAAAAGAATTTTAAACTTCCAGGTAAGAGAAATTGCCTGCCAGAATATAACAGTAACTAAACAGAACCAAACCTAAATGTGCTGCTAAACCGCCTTAGTGAAGTATAAGTATATACCATAATAAAAATAAATAAAAAGGCGAACACCTGCGAAAACCAGCGTCTTTTTTTTGGATGATTCGGATCAAAAATTATAAAATGGTTAATAAGGGTTCTTAACAGCCGGGTTAACACGCAACAACGGGTAGGGTTGGGCGATAGCGTTGGGAATGACCCCGGAGTACTGTACCCGGTCATTGTGGCCGCTGTGGCTCAGTTAAATTTTTGATGCTATTTCCCGCCCCGCTACTGGCAATCAATCTACAATTTGCGCCTTCCGCCTCTCTTCTCCGTTTTTACTTCTATTTTCGGGTCCTTCGGTTCTTCCAGCCAGAACATATCCTCTGTATTCTCTGTGAATTTTTCTTCCGTATGCAGTTTCGCCAGCGCTTCCAGTTGCTCCGGGCTGGCCGCTTCCTGGATATCATTGAACAGGGTTCTTTCCTCAAAGCGCACATGCTGTTCCAGTTCGAAAGCGATCTGCCGCAGGGTGTATGCTGTATCGGCGGTGGATTCAAATAATTTCTGCAGCAGTTTATGTTCTTTCAGGGCTTTTACCAGGGAAGGATGATCCGTTTTCAATATCGGGAAGAAGAATTTTTCTTCTGCGGTAAAATGGGGCGCCAGGTAATTCACCCAGAACCAATCCGCGTATTTCTTCATCCTGCCGGGCTCCACGCCCCTGGCAAATCCCTGCCTGAACTTCCAGCAAAGCAATAAAGCATGGTGGTGTTCGCGGCTGAGAGGTCGAAGCGAGGAGTGGCGGTTGATGGGAGTCATGGAGTTACTTATTAGAAGACGGTAAGGTATGAAAAATGAGGGAATGAGCCAACGGGCAACGAGCCCATGAGCGAATAGTCATTGGGCGAACCAGCCGCTTCATTCGTATTACAGTAAACGGTAGAATAGTTTTATAGGGAGCATACGGGAGCAGACATCCCCTTTCCCCGGTAGTATAATTGCTGAGCCCATGTTTATAGTTCAGATACAGGCTCCATTTTTTCCGGCTGATCATACCGCCGGCCGTGAGCCTGAAATCAAACCGGTCACTCCTGGAAAGCCCGAAGGAATAATCGAAACCACCGTGTAGCATAAAGCCCAGCTTGCCAACGGCAAACCGCCTTTCCAACTGCGGGTTTAGGGAAATGAAATCATGATAAGCGGTATATATGCCACTTGTATTGTAATTACCACCCGGTATGATCACACTGTCACTGGTTAACCGGCTCCCGTTATGTTCATACTGGGCGCTGACGGACAGGGTTGCTCACTTCATCTTACTTAGACTGGCAGGGTATGTGCGTTTGTGACCATCGCCGGTAGAAGAGGAGAGCGGCTAGCAGCATCCGGGGGCTGTTTAAATGGAGAGATTTGGGAACCAAATCCGGAATGTTCCGGGAAAGAATTCCCCGGTAATAGAGGAAATTTTGAGTAAGGTTGGGATGTTGGGGTGTAACGGAATAACTTATCAACCATTTAACCTATCAACTTTTCAATTACTTTCTTAGATTCTTTCCCAAATCCACTCATGCGCCACTTTTTTCGGTTTCAGCATTTCTGCGCATTCGTTGTACAGGGATAATAGTTCGTTTGCCCGGGGATCGGGGGATATTGTTTTTCCGGCTTCGCCCAGGCTGATTTTGCCCAGCCGCTCATGGGATACAGATTGCGGTTGTCCGTTTTTATACTCAATCTCCAGGGTCAGGCTGTCGCGGCTGATCCGCAGTATCCCGTTTTCCCGGTCACCGCTGAACCGATAAATTGTTCCGTTGCGGCTACTTTCAACCAGTTCTTTCTGCCCGTCATACCGGTAGTTGTACCGGGTGGTATCCTGCCGGAGGGAATCGATCTGGATAAAACTTTCCGGCAGGTCCTGTATATTATAGACGGAAATATACAGGCTGTCGTTAATCCGCAGGGTGCTGCAGCGACCCTTGCCATCATAGGTGGCCCAGGCCTCCTTCTTGTTTTTCTTCCGGTAGAAAGCATTGCCGACATCAGGATCATACAGGGATTCTTCATAACTGGTATCGGTTTGTGTCAGTTGCCGGTAAAGATAATCTGACCCGTCTGCCCGGGTCCGGCTTTCATATTCATGATATTCCATGAATACAGCCGCTCCGGTGCTATCGAATTTCCGGATACGGGTGGCATAGTGCAGCAGGTTCAGTTTTCCTTCAGGCGTATAGAAGTACGGATACTGGTAGGTGGTAAAAGCCCCGTTGCGTTCTTTCACTTTCAGCGTGCGGTTGGTAACGGGATCATAGCTGATTTCCATACTGCCTGCATCCGTATAACCGATCCGGATCAGGTTATGCGCCTTGTCATACTGGTAACGGTATTCGTTGCCCCCGGCGTCTTTTGAATAGACCAGGTTATTGTCTGTATCATAGCGATACTGGCTTTCCTTCCATCCACTGCTGTCGCTGTACCGGAGACGGAGAATGCGCCCAAGGCTGTCTGTACTGACCGTGCACTGGTATTGATTGCCGACCAGGATAACCGAGAGACGCTGCTGCTGGTAACGCAGGCGAAACCAAAATTTCTCTTCCCGTATTTCCGTCAGCAGGCCGCCGGCATTAAATTGATAACGGTCTGCCCAGTTATCCAGTACAAAATTTTTTCCGTTCCAGCGGATGACCTGGTTCACATTTCTCTTCCACTCCCGGGGCAGCCTGCCGGGAAACCAGGCTGCCGTTTTTTTATCCCGGATTAAACGGATATAGGCATTGAGGCGGGTGTAATCATCGGCAGCCAGTTCCGCCCGCCTGCCGGCGATAGCAGAAGGATTATTGGCGAGTTTATCATGGCTGATTTCATCCGTCATAATTTTTTCGATCATCTGGTACAGGCCGTTCCGGTCTTTTACCGGGGGCCCGAAAATATCCATACCCCCGCCGCCCCACCACCTGATGGCGATTTGTCCGTCGGGGAAAGCGAAAAGCTGTGTTTCCAGCAGGGAGCTCCAGCCATAACCGAAATAGCCCGTGCTGCTGGTAAAGGAATTATAGGTCCGGGTAATATCGGCCCCGGTGCCCGGGAATTCAATATCGGTATAGGACATATAGAAATTACCGGTACGGATATTCACGCCGCTGAACCCGGATGCCGGCCAGTATAATAGTATGATCAGCAGTATTCTCTTCATCGGATAGCGATCCAGATTTTTTTGAATTGTGTACGATAGGATGCCGCAGCCCCCGGGCCGGCTTCTTTTTTCCACTGACCGGCTTCCTCTTTGTTGCCGGTGAGCCAGCAGGCCAGGGCCTGCAGGGCCGGTTCGGGAACCAGGACTTCTTCCAGGTACCGGCCGGCATATTCCTCTTGCTGTTCCGGTCCGCCGGCTTCCACCGCCAGCAGGAAAAGCCAGCGCAGTAATCCGCTGTTGCGGTAATCCAGCTTATTTTCGGTTATGCCTGCATGTTGTAAAGCATCTTTCATGCCGCTACCCGAACGGTAGGCAGCCTCCGCCAACAGTTCTGCCAGCAGGTCACTGCCGGGAAAGGCCTGCAGGAATGGACGCAGCCAGGCGGTTTTTGCCGCTGGCGCCATCCTGATGCTGGCTGCGGCGGCCGCATGCAGGTAGGAAAGACTGAAGCCGGGGTTAAAACGACGGCAGACCGCGGCCCATTCGAGGCTTTCACGGATCTGGCCCTGGCGCAGCAGGAGCAGGGACAGCGATTCCGCGGCGGGAACATACTGGCTGTCTGTCTGCAGGCACTGGCGGTATGCGGCTATCGCTTTTGCCGTGTTGCCTGTGCGGTAATAAAAATTGCCCAAAAGAAAATGCACCCGGGGGGAATGGGGGTGCAGGGGCAACAGCCGCAACAGCACCTGCTCCGCTTTCTTCGGATCTTTTTTATCCTGCAGGATAAAGCCCGACAGGTTTTCCGCGCTGCCGATATCCCAGGGATTCAGCTCCAGGTTTTTTTCAAGAGCGGCGATCGCTTTATCCATTTCCCCCGCGAACTTATAATACCAGGCCATATTTGACCAGGCTTCCGCTTTCCCGCCCGACATATCGATTCCCTTACGGAACCAGGTATAGGCACTGTCATACCTGTTTTCGTCCAGCAGGTGAAAACCGATGCCGGCATAATAACTTTCATTATAGGGATTGAGAAGGATGGCTTCGGAATAGAAGCTGTCAATGCTTGCACGGCTCCGGGTACTGGCCTGCTTCGTCCGGTAGAATTCAGCCAGGGCATAATAGTTCTCCGCTTCATGGGGGTTGGTGGCCAACGCTTTCTTTAGCAGGGCTTCCGCTTTGTCACCGTCTGTTTCTTCACTTAGTTCACTCCATTTCCGGAGCGAAAAGGAAAAGCGGGGGTCCAGGGAATCGGCAAGCGCAAAAAGCGAATCAGCCGCTGCGAATTGTTTCCGTTCCATGGCGATCACGGCGAGGTTGGAATAACTGCGGGCGAGATCATAGTCATAAGTAATCCGGCCCGGGGTTTTTTTCAGGGCAAGTGACCGCTGGAAAAAATATTCGGCTTCGCTCAGCCTGTCCATATCCAGCAGGCTTACCCCGATATTATTATAACTCCAGGCATAACTGCTGTCCAGTTTTAATACGGAGCGGTGATAGTCCAGCGATTTTTCATACTGGTAAATATCATGGTACAAGTTTCCCAGTACATTTTTCGGATGACTCCAGGTAGGAATCAGGGCTTCCGCTTTTTGGGCATAAAAAATGGCCGAATCGTATTTATGCTGGTGCTGCAGGAGGTAACTCAGGGTAAGATAGAGATAGGCCGCCCGGTTCTCGGTTTGTATCGCGTCCCGCAACAATTGCCCGGCTTCCCCGAATTTTTCATATTCCTCATAGCGCAGACTGGCATAGGCCCGGTGAAAAGCCGACATCACGGAAATATTTTTCCGGCGCGGATCTTCATCCGGCAACAGGGAAAGGGCGATGGACGCTTCCTCCCCTGCTTTCCGGTACACCGATGGCGGGGGCAGCAGGCTTTTACCTGTCAGGTATTCATTCAGCACTAACTGGCTTTGTGTTTCCAGTACTTCCGCGAGATGGTTACGTAAACCATTCCTTAGTTCAGCGGCGGTACGGCCCTGCAGTGATTCCAGTAGTTTGATTACTGAGAGACAACTGGAATCCTCTCCGTACAGTTTTTCCTGTTGAAGGAACCGGTTATATCGGTCCACATATTGCTGGTAACCGCTTAAATCCAGGGTGTCGGGATTACCACTGCCGCGGCCGGCAAGAAAACCGTCATAGTTTTTATTCCGGAAAAGGGTAAGGGCCAGGTTGCGGGTTTCAGGGCTGACGTTTACGGACCACTCAGCCCCTGCCGGGGTTTGCATTACCGGGTTTTGTTTACCATGGGTGGCGGCCGATACCCGGTTTTTCACCCATTGTTCCAGTTCCCCTGCTGTTACATTATTGTCGGCCGGTTCATCGGCCAGCCCCATAAGCCCCTGCACGAGGTACCAGGTAAAAAGGCCATGACCCACCGAATCGGCTTCGAAGGAAAATTCCTTAGCGTTACAGCCCAGCATACGGGTTACTTTACCAAAACTGTTGCTGATGGATTCCTGGGCTTTCAGGAATCCATCCTGGTGCAGGCTGAAACCCGAGTGACAGGCATCCATCACCAGGGTCACTTTCACTTTTTTATTCAAGGCAAGGCGATTGGTGTATTGTTCCAGGTCGCTCAGTTTTACGGTGCCGGCCGCGCCAAAATAATTACGGGAATCTGAGGCATCCCAAGCCAGGAAAAAACCTTCATCAAAATCAGCGACATGCTGCACATCCCCGTGACCGGCGAAATAGAGCACCAACTCATCGCCGGGCTCCAGCCATTTCATCAGGTCAATAATGGAATTATATATTTTCCCCGAGCGGGCGGCTGAGTCGGGCAGGATAAATACATTCTCTTTGGGAAAGCCCCTCGTTTCGGTGAGATAGCTGAAAAAAAGGCGGGCATCGCGGCCGGCGTATTTCAGTTTCAGTTTAGGGCTGCTGTAGTCTGCCACCCCCACCAGCAGGGCTGCTTTTCTCTTACCCGAATCTCCTTTTAAGGGCGACTGAAGGGCGCCGGAATAGGGCGTTACAATCAATCCCCGTTCCTGTGCAATCAGGGCACAGGGCAGTAACCAGAACAGGATGTGGAAAATACACTTGGGCATAGGCGGATAGGATTATAAATATAATAATATTGGACGATAGGCAAAAACAGCTGTCCGGCTAAATATGATAATAAAAAGTGAAAAGGGAGGTTTGAGGCTTTTTTTTGATTTAGCTTTAGTGATGACACAAGAAGCTGCGAGCTATGAGCTATGAGGAATGAGCTGCGAGCAGGGAGATGCTGAATGTTGTTGGCACTGGCAATAGAAACCTCGGTCTGCTGCGAAAAACAGTTAAATATACCTCTCCATGGATAGCTCTAAAATCCTTTTCACTTCTTTGTCTAAGTTCTGTGATTTAATATAACCGTAAAAAGTATCAAAGGGTATCTGGTCAAGACGATCTTTTATCCGCCTCATTTCTGAAAGCGCCAGCGGAATCCGGTTAGGGGAACTGTACACCGCCGAAAAGTGTTTTTTACTGGGGGAAAGGAATAAGCTGTCGCCACAAAGTATGCTCCCTTCTTCTGACAAAAAAGGGACATGCAAAATACTGCTTCCCTCAAAGTGCCCGCCAATATTGATGAGCCGCATTCCATCCCAAAGCGGCATTTCATCTCCTGTCCAGAGACTTAGATGTTTGCCCGTTGCAACAATATGCTGCTCATCTTTTTTATGGATGTAAATAGGACAGTCAAACACGCCAGCCCAGTCGTTCATATTGCTGTAAAAATGCGGGTGCGAAAAAGCAATGCCCCTTAGCCCGCCCTTTGCCCTGATAAATTCAATGGTCATCTCATCAAGCAAGGGAATGCAGTCCCATAGTATATTGCCCTGCTCACTCAGTACCAGCAGGGCCCGCTGGCCAATGGCAAACAGTGGATTGATATCAAGCTCATACAGCCGGTGCTTTAGCCTGTTCAGTTTAATACTGTATTTTTTATGCAGTTCTGCGGGTTTTGTCCAGCCCTGTCCTTCCCGGGGCACCCATTGCCGTTCGTCAAGACAGATATTACATATTTCCGGGACTGAGCCGGCAGGATATGCCGTTCCGCAGGTGCTGCATATGAGCTGGTTATTCATGGGTTTTATTCTGAGTTTATAATAGTTCAATTTCTTCCGGTATTACAAAGAACAGGACGCAGCCGGTCTTGCTGCTCACTGAATGTTTAAAACCGGCAGGGGTGTACAGGTAGTCGCCTTCAGACAGGGTCTGGTTTTCTATAATAACCTCCCCCTGTAGTACAAAGATCTCTTCACCTGCCGGGTGATTGTGATAGGGATAGCGGGCCCCGGGATCAAATTTTAACTGGATGCTGGTTGACCTGCCCTGCTTTTCATTAAAGAGGAGGGATCTTACCCATATACCTTCATAGCGAACACCTTTTTCCACGAGTGGCTGCCATTCTTTTTGATTTTTCCTGACCATGTAATGGTTGATGTCTGTATTCATTTTAGTAATTGTTTTATTAGAGGGAATTAGGAGGTGAGCAACTGATCAATGCTCCATTTATAAGTGGGCAGGGAGGCCAATAAAAATGCTCCTGCGCTGAATGCAAATACTGAATAATCGAGCGGTTCTTTGATGCCGTAAGAAACGGACATTGCTACTGCAAATACCAGTGTAAGCCCGGCAGCCCCAAAAGCAGCACACCTGGTTTGATAGCCAAGAAATAATAATAAAGCAAGGACTGTTTCAAGTACAGTGGCCGTTACGGCCACAGTTGGGATTAATTTTTTTGGAAGAAAGGAATTGACCTGGGCCGTATAGTCAATAAAACCACCCCAGCCCGATGCGTTCCGGTACAATACATTCAGGCGGCTGGCCACGGCGGAAAGAAAACCGGCCGCCAAAGCCAGCCGAAGCAGTACGGATGCGAAATCCATCATCATTGTATATCTGTTTTTATGAGCGAATATTTTACCGATGCAAAGATGACCGGCGCCGGGCAGCCAGAGAATAGAGAATTATGAGAAAAGCATGTAATTTTTATATAGGAAAGCGCTCCTTGTATTGCCTGGGTGAAAGCTTTGTTTGCTTTTTGAAAAAATTGGAGAAATAGAAAGGATCATTAAAGCCAAGCTGGCAGGCCACTTCTTTTACGGTATATTCCCCGTAAATAAGTAATCGCTTTGCTTCCGAAGTAACAAGCCCATGTATAACGAGCTGGGCGGTCTTGCCTGCATGCAGTTTTGCGAGCTCATTCAGCTTCAGTTCAGTTGTACCCAGCGTCCTCGCAAACCAGGCAACCGTATAGTTGTGTTTAAAATTATCCCGCACGGCTTCCAGGAATTTCAGAAACAGGGCATCGGGTTTCCAAATTTCATCGCCTCTTTTTACTTTAGCCCGGTTAATCGTCACCAGTATCAGTTCAATCCGGCTGTGAATGGAAATCAGGTATTGGTAAGGCTGCTCCTTCAGCTCCTGTTGGATAAGACTGAGCTGGGCAGCTAAAATTTCTTTATCCACCGCTATTACTTCATTCATGGCAAAGTGGCAAAACAAGCCATTGTGAAATATCAGTTCAATATCCTTATCGTCCTTGCAGAAAAAATCCAGGGTAAATTCCAGCACATATCCTTTTGCTTTTTTGCTGTTAGTAATGCAGTGAACCTGCCCTGAAGTGATGGTAATCACCTGGCCGGCGCCAATACTGAATTCCTTTTCATCCACGAGCATCCTGATACTGCCGGAAGAACAATAAACCAGCACGTACTTCATTATTCGTTGCGGAGTATGAAAGTCAGTTAGGTTCTCCAGGTTTTTTATTCCGATCATTTGTCTTTATAATAAAGATATGGCCGCTAAGAATGCTGACGTATAACCACCTTCTCCCACTTCCCCAACCATTCTTCCGGGATAGTAGCTCCCAGTCCAACAGCCTCCGGCACTTCCACCACCCCGTTCTCCTTATACTGAATTCCCCCGGTAACCGGATCTTCCCGCAGCATCAGCGCGGTGTCAAAGTCAAAATGCACAATATTCGGGGAGGATAATGCAAAATGCGCGAAGGCGGTCATGGCTAAACGCGATTCGATCATGGCGCCGACCTGCAGGCGGAGCCCTGCCGCTTCCGCCATACGCGCTATTTTCAGGGCTTTAAAAATACCCCCGGATTTGCCGAGCTTGATATTGATATAATCGCAGGCATTCAACCCAATTAACCGCTCCGCATCATGGTTATCTCCGCAGCACTCATCGGCCATAATGGGGATGGGACTCTCTTTCTTTACCCGGGGGAGTTGCATAAAATTCCAACGGGGTATGGGCTCCTCACAGTGCTGGATAGCGAGCGGTGCAAGGGCTTTTAATGTTTCAATGGCTTCCTCAACCTCCCAGCCCTGGTTGGCATCAATACGCAGGGGGATATCATGGCCCACCGCGGCACGGATGGCTTTCATACGCTCGATATCTTTCTTTCCGCCCTTTCCCAACTTTACTTTAATGGCCGGGTAGCCCAATGATTTTATCTTCACCGCATCGGCCGCCATCTTCTCCGGCTCCCCGATACTCACGGTATAGTCAGTGATAATAGTTTTGTTATTCTTCCCGCCGATGAACTGGTACAAGGGCATACCCGCGTGCCGGGAGGCAATATCATACAGGGCCATATCAAATGCACTCTTGATACTGGTATTGGCATAGATGATACGGTCCATCAGGTTCACGGCTCCTTCAATATCCAGCGCATTCTTTCCGGTCAGCGCTTTGGCGAATAATTGTCCCACACTCATACAGGTATCCTGGCTCTCCCCATTGATGGGCATATAGGGACTGCATTCACCAAACCCGCTGATGCCTTCCCGGGTCCGTATGCGGATCAGCACATTCTCCGCGTATTCATCCCGGCCCAGGGACGTGATAAAGGGCTCGACAAGCGGGATGGAGAGTTTGTACAGTTCGATTTGCTGAATGGTAATGCTCATAACTGGAAGATTAAAACAGGATCCGTAATCCGGCACCCAGCATCCCGGCAAAAGGGGCGTTCTTATTGACTAATAAATACCGGCTGGGGTAATCACTGGAAGGTATAAAAGCCCGGGCTTCGGTATAAAAATAGAAGTCACCGCCAACGGGTTTCTCCCAACCAATCGCCAGGTCAAAAGTAAGTCGCTTGAAATGGCCCATCCCTTCCTGTACCGGGAGGAGATAGGTAACAGTATCGATCACCTGCGAATGCAGGTTGTCAATCCGTCCTAACAAAAGACCGAACCCGGCATAACCGTACAGGTTCCAGCCGGTCCCGGCGTCAGGAGCACCTTTTAAATAACGCTTCCAGCCCACACTCAGCTGGCGGAACCGCATTTTGCCCTTATTGGTATAAGGCAGCTCCTGTACAGTGGTAGAAAGATCTTTGGCGGTTGCAACCAGTGAATTCCTGTAATTACCGTTCCCGGACAGTGTGAATGTCGTTGTGATCCCGTCCCGGCGGCCCAGGTGAAAATTGGCGTTGACCCGGTAACTGATAGTGGAAAACCGCTGCTCCTGCCGGAAATTCTGCATCAGCCCCAGGTCCGTTCCCAGGCTGAACGTGGGGAACTGCGCCCCGGCACTGAGACCGGTTAAAAGAGTTAAGTATAATATGTAAGAGGACTTCTTCAAACGGGGGATTGGGTATGCAATGTTAAGTATTTATTTCACACTGCGGGTCACCCCGCAGCGAAACGGGCAGGTGGTTGGAAAAAACTATTGAGTCTTCTTTAAACGAAAAAAGCCTTCCCGTTTCCGGGGAGGCTCTTTGTTTTATCGCTGTTCGTTTATTTCATCAATTTTAGTTCTTTGATAAGGTTGGAACCGCCGCCCAGTTTGTCAATACACCAGAGTACATAACGGATATCCACGCAGATTGTGCGGTTCAGGTCCTTGTCGAAGGCCAGTTTATGACTCAGCGCTTCGTAGTTGCCATCAAAAGCTAACCCGATCAGTTCGCCCCTGCCGTTGATCACCGGGGAACCGGAATTACCACCGGTGATATCATTGGTGGTAATAAAACCGATCACCAGCTCCTTGCGGGTGGGATCCATATACTGGCCGAAATCCCGTTTCTTCAGCAGCTCGATCTGGTTGGCCGGAAGGTCAAACTCATAATCACCGGCTTTGTATTTTTCCAGCAGGCCCTTCGAAGTGGTCACATAATCATAGAAGACCGCATCTCGGGGACGGTAGGATTTTACACTGCCATAGCTGACCCGCATGGTGAAAGTGGCATCGGGATACATCTTCTTCGCTTTTACCGGGTCCATTTCCATTACTCCTTTCAGGTAGAGTCTTCCATACTCTGCATTTTTTGCATTGAATTGCTGGGAGAAGGGGCCGAACTTGGTATTATAGTTTACCAGGAAGGCGCTGGCATGCGCGAATGCAGGATCCGATTGCAGGGTTACCGCATCGGGATTGGCCATAAAAGCATTCCATTTTGTGTCATCAAAGATCATCGTCTTGCTGAATACATCAGCAGCATATTTTTTATAGGTCGCATCGTCATCCAGGGCGCCATAACTGTTTTTAAGTGTACCATAGAAGCCAACGGGGTGTTGTTCCTTGTCCACATCTTCGTAGAACATACGGGTAACCGATGCCAGGATATGCTCGTCGGATACTTTGTTCTCGTCATTCAGGAATCCTTTCCGCTGGTTATTGGCTGCTTCAACGGCCTTGGTGATATCCGCTTTGGTGGCACCGGTTTTTACCATCGCCGCTTCTAATTGCATCAGGGAACCGGCAAAGGCGATCAGCGGGGAACCGAATATGCCTTCATTGAGGTACTGGCGGTGTTCCGCATAAGGCCTCCAGGCATCATAGGCCTTGCCCCAGTCGGCAAAAAGATTTTCGTATTCGGGCTTGCCCTTGGCCCAGGCATTGAATTTTACTTCAGCCGCCTGTTTTTGCCCGAACACATCGTATTTCAGTAATTGCTTTGTTTCGCCATCGAAGAATTTCCAGTAATTAGCGATACCGGCATAATTGGAAGCCAGCTGCAGTTTAACAGCCGGGTCTTTCTTCATCTCATCAAACATATATTTCAACCGCATGTCCCGGAGCTTCACCAGGGTGGGGTTGTTGATATCAGTCGCCAGTTTGATTCCGTAAGAACTTTCATACCGGTTGGTACCGCCGGGATAGCCCCAGATCATGGAGAAATCGCCGTCTTTCAGCGGGCGCAAAGAAACAGGCAGGTACCACTTGGGCTTCATCGGTTTATTGCCTTCTGCATATTTGGCGGGTTTGCCATCAGCGGAAGTGTACACACGGAATACAGAGAAGTCACCGGTATGACGGGGCCATTCCCAGTTGTCGGTATCGCCACCGAATTTGCCGACACTCTCGGGGGGAGCGCCCACGAGGCGAATATCGGTATAACGCTGATACACGAAAGCGAGGAACTGGTTGCCTTTGAACAAAGCGCTTACCCTTGTCTCAATATTCTGGCCGGCATCGCTCATTCGCTTATTGATGACAGCCAGTACGGCACCCTGCCGCTGCACGCGTTCAGTACCGCTGAGTCCCTTCAGGGAATCCATTACTTCCTTGGTTACATCGTCAATGCGCAGCAGGAACTGCACACTGAGGTTGGTGGGAAGTTCTTCACTTTTGTTACGGGCATAAAAACCGTCACGCAGGTAATTCCTTTCCATGGTACTGGCGGAGGCAATCGCATTGTACCCGCAGTGGTGGTTGGTAAAGATCAGTCCTTCGGCGCTTACGATCTCGCCGGTACAGCCACCGCCGAAGATAAGGATCGCGTCTTTTAAGGAGGGTTTGTTGATATTGTAGAGCTGGTCCTTGGTGAGTTTCAATCCTTTTTTCACCATATCATTATAGACCTGCTGTCCCAGTAACAGGGGCAGCCACATTCCTTCGTCGGCCATGGATTTAAGAACGACGGCAAGGAATAAGACAATCGTTAAGAAAATCTTCTTCATACTTGTGTATTTTAGGGGGCAAACCTACTGAAAAAGGGTTTCCGAATGACTGAGTTTTACCAGAATGGCTTAATTTGGGGAGGAATAGCTGCTTATGCAAATCAAACCTGTCCCGGCGGCCCTGGTATCCGCCCTCCTGTTGTTTTATTCCTGTGGCAAAAAGGATAATACCCCTCATCCGCCCCCCGCACCGGTTCCGGGATGTGCAGCCGGTATTGCCCCGGCCAATAACTCCTTTGTAACAGGCACCAGCATTACCCTGAACTGGAGCGCAGTAAGTGGCGCCGCCAGTTATGATATTTATTTTGGCAGCAGCCCCAATCCAACGACTGTCATTACCACCAGTGTAACGGGCACCAGTTATAATTATACCATACCGGCCACTCCCAATACCACTTATTACTGGTATGCTTTACCGAAAAATGCCTCCGGCACGGCGACGGGCTGCACGAGCAGCAGCAGTTCGTTTACGTATATTGAGATCCGGTCGCCCAACCCCTTCGGGTACTATGTGGTCGGCTATATGCCTTCGTACCGCAACCTGGCTGATATACCCGATGTCAAATTTCGCATGACCAATGCAGTGATCTATGCATTTTACGGGGTGAACGCTTCCGGCGGATTAAACGCACCTGCTTCGGGTACTTCCCTCGCTGATGTTATAACCAAATCCAGGGCAAATAATGCCAAAGTATTTCTCGGGATCAATGATGGCAGCGGGGACGGGAAAACCAATTTTAAAAACATGGCTTCCTCTTTCACGGGCCGGAATAATTTTATAAAAGCCGTCATGAACCTGGTCCGGGCCAATCATCTCGACGGGATCGATATGGACTGGGAATACCCGACTACCTCCGATGGTTCGGATATTACTTTTACCGCCCTTATGAAGGAACTCTCGGATTCATTACACCGGGACGGGCGGTATTATTTGTCCTGCGCCATTACGGCCGGTAAATATGCCGGGGGGGCGAGGGATGCGATCCGCAATGAGCTCTTTCCCTATGTTGATTTTTTCAATATCATGGCCTACGATGATTTTAGTACCACGGTTCCTTACCGCCATCACAGTGATTATACACTGGCGCAAACCTGTCTCAACTACTGGCTGACGACCCGGGGCATGCCGGCGGGCAAAGCGGTGCTGGGCTTACCTGCTTATGGAAGACCCTCGGGGATTACCCAGAGCAATACCGTATTGACGTATAAAACGATTCTGTCGCAGGGAGGAAATTCCCAACTGGATTCTGCGATTGTCAGCGCCGGCGGGTTTACCAATTATACGATCTATTATAACGGGCAATACACGGTTAAACGCAAGGCCAAACTCGCAAAAGACATAGCGGCTGGTGTGATGATGTGGGAGAAGGGCCAGGACGCGGTGGATAATAATTCGCTGCTGAAGGCGGCCTGTGATACAGTGGGAAGGTCTTATTGATTATTACTAACTGAAATTGGGCATTGATTATTTCTTCAGCCCGGTCAGACTGGAGGAATAATCAATGCCAATGTGTCAATACGCAGATAGCAATTGCACTACTTGTACCCCTTCCACACCCTTGTCTCCTTATCAAACAACCAGTAAATGCCATTGCTGTATGAAAAATTCAGCCGGCTGTTAACCGGTGCCCCTTCGGGTAATTTCAGTATCCGGGTAATATAGCCGTCTGCCAGGTTGTATAACTCAATTTCAAGGTTTACATGATTCAGCACCCCGATCTCGGCGCCCTTGATCCGGGTAAAGATCACGACGGTGGTATTGTAATTGTCGATGACTTCAGCGTTTACGGATAAGCCGTCATCCTCATCTTCCGTCAGTCCCAGGTAAAGATCCCGGGTTTCCAGGTAAGCGGCCGTATTGTAATCATATTTCTCCAGCTGTCCGTTTTCATTCAGGAAATACACTATGTTTTCCTGCGGGTTGAATGCGCCGGCTGATTGCTCGAAAGGCTGATTCATTCCTCCGTGCAGCAGGAGGGTATCCACCGGGATCCCTTTTGTATTCAGTTTATATTCGGCCCAGCCGAAATCATTGTACCCATTCATCTGCAGGGTCTTCCGTTTCGGGTTATACCATAAACCTCTTATGTCAAACAGGGTGGTTTCTGTACCGTCAGAGACCCGCTTTCCCATTATATCAAATACATCAAGGGGGAAATTTACATTGCCACCGATAGCCGTATAATATCTTTTCAGAACCGGGTGCCAGGCTACTGCGGCCCCATTGGCCCCTCCTTCCCGGGTAACCGGCAGTTGCAATACTTCTTTTAATTCTTTGGTTACGGGTTGTGCAGTCGTATGCAGGGTAATCAGCAGGGAGCTTGCGGCCAGGATCAGCGCCTTTTTCATGGTGGTAAATTTGAAGTAAAGCTACTGCATACTGCTACGGCTGTCCATACCCGCTACCGGGTATTATTCTGCCGGTTGGTTCAGCACCGTCCAGAGCAGGTCCTTGAGTTCGGTAAGCCCCTTGTTGGTGACGGATGAAATAAAGACATGGGGAATAGGAGCGGGTAGTTCTTTTTCGATTGCCTGTTTCAGTTCATCATCAAGCATATCACTTTTGCTGATCGCAATAATGAACTGTTTGTGGAGCAGTTCGGGATTGTATTGCTCCAGTTCACTGACCAGGATATCAAATTCCTTTTTGTGATCATCACTGTCGGCCGGTACCAGGAACAACAGAACAGAGTTCCGTTCAATATGCCGGAGGAAGCGGTGTCCCAGGCCTTTCCCTTCTGCGGCTCCTTCAATGATCCCGGGCAGGTCGGCAATGCAAAAACTTTTGCCGTCGCGGTATTCCACCATCCCCAGGTTGGGGGTCAGGGTGGTAAATGCATAATTGGCGATCTTGGGTTTGGCGGCGGTGATCACGGAGAGCAGGGTTGATTTTCCTGCATTGGGAAAACCAACCAGTCCCACATCTGCCAGCACTTTTAATTCGAGTACTTTCCAGCCTTCCTCCCCGGGTAGTCCGGGCTGTGCATGTTCCGGAGCCTGGTTGGTGGGTGTGGCAAAATGAGAATTGCCCAAACCTCCTTTACCGCCCGGCATCCAGATGATCTCCTGCCCGTCCTCGAGTATTTCGGCTTCCTGTTTGCCGCTTTCTTCATCGCGGGCAATGGTGCCCAGCGGTACTTCAATGATAATATCCTTCCCGTCCCGGCCATGACAGTTATTGGCACCGCCCCTTTCCCCGTCTTCGGCCAGTACATTTTTATAATAACGCAAATGCAGTAAGGTCCAGAGGTTGCTGTTCCCTTTCAGGATAATATGGGCACCCCGTCCGCCATCACCGCCATCCGGTCCGCCAAGCGCCGTGAACTTATTACGCATAAAATGTTTGTTGCCGGCACCCCCGTGGCCGCTCCGGCAAAAAATACGGATCTGATCTACAAAATTACTTTTCTCCAAAACCTTACTTTTACGGTGTATCCCGCCTTTTCCGGCAGGACTGCAAATATACCTTAACCAGTCAGAACCATTCAAATGAAATATCTCCTTCTTCTGCTCGCGTTTCCCATGATATCGGCCACCGAATGTGGTAAGAAAAAGAGCAAAGTGGCGACGGGCCAGCCCATTGACCAGGAACGGGTTCTGACGGATTCCGTTCCTGCCTGTGTGCGCAAAATACTCGACAGTGCGGCTAAGGATATCCCGCCTGTCCTGCCCCAACAGGTGGATGAATATGAGTACAATGGTAAAAAAGTCTATCTCTTCACCATGCCCTGCTGCGATTTTTTCAACCCGGTATATGATGAGCAGTGTAAACAGCTTTGCGCCCCCAGCGGCGGATTTTCCGGAAAGGGAGATGGCAAGTGCCCGGATTTCGGGGAGAAAGCGAGGAAACTGAGGGTGGTTTGGAAGGGGGAAGCCCACTAAATCCTTCGAAGGGGAAAGCCCCCTAAATCCCCCGAAGGGGGGCTTGAGCCTCCGGTAGTTCAACTTTTCCTGGTGGTATTGCAGGGCGTAAAGTTTTTCAGGCCTCTTCAGTTTCCCTAAATGGGGGCTGATAGTTCAACTATTCCAGATACTATTGCAGGACGTAAAATCTTTTTCAGATGCCCTTTTCGCTGCGATCAGGCAAAAAAATATAATTAAGGAATAAACGCCTTTATTGCAGACACGGCTACGCAAAACCAAACATTAAAGTAATTTCAGTCTCTCAGACTCTGAAGTCCCCCTTCGGGGGATTTTTAGGGGGCAGAGGGCCCTATTGCACCACGATCTTCGTATGGTACATCTCCTGGCTGTTCTGGCCGGTTACCTTTATTAAATAAATTCCTTTGGCGGCGGCCGGATCAAGTTTCAGCAGTTCTGTATGGCTTTCTCCGCTGATGCTGAGTGACTGCTGCAGTACCTGGCGCCCCATCACATCCGTTACCCTGATGGTGTAGGAACCCGGTTCCAACTGGCTGAACTGCATGACAAACTGGTTATTGGTTACCGGGTTCGGATAGAGGCTGATCTTACTATCTGCACTGCCGGGTGCCGGGTTGCGGGATACAAAATTGACTGTATTTGTATTTTTTTCATGGCTGACCAGCAGGTTGCTGTTGGCCAGGTCCGAACTGTTCCAGGAACTGCCGGTAATAGCATAGGGACTGGCGGACCAGTTGCGGTAATCCACGGTGAAATACTCAGGCATTGTGGCGCTGCTCACCACAATACGGTTGTCGGCATCCACAGCGGCTCCGTTTACCGTGAAGTTCCCGGGTAATCCGCTGATCATACCAAGGTGGGTGGCTACCTTGGTGGAAAGATCCACTTTGAATACATGGTTGCGGGCGGAAAACACATACAGGTTACCGTTATCATCAGCGATCATATCCCCGCCAAAACTGCTGCAGGAGTTGTGAATGGAGATACCCTTATTGGCCGGGTCATCCACCAGGCTGCCCAGGTCTTCGGTTACCAATTTCCTCCCGGTACTGAAGCGAACCAGCTGGGTGGCATCATTGGTAAGGGCATAACCATTTCCATCGGAGGCAATGGTCATCCGGGTCACGATATTTCCCTGGTCGGCGGATTTAACGGGTTTGCCGGTAAAGCCTTTATCCAGGACAAAGAACACTTTCAGGGTCTTCAGGTCGATATACCTTAACTGGTCAAACAGCAGGGGTGTATAGTACAGCCGGTTGCTTTTTTTATCATAGGCCATGGCCGCCACCCCGTTTCCAAAAGCGGCATTCGCCACCGTGCCGAAACGGGCATCACTGAACGGGGTTTCCAGTTGTTTTTTGGTAGCGGCATTGTAAGCCGGTAAGGCGGCATTGCTGCCATCCAGCAATACGGGACTGTATTCCCCGGTCCGGAGGTTTAGCTTTCGCAGGAAACTCCAGTTGCTGCCCGTTGGCTGTACATCCGTGATCGCATAGGCAAAACGGTCTGCCTGCTGGGCAGAACTGTTTCCGGGATTCATAAAAAGAATGGCAAGGCAAAAAGATAAGGTGGGTATAACTTTTCTCATACACGGGGTTTTTTGTTGCCCTATTAAATTACAACAATTCCCGCTGTGTCAAAAACAATTTTTACAAGTGGTATTTATATAAAAATAAACCCCCCCCGAACGAATCAAGGAGGGGTCAAGGTATAAAAACCCTGAGCATTGCCTTTCTGATAAACTTATTTACTGAACCACAGAAAATTTAAAAGCTGAAAGTTCATTGCCATTCACCAGTTGAATAATATAAAGACCGGGTTGAAGCCTGTTCAGGTTATTAACCTGGATGCTGTTGGTTCCACCGGTTACATTGTTTTGTTGCTGCAATACCTGGCGGCCGGCCATATCCAGTACCCGCAGGGTTACCAGGGCAGTACCCGTTGCATCGAAGCGAACGGTGGCATTACCGCTGTTCCTGACAGGGTTGGGACTCAGGCTGATACCGCTGAAGGCTTTCTTCTCTTTCCGTACCATGATCACATTGCTGTAAGTGTACCTGCCATCCAGGTCCACCATCTTCAGGCGATAGTACAGTACGTCATCGGTCAGGTTGCTGATATTATCGGTTACCTGGTAAGCCGAGCGGCCTGTATTTCCGTTTGAAGCCTTATTGCTAACGGCCACAAAGTCTGTTCCATTGGCGCCTTTTCTTTCCAGCTCATAATGGCTGAAGTTTACTTCGTTCTCTGTTTCCCAGCTCAGGGTAGTTACCCCGTTGCGGTAAGCGGCACTGAAGTTCAGCAGGGTAACAGGAAGGGTGGACTGGCTGGGGAATACATTCGAAGCGAGGTCCTGCAGACCGGTTACCGCTACTACCTGTGAGCATACTACCGTACCGGCAGGTCCGTTGGCGGTATTCTGATCAATATAGAATAAACCCGTACCGGTAGAGAGATAGATTGAACCCAGCAGGTCAAAAGCCACGCCGTTAACTGTACCGGTAAAAGGAGCGTTTCCGGGTGTAACCAGGTCCCATCTTTTGGAAAGGGTGGTATTGCCGCCGGCGGGTGAGCCGATAAAGATTTGTGTTACACCACTGCCATCATTGGCTAGGGCATAAATCCTGCCTGAACCGGAGATACAAAGATCACCGTTCCGGAAAGTGGAAATCGAGCCGCCCGCTAAGGTAACATTGGGATCTTCCATTGTGATGGTTACCGGGTTCACCCCGTTGGAGCTGAATTTTGCGAGGAAGAGGGTGCTGCCATCGCCGGCCAGGATCCATCCGGTTCCGTCAGGCCCCATTCCCAGGCGTACAAAACCCAGGTTATTATTGTTGGCCAACCCGTTGATATCAAGGGAACCGATCCGGGTTACATTCGCACCGGTGGAAGTGGCGGCAAAAACCTCTACCACCCCGTTGTTACCGCTGGTATTGGGTAACCAGTAAAAATGGCCCAGGCTGAGACTCGGAAAAGCACTGCGACCCAGGGCGGCTGTTGTAGTGCCACCCGTAGTGGTTCCGGGGAAGCTGGCGGTAAAAATATTATTGGGACCACTTTGGTAAGTGCCATTGGATACGGCAAACCCGGAGATCCGGGTACCATTGGAAGAAGTAGCCCAGATATTCGCGGGCAAAGGAGCCGTTACATTTACGGTAGTGGCGGCCGAAGTGGCGCTTAATCCGCCACCGCCTTCCTGTACAAAACAGGTGATCTGAAACGTACCGGCTGTGGGGAAAGTTGCGACGGTACTGGAATTGTTGTTGCTGACGGTTCTCGGGTTATTGGTAAACGTTACCCCGGCAGGACTGGAACTCCAGGTATAGGTAAACTGGCTGTTACCACCCGGCCAGTTCTGGTTATTGCCGTTTCTTGTTGCAGTAAAATTAATGGTTCCGCCAGCCCCGGTGCTTTGAGTGGTTGCCGGGTTCAGTGTGACCGCCGGTGTTTGCGCTGCTGCTTCTTCTCCGAAAAACAGGGTGAAGGATAAAAAGGTGATTAACCCCTTTACGAATGTAAAAGTTTTCATGCTCATGGTTTTATGTAAGAAATAATAAATCCTTGTTCAAAGTGGTTTTGAACGGAACTGGATGCTCAGGGTCATCGAAGGAATGGAATTGAGGGGTCTCAGGAAGGAAATTTGGACGGATTACTTCAACAAATGCTCGGGGTTTTTTTGGAGGAATTGAAAATCGTAGAAGTCAAAAGTACAACGGGATTGTAATTTTTGCAAGTATTTTATCGAAAAAATTTGAAAAAATACCAGGAGGGGTATCGTATTTTTCCTAGTTGGTTTTTTTCCAGCTTTTATAATCCGGATGGTCTTTTGGGGTGGTTTTGGTTGGCTTTCGCCTTGGCTTGCAGGGTTTGAGGCTGTCTGTACAGTCCCGTGGCAATTGCTGGTAGAGGCGGGTTCCTTCGGTTTTCCAGTCCAACATCCGGTCTGTTACCTGTTTTATGATCTTTCCCGGGCTGCCCAGTACCACACTGCGGGGCGGAATGATGGTTCCCTCTTTTATAAAGGTGAGGGCCCCCACCACGGATTCATCCCCGAGATCCACCTGGTCCATGATCACACTGTTCATACCCACCAGGCAGTTTTTCCCGATTTGTGCACCGTGTATAATCGCACCGTGACCAATATGCGCACCTTCGCGAAGAATGACCTTAACACCCGGGAACATATGAATGGTGCAATTTTCCTGCACATTGCAGCCATCCTCTATAATGATACGGCCCCAGTCGCCCCGCAGGGCAGCTCCCGGACCGATATAACAATATTTGCCGATGACCACATCCCCGGTAACCACGGCCTGCGGATGAATAAAAGAAGTTTTATCTGCCACCGGCCGGATGCCTTTGAATGAATAAAACATATACAGGTTGATTAACGGACCATTAAAGAAGCGGTTTATCAGTGCGGTAACAAAGTCCTTTGAATACCGCCACCACATGGTCTTTCTGGTTTTTTATTTCGATCTGGTAAAGTCCGGTGGATTTCCCGTTATGTAGTTCGGTGGCCTGGGCGGTCAGCACATCACCCACATGCACCGGCCTGACGAAGTTGATCGAGGTATCGAGCGCCACCGATAATACATTGCGGTTATTGCAGGCAAAGGCAAAAGCGCTGTCGGCCAGGGAAAAGGCAATGCCCCCGTGAATGATACCGAACCCGTTTACCATTTCCGGGCGGATGGTCATTTTTATTTTGCTCCGGCCTTCTTTTATTTCCAGCACTTCAATACCCAGCCACTGGCTGAAGAGGTCGTTCTTCATCATATGATCCACCACCGCTTTGGCCTGCTGATCTTTTTGTGTTTGCATAATCAAAATTATTTTCCTTTAAAAACAGGTTGTCTTTTTTGCAGGAAGGCCGTCACCCCTTCCTTGAAATCGGCCGTTGCGGCGGCTTTCTGCTGCAGCATATCTTCGTTCTGCAGTTGTGCTTCAAACGTATTGCAGAAAGAAAGGTTCAGGGCCTGTTTGGTAAAAGCCAGTCCTTTGGTGGGCAGGGCCGCCAGGGTGTACGCGATCTTCCTGCTTTCCTCCGCAAAACTTTCATCCGGGAAAACCTGGTAGAGCATGCCCAGCCTTTCGGCTTCAGTGGCCGGTACTTTATCTCCCAGCATCATCAGCGAAGAGGCTTTTTGCCAGCCGATCAGCCGGGGCAGGGTATGGGTGCCGCCACTGTCCGGGATCAGCCCGATCTTACTGAATGCCTGTATAAAGGAAGCGGATTGAGCAGCTACAACAATATCACAGCAAAGGGCGATATTGGCACCGGCCCCGGCAGCTACTCCATTCACGGCAGCTACAACCGGCTTTTCGAGTTTGCGTATCCTGGAAACGATCGGGTTATAATGTTCGCCCAGGATCACATTCATCCCCGGCCCGTTGGGGTCCGCCACTTCGGCCAGGTCCTGCCCGGCACAAAAGGCTTTGCCCGCCCCGGTAATATAGACGCAACGGACTTCATCGCTGCTACAGGCATCCAGTTTTTCCTGCAATAGCAAAGCCATTTCCCGGTTGAAGGCATTGAATTTCTCCGGCCGGCTGAGGGTGAGGAAGGCGATAGCATCTTTTATTTCAAAAAGAACAGAGGACATAAAGAAGATTTATACTATTGGGTTTAAGGTAAAGTGCCGTTTTCAAAATTTGCCCTGGGCTTCTGTACCTGCCGTTAACCATCGGATTATCGGTCTCGTAGCTGATAGCTTTTAGCTAGCAGGCATCCGCCAAAAAATAGTGAACCTGGCACTAAGTTAAATATTCCGGCTGCTTAATGACATTTAAAATAATCAAAGGGTTCCCGGCATTTATCACATTGATACAGGGCTTTGCAGGCCGTACTTCCGAATTCGCTGATGCGGTGTGTAAGCCAGCTTTCGCAATGCGGGCATTGGACGGCTTCATCCGGGGCAAAGAGCGCATTGTTACATACCTGTTGCGTTGGATTGGGCGGGGCGATACCGTATTCTTTTAATTGCTGTTTGCCTTTCTCACTCATCCAGTCCGTGGTCCAGGCCGGGCTGATGGAATGCGTGATTTTTATCGTTGAAAACCCTTTTGCCGCAAGTTCGGCCCGGATTGAAGCGGCAATCATATCCATGGCGGGACAGCCGGTATAAGTGGGTGTGATGATCACTTCCACTTCGTCTTTGCAGAAAAGAATATCCCGTACGATACCAAGGTCCACGATACTCAGGACCGGTATTTCCGGGTCTTTTATGGCTTCCAGGTATGACCAAATCGTTTTTATATCGGTTGTAGTGCTGTTCATGGTTTGGTTTCTCCCGTATTACCATTCACAACCCGGGAAGGTTCGTTGCATATATTGAAGTTCAGTCAGCAGGTGACCCAGGTACTCGGAATGCATACCTGACTTGCCCCCGGTCTGCATAAAAACATTTCCGGGTACTGTCAGGTTGGCTTCAGCAAATACATTTTTTATTTTTTTTGACCAGTCATATTCCAGGGCTGCCACATCAATAGCGAGGTCCTTTTCATACCCGGCCGGCAGGAAGAGCTCGCCGGTATATCTCCATAATTCATCCAGGGCGCTGGCTATCCGTCGATGGCTTTCCTCCGTTCCATCTCCCAGCCGGATTACCCATTCACTGCTCCAGCGCAGGTGGTAACTGACTTCTTTTAATGATTTTTCCGCGATCGCGGCGATCCGGGTGTCCGAATAGCATTGTAAGTATTGGTACAGGTAAAACTGGTAACTGCTGAATAAAAACTGCCGCAGCAGGGTCTGCGCCCAGTCGCCATTGGGTTGTTCCACCAGCAGGCAATTGCTGAATTCCCTTTCGGTACGCAGGTAAGCAAGGCTGTCTTCCGTAGTCCCTCCACCAGTCAGTTCGGCTGCATACTGGTAAAGACTCCGGGCCTGCCCGATCAGGTCCAGCGAGATATTGGTAATGGCGATATCCTGCTCCAGCACGGGGCCATGACCACACCAGGCGGAATTGCGTTGCCCGAGGATCAGGGCATTGTCGGCTAAGTGCAGCGTATAATTGATTTTTGAACTCATATTTTAGTAATTAAGAACCAGGAACCGAAGATGCCAAATAAGCACCAATTGTTTTTTTGATGCCTGATTCTTGAAATTTATTTGGCATCCTGGTTCTTTCTCTTCCTCACATATGATTGACTTCATCCGGTAAATTGTAAAACGTCGGATGCCGGTATATTTTATCAACGGCCGGATCATATAATTCCCCGGCTTCTTCGGGGTTTGTGGCTGTGATGTATTTGCTTTCCACTACCCAGATGCTTACACCTTCCATCCGGCGGGTATATACATCGCGGGCATTTTCAATCGCCATTTGGGCATCTGCGGCGTGCAGGCTGCCGGCATGTTTGTGTTCCAGCCCGTTCTTGCTGCGGATAAATACTTCCCAGAGCGGCCAGTCATGACCGGAACTTTTGCCCGTAGTGGCGGCGCCTGATTTGTCTTCGGGAATATCGCCGTAAAAGTACTTGCGTATGAACTGCATGTTGAAAATTATTAAATTATTGGTTATTTATTATTGTCGCTTTCCTGTTTCGCAGATTTAAGATAGCGGATATAGCCATTTAATGCTGCGAGACATTGTTTATAATCAGTATTTACCTCTGCAAGTAAGAGCTTTGATATATAGTGATCATCGTATGCTGTTATCATATGTTCCATCGATTCTGTCAGGGATCCTCTCGGCTGCCGGCAGTACTGGATATTTTCCTGGTAATGAAACCTGCCAAAACCCTCAGCAATATTTGCCGTAACCGATCTGGCAGAATCCAGTAATTGAGCTTTTAACAGGTATTCTTCTGTTTTTGGAAAATACTTCCTGGCAAAACCTGTAATTTTTATACGGAATGCCCTGCACCGTTTATAAACAGGCAATTCGTAGAAATGGTTATAGGTTGCCATTTAAATTACTTGTTGTTAATTACCGGGAACTGTCTTTTTATTCTGACAGTTCTCTGATTGCCGCCAAAAAATAATTAATAATAAGTAATGAGTGTACCTTGTCTGCGGTTCCTGTCAAAAAACTATTTATTTACGGTTATTTCCGCTAAGAGAATGTTTTTTCATCAGCAGCTTTGCCTTTTGTAACTTTCCGTACGTCACTTCTCTGTATTTCCTCACCCACATTCAAATAATCAATAATGTGCTATAGACCACCCGCTGCTTTAGTTATCTCAATAATTAATTAATAAAGCACCCCTTTCTTAACCCCCTCTTGCCATCCGTTCCCCCCTCCTCCCCGCATACGCGATCGCCGCTTCCCGTACCCATTCTCCTTCTTCCCAGGCTTTACGTCTTGCATCCAGCCGTTGTTTATTACAGGGACCATTGCCTTTGACCACCTGCCAGAATTCATCCCAGTTGATGGTGCCGAAATCATAGTGCTTTCTTTCTTCATTCCAGTTCAGGTCCGGGTCAGGCAGTTTCATCTTCAGTGTTTTGATCTGCTCCGCGATCATATCCACAAAATTCTGCCGCAGTTCATCATTGCTTTTGCGTTTGATCTTCCACTTCATACTCTGATCGCTGTTGGTACTTTCCGTATCGCGGGGACCAAACATCATCAGGGCCGGCCACCACCAGCGGTTGATGGCGTCCTGGCACATTTCTTTTTGGGCCGCGGATCCTCTTGATAAAACCAGCAGTGCATCAAAACCCTGGCGCTGGTGAAAACTTTCCTCCTTGCAGATCCGTACCATGGCCCTGGCATAGGGGCCATAGGAAGTACGGGTCAGCATCACCTGGTTCATGATGGCCGCCCCGTCCACCAGCCAGCCAATGGCGCCGATATCCGCCCAGGTCAGCGTGGGATAATTAAAAATGGAGGAATACTTGGCTTTGCCGCTGTGGAGGTCATTGATCATTTCTTCGCGGCTCATCCCCAGGGTCTCAGCAGCGGAATAGAGATAGAGCCCGTGTCCGCCCTCATCCTGTACCTTGGCCAGCAGGATCGCTTTTCTTTTCAGGGAGGGGGCCCGGGAGATCCAGTTGCCTTCGGGCAGCATCCCCACCACTTCGCTGTGGGCATGCTGGCTGATCTGCCGCGTATTGGTCTTGCGGTAGTTTTCCGGCATCCAGTCTTTTGGCTCGATCTTGATCTCCCCATCGATCTTATCCTGGAATATCTTTTCAAAATCCGGCACAGGCATGGCAAACAGTTTGGGCCAAATTTAGTTAAAACTAACAGCTGTTTGCGCAAATTCTGAACGTGAATTTCAGTTTTCAGGGCTTTCTTCCGGGTAAATATTACCGGCCATCTTCCATTTCCCTTTCTCCTTGACAAAGGGAACGATACTCCAGCTTCTTTCCTCCTCTTTGGTCCCTGCCTCCAGGGCTGCCCCGATCCGCAATACGGCCTTGTTACCGCTTATAAGCACTTCATATTTATTCCCGGGAGAGCTGTACCATTGAATCGTGTATTCAATGCTTTCCTGACCACCGGCCCATCGGTCATAATCAAAACCAACCGGGATTTCTTCCAGCGGGTCGGCCTTAAAACTGCTGTCGCAGTAGTTGAAAAAATCTCTTTCGGACCGGATATAGGCTTCTCCCGTATAAGGAACATTTTTCCGGAGGAAGGAAAAATAACGTTCAACTTCCTTCCACCGGATTTTATAAGGCGGACCATTTTCTTTCCCGGTTCCCGTATAAACCCGGAAGGAATTGAATGCGGTTTCATGCCGCTGATAGAATTTCAGGAAATCAAAAAAAGTCTTTTTGACCTGTTGCTGCTCTTTGTTCAACTGGGCTGTACCAGCCAGGGATAACCCTGCAAAACAAAGCAGGGATAAAATTTTTTTCATGTTTAATGTAAAAGGCCGTTTAGCGTGACTCAAGGTTAAATAGGATCGGTAAATTTCAGCCATTCTCCCGGGCGGACCCTACCCGGTGGCGGGTATTTTAAAAATAAGGGATTTATTTTGCATCAAAATCAACCACGATCCGTTCGGTCCGGGGATGGCTCTGGCAGGTGAGGATATATCCTTTTTCCACTTCCTCATCTTCCAATCCCCAATGCACATCCATACTGACTTCTCCTTCGAGGAGCCGGGCCTTGCAGGTGCAGCACATCCCGCCTTTACAGGCAAAAGGCAGATCCGCTCCCTGCTGTAGCGCCGCATCGAGGATAGTTATGTCACTTTGCAGTGGATGAACCAATTCAAAACTGCGTCCATCCAATTTAATCGATATATAACTGACAGGTCCGGTTGCCGTGGACTGTGGACTGTGGACTGCGGACTTTTGTTTTCCTTGTGTGTTGAACAATTCAAAATGAATTTTCTTTTTCTCCATTCCCTTTAGTTCCAGGTAATTCTTCACGGTAAAGATCATTTCCTCCGGCCCGCAGATGAAAAATTCATCCGTATCGGCATAACCCGCGAGGGGGCCGAGTTCTTCCAGTTTTGCGGCTGTGATCCGTCCCGAATTTAGTTCGGTTTCCATCCGTTCCCGGCTCAGCAGGTGGACCAGGTTAAACCGTTCCATGTATTTATTCTTCAGGGATTCAAGCTCTTCAAAGAAAATAATGGAATTCCGTTCCCGGTTGCCAAAGACCAGAGTGAAATGGCTCTGCGGTTCGGTGGCCAGGGTGGTCTTTACCAGGGAGATCACCGGGGTAATGCCACTGCCGGCGGCAAAGGCGAGGTAATTTTTTTTATGAGAAGGATCCAGCGGAGTATTGAATTTTCCCGCCGGCTGCATGACTTCCAGCACATCGCCTTTTTTCAACTGCTCATTGGCCCAGGCGGAAAATAAACCGCCCGCTACTTTTTTGATCGCTATTTTCAGCTGCTTTTCCAGCGGGGAAGAACAGATGGAATACGTACGGCGAACTTCCCCGCCGTTGATCCGGGTTCGCAGGGTGAGGCTCTGGCCCTGGCTGAATTGAAAATCGGCCCGGAGGGTTTCAGGCACTTCAAACAGCACAGAGATACATTCAGGGGTTTCTTTCTTTACCTCTTTAACCGTGAGCCGGTGAAAATGAAGTGACATAGATCAGGATTGTTTACGTAAGCCATCGATCATGATCATGACCATATTGTCTTCCAGTTCCTGGGCATTGATCTTGGCCTTGCTGCGGTGCCAGCTCTCGATCCCGCTGACAGCATGAAGCATGATCAGTACGGCGGTGGGAGCGTCTATTTTCTTGATTTCATTCCGGGCGATTCCCTCTTCAATGATCGCGGCGAATTTCTTGCGGTAATTGCGCCGTTGTGTCTGGAAATTGGACAGGTAGGGCTCATCCAGGTGTTTCCATTCCCGGTCACTGACATACACATCTTCATAATTCTCGGTCATTTGCCGGATATGGAACCGGAGTAACTGTTCAATTTTTGCAATGGATTTCTGGGTGCCGGCTTCAATACTGTCGATGGTGGTATTGTACACATTGGCCACATCAAAACAGATCGCTTCCAGAATCTCGTTCTTGGAACGGATATGATTGTATAAGCTGGCGGCTTCAATGCCCACCGCTTCCGCGAGGTCACGCATGGACGTGGCGGCGAAACCTTTTTCCCGGAACATTACAGCGGCCTTCTTTAGGATCAGGCCTTTCTTGGATGCTTTTTTTCGTTGTGCCTTAGCCATAACCAAAGATAATAAAGGGTGACAGGTATAAAAATATGATTATTCTCATTCTTTTAATAAGGCAAACCGGATTTCCCCTTTGTTTTGACCGGCATCATTTCCGGCCGTAGCGGGGAGGGGGGCCGGAGGGGCTCTGCTTTCTCGTTTTTTGCAGGGATGAACAGTTCATCACTCAGGTCGGGTTTGATTTCTTTCGCGGCTTTCGGGCTATTCTGGGAATCAAAAAAGGTCCAGAAAGAACCCCCGTCCCAGGACTGACCGATCAGGTAGTTGACCGCGCTGATCTTTCTTCCCTCCCATTCAATTACAGAACGGAGTTCAATGACCGCCTGGAAATCCGGGCCGGTCCTGATCACCTGCAATATATTTCCGGGCTCATACACTTTCCAGGCGGAGTCGGGGATCTGTCCAAATACCCCGGCGGCGAAATTGATAAATGCTGCCTTCCCGCCCATGACCCCGATAATGGAAGGATTGCTGTACCGGGCAAAAACTTCCCAGTTACGGGTCTTGAACCCGATGGCCAGGCTGTCGGCACAGCGGAGGAGCTGGCTTTTTACAAAACTGGTATCAAACTGGGCACCGGCTTCCGAAAAAAAGAAAAAAAGGAGGGCCGGAAGGATCCTGTATTTTAACCGGTTTTTTCTCTTCATAAGCCAAAGGTATCAAATCGGCGGGGACCGGGGGCGCCGGGTCTGCACTGGGTGATTTTTCCCAATTGGGCTTTCAACAGTCTTTCACACAATTAACTGCACTGCACGGGTTGCTTCCGGAGGGAAAGAACTGCGAAGATAAGCAGTGTCATCCATGTGATCTTAGGGAACGGATACGTTTCAATATCCCCTAAAATTCATGTAGGTTTGCACGCCGTAACGCTATTTATATCCAAAAACTAAATCATGTCTTTAATTACCGTCGGAACCATGGCCTTTGATGCCATTGAAACACCCTTTGGAAAAACCGCTAAAATCGTCGGTGGCTCGGCCACTTATGTTGCATATGCCGCCAGCAATTTTGTAAAACCGGTCCAGCAGATCTCGATCGTGGGAGACGATTTTCCGCAAGAAGAGATGGCCGAACTGCGAAGCCGCGGGGTGCAGCTTGACGGGGTCGAAATAGTGCCCGGTAAAAAATCCTTTTTCTGGAGTGGCCGTTACCATGAAGACATGAACAGCCGCGATACCCTGGTAACCGACCTGAACGTGCTCGCCGATTTTGATCCCAAAGTGCCGGACAGCTACCAGGGCGCCGAATTCCTGATGCTGGGCAACCTGGCCCCGAAGATCCAGTTGAATGTGATCCAGGAAATGAAGCAACGGCCTAAACTGATCGCCATGGATACCATGAATTTCTGGATGGAATCCTCCATGTCTGAATTAAGGATCGTGCTGCGGTATATCGATATGCTGATCGTCAACGATGCCGAAGCCCGGCAGCTGACCGGTCTCTTCTCCCTGGTAAAGGCGGCCAAAGCCATCATGGCCATGGGGCCGAAATTCCTGATTATTAAAAAAGGGGAACACGGCGCCTTGTTATTCCATAGCGACGAAGTATTCTTCGCTCCGGCCCTTCCCCTGGAGGATGTATTCGATCCCACCGGGGCCGGGGATACTTTTGCCGGTGGCTTTATGGGTCATCTCGCCAAGACCGGCGATATTTCCTTTGATAATATGAAAAGGGGGATCATCGTGGGCTCGGCTATGGCCAGTTTCTGCGTGGAGAAGTTTGGCCCAACCCGGCTGAAAGAAGTCACCCAGGACGATATCAATACCCGCCTGCAGCAATTCAAGGACCTGGTGAGTTTCGATATTGAACTGATCTGATTTTACCAGTCAATAAATAGTCAAAAAACAGCTCCAGTTGCGGAGCTGTTTTTATTTAATTCAGGTTCCGCGCCAGCACGATCACATTTTTAAACCGCTCTTTCTTCCCCTGGAGGTTAAAGATTTCGGTAAACAGGATATATGGACCGACAGGTAATTTTTTTCCCTTTTCGTCGAGGCCATCCCAGTTCCAGCTCCCGGTTAGCCCCAGGGTCCCGTTACGGACCAGGGACCGAACGGGTCTTCCTTCCGCATCAAAAATGGTCAGGTTGGCTACAAAACCACTACCGGTGACAGTATATTGGATCGTTGCCACATCATCCCGGCCGTCGTTATCCGGCGAAAAAATCCCGGGCGATACCGTGATGCGGGCATTCACCGGGTCCGTTGATTTGTATTGGGAGTTTTTATAACCGGGAGTCCCGTATCCGGCTGTGGAAGCGGCACTGTGCCAGTTACCTGCTTCCTGCGAAGGGCTTCCCGGGTCAATACGCTCCAGGGAAACGCCTTCGGGGTTATCGATCAGTTTGAAATGCCAGTCGTCTTTGTAAGGCACTTCATCCAGCACGGCGCCCTGTGCATCGAGGCTCACCACGGTTCCTTCTTCATCCGGGAAGGAAGGCAGGGAGGAAATGTCCAGGACCGCTTCGGGGTCTTTCACCAAGTAGTGCAGGGGCAACTGTTCCGCCGCTTCCGTCAATACAAGGTATTCGCCGGGGAAAATATAGAAGGGGAAGCTGCTTACCGGTTTAACCGAACTGACTGCCCCGGCAGTATTGCGGTTGGCAATAAAGAGCCTGGCTGCATCGAGGACCCGCGGCCCCCGGTTATAGAATTCCACGTAATCGTTACCGTTAGGCTTCGGGTTAAACAGGATTTCATTGATGATCCAGTCGCCGGGCCGGGCATCTGAAGGTCTTCCTGCTTTTACAGTGACTTCGCCGGCCAGGCTGTTCCCCTGGCAATCCTGCAGGTTCAGGGCCCGGAGGTGGAAGACTGTACCCGCCTGCATGGGGCTGGTTAGGGACAGGGCCACTTCGTTAAACAGGGGTGGAAGGGTGACCGCACTGCTGACTGATAAACCGCCGTCAATAGAATAATGGGAGAGGGTGGCACCGGATAAACTGTCAAGCGGTTCATCAAAAACCAGTACCAGGGTCAGGCTGTCGGTGCTGTACGTTCTTTTCAGTTGCGGGGGCGTATCATCTGTTAGCAACGCATCCACCGAGTTTTTCTTACCGGGAGTCCCGCCTGCGGGATGGGTGCTGGCCATCCAGTTTGAAGGACCGCTGCAGGGATTGTGCGGATCGATCATTTCCAGTGTCCAGCCTCCTTCTTTTTTCAACTCATTCCGGTACCAGGCAGCGGAATAATGCAGGGCATGAATGATGCTGCCGCTGGCGGCTTTCAGGTATAAGAGCTCTCCGTCATTGTCCAGGGATGGGAAAGCGGTAACTGAAACCGTTGTTCCGAATATGGACATGGCAGGTACTGAACCGGCGCTGCAAACAATAACAAAACTATCCGGTTGTAAAATAAAATTGGGCAGCGGGCCGCTTTGTCCGCCTGCATCAGCGATCCGCCAGTTTTGTAAACTGATGGGAAGACTGGTATTGTTCTTTAACTCGATCCATTCATTGGCCGGCAAGCCAACAGCAGGAGAGGGATCTGCCATGATCTCACTGATCACAACAGCATACCTGGTTTGCGTCCACAAACAAACAGGTGTAAGCAAAGCGATGCTTAGCAGGAAGGATAAGGTTGTTTTCATAGGGGCAATATATTTTTTTCCCGAAACCTGTACAGACTTGTCCCCCTTTCGGATAAAAATTTTGAATCATTATTTGGCTGTAACTCCCGCCGGGCCTATTTTTGCACCGCAATGATGATAAAGAAACACACAAAACGCACGATTAAACATTCCTGAGGGAAGGTTTGCAGCGTTATGTGTGTAGCAACATAAGAGTTTAGCAGGCCTTCCAAACCGGGAGGCTTTTTTTATAACCATTATTTTTTAATCAAAAACTTCCGCTTGGCGGAAGATGGGGGGAAACAAAATGAAAGTTGCAGTCGTTGGCGCCACCGGGCTGGTGGGCACTAAAATGTTACAGGTATTGGCAGAACGGAATTTTCCGGTTACCGAACTGGTGCCGGTAGCTTCTGAAAAATCAGTGGGAAAAGAAGTGGAGTTTAAGGGGAAAAAGTACAAGGTGGTAAGTATGAGCGATGCCATTGCTGCGAAACCGGCTGTTGCCCTTTTCTCTGCGGGCGGGGGCACGTCCCTCGAATGGGCGCCTAAGTTTGCGGAAGCCGGTATCACCGTTGTGGATAATTCATCAGCCTGGAGAATGGACCCCGCGAAACCATTGGTGGTACCCGAGATCAATGCCGATGTGCTGACAGCGGCGGATAAGATCATCGCCAATCCCAATTGCTCCACGATCCAGATGGTGGTAGCCTTAAACCCCCTGCATAAGAAATATGGGATCAAAAGAGTGGTGGTGAGTACTTACCAGAGTGTAACCGGTACCGGTGTAAAAGCGGTGGACCAGCTCCGGGGTGAAAGGGTGAACGAAGTAAAGGGAGAGCATACCGCCTACCCGATGGCATACAAATACCCGATCGATCTGAACGTGATTCCGCAGATTGATGTGTTTCTTGACAATGGCTACACCAAGGAAGAAATGAAAATGGTGAACGAGACCTGCAAGATCATGCGGGACGACACGATCCGGGTGACGGCTACAACGGTGCGCATCCCTGTGATGGGCGGGCACAGTGAAGCGGTGAATGTGGAATTTGCCCGTGATTTCGATCTCGCCGAGGTAAAAGCGTTGCTGCAGGCTTCACCCGGTGTGCTGGTGGTGGATGATCTGGCGAACCAGCAATACCCGATGCCGAAGGACGCACATGAAAAAGATGAAGTATTTGTAGGCCGGCTGAGAAGAGATGAAAGCCAGCCCAATACCCTCAACCTCTGGGTGGTATCGGATAACCTGCGCAAAGGCGCTGCTACCAATGCGGTGCAGATTGCGGAATATTTAAACGCAAAAGGATTACTCGGATAAAGCGTGATTCAGAAATTCAGTCAGCGGTTGCAGGGCTTCAAAGGCTGCAACCGTTTTTTTTACGAGGCCTTTTGAAACCAGGTCGGCATCGGTCAGGTTGGTCAGTGCTACAAAACTTTTCAGTTTTAAATAGTCGCCGGCGGGATTGTCCGCTTCATAGCCTTTGGGTAAACGGGTCAGGGTATATTCTGCTTCGCGGGAAAGATCGCCGTACACCGCTTTGAACTTTTTGGAACCGGTGATCTTTTTAAAAGCTGCGAAATTATAGTCGATCTCCTGTCTTACTTTACTCAGTTCGGGCGGCATGGGCATCCACATCCCGCCTCCAACAAAGGCCCTGCCCGGTTCGCAATGGAAATAATAACCGGCCAGCACCGATTTTTTACCACCGGGGTTGATATAGGCGCCCATATTGGTCTTGTAGGGAGATTTGTCTTTGGAAAACCGTACATCCCGGTTGATCCGGAACATACAGTCTTTAGCTCTCAGCCCCAGGATGGACGGATTTTTTTTCCCGAACTGCACTATGACCGCCTGCACAAAAGCCGCAAAATCATCTTTTGCGGCTTCGTAGCTTTTCCGGTTTTTATCAAACCACTCTTTTGAATTATTCTTCTTTAAATTCTTCAGAAACTGAAGCGTTGCCGGCTGGAGCATAGAAAATCTTTCTGCGAAGATAAATTGTAATAGATAGTACTTTATCTGACAATCAAGGTTTTTTTAGTTTTATAGGGTAAGGATAAAATTAAGCTGGTTCATGGTTTTGGATCAGCTTTTCTTTAGCTAAAGGTAGTGATTCTAAAAAAGTCTGCATTGGC
>JACPUV010000022.1 GCA_016192105.1 Sphingobacteriales bacterium | reverse complement strand
CAATTGTGATTGGAGATGTGTGAATTGGCCATTTCATTCGTAGGGTCAATGCAATGCGATTGGGCCAATTGCTATGGATAAATTAAGCCCGAAGGGCTGAAATAATTATAGTAATATATCCGGACAGTCGATTTTAGAACCCCGAAGGGGTGACATTTTTATAAAACGTGTAATACAGAGCAAAAACCAGATGATAAAACAATTCGCCGTATTATTCCTGTTCATTTCAGCAGGAATAAACATTTCAGCACAGAAAGGCCTGGATATTATTAATGCAAAGGAGGTAGAACGCATTGAAAAAACCCTGGCATCCGATGCCATGCGGGGCCGCAAAACATTTTCTCCCGATATCGATAAAGCAGCTGATTTTATTGCTGCAGAATTTAAAGCGATTGGCCTCGGCACACTCAGCAATAGCGGCAGCTACCGCCAGGAATTCGCGATGGTGCGCCCGAAGTTTATCAGTGCGTCTGCCACCCTCGACGGGCAGGCCATCGAACAAAAATCAGTGATGGTGATCACCTGTCAGCCTCAGTTAAAGATCGACCAGGCCTCCGGCTATGAGACTGTATTTATTAAGACCGGCGCCAACCTGCAGACCGAAGCCCGCAAATTGGTCCGAAGTAATAAGAATACGATCGCGTGGGTGGAGAAAAGTTTTGCCGGCGGTTTCGGCAACCTGGTGCGGCTGAAGTCTTCCATGTTCAAGACCGGTACCTCTGTTGTTTTTATCCTCACAGATACAGCGCCTGTAACATATACGATCGAAGCCGCGCACGAAATTGCGGAACAGAAAATGGCCAATGTGGTGGGTGTTATTCCCGGGAAAAGCAGGAAAAATGAGTATGTGGTATTTTCCGGTCATTATGATCACCTGGGTATTGGCAAACCCGTGGAGGGGGATTCCATTTACAACGGTGCCAATGATGATGCGGCGGGTACAACGGCCGTGATCATGCTGGCAAAATATTTTAAAGAACGCGGTGATAACGAAAGAACCCTGGTCTTCGCAGCTTTTACTGCGGAAGAAGCAGGTGGTTTCGGTTCCCAGTATTTTTCCAGGCAGATGGACGCGGACAAAGTCATGGCCATGTTCAATATCGAAATGATCGGTACCGAAAGCAAGTGGGGGAAGAATTCGGCCTATATCACCGGGTATGAAAAGACCAATATGGGAGCGATCCTGTCAAAAGATCTGCAGGGAACGGCCTTCACTTTTTATCCCGATCCCTATCCCACGCAGCAATTATTCTATCGTTCCGATAATGCCACATTGGCGAGACTGGGTGTGCCGGCCCATACAATCTCCACGTCAAAGATGGATGTGGAGCCGCATTACCATAAACTCTCGGATCAGGTTGAGACACTCGATATGGAGAATATGACCGAAGTGATCAAGGCCATTGCGCTCAGTTCAAGGAGTATTATCGGGGGAAATGAAACCCCGTCCCGGGTAAAGGTGGAGGAACTCAGGTAGAAGTTCGAAGTTGGAGGTTCGAGGTTCGAAGTTTCGTATTGAGGGAAAATTCATTCTCTGGTAAACAGGCCCGAGGGGCTGACACGATTGTAGAAAGACGATTTTCGGCAGAACCCTGAGCCCCGAAGGGGTGACACAGAGAAGGTCGGAGATTCGAAGTTCGACGTTGGATGTTTCGTGATGAGGGAGATTCAGGATCAAAAAGGAGCCTCTTAAAATAAAAAAAGCCCGACCTGCCGACTGAAACGCAGTGGAGGTGGGAGGGCTGAAGTGATTATAGTAGCATTAGAGCGCGATAAATAAATTTGAAAAACCCGAGGGGGTGAAATGATTATTATTTTGCACACTACATCTTTGAGATAATCGTGCGGAAAAACTGATTGCCCCGAAGTTTCAACCTGTTACAGCCGGCACACTGTGTACCGCGTCACTCATCTCTTTAATCAGGGACGCGTCTTTCTCAATTGCATTTCCCACCACGATCACATCGGCACCGGCCTTGCAGTTGAGGTAGGCTTTTTCCGGGTGGATGATACCACCCCCTACGATAAGAGGAGATTCAATATTGTCGGCCACGGCCCTGATCATGCTTTCGGTAACCGGTCGTTTGGCACCACTGCCCGCATCCATATAAATCAGCTTCATCCCCAGCATTTCGCCGGCCATGGCCGTACACATGGCGATATCGTTTTTATCGGCCGGTATCGGTGCGGCATTGCTGATATAAGAAACCGTTGTCGGGGCGCCACCATCCACCACGATATAGCCGGTGGGCATGATCTCTAAACCGCTTTGTTTCACAAAAGGAGCAGAAACCACATGCTGCCCGATCAGGAGCTCCGGGTTGCGGCCCGAAATAAGGGACAGGTACAATAAGGCATCGGCGTAGCGGCTGACCTGGGAAGGACTGCCGGGAAACAAAATAACCGGGATGGAACAATGCTGTTTGATATGCTGTATGCATTCATCCAGGTGATTGGAAATAACAAGACTTCCGCCGACCAGGAAATAGTCCACCCTGGCTTCAAGGGAGAGGCCGATCAGCTCGTCCAGCACAACGGAATCAACCCTGTCAGGGTCGATCAGTACGGCAAAGGACTTTTTGCCCAGCTTTTTTCTATCTGTGAGTATTTGATAAATCGGCAATTTCATCCGGAACCGGTTAGTTCCTGCAAAATTGCGAAAAATAGTTGGCTTTGAGGCAGGTCTCCACCGGCTAATTTTAGCAGCCAGGCAAAGAAGCTGGCTGATAAACAGGACCCGGCGGCCATTTTCAGAAGCCCTGCCGCCCATCCGCAATGGCCGGGAAATCCGGACGGTGGTCCCGTGCGGAAAGGGAACGGAATTAACAATTGAGGATGATCAAATCATGAACAAAAGTTGAAGTTTTAGTTATCTTTCATTGGTGAAATGAAGGGTCCCGGGAAGCGGATAGAAAGCCAAAAAAAGGGATAATAATTTAATAATAGAAGTAGCGGAATTTTCCAAAAAAAATTTGCCCATTTATTTTTAGCGAATTGTGTAAAAATCAGCTAATTCAGGACTGGCAAGCCTTTCGGGATTTTACGGTGCTATTTTCCACAGGATGTTAATATTTGGAGGTTTGAACTTCCTTTTAATAAAAATACTTTCGTAAACGACCTCCCGCCAGGAAGGTTGAGATTGTAATCAGGACCAAAACCCAATAAATTCTTTCGAGTTATGGCAAATAAGAAGCAGGCATCCGCCCGGGGCGGTTTGCAGTTTAGTCGTCGCTTCACCGAGGAGAGTGTGAGTGTGTATGATATGTTCGAGTATGACTACCGGACATCCATTATCCGCAATCCGTCCGGTGAAGTGGTTTTTGAAATGAACAATGTGGAAGTGCCCAAACAGTGGAGTCAGATTGCCACAGATATTTTAGCCCAAAAATATTTCCGGAAAGCCGGTGTGCCGCAACCCGACGGCAGCCTGGGACGTGAAACCTCCGCCAAACAGGTGGCCCACCGGATGGCCAATTGCTGGAAAGTGTGGGGGGAGCGCTACGGCTATTTTGCATCTGAAAAAGATGCAACTGTGTTCTACGAGGAATTAGTCTATTCCATCCTGAACCAAATGTGTGTGCCCAACAGCCCGCAATGGTTCAATACCGGCTTGTATGAAAGCTATGGCATCGCCGGTAAGCCCCAGGGGCACTATTATGTGGATCCGGCCGATGGCCAACTGAAGAAATCACAGAACGCCTACGAGCGTCCCCAGCCCCATGCCTGCTTTATCTTAAGCGTGGAGGATGACCTGGTGGGCGAAGGCGGTATCATGGACCTCTGGGTCCGGGAAGCCCGGATATTTAAATATGGTTCCGGTGTGGGTACCAATTATTCCAATCTCAGGGGGGAAGGCGAGAAACTGAGCGGAGGTGGCAGTTCTTCCGGCCTGATGAGTTTCCTGAAGATTGGTGACCGGGCTGCCGGTGCCATAAAATCAGGGGGTACCACCCGCCGGGCGGCCAAGATGGTCTGCCTGGACCTGGATCACCCCGAAATCGTCGAATTCATCAACTGGAAAGTGGAAGAAGAAAAGAAGGTCGGTGCATTGATCGCTGCCGGTTATCCATCCGGGTACGAGGATGAAGCGTATAAAACAGTAAGCGGCCAGAACTCCAATAACTCCATCCGTATTCCGAATTCTTTCTTTGAAAGATTGGAAAAAAATGAGGATTGGGAACTGACCGGCCGTATGGATGGCCGGGTGATGAAGAAAATTCCCGCCCGTGAATTGTGGAACCAGATCGCTTATGCAGCCTGGCGTTGCGCAGACCCCGGTACCCAATACAATACCACCATCAACGAATGGCATACCTGTCCCGAGGGAGGTGAGATCAGGGCTTCGAACCCCTGTTCTGAGTATATGTTCCTCGACAACACGGCCTGTAACCTGGCTTCCGCCAACCTGATGAAGTTCTTTGATGCTGAAAAGAATCAGTTTGATGTGGAAGGGTATGAGTACAACTGCCGTCTCTGGACCGTTGTGCTGGAACTGTCCGTGCTGATGGCACAGTTCCCTTCCAGGGAAGTGGCGCAACTGAGTTACGAATACCGGACACTGGGGCTGGGTTATGCCAATCTCGGTACCATGCTGATGGTAAGCGGTATTCCGTACGACAGCGAAGAAGCAAGGGCTATTGCCGGTGCGCTCACCGCCATCATGACCGGTACTTCTTACAAAACCTCCGCGGAAATGGCCCGTGCCCTGGGAGCTTTCCCGCGATACGAAGAAAACAAACAGCACATGATGCGGGTCATGCGGAACCACCGCCTCGCCGCTTATGATGCCGATGAATACGAGAACCTGAGCCTGAAGCCCCAGGGGATCAAGGTAAAATACTGCCCGGACTACCTGCTGAAAGCCGCCTGCAAGGCATGGGATGATGCAGTGGAACTGGGTGAGAAGTACGGTTACCGCAACGCACAGGCTACGGTAATCGCGCCGACCGGAACCATTGGACTGGTCATGGATTGCGATACCACCGGTGTGGAACCCGATTTCGCCCTGGTGAAATTTAAAAAACTTTCCGGCGGCGGTTATTTTAAGATCATCAACCAGTCGGTACCCGCTGCACTGAAAAATTTGGGGTACACTGAAAAAGAAACGGAAGCGATCATTAAATACGCGGTGGGAGCGGCCAGCTTTGCCGGCGCACCCTTTATCAATCACCAGAGCTTAAGTGAGAAGGGATTCATTGCCGATGAGATCAAACGCCTCGATGCGGCGGCGGCCACGGCATTTGAAGTGGGATTTGTATTCAACAAATACACCCTGGGGGAAGAATGCCTGCAACGCCTGGGCTTTACCCCGGAACAGTATAACAATTTTGAATGGAACCTCCTGGAAGCCCTGGGATATACTGATGAGCAGATCGAAGCCGCCAACGATTATGTATGCGGTACCATGATGCTCGAAGGAGCGCCCGGACTGAAAGAGGAACACCTGCCCGTTTTTGACTGTGCCAATAAATGCGGGCAAAAAGGCCAGCGGTATATCCATGCCCACGGCCATATCCGTATGATGGGAGCCACCCAGCCCTTTATCAGTGGTGCCATCTCCAAAACAATCAACCTGCCCCACGAAGCCAAAGTGGATGAGATCGCCGATGCTTATTACCTGAGCTGGAAGCTCGGTTTAAAAGCGAATGCACTTTACCGTGATGGCTCCAAACTTTCCCAGCCGCTCAGCAACAAATCCGACAAGAAGAAAAAAGCGGATGCCGTGGTGGAAGAGGAAAAGGCCCCGGTAGCAGAACAGGTCACCGAGTCCAATATCGTGGACCTGGGTAAACTGACCGTGGAAGAACTGCTGGAAGAAGTGCAGAAAAGGGTACAGGCTTCCCCGGACACCAAGCTGAAACGTAAACTGGCCAGTATCGTGGAGCGCCGCACCCTGCCGGCCAAACGCCGCGGCTTTACGCAAAAAGCCAAGATCAGCGGACAGGCCGTATTCCTCCGCACGGGTGAATATGCGGATGGTACACTGGGTGAAATCTTCGTGGATATGGCCAAGGAAGGAGCCACCATGCGCAGCATGATGAACTGCTTTGCGATATCGGTGTCCATCGGTCTGCAGTACGGCGTCCCCCTGGAGGAATTTGTAGATAAGTTCGCCTTTACCCGTTTCGACCCTTCCGGGTTCGTGGAACACCCGAATATCAAGACCACCACATCCATTGTTGACTTTATCTTCCGGGTACTGGGGTATGAATACCTCGGACGTACTGACCTCGTGCATGTACTGGATAAACCCGAAGTGATGAATACCGGCGGCGATGACTGGGACGAAGTGCCTTCTAACCCCCTGGAATATGCGAAAGATCCTGAACTCTCCAGCGTACGGGTGACGCCTTCTGCCGGATCCGTAGCCCCTCAACCGGCCCGCAGCCAGCGTACTGCCCAGCCGGTGAAGTCGGAATCCAGCATAGATGCCATGAACGCGGTGGCTAAGAATATGCAAAGTGATGCGCCGGCCTGTAATGTCTGCGGCAATATCATGATGCGCAGCGGGGCCTGCTACAAATGCCTGAACTGCGGTAACCAGGGAGGTTGTGGCTGATGCCCTCCGGACCGGGATGCCTTACCGGCATATGACAATTGTATAGGACGGAAAACCAAAATAGGTACCCATTAATTCTGCATCCCGCCTCGTTATGAATGAGGCGGGATGTTTTCTTTTTATTCCCCGAAATGGGGATATACTCTCTGGCCGGCCGGTTTTTTCTTTTTCAGCCCATTTCGAAGAAAACAGAAAAGATTACTGAATTTTGTCAAAACCCCTGTTATGTACACTGCTGCTTCCTCCCGCTACGATTCCATGAAATACAACCGCTGTGGTAAAAGTGGTCTCTTATTGCCCGCGATATCATTGGGCTTCTGGCACAACTTCGGCTCTGTGGATGATTTTACCAATATGCAAAACATCGTGTACCGGGCCTTTGACCGGGGGATTACACATTTTGACCTGGCGAATAATTACGGACCTCCCGCGGGGGAAGCGGAGAATAATTTCGGGAAGATTATGCGGCAGGGTTTAAAATCCTACCGGGATGAACTGGTCATTTCCACCAAGGCCGGTTATTACATGTGGCCCGGCCCATACGGGGAATGGGGTTCTAAAAAATACCTCGTCGCCAGCCTGGACCAGAGTTTGCAACGGATGGGACTGGATTATGTTGATATTTTCTATTCACACCGCCCTGATCCGAATACACCGTTGGAAGAAACCATGGGAGCCCTGGACCTGCTGGTAAGAAGCGGGAAGGCCCTGTATGCCGGTATTTCCAGTTATTCAGCCCAGCAAACCCTGCAGGCGGTATCCATCTTACAGCAACTGGGAACACCCTGCCTGATCCACCAGCCTCGGTATTCCATGCTTGACCGCTGGGTGGAAAAACCCGGAACGGCAGGTGGACAGTCCTTGCTGGATGTTATTGAAGAAGCAGGGGTGGGGGCCATTGCATTTTCCCCCCTGGCGCAGGGACGGTTAACGGATAAATATATCAGCGGGGTACCCACCAATTCAAGGATTGGCCGGGGCCTGAGCAATGGAGCGATCCAGGCTTCCGATATTCCCGCCAGGCTGATCGCACAGGTACGTAAATTAAATGAGATCGCGGTAAGACGGGGACAGATACTTGCCCAGATGGCCGTGGCCTGGTTGCTCAAAGATAAACGCGTTACCTCGGTACTCGTGGGAGTAAGTTCCGTGAAGCAACTGGATGACAATATCGGCGCTTTGCAAAAAGCAGATTTTACCGCGGCTGAACTGGCGGCCATTGAAGCGATCCTGGCAGAATAAAGAGTGCGTAAAAAAACAGGGATCAATGACGTGAAAGCACGCTTCCGGATCAAGCATATTTCACTGGTAAATCCGGCTTGCAGGATCCGGCAGGGAGCTTAATTTCGCCTTCAAATTCGACACTATGAAAGGCAAATTCCTGTTGGCGCTGATAATTGGAACTGTTCTTCTGCAATCCTGTACCCGTGTTATGACGCCTTACGAGGCAGCTAACAATCCCCGTGGCAGAAAATGCGCGGTGATCCGGTAATCCCCGGATGATTCGTTGGGTTACGCTCCCCCGAATACATTATTGACGGCTCCTTCCAGCATCGGGAATTTCTCCACGACAAATCCCTTGATGGCCGCAATGGCTTTTTGCGCCTGTTCATCCGTCAGTCCCGCTTCCGCTTTCAGTTTGTCAATCAGTTCCTGCATAAAATTTGTTTTACAGCCCGCAAAATAAGAAAGGTCCGGCAGCGCCAGACCTTTTACGAATCATTTTTTATTCCCCATTCCCTCACGCCACTTTCAACAAACTCAGTTTACTCTTATCAAACTTCCGTTTGGCATATTCCAGGTCCAGCACGAACTGCGTTTCTTTGGAAGAAGGAAGCTCATACATAGCGTCGGTCAGGATTCCTTCACAAATACTGCGAAGACCGCGGGCGCCTAATTTATATTCCATGGCTTTCTCCACCATAAAGTCCAGGACTTCATTTTCGATGGTCAGGGAAATACCTTCCAGCTCGAACAAGCGGGTATATTGTTTGATCAGGGCGTTCTTCGGTTCGGTCAGGATGGCTCTCAGTGTGGCGGCATCCAGCGGATCCAGGTGGGTTACTACAGGCAAACGGCCCAGCAATTCGGGGATCAGGCCGAAGGCTTTCAGGTCAGTCGCATTCACATAGTTCAGCAGGTTCTTCTTCATATTGTCCTGCAGTTCCTTGTCCACGTTAAAGCCAATGGTATTGGTCTGTACACGGCGGGCAATGATCTTATCGATACCATCAAAAGCGCCGCCGCAAATAAAGAGAATATTCTGTGTGTTGATCTTTATCAGCTTTTGCTCGGGGTGTTTGCGGCCTCCCTGCGGTGGTACAAGTACATCGGTACCTTCCAGCAGTTTCAGCATACCCTGCTGTACCCCTTCCCCGCTCACATCCCGGGTAATGGAAGGATTATCTCCCTTCCGGGCAATCTTATCAATTTCATCAATATAAACAATGCCGCGCTCGGCAGCAGCCACATCATAATTACATACCTGCAGCAAACGGGTCAGGATACTTTCCACATCTTCTCCCACATAACCGGCTTCGGTAAATACGGTGGCATCCACGATGGCGAAGGGAACATTCAGCATCCGGGCAATACTCTTGGCCAGTAAGGTTTTACCGGTACCGGTCTCACCTACCATGATGATATTGCTTTTTTCAATCTCGACTTCCGTGCCGGTATTGAGATCCGATGTTTTTTGCTGCAACCGTTTGTAGTGATTGTAAACAGCTACCGCCAGTACTTTCTTGGCCTCATCCTGCCCGATAGCATATTCGTCCAGGAATTTTTTGATTTCGATGGGTTTCTTTACAGAGAGCTTGAAGGAAGAACTGGTCCGGTCATCTTTCACGGTCAGTTCCTGCTCAATGATCTCCCGGGCATGTTCTACGCAATTCTCACAAATATGCCCCTCCTGGCCGGCGATCAGGATCTTCACTTCGTCGCGGCTGCGGCCGCAAAATGAACAATGTAATGGGTTTTTTGCCATATTTTCTTAACCTTAACTTAATCTGTAACGTCAATCGGGCCAATACGTAACATACAAAAATATAAAACCGCCCGGAAAAGGCGGTTTTTATTTCAGATACTAAGTTAAGTTATTTATAATGAATTAATTAAAGCGAATCGACCAAATGGTCCGCAATGCCATATTCAATGGCCTGGCTGGCATTCATCCAGTAGTCACGGTCAAAGTCCTTCATCACCTGCTCAACTGTTTTCCCGCAGTTTTTAGCCAGGATCCCCGCCCCGATCTCTTTTACCCGGCGGGTTTGTTCGGCCTGGATTTCAAGATCCGCACTGACGCCCTGGATATAACCACCCAGCGAAGGCTGGTGGATCATCACCTCCCCGTGCGGGAAAATGTACCGGCTGCCTTTCTTCCCCCCGCTCAGTAAAATACTGCCCATGGAAGCTGCCAGTCCCATACAGATCGTACTGACCGGGCTCTTGATCATCTGCATGCTGTCATAGATCACCATACCGCTGGTGACCACCCCGCCCGGGCTGTTAATATAGAACTTGATTTCTTCACCGGGTTTGTCCGCATCGAGCAACAACAGTTTGCTGACCACATCCCTGGCGCTTTTATCATCCACCACGCCCCAGAGATAAACGGCCCTTTTCTCAAAAAAATAGCGCTCCAGTTTTTTGCTGAACATGCCCAGGTCACTCTTGGGCTGTTCCTCTTTTTCTTCCTCCTCATCCATCCGCCACCCGGACATTTTCGGGTCAGTGTATAACATATTCTTACGGTTCATGTATCAGGTTTAATAAGTGTTGGGAATTAATCTTTTTTCTGTTTGCGGGGATTGACCAGCAGCACTTCGTCAACCAGCCCGTATTCCTTGGCTTCTGTGGCCGTCATCCAGTTATCGCGGTCAAAATCTTTTTCAATTTGCTCCAGAGGTTTGCCGGTATGGACATTCACCACTTCGTACAGTTCCTTTTTCAGTTTGCGGATCTCATTTACCGTGATTTCAATATCACTGGCCTGCCCGCCGATGGCGCCGCTGGGCTGGTGCATCATAATACGGGCATGTTTTAATGCGGCCCGCTTGCCATGGGTGCCGGCACCGAGTAATACACAGGCCATAGAAGCTGCCACCCCAATACAGATGGTGGCGATATCGGGACTTACATACTGCATGGTATCATAAACCCCCAGGCCGGAATACACACTGCCGCCGGGACTGTTGATATACATATTGATATCGCGGGTGCGGTCTGTGGAGTCCAGGAACAATAACTGCGCGGTGACAATATTGGCAATCTCATCATTGATCGGGTAACCCAGGAATATGATCCGGTCCATCATCAGGCGGCTGTACACATCCATCACAGCCACATTCAGGGAGCGTTCTTCAATGATATTCGGCGTCATCGCTGTTACCAGGTGCGAGGCATAGCTGTTCAGGGTATTGCTGGACAACCCGCGGTGTTTTACCGCATATTTTTCAAATTCCGAGTTCAGGTGCATAATAATTTTTTTCCGGTTTGAAGGTAAGGAATCTATTGAAATAAAGGGGTTTCAAATACCGTGCAAGGGTAAATATCAGGACATTACGGCAGTCATACGGGGACGATGCCGGACGTTTCGTTTTAATCCGGTTAATCTGGCAAAACCAGGTGTACAGACCCGGACAGGGAAAGCAGGATCCGGATGTCGCTCATTTCTTCCGGGCCGTACCTGCAAAAAAGGCTTCTGTATCGTTTTAAAAAAAAGATGCCGGAGTGTCTTTTAATACTATTGGGAAAGACTAAAAAACAGGTAGAGGTTAGTACTTAATTGCTGAAAATAGTAAACAAGAAGTAGCAGCGCCATTTTACATCCGGAAACTGTCGAATTAACTTTGTACAGTAATTATTCTCATTGCCGTTCCTCACCTGACTTGCGACAATGTAAGTCCTCTTCCTGAATTAGCTACCTTCTCGTGAGAGGTCATAAACAATTTTTTTTGGACGATTAAAATAATTGTTATGAGAAATCATGCTATCCTGCTACCCCGAAAATGCCTTTTGTTTTTTCCCTCTCTGATTGTTTTTTCTCTTTTCTTTTTTCCCGGTTTTATAACCCGTGCCCAATCTGGCGCTCCCTGTTACACCCCGATGACTGGATTTGAAAAAACCGCCACCCCGGTGGAGAATGGATTGCTCTGTGCCGGCTGTTCATTTGTCAGCGACATCAATAACGTGACGGATGCCGGTACGACAAATTACGCCACCTATGTCCGGGCGCTCGGCCTGCTGGCGGAAAATGGTATTTCTGTTGCGGACAACACCGTCACCTATCCTTCCGGCTGGATTGCCGGTTATGTAATTGACCTGGGCAGCGAGGCCCTTTCCGCCGATGTGCTGAATTCGTTCCGGTTGGAAACCTGGAACAATGGCGTCCGCCAGGAATTTAAAACAGGCCTGGCGAATATCCGCGTTACCTTATTGAGCGGGGGAACCGGCAAAGCCTACCTGAGTTTTAAAACAACAGCGGATTTTGACGAAGTGCGCTTTATTTTTGACGCGGTCGTCGCAGTTACCCAGGATTACCGGATCTACTACGCCATGGCTTTCGCGCCCGATTGCGGTACCAGTTTTACCGATTCCTATTGTTATAAGCAAATCGGCGGGGTCGTGAATTTTAACGGCGGCCTGGTCAATGCGCTGGTGACGCTGACGAATCCGGCGAATATAACCGATGGCAATAAAACGACATACGGAACATTTACTGTTCCCGTCGGTACTCCTTTGCTCAGTGAACCAGTCTATGCTGCTGTGATGGATGAGCAACTGGTCTATCCTGCCGGTAACAAAGCCGGTTTCATGATCGGGTACACTCCCTCCTTGCTGACAGCGGATGTGCTGAACTCCTTATCCATCGCCACCTATCTTCATGGCGAACTGCAGGAAACTGTCGTGCTGGGCACCGGTGGGGCGGGCGTGAATGTATCCGCCCTGTCCACTGCGGGGACGGAAAGGCAGGAAGTATCCATTACCACGACAAAAGCCTTTAATGAAATCCGGCTGCTTACCGATAACACACTTGGTATAAATGTAAACGCCATTAAAATATATTACGCGTTTGAAAGCGCTCCGGCCTGCACGGATTGCAGTATGGCCCTGGTTGCCGGCCAGGCTTCGCCTTATACCGGTTCCCTCCAGGCTTCCCGTACGGGAACCTTTGGCGGTCTTTGTATCGGTCAGTCGCTTAGCGGAACGGCCAACGTGGTGGATGCGAACCTGGCTAACTATGCCAGTTACACTCCTGCGCTGCTGAGTGTGGGATGCGGCGGGCGGATCGCTGTTAAAAACGACGGGGTTGACTTACCGGCCAACACCTTTGCCGGTTTCGTGATTGCCAGGGAAGCCACCCTGCTGGACCTGGGTATCCTGGATGCGATCACCATCAACCTGTACAGGGATGATAACGGTACCCCGGTGCAAAGCGCTTCAGGGGCCGGCTTGCTGGACCTGGGCCTGCTGAACCCTTCATCCGGGAAAACCTTTATTGGCATTAAATCAACCGTGGCCTTTGATGAGGTTCAGATCGTTTTCGATGACGGTCTTATAAATGCAACGCTTGGCGGCACTTTCCGGATTTATAACGCTTATGTGATCCGGGATGACGACAATGATGGCGTGGCCGATTGTGTGGAAGTATGCGGGGCCGGTAATGACGCGATCGATACCGATTCGGATGGCCTCCCGGATGCCTGCGACGGCTGTTCCGTTGTTAACAGCAAGTCCTCCGTACTGGACAGGGACGGCGATGGGGTCAGCAATGCCTGTGATGCAGACAGTGATAACGACGGTATTGCGGATGCGGTGGAAGATGCCAACGGGGACGGTGATTTTAACAACGATGATTTTGACGGGGACGGGGTGCCCAATTACAGGGACCTCGACAGTGATAACGACGGGATCAATGATCTCAATGAATCCGGTATCTCCGCGGCGAATATCGCGGCGATGGATGCAGACAACAACGGGGTGATTGACGGGTCCGTGGCCAAAGGCAGCAACGGGATGGCGGATGCGATTGAAACATCGGATGATGGTACCGCCACCAATAATTATACGGTAAGGGATACGGATGGGGATACCCATAAGGATTTTCTCGACCTGGACAGTGACAATGATGGGATCAATGATATCAAAGAAAGCGGGCATGCTGCCATAGCGGATACCAACAGTGACGGGGTGGTGGACGGACCGGATGCGGATTATGACGGAATAATGGACAGTGCGGACGGAAATGATGCATCGTTTGGTGATGCGGCAGACCTGTTCCCGCGGGATACCGATGGCGACAGCGTGCCTGATTTCCGCGATCTTGACAGCGATAACGATGCAATAGGAGATCTGCAGGAAAGCGGAACACCCGGCCTGAGTGATGTGGACAATGACGGGGTAATCGATGGCGCAGATACAGACGGTGATGGCATTATGGACAGTGCTGACGGGGCTCCGGCAAAATTCGGGGATGCCGCCGATCCGGCTGTGGCCGATACGGATACGGATGGTACGCCCAATTATATTGACCTGACCAGTAACGGGGTTTCTGATGATATTGATTCCGGCTACCGCAGTTCGATGGATGGCGACAATGACGGGATGATCGATAATCCTTCCGACCCGGAGGGAGATGGCATTGCCAACAATGATGGCCTGGATACCAAACCGGCCTTATTCGGTGGAATTGCCATCCTCTACCCGCTTCCGCTGAGTGCGATTGAACTGAGTGCCGTTTTGGACAACACCCTGGTACAACTGAAATGGACAACCGAAAATGAGCAGCAATGCAGCCGGTTTATCGTGGAGAGAAGTACAGATGGTATCAGTTTCGCGGCTTGTGCAGAAGTACCGGCTACCGGTACCAACGGTACAAATGGAAACTATTCAGCCCTGGATGAACTCGGGGCGGCAGCTTGCAGACCGGTGGTTTATTACCGGGTTAAAGCAATGGATAACGACGGGGACTTCCGGTACTCCAATATCGTGGCCCTCCGCCCCAACCCGGGCAAACAAGTATATAGCTGGCCCAATCCCTTCGAAAACCAGCTGAACCTGCAGGTGGAACTGGCCGCGAATGCCAGCCTGGAACTGAGGATATATAATTCACAGGGTGTGTTGTTGCTCCTGAAAAAACAACCGGGCTATACCGGCATTAATACGATCCGGTTAACCCGGCAACTCGACCGGCTGGCCCGTGGCAGCTACCTGGTGGAAGTATTGGCCGGGAACCTGAAACTGTATAGTACCAAACTGATTAAACTATAAAACAAAACAGCCTCCGGGCTGCAAACACGAGGGGCCTATATTGTTCATATAGGCCCCTCGTGTATTAGATGCAATAATTGGATGCAGGAAAGTCTGCTGTCGGTTCATTAATGATGATGGTGCTGGTGTTCTTCCACCAATTTGGCAAAATCATCGGCACTGATGTCTTTGTCAGCGGGCTTAACCTGGGTGGCCGCCCATTCAAAGATCTTCTGGGTCTGCAGGCGGTTGTAAGCGTCTTCCACATATTTCCGGTCCTTCATCATTTTCTCCACGTAATCCGCAACCCAGGGCTGGTCATCACTGAGGTTGGCGCCGCCCATATAGCCGAATAATTGCTGTTTGGCAAAAGCACGGATCTCATCCGGGTTTACCTGGATCGCATGATCCTGTACGATCTTGTCGGAAATGAGGGTCCATTTTAACTGACTGATGAATTTGGGGAATTCGGCTTCCACTTCTTCATCGGATTTGGATGTTTCGCCCTGAGTCTTTACCCATTTTTTCAGGAAAGCTTCGGGGAAATCAATAGGGGTATGGTCCACCAACTGGTGAAAAACCTGGTCGTGGATCTGGTTCATGGCCTGGCCGCTCCAGTAAGCCTGTATTTCTTCCCGGATCTTCTGCCGGAAATCTGCTTCTGTTTTTACTTCCTGGCCGGGGTAGAGCTGCGTGAAGAATTCTTCATTCAGTTCTCTTTTTTCCAGCAGGCCTACTTTGGTAATTTCTATTTTGAAGGTTTTGTCAGCAGCGGCGGCAGCTGATTTATCCAGCCCGAGGTCGCCAATGATCCATTCCCTTTCTTTTTCGTCAAATGCGTTTTTCAGCGTTGTGATCGTTGAATCCCCGGTCTTCTTACCTGTCCATATTTTGCGGAAATCTTCAGTAAAATATTTGACAAGGATGGAATTGTCTTTTTTAATACCACCCTCCACCTCCGTTCCGGCAGCATCAGTTTCGGTAAACAGCAGGTTCAGTACATTTTCTTCAGCACTTACCGCTTCTTCATCTTTCATATTGCCGTAACGGTTCTGTAAACGGGTGATCTCACTGTCCACCATTTCATCGGTCACCGTTACCACATAGCGGGTGGTAGGAACCTTGCCCAGGTCCGGCAACCCGAATGCCGGTTTCATGCCTATTTCGAAATGAAAAGTATAATCAGCGGGATTGTTTACATCCAGCTGGTGGAAATCAGACTCCAGCGGCAGGGGCTGTGCGAAAATGTCCAGCTTTTCATTTTGCAGGTAACTGATCAGTTCGCGATCCACTGATTTCAGTACCTCATCCGTGAATAAGGAGGGACCATACATTTTTTTGATAAGGCCGGCCGGTACCATCCCTTTCCGGAACCCGGGAATGTTTGCTTTTTTCCCATACTCTTTCAGCGCTTTTTCAAACGTGGGGAGATAATCGGTCTTTTCCAGTTTAACGGTCAGCTTTTCGTGCAGCAGGCCGATGTTTTCTTTGCTTACGGTAGCCATTGTGTGTAGTTGATAAGTTTATCAGTGAAATGCTGACAGGTTAGCTTAAGCAGCCTGCCTGTCAGCCTTCCGGCATTTCCTGGTCCGGATGGAGGGACTCGAACCCCCACACCTTACGGCATCAGATCCTAAGTCTGACGTGTCTACCAATTTCACCACATCCGGGTTCTCTGCCTGGAACGGTCTTTTTGTTTTAGCCGATAGTCCCCGCAAGACCTTTTCCAAACGGGCAGCAAAGGTAGGGCATTTTGACTAATGGGGGGAGCGCCGGATGGCTTAATTTGGATCAAGTTGGAGAAAAAACTTTAAATACATTTTAAAGAAGTTTAAAATATTTGTAGGTTTGGTTAACTGGCCGGGTCTGTATCCATTGAAAATCTGCTGAAGGCTCTGTCTTCCCATAAAATTTGAATCCTGGAATTGCCGGTGCGCTGACCCGCACCTAACCATTTACTGCAACCAAACTAACTATTGATGAGAAAGTCGTATTTACTCCTAATGGGGTTTATGGCTGGCCTTTTTGCATCTGGCCAGAATCCCGCCACTACCTTCACGATTCCCAACCGGTTGATCCAGCTGCCCTGCGGTACATCCTGCACATCGATCAGTGCACAGGTTCCGCATATCAGGCAAACGGATGATTATGTAGTCACCAACCCGGCCTATGTCCCATTTGATTATGTAACGGCTGGCGGTATTGACGTTCGGACCCTGATCAGCGGCTCTTACTATGATGACCAATGGACTTCAAAAGTGCCGGTTACCTTTCCTTTTTGCTTTTACGGGATCACTTACCCAACCCTGCTGATCGGGACCAATTCAGCTATAACCTTCGATACCTCCCGGGCCGGTTCCAACAGCGGGTATTCCATCAGCGCCAGTAACGGGGGGATTCCCAAAACAACCTATGCTCCTTCGATGATCTTCGGTCCCTACCATGATATAGATATTGATGAGCCTGCTTCCAATAAGAGGATTGAATACCGTATTGAGGGCACGGCTCCCCGGAGACGGTTTATTGTGAGCTATAATGAAGTTCCTTATTTCGGATCCAGTTGCGGGGGCAATATGGCCACCCATATGATGGTACTCTATGAAAGCACGGGCATTGTAGAAGTCTATATAAAAGATAAACCCTTTTGTACCGGCTGGAATAACGGGATGACCATCCTGGGCATGCAGAACCAGACCCGTACGGCGGCCGTGGCGGCTCCCGGTAAGAATGCTACCCAATGGGGTACCGCAGGGATGGACTCCTGCTGGCGTTTTACACCCAGTGGCGGGGCCTCCCGCTTAAAAAGCGCGCAGTTGCTCGTCAACGGAACCGTAGTGGCCAATGCGGATACCAGCACAGCATCTCCCGGAATACTGGATCTCAGTTTCCCGGATGTTTGCCCGGCAGGTGACAGCACCGCCTATGAGATCCGGGTTACTTACGGACAGTGCAATAACCCGGCTGCCGATGTAGTGTTTTCAGATACGGTCTATGTTAAAAAAGACCAGGCTCCTTTACTGAGCTTTACAAAAACGGATGCTTCCTGTACCGGCTACGGCAGTATCACCCTGACTGCAACCGGCGGCGGTCCTGCAACGAAAGAATACAGTATTGATAACGGGGCCACTTACCAGGCTTCCAATATATTTAACAACCTGGCAGCGGGTACCTATAACCTGAAGGTCCGGAATACCGGTTCTACCTGTGCGTCGGCCACCCAGCAGGCTACGATCCTGGTAACCGATGACCTTACACTATCTGCAGGAAACGGGGGCACGATTTGTTTCGGTGCATCGTTTACGCCTTCCGTACAGGGCAACGCAACATCCTATACCTGGGCGCCTGCCGCCGGCGTCAGCAATCCAGCTGTTGCGAACCCGGTTTTATCACCGCAGATCACCACAACATATACCGTTACAGCGACCCTGGGTACCTGTACCAAACAAGGGACCGTTACCGTAACCGTAGTGCCCGGTGCAACGGCCAATGCCGGGGCAGATGCAATCATTGTTGCCGGTGACAGTTACCAGATACATGCAACAGGTTCGGCCGGAAATTACCTGTGGACACCCTCCACGGGTTTAAGCTCCGCGACCATCCTGTCCCCCAAAGCCACCCCGGCAGGAACCACTACTTACAGCTTACAGGTAACCACGCCGCAGGGCTGTGTGGCCACGGATGATATCCAAATAACCGTGATCCCTTATTGTATCAAACCCATGAATGCCTTTACGCCCAATGGGGATGGCATCAATGAAAAATGGCTGGTCACCAATGGCAACTGCCTGTCCAGCGCCAAAGCCCAGGTCTTTAACCGCTATGGTGCCAAAGTATTTGAATCCGGTGATTATAAGAATACATGGGACGGCAGTTATGAAGGCAAACCGCTGCCCGACGGCACGTATTATTATGTGATTACCTATACGCTCTTAAATGGCAAAACCGAATACCTGAAAGGAAATGTGACCATTCTGCGTTAACCTGTAAAAAGAAATTGTATGAAACGAATCATAATGCTCTCCTGTTTTATAGCTGCCGGTGCCGTAGTATCCGCCCAGCAGCTGATGACCGCTTCCCTGTATGAACAGCAGGGCAACCTGCACAACCCTGCCACTGCCGGCGCCCTGAAATACGGGAGCATCGGCGCTTCTTACCGGTCTATGTGGGACGGGATTGAAGGGGGGCCGCAAACTACTGTATTATTCGGCTCCGGCTACCTGCCCCAGGCCAGGATCGGTATAGGCGGTTATATTTTTAATGATGTGACCGGGCCTACCCGGCGCACCGGTCTGCAAACGGCCTATGCCTATCATATTCCCCTGAAAAATGACGCCCTTTTTTCGGTGGGCCTGGAAGCCCGTTTCCAGCAATTCGCCATTGACAAGGCCAAACTGCAGGCTTCCCTGGGGAATGACCCCGTGATGGGTGCGGCGGAGAACCGCTTCAAAGGAGATGCCGGGCTGGGCGTGGCCTACACCGGTAAGAAATTACAGGCAGGCGCTTCCGTTAGTCAGCTGATCCAGTCTAAGCTGGATGTGTATAGCGGTAACCTCACCCGCAGCGAAGAAGCCCGCCAGTACCGCCATTATTACCTGCACGGCAGTTACCAGTGGAATGTGGACGGGACCACAAAGATCATTCCCAACTTTTTACTGATCTTTCTGCCCAATGCCCCTGCAGAGTTCCAGGCCGGCGCCCGGGTGGATCATAACAATGTATTCTGGTGGGGACTGGCTATGCGGGCGCACCAGAGCTGGATGCTCTCGGCCGGTGTACGGATCCGGCAGAAATTTAATATTGGCTATTGCTTTGATATCTACAGCTCACCCCTGAGCGTGTATGATAAAGGTGCCAATGCCCATGAGATCATGCTGCGGTATGATTTCCTGAAATAGGGATTGAACAAGTCCTGATAATACAAACGGTCTGCTTAAGTTTTACAGCAGGCCGTTTTGTTTGATGTGGAGCCCGGTATTAGTTGAAAACTCACTGGTGAATGACCGCAGCCCTTACAGGAAGGGCAAATGAGCTGCTGTTTGACGGATAACCGGGAAAAGGGACCCGGGGGATTTTTCAAATTAAAAAAACCCCCTCCCTGACTTTTTCCTTGCTAATACTTAGCCGAAATCAAAAGCTTCCCCGATGGCGTTCTACTCTCCCCAATATTCATTAAATTCGTAGGCCATGGAAACCGTTGCGCAGTCGCCAAAATATAGCCTGAACGAGGAGGAAGAGAAGAAACTCATCCTGCGGGAATACCGTTCCCTGCTGAAAGTAATCAAGGCCAAGTTAAAACCAGGCGACAAAGCCCTGATCCGCACTGCTTTTGAAATGGCCGCCGATGCCCATAAAACCATGCGGCGCAAGAGCGGGGAGCCCTATATCCTGCATCCCATCGCTGTGGCCAAGATCTGCGCCGAAGAAATCGGGCTGGGGGTTCGCTCCACCATCTGCTCCTTATTGCACGATACGGTGGAGGATACGGATATTTCACTGGAAGATGTCAAAAGGGAATTCGGGGAAGAGATTACCCGGATCGTGGACGGACTGACCAAGATCGCCAACGTAATTGATGTGAATGCCTCCCAGCAGGCGGAGAATTTCAAGAAGATCTTACTGACGCTTACGGATGATCCCCGGGTGATCCTGATCAAACTGGCCGACCGGCTGCACAATATGCGCACCCTCGACAGCATGAAAAGGGAAAAACAACTCAAGATTTCTTCGGAGACGGTTTATATCTATGCCCCGCTGGCCCACCGGATGGGACTCTATACCATCAAAACGGAAATGGAAGATCTGGCCATGAAATACATGGAGCCGGAAACCTATAAGGAAATTGCCCGCAAACTGGCCGAGACCAAAAAAGAACGGACCAAATACATCAATGAGTTTATCAAGCCCATCAGGGACAAACTGGAAAAAGCCAGCCTGAACGCGGAAATATTCGGCCGCCCCAAGAGCATTCATTCCATCTGGAATAAAATGAAAAAAAAGGCCGTGGAGTTCGAAGAAGTGTATGACCTCTTTGCCATCCGGGCCATTCTCGATTCACCTCCTGAGAAAGAAAAAGAGGATTGCTGGAAAGTATATTCCATGATCACCGATGAATACAATCCCTCCCCCGAGCGCCTGCGGGACTGGCTGAGCAATCCCAAAGCGAACGGGTACGAAGCCCTGCATACCACCGTGATGGGACCGCAGGGGAAATGGGTGGAAGTCCAGATCCGCACCAAACGGATGAATGAGATTGCCGAAAAAGGACTGGCTGCCCACTGGAAATACAAGGAGGGCACTACCGATGAAAGCCGTTTTGATAAATGGTTCCAGCAGATCCGGGAAGTAATCAGTAACCAGGAAACCGACAGCATCGACTTCCTGCAGGATTTCAAGACCAGTTTCCTGGCGGAGGAGATTTATGTCTATACGCCGAAAGGGGATGTAAAAATGCTGCCGGTGGGTTCTACGGCACTGGATTTTGCTTTTGCGATCCATAGTGCTATCGGGGTCAAGACCATCGGGGCCAAGGTCAATCACAAACTGGTGCCGATCAGTCATAAGCTGCACAGCGGTGACCAGGTGGAGATCATTACCAGTAATAAGCAAAAAGCATCGGAGGACTGGCTTGGGTTCGTGGTCACTTCCAAAGCCAAGGGCCGGATCCGGGATGCACTGAAAGAAGAAAAAAGGAAAGTAGCCGATGAAGGCAAATATGCGGTGCAGCGAAAACTGGAGGGTATGGGAGCTGCCATGTCGCAACACAATCTCGACGAGGTTGTGCAATGGTATAAACTGGGTTCCAACCTGGACCTCTTTTACCAGGTGGCGGTAAAAAATATTGACCTGAAGGAATTAAAGGATTTCAAAGTGACCGGTGACCGGATCGAAGCGCCGCGACCGGTGAAGATCCATCCCGAGAAACATGAATTTCTGCCCCACCCTGTCGCGGGGAAGAAAGAAGCCGAACTCGTGATCTTTGGCGAAAGCAGCGACCGGATCGTGTATAACCTGGCCAATTGCTGCAAGCCCATCCCGGGGGATGATGTTTTCGGATTTGTCACTACGGGCAAGGGCCTGACCATCCACCGGACCAACTGCCCCAATGCGGCTAAACTGCTGGCCAATTACGGCCACCGGGTAGTCAAAACCAAATGGGCCAAGAACAAAGAGATTTCTTTCCTGACCGGTATCAAGATTATCGGGATGGATGATGTGGGCGTGGTCAACAAAATCACCAACCTGATCTCCGGCGAACTGAAGATCAATATCGCCGCCCTGACCATTGAGGCCAATGAGGGACTGTTTAAAGGGAATATCCGTCTCTATGTGCACGACAAGGAGGAACTGGATGTATTGGTGCAAAGCCTGCTGAAACTCCCGGGTATTGAATCCGTGGAGCGGTATGATATGGAAGATATACCCTCCTGAGGTGCTTATTCGTTTTTTTTACAGTTAGAAAATTTATTTTATGAAAAAAATTATTTATTACTTTATTATTTTCTCAACACTAACCATCTTGCCATCATTTAATAATCAGAATCAATATGTGTGTAATGTTAGTTGTTCATTTAAACCAGAATTAAGTAGCCTAACAGCTGTAAGCTTATTCGACTGTTGTGATGAGGATAATGCGCTGAATGTACAAAGTGTATTACAACCAGGTGGGGGGTATCAATCAAATATTGATCATACAGGAGGTGATGTAGAAATCTATGCATATGTTGGCAATAACCACCCATCTGGTACACTATATTTATATAGGAGTGGTACTCTTGTCAGCCAGCAAAGTGTAAGTACAAATACTGCTGGATCAATTTCAGGACTTTTTTCAAATGTTAGTTGCAATGAGAATTTTCAAGTTGATTGGCGTTAGTTATACTTAAAGGAGCTCTGTCGAGTTTCTATAACAAATTGGTTATAATTGATTGCAAATCAGTAATGTAATTTTTTCGATAGTGGGAGAAGCATAGCCCTATACAATTGAATAATATTTTTTCAGTATCTTGACAACTTGATAAGGCGCTGAATTTACCCATACCAACTGCATTTCAATTATGAGACTAAAACTGATGAAAGTTTTCGCCCTGACAGGCTTTTTTTTCTTTTTGGAGGAAACCGTTTCTGCCCAAAGTTTTTCGTTTAATTGTACGCGGGACACCGTGATTTCCGGTTGTGCTGCGAGTGTATGCTTTGACCTGAAGGGGATCATTCCCGATTTACACGGCTCAACCAATACCTATACCCTGAATCCTACCAGCACGGTGGCCGGTTGTTTCCCGGTATATGTACAGCCAAATGACGCCGCCGGGACTTCTGCTTCTTTAACTATTGACGACAGGTATTCAGCTGCTATTTCGATGGGATTTCCTTTTCCTTTTTACGGCACCGTATATAACTCACTTGTGGCCAGCACTAACGGGTATTTAAGTTTCGATCTTTCAAATGCAAGCGGATATGCTACCTGGAGCATTAACAGCGATCTTCCGAGCCCCGTATATGACCGGGCCATGATCATGGGACCTTTCCATGACCTGGATCCTGGTGTATTTCAGCCAACACAGCGGATCCAGTACCAGGTATATGGCGTTGCTCCTCACCGCAGGTGGGTATTAAGTTTTTATAAAGTACCGCTATATAGCGGCCCCTGTAACGGGTTAAATGAAAACACCCACCAGATCATTTTGTACGAATCCACCGGTATCATTGAAGTGGCCCTTTTCAGTAAACAAATATGCCCTTCCTGGAATGTCGGGCGGGCCATCGTTGGAATCCAGGACTGGAGTATGACACAAGGCATGATGGCCCCTGGAAGGGCTGCATTCGCCAATGCGCCCTGGGGTACGGTAAATATGAATGAGAGCTGGAGATTTGTTCCCAGCGGGGGGGCTTCTTTATTTAAGCGGGTGGAATTGTATGATAATGCCGGAACGCTGATTATGCCCGGAAGCATTTCTAATTTGGGGAATGGACAACTGCAAGCCACATTTCCTAATTTATGCCCGGCTTCGGGAGGAACAAGTACCTATATTATAAAATCAGTGTATCAGAAAATAGATGATCCGACCGTTGAAATATTCGGTACCGATACGGTTAGGGTTACCCGGGATGCGGTCCAGCAGGCAAACATTACCACCGGGGCCACCAGTTGCAGTGGCGCTAATAACGGAAATATTACCGTCACGCCTACAAACGGCACAGGCCCCTATACCTACTCATTGGATGGCGCACCCGCAGTCGCTGGGGCCGCTCCTTATACATTTACCAATGTTCCGGCAGGGGCGCATACAGTTGTGGTTTCTGATGCATCGGGTTGTGTGAGCGCCCCGCTTCCGGCTCCGGTTAATGCCGGTCCGCCGCTTGCAACTACGGCCAACCATTCGGATGTCCTTTGTAATGGCGGTTCTTCCGGCTCCATTACCGTAGTGCAACCCGCAGCGGGGAATGCACCATACGTGTATTCCCTCGATGGGGTTAACTGGCAGGCAGGTAATGTGTTCAATGGCCTCCCCGCCGGAACATATACGGTCTGGTTCCGGGAAAGAGACGGTTGCCAGGGCAGTATTCCTGTACTGGTTTCCGAGCCGGCCTTACTGACTACCACGGCCGCCATGGTCCCGGTGGTATGTAATGGGCAGGGAAATGGAATTATTACCGCTACCGGTTCGGGTGGCATGGCGCCTTATCAATATTCAATTGACGGGTTGTTCTGGCAGAGCAGCAATATTTTTAATGTCCCGGCCGGCACCTACACCGTAAGGATCCGGGATGCCAATAACTGTAACAACAGTTATGATATCACAGTAACAGAACCTTCGGCACTGACCGCGAATTCCGCCAATTCCAATGCCAGTTGCGACGGCGGTTTGGATGGAGTGATTCTGGTTACCGCCAATGGAGGCAACAGCAATTATACCTATTCCATTGACGGAACAAATTTCCAGGCGGCCAACCAATTCAATGTGGCGCCGGGCAATTATACCGTTACCGTGAAAGATAACCTGGGGTGTACCACCAGTTTCCCCGCCGTGGTGGGGCTGACAGATAACATGACCATGACCCCACAGACGGATCCTACCATTTGTGAGAGTAAATCCGTTCAGCTGCAACTGATCTCCAATGCCACCCAATACAGGTGGTCTCCCGCAACGGCCCTCAGTGATACCACGATCTATAACCCGGTAGCCAATCCCGTGACCACTACTCAATATATTGTTAGGGCTACCCTGGGCCGCTGTGTGCATGAGGATACGGTGATCGTGAATGTGAATGCGGCCCCCATTCCTGATGCGGGTCCCGATGGCTTTATCTGTTACGGGCAGAGTTACCACCTGCAGGCAACGGGAGGTACCAACTATACCTGGACGCCTTCTACTTACCTGGATAATGCCAATGTGGGTAACCCGGTTTCCACCCCGGCCAAGGATGTGGTTTACACCGTTTCCATTTTATCTGATGCGAATGGCTGTGCGTCTCTTGTGACGGATGATATGCGGATCGACGTAACACCCCCGATCAAAGTGAAGACCTATCCCTATGATACCATCGGCTACCCCGGCGACAAATTCCAGTTACTGGCTGTACCTTCCGACAGTGATGTGATCAATTATACCTGGACTCCGGTCACCGGGTTGAGTAACCCGAATGTGGCGGGGGCATCTAACCTGAATATTCCCAACCCGGTAGTGACTGTTGGTGCGATCGGACAGGATGTGCAATACCAGGTGCTTGCATCCACGATTGCCGGTTGTATCGGCGAGGGATATATAACAGTACGGATCTACAAAGGCCCCGATATTTATGTACCTACCGGCTTTTCTCCCAATAATGACGGCAAAAATGACAGGTTTACCCCCTTCCCCGTGGGCATGAAGAGTTATAACTATTTCCGGGTTTTCAACCGCTGGGGGCAGTTGGTATTCTCCACCCGCCAGCTGAATGAGGGCTGGGACGGCCGTTTTGGCGGTGTGGAACAGGGCTCCGGAGTCTATGTCTGGATGATCGAAGGGCTGACAAAAGATGACAGGCTGGTTACAAAAAAGGGGACCGTGATGCTGATCCGCTAATGGATGGGTAAGGAATTCCCCTCAGTTGATATGTTTTGGGGAAATAGGAATAAAATATATAGAAAGGCCACCGGATTTAATTCGGTGGCTTTTTGTTGAACCCGTATTTTTGCCCAGCCATTGCTACAGCAGGGGAGGGCGGGCCCGCCCATTTCAAAGCGGCTAAAAAATAACAGATAACTGACTCATGGTTGATGTAATACTAGGCCTCCAGTGGGGCGATGAAGGAAAGGGAAAGATCGTTGATTTTTTTGCAAAGGACTACGATGTGGTGGCCCGCTTCCAGGGTGGCCCCAATGCCGGGCACACATTGTATGTACAGGATAAAAAAGTAGTGCTGCACCAGATCCCTTCCGGGGTGTTTCACCCGGGAATCATCAACTTCATCGGAAATGGGGTGGTGCTGGATCCGGTTACCCTGAAAAAGGAATGTGATACCGTGGCTTCCTTTGGTATTGACCTGAAGAAAAATCTTTTTATAGCGGAGCGCACCCACCTGATCCTGCCCACTCACCGGGCACTGGATAAGGCCGCCGAAATTTCAAAAGGAAACCAGAAGATCGGCTCCACCCTGAAAGGGATCGGGCCTACTTATATGGATAAAACAGGCCGGAACAGCCTGCGCGTGGGCGACCTGCTGGACAAGAATTTCACCACGCAGTATATTAAACTGCGCATGAAACACCAGCGCCTGCTGGATAATTACAATTTCCAGGAAGATATCACAGCCTGGGAAGAGGAATTCTTTGAAGCGCTTGAATTCCTGAAGCAACTCAATATTGTAAACGGTGAGTATTTCATCAACAACCAGCTCAAAGCCGGAAAACGCATCCTGGCCGAAGGAGCACAGGGTAGTATGCTGGATATTGATTTCGGAACATTTCCCTATGTCACTTCTTCCAATACCATCTCAGCCGGTGTTTGCAACGGGCTGGGTGTGGCACCACAGCATATCGGTGATGTGATCGGGGTAACCAAAGCGTACTGCACCCGGGTGGGCAGCGGCCCCTTCCCCACAGAACTGGAGGATGCAACCGGTGAAGAACTGAGAAAGACCGGAAATGAATTCGGCGCCACCACGGGCCGGCCCCGTCGTTGCGGCTGGATTGACCTGGTGGCACTGAATTTTGCCTGCATGATCAATGGGGTGACCAAAATTGTCATGACAAAAGCCGATGTACTGGATGCTTTTGCCGAATTGGAAGTCTGTACGGCTTACCAGGTGGATGGAAAAGAAAGCCGGGAAGTGCCCTTCCAGATGGGACACCGGAAACCGGTTCCGCTGTATAAAAAATTTGCCGGCTGGAATACCACTACAAGCCAGATCAAAACAGTTGATGAATTACCTGCAACTATGAAAACCTACGTTAGTTTTATCAATGAATACCTGGGCGTGGATATTCACTATATTTCCAATGGCCCGGGCAGGGATCAGCTCATTCAAGTAAAATAAAAGCCGCGCCGGCTGACCGGGCGGGTGCTATTGAAAAAAAAATTTTTTAAAAATTTGGCGAATTAAAAACTTCGCTGAAATTTTACAATAATAATCCTGTTAATCTATGGCGATAAAACCAGTAAAGGAAAAAAAGACCACCGGTAAGGCGGACGCGGCATCTGAAAAAGAGGCAGCCAAAAAAGCTGCGCCCAAACCGAGCAAAAAAGAAGACGACGACGACGATGACGATTTTGATGATGAGGAGGAAGTGAAGACTCCGAAGAAGGGTGGTAAAGCCATTCCCAAAAAAGAAGAAGAGGACGATGAGGAGGATGACCTGGAGGACGAGGCCGATGATTGGGATAAACCCGAAGAAGAGGAAGAATGGGATCCTGATTTCGACGAATTCGATATTCCCAAGTCAAAGGGAAAGAAAGCTCCGGCCGTCCCGGGAAAGAAAGGGGAGGAGGAAGATTTCAAATTTGAAGACGATGAATTCAAAGACCTCTTTGACGACAAGGATTATGACGATGATGAAGAGGATGATTATTAACTGTTCACTTACGATTAACTCCATTGAACCCATCTGAACTTTGGCATGATGTATATCCTGTAAGTGATGTGGAACAGATAAAAGAGAAAGTGCTGAACTGGGCGCAGGCCTTCAGCACTTTTTGTTTTCTGGATAATCACCGGTACCCAACCGGACCGCATGCGGTGGAATGCCTGCTGGCAGCCGGCGTGAAAAGACAATTGTCGGTTCCTGCCGGCCAGGCGCTGCAAAGCCTGCAGTCGTTCCTCGGCGAAAAAAAAAGCTGGCTCTTCGGTCACCTGGGGTATGATCTCAAAAATGAAACAGAAGCCTTAAGTTCCGGCCATCCCGATCAGATTCAGTTTCCCGACCTTTTTTTCTTTGAACCGGAGATCCTGGTCCGACTGACAGCCGGCCAGCTGATTATCGAAGCAAGGGACCCGGAAGCGGTTTACAGGGCCATACTGGAACAACCGGAACAGCAGGCCGGAAATACAACAGGGCCCTTAACGGTGCAAAGCCGCTTTAACAGGGAAACCTACCTGTCGGTGATCCGGGAACTGCAGCAGCGTATTTTGCGGGGCGATTGTTATGAGATCAATTTCTGCCAGGAATTTTTTGCGGAAGGGGCGGTAATTGATCCCTTGCAGGTGTATAAAAAACTCAGTGCGGAATCCCCCAACCCTTTTTCCGGTTTTTACCGGGTAGAGGATAAATGGCTGATCTGTGCCAGCCCGGAGCGGTTTATTAAAAGAACGGGGAATAAAATTATTTCCCAGCCCATCAAGGGAACGGCTCCCCGTATCAGGCACGATGAAAAAGCAGACCAGGAAAACAAACAGGGACTTTATCAGAGCGCCAAGGAACGGGCGGAGAATGTAATGGTAGTGGACCTCGTACGGAACGACCTGTCCCGGGTATGCAGGGAAGGCAGTGTGCAGGTGGATGAGTTGTATGGCATCTATACTTTTCCGCAAGTGTACCAGATGATCTCCACGGTCAGCGGGGAGTTGGAAGATGGGACTTCGTTTGCGGACATCATCCGGGCTGTTTTTCCCATGGGCTCCATGACGGGAGCGCCCAAGAAAAGTGTGATGCAGCTGATTGAGCAGTATGAAAGAACCCGCCGGGGCATTTTTTCCGGGGCGCTGGGTTATATCAGTCCCGAAGGGGATTTTGATTTTAACGTAGTGATCCGGAGTATCCTGTACAATGCCACAAACCAATATGTATCGGTCGGGGCCGGTTCAGCGATCACCCATTACAGCCAGGCAGAATCCGAATGGGAGGAATGCCAGTTAAAAGTAGCTGCCATTAAAAAAGTACTGGGTGCAATCGAATAAAAACTCAGTGCCGGCCGGAAGGATCCAGTATCCGCTGAATACTTTCATCCAGGATCTCGTAGCGTTTGGCAATAAACCGGTTCATCTGCGCTACGGGAAGACGAAGTTCATAGGTTCCGTTCAGTGAAATGGAATCATCAAAACCGGGATTGTATTTATTGAAACTGGCCGGCTCCATTTCAATGTATTTCAGGATGACGGCCGAATGAAACCGGCCGGTAATTTTATGAGTGGTACTGTTCTTTAGTTCTTCTTCATTCAGTGCGGTTGCTTTGTTCAGCAACAATTCCTTTGTTTCTTCTTTGGTTACCGTGGTAATGCCTCCCTCTCCTTCAAATACATAATGGGTGGAAATAAATTTTTTGACATGGTTCATGGATTCGGTGGGAAGGTAATACTGCAGCTTCCAGAAGTCCCGGCTACTGCTTCGCTTAATGGCTTTGTCCACATTGCCTGCTCCGCAGTTATAGGCCGCGATCACCAGTAACCAGTCCTGGTATTTTGAATAAAGGTCGGTGAGCATCCTTGCGGCGGCATGGGTGCTTTTATAATAATCCAACCGCTCGTCATAACCGTTTGTTACAGTCAGCCCGTATTGGCGGCCGGCTGCAGGCATAAAAGCCCATGGCCCCACGGCACCGGTCCAGGAAATGGCATTGTACCGGAGTCCCGATTCAATAACCGCCAGGTATTTCAGTTCCCTGGGCAGGCCATGCTGGGTCAGGATATTATCGATCAGGGTAAAATAGGGAGTGGCCCATTTTTTCATATCCCGCAGCCCCTTTCCATATTTCCGCATATAGCTTTCCACGAAACTAATGGCCATGGGGTTCAGTCTTGTCCCGGTAACCCCGCCAACGGTTGATGTTTCAAAGAGATTTTTAAATCCCTTGAGTTCATCCTTCGGAATAGCGGGAAGGGACAATGTATCCTGCTGCCGGGGGGCGCCTGTTGCTGACGGACGGGGTATGCCGGCCGAAGACTGGCCCCTGACGATTACAGGAGCCCATAACAGCGCTATGGCGCAAAGAGTCGATATGTTGCGGAATAAATGCACTTGCGGTACTGATAAGGGTTTACCGGGTGTGTGTGGCGTTCAGGAAAGAAGTTCATGTGAAAACCGGAGCAAAGATACCTCATCGAAGCGGTTTGCCATGACCTGCAGCCCGAAGGGCATACCATTGCTATGCGTAAAAAGCGGAAGGGAGATTGCGGGGCATCCCACGAGATTGGCCATTACCGTGTAAATATCAGCGAGATACATGGCTATCGGGTCCTCCAGTTTTTCACCGGCCCGGAAGGCTGTTACAGGGGAAGTGGGCATGATAATAAAATCATAAGATTCGAAAAGACCATTCATCCTTTGGCAAAGCAGTTGCCTTACCTGCTGGGCCCGGGTGAAATACGCATCATAATAGCCGGCACTCAGCACAAAAGTACCCAGCATGATGCGGCGCTTGACCTCTTTTCCAAACCCTTCACTGCGCGACATTTTATAAAGCCCGGTCAGATCGGTATCCCCGTTTTTTGCCCGGTGGCCGAATTTTATCCCGTCATAACGGGAAAGATTGGACGAAGCCTCGGCCGTGGTCAGTACATAATAAGCAGGTACAATATAGTCGAGCAAATCAAAACGTTCAGCCTTTACTTCATGACCGGCTGCTTCCAGTTGTTCCAGTTGCTTCCGGATCCCGGAGGCGATCTCGGGGTCCAGGCTGGGATGATTCAGCGCTTCTTCCAGAAAAGCGATCCGGTATTTCTTTTTCGCGTTTAACAGGCTGCTGTACGGCGGAACAGGTTGTTGCGAAACCGTGCTGTCATATTCATCCGCTCCTGCCATGATCTCCAGCAAAAGAGCTACATCGGGAACCGTATTTCCGAAGATACCGATCTGGTCAAAGGAGGAGGCATAGGCGATCAGCCCGTACCGGGAAATGCGGCCATAGCTGGGTTTTAAACCGATAATGCCGCAGAAATCGGCCGGCTGGCGAACGGATCCGCCGGTATCGCTGCCCAGGGAAACCATGCAAAGACCAGCCTGTACCGCCACAGCCGATCCCCCGGAGGAACCGCCGGGAACCCGGGTTTCGTCCCGCGCATTCAGCACTTTGCCATAAACCGAGTTCTCATTGGTGGACCCCATGGCAAATTCATCACAGTTCAGGTTCCCGATAAGGATCGCTTCTTCCTGTAAAAGCCGTTCCACCGCTGTGGCGGAATAAATGGAACGGAAGTTTTCAAGGATGCCCGAAGCGGCCGTGAGGGGATGGTCCTTATAACAGATCACATCCTTGAGCCCGGTGACCACTCCATGCAGTTTGCCCATCGGCTTTCCGGCGGCACGCTGCTGGTCGAGGGTCCTTGCCCTGGCCAACGCCTCTTCCGCATATACTTCGGTAAACGCATTTAAATGCCGGCACGAACTGATCTGCTGCAGGTAATGCTCAACTGCCTGAACACAACTGGCCGTTGCATCCTGTAATTGAGCATGATATTGCTCAATGGAAGAATAGTGAAACAAAAGCGAATGCTTTTTGGGAGGTTAATAAGTAGCCGGTGAAAAAAGATTACTCCTTTACAGAGTTTTTCACATCGGTGGCGCTTTCTTCTATTTCCCGCTTCACATTGCTTTTTGCATCATTGAACTCACGTACACCTTTGCCGAGACCGCGCATCAGTTCGGGGATTTTTCTGCCTCCGAATAAAAGGAGGACAATCACCAGGATGATGATGATTTCGTTGGTGCCCAGCATACCCAGTAATGTAGGTTGTATCATAATCTGACAGAATTAGAAACCAAAGATAGGAACTAGTTAAAAAACGGGGAATAATAATTGAGGAAAATGGTTTTCCCGGGAAAAGTACCGGCCCCGGGACGGGTAATCCACCCGGGATTTGCAGGGATGAAGGTATAGGTTCCCCCGGACCCAATAAAAAAAGGCCGTACCCTGCGGCACAGCCTTTTCAATATCCTGATATTTTTATTTTGCTGATTCAGCAACGGCCATTCTCTTTTCACGGATCCTGGCGCTCTTACCGCTGCGGGTCCGCTGGTAAAACAGCTTCGCACGGCGAACATGACCGGTTTTATTTACTTCAATAGACTCGATATTGGGAGAGTAAAAAGGAAACACCCTTTCCACACCCACTCCGTCAGAGATCTTACGAACGGTAAAACTGGCGGTATGCCCGTTGCCCTGCTTTTTGATCACATCGCCTTTAAAAGACTGGATCCTTTCCTTATTACCTTCTATGATCTTGTAATTCACGGTAATATTGTCACCGGGTTTGAAAGCAGGAAACTCTTTCTTGCCGGATAACTGCTCATGTACATATGCGATAGCGTTCATAATTCCTGATTTTTAGGGAGGGCAAAGGTAGGATTGTGAGCCTGAACTTCCAAATCCCTTTGACCCGGTTGTTAAAAAAAATAAGTCCGGTTGATTTGTTGATAAGCCGGCAGGTTGAAAGGGGAACCGGTCAACCTGCCAACTTATTAATTTTCAATCTGTTAACGGGCTACATTCACGGCCCTCTTTTCCCGGATAACGGTTACTTTAATCTGGCCGGGGAAGGTCATTTCTGTTTGTATTTTCTGGGCAATCTCAAAAGAAAGGCGGTCAGAATCCTGGTCGGTTACTTTATCGGCCTCCACGATCACCCTCAGTTCACGACCGGCTTGTATGGCATAGGCTTTTTCCACCCCGTTATAGGCCATGGCCAGGTTTTCCAGGTCCTTGATCCGTTGCAGGTACTGCTGCATGATCTCGCGGCGGGCGCCCGGACGGGCACCGCTGATTGCGTCACAGGCCTGGATAATGGGAGAAATGACATACTGCATTTCCATTTCATCGTGGTGGGCGCCGATTGCATTTACTACGGCCGGGTTCTCCCCGTATTTTTCGGCCAGTTTCGCACCCAGCAGGGCATGGCTCAGTTCACTTTCCTCATCAGGTACTTTCCCGATATCGTGTAAAAGACCGGCCCGCTTGGCCAGTTTGGGATTCAATCCCAGTTCAGCAGCCATTGTAGCACAGAGATTGGCTGTCTCACGACTGTGCATCAGCAGGTTTTGGCCATAAGAAGAACGGAAGCGCATCCGTCCCACCATCCGTACCAGTTCTTTATGGAGTCCATGGATGCCGAGTTCGATCACGGTTCTTTCCCCGATCTCCATTACCTGCTCTTCGATTTGTTTGCGGGTTTTTTCCACCACTTCCTCGATACGGGCCGGGTGGATACGGCCATCTGCCACCAGCCGTTGCAGGCTCAGGCGGGCAATCTCCCGGCGGAGCGGGTCAAAGCTGGATAAAAGAATGGCTTCCGGCGTATCATCCACGATCAGGTCAACCCCTGTAGCGGCTTCGATAGCCCGGATATTTCGTCCTTCACGACCGATGATCTGTCCTTTGATCTCATCACTTTCCAGGTTGAAAACAGTAATGGAGTTTTCAATAGCCTGTTCCGCCGCAGTCCGCTGGATGGTCTGGATAATGATCTTACGGGCTTCTTTATTGGCTTTTTGTTTGGCGTCTTCAATGATCTCCTGCTGCAGGGACATGGCCTGGGTCTGGGCCTCGTGTTTCAGGCTTTCGACCAGTTGGGTCCGGGCCTCATCTGCAGAGAGGCCGGCAATCTTCTCAAGGCGGCGTATATGCTCTTCCTGGTGTTTTTCCAGTTCAGTTCTTTTGATATTGATCAGCTCGATCTGGCGGTTGAGGTTTTCTTTGATCACCTCATTTTCCTTGAGCTGCTTGTCAATGTTTCCTTCTTTCTGGTTGATCGTCTGCTCTTTCTGGCGGATACGGTTTTCCGCATCATTGATCTTTTTGTTCTTCTCAAAGACTTCCTTGTCGTGCGCGGCTTTCAGCTGCACGGATTTTTCCTTTGCTTCCAGTTCCTTTTCCTTACGGATGGTTTCCGCCCTCAGTTCGGCTTCTTTCAGGATGGTTTGTGACTGTAATTCTGCTTCCTCGATTTGTTTGCGGGAATTCCTGGCAAATAAAAATTTACCCAGCAGGATACCCAAAATAAGGGCTCCTGCGCCAACGACGACGGATAATATATTCGGATCCATGAATTTTTTTGTTTAAGTGTTGCACAATGCTTTTTTAATCATACGATTCCGGCCCCGAAGGACCCGGGTATATGTAATCAGCGAAGATACAAAACCGGAGGAAAAGCAGGAAATCAGGAATTAAGGGTTTCCCGGGAAATCTCCGCCCGTGTAATTATTGTGGATACACACGCTCAAAATCTTAATTTACCGCCTTAAAAAAATGTATATGAAACACGGAATAGTATGGTTCCTTTTACTCCCCCTGCTGGCCGGGGCCCAGGAAAGCGGGAAATCCTTTCGGTTGAACGGAAAACTGATCAATCTGAAAATGCAGCCGGAATGGGTATTCCTGCAATACCAGGCGGGGGACGACTGGAAAACGGACAGTACCACCGTGAAAGAAGGGAAATACCAGTTTACCGGTAAGATCGCCGAACCGGTCCTGGCAAGGATCCGGGTAAAATACAAACCGGATGAAAAAGGGATAAAGGTCCCCCTTGTTTCGGGCCGGGATATGGCGGCTGTTTTTATTCAGCCGGGTAAGATCAGCATTACCTCGGTGGATTCCTTCAGCCATATCACGGTAAAGGGCGCTGCCGTTCACAATGAGTATGCAAAACTGCAGGAACAGGAAAAGCCATTTGAAGAAAGAATGAAACCCCTCGTTGAGAAATACCGGGAGTATGCAAAAGCAAAGGACCTGGAGAATCAAAACAAACTGGAAGACGAAATTGATGCCATTGACCAGGAGAAGAATGAAAAAGTGTATGGCGAATTTGTGAAAGCTAACCCATCCTCCCCGCTGGCTTTATACGCCCTGAAGCAATATGCCGGCTGGGATATTAATGCCGATAAGGTGGAACCCCTGTTCAATGCATTGTCGCCTGCCAACAGGAGCTATCCTTCTGCCGCAGCATTCGGGGAAAGCCTGGAGACTGCGAAGAAAACCGGTATTGGAAAAATGGCGCCTGAGTTTACGCAGAACGATACACTTGATAAACCGGTTTCCCTTTCATCCCTCCGGGGCCGTTATGTACTGATCGATTTCTGGGCGAGCTGGTGTGGCCCCTGCCGGGCTGAAAACCCGAATGTGGTTAAAGTATTCAACAAGTACAAAGACCGGAATTTCGGAGTGATCGGGGTATCGCTGGACCGCCCCGGCCAGAAAGAAAAATGGATGAAGGCGATTCATGATGACAAACTGGAATGGACCCAGGTAAGTGACCTGAAATTCTGGGACAATGCGGTGGCTAAACAATATGGCATCCGGGCGATCCCCCAAAACCTGCTGCTGGACCCGGAAGGAAGGATCATTGCAAAAAATATCAGGGGGGAGGAGTTGGAGAAAAAGATTAGCGAGTTGGTCAGGTAGTCGGGAGTTGGGAGCCGGGAGCCGGGAGCCGGGAGTCCGGAGTCTGGGAGTTGGGGAGAATAAGATGGCCGGGTTCGCGGTTTTTCAAATTTTAATTCCCCGCCAGGCGGGCATCGATCATTTTCTCCAGTTGCCCGAGTTGCCCGCTGATTTCTTCTTTCAATAATTGGTCGGACTGACCGGACTGGATCTCGGTGGCAAACCAGATCATGACCATGGCGATATAGTCCTGCATGTCCTTACCGGCAAACTGGGTCTTGAATTCAATGATCTTATCATTGACGGTTTTTAGTGTTTTCCGGACCAGTTCTTCGTCTTTTGGATCAATCTTGATCCGGTAGGTCCGGTCACCGATAAGGGCAGATATGGGAATTAATTCACTCATAAAGCTTGCAATTTCTGAATATTTTATCTACATTCGGTACCATTATTAGCACCAGGCTACCTGATTGAAAACTAAGAGGTTAAGGGCCACTGTGGGAAACGATTACAACCAAAACGTTTGCCAGCATGTTTGTAAAAGTCAGGTCATCAGTTTTTATTGATGCATTACAGTTTCAGTTAACTGCCATGAAAGGCTTTCACCCCCTTCGCGGTGTGCTGAAAGACGAACGGGGTTGTGTCTGCCGCACCCTCGAGAAAAAATTCACCAGGGATAAAGAAGAGCTGATCTGGGCCGGACTGAATGACCTGCCCTATGGCCGTTATACATTGGAACTCTCGCATGGTGACGATGAAATGAAAATGAACCTGGTAAAAAGGGTATGATTCATTCTCCCAGTAATGCAATGCAACGGTCGATCTCTTTCAGGTAACGGCTGATCCTTTTTTCAAACTCTTTCTTATCCGCCTCACTCATCCCTCCGGCATTCATCTTTAACACACTGACCTGTTGTTTCAGCTCTTCCGCATTTTTATGTTGTTGCGATAATTTCTCCTGCACGGAGTCCAGTTCCTTTTTCAGTTGCTGATTTTCCTTCTGCACAGCGGTGTACTGCTTCAGCAATTGCTGGAGCTTGTCCTGTATGTTTTTTAGTTGTTGCCCGGTATTGTTCATTTTCTGATTTCAGCCTGCAGGTCTTTTTCCAGGGTTCCCATGATCCGGTTCATCCAGCCGTCAATTTCTTTATCCGTCAGGGTTTTTTCTTCATCAAGGAACGTAAAATTGACTGCCACGGATTTTTTCCCGGCTCCCAGTTTTTCGCTTTCGAATATATCAAAGAGTTTGATGTCACGGAGTTTGTCGAGCTTTATCTTTTGCACGGTTTTTTCTACCTCAGCCCAGGGCAGTTCTTTCGCCACGATCATCGCCAGGTCCCGCTGCACAGCGGGGTATTTGGGAATCTCCCGGATTTGCGAACTGCCTGCGGCGGCAAGGGTCACCAGTAATTCCCAGTTGAGGCCTGCATAGAACACAGGTTGCCTGATCCCGAATTTGTCGAGCTGCGGTTTGCTGACCTCTCCGGCCCCGGCGATCACCTGGTTGTTGACGCGATAAACGATCTGATGCCGCATTTTGGGGACCGGCAGGCTTTCCACGGTATCCGGTTTCACCCCCAGTACACGCAGGACATTTTCCACGGTTCCTTTCAGTGCATAAAAATCAGCAGCAACTGCTTTTTCTTTCCAGTGATCCTCTCTTACATTCCCGGAGAGCAGGATGCAAAGCTGTTCCTGCTCCGCATACTTACCGGGCCCCTGTGTGCTGTAAGCCTTTCCGAATTCAAACAAGCGGAGCGAATTGTTTTTATGGTTCAGGTTATGGGCCACTACTTCAAGCGCTGTTTCAAAAAGCGAATTGCGCAGGATATTCAATTCAGCACTAAGGCTGTTCTTCATGCTGACCATCGATTCCAGTTCTTCGGCTGAAAAATAGGCCGCATTGGTAATGGAGTTGGTCATCATTTCATGGTAGCCGAGTCCCACCAGGTAATTGGCTGTTTTTTCCCGGAATACTTCCGCTGCATACTGCTCTTCCACCGCCGGCGTAATGGTGATCGCTTCCGGGATATGGATATTGTCGAGCCCGTCAATCCGTACGATCTCTTCCACAATATCGGCCGGTAAACTGATATCCGGCTTGTGGTAAGGAACCGATACCCGCAGTTCATCAATTCCTTCTTTGATGATCTCAAAACCCAGGCCGGTCAGTATGTTTTTTGCCGTATCCGGGTGATAATTCTTCCCGCTCAGTTTTTTAATATAATGCCATTTCACTACAATTTCGGTCTTCTCTTTCTTATTCGGGTAGTTGTCAGTTATTTCTGAAGCAATCTCCCCGCCGCAGATTTCTTTGATCAGCAAGGCGGCTCTTTTTAAGACCAGGACCGTAGCGGATATATCTGTTCCTTTCTCAAAGCGGCTGGCCGCATCGGTCCGCAGGTTGTGACGGAAGGAGGTTTTGCGGATACCGATCCCTTCAAAAAAAGCGCTCTCGAGAAAGATGGTTTTTGTTTTTTCTGTTACCCCGCTGTGTAGTCCCCCGAATACACCGGCAATACAGATTCCTTCTTTTTCATCACAGATCATCAGGTCGTCGGCGCCCAGGGCTCGTTCTTTTTCATCCAGGGTCACAAAACGGGTTCGCTCCGGCAGGTTTTTCACCACTATTTTCCGGCCACTGATCAGTTCCGCGTCAAACGCGTGGAGGGGCTGGCCGGTTTCGTGCTGGATATAATTGGTGATGTCAACAATATTATTGATGGGGCGCAGCCCGATGGCTTTTAACCGTTGTTTTAACCAGAGCGGGGATTCGCCAATCGTCACCTTGTCAATGCTCACACCGGAATAACGGGGGCAGGCCGCTTCGTTTTCCACTTTTACTTCAATGGGAAAAGAAAGGCTATCCGCTTTGAAGCCATTGATCACCGGGAGCCTGGGCTTGAAATCTTTTTTATCGTGGTGACTTAAATAAGCGCAAACATCCCGGGCCACGCCCCAGTGGCTCATGGCGTCCATCCGGTTGGGAGTAAGCCCGATCTCATAGATGATATCGCTGTATGGTTTAAAATAGTCTGCTGCAGGAGTACCCACATTGGCAGCTGCGGGCAATACCAGGATGCCGGCATGGGAGCTGCCAAGCCCGATCTCATCCTCCGCGCAGATCATACCATAGCTTTCCACATTGCGGATCTTTGCCACTTTCATGGTCATCGGTTCACCCGCGGAGGGATAAATAGTAGTACCCACGGTAGCCACGACCACCTTCTGACCGGCGGCCACATTGGGTGCCCCGCACACGATCTGCAGGGGTTCCCCGGCGCCAACAGAAACGCGGGCCAGGGTTAATTTATCGGCATTGGGATGTTTTTCGGTATGCAATACTTCCCCGATCACCAGGCCTTTCAGCCCGCCCTTTACTTCTTCATAGGCCTCCATGCTTTCCACTTCCAGGCCAATGGAAGTCAGGATACGGCTCAAACGTTCCGGGTCAACAACGGGCTGTCCTGCCGGCCCCGCGGGTAAATATTCACTCAGCCATTTATAAGAAATCGTCATGGTAATCTGCTTCTTTTAATAGCTGCGAAGATAATGGAAACGGAGGAAGAGTCTGCTGACCGGCGCTTACATCCGGTAGCAAATAGCATTGATATTCATCCCGGCGCCCACCGAAGCAAAGAGTACAATATCTCCTTGCCGGAGGTCATGGTTATCCCAGAGTCCTTTTTTCACCATATCAAACAGGGTGGGGATGGTGGCCACAGAACTGTTCCCCAGTTTATGGATACTCATCGGCATGATATGTTCGGGTACCTCTTTGATGCCGCAGAGTTTGTATAAACGGCGGACAATGCCTTCGTCCATTTTTTCATTGGCCTGGTGAATGAATACTTTCTTTACATCGGTGATGGAAACACCGGCCTTGTCCAGGCAGTCTTTCATGGCAGCAGGTACATGCAGCATGGCGTATTCATATACTTTCCGGCCTTTCATTTTAATATACCGGACCCGGGGATCTGAGTCGGGGAAATTGCTTTTTCCCAGGTAGAGATAGTAAGCTTCATCGATGCAATGGCTCTGCACGCTCCAGGAAAGTATCCCGCTTCCCTTCTCGCCGGGCTCCTGCGCTTCCAGTACGGTAGCACCGGCCCCGTCAGAAAAAATCATGCTGTCGCGGTCATACACATCAATCACCCGGCTCAGGGTTTCGGTTCCGATCACCAGCGCTTTCCGGGCCGCCCCGGCTTTGAAATAGGTATCAGCCTGGATCACACCCTGCACCCAGCCCGGGCAGCCAAAGAGAATATCATAGGCCACGCAGTTTGGATTTTTAATACCCAGGTCATGTTTGACCCGGGATGCAATGGCCGGCAGTACATCGGTCTGGATGGTATGCTTAATCACATTGCCGAAATTCTGGGCAACGATGATCATGTCCAGTTCCTCGGGATTTACCCCACTGTCTTCAATCGCCAGCCGGGCCGCGATCGTGGCCATATCGGAGGAATTCATTTCATCGGCCGCATAACGGCGCTCTTCAATTCCCGTGATATCCTGGAATTTATTTACGATCACTTCCGTCGGGGTTTCAATCCGGTTGGCATCCTCGCCATAGAAGGTCTGGGTAGAAAAATCCCTGTTTGTTTTAATAACAGGGGGAATAAAACAGCCGGTACCGGTAATGATTGTTCGAACGCCCATAATAATTAAATTGGTGAACCAGGGGGGATCAGTTTCTCCGGCTAATATAGGATTACTTGCGAATTAATCCGCTGATATAATAATTTTACCCCCGTTTCCTTAACAGGGGAATCCTTTTACCAGTGAAACTGAAAGCCTTTATCATCCTCGGGTTGATCCTGGTCTCGCTGCTGCCGGTCAGCGGGCTGTATAAATTACTGCAAAACGCCCTGCGGCCCCGGGATTCCCTGCAGCGGTTTTTGTTTTTCCTGCTGGTCATGCTCGGGGTTATCTTTGCTTACACATTCCTGCTGGTCCTCTTTATAAAAATGATTTTCCCGGGAGCCTGAAGGATAGCTTCCCGGGGCAGGCGGCAGCATCAATATTTTGAGGTGCAATCCGCATATCTCCTTATTTTTACCGCCACAAAATCAACTGATATGCCGATTAAATTACTGAAAGGGAAAAAGGGGATCATCTTCGGTGCACTGGACGAAAAATCCATTGCCTGGAAAACCGCCCTGAAATGCCACGAAGCAGGTGCCAGCCTGGTGCTGACCAACGCACCGGTAGCCCTCCGGATGGGGGAGATCAACAAACTGTCTGAACTTTGCGGGAACGCGCCGGTGATTGGAGCGGATGTTACCCACCTGGATGATTTAAAAAACCTGTTGCAGGAATCAATGAATCATTTCGGTGGCAAGATCGATTTCATTCTCCATTCCGTGGGAATGAGTATGAATGTCCGGAAAGGGCATCATTATACGGAGATCAGTTATATCCATAATCACAAGACACTGGATATTTCCGCCCTGAGCCTGCATAAAGTCCTTCATACCGCCTGGAGTATGGATGCCATTAGCGAGTGGGGCAGCGTGGTGGCCTTAACCTATATCGCCGCCCAGCGGGTTTTCCCGGATTACAATGAAATGGCGGATGCCAAGGCCCTGCTGGAGAGTGTGGCCCGGAATTTCGGCTACCATTATGGCGTAAGAAATAAAGTCAGGGTGAATACCGTTTCTCAGTCACCCACCCGTACCACTGCCGGCAGTGGCGTAAAGGGCTTCGACGGCTTTTTGACCTATGCGGAACAAATGAGTCCCCTTGGCAATGCCACAGCTGATGATTGTGCCAATTACTGTGTAACCCTGTTCAGCGACCTCACCCGGTATGTAACCATGCAGAATCTCTTCCACGACGGAGGCTTCAGTTTCACCGGCGTTACGCAGGGCGTGATTGATAAAATGTGAGGGAAGCCAAAAGTATAAACCATACAGCAGGAAGTTCCTGCGATTTGTAATAACTGAACGGGCGATAAAAAAGGGCTGTACCTGCTAAAGGGCAGCCCTTTTGAATTTTTACTTTTGACTTCTTCCCCCTGGTGCTTTGGTGGTAAAACATTCCCCTCCCTGATTTATATCAGGTTTTCCCACAATAGGATTTCCAAGGTTTGTAGTCTTCAACAACCTTTCTGGGAAATGTATAAAATCATTGTTTTGGCCAAACAGGTTCCGGATACCCGGAGTGTTGGTAAAGACGCGATGAAAGCCGATGGGACGGTGAACCGTGCGGCCCTGCCTGCCATTTTTAATCCCGAAGACCTCAACGCGCTGGAACTGGCGCTGGAGATCGGGGACCGGTTTCCGGGTACCCGGATCACCCTGCTTACCATGGGACCGGTACGGGCCGCCGAGATATTGCGGGAAGGAATGTACCGGGGAGCGGATGCGGGTGTCCTGCTGACCGACAAAGCTTTTGCGGGTTCGGATACCCTTGCTACTTCCTATGCATTGTCTTGTGCCATCCGGAAGATCGGGGATTTTGACCTGATCCTGGCCGGCCGCCAGGCGATTGACGGGGACACTGCGCAGGTAGGACCCCAGGTGGCCGAAAAACTCGGCATCCCGCAAATCACCTATGCGGAAGAGATTATTTCCCTGGCAGCAAAAACAATCCGCGTAAAACGAAGATTGGAACGGGGCTTTGAACTGGTGGAATGCCCCCTGCCTGTATTGATCACGGCACACAGTACCGCACCGGATTGCCGGCCGCGCAATGCGAGAAGACTGATGAAGTACAAACGGGCCACGACCTTATCCGAACGGCATAGCGCCTCCGATGATTACCTCGCTTCACACATGGAGAAATCCTACCTGGCCATCACCGAATGGTGCGCCAAAGATGTGAACAGCGGCCTGGTGCAACTGGGGCTGGTTGGTTCACCCACCAAGGTAAGACAGGTGGAGAATATTGTTTTCCAGGCCAAGGAATCAAAAGTACTTACGGCCGATGATGCCGATATTGAATGGCTGATGCAGGAACTGATCGCCCGGCATACCATCGGGTAAACCATTTCTTATTCCCCAAAAAATAAGCCAATGAATAATGTTTGTGTTTACTGCGAGTTTGAAGAAGGGAAGATCCAGGATGTCAGTTTTGAATTACTGACCAAGGGCCGGTCCCTGGCGAACCAGCTCAACTGTAAACTGGAAGCCCTGGTGCTGGGCGAAGGCCTGGCCGGGATTGAAACCGAAATCAGCAAATACGGCGTGGATATCCTTTATATCGCCGATGACAAACGGCTCTGCCCCTATACCACATTGCCGCATACGGCAGTGGCGGTTGGTTTGTTCAGGGAAACAAAACCACAGATCGTGCTGATGGGAGCCACCTCCGTCGGACGGGACCTCGGCCCCCGCATTTCCTCCTCACTCACCAGCGGGCTGACAGCGGACTGTACCAACCTGGAGATCGGTGAATACGAAGACAAGAAGACGGGCCGGACCTATGAGAACCTGCTTTACCAGATCCGTCCTGCATTCGGCGGAAATATTGTGGCCACAATTGTGAACCCGGATAACCGCCCCCAGATGGCCACCGTACGGGAAGGCGTGATGAAAAAAGAAATTATTTCAGAAACACATAAAGCGGAAGTAGTAAGACCCGATATCAACCAGTATCTCCGGGAGGAGGACCTGGTGGTGAAGATCATTGAGCGGCAGGTTGAATCCTCAAAGATCAACCTGAAAAATTCATCGATCATCATTGCCGGCGGCTATGGGGTGGGTTCGAAAGAAAATTTCAATTTACTCTATGAACTGGCACATACCCTCGGGGCCGAAGTGGGAGCCTCCCGGGCAGCCGTGGATGCCGGGTTTACCGATAAGGAAAGACAGATCGGGCAAACCGGGATCACCGTACGACCCAAACTCTATATTGCCTGCGGTATCTCCGGGCAGATCCAGCATATCGCGGGGATGCAGGATTCCGCGATGGTGATCTCCATTAACAATGATGCCAACGCACCGATCAATAAACTGGCGGACTATGTGATACAGGGCAACCTGGAAAACATTATTCCCAGGATGATCCGGTATTATAAAAGGAATATCAAATAAGAAGGGAGGTTTGATTCCCGGACCGATCGTTTATTCAAAAACTGGAAGACATGGGTAATTTTTATCTGGATACGGCTGAGCTGAAATTTCATCTCACCCATCCCCTGATGCAGAAAATAGTGGGACTGAAGGAAAGAAACTATACGGAGCATGAACAGTTCGATTATGCCCCGGTCGATTTCGAAGATGCAATGGACAGTTATGACCAGGTACTGGAGATCGTGGGTGATATCTGTGCCAATACAGTTGCACCCAATGCGGAGGGGGTGGATGCCGAGGGGCCCCACCTGGTGGACGGGCATGTGCAGTATGCAGCGGGTACCCAAAAAAACCTGGATGCGATTGTAAAAGCGGGTTTGATGGGGATCACCCTGCCGAGGAAATTCAATGGCCTCAATTTTCCCATTGTACCCTATATCATGGCCGCGGATATGGTCTCCCGGGCCGATGCGGGCTTTGTAAATATCTGGGGCCTGCAGGACTGTGCCGAAACCATTCATGAATTTGCGGACGAGGAACAACAGCAACGCTACCTGCCCCGTATCGCAGCCGGGGAAACAGCAGCCATGGACCTGACAGAACCGGATGCCGGCAGCGATTTACAGGCGGTTCAGTTAAAAGCTTCCCTGGTGGAAGGTAAATGGCAGCTGAACGGGGTGAAACGGTTTATCACAAACGGGGATGGAAATATTTCGCTGGTGCTTGCCCGTTCGGAAGAAGGAACAGCCGATGGCCGCGGCCTCTCCATGTTCATTTACGACCGCAACAGCCAGGCGGTTACCGTGAGGCGGATCGAACACAAACTGGGGATCATCGGATCACCTACCTGCGAACTGGTCTTCCGGAATGCACCGGCCGAACTGGTGGGGCAGCGAAAATTCGGCCTGATCAAATATGTGATGGCCCTGATGAACGGGGCCCGTTTGGGGATTGCCGCCCAATCGGTGGGCCTGGCGGATGCCGCCTGGCGTGAAGCCGTTGCTTATGCAAAGGAAAGGGTGCAGTTCGGCAGTTCCATCAGCAAGTTTCCGGCGGTTTATGAAATGATCTCCCGGATGAAAGCCAAAGTGGATGCCATTCGTTCCCTGTTGTATGAGACAGCCCGTTTTGTGGATGTGTACAAAGCCTATGAGCATATTTCCCGGGAAAAAACCCTTCTTCCGGATGAAAGAACGGAATTAAAAGCCTACCAGAAGCTGGCGGATATTTTCACACCGATGTCCAAAGGCCTTTCTTCCGAGATATGTAACCAGGTGGCGTATGATGCCCTGCAGATTCACGGGGGCTCCGGTTTTATGAAAGATTATCCCATCGAGCGGATTTACCGGGATGCCCGGATCACCAGTATCTACGAGGGCACGACCCAGTTACAGGTGGTGGCGGCAGTACGGGGGGTAACGACCGGGGGTTACCTGGCGCAAATGCGGGCTTATGAACAAATGGAGGTGAAGCCGGAACTGCTGGGGTACCGGAATTATATTGCGGAGATGACCGGTGAATACGAAGAAGCGGTGAAGAAAGTGCTGGAGATTAACCAGAACGAGTACACGGATTTTCATGCCCGCCGCCTGGTGGAAATGGCCGGAAATATTATCATGTCGCATTTGCTGGTGCTGGATACCAACCGCGATCATGTGTACTGGAAATCACTGGATATTTTCCTGAAAATAGCCCGGGGAGAAAACCGGGGTAAAAAGGAATTCATTGATATCTGCAACCCGGCTGACCTGGGTAAATACAAACTGGACTGAAGGCGTACCGGGGCATAAAAAAACCCCTCGGAAGGGGTTGTATTTCTTTTCAGTTACTTCTAATACTCGTCTTCATTAAACAGGAAATCATCCTGGGTGGGATAGTCCGGCCAGATATCTTCGATGGTTTCGTACACATCGCCTTCATCTTCCAGTTCCTGCAGGTTTTCCACCACTTCGATAGGGGCACCGGAACGGATAGAATAATCGATCAGCTCATCTTTGGTGGCCGGCCAGGGTGCATCTTCCAGGTACGAAGCTAATTCTAATGTCCAAAACATCTTTTCAGGTTTTTTTTTGATTCCCGTCTGCCTGGTTCGCCGCGAAGCGGGCCGCAGTCAGGAAGGATTTTGGGCCCCGGTTTTCACCAGGATACCCCTAATTTTCCGCAAATGTAGTTGTATTAACGAATTTTCCAAATCCTTAGTTGTAAATGGCTTTTTGAAGGAAATGCTAAAATCCGGCCGGCCTGCAGCCCGTAGTTTTTTGCCGGCACCTGTTATTTGCGATATTTGACGAATGATAAGCGGGAAAAACATTTATAAACGGTATGGAACAGTGGAAGTTTTGAAAGGGGTGGATGTCGAAATCAGCAGGGGAGAAGTGGTTTCAATCGTCGGACCCTCCGGTTCCGGCAAGAGCACACTCCTGCATATTCTCGGCACCCTTGATAAAGCTGATATGGGGGAGGTCCGCATGAATAATGTATTGCTCAATACCCTTTCCGGCAAAAAAATGGCGGCCTTCCGGAATAAAAATATCGGCTTTGTTTTCCAGTTCCACCACCTGCTGCCCGAGTTTACAGCCCTCGAAAATGTATGCATCCCCGGCTGGCTGGCCGGCCGAAAAAAAACTGAAGTAAAGGCGGAAGCGGAAAAATTATTGCAGTTGCTCGGACTCAGCCAGCGGATGGAGAATAAACCCGGACAGCTCTCGGGTGGTGAACAGCAACGGGTGGCTGTTGCCCGGGCCCTGATCAATAAACCGGATATAATTTTTGCAGATGAGCCCACGGGTAACCTGGATTCTGCCAATGCAAAAGAATTGCACCAGTTGTTCTTTGACCTGCGGGACCAGTTCTCGCAGACCTTCCTGATCGTTACCCATAACGAAGAGCTGGCCCTGCTGAGCGACCGGGTCCTGCACATGAAGGACGGGAAAATTATACAATAGCAGTGCGGTCCTTATTCATTCCGCAGCCTGGGCTTCCAGGGAATTTCAGCCACTTTCAGCTGCATACCGGAATACCGGCTTAACATAAAAAGATAATCGCTTAGCCGGTTCAGGTACCGGAGGATGAGGAGATCTGTTTCTGCTTCTCCCGGTTCAAGCCGTACACAACAGCGTTCGGCGCGGCGGGCCACACAGCGGGCAATATGCAACTGGGAAACGATGGGGTGCCCCCCGGGTAAAATAAAACTTTTCATTTCGGGAAGTGTTTCATCCATCCGGTCCATTTCTTTTTCCAGCCATTCCACATCATTTTCGTTCAGGTCCGGTAACCGCATCTTTGATTCCCTGGCGGGATCACAGGCAAGGGAAGAACCAATCGTAAACAGGCGGTCCTGTATTTCACGCAGGGAGCTGCGGCTGGCCTCATCCGTGATCAGGTCGCGGCAAAGCCCGATATGCGAATTCAGTTCATCCACGGTACCATACGCTTCAATGCGCAGGTGCGATTTGGATACCCTGGTACCCCCGATCAGTGAAGTGGAACCCCTGTCCCCGGTTTTGGTGTATATCCTGGTTGCCATATTGGTTGCATTGGCTGCTCGGCAAAGATCCGGAAAGAAATGTTCCGGCCGGAACTTTTATTCATTTATTAATGGTGCAGGTACTCACCGGCATGTTCATTCTTCCGGTCGGTTTCTACCAGTCCGTCGCGTAACCGTACGATCCGGCGGGCATGGTTGGCAATATCTTCTTCGTGGGTCACCAGCACAATCGTATTGCCGTTGCTGTGAATGGTATTAAAGATCTCCATGATCTCGTAAGAAGTTTTAGTATCCAGGTTACCGGTGGGTTCATCTGCCAGGATAATGGACGGATCATTCACCAGCGCCCGGGCGATCGCTACCCGCTGGCATTGCCCCCCGGATAATTCATTGGGCTTATGATGGCTCCGGTCGGTAAGCCCCACCATCTCCAGGACCTGCATGGCTTTTTCCGTGCGTTGTTTCCGGTTCATTCCCGCGTACACAAGCGGCAGGGCCACATTTTCCGCCGCCGTTAAACGGGGCAGGAGGTTGAATTGCTGGAATACGAAACCGATCTCTTTATTCCTGACTTCGGCCAGCGAATTGTCGGTCATCTTGCTTACATCATTTTCATTCAGGATATAGCGGCCGCCGGTAGGGGTATCCAGGCATCCCAGGATATTCATCAGTGTACTTTTGCCGGAACCCGAGGGGCCCATCAGCGCCACGTATTCGTTTTTGTAAATATCCAGCGTAATCCCTTTCAGCACCGGCAAAGCCTGTTTACCCATGAAGTAACTTTTGTGAATGCTTTCGAGATGGATGATACCCTGTGCCATATTATTTTTTTATCACTTTGGGAACCTTGAAAAATTGCTCATCGTGCAGGGGTGCGTTTTTCAATGCCGTTTCCCGGCTTACCGATCCCCTGATCTCATCTTCGCGCAGCACATTTACCTCCCCGCTCATATGGAGCAGGGGTTCCACACCGGCCAGGTCCAGTTCGTTCAGTTTTTCCACGAAACCGATCATCCGCTGCAGGTCATTTTTGATCGCAGCTTTATCGGTATCATTGAACTGTAAACGGGACAGGTGGGCCAGCTTATCCACTAACTGATCGTTGACTTCCATGGGGGCAAAGATAATCAGGACAGCCGAGTAAGGCCCATGAGTTTTATTAGCGGTAAGTCCTTCTGCGGCAGAGGAACTCGGGACTAATTCTTATCTTCGCCGCCCTATGGCAGCAAAGAAAGAGATCGTTATGAGCGGCATCCGCCCCACTGGTTTTTTACATCTCGGGAGCTATTTCGGGGCGGTGCGGAATTATGTACGGATGCAGGAGGAGTTCGAATGCTATTTTATGGTGGCCGACCTGCATTCACTGACCACCCACCCCGATACAAAAGAACTGAAGACCAATGTACACCGGGTGCTTTCGGAAAATATCGCCTGCGGACTCAACCCCGGAAAAGTAGCGCTTTTCTGCCAGAGCCATATTCATGAAACTGCCGAACTTTATCTGCACCTGAACATGCTGGCCTATAAGGGCGAACTGGAAAAGACCACCACTTTCAAAGATAAAGTCCGGCTTCAGCCGGATAATATCAATGCCGGCCTGCTGACCTACCCCGTATTACAGGCGGCCGATATCCTCCTGCACCGTGCCAGGTATGTACCGGTGGGGAAGGACCAGGAACAGCACCTGGAAATGGCCCGGAATTTTGCCAACCGGTTCAACCACCGCTATGGTGAAATATTTCCGGAACCCCTTGCCTTTAACTACGGAGAGGAACTGGTAAAAGTTCCCAGCCTGGACGGGGCCGGTAAAATGAGCAAAAGCGAAAATCAACTGGCCACTTTGTATTTATCTGATGAAGATGAACTGATCCGGAAAAAAGTAATGAAGGCCAGGACCGACAGTGGTCCCACGCTGCCCCATAGCCCCAAACCTGACTATATCGAGAACATTTTCCTGCTGATGAAACTGGTGAGTGAAGAAGCGGTGATCCGGAAATTTGAAGCCGATTACGATGCGTGTACAATCCGGTACGGCGATATGAAAAAGCAACTGGCCGAAGATATGGTCCGCTTTATTTCACCCATCCGTGAAAAAGCCGAAGCGATCCGCAACAACCCGGCCTACCTGAAGGAAGTGATGGAAACCGGGGCCGAAAAAGCCCGTAAAAGCGCCCGGGCCACTATGGAACTGGTACGGGAAGCAGTGGGATTGAATTATTTTTAAAAATCCCGGATTGGCCATCCCAATTCCCAAAAAAGGGCTTACTTTGAAACCCTCCCGCTGGGATTATTTTTACCCGGAATTATCAAGTTATGGCAAAAGCAAAGAAACCAAAACATATCGCCGTTGCAGGAAATATCGGTGCCGGCAAGACGACGCTGACTGAAATGCTGAGCAAGCATTATAAATGGATTCCCAACTTCGAGGATGTGGACCACAATCCCTACCTCATGGACTTTTATGAGGACATGCCCCGCTGGAGCTTTAACCTGCAGATTTTTTTCCTGAACAGCCGTCTCCGCCAGTTAGTGGAGATCCAGAAAGGCACCGAAACCGTGATCCAGGACCGCACCATTTACGAGGATGCCAATATCTTCGCCCCCAACCTGCATGAAATGGGCCTGATGAGCAAACGGGATTTCGATAATTACTTTCATTTCTTCCAGACCTTAAAAACCCTGGTGCAGCCACCCGACCTGCTGATCTACCTGAATGCCTCCGTTCCCACCCTGGTGGGACAGATCCAGAAAAGAGGCCGGGAGTACGAGGAAAACATCCGGCTGGATTACCTGAAAAAGCTGAACGAATACTATAACAAATGGATCGGTGAATACAAAGAAGGAAAGCTGCTGATCATCGATGTTGATAAAAATAAATTTGCCGAACGCGAAGAGGACCTCGGGGAGATCATCCGCAAAGTGGATGCGGAACTCTACGGGCTCTTTTAACAAGGCATAAAGTTTTCCGGGAATAACTTGCAGTAAATTTCATCGTATGAAAACACTGCAGGTTTTTTTTACGCTCCTTCCTTTCAGTTGCTTTGCCCAGGCAGACAGCAGCTATGCCAACAGCCGCTTACAGGAACTGATGCTGCGCCCGGGCTCCTGGGTAAATGTCAGCACCGATACGATCGGCCAGGCGGGCAATACAGACATCGGGATATTAACCGCATACGAACTCAACACCGGGGAAAAACAAAGGGCAATCTGCTTTACTACCGGATCGGTACTGGGTAATTTGCGTTTCCCCGCCCACAGCGCACAGGTGGATGTGGAAGACCTGGGACAGCTGGTAAAAGCGCTGGAAAAAATGTACCAGGTGGTCAATGAAAAGGGAATTGTGTCAGTGCAGAAATATCACTATGTAACGCCCCGGATGACGGTCTTTTCGATGGAGAACCGCCCGGCCAATCCGGGACATTGGGACCTGCAGGTCTATCGCCGGTACAAAAACTTTGACCTGGCCGTTCCGGGTTCAGCCCTGCTGGTTCGGGAAAGGGACCTGGAAACCTTCGTGGAATTGCTGGTGCGTTACCAGGCCTGGCTGGGAAATGACCTGTACCGCAAGGATCAGTAATCAGCATAATCCTTCAGTTCCTCCAGCATTGAACGGATCTTTTTTTCCCATTCGGCCTGCTTCTCTTTGTTGATGCTATGTTGCGTCTCGCGGTCATATTGCTCCTGCAGACCGGCTTTCTCACCGGTCACTTCATCATAGACCCTTTTCAGTTCTTTCCGGTATGAATCTTTGTCGAACCGGTATTCGCTCATCCGCCGGTGCAGTTTCCTGGCATAGATCTCCGCAATATCAAAATGTCCCTGCTCATGGCTGAGGATATAACTGGTTTTATGCCGGCCCCAGGACAGGGTACGGGAGAACCAGGATTTGATGGTATAGCTGAAATTGTTACCTGAAATATGGTAGTCGATGCTGAGATAGGTGGTGGTGGTGGCCGCTGCATCACTGCCGGGATTGGGAGCCGCTTTGTAATCACTCCAGCTGAGTTTACGGGAAGCGTTCCAGGCCAGCAGGTCCTCCCCGGGTTCCTGCGCCCGCAAGGTTGAAAGCGAAAGTGTAATCAGCAAAAGGTGGAAAATTCGTTTCATGCGATTCTAAAACGAAATTTTGTACCGGAAATTTTATCCGCCCCGGAATTGGCCGTTAAAGAAAGTAAAAACTAAAAAGCCAAAATTAAAAACCAGCCTCCCTGTGTAGTAAAAACTTTACAGGTTGGGGATTTTTGACTTTTTACTTTTGAACTGCTGCTATCCTTTGGGGGCCGCTGCCAATATCTCCTCACTTACCCCGTCTTTATATTTCTCAAAGTTCTTTACAAACAATCCCGCGAGGTATTTCGCTTTTTCGTCATAGGCTTTTTTATCGGTCCAGGTATTCCGGGGATTCAGTAATCCTTCAGGTACATCCGGACAGGTCCGCGGTATAGCCATGCCGAAAACGGGATCGGTGTCAAATTCCGACTTATTCAGGGTTCCGTTCAGCGCAGCCGTAATCATGGCCCGGGTATAGTTTAGTTTCATCCTGCTGCCGGTGCCATAAGGGCCACCGGTCCAGCCGGTATTGATCATCCAGACATTTACCTGGTGCTCCTGCATTTTCTTTCCCAGCATCGCGGCGTACTTCCCGGGATGCAACGGAAGGAAGGGCGCGCCAAAGCAGGCACTGAATGTGGGTTTGGGTTCGGTGACGCCCGCTTCCGTACCCGCTACCTTGGCGGTATAGCCGGAGATAAACTGGTACATGGCCTGCCCCGGCGTTAGTTTGGACACCGGCGGCAATACGCCAAAGGCATCGCAGGTAAGGAAAAAAATATTTTTAGGCAGGCCTCCAACGGAGGGTTCCAGGGCATTACTGATATAATGCAGGGGGTAGGAGACCCTTGTATTTTCCGTAATGGAGCTGTCATCAAAATTGATCCGGCTGGTACCTGCAAAGAAACCGGTATTCTCTACCAGGGCGCCGGGCCGGATGGCACGAAAGATCTCCGGTTCTTTTTCCTCCGTGAGGTTGATGGTCTTGGCATAACAGCCACCTTCGAAATTGAAAATAGTATCCCGGGTCCATGCATGTTCATCATCCCCGATCAGTTTGCGGTTGGGGTCGGCGCTCAGGGTGGTTTTACCGGTACCGCTCAGGCCAAAGAAAATAGCCGTGTCTCCCTGCTCACCCATATTGGCGCTGCAGTGCATACTCAATACATTTTTTTCATGCGGTAAAATATAATTGAGTATGGTGAAGATGCCTTTCTTGGTTTCGCCGGTATAACCCGAACCCGCGATCAGGATCATTTTGTGTTTAAAGGAAACCACGGTGGCATTGTGCTGGCGGGTTCCGCATTCAGCCGGGTCCAGTTTTAATCCCGGTGCGGCAATCAGGTGCCAGTCGGGCTGGAAATGCTCCAGTTCCTCCCCGGTTGGCCGGAGAAACATATTGTAGGCGAAAAGATTGTTCCAGGGTTTTTCATTCACTACCCGGACATTGAGGCGGTAACGGGGATCGGCACAGGCATAGCAGTCACGGACCCAGACCTCGGGCAGCTGGTTAAGGTAGGCGCTGATCTTGTCAAAAATGGTATCAAAATGATCGGCCCCGATCGGGATATTGAATTCATTCCAGTGAACGGAATCAGCCGTATGCTCATCCTTTACGGTAAACTTGTCACGGGGAGAACGGCCGGTAAACTCACCAGTCCGGATGACCAGGGCGCCGGTATCATTCAATACGCCCTCGCCCATACGCAGGGTATCCTGGATGAGCTCTTCCGGGGTGCTTTGGTAACGAATCGTTTCGGTGTTTCTGAGACCAATTTTAAGCAGGTGTTTTATTGGCAGGGCAATCGTTGGTATTGACATATAGAGGCAATCGCATTTGGTAAAGCGGCAAAGGTAATGTCAAACTCCAATACTTTACAAACAAGTGTTCGTTCGACACATTGAAAAGGGACTAATATTTTCCGAAAATGATTGGTTTCTGTTCATTTTCATGGGATTGTATTTAATAAAGCAAAAAAAGACGGGTCGGGTCTTGAAATTTGTACATTTTTAGAAAAGCGAGCTTGTTTTGTGATGAAAGTCAGAGGGATCAATAGATAGCATCCTATCTTTAGCCGGATTTTCAACCCTGATTCGTTATTTCCTCAATTAACTGATATGAAATACCTGCCATTAAACCCTGAACTGTTTGTACAGAACCGGCAACGGTTTGTAAGCCGGATGCAAAAAAACTCCATTGCCATTTTTGTCAGCAATGACGAAGTACCGGTCAACGGGGATGCCATTTATACATTTAAACAAAATACCGACCTGTTTTGGCTCAGCGGCATCACGCAGGAAGAGAGTATGCTGATCCTCTTTCCCGATAACCCCGATCCGAAATACCGCGAAGTACTGGTACTGGTACGTCCCAACGAACTGAAAGAAAAATGGGATGGCAAACGCCTGCGGGTCAAAGAGGCCCAGGCTACCAGCGGGATTAAAACCATCGTATGGCTCGACAGCCTGGACGGATTGCTGCAACCCTGGATCCATTTGGCTGACCATATTTATCTCGACAGCAATGAGAATGACCGCAAATCCAACCTGCTGCGTTCCGGCGATTATCGGTTCATTGATGAAATGAAAAGCCGTTACCCGCTGCACAACTTCCTGCGCGCCGCTAAAATTATGAAGGAGCTGAGGGCCATCAAGACCGCCCTCGAAGTGGAAGTGATGCAGAAGGCCATGGATATTACGGAACACACATTCCGCCGCTTATTGAAATTTATCCGGCCCGGTGTAATGGAATACGAGATCGAAGCTGAGATCTTCCATTCCTTCCTGAGCCAGCGGGCCACCGGTCCGGCTTATGGCAGTATCATTGCCAGTGGCGACCGGGCCCGGACCCTCCATTATGTAAATAACAATGAAGAATGTAAGGATGGTGAACTGATCTTAATGGATTTTGGCGCGGAATACGGGGGGTATTGCGCTGACCTCACCCGTACCGTACCGGTAAACGGAAAATTCACCCGCCGCCAGAAGACGGTTTACAATGCTTGCCTGCACCTGCATCTGTACGCCCGGAGCATATTAAAACCGGGGATCACTATTATCGATTACACCGATAAAGTAGGCGAGGAAGCCACGCAGCAGTTCCTGAAGATCGGGTTGCTGAGAAAATCGGATGTGAAAAATGAAGACCCGGAGAACCGGGCTTACCGCAAATACCTGTACCACGGGATCTCCCATCACCTGGGACTGGATGTGCATGACCTGGGCACCCGTACAGAACCGGTAAAGGCGGGGATGGTATTTACCATTGAGCCGGGAATCTATATAGAGGAAGAACAAATGGGGGTCCGGATCGAGAATAATTTCTGGCTGACCCGGAACGGCAATGTGGACCTGATGAAGAATATCCCGGTTACGGTGGAGGAGATAGAAGCATTGATGAAGAAATAGCTAATGTGCCAATGTGCCAATTTGCCAATGAGAGTAGTGGCTGAAAGAATGCAAACTGGTTATATTAAATGGAGAAAATAATTACTCATTAATTGTAAAGCAACTATGTTTGTTACAGGTGCGGGGTTTAATTAGTACTTCTTTAAAAGTGTTTCACTTTATCAGGAATGTTACTGCTTTAAGCCCTGACAACCGACAACTGACAACTCACAACTGCCAACTGGCAACTCACAACTGACAACTGATCACATGAAACAAATCCCGAACATCTTTACCCTGCTCAACCTGCTCTTTGGCTGTCTGGCCATTGTAGCGGTGCTGCAGAACGGAATCATCATTAATGTAAATGCAGAAGGCCGGGAGTACCTGGATATACCGGAACAGATATGGCTGGCGTCCTTGTTCATAGGGATCGCCGCTGTGGTGGATTTTCTCGACGGCTTTGTAGCCCGCTTATTCAAAGCTACTTCGGAAATGGGCAAGCAACTGGATTCGCTGGCGGATGTGGTGAGTTTTGGCGTGGCCCCCGGTATGATCATCTACCAGTTCCTGCGACTGAGTTTTGCACAGCAGGAAGGTGGGCTGGATGTTTCAATGGGCTGGTTATTGCCCGCTTTTATTTTGCCCTGCGCGGCCGCCTGGCGCCTGGCCCGTTTTAATCTCGATAGCAGTCAAACCTATTATTTCAAAGGCATGCCCGTTCCGGCAGCCGGAATACTGGTGGCTTCTTTGCCGCTGATCTACTGGAATGTAAACGAGGCCTGGGTCTATACGCTTTTGCACGACAAATGGTTTTTATACGGGATCGTCCTCCTGCTTTCCTGGCTGATGGTTTCCTCCCTGCCCCTGATGGCGATGAAGTTCAGGGATTATTCGGTGAAAAATAACCTGCCCCGGTACCTGCTGATCCTAATCGCCGTACTGGCCCTTGTTTTGATGAAATGGCTGGCTGTTCCGGTTATCGTGATGGCCTATGTTCTCTTATCTTTGCTTTTCAAAAACAAAATAGCATGATCTATACGGTACAGATAAAAGTAATGCCCCTGAAAGAATTGCTTGATCCGCAGGGGAAAGCGGTGATGGGCGGGCTCGGCAACCTCGGGTTAACCGGTGTGGAAGATGTGCGGGTGGGCAAGAATATTACCCTCCGGGTCAATGCGGATTCCGTTGAAAAAGCCAAAGCCATTGCGGAGGAAGCCAGTAAGAAATTGTTGAGTAATGCGGTGATGGAGTATTTTGAGATTGAAGTTAACTAATGCAGGTGCCGGGAGTGACGAGCTATGCGTAATGAGCTCGCTGCCCGCAACTCGTAACCCGTTGCTATGTTGTATCTCGTTCCTACCCCCATCGGCAATCTCAAGGACATTACACTTCGTGCCCTCGAAGTCCTGAAAGAGGTGGATCTTATCCTGGCGGAAGATACCCGCACCAGTTCCCATTTGCTCCATCATTACCAGATCAATAAACCGCTGTCCCCTTATCACCAGCACAATGAACACAAAGTGCTGCATCACCTCGTCAGCCAGTTGCAGGAAGGAAAGAAAATGGCGGTGGTAACCGATGCCGGTACACCCGGTATTTCCGACCCGGCTTTTTTATTGGTGAGGGAATGCGTCAAAGCGGGGATCCGGGTGGAATGTTTGCCCGGGGCAACTGCTTTTGTTCCCGCGCTGGTAAACAGCGGCATTCCCACGAACCGGTTTTGTTTCGAAGGTTTTTTACCGCTAAAAAAGGGGCGGCAATCCCTGCTAAAACAGTTGGCGGAAGAAGAACGGACCCTGGTCTTTTACGAATCACCCCTGCGGCTGGTAAAGACGCTGGAAGAATTTATTACCTATTTCGGGGAGGACCGCTTGTGCAGTGTGAGCCGGGAACTGACCAAACTATTTGAGGAAAACAAACGGGGTACCTTAAAGGAAGTGGCCGCCTGGTTCAGTCAGAAGCCCGTAAAAGGAGAGATCGTCATCGTTGTGCAGGGCAGGGAATAGAACTCCTTTTATCATTTTCACTTTTTATACAGACCGCTTTTCCCGAAATTTAGCATCTAATCTGAAATGGTAACCAATGATAAAGAGCCTTCGTCTTTTAGGGATTTGTATTTTTTGTTATAGCACAGTATATGCCCAGCCCGACCGCTGGCAGCAGAAAGTGAAATATGTCATGAATATTGACATGAATGTGCAGACCAACCAGCTTACCGGTAAACAAAAGCTGGAATACTGGAACAATTCACCCGATACGCTGAACCGGGTATTCTATCATCTTTATTTTAATGCTTTCCAGCCGGGCAGTATGATGGATACCCGCAGCCGGAGACAGGGGACCCTTACGGCGGGCCGGGGTCCCGACTGGGATCAGCGGGTAAAAGACCGGATCCAGAAACTGAAACCGGATGAGATAGGGTACCAGAAAATCATTTCCCTGAAGATGAACGGCCGCCCGCAAACCTTTACTATGGACGAAACCATCCTCGAAGTAAAGCTGGATAAGCCTGTTTTACCCAGATCCAAAGTGGTCTTTGACCTGGAGTTTGAAGCCCAGGTGCCCTTGCAGATCCGGAGGAGCGGGAGGGACAACCCGGCCAGTAAAGTACGCTATTCCATGAGCCAGTGGTACCCCAAGATATGTGAGTATGATTATGAAGGCTGGCATCCGACCCCCTATATCGCCCGTGAGTTTTACGGTGTTTGGGGTGATTTCGATGTCAGCATCCGGATTGATAAAAAATACATCCTGGGTGCAACCGGTTACCTGCAGAATCCGAACCAGGTCGGGTATGGGTATGAAACCCCCGGAACCAAAATAAACCAGCCGGCCGGGGATAAACTCACCTGGCGTTTCCTGGCGCCCAATGTACACGATTTCATGTGGGCCGCAGATCCGGAATTTATACATAAAACAAGAAAAATAAGGGACAGCCTGACCTTTCATCTTTTGTATAAAACCAGCACCGCCACTGCGCAGGAATGGGAGAAGGTGCTGGATGATGCGCAAAAAGCCCTCCCCTTTATCGAAAAGCATTTCGGGGCATACCCCTACAGGCAATTTTCGTTTATACATGGAGGTGATGGCGGTATGGAATATCCCATGGCCACCCTGCTGATCGGGCCCGGCGCCTGGCTGCACGAGTGGCTGCACAACTGGTATTATGGTATCCTGGCTACCAACGAGTCCTTGTATGGCTGGATGGATGAAGGGTTTACCTCTTATGCCGAAGACCGGGTAACTGCTTTCCTCGAAAACAATAACGGCTTTGCTTTTGAGGGTAATTACCGGGGCTATACCAGCCTGGCCAAAAGCGGGAAGGAAGAACCCCTGACCACCCATGCGGACCACTACAATACCAATGCGGCTTATGGCGCGGCTGTTTATTCCAAAGGAGCTGTATTTGTCGAGCAGCTGGGTTATATCACCGGGGCTGCTGTACGGGACAGGATCCTGCTGGAATATTACAACCAATGGAAGTTCAGGCACCCCAATGCCACCGATTTTATCCGGGTGGCGGAAAAGGTGAGCGATATGAAACTGGACTGGTACAAGGAATACTGGGTGAATTCGACCCGGACGATCGATTATAGCATTGACAGCTTGTGGGAAGAAGGGGGTAAAACAAAAGTACGGCTGAACCGGGCCGGGCTGATGCCCATGCCAATCGACCTGCTGCTGACCTTTAAAGACGGCAGCAAAGAATTGCATTATATCCCGATGAACCTGATGTATGGGGCAAAACCCATTGAAGATTCCTCCATCAGCCGGGTACTCTACAGTCCCTGGAAATGGACAAGCGCTACTTATACGATTGAAACCAGTCGCAAACTGGCGGATTTCTCAGTCGTGGAGATCGACCCCTCCCTGCGGATGGCGGATATTGACCGGAAAAATAATAAGCTGGAACTGAAGTGGTAAACAGTTCGCAGGCTGGACACTACAAACATAAAGCCCCCGCGATGAGCAGGGGCCTTATAATGGTTTGCATCAAAGCCCGGTATCGAATGAACAGGATAAGATTAAGGTTAATGGTTTTCGCTAATCTCTTTGATGGATCAAAAATAGGACGGGCCAATTTACCGGCAAATACCACTTTTGTGGTATTTTTTGCCGTTTTTTTAAAATTTACCCGCAAAAACCCGCAAAAATTACCTCCCGTAGAATTTATTGACAGCGGCCACGCGGTTTGTTACGTGTAATTTTTCGTAAATATTATAGACATGTTTACGCACGGTTTCCGGACTAAGCATGGTCTGGGAGGCGATTTCTTTATACATCAGGCCTTTTGAAAGCAATTCGAGTATTTCCATTTCCCTTGCGGTAAGCTGGTTCAGTTTTTCGGGTTCCGTGACCGGGTGATGATTTTGTTGCTGCTGAAAGGCGACCACCACTTTCCGGGCGATCTGGCTGCTCATTGGGGCGCCTCCTTCATATAGTTCGCGGATCGCCTCAAGCATACGGCCCGGGGAGGTTTTTTTCAGGATATAGCCACTGGCGCCCGCGCTCAGGGCTTCAAAGATTTTTTCGTCTTCCTCATAAACCGTACAGATCATAAAATTCGTATCAGGTATCCGGGGTTTTAAGATTTTCACGGCATCTATTCCGCTCTCTTTCGTACCCAGGTTAATATCCATCAGCACCACATCCGGGCGGCAGATCGGGATCCGGTCCACCGCCTCTTCAACCGAGCCGGCCGTACCGATACAATGGTAGCCTTCCGACATCGTTATGATCTCTTCCAGCGCGTTTCTCAGTTCTTTATTATCATCCACAATAAATACGGTGATGGGTCTCATAAATTAAAGGTCATCATTTAATAGCTACCAGACAATACCACTAAGTGGTAGTTTTAGCGGGGAACGTAGATCAGGTATTTTTCCTTAAAGAAGGCTTCGGGGAATAGTTCGGTGATTTCCACCAGCCTGGGACGGGTGCCGCTTTCCTGTATTTCCTGGTGAAGATCCCCGCCCTTCAGACAGATTAGCCCTGGCTGCAGAGCGGATCCGGCTGACCGGGGCTTTGTCCGGAGCAGGGGCCTGCTCCATTGCCAGAGATCGCGGAGTGGCGCTACCGCCCGGGAAACAGCAAAATCAAACTTCCGGTCCTTTATTTCCTCCGCACGGGTATGACGGGTTTGGATATTGGTCAGGCCAATTCCCCCGGCCACGGCTTCCACCACTTTCAGTTTTTTCGCAATACTGTCGGCCAGCAGGAACTGCACATCCGGGAAAAAAATGGCCAGTGGAATACCGGGGAAACCACCGCCCGTGCCGATATCAATAATTTCTGAACCCGGTTCAAATTCAAAAGCGGCGGCAATACTCAGGGAATGCAGGACATGTTTTTCATACAAATGATCTATATCCTTGCGGGAGATCACATTGATCTTTTCATTCCATTCCCGGTACAGGCCTTCCAGTTTATTCAGCTGTTCCACCTGCCGGGGACTGAATTCGCTGAAATATTTATAAAGGATCTCTGCGTTTTGCATAATGATTCAGGCTCAGTTCCAGCTTCTCCGGGGTCTTCTCCACAAAGCCGGGGCAAAGATGAGGTAATAAAAGAACATCCACATATCGAGGAAAACAAACCAGGGCCATAGATCCTCTTCTCCCATTTTCTTCATGGATTTGTACAGTACAAAGGCCTGCAGGATGAGGCGCAGCCCGAAAACGGGTAACACAAGACGCCAGTCATAAAACAGGGCGGCCGCTACCAGTACGGGGTAAAACAGAAACTGGCTGGCGAAATAGAGTCCCAGCAGGAACTTATGCTTTGGCTTGTAATACCGGGCCGTGGAATAATGCCTGGATTTTTGCCGCAGCCAGCCCGCCCAGCTGGTTCTGGGGATGGAGCGGGTAATGGCATCCGGGTCAATCAGCACCGCGGTATTTTCCTTCGTGGCTACTTTATTGATGAACAGGTCATCATCCCCCCCGGGTATATGATTGATGGAAGAAAATCCTTTGTTGCGCAGGAACAGATCCTTTTTGTAGGACAGGTTACGGCCTACACCCATATAGGGAATACCGGCCAGGGCATAGGAGAGGTATTGCAGGGCGGTATGAAAAGTTTCAAACCGGATCAGTTTATTCAGCAGCCCCTTCCGGCGGTGATAGGCCCCATAGCCCAGCACGATCTCGATCCCCTCATCATAGCCTTCCTGCATTTTCCGGATCCAGTGTTCACTGGCGGGTACACAGTCGGCATCGGTGAGCAGGAGTACTTCGTGTTTTGCTTCACGGACCCCGATGGAAAGCGGGTATTTCTTTCCCGGGATCAGTTTGGCCTCCTGGGTCAGTTCCACCACGTTCAGGGATTTAAAGGTCTTCTTCAGTTCCTGCAGAATGTACTTGGAATCATCCAGCGAATTATCATTGACCACCACCACTTCACTGCTGCTGCTGTATTGCTGAACCAGCACACCCGGCAGGTTACGGGCCAGGTTTTCGTCCTCATCGCGGGCGCAGATGATCACCGATACCGGGTGCTGGCGGGATTGCATCTTTTCTTTTGGTTTGAAAATAGCGACCCGGCTGAAAAACCAGCCATAATAAAACAGCTGGATAACGGTAAGGGCAATAAAGAAATAAAAGAGAATTTCTTCCCAGGCAATTGGTGGCATAGCGGCGAAGGTAACACCCCGCGCTTTTTAATACCCGGTATATATTTCACAGGTTGTGGAAAACAGTTTCGTTTTATCTTGCGCCCCATATGGCAGGATTGACATTTGAGTTACAGCATACCGATACCGGGAGCAAGGCCCGGGCCGGCCGGATCACAACGGATCACGGGGAGATCCTGACCCCCATTTTTATGCCTGTAGGTACCGTGGGCAGTGTTAAAGCCGTGACCCAGCAGCAACTAAAGGATGAAGTAAAAGCACAGATCATTCTGGGTAATACCTATCATTTATATCTCCGGCCCGGACTTGAAGTGCTGGAAAAAGCCGGTGGACTCCACCGCTTCAATGGATGGGACCGTCCCATTCTTACAGATAGCGGGGGCTACCAGGTATTCAGTCTGGCCGGAACCCGGAAGATCAAAGAAGAAGGCGTTACCTTTCAATCGCATATCGATGGGAGTAAACATTTATTTGCCCCCGAAAATGTGATGGATATCCAGCGCAGTATCGGCGGCGATATCATCATGGCTTTTGATGAATGTCCGCCCGGTGGCAGTGAATTCAATTACGCGAAGAAATCAATGGAACTGACCCACCGCTGGCTCGACCGTTGCTTTGAGCGTTTCAATGCCACCGAACCCAAATATGGGTACACGCAGAACCTGTTTCCCATTGTACAGGGCGGTACTTTCAAAGACCTGCGCAAACAATCCTGCGAATACATTGCATCCAAAGATGCCACCGGGAATGCCATTGGCGGACTCAGTGTGGGCGAACCGGAACCGGTGATGTATGAGATCTGTGACTGGTGCTGTGATCACCTGCCACAAGAGAAGCCCCGTTACCTGATGGGCGTAGGTACCCCCTGGAATATCCTCGAGTGTATCAGTATGGGCGTGGATATGTTCGACTGTGTGATGCCCACCCGCAATGGCCGGAATGCGATGCTCTTTACCTCCGAAGGGGTGATCAACATTGATAATAAGAAATGGGAATTTGATTTTTCGCCCATCGATGAAGGGATTGGTTGTGCAATGAGTGCTTATTATTCAAAAGCCTATTTGCGGCACCTGATGAAGGCCAAGGAGATACTCGGTCTTACCATTGCCAGTGTACACAACCTCGCTTTTTATCTCTGGCTGGTCGGGGAGGCCCGTAAACATATCCAGGCCGGTGATTTTGCCAGCTGGAAGGAGGAAATGATCCCCCGTTTAAAGCAAAAGTTATAAGATACGGCTTTCACAAAGCGGCAACAGTTAAATGGTTATTTTCGCGCATCCATGCACAAACTCGACTGGTACATACTGAAGAAATTCCTGGTCACGTTTATTTTTTGTATGCTGTTGTTCACGGCGATCGCCGTGGCAGTGGACAGCAGCGAAAAGGCGGACGATTTTGTAACGGCCGGTTTTACCACGAAGGAAATCATCAGTAAATACTATATCGGTTTTGTGCCCTGGATATGGAGCCTGCTCTTCCCTTTGTTTGTGTTTATTGCCGTGATCTTTTTCACCAGCCGGATGGCCACCCGTTCAGAGATCATCGCCATCCTGGCCAGTGGCACCAGTTATAACCGGTTCCTCCGCCCTTTTTTTATCGGGGGACTTTTCCTCGCTCTTCTCCTCTGGCTGGGGAACAGTTACTGGATCCCGAAGGCCAATATCATCAAGTCGGATTTTCAATCGAAGTATATCGACAGCAAGGATCCGTCCAAGAACCGGACCTATGGCAGTTGTGCCCGCTGTTTTTACCTGCGTACCGACACGAACACTTTTGTCGGGATCCGCGACTATGATACGAGTATCAAATTCGCCCGGGGCTTTTTCCTGGAGCGGATCAGGGGCAATAAAGTGGTGTATAACCTGCGGTCCGAATCTATCAGCTGGGACACGACCAGCAAAAAATGGAAATTGTACCGGGCTTCCGAACGTTTTATTGACAGTGTGGGAGAGCGGATGGTGAACCATGATACGCTCGTCATCAACCTGCGCCTGGACCCCGAAGAACTGCGAAAGGATGATTACCTGAAGGACAAACTGACCTCGCCCCAGCTGGCCTACTATATCAAGCGGGAAGAACTCCGGGGTACCGAAGGACTGAACACCCTCAAAGTGGAGCAATACCGGCGTACCGCTGTTTCGGCCACCGTGCTTTTACTGACAATGATCGGGGTGGTAATCGCCAGCCGAAAAAACCGCGGGGGCAGCGGGATGCACCTTGCTGTCGGCATCATCATTGCGGCCATCTTTATTATTTCCGACCGATTCTCCACCGTTTTTGCCACCAAGGGTAACCTGCCCCCCTTTCTGGCCGCCTGGCTGCCAAATATCGTGTTTGTGTTCGTAGCGCTCTGGTTGTACCGGAGGACGCCTAAATAAGGTGTCAGTTGTCAGGTGTCAGATGTCAGTTGACAGATGTCAGTTGACAGATGTCAGTTGACAGTTGTCAGTTGATAGTTGGCAGATGTCAGTTGTCAGATGTCAGTTGACAGTTGTCAGTTGTCAGCTATGGGACGGCCTTTGCCAACGTTTCGGGGGCGAGCTGAAAGATCCCATCATGGCATACTAAGTTTGGGTGAGACCCTGTCAGATGTCAGATGTCAGTTGTTAGTTGTCAGCTATGAGGCTGCCATTGGCACATAAAGTCCCGGTAAATGTCCTGACAACCGTCAACTGACAACTGTCAACTGATTCCACCCCCCTTAATAATTTTTGCTACAGCCCGGGGCAATCAGTACTTTTATGCCTTCAAATTGTTTACCAAAAATCCCCGAAAAATAAGGTCGTATGGGTATCATCAAAGACAGGTTCAGGGCTAAAGCTGACAGTGTAGCCGCCGAGATCAAGGACTTACTGAAGACGCATGGAAACAAAAAAATAGGAGAGGTTACGCTGTCCCAGATCTACCAGGGTATGCGGGGGATTACCGGGCTCGTGACCGAGACCTCTTTACTGGATGCCCAGGAAGGGATCCGTTTCCGCGGTTATTCCATCCCGGAATTGCAGCAGAAACTGCCCAAGGCCCCGGGGGGATCCGAGCCCCTGCCGGAAGGATTATTTTACCTGATGCTGATCGGCGAATTGCCCAATGATGAGGAAGCCGGTCATGTGACCAATATCCTGCAGCGCCGCAGTCATGTACCAACGCATGTATTTGAAGCCATTGACGCGCTCCCGATCACGGCGCATCCCATGACCATGTTCGTGGTGGGGGTGATGGCCCTGCAGACCGAAAGCTATTTTCAGAAAAAATACGCGGAGGGGATCAGTAAAAAAGACTATTGGTTACCGGTATTCGACGACAGCATTGTTTTGCTGGCCCGTCTGCCCCGGATCGCCGCCTATATCTACCGTCGTAAATACAGGAACAGTGACCATATCCAGCCCAATGGCCTGCTTGACTGGGCGGGCAACCTGGCGCATATGCTGGGCTTTGAAGACGAAAGTTTCCAGGAACTGATGCGCCTGTATATGACCATTCATGCCGATCATGAAGGCGGAAATGTATCCGCGCATACCACCCACCTGGTGGGATCTGCGCTCAGTGATCCGTACCTGAGTTATGCAGCCGGTATGAATGGCCTGGCCGGCCCCCTCCACGGGCTCGCCAACCAGGAAGTGATCAAATGGATCTATGAGATGCAGGAAGAACTGAAGACCGATCTGCCGACAAAGGAACAGATAGCGGACTATGTAAAGAAAACCCTGAGCGAAGGCAAAGTGGTGCCGGGTTACGGGCATGCGGTATTGCGCAAAACCGATCCCCGTTATACCGCCCAGCTGGAATTCGGCAAGAAGCACATGCCTGATGATAAACTGGTACAGACGGTCTGGAATATCTACGAGACGGTGCCGCCGATCCTGCAGACCATTGGTAAGATCAAAAACCCCTGGCCCAATGTGGATGCCCATAGCGGGGCCCTCCTGGTACACTATGGGATGGTGGAATATGAATTCTATACGGTACTCTTCGCCGTTAGTCGCGCCCTGGGTGTACTGGCCAGCCTCTGCTGGGACCGTGCCCTGGCTTTCCCGCTGGAAAGACCGAAGTCGGTCACAACGGACCTGGTGAAATTATGGCTGGAAGAAAAGGATAATATCTGGGGAGAGTAGTTCGGGCAGGTTTAAAGTATGAAAATTCATTCTGGTTAGCAGCTGTTTAATGCATTATTGATACTCCTTCGGAAGAGGGAGTTTTTTATTGCAAACGGGTAACCCCGAAGGGGGTTAAACAATAATAATAATAGCCCCTGGTGAACCCGGGGCCAGGTAGCGGTATTTCCTGATCAAAATCATTGTTTCCGGCAGCCCCCGCGTCTCAATTTCAGGGTATGAAAGCCCGCTTGTATCAATTGCTGCTCCTGTTTATACTGATCACTGTACTGGGCACCTGCCGCAAAGACGAAGCATTCGTGATCTGTGCCAACCGCTGTACCTCGTCGGCACCCTGGCGGGTGGAGAGCCTGGACCTGGGCCTGCCCTGTTTTGCAACCCGGAGCGAATGCGATCAATGGGCCGCTGCCAATGGGTATGGCGGTAAGCCCTGTGTGAAATGTGATTAGGCGGGGGCAACCATCCTTCCCATGCTTCGGAACATGATATACTGGTTCCGCAAAAAGGGGGGCCGGGAGCCTCGTTTTTTTAACGGGGACCGGTTTACCCGCCGGCCTTTACCCGTGAACCTGGGGGTATAAATTTTATTTTCGGAGGGTGCGCAAGCGGTCGGGAAGCGCTTTTTTTCTTTTGGAACAGTTCGCTCCAGCCTCTATATTTGCACTCCCAAAGCAGAGGGGGTTTAGCTCAGTTGGCTAGAGCGTTTGCATGGCATGCAAAAGGTCACCGGTTCGACTCCGGTAACCTCCACAAAAAAATTAAGGCCCGCTGATTATAGCGGGCTTTTTTATGCATTTTTATTTGTATATAATTTATTCTGTTCAATCAGACAGCTATTATATCGGCTATACCAGCAATTTGGAAAAACGACTGTCTGAACATAATAGTGGTATTTCTGATTATACTGCAAAAGCATCGGACTGGGTGGTAAAATACACAGAGGTTTACCCTTCGAGAGAATTAGCAATGAAAAGAGAAAGGGAAATAAAAAAGAAGAAAAGCAGAAAATTTATTGAGTGGTTGATTAACTCAGTCGGATAGGCGTTTGCTGTCCCGATGTATATCGGGAAAAAGGTCACCGGTTCGACTCCGGTAACCTCCACTTCAATTTAAAAGGTGCTGATTACTGTCAGCGCCTTTTTTTATGCCTTATCATGTTTACATATTACTCCCGTCAACAATAAACCAGTATTCTATCGGTCACCCGGATTTCTATCTGTTTTGATAAACGCTAAAGATGTATTTCCGCCGGCCACGGGTCTTCCTTGCGAACCTTTCAAAGCCGGGTCTGGCGCAGCCGACCCGGCGTGTTATGGAATTCTGCCCCGCTTTATAATGGTAATATTTCTGCCAGGACGGTGAATATACCGGGGTGGGGGCCGCAAAGCTCAATAACTATCCTTAATTCCGAATGGGTAACCAGTGTGGCGGAAACTGCAGCATTCAAAAAGGCGGTTCAGATTTAGTATTGAACCCCGAAGAGCAGGGCCATTATAGCATTAGCCGCTCTCCGGTATCAAAGCTCTGAAAGGGAGGCAGACCATTGCAGATCCACCTGTAGTTCAGTAAATAAAAATTAGGCGTTTACTCCTGCTGGTTAAACTGTTCTTCCATTTCTTCAACGGGAGAGAGGGGTAGAAATCATCGTCCCGTATTCCGTGTACGCAATTTTATCAGCCCCGCTTCATCTTACAGTACCTGCTCATTTTGTTTAGCAGGGGACAGCGAATAGGGGATCCGGAGGATACTACCAGGGGAAAAAAAACGGGGAAACCGTTTTTTTTCCCCTTTTTCGCTTGTGCGGATTGTATAGGTTTGACGGGTGGAGACGGGGAAAGGAAATACGGGGGGGCAGAAGGGGGCGGGTACAGTCATGCTTTACCTATCCTTCCTGGCCGGCATTTGCCACTCTTTATCAGTCAGCCGGCAAGGCCAGGTCTTCAGCGGGTAAGTTTTTTGATCGTGAATGATCCGGATCAACTACTAAGAAATTCGTATAAACTTGTGCGTTGGGTGTGCAAAGGATCATATAAAATTAATTTGGAATTACTAAAAACCTGTTTACATTAGACATTCAAATCCATCACGTACCCTAATCTGGTTAGCAGCGGGCTATTACGCTACTTATACGATATCACTCCGTTTTGAAAACTGGGGTTCAGGGAAAAAACAATTTCTCGTTTCCCCGTGGCTGGAAACCGTAGCGGATAGCTTTGAATAATTAAAATATTGTGGCCTGTTTACGGGTAGCCGGGAAATGGATTTTCCGGCAGGGAGTATAGTGCGGGATCAGGGAGCGGGGATCCCGGAGACAGGGCGTTTTTCGGAACAACAGCCCCACAATGACCCATGCAGCAACAGCGTAGAAAAATTTCGAATGAGGGGTCGAATTTGTTCGTAACCCGGAATGACTATTTGTGATGCGGATGATCCGTTTTGAGTTTGAGCTGGCGGGTTACGGGCTAAGCAGGGAATTTCGTTACTGACTATACTATGAACCTTATCCGGTTTACTTTTATTTTTTTGGGGATCGTTTCGACCGGGCCTGTCGCTTATGGGCAGCAGGATACCCTGCCTGGCAGGGATACGTTAATTAGGTTTCACCAATATAAAATTTGCAAGTCGGCTGCGGAAAACTATTTTTCCATACCAGCGCTAAGGGAGAAAACCGCTTCACTGAATGTTGGAGTTCCGGTCCCGCAAGTCGTTAAACCAAAGCTGCCCCTGCTAAAAGTTACCGGAAATATTCTTTATGACGTAAACTATCGTTCCGCTATTGATACGCCATACGCCGGGAATGATATTTACCAGCATACGCTGCAGACAAGGCTTGATTTTGTGTATAAGGGGAGATATCCTTTCAAATTATACCTGACTACCCGGTTTGGTAATTCACCTTTATTCAGGAACTATACGGACCTGTTTTTTCAGTTCAACCAGGCGGATTTCAGGCGGGTCATTAAAGAGCGGGTTATGGAAGCTGTTACCGCTATCATGGTTCAACAAATCAGCACCCTGGATTCTTTAAAAGACATAATTGAGAAGAAGCGAATACGCGCTTTGGGATTGGGGAATTCGATCCAGGGAAATGCGTTGTCGCAAAGAATTGTTGAAGAAAGGGAAAAGGAATATTACAGGAATTCCGGGCTATTACCAAATGAAGGAAGAGAGGGGCAAGCAGTTAGCATCCGGGAGCGGGGCCCGCTATCCGCCAGGCGAAAATCTGGTAACGATTTCCTGGATAGTCTGGGACTGAATAAAGAACATGCCAACAGGCTGTCAAGCGTAAGATCGTCTTATTTGCAGCAGGGCGTGGATACTATGGCCGGAAAGAAAGCTGAACTGGATAGTCTCCTCGTACAATTGGACCGTGCAGAAATTCTTTACAGGAATACCAGGACCAGGCTGGAGACTGATCTGAAGGAAATACGAAAACAGGTGGATGGCGCAAGGGATTTGAAAGCGCTTTTCCCAAAACTGAAGCAATTAGGTGTACCGGACTCTGTCTTGCCGGGTAACTACAAAACGCTTTCGTCCATTCAATCTTTAGGTGTTGGCCGTAGTACCGCTGATTACTCCGAGTTGTCGGTAAAAAATATAAGCATCACCGGGTTACAGGTGGAGTATAATCCCCGTTATTATTATGCGTTTGCCGCCGGTAAGGTGGATTACCGCTTTCGCGACTATATCGTTCCGGCCAAAAGCCACTCTAAGCAGTATCTGGCAGTAGTCCGATTTGGCAAAGGGACCAGGCAGGGGAATCACGTATTCTTTACTTATTATACGGGAAGGAGACAATTTTTCAATGCGGCAACGACATCCCGGCCCGGACTCAGCATACCCGGGTACAACCTGGCGGGATTTAGTATCGAAGGAGAATATATTATTACGAGGAACGTTTCGCTTATCGCTGAAGCCGCTAAATCAACAGTTCCCTATTACAGCCTGGATAGTTTGCAAAAAAGTAACTGGTTGAGTGCTGTAACAAAGTTCAGCGATCGTAAAAATGAGGCTTACGCGGCAAAGTTGCTGGCCTATTTGCCCAAACAGGGGACCCGTCTTTCAGCAAATATCAGGTATATAGGAGCCAATTTTCAGTCTTTCAGCACTTTTACATCCGGCGCTTCTCAATTAAGGTGGAAGGGAAGGCTGGAGCAACCATTCTTTAAAAGGCAACTTGTATTTATTAGTTCGGTAGAACAAAATGATTATGTGAATCCCTTTGTGAACCTGGCTTACAGGAGTTCGGCAGTACTGGCCGGTTTACAGGCAAATCTGCGTTTTAAGAAATGGCCGGTGATTTCAGTGGGTTATTACCCTTCCTTTCAACTGGTAAAAACAGGGGATGATCAATATTCGGAAAGCAGGTATTATACCCTGTCTGCCAATGCGGGGTACTATTATAAAATGGGGGAGGCGAGGGCAGGTTCTTATGCAGCCTATTCCCGGTTTTATAATGAAGCGGGCGATTCGGGATTCGTTTACTATAATTCAACAAATTGGTTGTTGACGCAGCATGTAACCTTTGCCAAATGTTCATTTGTGATAAACGCTTCTGTTAATGCGAATACGGATTACCGGATTTGGAGTCTGGAGAACAGCATGCAACTTAGCGTAAGCAGGATCGTATCGCTGGGGGCCGGGGTGAAAATGGTCAGGCATAGCATTTTGGCCGGGCCAGACTGGGGGTACAGTGGAAATTTCTCGATCAAAGTTCCCCGGCTTGGTGAACTACAGTTCATGCTGGATAAGGGATTTATCCCGGGTATGAACCGTCATTTGGCGGAAAACAGGATGGGAAGGTTGACTTATTATAAAACATTTTAAATATTACGTTATGTTCAGGCGATCATTCGGTCTGCTAATTTTCGTACTTGTTTTTGGAAGAGTTCAGGGTCAGCTTTCTTTATCGCTGCAGGAGCCTCCGGCAGGCATTGTACAAAAAAGCCAGCTCTGGAACCTGGCGCTGATTTACTCGGGTAATTCCAGTATTAATGTAACCATCGGAGTTACCCTGGTGGACAGCAAAAACGATCAACCCGTGCTGACGGCTAAAACAGCGCCTGTTACGCTGGTTAAAGGCGTGAAACAGTTAAAGTCAACGGATGTGGCACCCATAACGTATGATTATTATTCTCCTGCTCTCAGCAGACTTTCAGATGCGTTGATACCTGTCGGATACTACCGGGCCTGTTACACGATCTATGGCGAGGATAGAGCGCATGGAGAAGTGCTGGCTGAAGACTGTATTAATATTGAAGTGATTCCGCTAAGCCCGCCGCAGCTTTCCCTGCCGGAAGATGCATCAAAAATCCAGACTCCCTACCCGCAATTCAGTTGGATGCCGCCGGCTCCTGTCACACTATTTACGGATCTTAATTACGAACTGTTGTTGACCGAGGTAAGGGAGGGGCAGACAGTTGAATCGGCGATCCAGGAAAACCTGCCTGTTTACCGGTCGCCCCGGCTTACGTCAATGGCGGTAAACTACCCGGTGTCGGGGAGGCAACTGGATACGGGCAAAGTTTATGCATGGAGGGTAGTGGCAAAAAACGGGGATGCATTTGCTTCACAGAGTGAAGTTTGGACCTTTAAGGTAGGACCTGAAAAGCAACAGGTCATAGTTCCGTCGGGGGGGATTTATTATGAGCTGAAGCCCTCCGGAAATTATGGAGGAACCGGTCTGCTCCCGGACCGGGTTTTAGGGATAAAATATTACTCGTACGATAAAACAAGGCCGGTGGTTTTGAGCATCGTGGATGAAAGCGGGAAGTTGGTAAAGGAATATAGCCGGACGGCGGAATATGGCAATAATTTTTGGGTAATAGAACTGAACAAAGCATTCAGTTCCTCGGTAACCTACAGGGTTATCATCGCTGACTTGCAGGGTACTGTGTATTCTGCTTCATTTAAAATACAGGAATAAACTTATTCACCAGATATAGAAAAGATATGATTTTAGCATTGTCGCAACAGTATCGTCGCCGGGTAGCCTTGCTCCTGACTTTTGTATTTGCATGTTCTTTTTTGATGCCGGTAATGGCCGGCGGAACCACAACCCATATCGTATTCAAGACCGAAAGCGGGGGCCCCGCTTTTTTCAAAGCCGGGAAGCCTGAAATCAGGCAGCTTCCGGAAGCCGGGATGCTGCGGGCGCCGGAAACAGTTACAAAGGTTCAGGCGGGGAGTCCTATTGAGAAAACCGATATTGACGGCCCGGGACAGCCGGAAATGAGCTCCTTTAAATCGGTGGGCGCGGGGAACCTGGTCAATTTATTTTCCGGCGATTTTAGCTATAATATCCCGCTGATGGATGTAGGCGGCTATCCCGTAAATATTTATTATGACGGAGGTGTCAGCCCTGAACAGGAAGCCAGTTGGGTTGGACTGGGCTGGAATATTAACCCGGGAAATATTAACCGGAGTACCCGGGGCATCCCGGACGATTTCAATGGTAGCGATACCATGACCCAGGAACAACGGGTAAGGGTCAATAAAACATGGGGTTTATCATTAGGCGCCGATGTTGAATTGCTTGGAAGAAAGAAGAGTGTTGTCAGCGACTCTACAACCAATTTTAGCATCAAAGCGGGCGCCTCTCTCGGGGTTGCATTTAATAACCAGTTGGGGCCGGCGCTTGATTTTTCCCTGAGGGGAAATGGTTCCTATAATTCGGCGAAGCTGGCGGGTAGTGAGAAGTACGGCGCCTCCTCATCGGTGAATTTAGGGATTGACATTAATTCAAGATCAGGTACCAGTTTTACCTGGGGGGCTTCGCTTAGTTCCAGTACGACCATGAAGAATGCCGGACTCAGTATGGGGGTTGGCGTGTCTACGGGGTATAATTCCAGGACGGGTATAAAAGGGCTTCAGCTATATGGACAGATGTCCTTTAGTGGAAAAGAAACAAAGAAGGAGGACAAAGTAACTCCCGGGGGCAGCCGGAGCGTTTCCCTCTGGTCTACGGGGATCAGTTTTGCAAAGCCCAGTTATACGCCCTCATTGCGCTTGCCGATTACCAATACGGCCTGGTCCGGGCGTTTCCAGTTAGGGATCGGTCTATACGGGGTGGCTACGGATGTGGAGGCGGAACTATATGGCCAAAAATCGGAAGTGGCCGAAAAGGACCAGGTTTTGAAAAAGCCGATGGTGGGTTACCTGTATTATCAGAACGCGGTGAAGAATGCGAACGCGGTTATGGACTTTACCCGGTTCAATGACCGCGAAGTCACACCCAACACCCCCGTTATCTCAGTTCCCCAATATACCTATGATGTTTTCAGTATCCAGGGGGAAGGAACCGGGGGAAGTGTAAGGGCTTACCGGAACGATCTCGGATATGTCCGGGACAACCTGACCGTGTCTAAGAGTGATAATTTCAGCGCTGGCGCCGATGTCGATCCCCCGGCTCACTATGGAGCAAATATCAGTGAAATAAATACACCTTCTACTGTTTCGGAATGGAACCTGAACAACGGGCTACGTCATGTACTGAAGTTCCGGGGCAGTTCCGGCGGATTTGAGAGCGTGTATTTCCGGAATCCCGGCGAGAATACCGTAATTGACGCCAGCCGCTACACGCAAATCGGGGGTGTTGACCTGGTACGATTTAAATTATCGGGCGCTGACCGTTCACCCGTGCTGGAACCAAAGCTGGAGTCCTTCGGCAGGGATTTAAGACCTGTGAATACTTCCATCGACCTGGCGGCTCAGCCCGTTCAGCCGGCGCGGAATAAAAGAACGCAGGTAGTGAGTTTTCTGACTGCCGAAGAAGCGGGTGTGGCTGGATTGGATAAATATATCAAAAGTTATAATAACACGGCCTTTCTGGACAACATCACCGATACGCTTATCTATGAGAAAATAGCAAGGGTGGGGGAATACCGTAAAGGGCATCATATTTCACAGATTAATGTAACAGAAGGGAACGGCAAACGCTATATATATGGTATACCCGTTTACAATATTGTTCAGAAAGATTTTACCTTTTCGGTAAATAATACGTATTCAAACAATACCTATGCGGACATGCCTGATAAAATTAAGGCTGACTCCAACCAGCGAAAGCTGAGTTCTTCCCTTTTGGATGATAAGTCCACCCGTGATGGATATGTCCAGGTTTCTACCACACCCGCTCATGCCCATTCTTTCCTTCTGTCCGGTATCCTGTCGCCTGACTATGTGGATGTGAACGGGGACGGGATTACAGAGGATGATCTGGGTACGGCTGTAAAATTCAATTATTCCCGGATCAAGGATGGTACGGAGTTCAAGCATAAATGGCGCACGCCTCATACCGCGGGGGATTCCGCGATTTTCAATGCAGGATTGAGAAGTGAAGATAAGGATGATAAGGCGATGATCTCTTATGGTGAAAGGGAGTCCTGGTATTTACAGTCCGTGGAATCCAAAACCATGATTGCTTTGTTCCATGTTTCAGACCGTAAAGATGGTAAAGGAGCCCTAAGCATAGCCGGGGGGATAAACTCCGGGGAAAAGTTGATTAAGGAGCTTGATAGCATAGCCCTGTATAATAAGGCGGATCTGAGGAAAAACGGCCTGGCCCTGGCAAAACCTATTCAGACGGTACACTTCAAATACAGTTACAGGCTTTGCCAGCACACGCCGGATAATAGTGAGACTACCACAGGGATGCAGGGAAAACTGACCCTGGATAGCATTTATACCACCTATAATGGGAAGGAAAGGGGCCGGAAAAACCTATACCGGTTTAGTTACGGGTATCGCACCGGGGACAACAAGGCGGACAACCCGGATTATAGTTACGGTTCTTCCGACCGCTGGGGCGTTTATAAGCCCTGGCAGCAAAATCCGCTCGCGTTAAAAAATACCGACTATCCCTATAGCCTGCAATCCGCGGACAGTTCGGTGGTAAATGACAATGCAAGCGCCTGGATGTTAAAAGGAATAAAACTTCCTTCGGGAGGTGAACTGCAGGTAAATTATGAGAGCGACGATTATGCGTATGTCCAGGATAAAAGGGCAAGCCGGATGATGCGGGTAGTAGGTTTTGGCAATTCGCCGGATTATGCCAATGCAACCGACCGGCTGTATAACCTGCACGCCTTCAATATCGGGGAGAACGATTTTGTATTTATTAAAGTTCCCGAGGCATGTGCCAGTTCAACCGAAGTATATACTAAATATCTTCAGGGCTTAGATCAGCTTGCTTTTAAGGTTTGGGTCAGGATGCCCAAGGGCGCGGAATATTTGCCCTGTTATGGTGAATTTGACGGCAATCAATACGGGGTTACTTCGGCTAATTCAAAAATCATCTGGGTAAAGCTGAAACGGCTGGGGGGAATGAATCCCATAGCCACTACTGCCCTGGAATACCTGCGGCAACAATTACCCGGCCAGGCCTATACGGGTTATGATGTGTCCGATGAAAAGGGGCTGGACCAGGTGGCAGATATCCTGATCGGGATGTTTAAAGCCCTGAAAGACGCGTTTAAAGACCCGGTTACGGCGCTAAGGAAGGATAGTAAAGCCAAATATGCGGATACTTCTTATTCTCTTGTTCGCCTGAATGACCCGACCGGGTTTAAGTACGGCGGCGGTCACCGGGTCAAGTCTGTTTTACTAAACGATAACTGGAACAAACTGACTGGGCAGTACACTTCTACCTATGGACAGGTGTACGATTATACGACAACGGAAAACTTTAACGGCACAATACGCAGAATCAGCAGCGGGGTGGCCTCTTATGAGCCCTCAATAGGCGGTGAGGAAAATCCGTTCCAGCATATTATCTCGGTGGAAGATTATCTTCCGCTTGGCCCCACCTCTTATGGGGCCGTGGAAATGCCGGTATTGGATGCCTTTTTCCCTTCCCCTTCGGTCGGGTATGGTAAAGTAACGGTTACTTCCCTAAAGAGGGGGAATAATACCGATTCGATCTACCGGTCCGGAGTGGGGAAACAAGTGACTGAATTTTATACGGCAAAGGACTTTCCCGTGTATTATAGTTACACGCCACTGGATGCCGCTTCGACCAAAACATACCATGCCGCCTCAGGGAAGTCGTTTAATTTCAAATACGCTTATGATTTCAAGGCCCAGACACAGGGATTTTTGATCGTGAACAATGATATGCACGGGAAGATGAAATCGCAGGCCTCGTACGCGGAAAATGACAGCAGTTCAATGATTAATTATACCGAAAACATTTACCGCAATACGGGTATGAATGGGCTGGATGATAAGTTTACATTTATCTCCAAATCCGGGAACGGGGCGAAAACGGATGGGAATATGGGTGTGGATGTGGAATTGATGACGGATACCCGTGAGTTCTCGGTAAGGGCCAACAGTAAGGAGTACCAGGGCCAGGTCGATATATTCATGTTCGCTTTCCCGGTTCCTGTCGGCACCCTTTTCAGAATTGATGGTATTACCGATAATACTTACCGGTCCGTTACCACCACAAAGGTTGTTAATTACCATGCGGTGCTGGATAGTGTGGTGGTAATCGATAAAGGAAGCTTTGTAGGCACAAAGAACCTGGCCTATGATGCGGAGACCGGTGAAGTATTGGTTACGCGTACCAATAACGAATTTAATAAGCCGGTTTATAACGTCTCTTATCCTGCGCACTGGGCGTATGCCGGTATGAGCCCGGCTTATAAAAATATCGATGCGGTATTCAGCGGGCTGAATTTTAGTGACGGTAAATTAACGAACCTCGGGGCGGACACCCTGTTATTTGAGAGCGGGGATGAATTGCTCGTTAAGAAACTCTCCACGCCTCAATCCGGCTGTGATCTCTCTATCGCCTCGGGACCGGTAGCCCGGATATGGGCCTATGACAGGTACAGGAACCAGACCTCACTGGAGACAGCCCGCGACCTGGTTTTCATCGACTCGGCGGGTAAGCCCTTTACCATGGCGGATGTAAGTATCCGGATTATCCGGAGCGGGCACCGGAATATGCTTGATGCCAAAGTGGCGCAGGTTACCACAATGGGCAACCCGCTTAAATTGAGCGCCCTGTATATTGATTCCACGACCGGCCCGGTAAATGCCAGCGCCGTTGAGTTTAAAGAAAAGTGGCAAACCGATAATGATGTGATCCGGCGGGTAAAACTGGTAATTGATCCGGTGACTTGTGTGGCTACCGAAGTGGAGGATACGGCCGGTTATTTGGAGAAACATATCAATCCCTATCTGAAAGGGCTGCTGGGGACCTACCGCGGCTACCGGAGTATGGTATTTTATGATGGAAGAAAGGAGTACGATACAGCTTCACTCACGAATATACCGGCATACGGTTTACTGAAGAACTTCAACCTCTACTGGAAATTCAACGGCAATAACCAGTTTATACCTGATACCCTGAGCTCCCAATGGGTGTGGAACTCCAGGTTAAGCAAGATTAATGCAAAAGGACTGGAGCTGGAAACGCTTGATGCGTTGGGAATATATACTGCCGCGCAATATGGCTACGGGAAAACCATGCCGGTGGCTATCGCGAATAATGCCCGGGCCAATGAGGTATTCGCTGAAAATTTTGAAGACTATTTTTACGGAGAAACCATCAGCAACGCCCGGTTTAATAATTTTAAGCGGCATATCGATTTTCAGAACACGGGTTCTTCTTACCTGGCAAAAATGGATACGACCGGTGTCAGCGCTCATAGTGGAAAATACGCTTTTGCCGTCAATGCGGGCAGTACAGCCGTTAAGCCCCTGGCGGTGACAAACAGCATCCCGGCTGATTTTCAACTGGCATTTGGCAGGGATACTGTAAAACAACTGACCCTGACAGGTGGGAATCTTACGAAGATCTCGGCAATTCCCTTTAGTGCGCCGGCAACACCGCCGACCTTCTCTACGGGTAACCTGGGGATGTCGCTGAATTTTCCAGGAACGAATGTGATCGGGCAGGTTTCCGGTAGTACCGTACAGTATTATCTCAAATATAAAACGGTTCAGTACACCCGGATCAGTACTCCGGGCACTTATAATTTTAATTTGTCCACCTCGCAGGAATATATTCCGCTGGGCAACCCGGCGCCGGCTACGATTTTTGACAGGAGTGCGCTAAGCTTTACCATTAAAAAACTCAACGGGGATGTGGTGGCCTCCTATGATTGTTACAGCAACAGTTCGCCTTTATCAGTGAACCTCTTTCTCACCTGTGATATCTATATGATTGAATGTTTATGCAGCGCCGATATGCAGCGTGTTTATGACAATACGGACGGATTTCATATGTTCCAGGCCCATTTTGGGTACAGTTCCAACACGAATACGGTTAGCTACAGATCACCTTATCCTTCGAATTTGTGTTTATTTACAACCCCCATCCCGTCAAATGAACAAATGCTGAATCCTTTGTTCAGCGTGCCGGAAGGGAAAAAGATGCTATTCAGCGCCTGGGTACGGGAGCGTTGTGGAAACATGGCGGCCGGTGTTCCCTGCAAAGAATATACCTATACGCATAACCAGGTCCAGGTAAACTATTCAAACCTGCCCGGCGCAACCGTGTCGATTAACCCGGGCGGCCCTGTTATTGACGGGTGGCAGCGCTATGAGGGGGTCTTTACCGTTCCGCCCGGAGCGGGAAATGTAACCCTGAATTTTGTCAATACTTCCGGTTCCCCGGTCTATTTCGACGATGTTCGCATTCAACCTTTTAATTCCAATTTGAAAAGTTATGTATATGACCCGGTTAACCTGCGGCTGCTCGCGGAACTGGATGCCAATAACTACGGAAGTTTTTATGAATACGATGGGGAGGGCATCCTGATCCGCACCAAAGCGGAAACAAGGGAAGGAATTAAAACGATCACTGAAACCAGGAGTTCACTGCAAAAAATTATCAAATGAGAATCAGAACCAGGTTTATAGCGGGGATTTTTCTTTTGATGGCGTTCCAGGCCGGCGCCCAAAAGAAGAAAAAGGAATTTGCAAAAGATGCCCGGGAACTTGAGCTGATCCGGGACTGGTATAAGAAGTTGCCGGTGTCCATGAATATCCGGTTGGAACAATGGACTATTCCGGCGGAATTTGGGCGTGATTCTGTTGTCACCGACATGGACCTGGCTTATGGACCGGATGAATTCTATATGAAATCGGGTGACATCGAACAACTCATCAATGACTCCCTGCAGGTGGTGATAAATAATGAGGCCCGGATTATCCGGATTTTCCCGTCGAACCTGTCGTACACGGCGAAAATTTCCTCTTTTTTCGGCCAGGGGCCATTTGCGGATTCCATGTATAAGGAAATGAAGAGCCGGTATGATATAATCCGGAGGCAGGATAGCGCCGGGTTGCGTGAACTTAAACTGGTCAGTAAGACCCGCGTCCCGGGCACGGCGCTCCACCGGGAAATAATCAGCATTTTTTACAGACCGGAAAATCACCAGCCTGTCAGGAGCGAACAGGTAAAGCAGGTGCTACTCCCGCTGGATGAAACAGAATATAAACGGTTTTCCGGGGAGCTAACCTGTAAGGATCGTTTAATAATGCTCCCCGGCGACCCCGTCGCCCGTTATTTCCTGGTCAAGGAAGAACGTACTGACTATTGGGTGCGGGCGATAAAACGGCTTGATACGGATATACCGGTACGACTGGGTGACAGGGTTATCTGGAATGCGGATGGCTCCTGCAGCGCAGTTGCCAGGTACGCTGATTATTTAATTTCAGTTGAAAACTAAAAAGCAGTAAACAACGAATTATGCAACGTTTTATAAATCTAAACAGAAAGGCGGGAATGGCCGCCGTATTGCTGGTATTCTGCTTAAGGTTGCCTGCCCAGGTTAGCATTACCGGGCCTGCCTGTATTTTACCCGGCAACGCGTACCAGTATGTTATACATGGGAGTTGGAACGCCGGGGCAACGGTACAATTATGTGTGCAGGGCGGGGTTTTCCAAAATGGCGGTCATTGCATTGCTGCAGGCGAAAAACCATCTTCCGTGATTGTTACCTGGAGTGACAGCGCATTGATGAAACTGAGCCTGGTATCCGGCTCCGGGAATGCCAGTATGGAAGTGCAGGCTACCTCCGCACTAACCGGCGGCGCTATTAATGACAGTGACCTGGTTAAGACCTATGATCCGGGTATCGGTGAATACCAGTTTCGTTGCGGCGACGCATCGGGAGGCGCCTGCAACCCAATTTATTCCTACCAGTGGCAGAAGTCCGTTGACGGCCTTAACTGGATAAATATAGGCGGCGCTACAGCGAAGGATCTTGTTTTCAACAGTAACCTTAAGGTGTCAACCCAGTTCAGGAGAATGTGTATGGAATCGGGGTCAAACACCATTGTCTATTCGGGAACCGCAATGTTAGTAATAGAATAATCAGAAAAGAGGTGGCGGGCTGAACAATAAAAGTTAAACCAGACAGAAAAGATATTATACCATGCATTTACCTGAAATCGGAAAAATGGGAAAGAAAAAAGGATTCAAATTATTGTGGATATTATTGATGTCCCCGGTATTGGCATTTAGCCAACTGGCCATTGTCGGTCCTACCAGCGTAGCCCAGAACACCTCGGCAACTTATTATCCCACGTATGGTGGCTCTGCGACATATTACCTGAGCGGGACCTATACCTGGACCATAACCGGCGGAGTAGTCAAGCGGACGACCGATACAGTCAAAACCGGTACCTCCAGGGGAAATATCGGCGATAATTTAATTGACGTATCGTGGATGGGTACCAGCGGTACGCTGACATTTACCTGTGCCCTGGGGACTACTACTATTAATGTAAGCATCCTGTCTCCCCTGAACGGGGGAACCGCATCTCCTGCCTCACAGACGATCAACTATGGAACCACTCCGTCTTCAATCAGTTGTACGGTGGCAACCGGCGGAGCCGCCAATCCGTCGTATGCATATCAGTGGCAATACTCAACGGATAATGTACAGTGGTATGATATTAGTGGGGCGACCGGTCAGAACTACAGCCCGGCGGCCTTATATGCCAGTCAGTATTTCAGGAGAAAGGTTACGGAAACAACGTCTTCTTCGGTCGCTTATTCAACGGTTACATTTATTACGGTGTATCCGCAACTAACCTGTTCGGTTAGCCCCGCCAGCCAGTCGGTAAGCAATGGTTCTGTAGCTGCCACGCTAACTTCTTCGGTCGGGGGAGGAACCGGATCCTATACTTATCAGTGGCAGGTATCATCCGATGGCAGCACTTGGTCAACGATTGCCAGCACCGCTAATTACAGCCCGGGAACGGTTACTGCTACCAGATATTACCGGGTAACTGTTACCAGTAACGGGGCCAGCGTGACCAGTAATACGGCTACCGTTATAGCGAGTTTTGCACCCAGCGCCAGCCTGGCCATCACATTGACAACCCCAAGCGGCAACGGTTCCATAAATACCTTCAGTTGTACCGCCGGCGGCGGTAACGGCAGCTATACGTATGCCTGGTATTATTCCACCAATGGAGGCGCCGGTTTTCAGCCGATTGCCGGGGCAACCGGTTCTGCCTATACAACAGGGGTTGTTACTGCCACCACTATTTATTATGCAGTTGTAACATCGGGGGGGTATTCCTCCAACAGCAATAACGTGGTGGTGAATATGCCGGATCCCCCGGTAATCAGCACCAGTTCCACCATCCTTTGCGGCGGTTCCAGCGCTACCTTAACCGCGGGGGGCGGAAGCGGCAATTACAAGTGGTACAATGCTGTTAACAGCCAGGTGGGCACGGGCACTACCTATGTGACCAATACTGCCGGCACTTATTATGCCGTTTCTGTCAACAACTTCGGGGTTTCTGCTGCCAGTAATTCAATTGGTATCGCAGCTTCCGGGACTCCCTATGCCGCGCCTGTTACCGGTAGCACTACCTGTGTGCTGGGCTCTTCCATCCAGTTAAGCAGCGCCACCCCCGGCGGCGCCTGGTCCAGTTCCAATTCCCTGGTCGCCCGGGTCGGATCAACCGGGGTAGTGACCGGGGAGAGCGCCGGTACGGCAACGATTACATATACCATCACCAGTGGCTGTGGTACTGCCGCTCAAACATTGGGGGTAACTGTTACAACCGCCGCTTCTGTGTATGCCGGGTTAGGAAAGGGGATCGCGGACCCTGTTATTACGGATACCATTTCCCTGGTGCAGGGCTTAACAAAAAGTACCCTCTATCAGCAGGATATCTATTCGTCCGCGCACGATATCCGGAATGTACTGGCGCTTCGTGTTGTGGAGGAAACGCCCAAATATATTCCGGGTGACTTTACGGCTTCCGTTGCCGTAAAACTGGAATACGGGCATTCCGTTACGGATATCTATACAATCGATTCGGTTCTTCTCCGGGTAAATTATAAAAAGGAGGGTGGTTCAAAATACGATGCCCTCAACTATTTCCATTTCCGCAATGCGGAGTTTACCCGGGCTACCATTGTCCGGGTAGATGCCCCCACTATTGTCAATGGAGTGGGATTTGATACCAAGCAGGTACTGCTGTTGACCAACACGATCGCGGCCAGCCGTTATTACCAGTTGGCAGATAATAAAAAACCGGTGCTTAGTTACACGAACCCGGCTCCCGGTACGCGGATTGATTCCTTGCTGGTCAGTTGGACCCTGCCGGAACACTCCCAGCATAACGGGGTCCAGCTGGAATGGACCTGGCTGGAAGATGAACTGGCCGGCGAATATACAAATGGCGCCAGCCTGGATACGGTGGCCCTGTTTGCGTCAAATAGTACCCGGATCGACCTGCAAATCGCCGCTTCCGCGGGAAGTTATGATATTCCCCTGCTTTATGGCGGAACCGGCCGCCTCTATATGCGCCTGCGGGCTGTAAACACGATGCCCTCCGGCAGCCGGAGTGACGGGGTTTGGTCCGGAGTGAAATACTTCAGCTATGCGGGGCATAGTGATAGTTTAAACTGGCAGGCGACCACCACCTATGCCGAAGACGGGAAACGAAAAACAGTGATTAAATACGCGGATGGCAGCCTTCGTACGCGCCAGACCGTGACAAAGGATAACTCCACGCATAAAACCGTGGTCGCGGAAACGCTGTATGACGGAGAAGGCCGCCCGGCCATTGAAATCTTACCCGCGCCGGGTATTCAAAACATTATTTCATACACCAGGAACCTGAATAAGTTTAATACCCAGCCGGATAACAGCAATTTTGCGAACTATTTTGATTTTACAACGGCCGGACTGGGCAAATACGGCACCAAAACGCTGGACCCGTCGGTAGCAGGGGCAGCCCGTTATTACAGTTCCCAAAACCCGGATGCGGCCAGTGGTATGAATAAAAATATCCCCGATGCCAACGGCTTTGCTTTTGCCGCTACCCGCTACACCCCGGATGCCACGGGCCGGATATTACGCCAGGGTGGGGTGGGCGATTCCCTGCAGATCGGGGGAAACCATGCCACAAAATATTTCTATGGCACGCCCTCCCAGGAGGAACTGGATGGTTTGTTTGGTACCGAAGCGGGCTTGTACAGCCATTATTTTAAAAATATGGTGCAGGACGCAAACGGGCAGATGAGTGTAAGTTACGTGGATATGCACGGCAGAACGATCGCGACGGCTCTTGCCGGGGATTCTCCTGCCAATTTACAGGCGCTGAATGTTTCAGAAGCCGGCGGTTACAGCAGCCAGTCAAGCCGCCTGATGAGCCGGAACCTCCTGAACAGGGGTACCAATATTCGGAAAGGCAATACGATCGAATCGATCAATTCGCTGCTGGTACCGGCCCGTACCAATTACCAGTTTAATTACCAACTGACCAAACAAACTCTGCAATTGCCCAAGTGTGGCGGCGGTACGGTTTCTTATGATTGTAAGTTCAACCTCCAGATTTCTGTTACCGATGAGTCAGGTGATACAACGCCTGTGCTGTATAACTATACCGGGATTGACAATATTAATTTCCAGCAAACCCTGCAACTGGCTCCCGGTTCCTATAGTGTCCGTAAATCACTGGTGATAAACCAGGACTCGCTCGATAAGTTCATGCAGCTTTATGCAACGGATGGAGTGGGTATTTGCCGCACCCGCCAGTTCCTGATTGATTCCATCATGGCCCTGGACTCCACGATCTCAGGTTGTGGTATAACCCAGCAGAACCCGACCGCCTCCTCCTGCCTGAGTTCACTGGGCACTTACACTTCGTATCTATCCAATTATGCCACCCGGATGGGACTTCCTTCCGTGAACCAACTGACATCCGACCAGATCAACGATATCCGGAACCAGTATGTCATGGATTCCACCTTCTGTACCTCCCTCAATGACAGCACTTCCCATACGCTGGAAAATATCCGGAGGCAGATGCTGGCTGATATGAAGCCCTACAGTGGCCAGTATGCCAATGATTCCGTTGGCGGAACGATGTATTACAAATTCAATATTTTCAGCAACAACGGGCAGGGACTTTATCCCCAGCCTTATTTTCAGAAACCGACTTACGGCTTACCTGTAAGCTCCGGTCGCTATTATGACGCTTTCGGTAATGTGGACAGTACGGTACTCCCGCTCCGCCTGTCAACGATGACCCCTGATGAGTTTGAAGCCGGGTTTCAGGATTCCTGGGCTAATTCCCTCCTGCCTTATCACCCGGAATATCCGAAACTGAAATTTGCCGAAGACAGCATGACCCGCGTCTATAATTTCATCGACAGTGCGGAAGTGGTTCCTGCGGCTTTTAACCTGGTTAATGCCGATCCTTTTTTCGGTTCAGGGTATGCCACCACTGCGGATAAGAGCCTGATCAAAAAATACAGTGACACCGCCTGGCTCGGGGGAATGAGCATGTGGCAGTTTTCCTATGGGGACGCTTTTGGCTGCCCCTTATACCCGGATACCGTGTACCAGACAAACTGTTATAACAATATGCCCAAACAACTGGCATCTGTGGGTTCTTCCGTGAACAATGGAACGGCCAGTGTTACCCTGACCGCCGCCATCCAGGCAAGGGCCTGGGATATGTACAGGGGGATGTACCGGACTGTACGGACCGACATGGTGAACAAGTATATTAACCTGCGCCCGGGCATTACCGATACTACGTATAACGGGCAATTGATAGAGCAGGGTTACTCACTCCATTTCCCTTTCAGCAACTGGCAACAGGCCCAAAACTTGGGCTGGGACTGGTATCCGGGTTCGGGTGGGGTCCTGCCTGTATATCATTTCGCCGATACGGTAAAAGCCCATTCAAATAAATGTGAAAGCTATATTGACGCGTGGAAACGGGCCATCCTGAATTGCCCGGTGATCAACGGGTATGATTCCACTAAAAAGGCGCAGGTGCTGAATTCTATTACGGCCAAATTAGCAGAGGTTTGCAGGAAAGGAACGGATGCCGCTAATCTGTATGGCTCTTCTACGGTGGCGCCGGCCTGGCAGGGAAGCACGTTTACCAGTTTTGAACAGGCGGTCAATTTTGTGATGGACAGCCTGGGCATCGCCAGGAGCTTGTACTGCAACCCCTATTATATCGAATTTCCAAAACCCTATGGCAATGGCCCCGTATATGCTACCCAACTGGTGGGCGGGCTGGATACCTGTACCTGCAACCGGTATAACCAGATCAAAACAGCCATGATCAGTGCGGGCGTGAATATCAATTCGCAGGCAGCCGTGAATGCTTATTTGTGGACGAATTACCAGGATACCTTATCCACGGTCCTGTACCAGGGACTGGGCCGTTGTGGCAGCATCTATCTCTATAATTGCAGAACGGACAGCGTTCCCTGCATGATACACGGGCTCAGTACCTATTGCATCACGACCGTATGTGATACCCTTAGAACCATTCCGCTGTCCAGTCCCCAGCGACTACCCGATTTCCTCAAATGCGGCTATGTGAATCCCGGCTGCTTTAATTGCGGCGCTTTCAAATCGCTGGATTCAGCCTTTTACGCCCTCTTCGGAAAACATCCGGTATTTACCGGTACTAACCTGGCGGATTCGGTGGTAGCCTGGAATCAGCTATTTGCGCGGTATGTGAATTTTAAAACCGGGCTACAACATAACTGGTTGTATTATGCGGACCGGTTTAATACGGACAGTTGCGCCGTTGGCGGACTGACCGGGACAAAAAACACCTTAGTCATTTGCCTCGATAAGACGCCGTTGAGCGATACCACCGGTTATATCCTGCACCTATCGCCCTGCCAGCGGGTAAGGAATCAGGCCACGATCAAGGCGGGACTGATCTTTGAATACCTGCGGAAAAAGACCCTGGCGGATTTTAAGGCGGCCTATTATGCACAATGTGTAGCCGCCGCGGAGAGCTTTATGGTAACCGATACCGTGAAGGAGTTCCATTACACCCTGTATTATTATGATATGGCGGGCAACCTGGTCAAGACGGTACCGCCCAAAGGAGTAAACCCGGTATTCAGGCAAAGCTGGCTCGACAGCGTGGAAGCAGCAAAAACGACCGGTACCTGGCTGGTGCCACAACACCGGCTGGTAACAAGGTATAATTATAACAGCCTGAACCAGGTGACCCTTCAGCGGAGCCCTGACGGCGGTATAAGTAAGTTCTGGTATGACCGGCTTGGCCGGCTTGCGGTCAGCCAGAATGCCAAACAGGCGGCGCAGGGAACGGTGTACAGTTATACCCAGTACGATAAATTCGGCCGGATCACGGAAGTCGGTCAGATCACCGGGGGGACGGCCATGACGGACGCCGTTTGCAAGGACACTACTTCATTAAAGGCCTGGTTAAGTTCGGCGGCGAATACGCGTAACCAGGTCACCAGTACCGGGTATGACCTGCCCTATGGGTATGATGAACAGGCAATGCCGAACGGAACCCTTTGGGGACAGTATTTAACCCAGCGGAACCTGCGCAACCGGGTCAGTTTTTCCCTGGTTGTCAGCCAGGCCTCAAATCCCCTTCCATCGGCGGCCACTTATTATTCCTATGACATACACGGCAATGTGGACACCCTGTTGCAGGATTTTGGAGCCACCGGGGTTGGCCTGAATGCCATGAACCAGACGGGTAACCGCTATAAAAAGCTCGTCTATGATTATGACCTGGTGAGCGGGAAAGTGAACCAGGTAAATTACCAGCCCGGCGAGGCGGACGCGTATTACCACCGGTACAGTTATGACGCGGAGAACAGGCTGACGGATGTCTATACCGGCCGCGACTCGGTGATGCTCTTCCTGTTTCCGGAAAGAGAAGCTCATTACTCCTATTACCGGCACGGCCCGCTGGCCCGGACCGATCTTGGCCAGTTAAGGGTACAGGGACAGGATTATGTATATTCCCTGCAGGGCTGGATCAAGGGGGTAAACCCGGCCATGGGCGGCACCCTGACCAATGGCACCGATACCACGGAAGCCTATCCGGTGGCGCAGGACGCGTATGGCTATAGCCTGAATTATTACAGGGGCGATTATAAAGCCATCGGGTTTACGCCCCAGTTAACGACTGTATTGGGAGCGTTGGGCGGCAGTGCGGCGCCGCTGTACAATGGAAATATTTCCGCTATGGCCGTGAACCTGCCTAAACTGGGCGCGGCGAAATTGTATAATTACCACTATGACCAGTTGAACCGGATCGTGGCCATGGATGTGTTCAACGGGCTGAATCCCGCCGGGGGAACATTTACACCCGTAAATATCAGCGATTACCGGGAGCGGGTTAGCTATGACCCGAACGGTAATATCATGACCTATAACCGGCATGGGGACGCGGCAAGGCTGTCGATGGATAGCATGCGGTATTTTTATACCAGTGGCACCAACCGGCTGCAGAAGGTGCTGGATGACGCGGCGGATGTGGGACAGCCACAGTATGCCGCTTACAATGACCTGAAGCAGGGGCAGGTGGACAATAACTACGGGTATGACGAAATTGGTAACCTCACGATGGATTTGTCGGAAGGTATCCTGGCGGGCGGTATTACCTGGAATGTATATGGAAAGATTGCCAGCGTAACCAAAAACGGCGCTGCGATTTATTATACCTATGACGCCTCCGGCAACCGGATCAGTAAAAAGACCGCGACGGAAGAGACTTATTATGTTAGGGATGCCAGCGGGAATACCCTAAGCGTTTATACGAAACCAGTGGCAGGAAGCCTGCAACAAAGTGAAATACATCTTTATGGCAGCAGCCGGCTGGGTATGCAGACGGCCAGAACGACCACGGACAGTCTTTATATATTGTCGGGTGGATTTATAAACGGGAAAAGTATTAAATTTACGAGAGGAGAGAAGCTCTTTGAATTGAGTAATCATTTAGGCAACGTGCTGGTAACGGTGAGTGACCGCAGGCAACAGGTCAGCGCCGGCGGAACGACGGTGGATTATTTTATCGCCGATGTGGTCAGCGCGACCGACTATTACCCCTTTGGGATGGCTATGCCTTCTAGGAATTATAGTACAGAGAGGTATCGGTATGGGTTTAACGGGAAGGAAAACGACAACGAAATTAAAGGGGATGGCATTCAACAAGACTATGGATTAAGAATATATGATGCCAGAATTGGAAAGTTTTTATCAGCTGATCCATTAATAAAGAGTTATCCATTTTATTCACCTTTTCAGTTTGCAGGTGACAACCCAGTTAAATTTATAGATTTAGACGGTGGAGAACCTAAGGATCCGGGAGCATATGCTGGTTCAGGCGCAAGTGCCCCTGAATATTCAATTGATAAGACTACAAATAAAGAAGTTGCAAGCAAAGAATCCTTTAAGTGGGTTTGGAATAATAATAAATGGAATAAGAGTGAAATGGCTGTAACGGCATCAGAACTTTCAATTTTATTCAAATCTGCAAAAGGTGTGCATTTAAAAACCCTTGAAGTTGGAATAAACTTAAATGGGAAAAACTATGGAATTAATTCTTATGATAAACTCGCACATTTTTTAGCCCAAGCAGGTCATGAAACAGGGGGCTTTACTAGAGAGCACACACCGGAACTATGGAGGTATAGTTTGAAAAGGTTTGGAGAGGTGTTTGGAACTACCTCATATGCATACAAAAGAGTATTAGAAGATCCTGGTGTTTTGAAAGATCAGGTTAAGTTTTTTAGTGTTGTGTATGGGAAAGAAAATAAGCCAGATCTAGGTAACGGAGGTGAGGCGACAACTGACGGCTATCTATTTAGAGGTGCTGGTTATTTTGGAATTACTGGAAGGTATAATTATGCTAAGTTCACTCAAGATTATTGTGCAAATCAATCTGTAAGTTATGTAAAGCCATTTACTGCTACCGATGTAGAACAAGACCCAAACTTGGGGCTACTAACGGCAATGTGGCATTTTAAGAAATTTACTGTTGCAAAAATTGATCAAAACAAAAGCTTTTTACAAATCACAAAAACAGTCAACTCTGGTGGCCAGGAGGTTGATAGAAGGGAGGCAATTTATAATCAGGCGAAATCTATTATTAAATAATATATTTATGTATAAGCGGTTTTCTATTCTTGCAGCAGCGTTTTTTACTTTGTTTATTAGGTGCTCTGAAAAAAATCCTAAAACTTATTCAAATATACCATTTGATAAAATTGCAAGTGATACAATACCGAATAATAATGCCTTTTCGACAATACTAGGTAAATGGACTTTGGAAGGGAGTAATGGTTCGTTATATATTTCTCAAGATTCTATTCTTGAGGTGATTGGTAAGCATATGGATAAATATTCATATCAACTACACGATACTGCAACGTTTGATGGTAAAACTGTTAAATTAATAGGTTCATATTATTTATATCTTCTTCAAAATAATAATGTGGAGTTTATTTACCAAATATTAAACTTAAATGACAGTATACTTTCGCTTTCAAAAGTGCAGTCTAATGATATTGTCATTTATAGAAGGCTGAATAAATAAACTGCAGCAGGCATTTATCAAAATGAATATTTTTTTCTTTATAATTCTTCGGCCACGGGTCTCCCTTGTGAACCTTTCAAAGCCGGGTCTGGCGCAGCCGACCCGGCGTGTTATAGAATTCCGCGCCGCTTTATAACGATAATATTTCTGCCAGGGCGGTGAATATGCCGGGGCGGGGGCCGCAAAGCTCAATAACTATCATTATGATCAGCTGAACCGGATCCTGTAAAATCCCACATTCATCAAAAAATTGCATAAATTTAATGGGCTTGACAGTTCTCTGAAAGCCCCATCCGGAGAGCCTATCGGTGGTCCGCTTGGTATTTCTTTGGGATGACTACGCCGGGGCGGAACCTTAGTACAGAGAAGTACAGGTTTTCCATAAACGGGCAGGAGAAATCACCGGAGATCGGGCCGAATATAACTACTGCTGAATATTGGCAGTATGATAGCAGGATTGCGAGGAGGTGGAATGTGGATCCTGTATTTAAGGAGTATGAAAGCCCATATGCCACTTTCGGGAATAGCCCTATTTGGAATATTGACAATGCCGGGGCCGACACAGCAAAATATCTTTCTAACACACAACTTTTAGATGCCGTTAAACTTGCAAGAAAGAATGCACAAGTTATTGCACAAACGGAGGGCGCTAATTATAATGATAAAGCGAATCAAGAAAAGGTCATTCAAGAAGCAAAAGAATATGCAATAAAAAATAAACTCACAATTAATGAGGCTTTAGAATTTCAAACGACTGCCCGAGATTATTTTCGACTTTATTATTGGCAATGGTCTTGGAGTAAAAATTCAAGAGCTATATTAGCCGCAGACTGGGAAGGTTTTAGTAACCCTAACATCTCAGATCCATTTAAAATAGGTATTCAAGTATACACAATACGGTTGTACGAAAACAAGCATCGAGCATTAAAAGGTGCTGCTGGAGCTTACGCCGGAATACTGATGTCATATTTACCAGTGAATGGTTTAAAATTAGCAAAAGTTCGGGAATATCCATTAGGGAATGCAATAGATATACGAAATTCGTCATTTAAGTCAATGGGGACGATCTCTGCCCAAATTAAGAATGAAGGTATGCTTGGTGCTTTAAAGGCGCAGCGAAGTAATGGAACTTGGATAAAGGTTTATGATGCCGGGTATTTAAACGGGGGAAAAGTTGAAATACACTACTTCCTTCATAAAGAAACAGGTTTGTACTTTGACAGCAAGATCAAGCAGATGGGTTGGAGCAAGCAATTCTTAAAAGGGAAAAATAAAATAATTGAATAGCAAAAAATGTAGTATGAAAACTGATGAATTATATGAGTTGCGCGAGGCTAAAGGCACTAGTGACGAGGCACGTAAAATCATTGACTTATTACTACAGGCTATTAATGACTGGCCTGGCCCCGTTGATACAGTCGAAAATTATCTTAGTAAAGTAAAGCTCTTTCTGGGTACAAAAAATCTAAACTATCATATAATAAAAAAAGGAATTAATTCACAAAACCCCGGGATATATCTTTGGGAGTTTGAATCTCTTTCAAGTTTACTGGAGCTGGCAGAAATAAATAAAAAAGCTGAACTTCAGGTGATTCTATTATGGCATCGCCTAATTTGAAATTTTAATCTCAGTCCTTTCCAATAAACAACATAGTATTAATTCCAAACAGCCCAATCGCTGTAACCAAGTTATTTATTTTGACTTGGCTTTGGTTGATCATTCATAGATTTGAACATGTTCCAAATAATAACATCCCATTTATATATTTTACTAATCTCAAATGCCTCAAAAAAAATGTCAAAAATATTTATGCCATCGGGAGTAATGAAATACTCAGCGAGATTAGAATTCGCTTTAACTTGAGAAGTAGTTTCTAGTGCAACTTTTTTCAAATCATTGATATCCCAAATCGCCTCATGTGCTTTTATGGCTTTAAATTTGTCCTTAATTTCAAGAAGTTCTTCAACTGCTTTATCTATATCTGAAACACAAAGTTTTCCGTTCGTATATAAACTATTAAGCAGTAAAGGATATCTTTCCCCCCAGTGCTTATTTCTTTCTAAATGATAGTGAATATTATCAAAAAACGAAATAAGAAATTCAGCCGTACCTATCAAATAAAAATCATTTTCAATTTTCAATCCAACCATTATTAATTATTTTATAAAGATAATATTTAGATTTTGACCAATACTCAAGGCAGAGTTTACTTTTGCTGTTATTGCACTTATAATGGTGCTCTTAGCTTGAGTATAAGCCTGGAAAGATAGTCCTTGTCCTCTTGTATCAATATAGAATGTTTGTTTTGTACCTAGAGGCAGATTGTTTAACCTGTAATTGGCTTGATCAACAATACTTTTTACTAATCCGTTTATATTGTTTGCCAAATTATAATTTTTTACTTCTACAGCTTCGTTAAGTGAGGCGTTATAAAAGTCAGGTCTAGCAGATCCAGCTCTTCCATATTTAACTTCAGTTCTTCCTAAAAATGAGACCTGCGGTTTAAACTCTTGCCCTGTTTGATTTTTTAGAAAAGTTCCAACATAATTTTCCGATTGGCTCCAAGAAGGTCTTGGTACTGGTTTATTCATTACAGTAGTTGTAGATTTTTCTACAACTTTTTCTTCAATTTTGGCTGATGTCGATAACGCTTGTCGGTTTAGATTCATTTCACCTTCCAATGCTGGTGTAGAATTAAACATGCCGAGGAATTTTTCCCCAGACGCATACATTATTGCATTAACGCCAAGATCAGAAACTCCTTTTAACCTCCCTCCTTGAGCGGGTAACTTTGTATCAAAATCATTACCAGTAACTGTTTGATACCCCCCATACCAAAGCACACCAACCGGATTGACATTTTTATTAAATGAGGCTATTTTTTCGCCAATTGGTCCTTTCCCCTTATTAATTTCTTCCAATGAATTATCACTTTGCCCAAGCCAATTAATAAAATCAACGAGATACTCAGTTGCAGTTTTACTTTCTCCTCCATCTAAGTCAATACACCAAATTGGAACATTGGAAGCAAACTGATAAGGGGTCAGCATCGGGTAACTTTTAAATATAGGGTCAACGCTTAAAAATTTACCAAGCCTTGTATCATATATTCTTAAACCGTAATCTTGCTGATTACCCTCCCCTTTAGCCTCATTATCCTTCTCCTTCCCATTAAACCCATACCTATACCCGCTTTGCGCTTCGTACTTACGGCCCGGCATCTGCATCCCAAAGGGACTTGAGCGGATTCGCCCGGAAGCCTTGCCCGGCCGGGGTTTTCAAAGAGCTGTATTCCCTAAATATAGGACTAAAATGCCGGGTTTTAACTGGTTTTATCCTTTAACCCGCAGAGCGCAGGGTCCCAATCGGGTGATAATAGCCGGGCATAGGCATCCAATATTTTTTTGGTCAGAAAATCCTGCGATATCACAACGTACCGGTAAAACTCCTTGCTCCCGGGGGCATGTCCCGATATTCGTCGCACCGTATTTTCATCAACCCCCAATAAAAGAAGCGTGGTGATCGCAGTCCGGCGCATCGTATGCGCGGTGATATGATCATAAAAACGATACGGCTCACCCTCCCGGGTCCTTATCTCGATCTGCTCGCCCCTGCGCTGACGGTATTTGGGCCAATAATAATCCCAGCCTGCCGCCCTGATCAGCTTCTTTACCTGCATATTGAAATTGGATCCGGCTACCCGGGGTAAAAGATAGACACTGCCCCTTTTTTTTAGCCGGCCTAATATCGAAATGGCATAAGCCGGCAACGGAATACAGACTTCAGTCCCGGTTTTCTTCGTGTGCTGTATCAGGGATACGGCAGCGGGACTTACCTGTAAATTTGTTTTTTTAAGATTCATCAGGTCCTGGTATCTTAACCCGACCGTGCAGCCGAATACAAAAACATCCTTGATCCTGCGTAAAGTGGGTGACAGGGTCCCGGCGAACTCCTCGTCGGCTATCAGGTACCTGAGCTGCTCCGGCGAAAGGATGGCCGGGATAAAACTTTCCCGGGGTACATGAATGGTTTTGTAAAAATCGCCGGTCGGGAGATTCCGGTAAAGACTCAGGTAACGCAAAAAGGTCTTCAGGACTTTCAGTACACTGCCGGCATAATTATCATAGACATTCCTTTGCTGGTATAGAAAATCGAGGAACTTTTTGTAAACCTGCTGCCAGTAATGGCGCACCTGGTCCGACTGGCGCAGCGAGGCCCGGTGTACAAACTGGATTTGCAAGGGTTCTCCAAACCGCTTTTCAAACCGGGAAAGCAGGATAAACGTGGTTTCATAATTAGCAATGGTCGATTTCCGGATCTTCCTGCCCGAAGGCATCAGCCGCCGGCCGGTCCGGGATGCGAGTATAAATTTTCTGAATTCCGGGAGCAGGGGGATGGAGCTGGGTTTATTCATTTTTGCTAAAGGTATCCAGGTGCTTCACCGCAGGAACTCAGGGTCCCGGGCCAGGGAAGGGGTTCGGGAAGCTTACAATCCGGTTTCCGGGGCAGTACCGGGTTCCGGGAGGAAGTGTTATTTATTGCCGGTAGTTTCCTCATGGCTCCGCCGGGAACCGAAACGGCCTGTTTGTACTATTTTGTTTAACATTGCTGCTTCCCTAAACGATAACAGCCTTGAATAAACGATCCTCTTTTTGGAAAATGACCGGGGTGCTGCTTACGCTGGCAACTGCTGTATTCTACCTCCTCGTTTGCCTGCTTCCCTGGCTGGGTTCCGGGACTACCTGGTTTATCGCGATCCTGGGCCTGGCCTTCCCCCTGCTGCTGGCTCTTTTACTGATACTGCTCCTGTTCTGGGCGATCCGGCGCTCCCGCTGGGCTCTTTTCTGTGGGCTTTCCCTGCTCCTGGGCTGGCAACAGGTATCGGTCCTGTTCCCCCTGAATTTTAAAGCGGCATCCGCATACAAACCGGAAGAAACGATCCGGGTATTGTCCTGGAATGTGTCCCGCTGGGATGAACGGAATAAAGAAAAAAGAGGGGGCCAGAGTTACCGGAAGCGGATGCTGGATTTTATTGAATCAGCGGAAGCGGATGTACTCTGCTTACAGGAATATTTTGAATGCAGGGACCCCCGGTATTACGAGGCAACCATCCCTGCATTACAGGCCCGGGGCTTTACTTATTATCATTTTTACCCGTCAACGGAACTTTTTGAAGGCAAATTCCAGTACGGACTGGCCATTTTCTCAAAACACCCGATCCTGGCGGCAAAAGACTTCCGGAACGAGCTGAGGGTCCACTCGGAGGGTCTTTGTTATGCTGATATTAAATATAATGATAAAGTTATAAGGGTATTCAACGCTCACCTCGAATCCCCGGGTTTTAACCAGGATGATTTCCAGGAACCGGGAAGGGTAAAATTGAAGACCAGCGTATTTAATAAATTGAAAAACAGCTACCGGCTCCGGAATCTGCAGGCGGATCTTGCGCGGCAGGAGTTCGGGAGCAGTCCCTACCCGCTCATTGTTTGCAGCGACCTGGGCGATATCCCGAATTCCTATGCCTATTTCCGCCTGCGGGGCGGACTAAGGGATGCTTTCCTGGGAAAGGGGAGGGGCCTGGGCAGAACCTACCGCTTTATTTCCCCCTCGCTGCGGATCGACTATATATTTGCCGGTAAAGAACTGGAACTGGTAAATTATCGTTGCCCCGAAACGGTTTATTCCGATCATTTTCCGCTGCTTGCAGATTATAAATTATAGATAATTAACTGAATCTAAGTTAATTATAATATTCGGCTGGAACTGCTGCCGGAATTCAAAAATATTCTTTGCGTTTTGCTTTGAAGTAACAACTAAATGTTTGTATTTTTACTCCAGTAGAATTTCTATTTTATTTTCAGTAGAAATACTTATTTCTCTCCTCCTTTGAATGACCGTACCAATTCTCCTACAGAACCTTTTTCAAGATCCTAATTAAAATCAGAAGATTTAAAGGCGATTGTCTTTGTCCAGTACTATGATTAATGCGGAATAGTAAACCTATAAACATTAATCCTGAACCCCTGTACAATGAGAAAGACAATTTTAATTATTTGTGGCAGCAGGCCGATGAGTTACTTGTTGCAAACGGTTTTATCGGCGCGGTATGATTTTATTGCCGTGGCGGATGTATATACCGGGATGGATTATGTGAGGAAGAACAGTGATATCAGCATGGTAATCGTGGATATTGATTCCCAGGAAAAAGAAAGTTTTGAGTTCATTGAGTATATCAAGTCAAGTGTATTGTACCGGAAGCCTGTTTTTGTATTATCAGGACAGAAGCCGGAATTGAATGCCAATAGCCTGGCTGATCTCAAAGCGGATGCATGTATTAATAAACCGTTCAGTCCGCCGGATTTATTAAAACGGGTGGAATACCACCTGCACACCGAAATGGTGAATAACTAAAGGACGAAACAAAAACCATAACCGTAACCATTATATTAAACCAAACTTATCCAGATGTATTCCGAAACCCACTCTTTAAGCATTGACCGGTACAGGCAGGGGAACAATTTGTTCCCGGTGTACCAGGACCAGGCGGATCAGCTTAATTGCATTTATATAGGCCAGCGGGAAACTTCCCTGCAGCATTTCGCTACTTTTTTCCAGTCCACATCCGTTACCGGTTCCATCACTGACACGATTCTGCTGATCGATAAAATCCTGGCCGCCAAAGGGGCTGTCCCGGATGTAATTGTATTTGATATTCCTTTTTGTAAAGAACAGTTAGCCGGGTTTTTTGCCTTTCTGAAAGCGAGGCCCCAGGTTTCCGCTATCCCCATCCTGTACAATGAGGAATGCCTCGATAAGGAATGCCTCGATTGCATCAAATCTAACGATATGATCGATGATGTGATCAATATGAATAAACGGGGTGTCAACTTCGCGAATAAGGTCGCTTTCCTAAAGAAGATCAAAAATCACCCGCCGGCCCCCCTGTTCCGGAAAGAGACGTATGCCGCCATTGACAGTACAAAGAAAACGAAATCATTTACTGCCAAAAGACTGCTGGATATCCTGATCTCTGCTGCCATCCTGGTACTGGCCCTGCCGGTATTTATCCTGGTGGCGCTGATTATAAAGCTGGATTCAAAGGGACCTGTTTTTTATACCTCCCTTAGGGCCGGTAAAGGATTCAAAGTATTCCGTTTCTTTAAGTTCAGGACCATGGAAGTGGATGCGGACCAGAAAGTGGAAGCCCTCTCTCACCTGAACAAATACGGTTCCAACGATAAAGGCGCGAAGTTCCTGAAGATCTACAACGACCCCAGGGTTACCCGCGTGGGTAAATTCCTGCGCAAATTCAGTATTGATGAATTGCCCCAGTTGCTGAATGTATTAAAAGGGGATATGTCAATCGTCGGGAACCGGCCCCTGCCCATTTACGAAGCCACCACCCTTACGACCAATGAATTTGTCGAGCGCTTTATGGCCCCGGCAGGGATTACCGGTTTGTGGCAGGTGAATAAGAAGAAGAACCCGGATATGACAGCCGAAGAAAGGGTAAACATGGATATTTCGTATGCCCGGCAGTATAACCTGATGTACGATATCCGGATCATGGTCAAAACCCCGGCCGCGCTTTTCCAGAAATCAGGCGCTTAAACAGGTAATAGCTGGGATTTATCGATTCCGGATATTACCTTTATAATTCTTTGTACCCCTAAAAACTAGTTTATGCAGAAGGAAACTTCTCCAATGGTGTCTATTGTGACACTTACCTGGAATACTACGGAAATAACCTGCGATTTTCTTCGCTCCATCAATGAGCATTGCGCCTATCCCAACCTCGAGATCATTATCGTGGATAATGGATCAAAGGAGAACCCGGCCGCCCTTTTCAAATCCATACGGCCGGATGTGAACGTCATCCTGAACGGAAAGAACCTGGGTTTTACCGGGGGAAATAATGTGGGGATCCGGGCGGCGAAGGGTGACTATTTATTCATTGTAAACAATGATACGGAGTTTACACCGGGTCTGCTCGAAGGACTGGTCCGGATTTTTGACCGCTACCCGGATGCGGGTATCGCCAGTCCTAAATTCCATTATTTCTTTCATAAAGGAACCATTGAATATGCCGGTTACCAGACGGTGAATGTATTTACCGGGCGGAATGCCATGATCGGCTGCGGGGAAGAGGACAGGGGCCAGTACAATGAGATCAAAGTAACAAACTATGCCCATGGCGGCGGCATGATGGTTCCCCGGAAGGTCATTGAGGAAGTGGGCGGCCTGCCGGAGGAATTCTTTATTTATTATGAAGAATTCGACTGGTGTGAGCAGATCAAACGAAAAGGTTATAAAGTATATTACCAGCCCGAGTCCCTGATCTACCATAAGGAATCCATGACCACGGGGAAGGCCAGTCCCTTCAAAACCTTTTACCATACCAAGAACAGGATCCTGTTCATGAAGCGGAATATGTCTTTTTTCAGCTATTGTGTTTTCCTGCTTTATTTTACGTTCCTGACCATTCCCAAGAATACACTGAGTTTTATTTTCAAAAGCCAGAAAGCGCACCTGCGTTCCTTCTGGAAGGGCATCATGTGGCATTTTAATCACAAAATCAGTTTTAATTAAGGGCCATGTGCGGAATTGCCGGTTTTTTGGATTTCAGGAAAACAACCTCGCTGGAAAAGCTGAAGGAAATGACCGATGCCCTGGCGCACCGCGGACCGGATGATGCCGGCTACGAAGTGTTTGAAACAGGCAAAGCGCTGATCGGCTTCGGGCAGCGCCGGTTGTCGATCCTGGACCTCTCGGCCCTGGGCCACCAGCCGATGCATTTCGGTGACCTCGTGGTCAATTACAACGGGGAGATCTACAACTTTAAGGAGATCCGGAAAGAGCTGGAAGAAAAAGGGTATTCATTTGTTTCCGGTTCGGATACGGAAGTAATCCTGAAAGGGTATCACTGCTGGGGGCTGGAGGTATTGCAGAAATTCATCGGGATGTTCGCCATCGCCCTCTATGACAAAACCCGTAAAAAAGTTTTCCTGATCCGGGACAGGGCAGGGGTTAAGCCCCTCTACTATTACTGGAAAAATGAGATCCTGTTATTCGGCTCCGAACTGAAAGCCCTGTACCGCCATGAACGCTTCGAAAAAAATATTGACATCAGCAGCCTGGCGCTTTTCCTGCAGTATAGCTATATCCCCGGGCCTCATTGTATTTTTCAGCATACGGCGAAGTTGCTGCCGGGGCATATACTCACGATTGACCTGGAATCCGGGGAGCGGGAATTGCATAAATACTGGGATGTGGCCGATTATTACAACAAACCGGCGCTAAAGATCACCGACGAAGAAGCAATAACCGAGACCGAAAAACTAATGAAAAGCGCCTACGGGTACCGGATGGTTTCCGATGTACCGGTCGGCGTTTTTTTAAGCGGTGGTTATGACAGCTCCAGTGTGGCGGCCCTGCTGCAAAGCGGCCGGACGGAAAAATTAAAAACCTTTACGATCGGGTTTCATGAACTGGAATTTAATGAAGCCAAAGAAGCCAAAAAAATTGCCGCCCACCTGGGTACCGATCATACGGAGTGGTACCTGACCGCTAAAGAAGCGGGGGAGGTGCTTCCGCTGCTCCCGGAAATTTATGATGAACCCTTTGCCGATAACTCTACCGTTCCGACGGTATTGGTCAGCCGCCTGGCCCGCCGGCAGGTAAAAGTGGCCCTGAGCGCGGATGCAGGGGACGAAATATTCGGGGGCTATCATAAATTTAACCTGGCCAATAAGTACACCAACGGCCTGCCGGTTCCGGTGCAAACGATCCTGAGCGGGGCCATGTCCCTGGTGAACCCGGCGCATATCCCGTATTTCCGTTCAACATACAATTTCGCGACCCGGTATGAAAAAATGAAACTGATCTGGAAGAGTCATGACCTGGGAGAGGCCATGAAATATATCAGCCAGTATATAACAGAATCAGAAGTAAAATCGTTTCTGTCCGGGGACTATAAAGCGCTGCCTACCGCATTTGCAGACGGAAAGGACGGCCAAAACGATAACCTGAACCGTTTGCTGGCCATTGACTATAAAACCTTCCTGGTGGATAATAACCTGGTTAAAGTGGACCGGGCCACCATGTCGGTCGGCCTGGAAGGACGGGAACCGATGATCGATCACCGGCTGGTGGAATTCCTGGCCCAGCTCCCGTTCTCTTTTAAGATCCGGGACGGGGTCAATAAATGGTTATTAAAAAAGATCGTACACAAATATTTGCCGGAGGAGATGATGGACCGACCCAAGCGGCCCTTTATCGCCCCCTTAACGGTTTGGTTCCGCCAGGAATTGCAGGAGCAGTTAACATACTATTTAAGTGAAAACTGCCTTTCGAAAACCGGTCTTTTTGAAACCGGTCCGATCATTAAACTGAGAGATGATTACCTGGCAGGTAAAAAAGTGAACTACCAGAAGCTTTGGCAGTTACTGTCCTTCCAGTTGTGGTATAACCGCTGGGTGGGAAAATTATAAAAGTTAATAATTCGCGTATGAAAAAGAATGTTTTGGTAACCGGCGGAGCCGGCTTCATTGGCTCACATGTGGTTGGCCATTGTATGAAAATGGGGTACAATGTGGTTGCCCTGGATGACCTCAGCGGCGGTTTTGAAGACCATATCCCGGCCGGGGCTGTTTTTGTGAAAGGAAGCATTACGGATCATGCACTGATCAGCAAGCTGTTTGATGAATACCGGTTTGAGTATGTCTATCACCTGGCAGCCTATGCAGCAGAAGGACTGTCCCATTTTATCAGGAGATACAATTACAATACGAACCTGGTGGGAAGTATCAACCTGGTCAATGAGTCGGTAAAATATAAGGTAAAGTGTTTTGTATTCACCTCCTCCATTGCGGTCTATGGAAAAGGACAGCTTCCTATGACGGAGGAAATGAAACCGGAACCGGAAGATCCCTATGGCGTGTCCAAGTACGCGGTTGAAATGGACCTGGAAGCGGCCCACAAGATGTTTGGGCTGAATTACGTGGTATTTCGCCCGCACAACGTGTATGGCGAGAACCAGAATATCGGGGACAAGTACCGCAATGTGATCGGCATTTTTATGAACCAGATCATGCAGGGCAAACAACTCACGGTGTTCGGCGATGGTACCCAGACAAGGGCCTTCAGTTATATCGATGATGTGGCGATTCCTATTGCTAAAAGTGTGGGAATGCCCGAAGCGTATAATAAAGTATTCAATATCGGCGCCGATAAACCCTATACGGTAAACGAACTGGCCACGGTGGTATGTAAGGAATTCGGGGTGAGCCCGGATATCAATTACCTGAGTGCGCGGAACGAAGTCCTGCATGCCTATTCCGATCATACCCGGGCCCATTCCGTATTTGGCGCCCCGACCGGTATCGGTTTGGAAGAAGGAATTGCCCGGATGGCCGCCTGGGCCAAAAAAGTAGGCGCCAGGCAGGGCCAGGAGTTTTCCAATATTGAAATTACAGAGAAGCTCCCCGACGGGTGGGGTATTAACCCCCGGTAACCAACCGGTATCAACGGGAAAATATGTCTGGTAAAATCAAAGTTTTGGAATGCATACGGCAGGGACAGATCGGGGGAGGTGAGTCGCACCTCCTGAGCCTGGTCGAGAACCTGGACCGGGAGACTTTTGAGCCGGTGGTACTCTCTTTTACCCCTGGTCCGATGGTGGACCGGCTGAAAGCGATGGAGGTAAAAACGAACGTGATCTATACCGAGCGTCCTTTTGATTTTACAAAATGGAGGAAGGTCCGGAAATTTATCAAAGACAATGGAGTGAACCTGGTTCATGCGCACGGGAGCAGGGCCAATTCCAATATATTATGGGCGGCCCATTCACTGAAAATACCGGTGATCTATACCGTCCATGGCTGGTCATTTCACCAGGACCAGCCGGCTGTACTGCGAAAGATCAGGATCATGGGAGAAAAATACCTGACACAGCGTTCCGACCTGGTCATTTCTGTTTCGGCGTCGAATCAGCAAACCGGCAGGGAGTTTATAAAATCATTTGATTCGGTTGTTGTCACCAACGGGATCAACTTATCAAAATTCAACCCGGCCAACTCATTCAAAAATATCCGCCGGGAATTGGGTATTGCGGAGCAAACGATCCTTGTTTTATTCATTGCCCGGTTCACTTCACATAAACAACCGCTAAGCCTGATCCGGGCATTTCAGACAGCACTGGACCGGTTCCCGGGTATGCACCTCCTGATGGTGGGTGAGGGGGACGAACGGGCAGCGGCGGAGCAACTGATCGCAGGATTTAAACTGGAAAAATCGGTTACCCTTTTGCCTTTCCGGCAGGATGTACCGGATGTGCTGGCAGCAGCGGATATTTTTGTACTGCCCTCCCTGTGGGAAGGATTACCCATCGGGTTACTGGAAGCAATGGCGATGGGAAAAGCGGTTATTGCCACCAATGTGGACGGATCCAGGGAAGTGGTGCAGCATGACCGGAACGGGGTGCTGGTTGAAACCGGTAACCTGGTCCCTGATTTATCGGCTGCCCTGGTGGACCTGGCGGGGAATGCGGAGAAGAGAAACCGCTACGGGAAAGAGGCCCTGGATACAGTGAGCACCCGGTACTCAGCAAAAGAAATGACCCGGCAAATTGAGGGATTATATAAACAGGTATTAAGAAACAAAAACTGAACAGTCCATGGCGGAATTTGAAAGATATGCGGATATAAAACGGTTAAACTTTATTACCGGGGTGCTGACAGCCGAATTGCCGGAAGGAGCAGAAGTGCTTGATGTCGGTTGCGGGAACGGTGTGATCTCCCGTCGCCTCGGCGAACTGGGATTCCGGGTGAAAGGAGTGGATGTAAGCGAAAAAGCCATTGAAAAAGCCCGGTCACTGAATAAATCGGAGCGGGTGAGTTTTGAAGTAAAGAGCGCGGAACAACTGGTGGCGGACGGGCACCGTTATCATGCCATTATCTGCAGCGAAGTGATTGAACACCTGCATCAGCCCGCTGATTTTTTGAAAGTGGTCAACCAGGTGCTTTCCGATAACGGCGTGCTGATCGTTACCGTTCCAAACGGGAAAGGCCCCCGGGAACTTTTTGTGACCCGGCCCTATATCCGTTTGCAGAAAAAAAACAACTGGATGTGGCGGCTGGTGCTGAAGATAAAGGGGCTCTTTGGGTACAAAGGAACCACGGTACAAAGTGATGCGGATGATTTAACGCATATCCAGTTTTTTACAAAGCGGAGCCTGGGGGCCCTGGCGGAACAAACAGGATTCCGGATCAGCCGGCTGGGTAAAACCAATTTTATCGAAGATGTGTTTCCTTTTTCATTAATCACCAAAAGGGTAAAGAGCCTGCAGAAACTGGATTGTGCCATTGCAGAGAAATTACCCCTGGGCTGTACGGGCGGCTTTGTCTCCGTCTGGGAAAAGAAAGGAAAATAAATTACGCAGTACCGTTTTTGAAATGGAATAACAGGTTCTCCCCTTTTACATCAAACAGGTATTCTTTGTCCCGGACCGCTTTGAATAAAGAGGCGGAAGTGCCGGGTTTCATCCGGTCGTGCAGTTCAATCACCAGGACGGAACAGGCAGCCAGCCAGTTTGCCGAATCGGGAGCATCCAGGATTTCTTTTTCACTGCCTTCGATATCCAGTTTTACAAGATCAAACCGTTCACGGGAATACCGGGCCAGCAGGTCAGCTATCGAAACGGCACTGATGGCACCCGGGGTATCTTCCCTGCATTCTTTAACAGTGAATCCCCAGTTGTCCAGCCCCTCATCGATTACCTGGAGAAAAGCGGACTTGCTCCAGAGACCGGCCTGCACCGGGATGATGTTGGGATAGTGTTCCGTGTTCTTTTGCAGCAATTGGAAATTACCCGGTTCGGGTTCCAGGCAGAGGATGGATGCCTCCGGAAATTTTTGCGCAAAGAAAATGGCCGCGAGTCCGATATTAGCGCCGGCATCCAGGATGCTGCTGATCTTTTTATCAATGGGGAATGCGTATTCCTTTTGAATGAAAATTTGCTGGAAAGTATATTCATCCGAACTATGAGCGCGGATATAAATGGGGAAACGAAAACCCGGCGGGGACAAGGAGATGATTTTATTCCGGGAGCTGAATGCAATTTTCAGCAGGAGCCATGTGCCGGGGAGGATGCCGAATGTGGTCCAGTAGAGCGATAATTTCAGTAATTTATTTTTCATATTGTAGGGGGAAGGTTCATTGAAAATTGAATCAAAAATCCGGTAATATTTTGTATTTTACTTTTTATTTTTGAATGGAGTCAGCGGGTCTTTATTCTCCCTCTTTTAAGGTGCTTCAGCAACCCGAATAATTTATGAGCAATTTACAGGCTGGTCAGCGATATCATGGAATTGATGCATTAAGGGCTTTTGCCATGATCCTGGGGATTTTTCTGCACGCAACCATTGTCTATAAGGAAAAGGCGCTGCCCGTATGGCCGCATGATACCTACAGTCACAGCCCGGTATTTGATTATTTTTATTTCCTGATTCATACTTTCCGGATGCCGCTCTTTTTTATGGTAGCCGGTTTTTTCTGTCGCTTTTTAATTTACAAAGTGGGGGTGGCTGAATTTATCCGGCGCAGGTGGCAGCGCATCGGTATCCCTTTCCTCGGCAGTTTGATTTTCATTTTACCCGTAACAGTCTTCCCTTTTTTATACCACCAGAACAGCGCTGTTTACGGGGCAGACCGGCTGATGAATCTAAAAGCCAGTTTTAAACAGTTATTCGGCTGGAACGGGATTGCCCACTTATGGTTCCTGTATTACCTGTTGCTGTACTATATCGTTGCGGTTGTATATGTCCGTGCCGCCTCCCTGCCTGTTATACGGCCGGTTTCCACCTATTTATTAAAAGTAGTAAATAACAGCAAGGGCTATGCGATTTCCCTGGCGCTGATCGCTATCGGCGGAACCTGGGGCATCCTGTTGCTGCAGGGCGAATTACTAGTGCCGGTGGACACCGGGCTGGTACCCGGGTTTGTCAATTTGCTCTTTTACGGATTTTTTATGGGACTGGGCTGGGTGATCAATACCCGGTCTTCGGTCTTTGATTTTATGGTAAAAAATGCCGCCTGGCTCCTGGGGGCCGGCCTGCTTATCTCGGGCTTTATTTTTTACCAGGATTACCACGATTGCAACCCCCCTTCATTCAGATTATCCATTGTTGGGATCAAATTATTACTAAGCGCCCAGATTATTTTCCTGGTTTTTGGGATCACAGGCATCTTTTTGCATTATTTCCGCGATGAGAGCCGGTTGTGGAGATACCTGTCGGATGCAGCCTATTGGATGTACCTGGTGCATATGGGACTGGTCGTTTTTTTGCAACTAATTCTTTTACAATTCAATATACATTCAGGAATAAAATTTATAGCTGTTTTTTCGGTTACCCTGGCGTTTACCATTTTAACGTACCAGTTTTTTGTCCGCTACACCCGGATCGGGATTTATTTGCATGGTCCCCGTCATAGGAAAAAAGGGGAAAAATTTCTTTAAAAATTCCTGACCTCCGGACTTTTTCTTCCCGAAAATTAGTCTATCTTGTGGTCTCTTCCGACTTATTCTATAAGTAAACCAACCTAACCTTTCCAAATTCCTATCTAAAGGCAGTAATCTACTGATACTCAATAGTACATTGAGCATCAACCAATCTCCCGTAAGAACCTTTCGGTTTTTTTGTACAAGCTATTAAACAAACTTTATGAAAATGCTACTTAAGAGATTATTTGCTGCAACCCTGTTTTGCTGCCTGTTCCAGTTTAGCCCGGCGCAGGTGATGAACCCGGCCGACCCGGTTATTGAATATACCGGTGGCTTTGTAGCCCAGCCGCCTTATGGGCAGGTGGGGGATTGGGTTAAAACAACCCGCCTGAACTGGAATACCGAGGATTACCGGTGTTATATCTACAAAGGGAACGTGTTTCGCCTGAAATTTCCCAAGACCTACCAGCACAATGTAAATGATGGCAAGGTCTATCCTGTATTTATTTTCTTTCACGGATTGGGTGAAAGCGGAGATGAAAATATTTACGACAACGAATACCAGTTGTTTCACGGCGGACAGCTCCACAAAGATTCTGTAAACTCCGGGAAATTTGATGGGTTCTTATTATATCCGCAAAATGAATATGGTTTCTTCGGTCCCGCACAGTATGATGCACTGGCCGAGCTGATCCAGAATTTCCTGGTACCGCAGAATAAAGCGGATATCAACCGGATCTTTGTCAATGGTCTTTCTGCGGGTGGTACGGCCTGCTGGGAATTCACCATCCGGTATCCCAACCTGGTGGCGGGATGTTTGCCCATCAGTGCAGCGAACAGTACTTTTCAAAGTTCTGCAAATACATTAAAATACATTCCTATCTGGCATTTCCAGGGTGGCCTGGACAAGAATCCTTCCCCGGCCACTTCTCAAGCATTGGGTAATGCAATTTTAGCCGTTGGAGGATCCTATAAGCGTACCGTTTATCCGAACCGGGGTCACGGCTGCTGGTATGATGCGTGGGGTGAAAAAGATTATTTCCCATTTATGAACCGCACACATAAGGCCAACCCGGTTCCGTTGTTTGGTAAATATGAGTTTTGTGTGGGAGAAACAGTCAATGTAACCCTGGGGCTCAGCCCGGGTTTTGCTGCATACGAATGGAGGAAAGACGGCGTGACGATTGCCGGAGCTACTTCAAACACCTATACCGTTACCAGTTTTGGTACATATTCCTGCCGGTTCAGAAGGGGTACTGTTTGGTCACCCTGGTCACCGACGCCAATTGTGGTAAAACTAAAGGATCCCACCGTTCCGCCCGCCATCCAGACCAAGGGGTTGATGAGTAAAGTGATACCGGCGCCTGATGGCAATACAGGGGTTACGTTAATGGAACCAACCGGGTACCAGACGTATTCCTGGACGCGTGTAGGTAATGCAACTGTCTTAAGCACAGTGGATACTTTTCGTGCAACCAGTCCGGGTAGTTATGTGGTAAAACTGACCGAGCAGTTTGGTTGCCTGAGTGAGTTTTCCCAGCCATTTACCGTAGTGGATGCCAACGGGCCGAATAAACCGGATATGCCGGGTAATGTAATGCTGTCCCCTCTTTCACTTACCCAAATGAAGATAGATTGGAGTGATAATCCCAATTCAGCGTTTAACGAAACCAATTTTGAGGTTTACCAGGCCACACAGTCTGGCGGTCCTTATACATTAGTGGGGATAACCAACCAGGATATTACCACATTTACGGTAAACGGGTTAAATCAAAATACAAGATATTACTATAAGCTGAGGGCCGTAAACAATACGGGGGCTTCAGCTGCAACGGAAGAAGTAAGTAGTAAAACAGTTGCGGATACACAGGCGCCCACCGCGCCGGGAAATCTCCGGGTAACGGCGGCGACCAATAACTCGGTCTCCCTGGCCTGGAATGCATCTACTGACAATGTCGGCGTTGATAAGTATGATATTTATATCAACGGGGTAAAATCTTTTGTGACATCGGCTACCAGCTTTTCCTGTTATAACCTGACTACAGCGGACAGTGGTTACCTGTTTATTGTAAAAGCCCGTGATGCGGCTGGTAATGTGTCCAATCCCAGTAATAATGTGTATGGCATCCCACCGATCCTGGTACCGCCGGTACCCGGTGCGCCAACCAATGTAACGGCTACAGCCGTATCGCATAAGCGGATCAATATCAGTTGGACCGATAACAGTTCAAATGAAACTGGTTTTGAAGTACTTCGTTCTACGAATCCCATTGCCGGTTATTTTGCGATCGGGACCACAGAGGCTAATGGCACAACCTATGCAGACAGTATTGGCCTGAATGCATCTACGACTTATTATTACCAGGTCCGGTCTGTGTATGGCTATGGCGGTTCCCCGCTTAATGTGGAACCCCAGGCGAGCTGGAAACTGAATAATAGCTATACGGATGCAAGTATTAATAATAAACAGTTACTTGCCGGCGGAGCCGTATTTGATGCCGCCAATAAGATGGAAGGCACACACTCCCTGAGATTTGACGGGAATGGACAGTACACCCATGTAACCACCGCGACAAACGACTACCTGCGGGGTGGCTATTCGTCAAAAACTGTTTCCTTCTGGATGCGTTCAAATAACAATCTCGGAAACAGGGTGGTATTCGACCTGGGGGGAAGTGATGACGGCCTGGCCGTTCGCCTGGATGCACTCACCCTTTATGCAGGTATCGCCAGTAACAATACCCGGAGATCCATCAGTACGCTTTTCCCGAGCACCGGTTGGAACCATATCGCGCTGGTGTATAATGTCAATACATTCCGTTTATATGTAAATGGCCTTGAAGTGGCTTCTAATTTGAACCTGGGCTTTACCGCGGTAGGAACCACGACCAATGAGTCAAGACTCGGCGGGGTGAATGGTACCAACTCCTTTAACACGGGCACCGGGTATTTCAATGGATGGCTCGATCAGTTCGAAATCTTTGATGTGCCTCTTTCACAGGCGGATATTGTAAAGAGAATGAATAATTCCGCCGTAACGGTCACTGCCACCACGCTGGCAACTCCGGCCCTGCCGGCTGTGCCTTCCGGGCTGACGGCGACAGGAATAAGCAGTTCGTCCAATTCAATAACATGGGTGGATAATGCGGCCAGCGAGAGCGGTTTCAGGCTCTATAAATCTGACGATGATAACCTGAACTATGTGTTGCTGGCCACTTTGCCTGCCAATGCCACTTCCTATACGGATGCGGGGCTATTTGCCAACGCTATCCGGTATTATAAGGTAACTGTATTCAATGCGGATGGCGAATCTGGCCCCAGCAATGAAGACAGTGCCCGGACCTTACAGCCATTGCCGGTGGTTTCACCGGTAGGCGACAAGGTCATGCGGTATGGTACTCAATTAAACGTACCGGTTCAGGCAAACAGCCCACTGAATTCGATCATCAACTTTAGTTTCCAGAACCTGCCCGCATTCGCTTCCTTTACACCGGGAGCGAACGGAACAGGTGTGCTCAGCTTTACCAACCCGGCCCAGGCACAGCAGGGAACATACGCGGGTATTGTTGTAACTGCAACGGATTCTTATGGCAGCAGCTCAACCAGCTTCCAGTTGACCGTTAATGACAACTATGATCCCGTATTACCGGTGATCAGTAATGTTTCATTAAATGAAAAGCAGACAGCCCAGGTTGATATTACTGCAACAGATCCCAATGCAGCTGATATCCTGAACTGGTCCTTCACCGGCCTGCCTGCTTTTGTCAGCACTACTATTAACGGGAATACGGCGCAACTGAATTATGCGCCAGGCTATGCTGATCATGGCGATTACCAGGTTACCGCTACGGTTACTGACGGTAATTCCGGCAGCGCCAGCAGAACTTTCAGCATTCATATCAATGATGTATCACCCACCCGGAAGATCTATCTCAACTTTACGGATGGTTCTATTGCAACACCTGCGCCCTGGAATGCGACGAACAAGCAACCGGCGTTGAATGATAATTTCCCCAATCTGAAAGATGACGCGGGTGTAACTACCCCGATTGGTTTCAGGATACTGAGCCCCTGGGGTAATATTGGTAACGGGTCAAATGTACTGGGTGTGAATACCGGTAATAATTCCGGTATCTACCCGGATGCGGTAATACGCTCCGCTTACTGGACAGATGCCAGCGTTCAGAACATGAGTGTTTATGGCCTGGATATTACCAAGAAATATACGTTTACCTTCTTCGGAAGCCGGGGTGGGGTGGTTGATAACAGGACTTCCTTATACACCGTAAAAGGACTTACCGCTACCCTGAATGCGGCCGGTAACTCCCAGAATACCGTTTCTATACCGGCCATTCAGCCGGAAGCCGATGGTACACTGGCCATGAGCCTGGCAAGGAATGCGGGCTCTAATTTTGGTTACCTGAATGCGCTGGTGATCGACGAAGTATTTGATGACAGTACTGCACCGGCCAAACCCAGGAACCTGACGGCCCAGTTAGCCGGCAGTACGGCACAACTGACCTGGATCGATGCCGCCTACAATGAAGTCGCTTATGAGGTTTACCGTTCCGCGAACCTGGCCGGACCTTATACGCTGATTAACCCGGGTGGTAATAATGTGAATCTTCAGGCATACAATGACGGGGGATTAGCCGGGAACCAGCACTATTATTACACCGTGAGGGCTGTAAACAGTTATGGAAATTCTCCGTTCAGCGATACCGCTGATGTGCTTACCGGGAACGGGGCACCTGTGATGGCAACTATTCCAAATGTTACCATGCGGATCCAGGAAACCCAGAATGTGAATGTTGCTGTAACGGATGACCTGGGTGATGTAACAACATTGACAGCCTCCAACCTGCCTTCCTTTGCCACCCTGGTGGACAATGGGGACGGTACCGGTGTTATCCAGATCAACCCGGGCAATAGTATTGGCATCTATAATAATGTCACCATTACCGCTACGGATGACCATGGGGCCAGTGCCAGCCGTTCATTCCGGATTGTTGTAAGGGACGTGTTCAATTCCGTGTATGTTAATTTCAGCAATACACCTTCCTTAGCCGGACCTTCACCCTGGAACAACTTCAACAGTGTGCCGTTTGCGGGGAAAGTGCTTACCAATATGATCGATGACAGCGAAACGCCCACCGGAATCTCGATTACACAGGTGGATACCTGGGAGGGTGCAAACGACCTGGGTGCTTCAACCGGTAATAATTCCGGTGTGTACCCGGATAATGTGATGAAGAGTGTGTACTACCAGAGCAGCACTGTACCGATGAGACTCCGTGTTGCCGGGCTGAACCCTGTCAATACCAAGTATAACCTGGTGTTCTTTGCCAGCCGGCAGGCCGGGGATGACAGAAGTACCAGTTATACGGCAAACGGGCAGACCGTTACGCTGAATGCGGCAAACAATATCAATAATACCGTTCAGCTCAATGGGCTGGTGGCGGATGCAGGCGGAGTTATCGAATTCAGTTGCCTGAAAACAGGTACCTCACCCTATGCTTATCTCGGGGCCGTAGTGATCCAGTCCTATGTGGACGATGGTACACCGTTTGCTCCTTCCAACCTGGTGGCTACTGCTGTGTCCAAAACAGCGATCCGCCTGAACTGGAGCGATAAATCCAGTGATGAAGATGGCTTTGAGATACAGCGGGCTGAGTCCTTCAATGGCCCTTATACCCTGATCAATACGACCGCTGCCAATGTTTCAACCTATACGGATGGAACAGGATTACAGGCCGGTAAAGTGTACTATTATAAAGTGAGAGGCGTCAGAACAGGTGTGTATTCCGCCTTTACCAATGTGGCCAGCACCTCCACCTTTATGTATTCTGTTTATATCAATTTCAACAGGCAGAACAATGCGGCCGCTCCCTGGAACAATACGTCCAGAGCTCCCGAACAGGGAAGGGTATTCAGCAACCTGCGGAATGACCTGAGCAATTCTTCCGGTCTTAATATGACCGTGGTGGATAATTTCAGCGGAGATAACCCGAGCGGAATGAACACCGGTAATAACAGTGGTGTATGGCCTGATAACGTGCTCCGTAGCTCCTGGTGGGTGGATGTCGGGGTGGTTTCCACACTGAAGATTTCCAACCTGAACCAGAATATGGCATATTCCTTTGTATTCAGTGGCAGCCGGAATGGCGGCGGGGACCGGACCTGTATTTACACGATCAATGGCAAGAGTGTTTCCCTGAATGCCTCCTTTAATACAACGCAGGTAGTACAAATAGATAATGTAAAACCCGATCAGAATGGCGAGGTACTCGTTACCGTATCACTCGGACAGTATGCAGCCTTTGCTTACCTGAATGGTATGATCATTAACGGCTATAAACTCGGAACACAATCCGGTTCCGGATTTACCGGACGCGGTGCAGTTCCTGATTATGTACAGGAAGGGAATCAGCCGCCGGTACCGGTAGTAACCACCGTGGCTGCGCCAAACAACAACGCCACCGTGAGCCGGAACCCGGTTAACAGTGAAGTTTCCGGCGAAGTTGCCGTGTACCCGAATCCGTTCACGGATGCGATCAATGTTTCCCTCTATGTAACCGGTGAAAATGAAAAAGTGCTGATCCGGTTAATAGACATGAGCGGAAAACAGGTCTTCATCCGGGAATTTGCCGGCCTGCAGCAGGGCGACTGGAAGCAACAACTGACCATACCAGGTGAACAGTTGGCTCCGGGTGTGTACCTGCTCGAAGTTTCAGGTGCAGATAAAAAGCTCCCTCCCAAGATTTTTAAACTTGTTAAAAATCGGTAGATAATGAAAAGTCCGGTAGCAACTACCGGACTTTTTTTCTGTATTTTTTGTAATATTGGCGTTATACTTTACCCATGGAATTAATATATATCTTCAGGATACTCTTCCGCCGGAAGTGGATTATTCTGGCCGTTGGCTTTACCGCACTGGTCACCTCCTTTTTTCTGACCCTAAACCGGAAAGATCTCTTTAAATCCCAGGCCCAGATGTCAACCGGCTTCACGATCAGCGAAGAAATCAAGTTATCGGATGATATCTTTAATCTGCCCCAGATTGATGTCAAGTTTAATAATGTCATTGAGAATATCACTTCTGCCAAAGTGCTGAATTTACTCTCGTACAGGCTGATCATCCGGGACCTGTCATCGGATGCACCCTTTATGAAGCCCGACAGGTCAAAATGGGAAAAAAATGAGTTGCTGAAGGGGATTAACCTGGAAGCGGCGCGGAAAACATTTATAGGAAAATATGACTCGATGCAGCTCCTGCGGTCAAACCTGAGGCCGGAGAAGCAACTACTGGAACTGTTGAAGGAGTATGATTATGATATTGAAACGATCAAGAAATACTTATATGTTGCCAGGTACCAGCGCACTGATTATATAAATATTTATTACCGGTCCGAATCACCTGATCTGTCAGCCTATGTCGTCAATTCCCTGCTCAAGGAATTCCAGCGGTATTATGATGCATTCCGAAGGGAACGGTCCATTGAATCCATGGTAGCCATGGACTCAATCGTAAAGAAAAGGAAAGCGGAACTGGACGAAAGAATTAATACCAAGGGCCGTTATTTGGCCGACTCGGTAGTGTCAACCCTGGATCCCAACCTGGTGGGAGCGAACAAGCTCAGCCAGATCAGTATGTATGAATCCGGGCTGGCGGAAGAACTTTCCCGGGTGCAGAGCCTGAACTACCAGATCGAGCAAATCAGCCTGCAGTTGCAGTCGTTGGGTGAATCACAGCAGCCAAAAACAGAGCAGGGGAATAACAAGGAATATTTTGAACTTAGGAAGGAATACAATGATTTATATGACCGCTATGTAAAGAGCGGGGGAAATGATCCGGTTATGAAGGCTAAACTGGATGACCTCCAGCGCAGAATGCGTCTTGCTGCGCCCTCCGGGACACCGAATACCGATAACGGCAGCAATTTTGTTTCCGCGCAAAGAGCCACGCTGACGCAAACCCGGATAGACCTCGAAGGGCAGTTGCGTTCGGCGAATTCCAAGATCAGCTTTTACCGCTCCAAGTTAGGGGAAGCCGGTTCCATTATTTCCACGGCTTCTCCGGAGAAATCGGGAAGGCTGGAGCAACTGGATAAGGAGATTGAAGTAGCCACGCTTGAATATTCAAATGCAAAAGAACGTCTGACACTAGCCTCGAATATGGAGGCGGGGGTTTCCAATTTTAAACAAACACTTTACGGCCAGCCGGCATTAAAACCGGAGCCCTCCAAACGGCTTATCGTTATGGCACTGGCCGGTTTCAGCGGGGTAGTCCTGGCCTCCCTGATTTTTATCTTCCTGGCCTATATCGACCAGACCATAAAAACGCCCCTGCAGTTTCAGCGGTTGACCGGGCTTCCTTTATTAGGGACCATTAACTTTGTAAACTTAAAAGCCGCCAACCTGAAAGAACAGGTAACCCAGGTGGAAGTGGGGGATGTACACCGGAATAATGCATTCCGTGAATTATTAAGAAAGTTGCGGTTTGAGATCGAGAGTAGTGGGAAGCGGGTGATCCTGTTTACCAGTACCGAACCCCAGCAGGGAAAAACCACCCTGCTGCAGGCCCTGGCCTTTAGCCTGAGCCTGAGCAAGAAAAAAGTACTGCTGATAGATACCAATTTTTGTAATAATGACCTGACCGTTTACAATGATGCCAAGCCTACGCTGGAAGAATATTCTGCAGTCGGCTTGAATATTAATTCGGATACGGTCAGGAACCTGATTACGAATACAGGGGTGGAAAATGTAGATATTATCGGGTGCAGGGGGGGCGATTATACACCCACTGAGATATTGCCGAAAGACCACCTGCTAAACCATTTACAGGAATTTCTTCATACGTATGATTATATTCTTATGGAGGGGGCGCCGTTGAACGGATTTACGGATACGAAAGAACTGGCCCAGTATTCTGAAGGAATTGTCGCCATTTTTTCAGCGACTTCAGAGATTAAACCCGCGGACAAGGAATCGATTAAGTATTTTAAGACGGTAAAAGGAAAATTCCTGGGGGCTGTTTTAAATAAGGTTGACAGTAAGGATATTAATCTTTAAGTCTAAACATTATCACATTGTCGCATACAGCTCCGCATGAGGATCATAACCAATCGACGAAAAAGCCTGCGTTAAGTAAATCCGGGAGACTGGGATGGGTGGACTATGCGAGGGGAATTGCCATCCTGTTGGTTGTGTATCGGCATACGCTGGTAGGACTGAAACGGGCCGGTGTTGAAGTGCTGCCCTCCTTATATGCTGTCCAGGAATTCCTGTATAATGTCCGGATGCCGGTGTTCTTTTTGTTATCCGGTGTGTTTTTAGCCGGTTCCCTGAGCCGGTACCCGGTTAAGGAAATCTTCCGGAAAAAGGCCGGCAGCCTGCTGTACCCGTATTTTCTCTGGGCCTTTATCCTGGTTACGATTCAGCTTTTTTTAAACAAGTACACCAATTCCGACCGGACGGCAGCGGATTACTGGTATATTCTTACGCAGCCCCGGGAACTGGATCATATGTGGTATTTGCTGGCCTTGTTTAATACAACCCTGCTGTACCTGTTGGTGTACCGGTTATTGTCCCGGTTTCCCGTTCTTCACCTGGTTCTTGCGGTCTTACTTCACCTGGCCAGCCATTATATAGCCGGCTACAGCATCCTGTCCGATGTTTTCTATCATTATATTTTTTTGGTTTCGGGTTCCCTGTTTTATACCCGGATTGTTAATATGGAGCGCCTGACCACCCGGAAACTGCTGAGCTGCTTCTTGCTGGTTTTACCCGTCTTTATCCTGGGGCAGTTGTACTGGCTGAGGACCACCGGGCCGGATTACACAACCGGGTCAGTAGGACAGCTGGTGCCTTACCTGATTATTATCTGGGTCGCCTGTTTCGTTTATTACCTGGCCAGCCGGATCCTGCATGTTTTAAAGGCCGCCCATTGGCTGTCAGTGGTTGGGAAATATTCACTTTATATTTATATCCTGCACCTGCTGGTTATTGCTTTTGTACGCATTGTTTTCCTGCAGGTATTTCGGGTTCATGAAGTGTTGATTATTTTACCGGTAAGTTTGCTGTTGGGTATAGTAATCCCGGTATTGTTTTACCGGTTGACCCAAAAATGGAATATGTATTATGTTTTTTCCCTGATTAAACCTCAAAAAAAGTCATGAGCCGCCGCTATTCATATTGGGTGAATGCAGGAAAGTATGCCATGCTCCAGAAGCTGACATCCATATTGCTGGGCCTGCTTGCTTTTATGATCCTGGCGCGGAACTTTATCCCGGAGGAATTCGGGGTTTGGGGCTTGTTTATCATTATTACTTCCATTTTCGAGACCTGCCGGAACGCCCTGGTACGGAACGGGTATATTTTATTTATTAATTCAAGGCCGGATGATCTGCACCCGGCTGTGGATGCCGCTGCTTTAACCACGAATATTTTATTCACCCTGCTGCTGCTGGTTGTTTGTATATTCTTCGGAAGAGGGCTGGAACAGCTTTTTAATTCACCGGGGTTAATGCAAATGCTTTTGTATTACTCCATCGGCCTGGTTTTACTGGTGGCCTATTCCTATTGCGAAAATTTCCTGTATTCCAAGACCGATTTCAGGGCCATATTCTGGATGTATTTTCTCCGTAACGTTTTTTTCCTGCTGTCTGTTTTGGGATTTTACCTGTCAGGATTTAAGCTCAGCCTGGGGAATGCCGTATTATTTTACGCGGCTTCACTGATACCGGGCCTGCTGGCCGGATATTTCTTTTACCGGCAATACGGATTGATCTCATTCCGGCACAGCCCGGTTATGTTAAAAGAGTTTTTGCATTACGGCAAGTATGTCCTGGGAAATAATTTTTTTTCACTGGTATTTGTCAGCACCGACAGTTTTATGACGGCCCGGTATGTATCCACCGTGGCCCTGTCTTATTATAACACGGGTGCCCGGATATTGAATTTTGCCGACATTCCTTCACAGGTGCTGGGGGATATGATGTTCCCCAAAGCGGCCCAGCTTGTGAAAAACGGCACAGACGGGGATTTGCGGAAGATCTACGGGAAAACGGTTGCCGCAGCCCTTACTTTTATCCTGCCGGTGATATTGATGGTGCTGCTGTTTTCAGAGGAAATTATTATTTTACTGGTCGGTGGGCAATATTTACCGGGAACACTGATCCTCCGCATGGTCATATTTTACGCGTTATTCTTACCTTTTATCAAGCAATTCGGCAATATCATGGATGCCAGGGGAAGGCCGCATGTTAATTTCTGGCTGATGTTTTCCTTTTCGGTGTACAATATCCTGTCGAACCTGTTTTTTATCTCCCATTTTGGAATGCGGGGAGCGGCCATGGGAACATTGTCTTCTTACCTGCTATTGTTTATTATCACCCAGGTGATATTGAACCGTGTGCTGGGAGTCAGGGTGACGGATGTGCTCAGGTATGTTGTTCAGCTCTACCCGGAATACTACCGGATGCTGCGCCAGTTCATTAAACCACAGAAATCATAACGATGGTTAACAAGGATATTATTGTCTTGAGCCTGCAGTCCTGGGATAGTGATATTGGAAGTAATTGTATCAATATTGCGAAAGAATTTGCCGGGCAAAACCGGGTTTTATATGTTAACCGGGCCCCGGACCGCGCAGCGGTGTTAAAGAAAAAGCTGAAAAATCCAGGGAAGACCGGGTTAGGGGGCAGGCAAGCGGACAGACCGGCCATTGTCCCGGCCGGTGAAAATCTATGGGTATTTACCCCGGGCACCGTCCTGGAATCAATCAACTGGCTGCCTGGCTGGTTGTTTAACGGGTTTTCCCGGATAAATGCCAGGCGCTTTGCCCGCGATATCCGGGAGGCTTGTTTGCAACTGGGATTTAAGGAACCGGTCTTGTTTGTGGACAATGATTTCTTCAGGGCCTACCTGCTGACCCGGTATCTTAAAGTAAGCAGGTTCATCTATTATATACGGGATTACCTGGTTACGCAAAAATATTTTCGTAAACACGGAGCCCGTGTTGAAAAGGAGGTTATTGAAGAGGCGGATATCGTAGTAGCCAATTCTTCTTTCCTGGCTGATTACGGAGCCCGGTTTAATAAAAATTCCCATGATATCGGACAGGGATGTGATTTTACTTATTTTAACCCGGACAGGGTTTATCCCCTGCCCGCGGAATTAAAGGAAATCAAGGGTCCTGTGATCGGGTATGTCGGGGCATTGGTCCATTACCGTCTTGATATTGGACTCCTGGAGAAACTGGCAGCCCGGCGGACAGACTGGAACTGGGTTTTTGTGGGTCCGGAGGACGAACAGTTCCGGGCAAGCAGCCTGCATTCGCTGCCCAATGTGAGGTTCCTGGGACGGAAGGAGGAAAAGGACCTGGCTTCATTTGTATCCGGGTTTCAGGTTTGTATCAACCCCCAGCTGGTAAATGAAGTTACCATGGGGAATTATCCCCGCAAGATTGATGAGTACCTGGTCATGGGGAAACCGGTGGTGGCGACTTATACTGATTTCATGAAGTCGTTTCTCCCCTGGGTACACCTGTGTGCGGGGTTGGAAGAGTACGAATCCGGGATTGAAAAAGCGCTGACGGAAACGGGTAACCGGGAATTGAGCCGGCAGCGGCAGCAGTTCGCCCTGTCACATACCTGGGAAAATTCGGTCGGAAAAATCTATACGGCTTATAATAAGTCACATTGAAAATGAGCACTAAAAAAAAATATTCGGACAACCAGATCCAGGAAATCGTGATTACCCTGTTCCTGGTGATTGTGATGAGCTTTATTTTTATTAAGGTATTATTTCTTTAACCGCTGACTATGGCAATCCCCCTTTTCAGGAACAAAAACAGGATACTGTTCGTCGGGTTGTTTATTGCCGTACTGGCAGTAGCCGTTGCGGCTGTTATCTCATTTCTCGGGGCGGAAATGGGGGCGGTGATTATTGCCGGCCTGCTAGGAACCGCTGTAGTGCTGTATTCGCTCGTTAATTATGTATTTGGTTTTTATGCGGCGCTGACGCTGGGTTTTTTCATTTTTTACCTGGGCCGGCTGGCGGGACAGGCCTTCCCTTCCGGCTATGTGGTAGATATACTTGTCTGGGCCAGTTTTCTGGGCATGCTGATCAATAAAACCATCCGGCGAGAATCTTTATACGCCAGTACCGGCCACCTGATCACCTACGCGTACCTGGTCTATACGATTTTCATCATTGCGCAGGTGTTTAATCCCAATATGGCATCGGTGGAAGGGTGGTTTTTTGTACTCCGGAAGTTTATACAGTTTGTGATCATCTATTTTATCGCCCTGAATGTGTTTTCGGATATGCGGAAGGTCATTTTCTTTATTACGTACTGGGTTGTACTGGCTGTTGTGGCGGGTGTTTACGGGTGTTACCAGGAGTGGTTTGGGTTTTTCGATTTTGAACTGGATTGGGTCTGGAGTGTACCGGGCCGGGCGGGGCTTTATTTCCTGGACAACGGGTTATTCCGCAAATTTTCCATTTTGTCAGACCCCGCGGCGTATGGGATCGTTATGGCAACCAGTGCGGTGGTACTTTTTGTTTTAATGTCGATGGCCCGGAACAGGAAACTAAAACTTCTTTACCTGGTCATCAACATATTTGTGGTCCTTGGAGTTGCTTATTCCGGTACCCGGACGGCTTATTTTGTTATTGCTGCAGGAATTGCTCTTTATATCCTGATGACGCTCACCAACCGGAATACCCTGATTTTTGCCTGCTTCTTCTTCCTGGGCTTTGCGTTTATTTTATACGGGCCCATTTATGGAAACAATACGATCAACAGGATCCGCTCTACATTTGAATTTTCAGATGATGCTTCCTTAAAAGTGAGGGATGAGAACCGGAAATTTATTCAGCCCTATATTTACCGGAATCCCCTGGGTGGCGGACTGGCCACCAGCGGGATCGCTGGTCTTGAATATAACCCGGGTCATCAGCTGGCGGGATTCCCCCCCGACAGCGGGTTTGTGAAGACAGCCGTTGAGACCGGATGGGTTGGTTTTTTCTTGCAATGCTTGCTTTATTTTATTATTTTGCAAGCAGGGGTTCATGCTTTCTATTCTGCGAGGAACCGGTTTCTTAAAATGACATTATTGGCGGCCGTTGCCTGTATTTTTGCTTTCGTCATTGCGCAGTACGGGCAGGATGCGATCGGGCAGGTCCCGGGCTGCTTCCTGTTTTATTCTTTCCTGGCTTTAGTTGCCAGAGCCAAACACCTGGACAAATAAAATATAGATATATGAAACTTGTATTTTCATTTTTGCTGTTAATCGCTGTCAGTTCAAATGCACAATCCCTGGCGGATTCCCTCGGAAATCCCGGGTTTAACCTGCAGGATTCCCTGGCGGATAAGCTGGCTGATTTAGCCCTGAACAATAAACGGGTTAAGCTGGCAGATAAGGATATCAATGTTAAAAAGTTTGAAGTCCAGAAAAATAAAGCGGCCTGGTTAAATAATATGAGCGCTTCGTTCAACCTGAATGAAGCTAATATTAAAAGCACCGGCACGGACCAGAACAATATATTTTTCCCGAGGTACAATCTCGGCCTGACCCTGCCCCTCGGCTTTTTCTTCTCCAAAGCAAAGGATGTGCAGATTGCCCGGGGGAATTATGAAATGGCGGAGGCGTTAAAGGAGGCCCAGGTGGAAGAAACCCGCGAGGCCATCAAGATGCAATACCAGGTTTACCAAGCGGGTAAATATTTACTGGCGCTGCACGAAACGATCCTCCAGGATGAGAATGTGTTATTAAAAGAGGCGGAGGCCAAATTTGCAAAAAATGAGATCGGGCTGCAGGCATTTACAGATGCTTCAAGACGGTATAACGCGGAACTGGTCAAAAAAATAGGATTGCTCAAGGATTTGAATAACGCCAAATACCAGCTGGAAACACTGATCGGTATGCCACTGGAAGATGCATTGGCTAAGATCACTGCTACCGCGAAGTAGTTTTTTTCTCCAGGATATCGCTGATATAAATAACCTGGGTATGCGTTGTCTTTAGAAAGGATTTACTGGCCTTTTTAATTTTTACAGCGGCTACCACCTGCCGGAATATGAACTGCGGAATATTCAGCAGGGTTTTCAGGTACCGGTTGTCTTTTGACTGGATACGGATAATACTGATAAAGGAAAACAGGAACAGGAACAGCAGCAGGGCCCAGGCAATACTGGTATAAACACTGAGGAAGATATTTGCTGTCATAAAAACGAGGGCCAGGGCCAGCAGGATGAACAGCGGGGGGCGGATATTAATAAACCCGAAATACACCCGGTTCATGTTCAGTTCCTTTAGTGCCTTTAGCAGGAATCGTACATTTTCCATCTGGTATTTAAACTGGGAACTGATCCAGCGGGTTCGCTGTTTTTCCAATGCCTTGCCATCGGATATTTTTTCATCATACAGGACGGCGTCTTTTGCAAAAGCTATTTGTTTAACCTGGGAGGCCAGGTGTACCTGCAGTTTTTTATCAAATCCCCCCAGGTAATCTTTGTACCGGATTCCCTGGTAGAGTTTATAATCAAAGGCGATACCGGCTCCCCAAATGGCGGAGGAAAGTCCTGCTTCCATCCGCATTTCCCGCTCTACAAAGAAGTTGAAGAGGTCGCCCATGGAATCCATCCTGGCAAAGGGGGTGTCGGTATTCTTGGCTTTAAAGTTCGCCTGGACTACCTGGTATCCCTTTTTAAAGAACGTATTCATCTCTGATAGAAAACCGGGATGAATAAGATTGTCCGCATCCAGGATGATAACAGCATCCGGAATACTTCGGAAAGCGGCCATGGCATACTCAATGGAACGGATCTTCGAATTGAGCGGGGTGGCGGGATACAGTGTGATGGTCTTTCCGTCATCAAAATTGGCGGAGGGGTCACAACAATCAGCAACGATATAGGTTAGCTGGTTGCCATAGGTCTGCCGGCGGATGGAATCAAGTAAGGGCGGTATAAAAGCAGTTTCTTCATGCGCAGTAACGATAAAGTAAAAGGTAAAGTCCTTCCCGTAAAGCACAGGTTTTTTATCAATTTTATTGCGTGCCCGCAGCAGTTGCCGGATGCCCCTGAAAAGCAGGGCAGTGAATGGCACCAGTAAATAGACGGCCACAATAAGTTGGAGGAGTATAAAAAGGATCTTTAACAGCTGTACAAGGGTCATATTGTAAGGTTAGTCGGGTAGAGAGGGGTGAATGAAGCGGTTGTTTTTATTCTGTTGTTTGTAAAATTCTCGAATGCTGACCCGGGTTATGCCCGGTTGGCTTTTTCCCATAAGACCGACTGGTGTCCTTTTAAAAAACGGAAAAATCCCTGGTAAAGTGAAATATTTATAAATACAAAGTAATAGGCCAGGTAAGCCGGTTTAAAGGTTATTTTACGGGAAGATAAATACCAGCCGGTGAAGGCTAAAGTATAAAAAATAAGCTGCATGACAAATAGCGTGTTCACCAGGGTATCGGGTCGCTGAACGAGGAGCCAGGTGTTCAGGAAAAAAATAACGGGCAGGAGAAGCGGGCAAAGGGTCCACCTGAAAACACGGTGAGACAGGTATAAGAATCCCAGTGCGGGGTATTTAAACGGGTTAAGCAGGTCCTTCATACGGAGCATTGCCTGGAAAGCGCCCGCGCTGATCCGTATCTTCCGTTTTTTTTCTTCTTTTATGGAGGCGGACGGGTTTTCTATGGCATAGGCACCGGGTTCGTATGCGACTTTATACCCCTGCCGGCAGACATGCAGGGAGATGATAAAATCATCAAGAATGGTATCGTCCCCGGGGTGTGCATAGAGGGCTGTTCTGACAGAAAACAATTCTCCGGCTGCCCCCACCACCGAATAAAAGGACGAGTCGATTTTCTTTAAAAGGGACTCATATTTCCAGTAAAGCCCTTCACCGGCACCGGCAATCTCGTTGTTCCCCAGGTCACGTACCCTTTTTTCGCCGGCCACTCCGCCGGTCCTGGGGTCATGATAATGAGCAACTATTTTTTTAATAGACTCTTTATTGAGCAGGGTATTGGCATCTGAAAAAATTACAACCGGGGTGCTGACAAACTGCATGGCCCGGTGAATAGCGGCCACTTTCCCTTCCCGCCGGTCTTCGTGCAGGTGGATGATCCGCGGCTGCTCTTTGATTATTTCAGCTGTGCGGTCCGTAGATCCGTCCGTTATAAAGATCAGGGTTAATGCGGAGGCCGGGTAATCGAGTTCAAGACAATTGCTGATCTTTTCCCCGATGCAGGGCGCTTCATTAAATGCCGCAATAACAAGAGAAACCGGAATCAGGGGAGCATCAGCAGCCGTTTGGGGGCGGGGAGATCCTTTCAATTTTGTCAGCACCCATGCAATAACCGCATACCCGGCATAGGTATAAAATACGAGGAGGATACTGACCAGCAGGAAAATTTTCAACCAATACATGATTCAGGATTCGGTGGTTCGATAAGGGAACAAAATAACACCTTTCACCAGTTAAAAAGAATTCCCGGGAGAGTTTTTGTGATCCGGGGTTGAAAGGATGGCCGTTTGGTTGAATGATTCCCGCGGTTTTCGATGCTGAATGTTACTGGGCTGAGAAGCTTACCTGAGGCCAGTGGGGTGGTTGTACTATTGCGGGAGAGCGCCGGGTCCGGTGGCGCCCGGTGATAAACCCCACCCGGGGTAAAATTATTGTTATGATTCCCCTGCCCGGCCGCTTTTCTGTTAAGTTTACCGGGGGCTGATCCCGGGGAACAGCAGTTTCGGTGTAAAGCCCGCTATCCGTACAGGTTTTCCGGACTCTTTTTTTCTCACACATAAAATGGTGAAAAACCCATTGCCGGCCCGGGCATTTACGCGGAATTATTTGCAGGATATCCGTAAGAGAATTGATTTGAGTTAAATGGGATTGTGTATAAAGGGGAATTTTGTGTTTGATTTAAATCAAAAAGCGAAGGAAAAACAATCCCCCGTTCGTGATGGCGGATGGGACGCCTGTTGAAACAGCAACCGGTTTTTCAACCCTGCTTTCATTGGGGAATTTGTTAAAAAACCCTTGCGGATCATTCCGGTGAAAGCCTGCTTTTTGTGTTTTCCACAGATTTCAATCAAGTCCTGAATTTTTTGTGCATTAGTTTTTTTCAGGCAGTTTTCATTTTGGAGTAATTTTTGCAAATAAATGAAAACTTCGACCCGGCCTCCAGCCGCTAAGAGTTTTTTACAAGTTGAGGTTCGTAAAAGTCCCTAAATAGTAGTTTTTTTTCATGTTTAATTATCCTACTGAATATTCCTTTACTATTTTGCACATGAAATCCAATAATTCCTACAAAGATGAATCCTACCCTTCGTTATCTGATTAGAGGCGTATCCCTACTGCCTGTATTTTTTTTCCTGTCCATTTTCTCTAGCCGGGCTCAGCAGTCTTTTACTAAAATTGATGGCTGGAATGCGTTTGTCCATTTACCGGATAATTATTCCAGCACAACCCTGAAATACCCGGTTATCATATTTGTCCCGGGTACCGGGGAAGTGGGGACTGATACCAATCGATTAAAAACATACGGGCCCTCGTATTTCATTGCCCAGGGGCATAATATGCAGTTCCTGGTAAATGGAAACCTGGAGAAACCCATTGTTATTTCCCTTCAACCGGTTGCCACATGGCCTACTATGGCTGTTATGAACAGGAAACTGGATTCGATTTGCAGTCGATGGAGAGTGGATCTGAACCGGATTTACCTGACGGGTTTATCGATGGGGGGGTGGTGCTGGGATAGTTATGTGACTGAAAACCAGACATATGCAAACAGGCCAGCCGCTATTGTAGCCATGTCGGCGCCACCGCCCACCACGATCAGCAATTTTAGCTGGTTTGCAAACGACGGTGGAAAATGGTGGGGTTTTGAGGGCACAACGGATTACAGGTCGATGGATAAAATCCGGGATACCATGAATGCCGCAGTTCCCGGCTCAGCCCGTTATACCCAGTATGTGGGAGGCCACTGCTGCTGGAATACCTGGTACAATCCCAGCTGGACAGAAGCCGGCGAAAGTATTTATACATGGATGCTGAAGCAAAGCAAGTCCGCTACGGCCAATCAACCGCCGGTTGCTGCAGCTGGTCCTGACCAAACGATAACATTACCCCTTGCTATTGTTTCGCTGAACGGCTCGGGCACTGACCCGGATGGTACCATTGGGAGTTACCAGTGGACAAAGGTGGCAGGCCCGGGTGCTGTCATCATCAACCCGTTGAATGCGGCACAAACCGTAGTCAGTGGCCTTCTGCAGGGTGTTTATAGTTTTGAATTAACTGTTACGGATAACAGTGGGGCGACTGACCGGGATACACTGAACGTGACCGTACTGCCAATCACAGGAGGGTCTGGTACAGCCAATGCCGGGACGGATACCGTCATTTATCTCAACCAGATAAGACCCGATACTGCCATTCTCAACGGCAGCGGATCAACAGGGATCAGCAGTTTTCTCTGGACAAAGATCAGCGGCCCGGGAAACCCGGTTATCAGTATTCCGTCGGCAGCGATCACAAATGTTTTAGGTTTACAGGAAGGCGTTTACCAGTTCCTGCTGACCGGTAACGGCCTGTCCCTTGATACCGTGACTGTTCATGTAAAAGACTACATGAAAAAGAACATCCGTCCCTGCCGGACAGGTGCTCCGCAGGCTTTTACACTTGCTAAAAACGATGCCAACCAGCTCTACCGCCCTTATATCACAAGGGATAATGTGGTCCCGGGCCTGATGGGTGGCGATACACTGTATATTCCCGGCGGCACTTATTCCACCGGGGTTGAACTCGGAGATGTGGGTGGAGGCCCTGGTTGCCCGATTATCATTGCCCCGAAGGATCAGCCAGTCATTATTACAAATAATGGTTTCTTTAACCTGGCCGACCGGGATACAGCGGTCATTTGCTATGCAAAATTTGATGGCACTTTACTGCGTTCAAAAGGATATCCTTATGGCTGGGTTGTGGATAACAGCAGCGCTTTACCGGCAGACCTGACCCGGGTGGGTTTGGCTGTGAACTGGGCACACCATCTCGATATCAGCGGTTTGTTTGTCCATCATGCAGCACTTGGACTGATGTATAAGATGGATGCCAAAGCCATGGTGCAGGGACAATATGATAAGTTCCTGCTGCGTAATGTAAAAATTCACGACAATTTCATTTTCAGAAGTAATGCGGAAGGTATGTATATCGGTCATACCGGTATTTCCGGTAACACCAGTGGCAACAGCACACCTTACGGACCTCCGCCGAGGATGGACAGTGTGGAGATCTATAATAATATACTGGATAGCCTCAAACTGGATGGGATCCAGTTATCCAATTCCCTGAAGAGTTGTAAAATTTATAATAACCTGGTGAGAAGATATGGCGTGGCCAATCAAAGCAGCCACAAAGTCGGTATTCTTTCCGGGGGCAATATTGAGGCCATCAAGATCTATAACAACATGGTGGAAAACGGGACGGGAACCGGGATCGTTGTGTTTGGTTTCGGGAATGCCCAGGTCTATCATAATGTGGTGGACAGCATACACAGCGGGGCGAACATTGAGTACGGGGTATATATGCAGCAAAATGCGGTCTATCCTGAAACAATATCCGCCCTGGTCCCGAACGTGACCGGCAACATTTTAAAAGATGCTGAAGTCGCTCCTGTCTATACAGCAGGTAACGGTGGAACATCAGGGGGTAATGTTTCCGGCAACTACTTTATTAATAACGCCTCCAACACGGTTGCCAATAATTCCGGCGCCACGGTAGCCAGCAATACAATCATAAATAATTTCCCGGTGGAACTGAATATAGTGGGAAGAACAACCACCGGGTATTCCGTTAATATTACACAGGCCGATTCAACCCGGACATTTACCGATGTAAGTACGATGGTTGACTGGATCTTTTCAAGATTATCCGCGCCTCCGCCCCCTAACCAGGTGCCTATTGCCAATGCCGGGGTGGACCAGACTGTTACGCTGCCCACAAGTACAGTTACATTAAGTGGTTCAGGTACGGATCCGGATGGTACGATCGCTTCTTACCAATGGAGCAAGATCGCCGGACCCACACAGTTTACCATTACCACTCCTTCGGCTGCCCAGACAACCGTAACCGGGCTGGTACAGGGAGTCTATCAGTTTGTATTAACCGTAACGGATAATATTGGTGCGACCGATCGGGATACCGTACAGGTGACTGTAAACGCGGCCCCGAACCAGGCACCGACTGCCAATGCCGGAGTAAATCAAACTATTACTTTGCAGGTCAGCACCGCTACATTAACTGGTTCAGGTACGGATCCGGATGGTACGATCGCTTCTTACCAGTGGAGCAAGATTGCGGGACCTGCACAGTTTGTTGTGGTCTCTCCGCTTAATGCACAAACGGGTGTAACCAACCTGGTGCAGGGAGTCTATCAATTTGTATTAACCGTAACAGATAAT
>JACPUV010000021.1 GCA_016192105.1 Sphingobacteriales bacterium | reverse complement strand
TGTTTTTTCCTGATTTATTCCATGCTCCGTTTATATTCAGGAAAAATTTCACAAATACAGGTACTGATCTGTCCGCTCTGTAAAATTGAAAAAATACACTAACGTATTTTATTCAGCAAGCGCTCCTTCACCCCGCTTTCCCACTCCTGCTTCAGTATGCTCAGGATAATGCTGTTTCTGCGTCCTCCCTCTGGCGTCGGCATATGATTCCGTAAAATGCCCTCTTCCTGGCAACCAATGGCCTTCATGGCGGCCACACTGGGCGCATTATTGGCATCGGCCCGGAACTCACAACGCTCCAACCCCCAGGTTTCAAAAACATAAGTGAGCAGCAATAATTTGCAATGCCGGTTCAACCCGCTGCGCTGAAACTCCTTCCCGTACCAGGTGTACCCGAGCTGCGTCGTCCGCCAGGACTGTTGAATATCGTAAAAACGCGTACTGCCGGCATACCGCCCCGCCTGTTTATCATACACAATAAAAGGAAACTCCTTTTTATCCTGGTAATTCCGGAGGGCCGTGCTGATATAATTTCGCAGATTTTCTTCTCCCGCAGCTGTCACCAGGCCATATTTCCAGATCTCCGGCTCATGCAGGGAATAGGGGAGCAGGTGCTCATAATCTGCTTCGGTGACGGGACGGAGGAGTACACGATGGTTTTCCAGAACAGGAATGGCTGTGAAAATGTCTAAGGGCATAACGATAATTTTTGAAGGAAACCGGATGCCAAGATACCCAGGAGCCCCAGAAACGCCAAACCATTCAACAAAGATTTATTGAATGGTTTGCCAATTATTCCGGAATTTAACTGAAGCCTGTACGATGAATTTATTTTGCCCCGGGCCGGCACCGGACTTTAACGTCTTACAGACGCTTTATATCAGCTCCCAGCGCCCTCAGACGCCCATCAATATCCTGGTAACCCCGGTCGATCTGCTCAATATTCTGTATTACACTCTTCCCCTCCGCACTCAATGCCGCGATCAGCAACGCCACCCCGGCACGTATATCCGGCGAACTCATGCTGATACCCCGCAGGGCCTGTTCCCGCTCCAGTCCGATCACCACCGCCCGGTGCGGATCACACAAGACGATCCGCGCGCCCATATCGATCAGCTTGTCCACAAAAAACAAACGGCTCTCAAACATTTTCTGATGAATAAGCACAGAACCGCTGGCCTGGATCGCAGTGACCAACACAATACTTAACAGATCAGGCGTAAAACCCGGCCAGGGATGATCATAAATGGTCATCACCGACCCGTCGAGAAAGGTTTGTATTTCGTATTTCTCCTGGGATGGGATATGAATATCATCCCCGCTGAATTCCATTTTTATTCCCAGCTGACGGAATTTTTCAGGAATAATTCCGAGCTGCTCAATCCCGGCTCCCCTGATCCGGATATCACTTTGCGTCATGGCGGCAAGCCCGATAAAGGAACCGACTTCGATCATATCAGGCAACATCCGGTGCTCCGTGCCGCCGAGAAAACTCACCCCCTCAATCGTCAGTAAATTGCTCCCGATCCCGCTGATCTTTGCTCCCATCCGGTTCAGCATCCGGCATAGCTGCTGGATATAAGGTTCACAGGCAGCATTGTAAATCGTGGTGGTCCCCACTGCCATCGAAGCAGCCATGATGATATTGGCAGTACCGGTTACGGAAGGTTCATCCAGTAATAAATAAGCTCCCTTTAAATGGGGTGCTTCGAGGTGAAAGAATCCGTCTTCTTCATGATAGATAAATGAGGCGCCGAGTTTTTCAAAACCAATAATATGCGTATCTAATCGCCTTCTCCCGATCTTATCGCCGCCGGGCTTGGGAATAAAAGCCCTCCGGAACCGGGCCAGCAGGGGACCGGCCAGCATGACGGAACCCCGTAAGCGGCCGCTTTTTTTCCGGTAGTCCTCACTGTGCAGGTAATCAATATTTACTTCATCGGCCTGGAATGTACAGGTATCCCGGCTGCTGCGTTCGATCTTTACATTCATCTCCCCTAACAGCTCGATCAGGAGGTTCACATCAATGATATCGGGGATATTGCTGATGCTCACTTTCTCCGGTGTCAACAGCACCGCACTGATCACCTGCAGGGCCTCATTCTTGGCTCCCTGGGGAATGATCTCCCCGCTTAATTTTTTCCCGCCTCTGACTTCAAAAGAATACATGCGTATTATTTAGTCAGCAAATTAGCTATTTATTCAGTTTACCAACGAGGAAAGCGACTGAAAGACCGAAGTTTGTTTCAACTAAATGAAACTTCCCCGGCCCGCCAATCCCGGTACACTTAATCCAACTCTTTCTTACCCCCCTCCGAATCCCTTCAACCTAATTCTGCCATAGCGCCCCCAATCGGCTCATCGGCTAATTGGCTAATCGATTCATCGGCTAATTGGCTAATCAACTCATCGGCTAATTGGCTAATCAACTCATCGGCTAATTGGCTAATCGAGCAATCGGCTAATCGACTAATCGGCTAATTGGCTAATCGGGCAATCGACTCATCGGCTAATCGGGCAATCGACTCATCGGCTAATCGGGCAATCGACTCATCGACTAATTGGCTAATCGGGCAATCGGCTAATCGGGCAATCGACTAATCGGCTAATCGAGCAATCGGCTAATTAACTAAAAGAGCAAAAAAAACTGACCAGTTTTATCCCGTCAGTCTTCTAAAAAAAATTTCGTATTCGTATTAATAGCGTTTCTTCTTAAATCCCCCGCCGCCCCGGCTATCCCGGTTATCTCTCCGGCCACCACCACCGCTGCCACGCTGCTGGAATTTTCCGCCGCCATTGCCGCGTTTACCATAATTGCCGCGATTATCCCGGCCTTCCGGTTGCATCCGGTAAGCTTTTACGTACGGCGTATTAGTAAAGGTCAACTGCCCCTGCGTAATACCGGTTAGTTCACTCTGGATGGCATCGTCATGCACGATCTCTTTGTGCCAGTTATTATAGGCCAGCTTCATATAGTAGGCAATGGCATTGGCAAAACCGAGCCGCTTTTCGGGGTTCTCTTCTGCCAGGGCCTTATTAATAATGACTTCCAGGTTCTTGCCCAGGTGGGAGAATTTAGGATGCCGCTTGGGATAGGGAAGTGGCTCCGGTCTGGCCTTCAGGGTCTCCCGGGTGGGAATGGGATAGGGGGATTTTACATCCAGTTTAAAATCGGCGATCAGGAACAGGTGATCCCAGAGCTTATGGCGAAAATCCTCCACATTCTTCAGGTGCGGATTCAAAAAACCCATCAGCTCGATTACGGCATGGGCATTCCGCTGCCGCCGTTCCGGCTCTTCAATCGTCTGCACGTGTTCGATCATCCGCTGTACGTGCCGGCCATATTCCCGCATCGTCAGGTGATTTCTCGTTGTATTGTATTCCATGTATTTTAATTCGGTAACGTCAAAAGTAGGGAATTGCGCTGAAAAGGACCCCTAAATCCCCTGAAGAAGGGGTTTTGTACCCACTATTTTGAAAATTAAACAGATCAAAGAATGGCGTGATTGGTTTCCCCCAAAGTCAATAAGACTTATACATAGTGCCACACTTCTCAATTTCCGAACTGTTCAAAAGATTAATGTTTATTTCGCTTTGGTAAATCCTTTACGGGAACCTTTTATGCTAATCAAGTCTATGATGTGTTTTAAAACTTTCGGAGTCTAAAGTTCCCCTTCTGGGAGCAAGCTGTTGTAAAGTCCCCCTTCGGGGGATTTAGGGGGCTGGGTTTTGTAAAGTCCCCCTTTGGGGGATTTAGGGGGCAGGAAAAAAGAAAGGGGCCCCGAACCAAGGCCCCTTTTACAAGCCACCATCCTCTTCCACCTAAGAGGTCATTTAATAAAAAGTTGATTGACAGCGGACAACTGCGTAGTCATATCAGTCAGTTTTAACCAATATACACCGCTTTGTAACCGGGCAACCTGTTGATAGGAATTGCCTGAAATCACTATCTCTTTCCGGATCACTGCCTGTCCCTGTGCATTGAAGATTTCCAGCTTAAGTTTTCCGCCATCTATATTATCAAATTTGATACCAACCACTCCGTCAGAAGGGTTCGGACTGATAATAAATCGCGGAACAAGGGAATTTTTTAACGTAATTTTCCGCACTTCGCTGATCCTTGTATAACCATTGGCATAAACCTGCTTTACCCGGAAATAAAAATCTCCACTTTCATCCTGCCGGGTCGTGTACATAAACTGATACTCGTCATTTACGGAAGCATTTTTATCCACCGTGCCGATAGGGGTAAAATCTTTACCGTTCCGGCTTACTTCAGGTACATAATGGTAGGAGGTACTGGCATCATTGAAACCCAGCCAGCTGAGGCGGGCCCTGTTTTCACCTGCTTTATTTACCTCGAAATTGCGCAGGTGCAGCGGCAGTACATAACCCGGACAGGTGCAATACTGGAAATTAAAACGGACAATGGCCGAAGTGGCAACGGTACTGTTATAGTTTCCTCCTGTACAGGTAATATTCGTAAAAGCGGTAATATCGTAGAAATAAGAAATACTGTCGTGTCCGTAAAACTGGAACAGGGAATCCAAGTTGGTGATGGTATGGCAGAGCTGAACTGCATTAAGCAGGGTATCCCTTGATATAGCCACAAAATCCGGCCCCGAACCCAGGGTACCATCGCTGGCTCCCAGCCCATAGGGACCATAATGATAATTGATACTGTTGGTAAGCGGCGAACTTAAGCCCGGCCCGGTGATCTGGTCGGTCCGCATATAATACATATTGGCTACCTGCGGGGAAAAGGAATTGTTTTCCACACTCACGGAATCCACCACCCCGGTAATGGTTACACAGACCTTGAGACAGGTTACCATACCTGCCAGGGGGTCGGCCTGGGGCACTTTTATCACCAGGGTATTGATCCCCGGAGGCGTGTTGATCACGGTATCATAAATGGTGCTCCCGGTAGGGAAATTATAGGGACAGGGTGTCTGGGCCCGACTGCTCAGCCCCGCCAGCATTTGCAGGAAAAGGAAACCGGAGATAATAAATGTTCTGAAGTAAAACTGTTTCATAGGTCGGAGTTTTGGTTTCACAAGATACGACACCCTGTAAAAGTAAAGGAAGGGGGGCTGTTATGCAATTGTAATTCTGCTCTATTTTAAAACCGGTATTTCATGAATATCCACAGAAAAAACTCCTGTGCCATTCAACAGGATGAGCCATAAAAATAAAGGGAAAAACAACAGGGACGACAGGAATATTTACGCAGGAAAATCCGGTACTTTTTTCCCGGCCATCGCCGGGTAGTACAATGGAATGAACCGGGGAGCGGCTACCTTTGCGGTCATCTATGCGGATCGCTGTCAATACAAGGTTCTTACTGAATGATTACCTGGAGGGCTACGGGAATTTCCTGTACGAAATGTTCCGGCGGATCACGGAAAATCACCCGGAACATGAATTTATTTTCCTTTTCGACCGTCCCTTCGATCCAAGGTTTGTGTTTGGGAAAAATGTAGTGCCCGTGGTAGCCGGTCCCGCCGCACGCCACCCCCTGCTCTGGAAATACTGGTATGATTTTAAAGTACCGGCCCTGCTGAAAAAATACAGGGCGGATATCTTTGTATCCTGTGATGGCTTTTGTTCCCTGCGTACAAGCGTTCCGCAGTGCCTGGTGCTGCACGACCTGGCCTTCCTGCATTTCCCGGCCGGCATTCCACGCTCCCAACTGGCTTTCTATAAAAAATATACCCCGCGGTTTATCAGCAAAGCGAAAACCCTGGTCACGGTTTCCGAATTTTCAAAAAAAGACATCCTGGCGCATTACCCGGAGGCGACCGGGAAAATAAATGTTGTTTATAATGGGATCAAACCGCTCTTTCGCCCCTATTCATGGGAAGAGCGGGAAGCTGTAAAGAAGAAATACACGGGAGGTAAGGATTATTTTGTTTATACGGGCGCCATCCACCCCCGCAAAAACCTGGTCGGATTGCTGAAGGCTTTTTCGCTGTTTAAAAAAAGACAGCAATCGGCGATGAAACTCGTCATTACCGGGAGACTGGCCTGGAAAAATGAATCCTTTACGGAAAGTCTTACCACTTATAAATACCGGAACGATGTGATCCTTACCGGTTACCTGCCGGATGAAGAACTGGCCGGTATCACCGCATCGGCCTATGCCCTGGTTTATCCTTCCTTTTTTGAAGGCTTTGGCGTACCGGTGGCCGAGGCGATGCAGGCCTCCGTGCCGGTGATCACTACTGCCGGATCAGCCATGGAGGAAATTGCAGGTGAGGCCGCTTTATATGCAGCCCCTGCTGATCATGCGGCCCTGGCAGACCAGCTGATGCGGCTCTATAAAGATGAACGGCTGCGCGGCGAACTGGTCGCCAAAGGAACCGAAAGGGCCCGCGCATTTAACTGGGATGAATCGGCCCGCATCTTCTGGGCGCTGCTGGAAGAAACCGTCGCCTGATTTCGTTTACCTTTGACCTACATAAAAATGAATATGAATAAATCTACGATTACGATTGAAGTGGAAACCGATGAGGGACGGGTCCCGGCGGGTATTTCCTGGCGGGCTACCGATACGGGAGCGGAGCAGGCCCAAAAAGCAAAAGCGATGATGGTCTCTTTCTGGGACGGCGCGGAAAAAGCCGCTTTGCGCATCGACCTCTGGACAAAAGATATGATGGTGGATGAAATGGCTGATTTTTTTTACCAGACCCTGATGACGATGGCCGATACCTGGGGCCGGGCCACCCACTATACCGACCAGGTGGAGGAAATGAAACATTTCGCGAAACAGTTTCATGAAAAATTCAGGGAAAGACAACTGAAGGAAAACAAAGCCTGATTTTATTATTTACTGATTCAAATCAACGTATGAGCTTAGAACAAAAAATTATGGGCGAACTGAAAACCGCCATGTTAGCCAAAGATGAAGCCGGGCTGAGAAGCCTGCGTGCTGTTAAGGCCGCCATTTTACTGGCCAAAACATCCGAAGGGGCTTCCGGGGAACTGACGGAAGACGCGGAAATAAAACTGCTGCAGAAACTGGTAAAGCAGCGAAAGGATTCCCTGGAAATCTTTCAGCAGCAGAACCGCCCTGAACTGGCAAAAAAAGAAGCAGAGGAAATTGCGATCATTGAAAAATTCCTGCCCGCACAAATGTCGGCGGATGAGATCAAAGGGGAACTGGAAAAGATCATTGCGGCGACAGGGGCTTCCTCACCCGCCGATATGGGCAAAGTGATGGGAGCCGCTACCAAACAACTGGCTGGTAAAGCGGATGGTAAAACCATTTCCGCCCTGGTAAAAGAACTGCTGTCAAAATAATTCCGGGTTTTTTTTAACAACCACCCGGTACTGATTTCCCCGGGCGAAACGTTTTACCACCATGATCCTCGATATCGTTTACGCGGCCCTGCTTGTACTGGCAATGATCAGGGGTTTTCGGCGTGGCCTGGTGGTGGCGGTATTTTCCTTTATTGCTGTCATCATCGGCCTGGCGGCGGCACTTAAACTTTCTGCCGTGGTGGCGGGTTATATAGGTACCGCGGTAAACATATCCTCGGCCTGGCTGCCCTTTGTTTCTTTCCTGGTAGTGTTTATCGGGGTGGTACTGCTGGTCCGCCTGGGGGCCAATGCCATTCAAAGCACAGTGGAAGTGGTGATGCTGGGCTGGTTAAACCGCCTGGGTGGTATGCTTCTCTACGCGGTCCTTTATACCCTGGTCTATAGCATATTCCTGTTTTACGGGAGCCAGCTGAACCTGATCCGGCCGGAAACGGCAAACGCATCGCTATGTGAACCGTATATTACACCGCTTGGCCCGAAAGTCATTGGTGCTATCGGCCAGCTGCTGCCCTGGTTCAGGGATATGTTTGATGAACTCACCCGGTTTTTCAGCGCGGTCTCAGAACAATTGCCAACCCGTTGACCAGGGTTGGTTGCGGATATTCAGGGGATCAACGCAGGTCATACATGAAATCTGCATGACTTTTATTCCCCCGGAACAAAACAGGCGCAATGCCCCTATATTTGCGTAAATCAGGTTGGATTTGTACCACAAACACCTGAATTTTACCGCAAAACGATTATTTTAGCAACCAGAGTTTACGCTCAGATTAACTGCCCATGGATTACGAGATCAAACAAGAAGAAAAGTTTAAGTTCATCGAAGAAGGCAGCGGGGAGCCGCTGGTGCTGCTGCATGGACTGTTCGGGGCGCTCAGCAATTTCAAAAGCCTGATTGAATATTTCCGCCAGTATAACAAGGTCATAGTGCCCATGCTGCCCTTACTGGACATGGATATCCTCCATACTTCTGTGGGGGGGCTGGCCAAATTCGTCAACAAATTCCTGGAAACCCGCAACCTGGAAAAAGTACACCTGCTGGGTAACTCTCTTGGCGGTCATGTGGCACTCGTGCATACCCTGAAACACCCCGAACGGATCAAATCCCTGATCCTGACCGGCAGTTCCGGTTTGTTCGAGAACGGGATGGGGGACAGCTACCCCAAACGCGGCGATTACGAATACATCCGCAAAAAAACCGAGCTCACTTTTTATGACCCGAAAACGGCTACCAAAGAACTGGTGGATGAAGTGTACAGCATTACCAATAACCGGCTGAAAGCAATTAAGATCATCGCCCTGGCCAAGAGCGCTATCCGGAATAACCTGGGCGAGGAACTGAGCCAGATCCAGCAGCCTACCCTGCTGGTATGGGGAAATAACGATACCATCACGCCGCCTTTTGTGGGTCGGGAATTCAATAAACTGATTCCGAACAGTGAGTTGTATTTTGTTGACAAATGCGGCCATGCGCCGATGATGGAAGTGCCGGATGAGTTCAATGCCATCCTGCACAAATTTTTAAAAAAATTGAATGAGCCTGCAACAGTAAACTGACCGTTGCTGTCTTGCCGGTACTGCGGCATACAACCTGCTGCGGTATCGAACATATAAAGCCGCTATCCATGTTAACCCGCGAACTTGAAACGCAGTCCCTTCCTTACCTGCACCTTACCGACAAGGTGTACCAGGCGCTGCAACTGATGAATGATAACCACGTCACCCACCTGCCGATCGTGGAAGGAGAGAAATATTCCGGTCTTATCAGTGAAGATGACCTCCTGCAGGCAGACAATGATCACGCCGAACTGAACAGCCTGCAGCAATCCTTTGCCAATCCTTCTGTAAAAGGCAGTGAACATTTCCTGAAAGCAGTACAGGTTGCTGCCGAGAACGGTCTCAGCGTGGTACCCGTCGTTAACGAAGAAGGAGACCTGATCAGCACGGTAGCCTATAATGACCTGCTGAAACAGGCTTCCGAATTTATGAGCCTGAATGAACCCGGCGGACTGATCGTACTGGAAATGGACAGCAACCAGTATTCCTTTAACGAGATCAGCAAACTGGTGGAAACCAATGACGCGCAGATCACCCAGTTGAATACGAGCAATGACCCCGAAACCGGTATCATGCAGGTCACGATCCGGATCAATAAACCCGAAGTGTCCGATATCGTGGCCACATTCCAGCGCTACGAATACAATATCAAATATTTTTTTGGAGAAGAGCTCTATACAAATGAATTAAGGAGTAATTACGACAACCTGATGAATTACCTGAAATTCTGATCCCATTTACCCGTATTTTACAGGCCCTAAAGGGATGATTTTTTACCTCCTGCACAGGGGATTTGTTTGTGATACAGCTTAAAAAATATAGCCCGGGACTGATCATTGCCTTACTGATCAGTTGTACCCTGTCTGCCCAGCAGGCCGCGGTGCCTGCCCCGCCGGCAGATACCAGCAATATTCCCGTTGCCGTCAAATACATCATTGGGGAGATCCGGGTCGCCGGTAACCTGAAGACCCGCCGTTCAATCATTCTCCGGGAAATACCCGTGCATACCGGGGATGCTTATTCCCTCCAGGACCTGGTAAAGAAATTTGAAGACGCCCGCCGGCAACTGATGAATACCACCCTGTTTTATTCGGTGGTGGTGGCGGCCGGGGAATTCAAAGGGAATGTGATTGATATTATGGTGAATGTAAAGGAACGCTGGTACCTGTTTCCCTTACCCTATCTTAAACCGGTGGACCGGAACCTGAACCAATGGCTGGTGCAGCAACATGCCAGCCTGAGCCGGGTAAATTACGGCGCCAAATTGCTCTACAACAATGCCAGTGGTCACAATGATAAACTCCGTCTCTGGCTGATAACCGGTTATACCCGGCAGATTTCTGCCAGCTACGACCGCTTATATATTGATAAGGGAATGAAATGGGGACTGAAATTTGCCCTGTCCGCCGGGAAGAACCGGGAACTCAACTACAATACCATCAATGACAAACAGGTTTTCCTGAAAGACTATAGCGGTTATGTACGCAATTTTATCAATACCCAGGTCGAACTGACCTACCGCCGCGCGATCAAAACCCGGCACAGCATCGGCATCGGTTTTTCCAGCGAGGAAGTGGAAGATACCATTGTAAAGCTGAATCCTGCTTATTTTAAATCGGGCCGTCACCGGATCCGGTTCCCGGAGATCTCCTACAACATGACCTATTTTGATGTGGATTATATTCCTTATCCCACGCAGGGCTATGCGGCCAATATAAACCTGAGCAAAAAAGGGATCAATGCTTCCAATAATCTCTGGCAACTGCAGTTGAAAGGCATGGGCAGCTGGCATCTTTCCCCGAAAACTTTTATGAATGTCATTGCTTTTGGCGGTATCAAACTGCCGTTCAAACAACCCTATTTCAACCTCCGGTTCCTCGGGTACGGCGATGTGTTCATGCAGGGGTATGAATACTATGTGGTGGATGGGGTGGCCGGCGGCTACCTGAAGACCACGCTGACCCGCGAACTGCTGAATTTCGGGATTCGCCTGCCGCGAAAAGGAAAGGAGTCCCTGCAGTTGCCGATCCGGATTTTTGGAAAGATCTATGGCAACAGCGGTTATGTACACAACCCGCAGCCCGGGGAGAATTCACTGAGTAACCGCATGCTGCATTCGGCAGGGATCGGGATCGATATCCTCACATTCTATGATGTTATTTTCCGGTTTGAGTACAGCTTCAACCAGTTAGGGCAAAACGGGCTATATTTACACAGAAAGACTATTTTCTAACATGAAGGCAGCTATTTACAGCCGGGTTTTCGAAGCGGAACACAAAGGAGAAGTGCAGCTTTTTTTCGATGAACTGGAACACCAGCAGATCGAACCCGTCATTTTCCATCCCTTTTACGAACAGATCAAAAATGAGATCCGCATACCGGCCGGCACCCTCACGTTCGTATTATCAGAAGACCTGACGGAGGAGATTGAATTTATCATCAGCCTGGGCGGCGACGGCACCCTGCTGGATACGATCACCCTGGTAAGGGATAAGAAGATCTCCATTATGGGAATCAATTTCGGCCGCCTCGGATTTTTAGCCAGTATCGGGCGGAATGAAGTAAAGACAGCGGTAAAAGCCATCGCCCGCCGTACGTATGTAAACGATGCCCGCACCCTGATCCATGTGGACGCCGATATGCCGCTTTTCGGTAATATCCCCTATGCACTCAATGAATTTTCCATTCACAAGCAGGACGTGGCTTCCATGATCAAGATCCACACCTACCTCAACGGTGAATTCCTGAATACCTACTGGGCCGATGGGCTGATCGTGGCCACCCCCACCGGTTCTACCGGCTATTCGCTTTCGTGCAACGGTCCCGTGGTCTTTCCTGATTCCGGAAGTTTTGTAATTACCCCGGTGGCGCCGCATAACCTCAATGTCCGCCCCATCATCGTACCGGATACCAATATTATTTCGTTTGAAGTGGAGAGCCGTACGGACAAGATCATTTGCGCCCTTGATTCACGCCGGGAGATCGTACATAAAAATGTAACCCTCGCTGTTAAAAAAGAACAATTCAGGATCAACCTGGTACGACTGAGCGAAAATAATTTTCTCCAGACCCTCCGCAATAAATTAACCTGGGGACTGGACAAACGCAATTAAAAACCGTTTCCCGTTAATAAGAAATTGGCTACTTTTAGCGTTTGATGTAATCCTGTCCGTTTTAAGTTATGAAAAAGAAAATTTTAGCTGTTGCGCTTACCCTCAGTATTCTATCCGGCCCTGTGCTGGCCCAGGACGCCATTGTGCAGGAAGGTGAATTTGGATTCGGGCTGGGAGCCGGTCATTATTTTGGCGACCTGAATACAAAGGCCCGGCTCAACCGTCCCAAGATGGCCGCCACCGTTTTTTTCCGCAAGAATTTCGGCAATTATATCGCGGCCCGCGTGGGAGTTACTTTTGCCCAGCTCGGCTATTCCGATACTTATAATTCCCATAACAAAGTGATGCAGCGGCGAAACCTCAGCTTCAACAGCAAGGTATGGGAACTGTCCCTGCAGGGCGATTTTAATTTCTTCCGTTTTATGCCGGGCGAACCGGCCTATAGTTTTACCCCCTATATTACGATCGGGGCGGGTGTATTCAGTTATGACCCCTATGCGTACCTGAGAGGGGAAAAGATTTTTTTACGTCCCTTAGGAACGGAAGGACAGGGCGACAGCCTCTACCGTGACCGCAAACCCTACAGTTCCATGGCCATCAGTATTCCCTTTGGCGGAGGGATCAAATACGCGATCAACCCGCGGATGAATATCTCCCTCGAGGTATTGCACCGGTTTACTAATACGGATTACCTCGATGATGTAAGCAAGACCTATGTGGACCCGGCCGTATTCCCCAATAACCCGGATGGCACCCCGTCCAACGGACTGTTGCTGAGCGACCGCTCCTGGGAACTGGGAACACCCATCGGTGCACCCAATAAACAAAGGGGCAACAGCCGGCAGAAAGACCAGTTTGTTACGTTCATGCTGCACCTTTCCTTCAACCTGCAATCGTATAAGTGTCCGACTTCGAACTAAAATAGTTTCGATTAACGGGGAGATTCCTTTTATTTACTGGTAAAATATTTTCAGGGCTGTTAAACCAGCCTTTTATTTTTCCGTCTGTAATGGTATCTTTCTATACAAAACATCACCCTTATGCGCTTTTCCCTTATCTTATTCAGCCTGCTGTCCCTGTCTCTCTTCAGTTTTAACCGACCGGAGAAAAAAGAAGCAGCGGCCGGTGAATGGTTTTTCCTGGGCGATAAAAATGTCGGCTTCGGGATTGACCATGATGTAATTCATTTCGGCAACTGGAGGGATGATGTCCGACAGGTCAGGCTAAGGATCACGGACGGTCCCCTGAAAATGTATGATATGAAGATCTATTTCGACAACGGATCCGTACAGGATGTGACCCTGCGGAAACGGTTTGCCCAGGGATCCGAAAGCCGGGTCATTGACCTGGAAGGCGGACTGCGGCATCTCAATAAGATCGAATTCTGGTATGAAACCAGGGGGTTCATCCGGGGCAAATCCCGGGTGGCCGTTTGGGGAAGAAATTAGGAAGGGACTTAAAACAACTCCCGCTCCGGCCGGGTTTCGGGCATTTTTAGCTTCAAAAAGACCGGAATCCCGAAAATTGACGATACCTTTGTGCCCCCGCTAAAAAGGGGGTTTTTTATGTCCGCCTTGCTCGAAAAGATCGATAAGAAATGTCTTCCCCGTCATATTGCCATCATCATGGATGGGAATGGCCGCTGGGCAAAAGAAAAAGGCGAAGACCGCCTTTTCGGGCATTTCCACGGGGTGGAAAGTGTACGGAATATTGTGGAGGGCTGCGCGGAACTGGGGATTGAATACCTGACCCTCTATGCATTTTCCACGGAGAACTGGGACCGGCCGGAATACGAAGTGGTGGGATTGATGGAATTGCTGGTGAGTACGATCCGGAAGGAAGTGGATAGCCTCAATAAGAACAATATCCGCCTGCATGTGATCGGGGATATGAATATGCTGCCTGATTACGCAAGAAGCGAACTGAATGAAGCGCTCAGCATCACCAGCGGAAATACCGGGCTGAACCTGATTATGGCCCTGAGCTACAGCGGCCGCTGGGAACTGCTGAATGCGGTAAAGAATATTGCCTTTGAGGTGAAACAGGGCCGGCTGAATGTGGATGAAATTGACCAGGATACCCTGCAGCAATTTCTCTGCACCAGCAAATTCCCCGATCCGGAGCTGATGATCCGCACCAGCGGGGAATACCGGATCAGCAATTTCCTGCTGTACCAGCTGGCCTATGCCGAATTATATTTTACCAATGTACGCTGGCCCGATTTCCGGAAGGAGAACCTGTACGAAGCGATCCTGGATTACCAGAATCGGGAAAGAAGGTTCGGAAAAACAAGCGAACAAATCGGGGAAACAAAGGCCCAGGCCTGACGGGTTACAGGGGGTTTCTTTTAACAAAGACTTTCGATATTAACCGTTAATTTGCCGCCGGATGATAAAGGCGGTATTTTTATAAATCGCGGAAAATAAACTAATTAAGTCCCCTGATTCGGGACAGACGACCAGAACAAATACACATGCAACGATTTTTACAACGGGTGGGGATTACAATGATGTTCGCGGTTATTTCCGGGTTTGCCGTGATGGCACAGGAAGTACCGGATACTTCCAAACCGACTTCCCTGGATCCCAAACTGATCGACTGGCAGAATGCCCGTGTCGCCAAAGAGTATTCCATCGCTTCCGTGATCATTACCGGTATCCATTACCTCGATACCTCCATCGTTTATTCCATCGCCAACCTGCAGCCAGGAGACAAATTTGTGCATCCCGGTGCGGAAATCTTCGGGAAAGCGATCGCCAGCCTCTGGAGACAGAAACTTTTTTCCAACGTACAGATCTATGTGACCAAGATCGACGGGGATAAAGTGTGGCTGGAAATAAATGTACAGGAACGGCCCCGCCTCGGGAATTATAAATTCTTCGGGATAAAAAAATCCGAAGAAGAAGATATCCTGGGCAAAGTGACCCTGACCAAGCAGACCATTATCACGGAAAATATCCGGCGGGAACTGACCGAAAAGATCAGCAACCATTTTTCGGATAAGGGATTCCGGAATGTACAGGTGAAGATTGTGGAGAAACCGGATACGGCTTTTATAAACTCCAATTCACTTTTCATTTATGTGAACAAAGGCAGCAAGGTCCATATCAACACGGTGAGCTTTTACGGCAATGACAATATCGATGACCTGAAACTGAAAAAACAAATGAAGGGGACAAAGGAAATGTCCAAGTTTACCTTCTACCCGGATAAAGCGGTTAGCCCTTACGGGGTAAACCAGTCGTTTTCCTTTAACCAGTATATGCGGGACTGGGGCTTCCTCTCCGTGAGCAAAACCAAGGCGCTGCTGGATCCCTATTTCCGCTTTAAATTGTTCAGCGCCGCTAAGTTTGATGCAAAGAAATACGAGGAAGACAAGGATAAAGTGCTGGATTATTACAATTCCATGGGCTACCGCGATGCGCAGATCGTGGCCGATACGCAATACAAGACCGCAAACGGCAACCTGAATGTGGACCTGAAAGTAAACGAAGGCCGCCGGTATTATTTTGGAAATATCAGCTGGAAGGGGAATGCTAAATTTTCCGACTCCCTGCTGAATGTGATCCTGGGGATCAATAAAGGAGATATCTACAATGTATCTATCCTGAACAAACGGCTGGGCCGCGAAGCATCCCAGGACGGGGGCGGTGATATCAGCAGTTATTATATGGACGACGGTTACCTGTTTTTCCGCGCTGAGCCGGTGGAAACCGCCGTGTACAATGATACCATTGATTACGAGATCCGGATCATGGAAGGACCGCAGGCGCGGATCAAGAATGTGACCATCGCGGGCAATGATAAAACAAAAGATTATGTGGTCCGTCGTGAACTGAGGACCGTACCGGGTGAACTCTTCAGCCGCTCTGACCTGATCCGTTCACAACGGGAACTGGCCAACCTGCAGTACTTCAACCAGGAAACGATCAACCCCGGGGTGGTCCCCAATGCGGAAGATGGCACCGTGGATATCAACTGGAAACTGGAAGAAAAATCCTCCGACCAGCTGGAACTCTCTGCCGGCTGGGGGGGTGGTATCGGCCTGACCGGTACACTGGGTGTTACGTTCAATAATTTTTCTATCCGCAATATCTGGAAAAAATCAGCCTGGGATCCCCTTCCTACCGGGGACGGACAAAAGCTGAGCCTGCGGGTACAGTCCAACGGACGGGCTTATCGTTCCTACAGTGCTTCTTTCACGGAACCCTGGCTGGGCGGCAAGAAAAGAAATTCACTGACCCTTGGGTTTAATAACAGTAAGTATTCAAGTGCGTATGATCCCTATACCGGCCGGATCGACCGTGCCAAATCGGATAGCGTGTTCTTAAAGACAACCGGCGTTTCTCTTTCACTGGGTAAACAGCTGAAATGGCCGGACGATTTCTTCTCCCTTGTCTATACCGTGAACTATACGCGGTACAAACGCCAGAACTACGGCATCTTTCAGGGTGCCAGTCCTACCGGGGTATCGGATAACCTGAGTTTTAAGATCGCTTTGCAGCGTTCCTCCGTCTTCAACCCGATCTTCCCGACCAGTGGTTCCAATTTCCTGGCCAGTGTGCAGTTTACCCCGCCCTATTCATTATTTAACCCGGATATTGTAAACGCGGCTGATCCGTATAAAAAACCGGAATACCATAAATGGCGCTTTAATGCAGAGTGGTATGTGCCCATCGGCAAACCCCTCGGTGCTGAAAAGAACCGCCAGTTTGTGCTGAAACTTGCCGCCAAATACGGGTTCATGGGCCGTTACAATAAAAAGCTTGAGTACTCACCGTTCGAACGTTTCCAGGTGGGGGATGCGGGGCTGACCAATAACTTCGGGTTGCTGGGTTATGATATCGTGGCCCATCGCGGGTACCCGGTGTATGAAACCTCTGATCCCACGGTGAACCCGGATCAGCAAAATGCAAACCAGTTCTTTACGATCTTTAATAAGTACCAGCTGGAGATGCGTTTCCCGCTCGTCACCAACCCCAGCAGTACCATTTATGCGCTGACCTTCTTTGAAGCTGCCAACGGATGGTACAATTATAAAGATTATAATCCCTTCCGTTTACGGAGAAGCGTGGGGGTGGGGATGCGTTTCTTCCTGCCGATGTTTGGCCTGCTTGGGTTTGACTATGGGGTGGGGCTGGACCGTATTCAGCCGGGACAAAGCGGCCTGAAAGGAGCTTCCCGCTTTACCTTTATGCTGGGCTTTGAACCGGAATAAATTTTTAAACCACAAATTCCTTTATATGAAAAAGATAGTTCTTCTTGCCTGTATGCTGGGACTGGGCTTCGCTGGTTTCGCCCAGAAATATGCAATCATCGATACCCGCTATATCCTGGATAAAATGCCCGAATACAAAGAGGCCCAGAAACAACTGGATGATATTGCGGCCGGCTGGCAGAAGGATATTGACAGCAAACAGGCCGAACTGGATAAAATGTACAAGGACTATGAGGCGGAACAGGTAATGCTTACGGAAGAACTGCGTAAAAAAAGGGAGGACCAGCTTTTCAATAAGGAAAAAGACCTCCGGGATTTACAGCGCAAACGCTTTGGTTTTGAGGGAGATCTGTTCAAAAAGAGGCAGGAACTCGTCAAGCCGGTTCAGGACAAAGTGTACAACGCCGTACAGAAAATGGCTGTAAGCCGGGGCTATGATTTTGTACTGGATAAAAGTGAAGGAATTACCATTATATTTGCCGACCCCAAACTGGACAAGAGCGAAGATGTGCTGCGGGACCTGGGGGTAAAGTAATTGTTAAAGAAAGTTAAGGCGCAACTAACTGCGTTTTTTTAGAATCATATAAAGCATAACAAAAAAATCGAGATGAAAAAAATTCTTACAGTCATTGCAATAGTGGGTTTGCTGGCTTTTTCAGGTGCTGCTAATGCACAAACAAAGATCGGCTACATTAAAATTGATGATGTGGTGAGTCTGTTCCCCGAAACCACCAAGATCGACTCTGTGCTGGAGCGGTTCCAGGTTGATTCCCTGAATCCTGAATATGCCTCCCTGGTGCAGCGCTACCAATGGGATGACAGCCTTTACCGGGATTCTGTAAAAACTCCCAAAGCGGTTCGGGATGAGATTGCAAAGAAACTGCCTGCTTACATTTACCAGATCCAGAACTGGCAGCAGCTTTCAAACCAGGCCCTGGAGAACAAACAAAATGAAATACTGGCTCCCCTGTACCGCAAAGCCTATGATGCGATCAAACTGGTAGCGAAGGAAAAAGGATACACCCATGTAATAAGCAAAGAGACTTTACTGGTGGCTCCCGATGGAGATGATATGCTGGCACTGGTGGCTGCCAAGCTGAAACTGAAGATTCCGACCGGAGCGCCCGCGCCTGGTGGTAAATAAGAGGAGATTTAATTTTATTGAAGGCTGTCCCGGGTTTCCGGGACATTTTTTTTGTCCGCGAAAAAAATAGCCGGGAAGAAAGGAAGGACGGGAAGAAAAGGCCGAGAAGCGGGCGGGTAGTCAGGGGTGCACATAAATTGTCACTGATTACCCGATAAAAAAGTGAAGTACATTTTATAATATAACCCGCTGAGAAGGGACTACAGACTGCAAACTTCAAACTCTTAATTAACTTTGATGTATGTCAACCAGAAACCCCATCGGCGTCTTTGATTCCGGTTACGGAGGTCTTACCGTATTGAAGGAAATTGTCCGGAAATTGCCGCAATACGATTATCTCTACCTCGGTGACAGCGCCCGTTCTCCCTACGGAAACCGGTCATTTGATACCGTATATCATTACACACTTCAATGCGTAAAATGGTTTTTTGACCAGGGCTGTTCCCTGGTAATCCTGGCCTGTAATACGGCCTCGGCCAAAGCCCTGCGGACCATACAACAAAATGACCTGCCCGGGCTGGCGCCGGGGAACCGGGTATTGGGCGTGATACGGCCTACCGCCGAGATCATTGGAACTTTTTCTGAAACAGGTAAGGTCGGCGTGTTAGCGACCAACGGTACCGTGGCCTCCGGATCTTACCCGCTGGAGATCGCTAAGTTTTTCCCCGAGCTGCAGGTGGTCCAGGAAGCCTGTCCCATGTGGGTACCCCTGGTAGAGAATAACGAGCAGCATAGCAAAGGAGCTGATTATTTTGTAAAGAAAAACCTGGAAAATATTTTTGAAAAGGGGGAAGATATTGATGTGATCCTGCTGGCCTGTACGCATTATCCCTTACTCCGGGAAAAAATTGAAGAGTACCTCCCTGTCGGGGTCAAATTGCTTTCCCAGGGCGAGATCGTTGCCGGAAGCCTGGCTGATTACCTGCAACGGCACCCGGAAATAGAAAACCGCTGCAGTAAGGGGGGGCGCCGCAGTTTCTATACCACCGACTCCGCGGAGGATTTTGATAACCATGCCACTGTTTTCTTTGGCGAAAAAGTGCGGTCAGAACACCTGGACTTGGATGTTGCAGTGAAATGATAATCATTTGGTTACAACCCTATTTAGCTGGAATGGCCGGCAGGCTAAAAGAAGCTTTCATGCGGGCGTAAAATTAATCCCGGCTGACTTTCTTCTTATGCTGCCCAACCCTTACCTTTGCGGTCCTTTCACGAACAGTGGGTGTGGTGATCTGCTGTCAGCCTGAAACCAGGGCCGTTCTCCCGGTCCGTATTTCAAACAGTGAAAAAGCGAAATAATTATGAAACGTACATTCCAACCTCATCGTAAGCGCCGCAAGTCCGTGCATGGTTTCCGTAAACGTATGGAAACTGCCAATGGCCGTAAAGTATTAGCCAGCCGTCGGGCCAAAGGCCGTAAGAAGCTGACTGTTTCTGATGAGCGCAAGCTGAAGTAAAAAGGTTTCCCCGTTGATTCAACGGAGGTTTTAATATTTTTACAGGGCTGTATCGGTTTTAGATACAGCCCTTTTTTATTTGTGGCAAAACAGTTTACACTTGGAAAGCGGGAAAGGCTGAAAAGCCGGAAAGCCATTGATCAGTTGTTCAGGGAGGGGCAGCGCTTTAGCCATTCCCCCATCCGTGTTTTTTACCAGGAAACCAAAACAGGCAGGCTGCAGTTTGGAGTGGCGGTCAGTTCGAAACTGTTTAAAAAAGCGGTTGACCGTAACCGGGTGAAGCGGGTGCTGAGAGAAACCTGGCGCTTGCAGAAAAATGAACTGGAGCAGCAGCCCCGGGTAAAAGAAACGGGACTCCATATTTTCTTCGTTTATACGGACCGGGAATTGCCGGATTTTAATACGCTCTATAGCATCACCGGTATTATTATACAAAAACTTAATAAACGGGTAAATGGGTAAAGAGATACTCCGGGTGACGGGTCAGCTGCTGAGCCTGCCCTTTATTGTCCTTATTAAACTGTACCAGTGGATCATCTCCCCCTGGCTGGGACCCAAGTGCCGCTTTACCCCTACCTGTTCACACTATGCGGCCGAAGCATTAAAGAAACACGGATTGTTCAAAGGATCCTGGCTCTCCCTTAAAAGAATCAGCCGTTGTCATCCCTGGGGCGGCAGTGGGTACGATCCGGTGCCCTGAACCAGCAGCATTAACGCTTCATTTTATATTTAACTTTAATAATTCAGTATCTTGTAGGATAATTAATGTACTGTGATTACGGTTTCGATAATAGAAGATGATAAAAACTACCGGGAAGGGCTCGAGGATTTTATTAATGCGTCTGATGATTTCAGGATCCTTCATAGCTATGACTCCGCGGAAACGGCCCTTCCCCATATATTAGTAAACCCTCCGGCGATTGCAGTAGTTGATATCAAACTTCCGGGGATGAGCGGGGTGGACCTGATCTATAAGATAAAAAAATTGCGCCCGGAAATTCAGTGCATGGTCTGTTCTTTTTATGACGACAATGAATATGTATTCAATGCGCTCCGCAACGGGGCCAGCGGCTATCTCCTGAAAGACTCGCTCGCTCATGAAATTATCAGTTCCCTGCAGGAATTGTACAGTGGGGGCGCCCCGATGAGCCGGTACATTGCCAAAAAAGTCATCTCGGTTTTCCGGGATAAACAGCCCCTGCCCAAATTATCTGAACTGTCGGACCGGGAAAATGAAATCCTGCACCTGATCTCCACCGGGCTGGTAATAAAGGAAGTGGCAACCAGGATCAACCTGAGTGCCCATACCGTTACCAAGCACCTGAAGAATATTTATATCAAACTGCATGTCAATAACCGGATTGGGGCCGTCAATAAGCTGAACAAATTGCGTTAAGCAGAAACAAAAAAACACCTGGGATACAGGTGCTTTTTAGATCCGGGGTAATCTGTTAATTAAGCCGCGGCAAACCGTTCTGCTACTTTATTCCAGTTGACCACATTCCAGAATGCGGCCAGGTAATCCGCTCTGCGGTTCTGGTATTTCAGGTAATAAGCATGTTCCCATACATCCACGCCGAGCAGGGGTGTTCCCTTTACTTCCGCTACATCCATCAGCGGGTTATCCTGGTTGGGGGTGGAACTGATTTCCAGTTTGCCTTCTTTAACGATCAGCCAGGCCCATCCACTGCCGAAACGGGTCATGCCGGCTGTTGCAAATTTTTCCCTGAATGCGTCAAATGAGCCGAATGCGGTATTGATCGCGTCAGCCAGTTTACCAGTCGGGGCGCTGCCGGCCGGTGCTGCCAGGCTTTCCCAGAAAAAGCTATGGTTCCAGTGTCCGCCACCGTTATTCCGGACTGCCGGGGAAATAGAACCGGCTATTGCAACAAGCTCCGTTAAGGATTTGCCTTCGTTGGGCGTACCCGCCACGGCCTTGTTCAGGTTATCTACATAGGCCTGGTGGTGTTTGCCATGATGGATCTGCATGGTCAGCGTGTCAATATGCGGTTCCAGTGCATCATGTGCATAAGGAAGGGGTGCTAAGGTAAATGCCATAATATTAATTTTTGATTGTTGAAAGTATAATACAGTACGTACTGATACGTCAACAAAATTAAGCCCTGGAAGTTTAAATTACCGGCCCGGGCTATAATTGTTTCTGATTTCGCAACTCAGGCTTTCTTCAGCCGGTTTAATTTCTTTCCTTTTTCTGTAAAAGTCTCTACCAGCCCCCGGGTTTCCAGGTCGAGCCGGACAGAGATCGTGTACCAGGGGATGGACTTTTTAAAAGAGGGTAATTTTTTCCGGATGTTTTTTGTGACATCTGCTGCCAGTTCGGTGAATGTTTTTCCCTGGCTGCCTTTCAGGCTTTGCAGGATCGCTGCTTTGAAGGGAGCATAAACGGCCGCTTCGATCCGGAGCCGGCTCCCGGTGCGGGGGTGCGTGGTGATCGTTTTTGGGGAGTTGGCGGTTTTTGCCATCTTATCGTTTGTTTTTAAAGAATAACTTCATCAGGGCGGCACATTCTTCTTTCATCACACCCCGGATCAACCCGGTTTTGGGATGAAAGGGCCAGTTGGTCCCGGCTGTTTTTTTATACCCGTTCTTTTCATCATCGGCGCCATACACCAGCCGGCCGATCTTGCTCCAGTAAACAGCGCCGGCACACATAAAACAGGGCTCTACCGTTACATACAGCGTTGCTTCGGGCAGGTATTTGCTGCCCATCGCGTTGAAGGCGGCGGTAAGAGCGATCATTTCAGCATGAGCGGTGGGATCGTTCAGCCGCTCTGTCATATTGTGTCCCCGGGCAATGATTTTCTTGTTCAACACCACTACGGCGCCAATGGGGATCTCCTCTTCATCAAATGCAATCCGGGCTTCTTTCAGGGCCTGCATCATAAAATATTCATCGGTCATGGCGAAACAGTAAGGTATCCCTATTTGGTATATCTTGGTATAAAATTAAGTGAATGGCAGATATTTCCCGTTTACAGCGGATGCGGCGGTATTTTGACAGTGGCGCTACCCGCGAATATGCATTCCGGAAACAGCAGTTGCTGGCGCTTAAGCAGGTGCTGGTAAAATATGAGCAGGAGATCTATGCGGCGCTTTATACCGATTTGAAAAAAGTTCCCGAGGAGTGCTGGTTTACCGAGAACGGCCTCCTGGTGCAGGAATTGAATCATACACTCCGGCACCTGAAGCAGTGGATGCAACCGGAGCGGGCGGGTACCAATATGCTGAACCTGCCTTCCTCCAGTTACCTGCAGCCTTCCCCGCTGGGTATGGTATTGATCATCGGTCCCTGGAATTTTCCCCTGCAACTATTGTTGATCCCCGTTGTGGGGGCCATTGCGGCGGGTAATACCGTGGTGATCAAACCCAGTGAATACGCACCCGCAACAGCTGCTATCGTGGAGAAAATGATCCGGGAAGCTCTCCCGGAAGAGCTGGCGCTGGTCGTTCAGGGTGAGGGTGCCACCGTGGTACCGGACCTGATGAAGGCCCAGCGTTTTGATCATGTATTTTATACCGGCAGTATTCCCGTTGGTAAAGCGGTCTATCAGCTGGCAGCTGCTGACCTGGTGCCGGTCACACTGGAACTGGGGGGCAAGGATCCCTGCGTGGTGGAAGCGGATGCCAACCTCGCCGTAGCGGCCAGAAGAATCGTATTGGGCAAATATTCAAACGCAGGCCAGATGTGTGTGTCGCCGGATTACCTGCTGGTCCATGCTTCGGTGAAGGAAAGACTGCTGCAGCTGATGAAGGAATACATTGTAAAATTCTACGGGGAAAAACCGGAAGAAACCTATGGGTACAATAAGATTATCAATGAAAAGAATTTTGACCGCCTGGTCCGCTATTTATCACAGGGTAAAATTGTGGCCGGCGGCCGGTATAACCGGTCCGGGCTGTTTATAGCACCCACGATACTGGAGGAGGTGGATCCGGATGCACCGGTGATGCAGGAAGAAATTTTTGGCCCGGTATTACCGCTCTTTACATTTACGGAAATGGAAGAAGCCCTGGCCCTGATCCGCCGCAACCCCAACCCGCTTTCCTTTTATGTTTTTACCGGCAGTAAAAAGAAAGAAGCATCCTGGATAAAGCAGCTGCAGTTCGGAACGGGTTGCGTCAATAATACCGCGATGCAGTTCACCAACCACCACCTTCCTTTTGGCGGCGTGGGACAGAGCGGGATGGGGGCCTACCACGGGCGGCATACGTTTGATGTATTCACTCATTACAAAGCCATCATGAAAACCCCCGCCTGGTTTGACCCCGCGCTAAAGTACCCGCCGTTGAAAGGGAAACTGAAACTGCTGAAATTCTTCATAAAGTAACGGGAGATGAAAAAACTAAAGCGCTTCCTGTTTGTTCTTCTCCTGGTTATCATTGCTTTTGCCGGGTATGTGGAAATCGTAAACCGCAATGCTGTACATATGACCTACCGCCAAAAACTATTAAGAGCTGTTTATCCCGCCTGGATGTGGTTCACCCGGATGAAAGGAAAAAATACGGAAGAACGGGCCAATAATAAAAAAATACCGCCGGTGTCTTTTTATTCATTGAAAGCAGTGCTGAACAACGGCGACACACTGGACTTTGCAACATTGAAAGGAAAGAAAGTCCTGCTGGTGAACACTGCGAGTGATTGCGGTTATACCCGGCAATACGAAAGCCTGCAGCAGCTTTACGAAGAACGGAGAACTGAGCTGGTTGTGATCGGCTTCCCCGCGAATGATTTTAAGGAACAGGAAAAAGGTTCCGATGCGGAGATCGCGGACTTTTGTAAAAAAAATTACGGGATCAGTTTCCCGCTGGTCCAAAAATCCGTGGTGATAAAATCGGCAGATCAGCACCCGGTTTTTCAATGGCTGACAGATCCCGCCAAAAACGGCTGGAACAGCAAGCTGCCCGGTTGGAACTTTTCTAAATACCTGGTAAATGAAAAGGGGATCCTGACCCATTATTTTGATCCCTCCCTGTCACCAACCGGGGAAGCGGTACAAGAGGCCCTGCAGGGAACTAATAATTAAATAAATGAATCATGTTCAGCAAAACAGAAATCGAGCGTTACTTTAATGCGGAAAAAGCCGAAAGCCTGGTATTCCTGCTTATCGGGATCGGGGGAATCGTAGCCGCTTTGGTTTTCCTGATATGGCTTAAAGAACGGTTTTATACCGGGGCAGCCATCCCGTTGTTGTTAGTGGGACTCTTGCTGGGGGTAGTGGGATACACGGTTTACAAAAGAAGCGACAGTGACCGGATCCGGAATGTGTATGCGTATGATATGAACCCCGCGGAGCTGAAAGAAAAAGAAATACCCCGGATGAAAACAGTGATGCGGAATTTTGTGATCTATCGTTATACGGAGATATTCCTGTTCCTGGCTGGTGCTGTTTTATACCTGTATTTTATCCGGAATTTCCTGTATGATTTCTGGAGAGGTTTTGGCCTCGCGCTGGCCCTGATGTCTTTGCTGGCCCTGGCGGCTGATTTTTTCGCGGAGAAAAGAGGGAGAGAATATGTAAGGGGATTGGAATCTTTTTGTGTAAACATATAGGCCATCTAAAGTGTCATCATGCCGCTTTTGGGTTAAGCGTCTTAATCGCGTTTAGGCTGTCGCCTTTTGTTAAAAGTTCTTCTTCAATGTCATAGTCGTCCTGTAATCCAAGCCAAAATTTTGCGGAGTTTCCAAAATACATGGAGAGCCTCAGGGCGGTGTCTGCTGTTATCCTGCGGTTGCCTTTCAGGATTTCTGAAATACGGGTTTGGGGTATAGCAAGGTCTTTAGCCAGTTTATAAGCGGAAATGCCAAGGGGTTGAAGAAACTCCTCAAATAGCACTTCGCCCGGGTGTATATTAGTCAATCTGGCCATAAATTTTTTTTAATGGTAATCAATAATTTCAACTTCAGCGGCAATGCCTGCATTCCATTTAAAAATGATGCGCCATTGGTCATGTATCAACAGGGCCGGTATTAGGTTTGATAATGCAGGTCGCCTTAATTCACCGGGCAGTTCTGATGATAATTGATCAGTTCGATCGGTGATTTTTCAAACTGGAAACCGGCATAAACTTTCCGGATTTCATTCAGTACCTCATCAATTTCCTCCACCGTTTTCAGGGTCACCAGTTTCCCGCGGTATTCCTTGATATTCGGAAGCCCTTTCAGGTAATTGGCATAATGCCTTCTCATTTCATTGACCCCTACCACCGGGTTTTTCCATTCCACGGATTTGTACAGGTGTTTGCGGCAGACTGCCACACGGTCTTCAATACCGGGGGCCGGCAGCTGTTCTCCGGTTTTAATAAAATGTTTGATCTCGTTGAAGATCCAGGGATAGCCAATCGCTGCCCTCCCGATCATGATACCATCAACGCCATAGCGGTTCCTGTATTCCAGCGCTTTCTCAGGTGAATCAATATCCCCGTTACCAAAAATGGGGATTTGAATACGCGGGTTGTTCTTCACTTTCCCGATCAAAGACCAGTCGGCTTCCCCTTTATACATCTGGGTCCGTGTTCTGCCATGAATCGCAAGCGCTTTGATCCCCACATCCTGCAGGCGCTCGGCCACTTCCTCAATGTTCTTTGTATGTTCATCCCATCCCAGCCGGGTTTTAACGGTTACCGGCAGCGAAGTGGATTTTACGACAGAGGCGGTCAGCCGGACCATAAGATCGATATCTTTCAGCACACCGGCTCCGGCACCTTTCAGGGCTACTTTTTTTACCGGGCAGCCGAAATTAATATCCAGGAGATCAGGATTAGTCACTTCCACAATCTTAGCGGCCATCGACAGGCTTTCTTCATCACCCCCGAAAATCTGGATACCCACCGGCCGCTCATAATCGAAAATGTCCAGTTTTTTACGGCTTTTAATGGCATCCCGGATCAGGCCTTCGGAGGATATAAATTCTGTGTACATCAGGTCGGCCCCGTTGTCCTTGCATACAGCCCGGAATGGCGGGTCACTGACATCCTCCATGGGTGCCAGAAGCAGCGGGAATTCAGGAAGTTGTATATCACCTAATTTGACCATTCCATTAGTATTTGCCTATTTTTGCCGATCTGTGCGAAGCAGCTAAGCCTGCAAATTTACAATCTAAACGCCAGAGTAGTAGCATGAAGGGACTATTAAAGACCAAGCCGGCTGGGAATCAATTAATTCTAATGGTTTGTATCGCCCTGGTCGGGGCATTTATCATTGGCTCCCTGGCCGGGACGATCCTATTAACGGCCATTACAGGGATCAATCCGAAACAGCTGATGGATTTCACTAAACTGGATTTTAACCAACCCGGTATCATTACCTATATCAGGGGCCTGCAGGTCTTCCAGTTTCTCGGGCTGTTTCTTTTCCCCTCTCTTGTTTGTGCCTGGCTGTTCAGTACAAACAGTAAAAAATACCTGGGCCTCCGCCGCCCTGTCATCAATTCTTACTGGATCATTGGTATTATGGTGATGATCCTCGCTATTCCCTTTGTACAATGGCTGGGCGAACTGAACCGCGGTATCCGCTTTCCTTCCGCTATCGAACACTGGATGAAAGAGAAAGAGAACGGAGCCAATAAGACCGTGATGGCATTGTTGTCAAAAAGAACGGTGAAGGATTTGTTTTTGAACCTGCTGTGCATCGCCGGGCTGGCAGCCGTTGGAGAGGAACTCCTGTTCCGGGGAGTGGCGCAGCGTTTGTTTATTAAATTATTTAAAAATCCCTGGCCGGGTATCCTGGTCACTGCTTTCCTGTTCTCCGCTATGCATTTGCAGTTCTACGGCTTTTTTCCCCGCTTTGTATTGGGTATCCTGCTGGGAATTATTTACTGGTACAGCGGCAGTTTATGGACGGCCATCCTGGCACATTTTGTATATGACGGATTACTAATCACCCTGGCTTATTTTAATCCCTCGATGCTGAACGAAGGAAACACGGTGAAATTGTCTTCGATTGCGCTGACAGCAGCACTTAGTTTTATCCTGGTAGGACTGGCTGTAAACTGGATGATCAAACATTCCCGGACCCGTTACAGCGAAATTTATGCAGCTGATGCAGTACCGGCAAAAGATCACCCTTTCTGATTTAACTTTAAAGTATGGCATTCAACTGGCAGACATTTCAAACAAGGGCATTGACAGCGGTGGTCTTTGTGGCCGTAATGCTGACCGGCCTGCTCTGGAATCACTGGAGCTTTTTCATTTTGTTTTCCCTTATTCATTTCGGTTGCTGGTGGGAGTATTTTAAACTCACGGAAAAAAATTACCAGGCGGCTTTTCATATCTATACCAAACTGGGCTTTATGCTGCTGGGGTATGGACTGATGCTCTGGTTCTGCGGTGACGCTTACCGGTTGGGAAACTATTTAATAAGCGATAATTTCTCGCTTCCGGTCTCCGCCGCGGGATTTATCCTGGCGATCACCGGCATATTCCGCCAGGGTCCGCTGCACCTGCATGCATTTGGTATGGCCCTGCTGGGGATATTTTATATCTCGCTGAGCTGGGGCATGATGATAAGTCTTTATACTACCACTGATCTATACCTGCGGAGCACTTATTTTGTATTTTCTCCCGGTACCCTGCCCATCCTGGTAATTGCGGGTATCTGGATCAATGATACGATGGCCTATATCGTCGGTTCGCTGATCGGTAAAACACCCCTGTCAAAAGTATCACCCAAAAAAACCTGGGAGGGAACGGTTGGCGGGATTGTATTGGCTGTTGTGGTTACCGGGCTGCTGGCTCCTCTTATTATGACCGGCCGTATCGGTCAGGCTTATTTTGTTTTTGTCGCCTCCGTTGCATTGCTGGCTGCTGTTACCGGTACCTTCGGCGACCTGCTCGAATCCAAACTCAAACGCATGGCAGGTGTAAAGGACAGTGGTTCGCTTATGCCCGGGCACGGGGGCTTCCTGGATCGTTTTGATTCCCTGTTGCCGGCAACAGTTTTTGTGTGGATCTATATCCAGTTGTTACGCGTATAGGCTTCCGCAGGACTTGCTCCCGCATATCTTCTTATCTTTGTTCTACAATCAGTTTTTAAATGACAATCCATAAAGAAGGCTATCCTACCATCGCTATCGCCACCAGTATTTTTGCACTGATCAACCTGCTTTCTTTTTATTTTATCAGCGCCACTGCACCGGTAGTAACCCTGCTGATCTTTATACTGACCTTCGGATTGCTGATTTTTCTTATTTCTTTTTTCCGTATCCCCAAACGCCAGCTAACCATCCGCGACAATGCCGTCATTGCCCCGGCCGACGGCAAAGTGGTGGTGATCGAAGAAGTACAGGCAGATGAATATTTTTCAGATCGCCGCATCCAGGTCTCCATTTTTATGAGCCCGCTGAATGTGCACGTAAACCGCAACCCGGTAAGCGGGGAAATAATGTACAGCCAGTATCACAAAGGCAAATACCTTGTGGCCTGGCACCCCAAGTCCTCCACAGAAAATGAACGGCATTCGGTGGTCTATCGGAAAGACGGGAAAGAAATCCTGGTAAAACAGATCGCCGGCGCCCTGGCCAAACGTATTGTCAATTACCTGCAGGCCGGGCAGACCGTAAAACAAACTGATGAAATGGGTTTTATAAAACTCGGCTCCCGGGTGGATCTTTTATTGCCGCTGGATGCAAAGATCCAGGTAAAGCTGGGCGATAAACCAAAGGGCGGAGTTACCGTAGTGGCTACCTGGTAACCCGGTCAGAAAATAGTTTCCAGTTCTTTCAGCGAAAAAACAGTATAGGTCGGGTATTTGTTTTCCGTAACCGGCACTTTCTCCCGGGTCAGGTGATTGACATGCACCTGGTCGATACCGGCATTCACCGCCCCGAGGATATCCACTTCAATGGTATCACCGATCATAATGCTTTCAGCCGGGAGGGCCCCGGTCTTCTGAAAGGCATATTCAAAGATCTCCTTATGCGGTTTCAGGCTGTTACTGCCTTCCGAAGTAATGACATGGCGGAAATAGCCGTCCAGCCCGGAGTATTGCAGTTTGCTGTGCTGCGTTTTTTCAAACCCGTTCGTGATGAGGTGCAACTGGTAATTCTTTTGGACCAGGTAGTCGAGTGTTTCAGTCGTACCGGGGAATAATAATTTCCGGGTAGGCAGCAGGTCCAGGAAGATAATCCCCATCTGCCGGGCCAGTGGTTCATCCGCAATTTTAAAATCCAGCAGGGTCAGCCACATCCGCTTCCAGCGAAGTTCATCCACTTTGATATACCCGTTCCGGTACCGTTCCCAGAGTTTATCATTGTGAACGAGATAATTTTTATGGAAGAGCCCGAAATCCTGCACGCCCCGTTTTTCCAGTTCCAGGGTGTCAAATAATTCCTGCAGGGTTTGCCGGCTGTTTGCTTCAAAATCCCAAAGCGTATGGTCCAGGTCAAAAAAAAGATGTTTATACCGGGATCCCGAAGGGGAATTAATTTCTTTATTCATAGATAAGTTTGCAATTTACACAACAAAACAGTTTGTTATGGGAACAAAAAAACCGGCTTCCGGGGGAAAGAACGTGGTGGTTACCGGGGCGTCCAGGGGAATTGGAAAGGCCATTGCGGAGATCTTTGCGGCGAATGGCTGCAACCTGTTCCTTTGTTCCCGGGGCGCGGCGGCCTTGTATAAGACCCAGGAAGAACTGCAGGCACAGTTTCCGGATGTAACCATAAAAGCCCGGCCGGCCGATCTCAGTATAAAAGAAGAAGCCGTGGCATTTGGCAACTGGTGCCTGTCGCAGGCTGCGCCGGATATCCTGGTGAATAATGCGGGTTTGTTTCAGCCGGGCAGCGTTCACAATGAACCGGAAGGTTTGCTTGAAAGCCAACTGGCCGTAAATTTATTCAGCGCTTATCATCTTACCCGGACCCTGCTGCCTCCGATGATGCAGCGGCGCAGCGGCCATATCTTTAACATTTGTTCCATTGCTTCCCTGCATGCATATCCGAACGGTGGGGCGTACAGCATCAGCAAATTTGCGATGTATGGGTTTAACCAAAACCTGCGGGAAGAAATGAAACCGCAGGGGATCAAAGTCACTGCTGTCCACCCGGGTGCGGTGCTGACCCGTTCCTGGGGTGATTTTGATAATTCCGGCAATCGGATCATGGAAGCGGAGGATATTGCCGGCATGGTCTGGGCCGCTTCACAGCTTTCTGTACAGGCCTGCGTGGAAGAGATCATCCTGCGCCCCCAGCTGGGTGACCTTTGATCCCGATCCGGCCGTTTAACCATTTTTAAGCTTTTATTCAGATCGCGGGTTCTATTTTTAAGCGCTTCCATGAAAAAAACCACTGCGATATTTTTCCTGCTGCTGTTTGCTGCGATAACCTGCGCGCAAACGACGTTCAGGACCCTTGTGCCTGCCAAGCCCGTGCCGGCCGGTGAATCATTCCGGGTGCAATATGTATTACAGGGAGGAGCGGCAAAGGATTTCACCCCTCCTGATTTTTACCCATTCCGCCTGGTGGAAGGGCCCGCTATTTACCCAAGCAAAGGAAATGTGCCGGGCAGTCCTTCGCGGAATTATATATTCACCCTGGTAGCCCCGCAACCGGGACATTATATCATTCCCGGTGCTTCCGTTTCGGTCAATGGCAGCGTTCTCCGGAGTGCGGCTGCGGCTATCCTGGTCATTTCAAGCGATAGGGAAGCGGCTCCGGTGAACCCGGAATTTGTCCAGTCCTCCGAATATTATTTACGGCCTGGTGAAAATGTGCAGGAAAAGATCCGGCAGAATCTGTACCTGAAACTAAGCGTGGACAAACAGACCTGCTATGTGGGGGAACCCGTGCTGGCAACGTATAAATTATATTCCCGGCTGGAGTCAAGATCGGATATCATTAAGAATCCCGGGTTTTACGGGTTTACGGTATTCGATATAATAGGTCTGGCGGATAACCAGCTTGGCACCGAAAAAGTAAATGGAAAGGATTTTGATGTTCATACGATCCGGAAAGTACAGCTATACCCCCTGCAGCCCGGCCGCTTTACCATTGATCCGATTGAAATCAGGAATAAAGTGGAGTTTTCGCGAACGGTGATGAACCGGAAAACCGGGCAAAAAATCGCGGAGGGCCTTTTCCATAAAACGGAGGATGATACACCGGCTTCCGGTACGCAAACCGTGGAAACTGATATGCGGACTGAGCCGTTGACTATTGACGTCAGGGCCCTGCCCGAAAAAAATAAACCGGCTGATTTTAACGGGGCGGTGGGAACATTTTTGCTCAGCACCCGGCTGGAAAAAAACCGGCTGGCAAAAAATGAAGAAGGGTTTCTCCTTATCACCATCTCCGGGAAGGGAAATTTTATTCAGTTGGGAGCTCCCCAGGTTGAGTGGCCTCCCGGTATGGAAGGTTTTGCCGCTGTGCTGAAGGATTCACTTGATAAATTAAAAATGCCGCTGCAGGGAGAACGGCAGTTCCGGTACGGGTTTGTTTGCACGGCCCCCGGGACCTACCAGCTACCAGCCATCCGGTTTTCTTTTTTTGATACGGACAGTAACCGGTACAGGTCCGCAACCGCTGCTTCGCTTACAGTTACCGTTGGTGCTGAGGAGAAGAAGGAAAGACCGGCAGAAGAACAGCAGTTATCTATTACTGCGCTGGGCGAAAAGAAAAGCCGCATAGCCATCGGGGTTGTATTCCTGCTGGTCCTGCTGATTCTTGCCTACTGGATATTGAAGAAAAAACCGGCTGCCCCGGTACCGGAAATTCCTGCCCCGGAAAGACCTTCGGTGGGAGAACTGTTCCGGGGAGCAGGCATCCTGCTTCCGGGAGAGGATACGGCCTTTTACCAGGAATTGCACCGCGCTGCCTGGTCGTATTTTGAATCTGCGTTTGCGCTATCGGGCAGTGCAAAAAATAAAGATCACCTGTTTACTTTGTTAAGGGGAAAGGGAGTGGAGGAGCCGTCCATTACAGGGCTGGCGGACTTGTTTTCCACCTGTGAGGCGGGTATGTACACCCGGGCCAGCCTCCCGGCAGGTAAAGAGCAGTTGCTGGAGCAGGCAAAAACCCTCCTCGAAAAAATGAATGAAAGTTTATTCTGAGTATTTATAACCCACACCCCGTACGGAATGGAAATACCGGGGATTTCGGCTGTCTTCCTCAAAATACTTGCGGAAATTCAGGATGAAGTTATCAATGGTCCGGGTGGTGGGATAGACATTATAACCCCAGACCGACTGCAGGATCTTTTCACGGGGCACCACTTCGTTTTTATTTTCGATCAGCAGCTTGAGCAGCATGGTTTCTTTTTTGCTCAGTTGTATCTTCTCCCCGCTGAAACTGGTGGCTTCCTGTGCCCTGAAATCAATACTGTTTTTGCCAAACTCATAACTGTCCCCGAGTGTGGTTTTGTCCTGTAATTTTTTATTTTTATTGATGAGTTTGTAAACGCGGAGCAGCAACTCTTCAAGGTTAAATGGTTTGGTGAGATAATCATCCGCTCCTTTCTTGAGTCCCAGCACCCTGTCGGCACTGCTGTTTTTGGCACTGAGGATCAGTACCGGTACTTCGTTATTGCTGAGCCGGATGGTTTCTGTTACACTGATACCATCCATTTCGGGAAGCATCACATCCAGGATGATCAGGTCAAAGTATTCATTACTGACTGCTTTCAGTGCGGCGGCTCCGTCAAAGGCAGAGGTGACTTCATAACCCTCCAGTTCCAGGTTGAGCTTAAGGGCTTCGTGAAGATTCTCCTCATCTTCCACCAACAGGATGGATGTTTTGTTGTCTCCGTTCATATTTTAAAAATAACGGCAAAGTTACTGCCCGTGGGTTCATTGTCCGAAACTGAAATCTCCCCATTGTGGTCAAGCGCTATCTTACTGCAAAGGTACAGTCCCAGCCCGGTACCCTGCGCTTTCCGGGTGGATTCATTTCCGATCCGGTAAAATTTGGAAAAGATCCGGGATTTTTCCTCTTCGGGAATACCCGGTCCCTCATCGGCTATCTGCAGCCGGATGGAGGCCGGCGTCTTGTGGAGGGAGGCTTTTATTTTTCCCTCCCTGGGTGAGTACTTGATGGCATTTTCCAGCAGGTTATTGATCAGCATCTGCAGGAGGAGTGAATCTCCTTTTATATCCGCGTCTTCTTCCACTTCTTCTTCAAAAACACGGTCGGGAAAACGTTTCCGGAAATCCTGTACGCAATCTTTTAGCAGGGTGGACAGGTCAAGTTCTTCCTTGGTGGAATTATAACGGTCGGCTTCCAGCTGGGCGGAAACCAGGATATTATTGGTCAGTAAATTCAGCCGGGTGGTTTCATCCAGGGTATTCCGGATCAGTTTTTTTTGTTTTTCCGGATCGAGGGAGTATTTCAGGAGCGTTTCGAGATTGAGCCGGGCCACAGCAATGGGCGTTTTCAGTTCATGGGTCACGGCCATCATGAAATTCTGCTGCTGAAGTTGCAGTTTGAACTGTTTCCGGATTGACCGGTAAACGAAAATAGCACCGATCAGGATCAGGATGAGGAAAGTGACCCCTTCGGCAATATATTTCCCGGTATTCCGCTTTTCCACTTTTACAATGGCCTGCATTTTCTCCGCCAGGACCAGGGTGGGCAGTGCTTCGGACTGGGCCTGGAGGTTGGCATATTGCTGCCGGGCTATCTCTTCGTTTTGTTTTTCCAGGGAAACAAACCACCATACCAGTGCGGCAACCACATACGTCAGCAGGGTACAGTAAATAAAGGTGGTGCGTCTTTGTCTTTTTCGGTTTACTTCCGGCATGGGTGTCGGCTGTTATTTCTTTTCGATCCGTAAACCTGTATTGAGTACATGATTCAACGGGTCTTCGCGCATGATCTGTTCTATGGTAAAGCTGTACTCCCCCGGTTTTTTAAAAAAGAATTCCTGCCCCGCGGGAGTCAGCAAAAAACGGTGTTCATAAATATCGTCCATACCACTACCCAGCCAGCCGCTTTCATTAGTGGCCAGGCGGATATCATAAGGGACCACCTGGGCGGAATCCAGTCCAGGTCCTTTGGCGGTCAGGGCAACGTAAATATTATTAAAACTGTACCGGTCGGTGTGCCGGATAATAAAGTAAAGGCGGTAGGGGGAAGCCGTGTCTTTAATCGTAAAGGTGAAAGAAGGTTTAAAACTGCTTTTCCAGCTATGGCCCGGGATGACTGCTGTTTTTTCATACAGGTCGATAGGGTGGCAGGATACAGCGAATTGCTGCAGGGCAACGAAGAGCGGGATCCAGCCGGTATTCTGTGTACGCTTCAAGTGAATGGTTTTAACAAAAGTAATCAGAACCTGTATTTTACAGGACATTCAGTACCTGTTCTTTTGCCTTTTCCAGTTCATCCTTCATCAGGACCACGCATTTCTGGATAGTGGAATCGTAGGCTTTGGAACCGGTGGTGTTGATCTCCCGGCCAATTTCCTGGAGAATAAAAGACAGTTTCTTCCCCTTGGATTCCTCGTTCTCCGCCAGCAGGGTTTTAAAATAATCACAGTGGTTCTTTAGCCGGACCTGCTCCTCGCTGATATCAATTTTCTCAATATAGTAGATCAGTTCCTGTTCCAGCCGGTTCCCGTCATAGTTCTCCTTGCCTACGTTTTCCTCGAGCAGGCGGGTAATGCCTTCCCGGATCTTTTGCTGGCGAAGCGGTTCCAGGCGGATGACTTCTTCCTGCAGTTTGATGATATTGTTGATCCGGACCAGCAGGTCTTCTTCCAGGGACTTTCCTTCGTCCAGCCGGTGCTTATTCAGGTTGCCGATCGCCGTTTCAAGGATCTGCTGGAATTCCTGCCAGTCACTGTCGGTCAGGGTGTCGCTGCTGGGCGTGATCACTTCGGGCATTTTGACCAGGGTGCTCAGGATATGCGATGCATCCAGGTTCAGGGCAGCCGATAATTCAGCCAGGGGTTTATAATATGCTTTGGCGAGATCGGTATTAATGCTAACCGGTTTGGCGCTGCCGGTATCTTTCAGGCTGATCATACAATCCACACTCCCGCGGCTTAGTTTTTCAGACAGGATGCGGCGGATATCGAACTCAAAGGGCTTCAAAAATGCAGGAAGCTTCAGCTGCAGTTCAAATTGTTTGCCATTGAGCGATTTGATATCCACCAGGAATGTTTTATCACCTGCATTCTTTTCGGCTCTTCCGAAACCGGTCATTGATTTAAGCATGGAACGGGAGTTGTGTTTCTTGTAAAGGTATTTTTAATTCTTGATTAAACAGTTGCCGTCATTTCTCCGCCCCGGGACCTTTTAGCAGGAGAGAACCGCTGTAAAACGGAACAGGGTTTAACAGTACTGCCGAACAGGGGGTAAAAAAAATCCCTCCGTAGTAAGCGGAGGGATAATATATGGATGGGTTAGTAAGTACAGGGAATGTAACTTCCCTCTGCAATATTAAAAATAATTTTACTGAACAAAAAAATATTTGGCAACTATTTTATTAACATTTTAAAATCTCCTGTGGATAAACAGGCAACTTGTAAGGGACTGCTAAGTGAATTGGATTAGCTTATGATCGGATCAGTGAAATGTAAAACTGCTGTAGTTATCACAACAACTGCTGAAAGACGGATGAATAAAGGGTTTCAGCAATTGCAGGAAATAGCGTTATAGAAAAAATACGTACAGGGAAGCGGCCTGCTTTTATCAGCGGGTAGTTCAATAAAAAAAGAAGCAGCCCGGCAAAATGCCTGCTGAACCGCAATGGTATAAAAACCTATCCGGCGCCACTCAATCACTTATTACCTTTGGCAAAACGAATACTATGCGGTTTGAACATCCGGTTCCGGTAACAACTATTGCGGCACTGATAGGTGCAGAGATCACGGGCAACAGGGAAGGGCTGGCCACCGGGATCAATGAGATTCATAAAGTGGAGAAAGGGGATCTGGTCTTTGTGGATCATCCCAAGTATTATACGGCATGTATCCAGTCGGCCGCCAGTTTTATCATCATCAATACCCATACGGATGTTCCGGAAGGGAAAGCCCTGCTGGTGGTGAACGATCCGTTCGAGGCCTACCTGAAGGTTGTAAATTTTTACCGCCCCTTTACCCCCTCCCCGAAAGCGATCAGTGATTCGGCGGTGATCGGGGAAGGCAGCGTGCTGATGCCGGGTGCCTTTATCGGCAACCAGGTTCGGATCGGAAAGAATTGCATTATCTATCCGAATGTAACCATCCTGGATCATTGTGTACTGGGTGATGATGTGGTTGTCCAGGCCGGTTCCGTAATCGGCAGTGATGCTTTTTATTACAATAAGAAAACAGACAGGGCTATTCATTATAAAAGGATGGCCAGCTGCGGCCGGGTACTGATAGAAAAAGGAGTGGAGATCGGGGCAGGGTGTACGATTGACCGCGGCGTGACACACGATACCGTAATCGGGGCCGGTACCAAACTGGACAATATGGTGCATATCGGGCACGATACGGTTGTTGGGAAGAACTGCCTGTTTGCCGCCCAGGTGGCGATCGCAGGTGCTGTTACCATTGAGGATAATGTGATCCTTTGGGGACAAGTAGGGGTTAGTAAAACACTCACCATTGGCAAAGACGCCATTGTGCTGGCACAAAGTGGTGTGCCTTCCAGTATTGAAGGTGGAAAAACCTATTTTGGCACCCCGGTGGAAGATGCCCGCCATAAAAGAAGAGAACTGGTTTGGGTTAAACGCATTCCCCAGCTCTGGGAAAAAGTAATGGGGAACAAAGACGGGCTGAAAAATAATTCATAAAAGGTAAACCGTTTAATCCGGTACATAATCATAAGGCAGCAGGTCCGCCAGGTTTTTCCAGCTCCAGTATCCCTGGTTGATCCAGTCTTTCTGGTCATAATAATACCCGTTTTCCGTAATCGCAATCGTCTCCCTGATATCAATATAGGAAATCGGGTAGGGAACGCTTTTGGGCAGGTTCATCTTCTTCAGGTATTCCGGTTCGGGGCTTTTCTTTGTATAGGTCACACTTATTTTCCGGGGATACCAGAGCTCAATTTCCCCTGTGCTGTCCAGCCCGCCGTAATACAAGGAATCATAGGGGTCGCTTATTTTGTTGAACTTTTTATCATTGGTGGAATCCAGCAGGGTAATAATCCAGCCATCTTCCTGTAACGTACTGTCATAATAACTCCGCAGGAAATGCAGTTTGGAACCTTGGTAGGCATCGGCGCGGGCCCGGTCCCATTGCTGCTGCAGGCTGTCGCTGCCCTCCATTTGCATGAACAGGCAATAGCCCCGGTAAGAATTGATACTGGTTGTATAATAATACACAAATGAATCCAGCTGGTAGCGCAACTGGTAGCCCAGGGCGGGGTTACTGATCAGCAGGGCATCCGTGGCCATTACTTTCAGCCGGTTGGTTTTTTTATAGAAAAAGAATTTCAGCACCTCCGGGTTATTCAGCACACATTTCCCTGCATTGGGAGTGCTGCCGATAAAATTTTTGAGAAAGAAATCCCCGTATTTCTCCCAGCCATCCGCTACTTCAAAACTGCTTTTCAGCACCACTTCCTCCATGCTGTTGTCTTTTTTCAGCATCAGGACTTCCAGTTTGTTTTGTTCACTGACGCGGATTGTTTGCGTCTGGTACCCGGCATAGCTGAAGATCAGGTCATAGCCTCCCGATTTCAGGCTGAGGGAAAACTCACCGTCTTTATTGGTCAGCGTCCCCAATGTAGTGTTCTGGCAAAAGACAGAAGCTTTTGGCAGCGGCTCCCGCGTGGCGGAATCCAGTACCACGCCGCTGATGGCAAACTGTGCCTGCAGGGATACTACACTGCAGCAGAAAAAAAGCACGAAGCAGGTTCGGAGTTTTCGCATGAATATAGATTATCGGCTAAAGATAGGTTCCCTTTTGCAAGGGTTGCACGGCAGGAATAGTGCCAAGGTAGTTTTCGCAGGCTTTTTTTATCGTTTCCTCCAGCGGGCTAAAGGAAAATCCCGGTAAGGCCTTCAGGATTTTAGCGTTTTCAAACCGGGTCCGGCTGATGGCGACTCTCGCGCTTTCCCGGGTCAGTAAGGGGGTCTTGCCGGTGAACAGTGATTTCAGTTTTTCCATTCGCCAGGCTAATTGCAACAGGAAGGGGGTAGCTTCCCTGTACGGTGCTTTTTTTCCAAAACCGGCCGCCATGGTATCCTGTAATTTTTTGAAGGACCAGTTGCCCCCGTTCACAACAAACCGTTCTTCGCTGATACCGCTTTCCATCAGCAATACGGTTGCCCGGGCCACATCTTCCACATCCACAAACCCGTTGATCCCGGAAGTGTACCATTTAAAACCATCATGGATCTGTTTGAAGATGGCACAGCTTCCCTGGTTCCAGTCCCCGTAACCGAGGATCGTAGCAGGATTGAGGATCACCGCATCCAGTCCTTCGCTGATCCCTCTCCATACATGCAGTTCGCCTTTGAATTTACTTTTGGCATAATGGGTATTGATCTTACTTTCCTCCCATTTTTTTTCTTCGTCCACCTCTCCTCCGCCGGCTGTCCGGCCCAGGGCGGCCACGGAACTGATATGCACCAGCCGCCGCACATTTGTTTCCAGGGCCATGTTCACCACGTTGGCCGTTCCTTCCACATTCACCTGGTATAAGCGTTTCCGTTCTTTCCGGGTAAAGGATACTACTGCGGCAGCATGGATCACGGTGTCCACCCCTTCCATTGCATCCTGCAGGGCCACCACGTCGAGGATATCCCCTTCTGTCCATTCCACTTTACAGGTAATATCATCCGGTATCCAGAAAGGGGTTTTATTGCCGCGGCGGATCGCCCTCACTGTATAATTCTTTTTCACCAGTTCTTGAATAATATAAGAACCCAGGAAACCCGTGCCGCCCGTGACCAGAATTTTTGTTGACAAAATGATCGATTAACAGGATGAAAAGAAGTTGCGAAGATAATCCATGCCGATTTTCCGGGATTAATTGTATTTATAAAAACCCTCACCCGTTTTTTTTCCCAGCCGGCCCGATCTTAGTTTCTCTTCCTGGATAAAGGAAGGTTTCAGGCGTTCCGGCCGGTTCAGTTGTTCCCATACGGAACAGCTGACCGCATAATTAATATCATTCCCGATCAGGTCCATCAGTTTGAAGGGGCCCATTTTGAAGCCGGTCGCTTCCAGTATCCGGTCCAGTTGCACGAAATCCGTAACGCCTTCTTCCACCAGGCGCAGGGCTTCCAGGTAATAGGGTCGGGCTACCCGGTTCACAATAAACCCGGGAGAATCTGTACAGGATACCGGTACCTTATGCAGTTGCCGGGCCAGTTCTGTGACCAGGGCGGTTGTCCGCGCATTGGTAAAAGGGGTATTCACCACTTCCACCAGTTTCATAACCGGGGCGGGGTTAAAGAAGTGCATACCAATAACACGCTCCGGGTGCTCTACTTGCTGAGCGATTTGCGTAACCGGCAGGGAAGAAGTATTGCTGGCAAACACAGCATCGATCTGATTCAGTCCGGCCAGTTGGTTAAAGAGAGCGGCTTTAGCAGCGGCTTTTTCCACGATGGCTTCAATAAAAATATCCGCCTGGCAGCTCCGGATATCATCGGTATAACGGATCCGCCGGATGGTTTCCTGCTGCTGTTCTCCGGTTATCTTTCCTTTATCTTTTAATTGCTGAAGGGTTTTTTCAATACTGTTCCGGGCCTTCTCCAGGACGGCCGGGTTCAGCTCATATAAAATAGTGATAAAACCGGCCTGGGCGCTGGTTTGGGCAATACCGCTTCCCATGGTTCCGGCACCGCATACACAAATGCTGTGGATTTCCATATAGCTGTTTATCGGGTAAAGATACAGCAGGGCGTGTACGGATTGTCATCCCCCTGCCGGAACTATGGTTCCTTTGCCTTATCTTGAAGCAATTTAATACTACTGTTGTATGAGATTCTTGCTGATCGTCCTGCTTTCTGTGATTTCAACCCTGGCAAAAAGCCAGACCCGTGAACGCTGGGAACAGGTGGTTAACTGGGACGGGGTCAGCCACTGGTCGCGCTACCTGATCACGCTCCCCGGTTACCAGGGCCCGAATTCCCTGCCGGTGCCGCAACTCGGCAATGGCAGGATCGACAGCAGCAGCTATCTTGGTATAACAGGTGCTTTTCATTTTTCCAAAGGAGATAATACGCAAAATTTTGTACTCACCGGGCATATTGGCCTCGTGAAGGATGTGGTGGATGTGGAAGTAACCTGGGTTCCCTATGAGCATTTCCACATGAGTACGGCTATCAAGGAGAAGCGGCATGTATATTATGATTATTTCAAGGAAAACAGTGCATCGGGTGATATTTACATGCATACCAATTTCCGGATTTTTAAGAAATGGTCACCGGCCATTGATCTGCTGCTGCAGGTTGGCTACCGTTTCCCTTCCGGTACGGATTACGGGGCGGCACGTTATTCTGACGGACCCGGTTACCACTTTGCGGTTAATGCCGGCAAAGCGCTGAATGCAGAAAAAACACTCCGGCTGACGGCCATGGCCGGCTTTCATGTCTGGCAGATCGAATCGGATGTATTCAAACAGGATGATTCGTTTTTATTCGGAGCCGGGCTGGACTGGGATAAAAACAATTTCCGGATCCAGTCCAGCCTGGCCGGTTATATCGGTTATCTTGAAAAGCAGGGCGATAAACCCATTGTCTTCCGTACCAGGCTGGAAAAGAGACTGAAAAAAATGAGCTGGGTGCTGGGTTTCCAGCAGGGCTTACAGGATTTTGAGTACAGCAGTGTTGATTTCGGGGCGAGGTTTTTGTTTAAGAAACATTGATTCCCCGCGGCCGGTCTTTATGATAAAGTGGCTTCCGGCCGCAATCGGTTCAGAAATTTTTTCCGGATGAAAATTGCCGGCCGGGAAACAGCGGAACGCCGGATAGACGCAGCTGGTACCTTGTGAAAACCCAGGTGTGAATAATACTGGCGCACCAGCACTATATCGCTGACGTAAATTGTTGTAAAAACCGCAGATCATTCTCGCTGAACAACCGCAGGTCATTCACTCCGTATTTTAACATAGCCGGACGTTCGATTCCCATACCAAAGGCGAAGCCGGTATATTTATTGGGATCGATACCGCAGTTGGACAATACATTGGGGTGCACCATGCCGCAGCCGAGGATTTCGACCCAGCCGGTCTTTTTGCAGATATTACAACCACTGCCGCCACAGATAAAACAGGTCACATCCATTTCGGCACTGGGTTCGGTAAAAGGGAAATAAGAGGGGCGGAACCGGACCTTTACCTCCTTGCCATACATTTCTTTTACAAAGAAATACAAGGTCTGTTTCAGGTCGGCGAAGGAAACATTCTCATCGATGTACAAGCCCTCCACCTGGTGAAAGAAGCAATGACTGCGGGCGCTTACCGTTTCATTGCGGTACACCCGGCCGGGCATCAGCATCCGGATCGGCAGTTTGCCTTTTTCCATTTCCCGGATCTGCACACTGCTGGTATGGGTACGCAATACCCAATCGGGGTTTTGCTGGATATAAAAAGTATCCTGCATGTCGCGGGCAGGGTGATGGGGCGGCAGGTTCAGGGCCCCGAAATTGTGCCAGTCGTCCTCGATCTCCGGGCCTTCCGCCACGGCAAATCCCAAACGCTGGAAAATGGAAACAATCCTGTTCCGCATCAGGATCACCGGGTGACGCGAACCGAGGGGCAGCGGGTCACCGGGGAGGCTGATATCGAGGGAAAAACCCGTCTCCATCACACCGGAAGCGGCCGCTTTCAGTTCCTCGAAACGCAGTTCCGCGAATTGCTTGAACTCATTCAGCAACTGGCCGGCTTCTTTTTTCCGTTCGGGGGCCACCTTTTTCATTTCTCCCATAACCGACCTTACGATACCCCTGGTGCCAAGCCACTTAATACGAAATTCCTCTACCAGCTTCTCATCGGCAGCCGTAAAGGCACTCATCTCTTTTTTGTACTCAGCGATCTGATTTAGCAAATGTTCCATAGGGGCAAAGATAGTGAATGGGGAGTGGAGAATGAGGAGTAGGGAGTGGAGAGTTGGGAGTGTGGAGTGGGGAGTGGAGAATGGGGAGTCGGGAGTCGGGAGTGGAGAGTGAGGAATGGAGAGTGGAGGTGGGGACGGGTTGATTTTTTTAAGAATTTTCAATTATGTTACACCAAACTTTTCCTATGTTACAATTAGCACATAAAAAGCTGGAGGTTTGTCCTATTGCCAGGGAATTGGTTAAAAAGATCTACCTGGTAACCGCTGATTTTCCAAAGGCGGAACAATACCTGATCGTAACCCAATTACCCTGGGCTGCTGTATGTATTTGCAGTAATCTTGCTGAGGGTTCATCCCGGATATCAAAAATAGAAAAGAAGCGATTTTATGAAATAGCCCGTGCTTCACTGGTGGGAATAGATACCCAAATAGAAATTGCTGTTGATCTGGGGTATATCAAACCAGAGCAAGTGTTGACTTTTGAATCCAAACTGGAATCTGATTTCAGGATGCTCTCCAAAATGATCCAAAAATTTTCTTAGTACGCCCCACTCTCCACTTTCCACTCTCCATTTTCCATTAACTTGCATACATGTCTGACCCCCTCAACATTTCCGATTTCCTGGCACCTGTTAACCTCCACGAAATTTCCAACGACGAAGGCTATAAAGACGGCCAGTTGGGTAAGGTTATTTCTGTGTATTCGGAGGAATTTCCCGACCTTGACGAAGTCCAGCTGGTGATTCTCGGTTGTGGTGAACAAAGGGGCAGCGGGCTGATCCACGGGCAGAGCCCCGCACCGGATATGATCCGCCGGCATTTCTACGGTTTATACTACTGGCACCAGGATATTAAGATCGCCGATGTTGGGAACGTAAAAACCGGTTCACTCTTTACGGATTCTTATGCAGCGCTGAAAACAGTGGTGCAGGAACTGATCATGGATGGTAAAACGGTCATCATCCTGGGCGGGTCGCATGACCTCACCCTTTCCCAGTATTATGCCTATGCCGAAACCAAACGGACGATTGAAGCCAGCAACGTGGATGCCCTGATTGACCTGAACCTGGACTCTCCCTTCCGGCACGAGAACTTCCTGATGGAAATGCTGACCGGGGAACCCAATTTTCTGCGGCACTATAACCATATCGGCTTCCAGAGTTATTTTGTTCACCCGAGAATGCTGGAAACCCTGGACAAGCTCCGCTTTGATTGTTACCGCGTGGGCAGTGTGAAAGAAAACATTGATGAAATGGAACCGGTGATCCGGAACAGCAATATGTTCAGTTTTGATATTTCTGCCATTGCCGGCGCCTATGCCCCGGCCAATTCTGTTTCCCCCAACGGGCTGAACGGCGAAGAAGCCTGTGTGCTGCTGCGCTATGCGGGCATGAGCCCCAATGTGAATTCAATCGGTATTTATGGCTACAATCCGCAACACGATAAAGACGAACTGACCGCCAAACAGATCAGTCATATGCTCTGGTATGTGCTGGATGGCCGTAGCCGGGGCCGCAAAGAAGCCACCCTTGATGAAAAGGATTCTTTCAATGAATACCATATGGCTTTCGCGGAAGTGGAGACCATCTTCCTGCAAAGCAAAAAGACCGGCCGCTGGTGGATGCAATTGCCCGATAAGAAATTCATCGCCTGCAGTTATAAGGATTATTTGCTGGCCAGCAGTAATGAGATACCGGAACGATGGCTGAGGGCGCAGGAGAGAAGTTAGGCCCCCTGTCCCCAAAAGAGGGACTCAGGCTGGAGCTTCAAAACAGCAACGGATTTTTCTTAAAGTAGCTATTAATACACCGGATAAATAATAAGATTTTTAAAATCCTCCCCTTTGGGGGATAATGACTATTCAATTTTAAAACTATGACCGGGGGCTTTATCAAAGCAGGTATCTGTTCCTTCGGCATGTCCGGTAAACTCTTCCACGCACCATTCCTCCATGCCCATCCGGGCTATGAACTATCGGCAATTGTAGAGCGGCATAAACAGGATTCCAGGGAGCGCTATCCGAATGCAAAGTTGTACCGCAGTGTGGAAGATCTCTGTGCGGACCCGGATCTGGATCTTATTGTGGTGAATACGCCCACATACTTGCATTACGAACAGGCCCTGCTGGTTTTGCAATCCGGTAAAAACCTGGTACTCGAGAAACCTTTCGCAGTGACGGCGAAACAGGCCGAAACGATTACCCGGCTGGCGGAAGAGGAAAAACGCTTTATTAGTATTTACCAGAACCGCCGCTACGACGGCGATTACCGTGCGGTGAAAGAAATGGTGCAAAGTGGCTGGCTCGGCGAACTGCGGGAAGCTGAGTTCCGTTACGACCGTTTCCGGCCTGCTCCCGGCGGGAAACAACATAAAGAAGGAGATTTGCCCGGTGCCGGGATCCTCTTCGATCTTTCTCCCCATCTTGTGGACCAGGCTATCCAGCTCTTTGGTTTTCCCAAAGCGGTCTTCGCGGATAGCTGGCGGATGCGGCCCGATGTGATCGCCAATGATTATTTCGAAATATTGCTCTATTACGATCGCCTCCGGGTTCGGCTCAAAGCCACCTGTATTGCCCGCGAACCGGTATTTGCCTATACCCTTCATGGCATGAAAGGCAGTTTCCTGCAACAGCGCTCCGATATGCAGGAAATCAAACTGCAGGAAGGGATAAGCCCCACCCTGGACAGCTGGTGTGATGGGCCGTCCAGGCCGGATGGTATCTTACATACAGAGATCAATGGGAAATTGGTAAGAAAAGAAACAACCTCCGGTCCCGGCAACTACATGGGCTATTACGATGATGTATATAAAGCCCTGACCGGTGTGGGGCCCAATCCGGTACCGGCAGCCGACGGGATCCGGAATATGAAGATCATTGATGCGGCTTTAGAAAGTGTACGGGAGAAGAAAGTTGTGGCACTCTGAGCCTGCCGAAGAGCGAGTCAAAAGTCAAAATTAAAAAATAAAAATAGCAGTCATTGTAATTGATCAGACATTTTGAATTAGAACAGTATAAATACATTACAATTTGGATTTTATTTGTGTCTATTGAAATGACTGTATAATCTTTCGAGGTGTTTTTTTACTTTTGAATTTTGACTTCCTCTGTCTTTCCGATCTATAGTCATCTCAACCACCAATCATGAAGACGTTTCAATCTTTCGGAGTACTGTTTTTACTTTTTACTTTTGAATTTTTACTTTCCTCATGCGGAGTAAGTAAACAAATCTCCCGGTCAGCGAAAGAAAATGTTATCAATGCAGCCCCGCTGAAGACGGCCCATATCGGTATCTCCATCTACGACCCGGAAGCCGGAAAGTATCTCTACAATTACCAGGGTGATAAATATTTCGTTCCGGCCAGCAATACCAAGATTCCAACCTGTTACGTGGCAATGAAATACCTGGGAGACAGCCTGGTGGGGCTGCGTTGGGAAAAACTAAATCCGGATCATATAACGGTGTCAGGAACCGGCGACCCTACTTTCCTGCACCCGGATTTTGTTAAGCACCCGGTATATGAATTTTTAAAAAGCTGTTCTGCTATTTCATACCTGGACGATACGGGTTTAACCCGGTTTGCCCCCAGGGGGAGTGGTTGGTCCTGGGATGATTACCTGAGTGACTATTCCGCTGAACGAAGCGAAATGCCCGTTTATGGAAACCTGGCCAGGTTTTACATAGCAGGGGATACGCTTGCGGTCAGTCCGCACTTCTTTTATAATAATTCCATAGGGTGGATGAACAAAACGATCCGGAACGGGGCAGGTTTGTGGTTTGAACTGGTACGGCCGTATGAGAACAATGATTTTTCAGCACTGAATTCTCCGGGAAAGTACCGTGCCGGAAAGAAATTCTCTGCGCAGGCAATACCGTTCAAAACCACAATTACGGCTAAGCCGGGAAAAGTTTTTTTAAATCTGCTGAATGATACTTTGCACCAGGAGATCGGAACGGGTGGCCTTCTTGACGGCAGCATAAAACTTCATCATGTCATCCATTCCCAGCCCACCGACTCCCTCCTCAAACCCATGATGCACCGCTCGGATAATTTCTTTGCCGAGCAATCCCTGCTGATGGTGAGTAATGAACGGCTGGGGTACATGAATGACGATCAGATCATTGACACTATACTAAAAACCGATTTCAAAGACTTGCCCCAGAAACCCCGCTGGGCCGACGGCTCCGGGCTCAGTCGCTATAATCTTTTTACGCCACAGGATTTTGTGGCTATTCTGAATAAAATGAAGAACGAATTCGGGATGGAACGGATCAAAACCATTTTCCCCACCGGCGGCGAGGGTACGATCAGTTCCTACTACAAAGCCGACAGCGGTTATATTTATGCCAAAACCGGCACGCTCTCCGGGGTAGTAGCCTTAAGCGGATTCTTATATACGAAGAAAGGGAAACTACTGATCTTTTCTACACTGGTCAATAACCACCAGGCATCCGCTGCAGAAGTGAGAAGGGCGATGGAGAGGTTTATAGAAAGTGTGCGGGAGAATTAATAAACCGAGAGCCCCCTAAACCTGCCTGCCGGCAGGCAGGTTCCCAAAAGGGGGACTTTGAAGACTCTAATACTTTATAAGATCGTTTCTTTTTGTCTTGGTAAGATATCCCGCAAATAATTTTACGACTCTCCGCATAAGGGAAAGTCCTTTTTGGCTTTGCGGGATATAAATACGCAAAGCAGTGTTTAAAAAAATCTTCAACTTTCGGAGGCTCAAGTCCCCCTTCGGGGGATTTAGGGGGCCGCTTATCTCCCAAACATCCTTTCCAACTGCTCCTGTTTAAACTCTAAATAAGTCGGATTTCCATCTGGCGTACTATTCGGCGTGCTACAGGCAAAGAGGTCAGTTACCAGTTGCCGCATTTCACGTTCTGTCAGTCTTGTGCCGGCCTTAACAGATTGTTGCCTGGCTAAAGCACGTACCAGTTTTTCCCGTCTTGAGAATTTTACTTCGGGACTGAAATGCTTGTATTGTTCGAGTAAGATATCAATGATATGCTTGTCATTTCCCGCTTCCACATCAGCCGGTGTACCCTGGATCACATAGGTATTCCTGCCAAAGGGTTCGATCGTATAACCGAGGTAGCGCAGGTCTTCCATGATCTCTTCCATCACCGCCGCATCGGCCGGGGTGAGTTCCATCGTGGAAGGAAACATACTCCGTTGTGTGGCCACCGGTTTGTCCTTTCCGGCCGCACTCAGTTGTTCATACAATACCCGCTCATGCGCTGATTGCTGATGCAAAAGGAGAAATCCGTTGTTTGAAGGGATAGTGATATAGGTATTCAGTATTTGTGTTAGTTCTGTTTCAGCTGTGAGTGGTGATTGGTGAGTGGGGGCCGCCTGAATTTGCTCGCCGCCAGCAACCCGCTGCTCATTACTTTCATATAATGCTCTCCAGTTTTTCAGCTCCCCTTCGCTGCTTTTCTCAATAAAATGGGCCTGGTTCTTTTGCGTAAACCCGCGGAAAATAGAACCCGCTGCCGCTGCTGATTTCTTATCATCCGTAAACGGAAGCTGGATGGAAGGCAGTTGTTGTATCGAGGCATCAAGTTCAAAATCAAGGGTGGGAGTGACGCTGAACTGTGCCAGGGCGTGTTTTACCGCGGCCTGTACAAAGGCATAAATGATCTTCTCGTCCTCAAACTTGATCTCCTGCTTGGTGGGGTGTACATTCACATCCACCACCGTGGGGTCCAGGTCGATGAACAGCACATACATCGGGAAACTGTCCGCGGGGATCATTTCCCGGTAGGCATTCATCACCGCATGGTTCAGGTAGGCGCTTTTGATAAAACGGTTATTGACAAAAAAATACTGGTCGCCCCGGGTCTTCTTCGCTGTTTCGGGCTTGCCTGCAAAACCATAAATATTCAGGTAATCGGTCTCTTCTTTTACCGTTACAAGTTTGGCATTGTAATTAGTGCCCAGCAATTGAACGATCCGTTGCTTTAGACTGCCCGCCTCCAGGTGAAATAATTGCTGGTTATTCGCCGTCAGGGTAAAAAGGATTTCGGGGAAGGACATGGCCACCCGGGTAAACTCGTCCACGATATGCCGCATTTCTGCCGCATTGCTTTTCAGGAAATTCCGGCGGGCCGGAACATTGAAGAACAAATTCTTCATCGCGATACTCGTGCCGTTGGCGGAAGCCACAGGTTCCTGTTTCTTCACCAGGCTGTTTTCCACTTCAATATAAGTCCCGGTTTCGTCTTCGGCTCTCTTGGTCTTCAGCTCCACCTGGGATACCGCGGCGATGGATGCCAGGGCCTCACCCCGGAACCCCATGGTCCGGATATGGAACAGGTCTTCAATGTTCCTGATCTTGGATGTGGCATGCCGCTCAAAACACATCCTCGCATCGGTCTCGCTCATCCCGTTCCCGTTATCAATCACCTGCAGGAGGGCCTTGCCCGCGTCACTGATGATCAGTTTGATCTCGGTAGCCCCCGCATCCACGGCATTTTCCAATAGTTCCTTTACGGCACTGGCCGGGCGTTGAATTACTTCCCCCGCAGCGATCTGGTTGGCAATATTATCAGGTAACAGTGTAATCGTATCAGGCACAAAATCCGGTTTAGCCGTCAAAAATAACCATTTCATTTTTAAGCAACGCGGATACCGGCTTTGCCCCAAATCCGCTAATTTTATTTTCTCTTTTACCCCTCATATTAATAAATCTAACCATGCGGATCTTCAAGCCCTTTCTTCCTGCTTTATTATTGTTCCCGCTGATGGCAGGGGCCCAGTACAAATCGGGTCTTAACAAAGCTCAATGGGTTGACAGTGTGTTTAACTCCCTTACCGATGACCAGCGCATTGCACAATTGATGGTGATCCGCGCCCACTCCAACCTGGGACCTGATCATGTGGCAAAAGTGACGGAAGATATTCAGCGCTACAATGTCGGCGCCCTTTGTTTTTTCCAGGGCGGACCCATCCGCCAGGCCAACCTGACCAATTATTATCAACGCATCGCGCAAACCCCGCTGATGATAACCATCGACGGGGAATGGGGGCTGGGAATGCGGCTGGACAGTGTGGCCAAATTTCCGTACCAGTTAACCATTGGCGCGGTTAAAGATGAGAACCTGGTGTACCGGATGGGACTGGCCGTGGGTGAACAATGCAAACGGATCGGGGTGCATGTGAATTATGCCCCGGTAGTGGATATCAACAATAATCCCAATAACCCGGTGATCGGCTATCGTTCTTTCGGAGAAGACAGGGATAAGGTCTCCGCTTTTGGTATCGCTTATATGAAGGGAATGCAGGATGCAGGTATCATGGCCTGCGCCAAACATTTTCCCGGCCATGGCGATGTGGATGTGGACTCCCACCTCGACCTGCCCGTGATTAATAAAAGCATGGGGCAACTGGATTCCCTGGAACTGGTACCGTTCAAAGCTCTTTTTGAGGCAGGTGTCGGAAGCGTGATGATCGCCCACCTCTATATCCCCGCGATTGACAGTACTCCGAATAAGGCCACGTCGATATCCGGGAATAATGTGACCGACCTGCTGCGCAACAGCCTTCACTACAACGGGCTGACATTTACCGATGCACTGGAGATGAAAGGCGTCGCCAAATATTTTCCGGGAGGAACTATTTCGGTGGAAGCCATTGCAGCGGGCAATGATATGCTCTGCCTGCCGGCCAGTGTCCCTGAATCCATTGAGGCTATTAAAAAGGCCATTGGGGAGAACAGGCTGAGCTGGCAGGATATTTACAATAAAGTAAGAAAAGTGCTGGGGGCCAAATACCAGCTGGGGCTGAACAAATCATCCGTGATCAATACAACGAACCTGCTGGCCGATCTCAATGCCAAAACTGGTGCCATCCGCAGGGAAGTGGCGGAACAGGGGATCACCTTACTGGCCCAGGCCGGCAATGGCGCCTCCCGGATGGATTATGCGGAGGTTCCGCTGACCGGCAAACAGAAAAAGATTGCCTATATCGGTATTGGTGCAACAGAACTGACCCCGTTTGGAAAACGGCTGCAGGCCGACCTGGGAGCGGATGTGTTTTTATTTTCTTACAATGACAGGCCGGGAAAAGCAGATTCTATCCTGAATGCGGTTCCGAAAGACAGTATCTATGATGCGATCGTGATAGGGGTGCATAATTATTCAAACAAACCCATGGATAATTTTGGCCTGAGCGCCCCCGCGTTAAAATTGTACAACAGCCTGAACTTTATCAAAACCATCACGGTAAGTTTTGGCAATGTACTGGCCAATAAAAATTTCTGCGACGCATACAGTTTGCTGGCCTGCTACCAGGATGATGAGGTTACCCAGCAGGCGGCGGCCGATATACTGGAAGGTAAGATCCAGGCCCGGGGGAAACTACCTGTTTCCGTTTGCCGCTTCAGGTACGGGGATGGTATAGTACGGTATAAAAAGCCGGTAACACCTGATGAAACCCGCCATGCATTACAGGCTGTGGATTCTATCGCACTTGACGGGATTGCCCAAAAAGCCTTTCCGGGTTGTGTGATACTCGCGGCGCATAAGGGCGAGATCATTTATCACAAAGCCTTTGGTCATTATGAATATGATCCCGCTACTCCCGCCATGAGTCCCGAAAGTATCTTCGACCTGGCGTCAGTGACCAAGGTATCGGCCACCACGGTTTCCATCATGAAGCTCTACGAAGATGGAAAGCTCAGCCTTGATGGAACATTGAAAGATTATCTGCCCTGGGTAAAAGGCAGTGATAAAGAAAACCTGGTAATCCGGGATATCTTATTGCACCAGGCCGGGCTGGTACCTTTTATTGCTTTTTATAAGGAAACGCTGAATGGGAACGGCTTGCCCAAACCCGGTTATTATGAAGCAAAACCTCAAAAGGGATATGGGGTCAGGGTGGCGGAAAATTTTTACCTGCGGGACGACTGGGAGGACACGATCCTGCAGCGGATATTGAAGAGCCCCCTTACCGCCTCCGGTCATTATGTGTACAGTGATAATGATTTTATTTTCCTTGGAAAAATCGTGGAACAGCTCAGCGGGATGCCGCTGGACCAATACACCCGGAAAACATTCTATGATAAAATGGGGATGTATTCTACCGGATTCCGTCCCCGTAACCGCTTCCCGGTGGAATGCATAGTACCTACGGAAACGGATAACTATTTCCGGCAGCAAAATATCCGTGGTGATGTGCATGATGAAGGCGCTTCCATGTTCGGGGGAGTGGCCGGTCATGCCGGTTTGTTTTCCAATGCCTATGACCTTTCTTTATTGTACCAGATGCTGCTGAATAAAGGAGAACTCAACGGGGAGCAGTACCTGAAACCTGAAACGGCCCGGCTCTTTACGGCATACAATAGTAAGGTCAGCCGCAGGGGACTGGGTTTTGATAAACCTGAAAAGGACAACCAGCTCCGCAAGGATCCCTATCCTTGTTTATTCGCTTCTCCATCCACATTCGGTCATACCGGTTTTACCGGCACCTGTGTATGGGTGGATCCCCAATATGATCTCGTGTACATCTTTCTCTCCAATCGGGTATATCCTTCCAGGGATCATACTAAGATCTCGCAGTTGCTGATCCGCGGAAAAATCCAGGATACCATCTACAGGGCACTGGGGGTAGAGTGAAATGGATCCCATTTCAATAATTTTTCAGAAGTAAAATGAAGTAACGGCCAGGGCTTGAAGCAGTGGCGATAGTCTGTGTTAATGTCGCTTGGTAAGTTGTTCAAAATCCGATCCGGGACTCCGAAGTCCGCCCTTATTCTATCCCACCATTGTGCCAAACCCATGTTAGCGGTCGTTTTTAAGCTTTAGTGAATATTTAAATAAATTTCTACTTCACGATACTGTTCGACCGTTGGGCCATTTTGCAAGGCCGGTGTCCATTTAGGCATCTTAGACAGAATTTGCATAACATATTCATCGACGGATTCCTCAATCCCCTTCAATAAAATAAATTTATTCGGAAGACCTTCTCGAGAGATATTGAACCCATACTTGACGACACCCTTAACTTTAGGAAAGGTACTTGGCATTGAGTCACTTAACTTATTCTTTAAATATTTTTGCAATGCCTTTTCTCCGCCAGGAAAACTTGCATTGATCTCCACCTTTGCAAAATATTCTTCCCCATTGGCTTCTTCATTTTCTTTAGCTGCGATCAACACACTTGATTTGGCATTGATAGCTGTATCAATGGAAAGAGCTGTCGCAGGCAACTTCATTCTTTCCATAACGAAGTTTATTGTCGTGTTTCCGGCAATTTTCTCAGCTATCCGTTTGTAACTTGTGTGAGTGCACACAATACTATCATACTTTTCCAGTATAGTTACGACATAATTTCCATTTCTATCTGCACTTGTGCCGTAAATGAAACCCTTGAAGGTGATAGATGCATACGCAACAGGTTGACCTAACTCATCAACAACTTTTCCGCGCAAGATTCTACTTTGCGAAAAAGTTTCCAAAAAAATAGTCAGAGAAAGGGTTAATATAGAAAGTTTTTGAATCACAATAATAAAATCGTGGTTTACACTCGAAATGACCGCCAACGCTAGGATTCCTGCTTACCTGTTCCGGTATTCGGGTTGTTCGGCCGTTGCTGGTTTCCCTGGCCCTGTTGCCGGTTTCCCTGGTTCCTGTTGGGATTATTCGGACGCTGCGGATTGCGGTTTCCCTGGCCCTGTTGCTGACCACCCTGTTGCCCTTTTTGTTGCTGCCCTTTATGTCCCTGTCCGCCTTGCTGACCCCGTTGCTGTTGTCCGCCCTGCTGTTGTCCTCTTTGTTGCTGCCCGCCTTGCTGCCGGCGTTGCTGCCCCTGCTGACCACCACCTTGCTGCGGTTGTCCGCCCTGTCGTTGCTGGGGGCGTTGCTGGCGCTGTTGTTGCTGCTGCTGTTTCTTCTTCTTTTCGGCTTTCTCCAGGGTGCGTAAACTGATCTGCCCCACCAGTTCCACGGTTTCAGGTTCCGCTTCTTTCTGCTTGCCGCTAACATCCACGGGTTCCAGTTCATCAGGAGTGATACCCTGGCGGTTCAGGGTTTTGATCTTTTGCACCCTTTCAATTGTGAGGGGGTACTGTTTATTACTGTCGGGCAGTGTGTACCACATCAGGTTCTTGAAAATATCTTTCTTGATCAGGAAAGCATTGCCTTTGGCCACCTGGATCACATCGCAATTATCCGGGAAATGCTGTAAAGCGTCGAGATAGGTATCGAGTTCATAATTCAGGCAGCATTTCAAACGGCCGCACTGACCACTGAGTTTGGTCTGGTTGATGGAAAGGTTCTGGTAACGGGCGGCAGCCGTATTCACCGATTTAAAATCAGTAAGCCAGGTGCTGCAGCAAAGTTCACGGCCGCAACTGCCGATGCCGCCTACTTTACCGGCTTCCTGTCTGGCGCCGATCTGGCGCATCTCCACTTTTACCTTGAATTCAGCGGCATAGACCTTGATCAGCTCGCGGAAGTCCACACGGCCATCAGCGATATAGAAGAAAGTAGCTTTGCGTCCGTCGGCCTGCATCTCCACCTGGCTTATTTTCATATCCAGTTTGAGCTGCTTGGCAATAGCCCGGCTGCGGATCACCGCCTCCGGTTCACGGGCCTTGTTCTGTTTCCATATTTCAATATCACGGTCGGTTGCCCGGCGCAATACTTTTTTCATTTCGGGGTTGTCTTCCTTGGCATTCCGTTTCTTCATCTGCAGGCGTACGATCTCCCCGGTCAGGGAAACTTCTCCGAGATCAAAACCGCTCACACCTTCCACGGCGATCAGGTCTCCTTTTTCGAAAGGCTGCAGGGTGGGGTTGCGGAAAAAATCCTTACGGGTTCCCTGGCTGAAGCTGACTTCAATGACTTTACAGGCGCTGTCAAAATCAATCATGGGCAGGTTGAGAAGCCAGTCGTGTGCATTCATGCGGTTACACCCGCCGGAACTGCATCCGCCATTACTCTTACATCCGTTTGGCTTACCACCCGAAGCCGTGCTGCAACCTGTACAACCCATATTCGTAAATAGTTCCGGAATTGCTTCTGGAATCAATTAAAAATTAAAAATTCAAAAAGGGAAACAGTGCAGCCCGGTTACAGCAGAAGATATAGTTTGTGGCAAAAGACTGTTTGTCAGCTATTTATAAAACTATATAAGATGAAACAATTTTCTTAACCTGTAAATAACTCAACGCGTTAGGCCCTGTTTCCCATCCCCCATTCACTATTCCCATTTTCTCACTCCATCAAAAATACAATCTTATCCTGAATTATATGGTATAGTTTAATGGTCAGGGCATGAAAGAGCATCTTGCCATGGGCATTGCGTTCAATATAGTAGCTGGCCCGGTCAATTTCTTCAATAATGGCCTGTTGTTGCTCAATTCCGGCGATTTTATTGAGTCGTTCGGCAAAATCCCGCTCTTTTTCCCCAATATTTACCTGATCGCCCATGATCCGGTAATGGATGGCCTGTTCCAGCAGGTGGTTAAAATAACGGAGAAACTGCTTTTGTTTTTCCCGGCCCAGCCGGCTGATTTCCTCCACCCACTTAACCTGCGCCACAGGGCCGGTCTTGAGAATAGCATTCAGCCAGTCACGCAACAGGGCCTGCCAGTCTTCCTCTGAATGCTGTACCAGCAGCAGGGCTTCCCGGTAGTTGCCTTCACTGACCCCGGCTACCTGCCGTGCAATGGCCGGTTCGGTCTTGTTCCGGCTGATCAGGGCTTCTTCAATATCCTTATTTTCCAGGGCTGGAATCTTTACCAGCTGACAACGGCTCAGGATTGTGGGCAATATTCCTTCTTCGTTTTCAGCAACAAGTATAAACAGGGTATTGGCCGGGGGCTCTTCAATTATTTTCAGCAGTTTGTTTCCTTCCTTGTCCAATTCTTCCGGCATCCACATCACAAGGATCTTGTATTCGCTCTCAAAACTCTTCAGGCTGAGTTTACGGATAATTTCATCGCATTCCCGGGCGGTAATCTTGCCCTGGCTGTTTTCTTTTTCCTTGATCAGTTCGATCCAGTCGAACAGGTTCCCATAGGGGTTGAGCCGGATAAATTCCCTCCATTCCGTAATAAAATCCGTGGCAATGGGTTTTTCCCCGGCTTTCCGGGTCACTGTCGGGTAGGAATAATGAATATCGGGGTGTACCAGCTGTTGTGCCTTCAGACAGGCGGGGCAGGTGCCACAGGAGTCAGTTGTCAGTTGTCGGTTGTCAGTTGTCAGGCCTTTATTGGAAATGTCATCTGTAATTGGATCTTCCCCAAAAAGGGAGGGACCAAGGGATGCAATAGCCTTCCTTGGATTGGCTTTTTCACAGACTACGTATTGCGCAAAGGCGAGGGCCAGCGGCAGGGTGCCACTTCCTTCCTTGCCTAAAAAAAGCAGGGCATGGCTGAGCCGGTTATGCTGTACCAGTTCCGTCAACTGCTGTTTGACTGCAGCTTGTCCTATGATTTGTGAGAAAGGCATGGACGGCGAAAATAATTCTTCTTCACAACAAAAAGCGATGCTGTTTGCCGGCACCGCTTTCTTTGTCTGGGTAACTATTTTGTTAGTTTAAATACTTTAAGATCTCATCGCTCATAGGCTGTGTTTTTGGCGAAAAAGTGGCGATCAGTTCTCCTTTTTCATCCACCAGGAACTTTCCGAAATTCCAGGTCACCGGATCGGCAAAACCTTTGGCGGCTGCCTGCTCCTTTAAGAATTTATATAAAGCATGAGTGTCGTCTCCCTTCACGGAAATTTTTTCTGCCATCGGGAAAGTCACGCCATAGTTCTTTTTGCAGAACTCGCCGATCTCTTCATTCGATCCCGGTTCCTGGCCGGCAAAATTGTTGGCCGGGAAGCCCAGGATGACCAGTTTATCCTGGTATTTCTTATAGAGTTGTTCCAATCCTTCGTATTGGGGGGTGAGGCCGCACTTCGAAGCGGTATTCACGATCAGGATTTTTTTACCCCTGAAAACGGAAAGGTCAATTTCATGACCATCCAGCCCCGGTACTTTAAAATCATAAATAGAGCCGGCAGTCAGGAAAGCTGCAACCAAAAAAGAGCATACAAAAGTTTTCATGATTAACTGGTTTAATGAGGTGAATAACAAAAATAAGGCCGCCTAGTTCTCTGATCGGGGTTTTTGGATGAAAGGTTTCTTTTACTGCTTCTCAAAACAGCCCAGGTCCGGGAGGCCCACCGGCCGCGGTTTGCCATCTAAATCGTTGGTTATAGCTGTATTCACTCCTTTATTGACCGCCGGTGAACCGGATTTCAGGCGGAAGTCATAATAATTGCCGGAAGTATTTACGCTGTCAAACAGGGGAGGCTGGTTATTGATCATCTGCGTACTGCTGATATTGGAGGGAATGGTTTGTACCTTCCAGAGATTGTAATCAAAATTTACATTGAAAGGACCGGTACCGGATCTCAGTACCGAAACTTCATCGGGAACAATACCGTGTTCGCCCCAGAATATACAGTTCCTGAAAACCGCATCAAGTGCGTTTGTTGTATTATTGGCGGTATTGGACAAGGTAAGCACCGGGTCTTTATGATCAATATACCTGTTTGCATAGGTAACCACGGTACAATGGGTAAACTGGTAATTACCACCCTGTACGAGATAAAGATTCTTACCACAATTACTGACCAGGCAGTTCTGCGCCCGGATGCTGCTGTTCAGTGCAATGATTCCTGCATCATACGCATTATCGATCACTGTTTCATTGAGTGTGATCTTCGGATTGCTGTTGGAAGAAAGGCCCTGTACTCCAATGGCCTGGTAGGCATTCCTGAGCACTGCATAGTTGAAAACATTGTCCGTTGAATTGTCCAGGAAAAAAATACCCGGCCAGCCGGCAGGAAAATCTTTATACGGCTCATCCAGCCGGTCTCCCTGGAAATAGACCCGGTCCGTGGTGTCTTTCAATCCGTTTACCTGCAGGCTGCCGTCAATGATGATGGGGGCATCGGCGTGTACATAAATACGGCAACCCTTGTTGATGGTCAGGGCCTGGTTGGCAGGCACCAGTAAGGAACCCAGTATCACATAGGGCAGGTCATTGTTCCAGGTTTCGTTGCCACTGATCACCCGGTCCCGGAAAAAATGAGCATTCTGTCCCCAGGCTTCGAGCTGCAGCCACCTGGTATTCCCGTTATAATTTATTTCAATACTGTCCCGGATTACAAAAGGCAGCGCAGCTGCACCGGGATCTATATTCACCTGTACAAATACATAAAGACTGTCATTGGCTGCAATCTCCAGGTTGCTGAACCGGGTGCCCGGTGTTCCGTCCACATTCATTTTATAAACAGAAGCGGTGCCACCCATCAGCTTCAGGGAAGAGAGGCACAGTTTCTGGTTATTATCATTTATAAGGGTAAAGCTCCGGTAAGCAGAGCCGGCGCTGACAAAAACAGTATCAAATTTCAGGGTGTCAAGGCTGAGGGTGAGCCGGGCATCGGCAGATGTGATAAAGGAATCTTTCCGGCAGGAAAAAAGAAGGATCCATAAGGAAATGGTAAGTAATCCGGATAGTTTCATCGGGTTCAAAAATAACAGAACTATTTGACATTAACGAGCCGCGATACAAAGCGTAACCACGCTTAAGCGGGTGTTGGTCCCGCGCAGCAGCTCCAGCCCGCAGGCTTCCAGGGTGGCGCCGGTAGTGATCACATCATCCACGAGGAGAAGGTGCTTGTTACAGACGGATCCCGGATCTGCCAGTACAAATTTCCCCTCCATATTTTTCCAGCGTTCGATCCTTCCTTTTTTGGTCTGTGTTTCGGTATGTTCAGGCCTGAGTACGGCTTTATCCAGCACCGGGATATGCATAACCTCCGCCATGCCTTCACAAAGCACCGTGGCCTGGTTATATCCCCTTCTTTTTTCTTTGGCAGGAAAAAGGGGCAGGGGGACCAGGGCATCGGCGGTAAATCGCCCGGATTTTTTTAATTGTTCACCCATGATCCTTCCCAGCTGCCGGCCCAGTTCAAGGTTCCTTTTGTATTTAAACTGGTGCATAAGGTGCTGCACCAGTGATTCCTTGGTAAAATAGAATTGCGCACTGGCAGCTTCCAGGGGTAAACGTCCCCAGAAGATTTTTTCAGCGGGGTTGGAGGGATGCCATTCAAAACAGGTTTCGGGTAATGCATGCAGACAGCGTAAGCAAAGAACAGAATCTTCGGGGAGGATATCACTGCCGCAACCGGTACAGGTATGCGGAAAGAGCAGGTGAAGGAGGGCCTCCTTCATTTCTTTCAGCGTGTGCATGACGGACAAGGTTTATTTACGGAAGTAAATCTAAGGAAAGACTCAGAATAAATACCGGTACACCTCTTCTACGCGTCCCATAGTAATCACTTCGATTCCTGACGGGCGGTTTGACGGGCTGTGTTTCTGTTTGCCCAGGTTGTATTTGGAAACAATGATCTTTTCGAATCCGAGTTTTTCTGCTTCAGCAATCCGTTGTTCAATGCGGTTTACCGCCCGGATCTCACCGCTCAGTCCCACTTCTCCGGCAAAACAGATATGCTGCGGCAGGGTCACATCTTCATAAGAAGAAAGCAGGGCACAAAGCACCGCCAGGTCGATCGAGGGGTCTTCCACTTTTATACCACCGGCAATATTGAGGAATACATCCTTCATCCCAAAATGAAAGCCGCCTCTTTTTTCCAGCACGGCCAGTAATAATTGTAAACGCCGCAGGTCAAAACCGCTTACGGTCCGTTGCGGGGTGCCATATACCGATTGGGTAACCAGGGCCTGCACTTCAATTAATAGAGGCCGCATGCCTTCGATCGTGGCAGCAATGGCAATCCCGCTGAGCTGATCTTCTTTCTGGGTAATCAGGATCTCACTGGGGTTCAGCACAGCTCTCATCCCCGCATCGGTCATTTCATAAATGCCCAGTTCTGCTGTACTGCCGAACCGGTTTTTCAGGGTACGCAGGATCCGGTAGGCATAATGCCGGTCGCCTTCAAACTGCAATACGGTATCCACCATGTGTTCTAAGATCTTGGGACCGGCGATACTGCCGTCCTTGGTAATATGCCCGATCAGGAAAACCGGTGTATTGGTTTCCTTGGCGAAACGCTGGAATTCGGCCGTGCATTCCCGGATCTGCGATACACTTCCCGGGGAGGAATCGATATGGGCTGTTTGTAATGTCTGGATAGAATCCACAATGACCAGTTGCGGTTTCAGTTTTTTGATCTCCTGGAAAATGGTCTGGGTAGAGGTCTCTGTCAGCAGGTAGAACTGATCATTTTTTAATCCCAGGCGGTCAGCCCTCATTTTTAATTGCTGTTCACTTTCTTCACCACTGATATAAAGAACAATGACATCCTTCAGCCATAAACCGTTTTGAAGAAAGAGGGTTGATTTTCCAATGCCCGGTTCACCGGCTACCAGTACCAGGCTTCCCGGTACAATACCACCACCCAGTACACGGTTCAGTTCCGTATCCGCAGTCGGGAATCTTTTTTCTTCACTGCTTTTTATTTCACTGAGTGAAATGGTTTTGCCGGTTCTTTTACCGGTCGTATAATCATCCCAACTGCTATTGTTTTTGGAATTGTCTTTCTGCAGCAGTTCTTCCACGAATGTGTTCCATTGTCCGCAGGAAGGACACTGGCCCACCCATTTCACACTTTCCTGGCCGCATTGCTGGCAGAAAAAAGAGGTCTTTACTTTACTCATGCGATAAAATTAATTGTTTTAAAACTGCGACCGGAATTCACTGTCAGGGATGACCCAACCGGCGCAAAGAAGAAGAAAAAAAGATGAAAAGGGATGAAAAAGCAGAAGAAAATACGGGGCGTATAAAAATGTAAAAAGGGCCAATCTGACGACTGACCCTCTTACTTACTAACCCATTAAATTCTATTGCTAAGTTACAATTATGCCCCACATTTCAAAATAAATTTTTACTGCTGTGAATAACTTCGGGAGCCTGACAGGGCCGGGCAAAGGCGTTGAGAATCAGTGATTTTGGTTTTGTAAATTATTGATTATTAGCAAATTAAATAAATGTGTTCCGAATCCGTATGGCACTAATCCCCGCCATAAATTAACTATGTATTAAGCTGGAAATGACAAAAAGACCGAAAAAACAGGACTGCTTCAAATGGTCGCAAATTTGTTGCGGACTGTTAGTAAATAAATAATTTTAAAGCCATGACAAGTGAGATTTTTATTGTTTCGTTGCTCTTTTTAGGGATCAGTTTCCTGGTTTCTGCAGTGTTGAAATCCAAGTTCACCCGGTACAGCAAAATTGGCCTGGCAAACGGGCTTTCGGGCCGGGAAATCGCCGGGAAAATGCTCAGGGAGAGCGGAATATATGATGTAAAAGTTATATCTGTTGACGGGTTTCTTGCCGATCATTATAACCCTGTAAACCGGACGGTGAACCTCAGTTCGGAGGTGTATAACGGGACCAGTATTGCGGCCGCAGCGGTAGCCGCCCACGAATGCGGGCATGCCGTGCAGCATGCTACCCGGTACGGTCCGCTGATGTTCCGGAGTAAGATGGTGCCGGCGGTTCAGGTCAGCTCCATGCTGGTCAACTGGATCCTGCTGGCAGGTATCGTGGTACTGGCTACCACTAAAAACCCGACAGTCTTATTGATCGGTATTATTATTATGGCGGTCACTGTCCTGTTTACCCTCGTTACCCTGCCCGTGGAGTTTGATGCCAGTAAAAGAGCCCTGGCCTGGCTGAACCAGACCAATATTACTAACGCAACAGAATACCCGAAAGCAAAAGATGCCCTGAAATGGGCCGCCACCACTTATGTGGTTGCCGCGCTGGCCGCCGTGGTACAACTCATACAATACATTATGATCTATATGGGAAGCCGGGATAGAAGTTAAGAAAATTGCTCAATATCATTTAACAGGAAGGGCCAATATAACAGGCCCTTCTTCCAATTCTTTCAGGGAATATCAGGAAGCTGCTTTTAGCCTTGCCTGTCGCAACCCATACGATAAGATAAAACAGCAATTATCACATGAGTTTTCACTGCGCCTCTGCGTCTCTTCGGTAAATAAAGTGACAGTCATCAAGTGAACTCCTCCGCGCCTCCGCGTCTCTGCGGTTCCCTACCTGAACTCCTCCGCGCCTCTGCGTCTCTGCGGTTCCTTACCTAAACTCCTCCGCGCCTCTGCGTCTCTGCGGTTCTTTACCTGAATGAACTCCTCCGCGCCTCAGTGTCTCCGTGTTAAAAAAGGCTGCCACTTATTCGTAACAGCCTTTCCCTTTGTATTTTTTTTTACATCTTAATCTCTTCGTCGTGCCTGTCGAAGAATTTGTATTCGGTCAGGTGATAATTGCTGTCCTGCCCGAGTCTTGTCTTCTGCCCGAATTTCCGGTTCCATTTGGCCATCTTCGTTTTCCAGAACCAGCCCTTGGTCAGGTAGGAATAAAGAATCGGGTGCACCATTAGTTTCAGGTTGTTATTCTTATGGGTGATCAGGTAGCTTAAACTCTTTTCTATATCATCTTCCAGCAGGAGGGTGGAAGAGATCTTGCCGGTACCATTACAGCTCGGGCATACTTCCTGGGTATTGATATTCACTTCCGGCTTCATCCGTTGCCGGGTGATCTGCATCAGTCCGAATTTGGAAATCGGCAGCACCGCATGTTTGGCCCGGTCGGTACTCATGAATTCTTCCATTTTCTCCACCAGCTTTCGTTTATTGTCCGGCAGCTTCATATCAATGAAGTCAACAACAATAATACCCCCCAGGTCGCGCAGCCGCAGCTGGCGGGCTATTTCTTCTGCCGCTTCCAGGTTAGTCTCCATGGCATTCTGCTCCTGGTTATTGCTGACACTCTTATAACCGCTGTTCACATCAATCACGTGGAGGGCTTCCGTATGTTCAATGATCACATACGCGCCGCTGTTGAGGTTGACCGTTTTCCCAAAAGAAGACTTCACCTGTTTGGTAATGCCGAAAGAATCAAAAATGGGGGACCCGTTCTGGTAAAAGGAAAGGATATCCGCTTTTTCCGGGGCAATCCGCTGTATATAGTTCTTGGTATCTGTGAAGATGTTCTTATCGTTCACCACGATCTTATTGAAATCCTCATTGAGCAGGTCGCGCAGGATACTTGTTGTCTTGGTTTGCTCACTTAAGATCTTGGCCGGCGCCACCGCTCCTTTCAGGTTGGTCTGGATCGCCTTCCACATTTCCACCAGGGCGGAAAGGTCTTCGTGCAGTTCGGCCGTGTTCTTTCCCTCCGCCGCTGTCCGTACGATCACCCCGAAATTTTTTGATTTGATCGCTTCCACGATCTTTTGCAGGCGTTTTCTTTCCTCGGAAGAATGGATCTTCCTGGATACCGCTACAATATCATTGAAGGGGGTAAGTACCACAAAACGCCCGGGCAGGGAGATCTCGCAACTCAGCCGGGGACCCTTGGCCGCAATCGGCTCTTTCAGGATCTGGACCAGGATATGGGGTTTGCCACCCAGCACTTCATTGATCTTCCCGGTTTTTACTATTTCCGGTTCGATGGTGAATTTGCCGAAATCCAGTCCGTGCTCGGATTTATCGTTCATGCACATGCTGGTAAACTTCAGCAGGGATTTGGCATAGGGGCTGAGGTCGGTATAGTGCAGGAAAGCGTCTTTTTCAAAACCTACATCCACGAAAGCCGCATTCAGCCCGGGGATCAGTTTCTTGACTTTGCCCAGGTATAAGTCTCCCACGGCAAAACGGGCATCGCTTTTTTCACTGTGCAGTTCTACCAGCTTCTTATCCTCCAGGAGCGCAATCTCTACGCCCTGTGGGGCGGCATTAATAATTAGTTCTTTGTTCATTACAGCTTACATAAATGAAACACCTTAGTGCTGTAAACACCAGTTGCCAGGAATCCGTATGGAATGCGGGGTTGTACCTGTAGGATATTTGCGGGTTAATTTGGAGGGCTGCAAACAAATACGGCAAAACAACCGGTGAACTGAAAACAGCCGAAAGTCAGTAGTCATTAGTCTATAATAAAATACCCAGGGGCACAACTATCGACTAATGACTATCGACTAATGACTTACTTGTTCCTCTTCTTATGACGGTTCTTTCTCAGTCTTTTTTTACGCTTATGCGTCGCAATTTTATGACGCTTCCTTTTTTTACCACAAGGCATAATCAAATAAATTTAAATTCTTGTTTATAATAAGTTTACTTATCCTCTTTTTTCAGGTCCTCAATCCGCTGGCTCACGGCATCCCTGATTTCGGGCTGCTGAATGACCGGAAGGCTTTTCCGGTACCAGCTGACCGCATTTTTGTAATCCTGTTTCCGCTCGTAGAGATCAGCCATCAGCAGGTAGCCCTCCATATTTCCCGGCTGCAGTTGAATCACTTTCTCTAAACGGACGATCGCTTTATCAAATTGCCCGGAAAGCAGGGCCCCCTTTGCCAGGGTCAGTTGCGCAAATACATTGTTGCTGTCTTTTTGCACCACTTCCATGATCTTTTGGATTCCTTCCATCGGCGTGGAGGAGATATTTCCAAAAAGATAACAGGCGCCCAGCCCAACTTTGGCGGAATCATTTTCCGGGTTAATCTTCAAAGAACGCTCAAACAAATCTTTGGCCTGCAAAGCTTTCCACAACCTCCGCTTCATAAAATCATCGGTTTGCAGCTCATCCAAAAATAAGCGGGCTGCAAAGGTCAGGCTTTTTTCGGAATTTTCCAATCTGGCGGCCTCAGCTTCATACCAGGCATAAGGTTCAAAGATCCGGGCCGTATCCTTCCAGAAATGGGAAAGCTGGTGATAGACTGCCAGTTGCTGGTTCTTTACATCCCCCCGGGTGATCGAATTTTCCAGGGTATTTAACCAGGTCAGTTGAGCTGGCTTTAACTCCTTTTTCGCCATCAGCAGGATGGTATCGATAGAAACTGGGGAGAGCCCGGAGCCGGGACCATTGTTTTCATTATGTTGCTGGTTACCAGTAGCAATTGACGCTTTTTTCGCCGGAACGGTCCTGACAAACAGAAAAATAAGGGCTGTCAGTATTACGGCAACGGTGAGGGAGATCCATTGAGGTTTCTTCACAAATCAAAAATTTCTGGATGCAAAAATACCTCAAAAGCCCCGATATGAGGTTAGATGCGAGGGATTATTTAAATGGAATATTATTCTGCTTCTTCCCCGGGACCCGTATCGGGTTTGGGTTCTTTGAGTTTTTTTACCTCAGCAACAAACTCCTTGGCTGGTTTAAAGGCAGGAATATAATGCTCCGGTATGTGTACGGCAATATTCTTCTTGATATTACGCCCAATCTTTGCAGCTCTTTTCTTTGTAATAAAGCTGCCGAAGCCACGTATGTAAATATTTTCGCCACCGGCAAGAGTGTCTTTTACTTCTTTAAACATAGTCTCAAGAGTAACAAGCACATCTACCTTGGGTATGCCTGTTTTTTCAGAAATCTGATTGACCAGGTCGGCTTTTCTCATTTTTTGAAGGGTTTAGTGGTTTACAACACCAATTTATGACAAAATTATATGATAGTCAACTAAATAGAAATATTTTTTTCTGCCGGGCCGGGCAGTTTCCGGAAATCCCGGATATTTAGTCCCAAAAACCAGCGAAATCCCCCCTTTCATGAATTCGAACCCCCCATCCCCATTAAAAAAAGCCTTTACAAAGGGGCTCCTGAAATGGAACGCCGGGGAAAATAGCCGGCTGATGCCCTGGAAGGGAGAAAAAGATCCTTATCGTATCTGGATCAGCGAGATCATCCTTCAGCAGACCCGGGTGGAACAGGGACTCGGTTATTATAAACGGTTTATTAAAACCTTCCCGGATATTCGTCAACTGGCTGCCGCGCCGGATGAGAAAGTATTCAAATGCTGGGAGGGACTGGGATACTATTCCCGGTGCAGAAACCTGCTGGCCACTGCCCGCTTTATCGCCAGAGAAAGAGATGGCCGCTTCCCCGATAGCTATGAAACAATACTCAGCCTGAAAGGGATCGGCCCCTATACCGCTGCGGCAATTTCTTCTTTTGCATTCCAATTGCCCCATGCCGTGGTGGATGGAAATGTGTACCGGGTACTGAGCCGCTATTTTGGAATGGATACACCCGTTGATTCCACAGCAGGTAAAAAAATGTTTAACCGGCTGGCAGAAGAGCTGCTGGATCCCAAACAACCCGGGCTGTATAACCAGGCGATCATGGATTTCGGGGCGGTGGTTTGCAGACCGGCTGCACCGCTTTGTGATTCCTGTGTTTTCAGGAAAAAATGTATAGCATTTCGCGACGGACTTGTCAGCAAACTGCCTGTAAAAGCTAAAAAGACCCGCATTCGTGAACGATGGTTTAGTTATACGATCCCCTTATACAATAACAGCCTGGCAGTCCGCCGCCGGACCGGGAAAGATATCTGGCAGGATCTCTATGAATTCCCGATGATCGAAACAAAGAAAAAGATCTCCCCGGAAAAGTTAGTGAAAGCCATTGCTGAAAAGAAATGGGTTGACAAAAAGAGTGTCATAACCTGCGGGAAACCGCTATTTTTCCGGCAGCAACTTTCACACCAATTGATAAACGGGATGTTTGTTGAACTGCACCTGCAACAAAGGCCGGCAGGGGAACCGGATTGGCAATGGATAAAAAAGAAACAACTGGAGAAATTCAGTTTCCCGGGCCTGATCAACCAGTACCTGGCACAGGGAATTGCGCTGCCCCGCGACCGGCGTTAAAACCAGCACCAGCTCCTTTTTTTGTTGTTTCAGCTGAAAAAAGGAATTAACTTTAAGACGGTTTCAGCCCTTAGACGATTTTCTAACCAAAAGAATAAATGTATGAGAGGCGTAAACAGAGTCATGCTGATTGGAAACCTGGGCAAGGATCCCGATGTACAGCACCTCGAAGGCAATATCGCGGTTGCCAAATTCCCGCTGGCCACTACGGAAACTTTTAAGGACCGCACCGGCAAGCTCGTCTCCCAGACCGAATGGCATACGGTGGTACTCTGGAGGGGGCTGGCCGAACTGGCACAGAAATACCTGCACAAAAGCAGCCTGGTCTATATCGAAGGAAGACTGCGTACCCGTAGCTGGGATGATAAAGACGGAAACCGGAAGTTTGCCACTGAAGTGGTGGGTGATAACCTCATTATGCTGGACAAAAAAATGGATTCCGGTTCACCCGGTGAAACAGGGACGCCGGAAGGAAACGGCGGGCATGAGGTACCCCCGGGAGACCCTTCTGAGCCCCTTCCCTTTTAACCATAAACCATAAAAACAATACCTTTGCCGCTAATAACGGCGGACACCTGATGCTGCCGGTTTTTCTCCCTGCAGACCGCAGGCAGTTTGTAAACAAAACCCATTGCATTGGAAATTCATCCGGACATTATTTCAATTACTGATCACCTGCTTTTTTCACTGCTGTCGGTGAATATACAAGGGACTACTTTCTTAGGGGTCACCCTGCTTATTTTACTGGTCATTACATTCGCCATCTCCGGGGCGGAAGTGGCTTTGTTCTCCCTGAATAAGAAAGACCTGAACATGCTGAAGACCAAACAGCATGCCTCGGCCAAACGGATCGTAACCCTGCTGGATGAGCCCAAGGAAGTATATGCTTCCCTGCTCATCGCGGGCACTTTCGTGAATATCAGTATCATTTTACTTTCCAATTACCTGCTCGCTGAACTGATCAATTTTGCGCGGCTGGGATCTTTACTGGAATTACTGATCAAGGTGACGGTGATTGTGATCGTACTGGTGTTTATCGGGAGGATCCTTCCCAAAGTATGGGCTGCCCAGAACAACCTGCGCTTTGCCTATGATGTGTCTTTCCTGGTGGAAGGCCTTCACCTGCTTTTACGGCGGCTGAGTAAATCGATCGTCAGGCTGGCCGACGGGATCGGCAAAAGGGTAGGAGTGGATAAAAGTGAGATGCTGACCATGCAGGAACTGGATGCCGCCATTGATATCAAAAGCGACGAAGAAGCATCCCCTGAGGAGAAGAGTATCATGAAGGGAGTGGTGAAGTTTGGAAATATATCGGTAAAGCAGATCATGCGGAACCGGTTATACGTAAGCGGGATCAGTTACGATGCGGCATTCCCTGATGTGATCAGGCGGGTCGAGGAACTTCATTATTCAAGATTGCCTGTGTATAAAGACAGCCTGGATGAAGTAGTGGGAATACTGAATACCAAGGACCTGATTCCTTACCTGAACGAGGCAGGGAATTTTGACTGGCATTCCCTGATCCGGCAGCCCTATTTTGTACCGGAACCCAAACTGATCGAAGACCTGCTGAAAGAATTTCAGCAAAAACGGATCCACTTTGCCGTAGTGGTGGATGAGTTTGGCGGAACCAGCGGGATCGTTACCATGGAAGATATCCTCGAAGAAGTGATCGGCGATATCCGGGACGAGTTTGACGAAGAGGAAAGCGACAGCTATAAACTGGATGATTACAATTATATTTTTGAGGGAAAGATCATGATCCATGATATGTGCCGGATCATGAAGATCCCGATGAATACCTTTGATCATATCAAGGGTGACAGCGAATCCCTCGCCGGGCTGGTGCTCGAACTGGCCGGGGAACTGCCAACCGCAGACTGGGTGATCCCTTCCGGGGATTTCGAATTTGCCATCATGCAGGCGGATAATAACCGCATCCAGTTAGTAAAAGTGACCATCAAACCGCAACAACAGCCTGAATGAGTTTCCGTTTAACATATTTTTTCCTGGCAGAAGCCGTATTGATTTTTTTACTTTTTTCCTGCAACAGTGATTACGCTGCCGGAAAAAAAAAGGGATACTTTAAAATTGATTTCCCGGAAAAAAAATACCAGCTGTTTGACCAGCCCGGCTACCCGTACACTTTCGAATACCCCGTTTATGCCCAGGTGATCAGGGATACCACTTTCTTTGAAGACAAGGCGGGCGACTGGTGGATCAATGTCGATATTCCCCGTTTTAATGGCCGGATCCATATCAGTTATAAACCCATCAATGCGGCAAATGTTTTTGATTCCCTGGTCAGGGATGGATTCAAGATGGCCTATAAACAGCATGTGGATGTATCAACCGGTATCAATGACAGCCTGGTGCAAACACCCAATGGGGTGGAGGGTATTTATTTCTCACTCGGGGGAAATACCGCCACAGCCAACCAGTTTTTCCTTACCGATTCGGTCCGGCATTTCCTGCGGGGAGCGCTTTATTTTAATGCGGCGCCCAATGCCGATTCGCTGGGTATTGTAAATGATTTCCTGAAACAGGACCTGCGGCACCTGATTAATACCTTGAAGTGGAGATGAGCCATCCCCCGGCTGGCGGGAACACCCGCAATATGCGTACCTTTGTAAAAAAAATCACTTGATAGTTATTGACAATATACTGATCAGCGAGGACGTGGTGGACAAACAATTTGTCTGTGACCTGAACAAATGCAAAGGGGGTTGCTGTGAGGAAGGGGATGCCGGCGCCCCGGTAGAAGAAGAAGAGATGCAGGTTATCCGGGAAGTGTTTGAAAAAGTAAAACACCTGCTCCCGCCGGAAGCGCTGAAGGAGATCGATCTGACCGGTCTCTTCGCCATGGACAATGAATTTGGCTGGGTGACCAATACCATCGGCAGTAATAAAGGCATCTGCGTGTTTGCTTTCCGGGATGAAAACCGGATCATCAAATGTGCTTTTGAACAGGCGTACCGGGATGGGCTGATCAACTGGAAGAAACCGATCAGTTGCCATTTATACCCGATCATAGCCAAAAAAGGAAAGAACGGGGATTATGAAAGAGTAAACTATGAACCCCGGGAGCAATTATGCAAACCGGGGTGTGCACTGGGGGAATCATTAAAAGTACCGGTTTACCAATTCCTCAAAGAACCGCTGATCCGGAAATACGGGGAAGATTTCTACAAGGCCCTTGACAGCATCGCGAAGGGGGAATGGGAGGAAATTGATTTTAAAGAGTAATAAATAACAGCCGCACTGTGAAAGAAACCTATGCTGATTTTATTGCCAAAAGCACCATCCGGGCGGCGGACCGTGACCACCGGCGCAAGATCAATTTTAATATCGGCAAGTACAATGCCGTGGTGCCGCAGGGAAAACAGCAGTTCAGTGAACTCCACCTTGCCCGCGAACGTGCCAAGAACCTGAAGTGGAAGGCCATTGCTTCACTCGATAAACAACTGGAAGACTTTGAATCAGCGATCACCAAACGGGGCGCCAAAGTGATCTGGGCAGAGGATGCCGCACAGGCGCTGGAAGCTGTAAAAAAAATCTGTGAAGAAAAAAACTGCCGCACCCTTGTAAAGAGCAAGAGCATGGTGACCGAAGAAATTCACCTGAATGAGTTCCTGGAGAAGAACGGGATCGAAAGCGTGGAAACAGACCTTGGCGAATATATTCAGCAACTGGATGGCGAACCGCCCTATCATATCGTTACCCCGGCCATGCACAAAAGCAAGGAAGATGTGGCCCGGCTTTTTTCCAATAAACTGGGCACCGATCCCAGGGCAACACCTGAGCAACTGACACTGACCGCCCGGAAAGTACTGCGGGAAAAATATGTGCAGGCGGAAGTAGGGGTAACCGGGGCCAATTTTATTGTTGCGGATATCGGCGGGATTGCACTGACCGAGAACGAAGGGAACGGGCGCCTGAGTTGCTCCATGCCCAAAACCCATATTGTGATCGCGGGGATTGAAAAAGTGATCCCCTCCCTGCAGGACCTGGGACTGTTCTGGCCCCTGCTTTCCACCTTCGGAACCGGCCAGAAGATTACCGTATATAATTCCGTTATTACCGGTCCGCGTCAGCCGCACGAAACAGACGGGCCGGAAGATATGTATGTGATCTTACTCGATAATGGCCGGACCAATATCCTTGCTAATGAAAAAATGAGGGAGAGCCTGTACTGTATCCGCTGCGGGGCCTGCCTGAACGCCTGTCCTGTCTATAAAAATATCGGGGGCCATGCATACGGCGCTCCTTACAGCGGACCGATCGGTTCGGTGATTACCCCGCACCTGCAGGGATTGGGAGAATGGAAACACCTGAGTTATGCGTCCTCCCTCTGTGGCAACTGTACCGAAGTATGCGCGGTGAAAATCAACCTGCATGAACTGTTGCTGGAAAACCGGCACGAAGCCGTGGTGGATGGACATAATACATTTACGGAAAAAATTGCCTGGAAAATGTGGAAGCAGGCCATGCTGCGGAGATCCTGGATGAATAGAGCCAATGGCCGCACCAAGACCTGGGTGGTGAACAGCCTGCTCACCGGGTGGAAGGAACACCGTGCTACCCTGGAATTTCCTCATAAATCCTTTAACCAGCTGTGGAAAGAGAAATACGGTAACCGATAGTTAACTTCGGCCTGTGATCCTTTTCGCTCATACCATTACGGCCCGCCTGGAATACGTGGCTGCATTTTTGGGCACCCAACTCAGGGGGATACCCGTAAAACTTACATGCAATCAGGCTGAATTTTCTGCCTACCCCGGCGCCCGGATCAATTACAGCGACAAAAAAATTACAGCGGATGAATGCTGGCTGCCTCCCTCTTCGCTCTTATTTGAGCAGGGGATCCGGCCGCAACCAATAACCTGTTTCGAAACAAACGGGTACAAGGCATTTTTTAAAACAGGAGGTGATTATCCGTTTGATATCCTGGCTGCCGTCTTTTACCTGCTCAGCCGGTATGAAGAGTACCTGCCGCATAAGAAAGACCTGTATGGCCGGTTTGCCCATACGGAATCGCTGGCTTTTAAAGAAGGATTTCTTGGTATTCCCCTGATCCACTACTGGCTAAAGGATTTCTCAGCGATGCTTAGCCTTAAATTCCCATTGTTCAGTTCCGGGAACAATGTATTCCATTTTCTCCCCACGTATGATATTGATGAAGCCTTTTCTTTTAAGCACAAGGGCTGGATACGGAATACCGGCGCTGCCCTGAAAGATCTCCTGAAAGGAAACCGGGCCCGGCTCCGGCAACGGCATAAAGTGCGGATGAACCAGGAACCCGATCCATTCAACTCCTATGACTGGATGGATGATGTACATGAAAAGTATAAACTGGAACCGCGTTATTTTTTCCTGGTGGCCGAAAAAAATGCTTCCTATGACAGGAATATCCTGCCGGGGAAAGCAGTGGTCAGTGCCCTGATCCGGCGGCATGCGGATAAATATGAAGTGGGGCTGCATCCTTCCTGGCAAAGCGGGGATGATCCTGCCCTATTGCGCAGAGAGAAAGAAAGGCTTGAACAGGCAGCGGGGATCAGGGTCGCATCTTCCCGGCAACATTTTATCCGGTTCCATGTACCGGGAACCTTTCGCCGGCTGATCGCAAACGGTATAAAGGAGGATTTCTCGATGGGGTATGGGAGTATCAACGGGTTCAGGGCCTCGGTATCTGTACCATTCTATTGGTACGACCTGGAAAACGAAACCGCTACCGGCCTCCTGCTTTACCCGTTTTGTTATATGGATGCCAATTCATTTTACGAACAGCAGTACTCAGCACAGCAGGCCCTGGCGGAAATGAAACAGTATTATGCTGAAGTGAAAAACGTGAATGGCTTATTCATTTCCATCTGGCACAATACTTTTTTGGGGACGGATGAACGGTTTAAGGGATGGAGGGAGGTTTACCTGGAATTCCTGGATCAGCACTGCTGATGAACTATGGCCCGGGGCCGTTCTTGCTGTATCAGACCCCTTCTGTTTCCGGCTGCTCCGGCGGGGGTACGGCTGCTTTAAATGCTTTATTGACCAGGTACACACCCAGCAGGGTTACCATACCACCGATCGTGATATAGATCGTGATCCTTTCGTCAAATAACATCCATCCGAATAAAACAGCCACGATCGGGTTGATATAGGCATAAATGGAAGCCTGTTCGGTTGGTAAATTTTGCAGCGCATAGAGGTAACAGACAAATGCCAGGATCGATCCGAAGAGGACCAGGTAGGTAATGGCCACCCAGGATTGCCAGGGTATTTGGGCAAAAGAAACGAATTCTATTAATGGCCGGGTGCTGTGTTCCGTGTCGGTGATCATAATCAGGCTGCCTGTTTTTGTAAATACCAGCAAAAACAAACCGGAAATGACCATCTGGAGTCCCAGGCTGAAATAGGGATTGAAACTGGCTGCCTGTTTCTTGGTATAGATTGTGGCAAAGGCCCAGGTCCAGGTAGCGATCAGGGAAAGGATAATGCCAAACCTGAAATCCGCGTTCAGGAAATCATGCAGGTGATCATAAAAAATTACACATACACCGGCAAACCCAAGCAACAGGCCGAGGATCGCTTTCTGCGGAATTTTTTCTTTGGAAGCAAAAAGGCCAATCACCACAAGCCAGAGCGGGAAGATCGCGCCCATGATGGCACCCAGTCCCGCGGAAATATATTTTACACCCCAGGTACTGAGCCCGTTGCTCATGATAAAATTCAGGAAACTCAGGACAAGCACCGGGATCCATTCTTTTCCTTTGGGAAGCGGGGCGCCCCTGAACAGAAAAAAACCGACATAGATCAGGCCCGCGATCAACTGGCGCATACCGGCCAATTGCAGGGCCGGCATATGGCGTACACCCTGTTTGGAAGCGATCCAGGTGGTGCCCCATAACACACAAACCAGGGCAAGGGCAAACAATGCCTTTGCCCGCGTACCTTTTTTGTGAATGGTAAGCGGGTTGAATACCGCCAGTTTCTTTATTGAATCGGCAGAGGACTGAACAATGGTTTTATGGAAGTCAAATAGATTCATTCACATTTCATCTTTTCGAAGATGAATTTAACCAGTATCAATTGAAATGCCGCAATGAGGTTTCAGTACAGCTCTTCTGTATTAATGTTTAAAGTGCCGCATACCCGTCATGATCATGGACAGGTCATGCGTTTTGCAATATTCAACCGAGTCGTTGTCCCGGATGGAACCGCCGGGTTGGATAAAGGCCGTGATTCCCGCTTCATGCCCCAGCCGCACACAGTCGTCGAAAGGGAAAAAAGCATCGCTAGCCATCACCGCCCCGTGCAGGTCAAATTTAAACTGCCGGGCTTTATCCAGGGCCTGCCGCAATGAATCGACCCGGCTGGTCTGGCCACAGCCTTTACCGACCAACTGCTTGTTTTTAACGAGGGCGATGGCATTTGATTTTAAATGTTTGCATACCAGGTTGGCAAAAAGCAGGTCCTCTTTTTCTGCAGGGGTCTCTTTTCTTTTCACGGTTTCGGTCCATTCGGCGTAATTACCTTTATCGTTATCCTGTACCAGCACCCCGTTGAGCATGGATTTATACTGTATTTTCCGCTGTGGCTGCGCTTTTAACTGCAAGAGGATCCGGTTCTTTTTTGATTTCAGCACAGCCAGGGCATCCGCTTCATAGGCCGGGGCGATCAGCACTTCGAAGAAGATCTCATTGATGGCTTCCGCAGTGGCCTTATCGATGGCGCCATTGCAAACCAGTACCCCGCCAAAAGCGCTTTCCGGGTCTCCGGCCAGTGCCGCATCCCAGCTTTCTTTCACCGTGTCCCTTTGCGCCACACCACATACATTGGTATGCTTGATGATGGCAAACGTGGTGTCTGTGAACTCGCGGATCAGCTGCAGGGCCGCATCGGTATCCACAATATTGTTATAGGATAATTCCTTTCCATTGAGCTGGTCAAACAATTGTCCCAGGTCGCCGTAAAACACAGCAGACTGGTGCGGATTTTCGCCATAGCGCATGATTTTGGGACCCGGAACGGATTCCAGGAAATACCCGGTATCGCTGCTGCTGAAATATTTTGCGATGGCCACTTCGTAATGGGCTACTGTTTCAAAGGCTTTTGCAGCAAAATTTCTCCGTTGTTCAAGGCTGGTTTCACCCTGCTGCTTTTTTAGCATAGCTTCCAGGGTGGCATAGTCTTTCCTGGCGGCAATCACCACCACATCCCTGAAATTCTTGGCTGCTCCACGGATCATGGAGGGCCCGCCGATATCAATTTTTTCAATGATGGCTTTTTCATCGGTGGTACTGGCCACGGTTTCCTCAAAGGGGTACAGGTCCACGATCACCAGGTCAATCTCCGGGATATTGTACTGTTTCATTTCCTGCAGGTGGGTTGCGTCATCCCGTTTGCCCAGGATACCGCCAAATACCGAAGGATGCAGGGTCTTCACGCGCCCCCCGAGAATGGAGGGATAACTGGTCAGGTTTTCTACCGGAACTACATTTATACCCAGTTTCTCAATAAAGTTTTGAGTGCCCCCGGTAGAATAGATGGTCACACCCAGGCGGGCAAGCTCCTGTACAATGTTTTCGAGTCCGTCTTTGTAAAAAACAGAAATTAAGGCTGATTGAATCTTTTTGTTCATAAAAATGAGGGTTGAAGGCAGGCGATCGTAAGAGGGGGCAAAATTAACTTAATTCAGGGTCATCACAAAAGCGCCTTTGGCAGATACATCATGCCAGGGAATCCGCAGGGAATCACAATCCTTTTTCCAGTAAAAGGCTTTCCAGGCCGGCACGGAACCATCCAGTACGACCTGTTTGATGTCCAGGGCAGCAGCCAGTTCTGTTAAATGGAGGGCAGGGTTCTTCGATAAAACCAGGAGATCAATGACCGGCTTCCTGCTTCCCGGCAGGGCCCTAAAAGACAGGGACTGGTCCATTAATAAAATAGTCCGGCCCCCGAAACGGATATAATTTTCATACCGGGTAAGCCCATCCAGTTGGTCCGTTTCACAGACCCGGTGCCGGATGCGGGCGGGTTGCAGGTAAAAGTTCCGGGCGAAATCATTTGTCCTGAGATCGCTGTCGCCGGTAAATACAACATGTCTTCCCCGGATGAGATCCAGGGCCTTTTTTTTCGGAACATTGTAAACAATGATCTTCTGTTGCCGGGAGGCCTGTACAAAGGAAACCGTTCGTTCCGTCGTGAAAAGCAGGAGGGCTGCCAGTGCCGTAAAGAAGGCCGGCTTTGATTTTTCCATGAGCCAGTAACTGGCTGCCACTACCAGCAACAGCAAACTGATGGCCTGTGTGATGCTGAGCTGCAGGTTCTCCCAAAGCAGGAACGGAATCCGCCCGGCCTGCTCCACCCATGTATTCATAAACCAGATAAGAAAGGAAATGATCTTGCCGGTAAGAACGGCCAGCCAGGAGAAAAAAGAAATCAGGCACAGGAAGATCTCTGCAAGCAGGATGGCGCTGGAAAGCGGAACGGCCAGGAAATTGGTCAGGATAAAGGATACAGGGAATTGATGAAAATGATAAATGCTGAAAGGTAAGGTAAGAACCTGGGCGGACAGGGTAACTGCATTCAGTTTCCAGAAGGAATCAAGCAATTTATTTTTTATATAAAACCAGTTATAGACAGGCCGCATAAAAAGAAGGATGCTGAGTACGGCTGCATAGGAAAGCTGGAAACCCGCATCCCAGAGCCAGTAAGGATTGTAACAAAGCAGGAGGAAGGCGGAAATGGCCAGGGTATTCAGTACGGAGGTTTTCCGGGAGAAAAATTCACCGGTGACGATACAGCTGAACATCAGGGCAGAGCGGAGTACGGAGGGTTGGGCCCCTGCCAGCAGGCTGAATGCCCACAGTCCTGCTATAACGAGGAGGGGCTGCAGCCATTTTATTTTCCTGTAGCGTCGGAGTGGTTTCAGCAACATGAGCAGCAGCCAGTAGATCAACCCGAGGTGCAAGCCGGAAATGGCAATGATATGTACCACCCCGGTGTTCGTATAGGCCTGCACCAGCGCCGGGTCCAGGTCGTCTTTATAACCGATCAGTAAGGCCTCTGCCAGCCCGGCCTCTTTTTCACCGGGGATATAGCGGCGCAGGATATTCACGATATTCCTCCCCGATTCAAGGATATGTTTCTTCAGCCAGTTTTCTTTTTTCCCGGGTATTATTTCGAATTCACCGGGTTGCAGGTACACCTGGTGGGTGATGCCATGAAAAAAGGAATATTGTTTAAAATTAAAACCACCGGGGTTGCCTGTACTTTTGATTTCCTGCAGGGGCTTCTTTAAAAGCAATATCGATCCATAAGCCAGTTTTTCAAGGGAGCTGTCTTTTTTCAGGTAAAGGATCAGCCGGCCGTTTACAGGGCTTGCCCCGTTGCCGTTTATTAAGTAAAGGGCATTGGCAATGGCTTTAAATGAATTCGATTTCTCAGCCAGGGGTTCGTCGAGGGTGATCAGCAATGCATCCCCGCTGCTGTACTTATTTCCCAGCCAGTCCGGCCGGTGGCGGATATCTTTCTGCCAGGTAAGCATTGCGCCAAATGAAAATAAAACCAGGGTGGAAGCCAGTCCCGACAGGAACGAAAACCGGAACCGGGTCAGGAGGGGCATCCCGAAAAAAACAGCAAGGCCGGTTATTCCGGTGAGCAGCAGTACCCGCCACACATGAAGCGGCGACTGGAGATACCAGGCTGTAACGATACCTCCCGCGAAAGGGATGAGTAACTTAAGAAAGGGAATTTGCTTCCAGCAATAGCTGCCATGCCGCGCCATCCCTGAAATTAAAAAGTAGTAACCGGGCCGGCAATACTACTTTCCGGGTATGGTCAGCGGAGGAGCTTTTGCAGGTAAGCGATCTGCCCCAGGTGATAAATAGTGTGTTCGGTCAGCCCGTTCAGCAGGAACCGGAAATCATAGGAACGGTTATCTACTTTCTCATCGAGGAAGCTGTCCTCTTTTTCCCGGAGAAGGGCCACCAGTTGTGTATGGATGGATTTCAATTCCGTTACTCCTTTTTTCCAGGTATGAAAGCCGGGATCAATGGGCCGCCAGTCCAGTTTTTCAAGGGCGGCCGGGTCAGGCGCTGCAACTTTTCCCACCCGTTTCAACGTGAATTCCGCCCAGGTGATCATGTGCCAGAGCAGTTCGCAGAGACTGTGTTCCCTGCCCCCGGGTTTCAGGTGCACGTTGTTTTCGTCTGTTTCTTCGAGTACAGAAAATACAGACCGGCCGAACCAGGGCTCCCCGTAAAGCACTTTTTCCATGTGCGCGGAAAGAGTTGTTATTTCTTTATTCATAGTACAAGGTTATTTCAGCCAGGGTGATTCCCGATTTTACTTTTTTCTCCACGTACTGGCGGTAAGGAATCCGTTGTATTTTACTGTTCAGCCATCCCGGGAAATTAAAAATAGCGAATGTCCGTTGCTGTAATACATGGTCCTGGGTTTGGGCAAGGGTTTCGAGCGTATTCCTGAATTCTTCCCGCAGTTTCCCGCTGTCCTTCGAATAATAGGCCCGGTGCAGGCATTGTACCAGTACCTGTTCAAACGGTTCTTTCTTTTTCTTTTTGTAGAAATACTGGTAGGTGGCCCGGTACTGGGCATCAAAAAGCCGGGGATTACTCAGGTTATACCGGATCAGCAGCAGCAATAACTGCGCTACCGCTGCATGTTCTTCCCGGGTGGCATCCCGGAAATAGGTGGTGGCTCTTTTGATAAAATAAAGCGCATCATCAAATTGTTCCAGTACAAAGCAGCCGATACCAAGCGATAGGGTTACTGTACTGTTCAGTTCTTCGTTCAGGACCGGTTCCCACAATTTGTATTTTGATTTCATAAAAGCCAGCAGCTGTTGCACTTCGGTATAAGCGGCCGTCTTATTGTAAATTTTATTCAGGGCCAGGTATTTTATGGCTTCGAAATAGGCCCGCTGGCCCCTGTCCCTGATTTCATTGTTCAGCTCATCATTAAAGACGGTTGTGACATAAGTATAGGAGCCGTTCAGGATACCCGCGTAGTTGATCATGTAAAGCAGTTCGATATAGAACTCTCCGTGCGTGGCCACAAAGCCTGCGTTTTTTTTCCAGTCATTGAACAACTCTCCCAGGATGGCCAGGGCTTCGGGCATATCGTTCTTCAGGTAGAGCAGGGTGGCCTTGCTCATATAGTAATAATGCCGGTACCAGAATGAATGACCATGGTTCACCGTATCGGCCCTGTTCACCCTTTCCAGCAGGCTGCTGATACGGTCGCGGAGCAGCTCATCCTGCCCGAGATGGGTCCTCCGTTTAAGCAGCAGGGTTTCCGTATAGACGTCGCGTAAAGTGATCAGTTCGGCGTATTCTGTATAGGTGATCGCATTTTTTTTGAAGAGGAGCAACAGTTCATCATACCCGGAATAGGTATTGCTGAAAATGATCATTTTTTCAAATTCGGTCTTTAGCAGGTTCAGCAGGGCGAAAGCTTCAGCCGCTCTTGCTTTTTCGACAGCCTTTTTCCAGGTGCTGAAGGCTTCTTCATAAAGGCCTTTTTTCCGGTAGATCCTGATGAGCTGGATACTCGCATAAATATCATGACCCGGGTTCTTCCGGCCATCGTATTGCACCAGGGCTTCACAGATCTGCCGCTGCAGGTAATGTTTCTGGTACGCGATGTTTTTTTTGTTGAGACCGGGATGAAATTTTTTAAGGATCGCCGCTTCATTGTATTCCTTCTGCGCCGCAATGGCGTCAAATAAGCGGATATAGAGCCGCTGGCCGGGAGATACACAGGGCGCGAAATTCCGTTTAAAGAATAATTTCTCATTGCTGTCCAGCGAATGGATGAGCTGCCATATAAAACCGGATGCGGGCTTCACGAGTTAAAACGTTCAAGCAGTAATAGCATGAAAATACAATAAGCCGGCTGATATGCCAAATTAAACCCCGGAATGATTGTTTGTAAAATAATGAAATACAGCGACTTAATATAAAAGATCAAAAAAAATGATGGATGACGGTACAAATTAAATCTGAATAAAGAAATCAGGGAGGCATTGTTGCATAGTAGCTTTGACAAGCATTGATGATACAAGCCATCATTCTCAATAATTAACGACACCCAAACCAACCACGGGGGTTCCATAGGAGGCCGTTAACCATTAACACCTGTTATCCAGGTTTCAAGCCGGATAACAGGTTTTTTTTATTTACTGAGGTACATACTGCGGTCTTTGTAGAGCTGCCGGAAGTACGGATCACGCAGGTCCTTGATAAAGCGGATGGCTTCGCCGGTCGATTTCATTTCGGGACCTAATTCCCGGCTAACCCCGGGAAATTTATTGAAACTGAATACGGGTTCTTTGATCGCAAAGCCATCAAGGTGTTTTTCTTCCGGGATTTCCGCCACTTTCATTGCTCCCAGCATCACTTTTGTGGCATAATTCAGGTAAGGCTTATTATAGGCTTTGGCAATAAACGGGGTGGTGCGGGATGCTCTCGGGTTGGCTTCAATCACAAATACCTTCCCTTCTTTAATCGCGAACTGGATATTCAGTAATCCTTTTACATTCAGCTTCAGGGCAATCTTTTTGGCATAATCCACCATATCCTGTATTTCCAGCGGGGTCAGGTTAAAGGCGGGTATGACCGCATTGCTGTCACCGCTGTGGATACCGGCAGGTTCGATATGTTCCATGATGCCCATCACATGAAATTTTTCTCCGTCACAGATCGCATCGATCTCGGCTTCCTGGCAACGGTCAAGGAAATGGTCCACCAGGATCTTATTGCCGGGAATATGTTTCAGCAGGCTTATCACCGCTTTTTCCACTTCATCATCATTGATTACGATCCGCATCCGCTGACCGCCCAATACATAAGAAGGACGTACCAGTACCGGGTAGCCCACTTTGTTTGCCACTTCGATGGCTTCATCCACGGACCAGGCTGTTCCGTATGCGGGGTAAGGGATTTCCAGTTCTTTCAGCATATCACTGAAACGGCCGCGGTCTTCCGCGATATCCAGGCTGTCGTAGGAAGTACCCACGATCCGGATTCCCTTTTGTGTGAGTTTCTCCGCCAGTTTCAGCGCGGTTTGCCCGCCCAGCTGCACGATCACCCCATCGGGCTTCTCATGTTCAACGATCTCCCAGAGATGTTCCCAGTAAACCGGTTCGAAATAGAGTTTATCGGCCATATCAAAATCCGTGCTCACGGTTTCGGGGTTACAGTTAACCATAATGGCCTCGTACCCGCACTCTTTGATCGCCATTAAACCGTGCACGCAACAATAATCAAATTCAATGCCCTGCCCGATCCGGTTGGGGCCGCTGCCGAGCACGATGATCTTTTTCTTGCCGGATACTTTGCTCTCATTGCTGTTGCCGCCTTCAAAGGTTGAATAGAAATAAGGGGTTTTGGCTTCAAACTCCGCGGAACAGGTATCCACCATTTTATACACCCGGGTTATACCGGCTGCTTTTCGTTTATTGTAAACATCCTCTTCATCCCCGTGTTCGAGGATCCGGCTGATCTGTTCATCACTGAATCCATTAACCTTGGCTTCTCTCAGCAGTTCCAGCGGCAGGGTATCCAGGTCGTATTTCGCGATTTCTTTTTCCAGGTTGCAGATCTTCTGGATCTCATAAAGGAACCAGCGGTCAATGCCGTTGGTGGCTTTGGAGAGGGTACCTACAGAAATACCCGCCATCAGCGCATCTTTGATCCGGAAGATCCGGTCCCATTTCGGTGTTTTGATATATTCCAGCAGGGCTTCCGCATGCATCATGCTCTTGCCGTAATAACCCAGTCCTACCGCATTGTTTTCAAGACTCTGACAGGCTTTTTGAATGGCCTCAGTAAAACTTCTGCCGATAGCCATTACCTCACCCACACTTTTCATCTGCAGGCCGAGGGTATCGTTGGCTCCTTTGAACTTGTCAAAATTCCAGCGAGGGATCTTTACGATCACATAATCCAGGGCCGGTTCAAAGTAGGCGGAGGTTGTTTTGGTGATCTGGTTTTCCAGTTCATCCAGGTTGTACCCGATAGCGAGTTTGGCCGCGATCTTGGCAATCGGGTAACCGGTGGCTTTACTGGCCAGGGCGGAGGAACGGCTTACCCGGGGATTGATCTCAATCGCAATGATCTCTTCGGTGTCCGGGTTCATGGCAAACTGCACATTGCAACCGCCGGCAAAATTGCCCAGGTCCCGCATCATCTTTATCGCGGTATTCCGCATCAGCTGCATGCCGGTATCACTCAGGGTCATGGCCGGTGCCACGGTAATGGAATCACCGGTATGTACGCCCATGGGGTCAAAATTTTCCACGGTGCAGATGATACAGACATTATCGGCCGCGTCACGAAGTAACTCCAGTTCAAATTCTTTCCAGCCCAGTACAGCCTGCTCTACCAGTACTTCATGAATGGGGGAGGCCTGCAGTCCCCGGTTCAGGGCTTCGTCCAGTTCCTCTTTATCATGTACAAAACCACCGCCGGTTCCGCCAAGCGTAAAGGAAGGCCGGATCACCAGGGGGAACCCTATTTCCTGCGCATATTCCTTGCCCTCCAGGAATGAGTTGGCTGTTTTGGCAATGGCTACCGGTACACCCAGCTGGATCATCCACTGGCGGAATTTTTCCCGGTCCTCGGCTTTATCAATGGCTTTGATATCCACCCCGATAAGGCGGACATTGTATTGTTTCCAGATGCCCAGGTCTTCGGCTTCTTTGGCCAGGTTGAGGGCGGTTTGCCCTCCCATTGTGGGCAATACAGCATCGATCTGGTTTTCCTGTAAAATGCGCTCAATACTTTCCACGGTCAGTGGTAAAAGATAAACCCGGTCTGCCATCATGGGGTCCGTCATAATGGTGGCCGGGTTACTGTTGATCAGGATCACTTTCACGCCTTCTTCCCGCAAACTACGGGCAGCCTGGGTTCCGGAGTAGTCAAATTCGCAGGCTTGTCCGATAATGATGGGGCCGGAGCCGATAATAAGCACCGAATGGATCGAATTGTCTTTTGGCATTTTTTGTTTTTAAGTGGGTTGCTGGCCAGAATCGTTATGAAAAAACAAATTGCGCAAAAGTAGGGGAATCGGAGGGTTTTGAAGGGGAGAAGGCCGGAAAAATTTCCCCCCAATTTTATGAGGGCTGGAAAGGGACCGGCTTGGTTATTTTCCGATAGAAAGAGAGCCGTGATCGTTAAAAATATTTTTCTATTGACCCATATCAACTACCAGCTGTTTGAGTTGCTCCGGGTTTTTAAAGCATTTGCGGCGGAAAGGTTTCGGGAACAGTCCGGGCATCGGGGATGTCATCCCGGCGACTGAATGCAGCGGAGTACCGGGTCTTTTTCGGGAGGATCATACCTTCTTTTACCGCCTGCCATAACGGATAATGGAATAAACCGAATCGGACGGCCTGCGGATCTCCGGGGTTTCATGCAAAAAATACACTGCCGTCTTTTACAATACCAACCGGAACCCGGTCAGACTGGTATCCACCGGTTCCACCGGGGCTGATAAGCCATTAAAGCATGAGGTACAATATTTCCTGTTCAATTTGGGGTAGATTTGTTCCTGAATTTAATTCGTAAAAAAATAATTCCTTACATGCACTTCAGGCTGATCCTTTTTTTTCTTTGCTGGCATGCTGTTCCGGCTATTTCACAGAACGGGCCGGTTTATCCGCAGGATTATTTCCGCAACCCATTGGGGATCCCGATGGATTTATCAGCCAATTTCGGCGAACTCAGGCCCAATCACTGGCATATGGGACTGGATATCCGGACCCGGGCAAAGGAAAACCAGCCGGTTTATGCCGCTGCCCGGGGATATATTGCCAAAGTAGGAATACGGCCCCAGAGTTTCGGACGATACATCATCATCAATCACCCCAACGGGCTCTCTACTTTGTACGGGCATCTCAATGAGTTTTACCCCGAACTTGAGGCCTGGGTCACGGCCCGCCAATATGAACAGGAATCATGGGCGGTAGAACTGGATATACCGAAAGAAAAATTTCCACTGAGTAAGGGAAGTTTTATTGCCTATAGCGGGAATACCGGTGGTTCCCAGGGACCTCACCTGCATTTTGAGATCTTTGATACAAAAACATCCCGGCGGCTGAATCCTTTGTTATTCGGGTTCCCGGTAACAGATCATACTCCCCCTTCACTGGTGAAACTGGCCTTGTATGACCGGAACCGGTCTGTATATGATCAGTCCCCCTTGTTTTACTCCCTGAAAAATACGGACAGTGGCTATATCACGGCAAAAATTCCGGTCATAGAAACCGGCTGTTCCAGGACCAGTTTTGCCATCCAGGCCTATGACCGGGTTTCGGGTTCCAACAATCCGAATGGTATTTATTCTGCCACCCTTTACTTCGACGGAGTACCACAGGTTTCTTTTGTGCTGGATAGTTTGGATTACGAAGAAACGGTTTATATGAATGCGCAGGTGGATTATAAATTCAGGTACAATGGCGGGGGCTGGCTGCAGCATTTATCGGTATTGCCGGGAGACGCGGGCCGGGCTTACCAGCGAATGAACGGTGACGGGATTATTACACTATCCGACACCAGCCTGCATGCTTTACGGGTGGAGGTACGTGATGCCAGCGGAAATAGTGTCCAACTCAATTTCGGGTTAAAATATAATGACAGCCTGGTCAGACCCGTTTACCGGCAACCGGATGCTTTTTATTTTATACCCAACCAGGAAACTGTTTTAACCAAACCGGATTTTCAGCTCGATGTCGCAACGGGTAGTTTGTATGATACGGTTAAAGCCTATTATTCCCGTAATAATTCTGTTGTCCCGGCCAATGCGGTTTCGGCCGCACACCAGGTGAATGATGCGGATATGCCGGTGCACGCACCCATTACCGTGCGGATCAAACCCTTTCGTACCGTGCCGGCGGGCATGGAAAATAAACTGCTGATCCAACGAACCTACCGAAGCGGCCGTTCCGTACAAAAAGCCAGGCAGGAGAACGGCTGGCTGAAAGCGGAGTTTGATGATTTTGGCTATTTCCAGGCCTTCTTTGATACGGTTCCGCCGGAACTGAATAATATAGGCCGGGGCGATACAGTGAACCTGAGCCCGGCCGGCCGGATCGTATTTTCTCCCGCTGACAACTTCGGGATCATCCGGAACTTCCGGGCTGAATTAAATGGTCAGTGGCTTCGTTTTACCAATGATAAAAGCAGGGACTGGGTCTATACATTCGATGACCGCTGTCCTTACGGTGTACATGAACTGAAAGTAACCGTGGAGGACCTGGTGGGGAATACAACAAGAAAAACATGGTGGTTTAAAAGGGAACCTTATACGCCTCCGCCGAAGAAGAAGGCGGTGAAGAAGGGAAGTACGAAGAAGAAAGTCACGGTAAAAGGAAAGGTCCCTGTAAAAAAGAAAAGGTAAATAATGAGGTCTTGTCAATGCAGTAATAAGTTATAGTAAATTCGACCTGTATGAAACTGAGATTCTTCATTCTATTGGCGGTATTACTTTCTTTAGTCTCCTGCAGGTCTATTAAAGGGCTGTCTGGTAATTACGAATTTTCAGGTGCATATTCTTATACAAAATTCACATTGAATGATGATGGTACATTTGTTCAGATAAGGAATTTTGAAGGCTGTAAGAGGTACTTTTACGGTCAATATAAGAAGGTAGGCAGATTTATTCAGTTTACCCCTGAAAACAACAGGGCGGATCTGATGTACAAAGAGGATTATTTTATACAGGGGTATGATGCCTATATTAAAGAAAAGAGGCTATATGTGCTTTACAGGGGCGATCCTTTCCTGGATAGTCTTAAAGTACAGTTTTCAGATGGCAAAAGTCTGTATACTAAAGATGGGTATATTGAATTACCGGCAGATTTCGCCTTTGATAGTATTGGTGTTTTCGGGCCCGGTTGGTCAAATCCGAGAAATTTACTGCTGAAGCCTGAGCCCAACACGAATTTATATTTCTTTGTTTTTAATGACAAACAAGGCTTGATTGGGTGCTGGGATTGGTTATTTATTAATCAGGTTAAAATAAAGAACAGGAATTTGGTTTCCATGATAAAGCGAAAAGGCAAAAGCCTGGTGTATAGAAAACAAGGATGATTAATTTTTAACTTTCCAACTCTTTTTCCAAAATCACCTGTGTAAAAGGTAGCTGCAACATTTTTTTAATCAGGGACAGGCAGGCTTAATTTTACATTTAATAATTACTGTTCAACAAACATATGGTCACACTGAAAGAAGGAGACAAAGCCCCGGCCTTTTCGGGCAAGGATGCCAACGGAAAAAAGATCGCCTTGAAGGATTTTAAAGGAAAGAAGCTCGTACTCTATTTTTATCCGCAGGACCTGACACCCACCTGTACCGTGCAGGCCTGTAATCTCCGGGATAATTTCAGCCTGCTGAAAAAGAAAGGGATTGAAGTGGTGGGCGTGAGTCCGGATGATGCTGCGAAACACAAACGCTTTGAAGAGCGGAACCAGTTGCCCTTTCCCCTGATTGCGGATACGGATCATGTGATCTTAGAGAAGTACGGAGTTTGGGATCAGAAGCAATTATTCGGGCATAAATATATGGGCGTACTCCGCACCACGTTTGTGATCGATGAAAAAGGCGTGATTCTTAAAGTCTTCACCAAGCCCAAAAGCAAAATGCATGCGGAAGAGATCCTTAAAGCGATTTCCTGATTCGTGTAATAGAATCTTTTCCTGATGGTTTAGTTCAACCCCATTCGGGATTGATGACCTTACAATCTTCCGCCCCGGTTTTACCGGGGGCAGGGTTCGGTTAACCCCCACAACCCCGAATGGGGTTGAACTCATCCGATCTGTTCAAAAATGATCGGATTTTTCTGGCCGGAACAAGCAACCTGTAATCCATTCTTCCCGATTGTTTTTTCTGTACAAAATCATCATCATGAAGAAGTATCTCGCCTTAACAACAGGAATTTTTATGCTCGTTTCTGCCGCTGCGCAGGACAATACCCCGAAAAAGAAAGAAGGAAAGCCCGTCCGGGTATTTAATTCCGGCAAAACCATTAATGCCCGTACGCCGGAAGTAACCGGAAAGGGGAAGATGGATTTTAATGTAACCCACAATTTCGGGGACCTGGCCGGCAGTAATGGCGGGCTCAAACGTTTTTTTGGCCTGGATAATGCAGCGGATGTACGGATCGGGTTTCATATTGGTATCGGGGAACATACCGAACTCGTGTTTGCACGGGATAAAGGAGCCAGCCTGGTTCAACAGAACTATGAGATCGGGATCAAGCAGCAACTGATGCAGCAGATGGAGAATGATCCTTCCCGCCCCTTGTCCATCGCTGTTTATTTTAACAACGTGATTTCCGCTGTTAAAGCGAATAGTTTTCCCGGTCAGGATAATAGTTTTAAGAACCTCGGTGACCGGACCAGCAATGTACTGCAGCTGATCCTGGCCAAAAAAATCGGGAACCTGAGTGTACAGCTGAACCCCACTTACCTGACCCGTGGCCATGCTATTTCCTATGATCAGAAAAATCTTTTTGCCCTGGGGGCTGCCATTAAACTGCCCCTGGTGGCCAACCGGCTCAACCTCGTGGTGGATTATTTTAAGATATTCCGCAACCAGGCCAGCAGGGATTCTTTTAAGCTGAATGATAATATCCGGTTCTATGATCCGCTGGGTATCGGGTTCGAGATACTGACTTCCGGACATATCTTCCGGCTCAATTTTACCAATGCCACGGAAATTCTTGAGAACCGCTTTATTCCCCGTACAGTGACATCCTGGGGTAAGGGGCAGTTCAGGTGGGGATTTACGATCTCAAGAAAATTTACTTTGTGGAGGTAGTTACTGAATATTGAGCATTGAACATTGAAAATTGAAAATTCCGTTACTCAGATGTGAAATGCTCAATATTCAATGTTCGGTGCTCAACGTCCATTACAAAACCCACTCCAGCTGACCGAAATCGAATTCTTCTTCAATGGCATGTTTAACCAGCAACCTGCCTTCCGGAGTTACCGACAGGATCAGTGCTTCAAAAAGCCGGTTATCTTTCCTTAGCTTCACCCATCCGCCCTTTTTATACAGGCAGGATAAATAATCCGCATAAACGGGACCAAATCCTTCTGTGCAAAGACGGGTGTACTGCTGGTCCAGGCTGGCGCAGAGTTCCCGGGCCAGTTCGCAGGGATCAAAATGGGTCCCCGTGATCTGTTTCAGGGATACCGGGTTGGGCAGTTCTTCCGGGAAAATAACCTGGTTAATATTAATTCCGATTCCTATGATGGACCAGTCCCAGGAACCTGAGCCGGAAACAATATTTTCAATCAGTATTCCACCTGCCTTTCTGTCCTGCCAATACAGGTCATTGGGCCATTTGATCTTTGTGTCGTCCCCGGCATATTTACCGAAAAAATGATGCACGGCTACTGCGGCACAGGCGCTTAATTGAAACTGTTGGGAAACCCGTAAAGAAAGAGGTTTTATCAGGACACTCAGGGCAATATTGCTGTCTTTTCCTGTAACCCAGCTCTTCCCTCTTTGGCCCTTTCCGGCCACCTGCTCATGGGCAAAAACCACCATACCATGAAGGGATATTCCCTGCCTGTCCGGCAGTCCGGCGGCCTGGATTTGCCCGCGGGCATAGTTGTTGGTACTATCAATGGACTGCAGTTCAATGAATGGCGATCCGATGGGAGCAGCGGGGAATGGTTGTGACAATTAATTGCTATTTTTGACAAAGTAAAGAAGATTATGGTTCGGGGTTTGGACAGGCAGGAAATTTCTGCCGGTTAGAAAGAAATCCCGTCATAAAAGGACTGCAGCAGGCAGGAAACTATAAAACAATAACAATTACCTATTTGGAACAATTGGCATTACTGACCAACCGCAGGAAAAAGGACCCGACCGAAGGCCGGCCCGGTGCAAAAAGGTTAACGAGGAATTCAAAAATCATCAAAACCATTATTGCTGCTATACAGGAAAAGAAGGGGCAAAACATTGTCTCCCTTGACCTGCGGAAAATAAACGAAGCAGTAGCGGATTTTTTTATCATCTGCGAAGCAGGGAGCCAGCCACAGATCAGGGCTATTGCCGAACATATACGGGACCAGGTATATGAGAAATGCGGGGAAAAACCCTATCATCACGAAGGATACCACAACCTGCAATGGGTGCTGATCGATTATGTAAATGTGGTGGTACATGTAATGCAGCCGGAAAACCGGAAATTCTACCGGCTGGAAGAGATGTGGAGTGATGCCGCGGGACAGGAGCACAATGAATAATGTTAAAATCCTCAGCCAGCTGCCCGGTTTCCCTGAAATAATATTAAATAGCAGGAATACTGCAACTTGAATTATGTCACAAGATCAGAATAACAGAAACGAAAGAAGACCCCAGCGTTTTGACAGCAACCGGCCTCCCGGTGGAGAAGACCCGAACCAGTCGCCCCGGAAAGGTCCCCGCTTCAGTATTTACTGGGTCTATGCGATCATTTTCGCCGTATTGATCGGGCTGCAATTGTATGGCCCGCTCTCACCCAATACCATTCAGATCGATCAGAATGCATTTGAGAACATCCTGAAGAAGGGAGATGTCAAAGAATACAAAGTGATCAGCAACCGCAGCCTGGTCCGGGTTACCATTAAAGAAGACAGCCTGAAAAAATATGAAGCAGAACTGAAGAAAGGGATCTCCGGCAAAATCGTCAGGGAAGGTCCCCACATGTACCTCAAGATCGTATCCGGTGACTCCTTCCAGGATGATATGCGGAAATTTTATTCCGAGAACCCTGCTGTGGAAAATGTAATGAAAGCCGATTCGGAAAAAGATTGGTTTGGCGGTATCCTGCAATTTATCCTGCCGGTACTCCTGTTTGTTGGAATCTGGATCCTGCTGATGCGTAAAATGGGTGGCGGTGCCGGCAGCGGCGGTGGCCCCGGTGGTATTTTCAGTATCGGTAAATCAAAAGCTACTTTGTTTGATAAAGGCACGAAAGTAAATATCACGTTTGCCGATGTGGCCGGACTGGATGAAGCCAAAGTGGAAGTGATGGAGATTGTGGACTTTCTCAAGAATCCAAAAAAATATACCAATCTCGGGGGTAAGATACCGAAAGGAGCCCTGCTGATCGGACCTCCGGGTACCGGTAAAACCCTGCTGGCCAAAGCTGTTGCAGGCGAAGCGCAGGTGCCTTTCTTCAGTCTCAGTGGTTCCGATTTTGTGGAAATGTTTGTGGGGGTGGGTGCGAGCCGCGTACGGGACCTGTTTAAGCAAGCCAGGGAAAAAGCGCCCTGTATCATTTTCATAGACGAGATCGATGCCATTGGCCGTGCCCGGGGTAAGAATGCGATGATGAGTAATGACGAAAGAGAAAGCACCCTGAACCAGATGCTGGTCGAAATGGATGGATTTGGAACCGATGTGGGTATTATTGTACTGGCCGCGACCAACCGGCCGGATGTACTCGACTCCGCCTTGCTGCGCCCGGGTCGTTTCGACCGCCAGATCTCTATTGACAAACCGGACCTGAAAGGAAGGGAAGATATTTTTAAAGTACACCTGAAGCCGATCAAGATATCCAAAACACTGGATATTCATAAGCTGGCAGAACAGACGCCCGGTTTTGCCGGTGCCGATATTGCCAATGTGTGTAATGAAGCTGCGCTGATTGCCGCAAGAAAAAATAAGGAAGCCGTGGATATGTCCGACTTCCAGGATGCGGTGGACCGGGTGATCGGCGGACTGGAGAAAAAGAACAAGATCATTTCTCCCGAGGAGAAAAAGATCATCGCTTACCACGAAGCAGGCCATGCAATCTGCGGCTGGTTCCTGGAACATGCCTACCCGTTATTAAAGGTGACCATCGTTCCGAGAGGAACGGCCGCCCTCGGATATGCGCAGTACACCCCGAAAGAACAATATTTGTATAATACCGATCAGCTCAGCGACCAGATCTGTATGACACTGGGCGGAAGAGCCAGCGAGGAACTTTTCTTTGGCAAAATTTCCACCGGTGCACAGAATGACCTGCAGCAAATCACCCGGATCGCGTATTCCATGGTAACCGTTTATGGGATGAACGAAAAAGTGGGAAATATCAGTTTTTATGATCCCCAGCAGGAGGCTGCCTTTACCAAACCCTACTCGGATGAAACGGCCCGGATGATCGATGAAGAAGTCAGGAAGCTGGTTGATGAGGCCTATGAGAAAACAAAGGAACTGCTGACCTTCCGGAAAGCCGAAGTGGAAAAACTGGCCACGGCTTTACTGGAACGGGAAGTACTGTTCCAAAGTGATGTGGAAGCCCTGATCGGGAAACGCCCGTATGAAGAAAAAAAATCCCTGGGTGTTGAGAACGATACGGTTTTTGAACCATCACCGGATGAACCGGCAGTTTCCACTGCAGCAAAACAGGAAGATAATACGGCCGGCGAACAACCCGGTAACCTGGGCTGGGCCCCGACTGTGTAAACTTTTTGTATGAATATTTCACCTTCAAAAGAAACCATACTAAAAAAAATCCGCGAGGCGTTGAGTCATTCAACGCCTTTGCCTTTTCCGCAAAGTGAAGGAACCGGTACGGTTTTTCAACCCCTCCGGCAGGAGCCGGAAATTGAATTTGCGGAACAGTTCACCAAACTCCAGGGTAAGTTCATTTATTGCATCAACCGGCAGGAGCTCGCTTTTCAGCTGGGCAGCCTGGTGCGTAAACAGGACTGGCAGAAAGTATATTGCGTGGAAGATAAACTGATTGAATCGGCGGCGCCCCAACTGGAAGGCAGGCTGGTTAAGACGGATCTCTCCCAATGCGATGTGGCTATTACCGGTTGCGAATACCTGGTGGCCCGGACCGGGTCGGTGGTGATGAGTACCGCGCAGGCCAGCGGGCGCGGTACCAGCGTTTATGCCCCCATTCATATTTGTATTGCATTTACCAGCCAGGTGGTATATGACCTGAAAGATGCCTTACTGGCAATTAAAGAAAAATACGGCAACGAACTTCCCTCCTTTATCACGTTTGCCAGCGGCCCCAGCCGGACCGCTGATATTGAGAAAACACTGGTGGTGGGTGTGCATGGCCCCAAAGAAGTGTATTTATTCCTGGTTGAAGCGTAAATCAGCTGCCTTTAGTACTTTTAGGGTATGACAAGCAAAGGCGTTTATAACCTTTTTGTATATGGATCATTGCGCAGCGGATTCCAGAGCCCTGCGTATGAATACATCAGCCGTTTTTTTACCCTGACCGGATCCGCCAAAGTCAAGGGAAGGCTTTATGACCTGGGTACCTATCCGGCCGGTGTTCCCACAGATGATGACACTTATATTACCGGCGAATTATACCGGGTCAGTGAGGAAAATGAGTTTTCCTGGGCCATGGGTCAGCTGGATGATTATGAAGGGGTGGATGCGGAAGCCGAAGAGGAGCGGTTATACCGCCGGGATATTGCTGACGTTTATTGTGATGGGCAAACGGTAAAGGCCTGGATCTACTGGTACAACGGAGATGTAAGCGGCCGGCCGGATATTGCTTCCGGTGATATGATGGACTACCTGAATTCAAAAAGGAACCAGTAATACCCTGGTTGCGACGGGTAACCCGGAGAAAATTTTAACAGTAAATATATCCAACAGCCGCCTGGCATTATTCTGAAACCTGACCGTGACAAAAAAAATATATTTTCTTTCCGACTTTCACCTTGGCGCCCCCGATCATGCCAGCAGCCTGGAGCGGGAAAAACAGGTTGTCCGGTTTCTTGATAGCATCAGGGACGAGGCGGCTGAAATTTTTTTCGTGGGGGATATGTTTGATTTCTGGTATGAATACCGGACCGTGGTCCCCAAGGGATTTGTGCGTTTATTGGGCAAACTGGGTGAACTGGCCGATGCGGGCATCCCCCTGCATTTTTTTGTGGGCAACCACGATATGTGGATGCGGGATTATTTTCAGCAGGAATTCAATATGCCGGTTTATTACGGCCCCATGGAATTTGAGCGGAACGGGAAAAAACTGCTTATCGGGCACGGCGACGGACTGGGTCCGGGCGATCACGGCTACAAAAGACTGAAGAAAGTATTCCGGAACCCCGTCAGCAAGTTCCTGTTTGGTATATTTCCCCCCATGATGGGCATGGGACTGGCCAATTACCTGAGCCGCCGCAGCCGGGCGCAAACAGGCGCCACCGAGGAAACTTTCCTGGGGGAAGACAAGGAATGGCTCCTGATTTACTGTAAGGAACAGCTGCGGAAAAAAAAGATTGATTTTTTTATATTTGGTCACCGGCACCTGCCCATTGATTTTCGTCTCAATGAGAGCAGCCGGTACATCAACCTCGGCGACTGGATCCGTTATTTTTCCTATGCGGTATTTGACGGTGAAAAAATGGAATTGAAATCATTTACAAACCAGGAAAATAAATTTATCCGGCATTGATGAAGAAACTGTCCCTGATCATAGGATTATTGGTTATGACTGCCGGGAACGGGCAGGCGCAAGCCGATACCAGTTTTCGCCTGCTGAAAACCATCCGGGGAGATATCACGGATTTTACGGTGGACAACCTGGATAATATTTATACGCTCAACAGTAGTAACCAGGTGAAGAAATACAATGCTGCCGGGGATTCCGTGGCGGTATTTAATAATATCCGCAACTTCGGGAGGGCCAGCCTGATTGATGTCTCCAACCCGCTGAAAGTATTGCTCTATTACCGCGATTTTGCCACGGTTGTCATGCTGGACCGTTACCTGAACCCCGTAAATACAGTGGACCTGCGCAAGCAAAATATCTTCCAGGCAAAAACCATCGCGCAGTCCTATGATAACAAGATCTGGGTCTATGATGAACTTGAAAACAAACTGAAAAAGATGGACGAGGGCGGGAAACTGTTGCTGGAGACACCCGATTTCCGGATGCTGCTGGAAAGATCCCTGAACCCGGTGAAGATCGCAGACGAAAACCAGTATGTTTATCTCTATGACTCCACTTACGGCATTTATGTTTTTGATTATTTTGGTTCCCTGAAGAATAATATCCAGATCCGCCAGTGGGAGAACCTCAAGGTAGCCGGCCGTTATATTTTCGGTTCCCGTTCCGATACCCTTTACCGCTACGAGATCAGCAGTTTCCTGTATGACGAGTGGAAATTACCCGGGGAATTACGAACCGCGGCTGCTTTTAATTTCAGCAATAGCCGGCTCTACGCGCTGCACAAAGATTGTGGGGACCAGCCGGCCTGCCTGTCCGTATATGCATTGCGGCAGTGATATATCCGCCCGAATCAATAATTTTGTCTTTCTAATTTTCATTGCATGAATGATATGCTGAACCAGGTATGGTGGGATAATCCCGTGAGGAGTTACCTGATCGCAGGGCTTGTTATCCTGTTTGTATGGTTGTTCCGGCCTGTCATATCCCGTTATTTTGCCGGGTTGCTTTTTGGAGCGGTTCACCGCATCTGGAAAAGTGTGGACAAACCGGCTTTTACCAGCCTGGTATTCAAACCCCTTGGCTTTTTCCTGCTGATCCTGGTATCCATAACAACTTTGTATAAGCTGAATTTTCCGCATCAGCTCAATGAGACGATTTATAAATTCAGTATCAAAGAAATTGTCCAGAGCCTCGGAACCATTATCCTGATCGTTTCTTTTTTCGGGTTACTGCTGCGCATGATTGATTTCATCGCCCTGATACTGGAAAAAAAGGCCAACCTTACACCGGATCAGACAGACAACCAGCTCATCGTTTTTTTCAGGGACTTTTTTAAAGTGATCCTGATCATCATTGGCATCATGCTGGTCCTGCGTTATGCCTTTGGACTCGATGTGGGCGGCCTGCTCACGGGACTGAGTATCGTGGGTGCCGCCATCGCGCTGGCCCTTCGGGAAAGCCTCGAAAACCTGATCGCTTCCTTTATCATATTTTTTGATAAGCCTTTTGTAATGGGGGATCTTGTTAAGATAAATACGATCACAGGTACAGTGGAGCGGATCGGACTGCGCAGCACCCGGATCCGTACCGATCAGAAGACCTATGTGACGGTGCCCAACAAACAAATGGTGGACAGTATTCTCGACAATCTCTCCCTGCGCACGCAGCGAAGAGGGGACCTGAAACTGGAAATCGGCTTGCAAACACCGCCCGCCCTTATTGAAAAATTACTGGAAGGAGTCTGTAAAATAGTAAGCAGAAAAGAGGTCGGGGATTTCAATGTCAATTTATCCGAGATAACCAGCCAGGCCATCGTGATCGTCTCCGATTATTACACAGCTCCCATTGGCATAAAAGAGTTCTTTGCCATCCGGCAGGAGATCAACCTGGCAGCCCTGAAGCTGCTGGAGGAACTGAAGATCGAAGTGGCCGGGGCAAGTACAGATGTGAGGGTGGTCGGGGGGCAGTGAATAGGAATATGAATATTGGAATCATATAATATAGTACTCCCCCTAAAATCAGGCCAATGGGTTAGTTAATAGGTAATAGCCAAGACTTAATCTGACAGTTAAGGTTAACTTTAGAGTAAGAACAAACCAAAGGTTAACCCCATTTCTGTAGGCAAACTCCCAACTCCCGACTCCCGACTCCCAACTCCAGACTCCATGCTCCCGACTCCCGACTACCGGCTCCCGACTATTATCTCCGCCAGTTCCTTATCAAACAGCCCATACTTTCCGTATTCCACCACCCGGCCCAGTTCCTTCCCGTTTTTCAGTACAATAATGGTAGGTACATTTTTTATGTTCAGCGCTTCCGCCAGGTGACCCAGGGTTTTTTTACTGCGGTCCACCCCAACCAGCGTAATATGATCCTGGGGAAATCCGGCCGCATCAGTCAGTGAGAAGAATTTCGGTATCACAAAATGCGAATCCTCGCACCAGGTACCCATAAAGACCAGCAATTGCAGGGAGTCCCTGTTGTTGTTCAATGCTGCTGTGGCATCGGGCCGTGCTGTATAGGCTTTTAAATTTTCCGCATACCATTTAAAGGAGCTGTCCTTTTCGAGGAGGGAGCGGGAGATAATGCCTTTCAGGCTTTTCTCATTTGGTCTTTCCACCAGTACTTCAAACTGGGTTTGCGCAAAGGAAGCAGAAACAAAAGAGAATGCCAGTACGGTGCTGATCCATTTTTTCATAATGCCGGGTTTATTGAATTGACAAAGCTACAGGCGGGCAGGTAAAAGATGGCGGAAGAATCGTTAAAGTTGCAGGAGCTGTTACAAATTCGCTTTCAGCTCCAGTAAGAAGCCCTTTATTTTCTGCAGGGACTGGATCAGGGCAAACTTTTCATCGGCCTTTTTATTTTTCTTCAGGTATTCCCTGGCTCCTTCAATGGTGAATTTGCGGCGGCGAAGCAGGTCGTAGATCATGACCAGGTTCTTGATATCCACCGGGCGGAAAAAGCGGTCCCCTTTCCGGTTCTTGCGGGGCTGAAGAATATCAAATTCGGTTTCCCAGTAGCGGATCAGGGATTGGTTTTCCCTGAACATGGATGCCACTTCCCCGATGGAATAATATTGTTTTTTAAAAAGCACTTCATCCTCCGGTACCTGTATAAGATCTGCCTGCAGGGCGGTTTCTTTCAGGGAGCGGCGTCCTCTTTTGCCGGTAGCCGCAACCCGCTTGGCTACGACCGCCTGAAGGACCGGCGCATCTTCCTCTGCAACCGTTATTTTTTCTGTCACAGGCGCCAGCACTTCAGATTCGGGTACTTCGGTTTTTTGTACCGGCTCTTCCGAACTACCAAAGTCAAAGCTTATCTGTGTAAGGGATGCTTTTGCCATAATTTAATAATGTAAAAATAACAAACTGTGAGGGCCTTAAACACCTGTTGCCGCGGGTGTGGAAAAGTGAAGGGTTGCCCCCGATAAAGGCCGGGTCCGCCTCAATCAAAACTCTGGTTGCTGGCGGCTGCTTTTTTCAGGATCAGGTCAAACTGCTCCGGGCTGAGGTCATTATAGAAGAAATAGATCGGGTCGATCTTATTCCCGTTTTTGTGCACTTCATAATGGCAGTGCGGTCCTGTGGATTTACCGGTACTGCCCACCCAGCCGATCACTTCCCCTCTTTTTACCGCCTGCCCGTTGCGCGACTTTACCCGGACCATGTGACCATAAAGGGTCTCGTAGCCATAACCGTGGTTGATGACGACATGGTTTCCATAACCATTGCCCGAATTACCAGCTGTGGTTATGGTCCCGTCTGCCGTGGCATAAATCGGAGTTCCCTGCGGGGCAGAAAAATCCAGCCCGGCGTGAAACTTGGTGGTTTTATAGACCGGGTCGATCCGGTAACCGAACCCCGATGCCACCCGGTTCAGGTCTTTATTACTGACCGGTTGTATCGCAGGGGTCCTGGCCAGCAGGCTGGCTTTATTTTTTACCAGCTCATCCACTTCGTCATAGGATTTTTGCTGGGAATGGATCCGGCTGACAAGATTGTTCAGGGTATTATTGATGGAGGATACGAGCTGGTGGTCCCTCAGTTTTTCCACTTTGGCGATCTCCAGTTTGGTTTCCAGTTCTTTGGCCCGGGCACTATCGGGAATAGGGTTGGCCTCGAAAATAGCCCGGTACACATCATTGTCCCTTTTTTCCAGTTCTTTCATCTGGTTTTGCACGGATTTCAGCTCATCCAGCAGGTCATAATAGTTATCCTTGAGGTTTTTGTTCTGTTGCTGAAGTATTCTTTCTTTAGGGGAGCCGACAAACTGGAAAGCCGCGTAAGAGATCAGGCCGGCTGTTACCAGGGCGGCTGCCACAAACCCGAAGACCCGGAGCAATTTTACCCGGAGCGGGGTCTCCAGCTTTTCATACCGGAGCGTATTGGTATTATAGTAATATTTGATTTTTTTCATTGAGACAGCCCATGTAACCTGTTAAACCACAGAATGCCATCCGAATATTTTACCTTTGCCCCGCTTTCAGGGGGCTGACAAATATAGCCCGTTATAAAGCAAAAATCAACCCAATTACCGCAGCAATATGATGACCAGCGCAGATATACGTAAGGCATTCCTGGATTTTTTCCGCTCAAAGGGGCACGAAATTGTACCCTCTGCCCCCATCGTGGTGAAAAATGATCCGACCCTGATGTTTACCAACGCGGGGATGAACCAGTTCAAGGATTATTTCCTGGGAAATAAACCCGCCCCTTTTCAGCGGGTGGCCGATACCCAGAAATGCCTCCGGGTAAGCGGCAAGCACAATGACCTGGAGGAAGTGGGGGTGGATACCTATCATCATACCATGTTTGAAATGCTGGGTAACTGGAGTTTCGGGGATTATTTCAAAGCGGAAGCCATTGCCTGGAGCTGGGAACTGCTGACAGAAGTGCTGAAACTGGATAAAAGCCGTTTGTATGTGACGATTTTTGAAGGCGATGCCAAAGAAGGATTGCCCAGGGATGAGGAAGCCTACAATGAGTGGAAGAAAGTGATTGCTGCGGACCGGATCTTGCCTGGCAACAAAAAAGATAATTTCTGGGAAATGGGGGATACCGGCCCCTGCGGCCCCTGTACCGAGATCCATTATGATACCCGTCCCGGGGCCAATAATGACGGACATGCCCTTGTCAACAATGATGATACAGGAATGGTGATGGAAATATGGAACAATGTATTCATCCAGTTCAACCGGAAAAAAGACGGAAGCCTGGAATCCCTGCCCGCGAAACATGTGGATACCGGGATGGGACTGGAGCGGTTGGTCCGGGTATTGCAGGGCAGGACATCCAATTATGACACCGATCTTTTTACCGGTACGATCCGTGTTACGGAAACGATCACGGGAAAAAAATACGATTATAGTGACAGCCGGGAAGCGGTGGCTTTCCGCGTGATCGCCGATCATATCCGTGCTATCAGTTTTACCATTGCCGACGGGCAGCTTCCCTCCAATACCGGTGCGGGTTATGTGATCCGCCGGATCCTGCGCCGCGCGGTACGTTATTATTATTCTTACCTCGATTATAAACAGCCGCTGCTGGTTCAACTCGTGCCGGTGCTGGCCGACCAGTTTGCAACAGTATTTCCCGAACTGAAGCAACAGCAGGATTTTGTAAGCAAAGTGGTGAAGGAAGAAGAAGAGGCTTTCCTGCGTACTCTGGATAAAGGACTAAAAAGGGTGGATGACCTGGTTGCCCAGGGTCGTATTTCAGTGAAGGATTCCTTTGAATTATATGACACGTACGGTTTTCCTTTTGATCTGACCCAGCTGATTGCAGCCGAGCATAAACTCAGTGTGGATGAAGAGGGGTTCAAAGTGGAAATGCAGCAGCAAAAAGACCGCAGTCGCGCCGCCACCATGGTGGATGCGGGTGACTGGGTGGAATTGAAAGCCGGTAGCAATACGTTTACGGGCTACGATAACCTGGAAGAAAAAACAGCCTTACTGAAATACCGGAAAGTAAAAGCCAAAGGAAAAGAAGGATACCAGCTGGTACTGGAAGCAACCCCTTTCTATGCAGAGAGCGGCGGACAGGTTGGCGATAAAGGCTGGCTGGAGATCGGAGGGCAAACCGTGGCTGTGGTGGATACCAAAAAAGACAATGACCTGATCATTCATTTTACGGAAGCAATACCTGCGGAGCTGTCAGGTAGGGTAACGGCTAAAGTTGACGCGGGTAAAAGAAAGGAAATAACCCTGCACCATTCCGCTACCCATTTATTACACGCTGCTTTACGGAAAGTGCTGGGCACCCATGTTGCTCAAAAAGGCTCATTGGTCAATGAGGAGCATCTCCGGTTTGATTTTTCCCATTTTTCGAAAGTTACCGATGAAGAGGTGGCGCAGATAGAAGCGATCGTGAATGAAAAGATCCGGGAAAATATCCCGGTGGTTATAAAGTCATTGCCCAAAGACGAGGCGATACAGCTCGGGGCCATGGCCCTGTTTGGCGAAAAATACGGGGATGTGGTCAGAGTGGTGATCATGGATCCTGCCTATTCCGTAGAGCTATGCGGCGGAACCCATGTGGGATCCACCGGTGAACTGGGATTGTTCAAACTCACCAGTGAATCAGCAGTGGCCGCCGGGGTGCGCCGGGTGGAAGCAGTCTGTGGCAAACAGGCAGAAGACCATATCAATGAGCAGCTGCAACTGGTCAGCCGGCTCCGGGAAGCACTAAAGAATCCGCGGGATCTGCAAAAGGCCATTGAAAACCTGCAGGCGGAAAATGCGGAACTGAAGAAGCATGCTGAAGCGCTGGAAGCCCGCCAGCTGGTGGGAATCCGCAATGAACTGCTGCAGAAAGATGAGATCATCAACAGCGTGAATTTTATCGGCACTATCGTGGAAGTGAGCAGTGCCGATGCACTGAAGAAATTATGTACCGACCTGAAGAATCACCTGCGGGATCATGTAGCTGTACTCTGCGCCAATATCGGGGGCAAGCCCTTTGTGGCCATAGGTATTTCGGAAACCGTGACTGCTGCGAAGCACCTGGATGCGGGGAAGATTATAAAAGAGCAGGTGGCCCCCCTGATCAAAGGCGGCGGCGGCGGGCAGAAAACCCTCGCTACTGCAGGCGGACAGCAGGCAGATAAACTGGCGGAAGTCATCGAAGCCGTGAAGAGACTTTTATAATGGCTCAGCGAAAGGCCCTGAAGTCATCATCATCCTTGTATTTTTGTTGCCGTTTTTCCAGTTTCCGGTTTTCTTTATAGATCCCGAGACTCCAGAAAATCACGCCCAGGCAAACTACGATGATCGATAGGTAAATGAGATACGGCATAAGACCTGGTTGATTAAGGGCTCAAAAGTCCGTTTTTCTGAATTTTTCACAATACCATTTTCGGGTTAGTAAAACTACTCTCCGGTTATTTATGAACGTTATAATAGAAACAGATCGCTTACTGCTCCGCCTGTTCGAAACGGGCGATGCTGCCCTCCTGTATGAGTTGAATAAAGACCCGGAAGTGACCCTGTACACCGGGGATCCGCTCCGGGATATCACTCATGCACAGGAAGTGCTGGAACAGGTGATCCTTCCCCAGTATGCACTTTATCATCATGGCCGCTGGGCCGTGCATCTTAAGCCAGGACTTGAATTTATCGGCTGGTGCGGACTGAAATACATCCCTGAGCGGGATGAAGTGGACCTGGGTTATCGTTTCAAAAAATCGGCCTGGGGCAGGGGCTATGCCACTGAATCCGCCGATGCTACCATCAGGTATGGTTTTGAAAAACTGGGACTTCGCCGGATCATTGGCCGGGCCATGCCGGGCAACCTGGGTTCGCTGAAAGTCCTGGAAAAATGCGGGATGAAGTTCATTGGGGAGGAGATCGTGGAGGAGCACCTGGCAATGACGTATGAGATTCTTAATGGTAATTATTGATTATTGGGCCCGCCTAAAAATGCAGATACCTATAAGATCAGATATAAAAAAGAGGATGATTATTGGGTCGCCGAATTTGAAAGATCTGTTATATAAAGCAGGTTCTCAATAACAGATTATTAGTTATTTACATTCATAAATGCGTTTACAGTCAGTAAGTGACCCCATAATTACTAAAGAGTAAGTAATGATTCTCTACGGGCGGACTGTTTCAAACATATCATAATCTGGCATTAAAGAGCGCCCCGCTTTTTAACATTTCCGAAACATTTCGTATTTCAGGATTTCTCATTATATTTGATGTACGAAATTCAACGTACTTTATTTATTAAAACATTTTGTATGCGTATCAATGCACTGAAATCCTGGTTGCTGTTGAGCCTTTTCGTACCCGCGGCCTTGCTGGCACAAAAGGGAGAAAATGAAAAACCGAAAGAAAAGAAAGAGGGCCAGCAGATCATTATTACCCGCAAGGGTGACGACAAGGAAAAGATCGTGGTTGAGATCAGTGAAAAAGGCATTTTCATCAATGGCAAACCGGCAGAAGATTATAAGGAAGGAGATATTAAAGTGATGACCAAAAAACTCAAGGACCTGGAAACCCTGACCTTTAGCACGGGGGGAGACAACTGGAGCTGGTCACCCCGGGCAGGAGCAACAGGAACCTTTGGTTCTGTGAGCGCGAACCGGGCCATGCTGGGTGTTACTTCTGAAAAAGATGAAAATGGTGTGCGGATCACGGATGTGACCAAAGAAAGTGCAGCTGAAAAAATCGGCCTGAAGGAAGGGGATGTGATCACGAAGATCGATGAAACAAAAATTGAAGACCCGGATGACCTGTCATCCACTATTACCAAACATAAACCCGGTGATAAGGTAAGTGTAACCTGGCTCCGGGGTAAAAAAGAACAGAAAGCCACCGCGGAACTCGGTAAGTGGAAGGGAGGCAATGTATTCGGCTCCACCAGCCCGATGCAGGGCTTTCAGTTGGAAAACCTCAACCGGGATATTCAGAACATGATGCCCCGCATGCAGGAATTGCAACGCTTTAAGGAATTCCAGGGCCCCTTCGCAGAGGGATGGAACTGGTCCGGCAACGGCCCCAAACTGGGTCTCTCCGTGCAGGATACGGATGAGGGCAAAGGGGTAAAAGTAATTGAAGTGGACGAGGAAAGCAATGCGGCCAAAGCCGGGATCAAAGAAGAGGATATTATTACAGAAGTGGATGGTAAAGCCGTGAACAGTACCGATGAAATGGTGAAGCTGATCAGAGAGAACCGGGAAAAAATATCCGTAATGATCAAATTACAGCGGGAGGGGAAAACCCTGAATATAGAAGTGAAAATGCCAAGAAAAATAAAAACGGCAGACCTGTAAAACCATGCCAGGTCGGTGGATATAAAAGCGGCTGTCCCAGCGTGGGGCGGCCGTTTTTATGTAGCAGGATCGATGACGCCAGTTAAGACGCAGATTTAACCCGGATGCATTTCCTTCCTGCTCTTCCCGCTCCGCCAGCCGGTAAAGGGGCCGGGCGTGGTCTGCCCCAAATGGGTTATTTTTGCCGTTCTGAAATGGAAAATAACGGAACATACGAGATCGTGGTAGGCCTGGAAGTACATGCACAGTTGCTGACAAAAAGCAAACTGTTTTGCGGGGACAGCATCGCCTATGGGGCAGAGCCCAATACCCAGGTCAGCCCGGTTACCCTGGGTCACCCGGGCACCCTGCCCAAAATGAACCGGAATGCCATTGAGTATGCCATTAAAATGGGACTGGCCTGTCATTGTGAAATTGAAAAGCACAATTACTTTGCCCGTAAGAATTATTTCTATCCCGACCTGCCCAAGGGTTACCAGGTATCCCAGCATACCACTCCCATTTGTAAAGGAGGCTTTGTCAAAATAAAAACAGCTGCCGGTGAAAAACAGGTCCGCCTGAACCGGATCCATATGGAAGAAGATGCCGGCAAGAGCCTGCATGATGTGGATGAACAATACACCTGCATTGATTACAACCGGGCCGGCACTCCCCTGATCGAGATCGTAACCGAACCGGATATCCGCAGCAGTGAGGAAGCATTCGCCTACCTCACGGAAGTCCGCAAGCTCGTTCGCTACCTGGACATCTGTGACGGCAATATGGAAGAAGGCAGTCTCCGTTGTGATGCAAATATCTCGGTACGAAAAAAAGGCGAGACCCGCCTTGGTACCCGGGTAGAGGTCAAAAACCTGAACTCGGTCCGGAATGTAAAAAGAGCGATTGATGCAGAGGCTGCAAGATTGATCGGCCTGCTCGAAGCCGGTGCAACCATCCGGCAACAGACCCGGAGTTTCGATGCCAATACCGGTACTACTTTTTCGATTCGGGATAAAGAAGATGCGGATGATTACCGGTATTTCGCGGACCCGGACCTGACCCCGTTTCATTTGGAAGATGCGTTTATTGAAAGGGTCCGGGCTTCTATCCCGGTACTCCAGGAAGAACGGATAATGCGATACACTTCGGAATTACAGTTAACGGAATATGATGCGGCCGTTCTTACGGAAGACCGGACACTGGCCGATTATTTTGAATCCGTTATCCGGCATACACCCAACAGTAAAGCAGCCGCAAACTGGATACTGGGGCCGGTAAAATCCTGGATGAATGATACCAATAACGAGATCGGCGCATTCCCGGTTCCCGCAGGTAACCTGGCGGCACTGGTACAATTGGTCGATGCCGGGAAACTGAGTTTTTCCATGGCTTCCTCAAAACTTTTCCCGGAACTGCTGCAATACCCGGATAAAAACCCGGAAGAGATCGCAACCGAAAAGAACCTCCTTCAGCAATCAGATGCTTCAGCCATCGGTGAAGTGGTGGATGCGGTGCTGGAAAAACTGGCCGATAAAGTGACGGAATATAAAAAAGGAAAAAAAGGGCTGCTGTCCCTTTTTGTCGGAGAAGTAATGAAGCAGACCAGGGGGAAAGCCGATCCGAAACTGACCAATGAGCTATTACTTGACCGCTTAAAATCAAAATAACATAATGAGAATTGTATTTCTGCTGTTTGGGACTTTGTCGATAATGGGTTCCTGTAAAAACAACCAGGCTTCTAAGCATTTCCGGGTGAAGGGTAAGATCACGAATAATACGGCCCGGATGATCTACCTGGAAGAAATCCCGATGACCACCATGCGGGCGGTGGCAATTGATTCCGTGCAGATCGGCAAAGACGGGAGCTATGCATTAAAAACCGCTGCTTCGGAAGCCCGCGTGTATAACCTGCGCCTTGATCAGAGTACCTATCCCATTGCTGCAATAATCAACGATGTGCCGGAAATCACCCTTGATGCCACATTCAGTAAAGAGAATAACCAGTTTGTGGAAGGATATGAAGTAAAGGGGTCCGCCGTCAGCCAGCAACTAAAGGAATTTATGACAGGGTTTAATACCCGCCTGCAATCTGTTTTTTCGATCGCCCGCCAGGCGGACAGCCTTGGGAAAATAAATGCTCCGGACAGTTTATATGCACCGTTGAATAAAGCCAATGCCGCCTTGGGGGAGGAATTGAAATCCTTTGCGGGGGGAGCCATCCAAAACAGTAAGAACCCCGCCCTGACGATGCTCATCCTGGGGTATTACCAGAGTACCGCGAATAACCAGGGGTTCGGGCTTCAGCCCATTGCCAATGATGAAGTCAGTAAAATCGTGAATGACCTCGCACTTGCCTTTCCGGCGCATAAAGGAATTGCGGACATTAAGGCCCTGCTGGAAAAGCAAAGCAACCCGCCGGCAAAAATGACCGGGCAGACCGCCCCGGAGATTAGTTTGCCGGATCCGGGTGGAAAAGAAATAAAGCTCAGCTCTTTCCGCGGTAAATATGTATTGGTTGATTTCTGGGCCAGTTGGTGTAAACCCTGCCGGATGGAGAACCCCAATGTGGTGAAAGCCTATAACCGCTTCAGGGATAAAAATTTTACCATCCTCGGTGTATCCCTGGACCGCCCGGGACAGAAAGAACAATGGACAAATGCGATCATGCAGGATAAACTGGCCTGGACACAGGTGAGTGACCTGCAGTTTTGGAGCAGCCCCGTGGTTCAGTTGTATGGCATTGAGGGAATACCTTACAATGTGCTGATCGATCCGCAGGGAAAGATCATTGCCGAATCACTCCGGGGGCCGGACCTGGAGGCCAAACTGGCGGAAGTACTTCAATAAGAAGCTAAGCGCAAAAAAATCAGATTATCCGGGTAAGCCCGGTTATAAAAGATCCCGGCTACATCGGCCGGGATCTTTTATTTAGTAGTATGCAGATTATTCCCCGGAGGAACCGTATCACCAATTACGGGTACACGAACCAGTCAGTCCAGGCTGGCGGATCAGTGGTGGAATAAAAAAAAGCCCTCCGGAAGAAGGGCTTTTTTTTATCAGGACATTGTCCGGTTAATTAATAACCCGGATTCTGGTCGTAATTCGCGTTTTGCTGGGTTTCCTCAATGGGGATAGGCCAGATGAACCGGAAATTCGCATAAGGAATGGCAGGTACTGACCGGGTAAAAGTTGCACCGGCACAGTTGAACATCGCGGCTGTGGCGCCACCGGAACCAACTTTAGAGGGGATGCCACCACCGGCAATCGGTGAAAAGTCCGGATCCATCGAGAGGCGGTGAAGATCACCCCATCTCTTACCTTCAGCCAGGAATTCTATTCTCCTTTCTTTCAGGATAGCCCAGACCAGCGCATTCTTGTCGGCGAAGCTGGCTACCGTAAACTGCAGCAGCGGATCCGTAACGGCCCTGTTTCTTACGGCATTCAGGAGCGCTACCCCGCGGGCAGAAACACTCGTGCCTGCCGCTGTCCTGGCTTCCGCTTCTGCCAGTGTCAGTAATACTTCAGCATACCGGATCTGGATAGCAGCATCGGAAGAGTTAAGGTAATCCCTGTACTTAACAGTATATATTGCATTAACCGGTGTACCGGAAGTGCGGTATAATACGGAACGGCGCAGGTCAGTACACAACCATTCGGGGTCGCTCCAGATCACCGGGCTAACCCGTACCAGGCCGCGGGCACCCAGCGCCGGATCACCCAGCATTTGGGGAAGCGCACCGTTTACTCCGGGGTTATCAGTTGCGTCATTTTTGATAGAGAAAATATTCTCATTGGTAGTGGCGCTTCCATAGGCTCCATCAACAGCTGTATTCAGCGTCCAGCCGCCAATCGGGCTTACAAAAGGAGCGGTAGCAGGCACCAGCTTATTTCCTTCGGTTAGCACACCAGCCCAATCGCCTTTGTGCATCTTCACCCGCATTTTGAGGGCAATAGCAGCCGCCTTGGTCGGGCGGAAGGTTTTAATGGCTGTTCCAGCATTGTTCACAATAGAAGTGGCAGGGAGGTTTGTTTCAGCGAAATCCAGGTCAGCCAGGATTTTAGCATAGGTCGCAGCAACGGTAAAGGCGGAGCGCTTTACATTCTTAGCGGAGTCGGCCGTGACCGCATCTTTTACGGCAAAATCCCTGTAAATAATACCGGGCATGCTTCCGTTACCATCTGCATAAGGCCTGGAGAAATTAAGTACTAACTCATGATGGCCCATTGCTCTCAGGAACCGGCATTCCGCCTCGTATTGTAGCGCTTTGGCGGTGCTGATCACTCCATTGCCTGCTGCGCCTTTTACTCCGTCAATGGTCAGGTTGGCTTTATTCACCATAGAATAAATCGTCTGGAACATAAAGCCATTGTTCGGGGATGCATTGTTATAGGTTGCCTCGTATGTAATCTGGAAAAAAGCCGCCTGGTTCATCATATCTTCCCCGCGCATATCTCCCTGTTCCACACTGGCCGCACCAAAGGGATAGCCACGTACCGCACCACCGAGGTAGAAACCAGACTGGCAGGCGTCGTACACACCGTAAACCGATAACTGGCAGGCATCCGGGGTGGCAAAGGCCGACTCATCGGACGGATTGGAAAAAGATTGCAGGTCCAGGACCTTTTTCTGGCAGGAGGTCAGGAATAATCCCCCGGCCAATATGATTGCTGATATGTTTCTGATTCTCATTTTTTCAATTTTTCTGGTTATCAATTAAAAACCAATATTAACGCCAAAGGAAATGGTTCTGGCCGGAGGAATGGTATTATAATCCAGGCCTCTTACATCAATATTGTCCGGATCAATTCCGGTATAATCAGTAATGACAAACAGGTTCTGACCCTGTACAAAGAAGCGGAAGGATTTCACAGCTGATTTGAACAGGCGTTCCAGTAATTCAGTGTTGACTGTATAGTTGATAGCCAGGTTGTCAAACCGGACAAAGTCACCTTTTTCCATATACCTGGTACTGGCCTGCTGGTTCAGGTTGGTGAAATTATCACGGTTATACCAAAGCCGCGGAACGTTGGTCACATCACCGGGTTTCTGCCACCTGTTCAGGATCTCTTTTCCATTGTTCATAAAGCCCTGGTTGGTCAGGGACTCCTGGCGGGTAATATTCATGATCTTATTGCCACCGGAATACCTGAATAACATATCAAGGGTGAATTGCTTGTAACGGGCCGCTACGGTAATGCCGCCAAAATAAGTGGGTAAACTGTTACCCAGTATCTTCCGGTCCGTACTGGCAAGACTCCCTGCGGAACCGATAACCGGGCTGTTCAGATCGGTTATACCGAAATAAGAAGTGTTATTGATATTGCCCATCAGCAGGCTGCCGTCTGCTTTAATGTAAACAGGGTTACCATTGGAGGAATTTACCCCGGCAAATTGGTATCCATACAGCGCATTAAAGGGCTCACCTACTCGAAGCACATTGTAGTTACCCGTACCGTTCGATACAATGATGTCATTTCCACCAGGGAGCGACAGGATCTTGTTCTTCTGGCTGGTATAGTTAAAGCCCAGGTCCAGGTCGAAATCCCTGGATTTGATGGCACTGATATTCAGTGTGAATTCAAATCCTTTGTTTTCCATGGATCCGATGTTCTGGAAGATCTGGTTATTGGGGATACCCAGTGAGGGCGGATAGGGTACGCCGATCACGAGGTTATTATTCTTATTCTTGTAGTAGTCAATTACCAGGCTGATGCGTTCTTTCAGGAAAGAGATATCAACGCCTAAGTCGATCTTGTCATTAGTTTCCCACTGGAGTTTGTTATTCCCGGACTGGGCTGCAGCGATACCGCTGATTGAACCATAAGGAGCTACCCCATAAAGATTCAGGTAAGGGAATCCGCCACCCGGGATATTGGGGTTACCCACTTTTGCCCAGGAAGCCCTGAATTTAAGATCGCTGATTGCCTTTGCCAGGCCACCGGTCCAGAAATCCTCCTGGGATACTCTCCAGCCGGCAGATACACCGGGGAAATTACCAAAACGGCGTTCCTTGGCAAATTTTGACAAACCGTCCCTTCTGAAAGATGCCTGCAGGTAGTATCTTCCTTTGTAGTCATAATTGATACGGCCGAAATAAGAAAAGAGGCCGGGACCTTGTGAATAACCACCAGCGGAAAGCTGTGTTACATAACTGCCGCTGATGACATTTTGCTGCTGGAAGAAAGCGTCGGCCACATTGGTACCGGAAGCCGTAAAGCTGTTGTTTTCGGAATTCTGTGCTTCCAGGCCCGCTGTCAGGTTCACATTATGTTTGCCAAATGATTTGTTTGCGTTGATATAATCCTGTGCCACCCAGGCCATGGTATTGGCAGCCTGGTTACTCACCCTTCCGGATACACTTCGACCGTCTCCGTGTTTGGCATTCTGCCGGAAGAATTCATCTAAGGTGATATAGTCAATTCCGAATTTTGTGGTATGGGTTAACCATTTGGTTGGTTTCAGTTCAATAGCGAAGTTGTCAATCACCCGGTGTTTCTTGGACCTGAATTTATTCTTGGCCAGTACATAGGCGATATTCACATAGTTATTCTCGATCAGGCGTGTATTTGCATCAGAACCCAGGGCTGCACCATCGGTTGTGATATTGTAAAAATCAAACTGGGGCAGGGCGGGGTTCATCACCCTCACATTGGGCAGGGCGCGCAGAGCGGCTGCGATACTGCCGGAAAGCGCATTACCGCCATTGTTCTGGTCCTTGTCAAAGCCGCGGGCCAGGGCGATGTTATTGGTGATCCGCAGCCACTTGTTCACTTTATGGTCGATATTGGCCCGGACATTGTAGTTTTCGGTAGTGTTGGTTTTTACCAATCCTTCCTGGTACCGGTAGCTGAACGAAATAAAGTATGTGGTCTTGTCATTTCCACCATCAAAGGAAAGATTGTGGGTGCTGGCCTGGGAAGAAGGCCTGAATACCTGGTCCTGCCAGTCGGTATTGGTGTTTTCACTGTTCATGAAAGCCCGGCCACCGGAGGTACCCGCGTTATTCAGTTTTTCATTGGCGATACTTACAAACTCCTGCGCATTGAGCAGGTCAAAGCGGTTCATCGGTTTGGAAAAGCCGAAAGTGGCACTATAGTTGAAATTCTGCCTTCCGCTGCGTCCTCTCTTGGTGGTGATCTGTATTACCCCGCCTGTTGCCTGTGAACCATAGATTGCTGTGGCCGCACCATCCTTCAATACGTCAATAGATTCGATGTCGGAGGGATTAATATTTGCCAGCAGGTTATCATTGGTAAAGCCGGCAAAACCACCGGAGGAAATGGGCACACCATCCAGCACGATCAGCGGAGCGCTGCTTCCGTTGATGGAGTTAGTACCACGGATCCGGATCCGCGGAGGTTGGTTCACCAGGCCGCTGGGGTTGGTTACCTGCAAGCCGGCTGTCCGGCCGCCCAGTTGTTTATCGATACTGGGGCTGACCAGCGGAGCGATCGTACCGGGATTGATCTTGCCGATCGCGGAAGTGACTTCTTTTTTCTTCTGCGTACCATATCCCACTACTACCACCTCCTGCATAATTTTGTCATCACTCTTCAGCGTCACACTTACAGAGGTTTGAGTGCCGATATTGACCTCTTCTGTGATCATATCTACAGAGGAAATAACCAGTGTTTTCCCATTCGCCGGAACATTGATGGAGTAAGTGCCGTCGGCTTTTGAAGTGGTACCGACCGTGGTTCCCTTAACTATCACCGATGCATTGGCAACCGGGTTGCCTTTTTCATCAGTGACCTTACCAGTAATGGTCCGCTGCGCCATTGCCTGCGTGGCAAAGAACACAACTCCCATCAGGAGCAGATACAGTTTTCTCATGTGCATTTTGTTTTAGTATATAATTGAAATCAAACCTCCTGAGCCTTCCGAAGGATCAAGGGGGCTTGAAATTAAAGAACCTTGTACGAATAATTCAAAAAAAGACCGATTTTTTGCATCTCCTGCCGGATGCCTGAACCCGCACAGAATCACGGCACCGCTATCCCGACAACTCTTTGACAATTAACTGAAATTAATTGCTGCACTTTGCCGGATGATTTTACGGCCGGACTCCCTGTAAAAGTAGTGAAATAGCCTATTTTTTAACCCGAATAAAAGAAATTAAGATGGACGGCAACAGGACCAGGTTGGTAAAGGTGGCGGTTACTAATGTCAGGGAGGTGAGCCAGCCAAGGGCCTTGGTACCCCCAAAATCGCTGAAACAAAAGATCACAAAGCCTGCGATCAGGACCATCGAGGTGTAAATAATGCTGATCCCGGTACTGTGAATGGTCTCAATGACCGTCTTCTTCAGGTCGTAATGCTGAACGGGCAACTCCTGTTTATAATTTACCAGGAAACGGATCGTAACATCAATCGCAATACCCAGTGCCACACTGAAAACCAATACAGTAGAGGGTTTTAAGGGTACGCCTGCCCATCCCATTACCCCGGCCGTGATCATCAGGGGAATAATATTGGGAATCAGCGAACACACAAGGATCCGGGCCGAACGGAACAGGTAGAGCATACATAAAGCGATCAGGATAAAGGCCCAGAAAATACTATCTTTTAAACCGCTGATAATAAATCTACTACCTTCCAAAAATGTAACACTTGTACCAGTCAGCTGAATCGAATGGGTTCTTTTCCCCCAGGCTGAATCCCCTTTATGCTCCTCCCTGGAAGCAGCATCCGCAGTCAGGGCCTCAATACTGTCCTTGTTGAACAAATGCTCCGCCCTGTCCTGGATACTGTCGAGCAGGCCGGGCAGCCGGTGACTTCCGATATCAGCCATATTCACACTGATCCTTGCCTGCTGTTTTGAACTGTCCATAAAACTGCTGACCAGTTTGGCCAGGGAACTTTTATTACCGGAAGTATCGCCTTTGAAACTAAGGTATTGCGACAAAGCGGGCAGATCATAACTGGAAGGCATGGAGTAATTGCTCTTGTCGCCTTCAAAAAATGCCTGTTTGGCAAATTTCAGTCCTTCGGTTATGCTTAACGGACGGGCAATATCCGGGATTCCGGCCAGGTAACGGGAGAAGGAATCGATCCGCTCCAGGTTGCTGAGACTGCGGGTTACTCCCTGCTTCTTTTTGGTATCGACCACAATCTCCAGCGGCATTACTCCCTTGAAATTGGCTTCAAAGAATTTCAGGTCGGTGTAGATCTTGTCGGATTTGGGCAGGTCATCCACAATAAAGCCCTCACTTTTCAGCCGGAAAATTCCCAGCAGGGAAGCCAGTACCAGCACCCCCGTGACCCCGTAGATCAGCCGGCGGTGGTTTAAGGACCAGCGTTCCAGGCGGTCCAGCCATCGGTTCAGCCGGGCATTCTCAAGGTATTTGGTATGGCGGGATTTGGGCGCCGGTAAAAAACTCAGTACGGTCGGGATCAGTAGCAATGAGATAATAAACAGGGCCATGATATTGGTACCGGCTACCAACCCGAATTCTTTCAGGATCTGGCTTTGGGTCAGGGCGAAGACCGCGAAACCAATTGCAGCCGCCACATTACAAAACAGGGTAACGATTCCCATTTTATCGACCATGGCGACCAGGGCTTTTTTCTTATTGCCCGATTCATTCCAGGCGACATGGAATTTATTGAGGAAATAAATACAATTTGGGATGCCGATCACCACCACCAGGGGCGGGATCAGGGCCGTAAGCAGGCTGATCTTATACCCCATTAACTCGATGGTGCCCACGCTCCAGACCACCCCGATAGCCACCACCAGCAAGGACAGCAGCATGGCACTCGCCGAGCGGAAAGATAACAACAGTATCAGGGCGGAGAGTACCACCGAGGCCAGCAGGAAGAAATTCATTTCCTTTACCAGCATTACGGCAACGGCCGTCCTGATATAAGGCAGCCCGCTTTTATAAACAGCAAGGTTTTGTTCTTTCCCGAATGCGTCCACCAATTTGTTGATATCCCTTACGATCGTCTCCCGGGTTTTCGTTGCCATCAGGTCCTTGTTGATCCGGAGCCCCATCAGCCAGGCATGGGTGGAAGGATTGTACAGCAGGTTTTCGTAAAAAGGGAGATTCAGAAAAATAACGGAAGCGCTGTCAATCTCCGCCTGCGTGAGCACCCGGTCCGGAAAAATGGCAGCGGCTTTCAGCTTTTCCGTTTCTGCATTCTTTACCAGGTTCACCGCGGAAGGTACCGAGATGATATCATCCACTCCCCGCACTTTTTTCAATTGACGCTGCAGTGTATAATACGCATTGAAGGTTTTTTCCCGGAAGAGTTGATCTGTTTGTATCCCGATGACGAGCAGGTTGCCGTCTTCGCCGAATTTTTTTCTGAACTCCTGGTAGGCCCTGTATTTGGGATTGTCAATCGGGATGGCCCGTGTAAAATCATAGCTTAGCTGCACTTTACTTGCATGATAGCCCATAAACCCGGTTACTGCCAGTAACAGGGCCAGGAGTGCAATACGATAGTTAAGAATAAATTGTCCGAGCCGGTACCACATAAGGAAATCAGGAATTGTGAGGCTGCAAAGAAAGGCAAAAAACCCCAATAGGAACATGACCGATTGTGATACTTTTGAGGCATGAAAACCCTCCTGTCCTTTTCCTTGTTTATTGCCTGCCATATGGCGGCGGCACAGGATCACCTGGCCCCTGTAGGTCAATGGAGGGAACACCTGCCCTATAACAGCGCCATTGACCTGGCGACCGTTGCCGGCAAAGTCTATTGTGCCACTCCCTACAGCCTTTTCTCCGTAGAACCGGGGGATAATAGTATAGAAAGGTACAGCAGGGTTACCGGGCTCAGCGAAACAGGGATCAGCTCGATTGCAGCGGATGAAGCCGGTCTCAAACTGCTGGTGGCCTACCAAAACAGCAACCTGGATATATTTTACCGGAATGATATTATCAATATCCCCGATATCAAACGCGACAATAGCAGCGGGGATAAGACTGTGTACCATATCTACCCGCGTGGTAATGCGTTCTACCTGTCCACCGGGCTGGGCGTAATCGTAGTGGATGCGGACCGCTACGAAATAAAAGATACCTGGCTGATCGGGAATGGGGGGAACCCGGTAAAAGTAAATGCGGTTACCAGTGACGGCAGTTTTTTTTATGCGGCAACGGAAGAGGGACTGAAGAAAGCGGCCTCCAATGCGCCCAACCTGGCCGATCACCACTACTGGCAGGCCATCAACGGTACAGCGGGCTGTAAAAATATCATCAGCCTGGAGGGCCGTATAATCATGGAAAAGAATGATTCCCTGTTTATACAAAACGGAGTTGCCTGGACCTTGTTTTACGGGGATGGATGGCCCAATGTAAACAGCCACCTCAGCGGAAACAAGATCCTGCTGGCGGAGCGGCAAAGCAACGGGATCAGCCGGGTGCTGATCCTGGGGACAGATGGTTCGGTCAGCAGAACAATGGAACAGACCGGCGCCGTTTCATTTCCGCGAAAGGCATTATTGCTGAACAGTGAGCCCTGGGTGGCCGACCAGTATGCGGGATTGTCCCGTTTTAGTAACGGTAATGCATATACGAATTACAGCCCCAATTCCCCGCAAGCCATTGCCGGTGGAGAAATAACAGTGGATAACCATATTTTTTACGGAGCAGCCGGCTCGGTGAATGATGCCTGGAATTACCAATATAACGGGGACGGGATCTTTGTCTTTACAGAGGGTCACTGGAATAATATTAACAGGTACCAGTACCCGGAAATGGATTCCCTGCTGGATTTCATTTCACTGGCTGTCGATAAACGGGATGAAACAGCCTGGGCCGGTTCTTTTGGCGGCGGGTTATTGCATATCGGGAAAGGACCTTCCTTTGAAATTTTTAAGCAGGGCTACCTGGGCAATACCGAAGGAGATCCGTCCAGTTACCGCGTGGCCGGACTGGCATTCGACAGGGATAATAATTTGTGGATCTCCAATTTCGGGGCTGCGGAACCGCTGCGGGTGCGGAAGGCCGACGGGAACTGGGTTCGGTTTTCATTGCCCTTTGCGTTGTTTGAAAAAGCCGTTTCGCAGATCCTGGTGGATGATAATAACTATAAATGGATTGTTTCTCCCCTGGGTAACGGGCTGATCTGTTTTGATCATGGAACGGCAATTGAAAACACGGGGGATGATCGCTGGAAAATGGTTGGCACCGGAAACGGGAACGGCAACCTGCCTTCCAACGATATATTGTGTATTGCAAAAGATAAGAGCGGCTTTATCTGGGTGGGCAGTTCGGACGGGATCGGCGTGATCCAGTGCCCGGACCAGGCTTTTGCTGCCACGGGATGTGATGCCGTTTGGCCGGTTGTTCCGCAGGGGAATTTTGCCGGATACCTGTTCAAGGGGGAAGAAGTGCGGAGCATTGCCGTGGATGGGGCCGACCGGAAATGGGTGGCTACTAAAAACGGTGTATTCCTGGTGAATGCAGGCGGTGAGAAAGTCATTGCCCAATTCAATGAGGCCAACAGCCCTTTATTAAGCAACGATGTAAGGAAGATCGCCGTTGACGGGAAAACCGGGGAAGTGTATTTTGCCACCTTAAAAGGGATCTGTTCGTTCCGGGGTACCGCAACGGAAGGGGGCGAAATAAATGAAAACGTGCTGGTTTTCCCCAACCCGGTGCCACCCGGCTTTGCAGGGACCATCGCGATCCGCGGCCTGGTAAACAATGCCCTTGTAAAAATTACAGAACTGGATGGCCGGCTGGTTTACCAGACAAGGGCGCTGGGCGGACAGGCTGTCTGGGATGGCAAAAATTACCGGGGGCAAAAAATAGTCAGCGGCGCTTACCTCGTGCTGGTGAGTGAGGAAGGAGGAAAGGAAAAAACCGCCACCAAAATTTTCTTTATTGCCAACTGATGCCGGATAAACTTTATAAAACAAAGGGCCTTGTTTTACGAACCGTGAAATACGGCGAAACCAGCCTGGTGGTAACCATTTTCACTGAATTGTTCGGGGTGCAGTCTTACCTGGTGAACGGCGTGAGAACCTCCACCAAAAAGGGAAGCGGGAAGGCCAGCCTCTTTCAGCCCTCCGCCCTGCTGGATCTTGTGGTATATCACAATGAACTGAAACAACTCAACCGGATAAAGGAATTCAAATGGGCGGTTATCTATCAGCATATTTTCTCAGATGTGCCAAAGAATGCCGTGGCTCTTTTTATGGTGGAACTGCTGACCATGTGCCTGAAGCAACCGGAAAGCAACCCGGATCTTTTTCAGTTCACCGAAGATTGCATGATGCACCTGGATGAAAGCCGGAGTACGGTAATGGCCAATCTTTCCTTATTCTTTGCCCTGCACCTGCCGGTGCATTTCGGGTTCAGGCTGACAGATAACTACAGCTCCGCTAACTCCTACCTGGATCTGAAAGAAGGTTGTTTCACCAGCCGGCAACCGGGGCATCCCTGTTTCCTGGAGGGGCAGCAGGCCGCCATCACCTCCCAATTACTGAAAGTCATGCAGCCGGGAGAACTGGAAGACATCAAACTTGATCATAATTTCAGAAGAGGGTTGTTACAGCAATTTGAAACGTATTATATGTTACACATACAGGGTTTCGGGGCTTTAAAAAGTTTGCCGGTGCTTAGGGAAATAATGAGATAAGCCAAGATGGGCCCGGTCTTTATTTAACCAGTAAGTTCCTGGATCAAATGGCGGTTATTCGTGACCTGCTTGGAAAATACGACAGGCCTATTCAGTCATACCTTTCATGGTTGAAAGTTTACGCAGTTTACTTGCTCCTGCACTGCCGCAAGCCTTATTGGGCAGATCTTTTTAATTCAAAAGACCGGAGTATGGCCATTTATCTGTTCAGTGCCATACAGGGCGGGAACCAGTAGTTGGAGATAAAGGGTATGCACTGTCTTATAATATCAGGGTTGGTAGGTTCGTATTTTATTTAATCAGCGTAGATGAATATGGACTTTCTTTGATCAGGCAGAGCCCCGGTTTCTTTCCTTTCTCAAAACTGCCCAGTTCATCGCTCCATCCCAGCGCTTTTGCCCCATTGTGGGTGGCCCATTGAAAAATGGTTTCCTCCGTCAGATGGGGGAAATGACGGCGGATTGTCTCCATTTCGCCGGCAATGCTCAATTGCCAGTTGCTGCTGTAACTATCGGTGCCCAGGACCACCGCGCAGTTATGTTTGATCAAAAGATCGACAGGAGGAACCTTGTTTTCAATATAGAGATTGGCGTTCACGCAAAGGCAATAGAACAGTTTCAGTCCCCCTGCGGCCGCGTACTCATTGGCCCATATTATATCTTCTTCCGGCATAAATGTATTGTGGACCAGGAGAATGGTTTGCCCTTTATTGAAGTAAGGTAATACTGAACGGATACTGCTTTGCCCGGTAACCGGGAACGGAGACTTATCCATTCCGAAGATTTTGAAGAACCGCAGGTAGGGGCCGGTACCGGTTTTGTACAATTCATCTTCCGCCGGGTGTTCCTGGTTGTGAATGGAAATGACCTGGCCTTCGGTCGCTTCATTGATCAGCCGGAAAGTATTGGGTGAAATGCTGTAAGGCGCATGGGGAACCAGGGAGGTCCGGTGCGGCAGGGCGGATGTACTCAGTTCCTGTTCCATTTGCCGGGCCACCTGCCGGTAATGGCCGAAGTTTTCTGCTGCCTGTGCGTCGGTAAAACTCAGTACTTCCACAAAATTCTGCCAGCGGATCCCGCTACTCTTTTTTATGGCAGCCGTGTCAGCCGTATTCCCGATATCTCCAACGGCTACAATGCCATTCTCCGCCATTTCTTTTTCGGCACGGCGGATTTCTTTTTCGATGACTTCAGGAGCAAACCCTCTTTTGGTGACCACGGAACAAAGGAAATCGATCAGCCCGGTATGGGGCGGGATTATATTTTTCAGGTGACTGAGTTCCAGGTGGCAATGGCAGTTGATCAGCCCGGGACTGAGTATCCCTTCCAGTTGTTTCACATCGTCGCCGGCTTCCTCGGGAGAAACAATGGCTTCCACTTTCCCGCTATCATCGGTGATCAGCACTTTCCCTTCCCGGAACCGGGTGCCGTCAAACAGGCGGTCTGCCCTGAATTTTTGGTACTGCATGCCGTAAAATTCCCGAAATCAAAATCCAAATCCCAAAAAATTATTCAGTTACCTTTGCCGACTTCCAGCCGGTAGCAGACAGATTCTCCTGGAAGTTTTATTTATTATGCTGGACAGACTGGAAGCCATAAAAGCAAGATTTGATCAGTTGGGGGTAGCTCTTACCAACCCGGAGATCGTGGGGAATAACAAGAAATTTGCGGAGACCAGCAAGGAATACCGCAGCCTGGAGAAAATTGTACAGGCCTATCATGAATACCGGAAAATCCTGGAGGATATTGATTTTTATAAGGAAGCCCTGGAAGGCGGCGATGAAGAAATGCGGGAGCTGGCTAAACTGGAAGCCCCGGCATTGGAGGAAAAGAAACTGCAGGCCGAAGCATCCATCCGGCAGTTGCTGATCCCGAAGGATCCGCAGGATGAAAAAAATGCCATCCTGGAGATCAGGGCCGGCACCGGCGGAGATGAAGCCAGTCTTTTTGCCGGGAATTTGCTGCGGATGTATATACGTTATTGTGAACGGCGCGGCTGGAAGACCGCCGTGCTGAGTGAGAATGAAGGAACAGTGGGTGGTTATAAAGAAGTTCAATTGGAAGTCAGCGGCGATGATGTTTATGGCACCCTGAAATTTGAAAGCGGTGTGCACCGGGTGCAGCGGGTACCCGACACAGAGGCATCCGGAAGGGTGCATACATCCGCCGCGACGGTGGCCGTGATGCCCGAGGCGGAGGAAGTGGATTTTGAACTGAACCCGGCCGATGTAAAAATGGAAACAGCCCGGAGTGGCGGCGCCGGCGGCCAGAATGTAAATAAAGTGGAAACGAAGGTAATGCTGACCCATATTCCCACCGGTACCGTGGTGATCTGTCAGACCGAGCGCTCCCAGCTGGGCAACCGGGAGAAAGCCATGCAAATGCTCCGCACCCGGTTGTATGAAGAGCAGGTGAGGAAACAGGAAGACGAAATTGCCCGTCACCGGAAAAGCCTCGTAAGCACAGGTGACCGCAGCGCCAAGATCCGGACTTATAATTTTCCCCAGGGCCGTGTTACCGATCACCGGATCGGACTTACTCTTTATAACCTCGATGCTGTATTGAATGGCGATATCCAGGAATTGATCGAAGCGCTCCAGTTCGCGGAGAATTCGGAAAAACTCACCAAACAAAATTAAGGGACGGTACTGCATGCCGTTTGCCCGGTTTCTTTGCGGGTAACAATTATTTAATATTTCTCCGGAATGGTATTAATGGCTATTTTTCGGTGAACCATTTATGGAAAAACTTTATTTAATTTAAAACATGCAGTATGCTTGAACAATTAATGGACCTGGTAAAAAATTTCGGAAAGGATACGGTGGTGGAAAATCCCGAGATTCCCAACGAGCAAAACCAGGAAGTGCTGGCTGAAGCCACGAAAACGATTACCAGCGGTTTTCAGAATGTACTGGCCGGCGGCGGCCTTCAGAATATCCTGGACCTGTTTAAAGGGAGCAATGGTGCAGGCAGCCTGCTAAAAAACCCGATGGTAACCATGATGCTGGGGCATTTTATCAGCAAGCTGGTAGGTAAGTACAACCTTAGCCCGGCTTCAGCCAGTAACGTGGCTAATAAACTCATTCCTAATGTGCTGAACGGGATGATCACGGAAACCAACAATGCGCAGAACCCGGGCTTTACACTTGACGGGTTGATTGGTTCCTTCACCGGCGGCGGCGCTGGTTCTCAATTACAGGATCTTTTACATCAGTTTACCGGCGGGGGTAGCGCGGATAATGAGGGGGGAGGGACTGACATACAGGACATTATTGGAAGCTTTACCCAAAAAGCCCGGGATAGTTTTCAGCCGGGAGGCCAGGCTGCAGACGGTGGCTTAATGGATATGATAAAAGGTTTTTTATCTAAATAGTTAAATGCTAAGCCATTTCAGGAAAGCATATTCCGGAGCGAATGACCTTTTATTGCAGCACTCGTTTTTGGCACGAATTTTACATAAGTATATAAGAAGGTAGTTACTATGCCCGTTCTTTGTCAGTTGATTGTCAGTTTTTGAAATGTTATCGAAATAGATAAACTAACAATCGTTTTTGATACTTATGCAATCCGCTCAGTATCTGCATCGTATTATCAGGAGGTAATGGTGAGTTGCGGAAGATAACTAAGTGGAATTACTGAACAGGCTCTTTTAAACTTTCATTAACAGCGAAGATCATACTATAGGCAGTAAATTTGCGTTATATAAAAAAAGAAATACAGACCTCATTATAAAAGCAGTCAATTTTCTCATAAGCAGTTAGTTTTGGTTGCGACCCCTGTTTCCACAGGGGTCTATTTTTTTATGTATATCCTCCTGCTGAAAAAATAACCTGCAAGCGCCCCTACTGCATCCGCCACGATGTCCCCGGTATCAAATGACCGGTTCACAACAAAATACCGCTGTACAAATTCCATGGATATGCCATAACAAACAGCGGCGGCTGTTATCCAGGCAAAAATTTTGATGGCCTTTTTTCTATCCGCTACGGATTGATGAATCCCCCGGCACCAGCAAATAACCAGCAGGGCGAAAAGACCGATATGCACCCATTTATCAAACCAGATCTTATCCAGCCAGTCTTCTGTCGGGAAAGCGGATCCGGGAAGGGTGAGGAGGAGGGTACAAAGCAGCAGCCAAAAGATACCAGGAAAAAAAAAGGCGAACCGGGTTTTCATTTGTATTATTTCGGCAATATTAGGGAAGATTTGCAGGAATCCGCTTTCTTCAATATAAACAAGGAGCCCGGAAGGGCCCCCTGTTCTTTAACCAACTATAGAACCAAAACGACTATAGCCGTACATGATTTATACCTACGTAAACAAGAGTAGTAAAGATTGCCGCCGGGAGAAAATCAAAGCTTACCCATGACCACCATATCACCGCCGGGTTTGGAAGGATCGGGCCGGTCCATTTTTTCCAATGTAATGGCAAAAGCCTGTGCATTGGCCGCATTCTTCATCCGGACCAGCAGCTTTTTCTGGTGTACGGTAAAATCCATCATGCCCAGGTCCACGGGTTTGCCATCAAGCAGGGCCCAGAGCTGGTATTGTTTGTCGGAAGGAGGTGCCGGCAGGTTATTGGCCAGGAGATATACATCGTGAGAGGCCGTGTCCCAATAAACAGTGGCAGTGGATTGGGGGGAAATCTCCATGCCGCGCAGGGACGCCATTTTCACATTGGGGTTTTGCTGGAGCCGGCCTATTTCTGCGGCCAGGTCCATGATACTTTCTTTGGCCTTGTATAAATTTTTCGACAGGCTCGCATTTCTGCTGATCATGGAAATATTCCAGGCCATACTGCCAGCCAGTAGAATAATGGAAGCTGCCGCAACGTATTTCCAGCGGTTGAAGCTGCTTCCAGTCCCGCTGCCCAGTGGAATGACCTTTCCGCCGGAGCGGATTTCCTTCAGTATATTTTCTTTTACAAAGGCAGGAGGGGCCCCGGCAGCGGACAAAGCCTGTTTTTCAAGCGCCAGTTCAAAATCGGTCCTGGCCCGGAGCAGTTCGGGGTATTGGGCACACAATGCCTCAAACTCCCGGCTTTCTTCTTCAGTAGCCAGCCCGAGCACATAGCTCTCGACGATTCCGCTTGATATGTATTCCTGTATGTTCAACTCCTTATTGTAAAAGTGTCCTCAATTGTATTAATGCCGACCGGATCCGGGTCTTTACCGTACCCAGTGGGAGATCCAGTATCCTGGCAATCTCCTCGTGTGTAAATCCCTGGTAGTAGGACAGGTCAACCAGCACCCGCCATTCTTCTTTCAGCCTGCCCAGTACTTTTTTCAATCCGCTGTCCTCGATCCGGGGGCCGGTTATGGCTCCGCTGATCTCATTGTCCTCCGGCAGCGGCTGGTTTTTACGGGCATTTGCATAGCTTTTTGACCGTATTTCGTCAATAGCGGCATTCCGTGCAATATTCATCATCCAGGTAAACAATCTTCCTTTGGCCGGATCATAAGAATCGAATTTTCGCCAGATATTGACAAATACGTTTTGCAAAACGTCATTGGCTGTTTCTTTATCGGGAACAACAGTGTTTACCACCCCGTAAAGAGCAGTCGCATAATGATCATACAGGTAAGCAAAGGCTTTTTCATCCCGTTGACGCAAGGAAGCCACCAGCTCCTGTTCGCTGTATGTAGTGTTGAGGTTCAAATACCTGGTTAAGATACAACGAATCCTGTTCAGATTGTATCTCTGTTATTTACGGGAATTAATACGGGCCGGATTTAATCTACCACAGCCTGGTAGGCAGCAGCATCCATCAGGTTTTCGTATTCAGCAGGGTTGCTTACGGTCATCTTAACCATCCAGCCATCCCCGTACGGGTCGCTGTTAACGAGTTCGGGTGCATTGCCCAGGGCGGGATTCAGTTCAGTGATAGTGCCACTGACAGGCAGGAAAAGATCAGATACCGTTTTAACCGCTTCAACCGTTCCAAACACAGATCCGGCTTCGAGGGTCTTGCCGATTGTATCTACATCGACATAAACAATGTCACCCAGTTCCCTTTGTGCATAGTCTGTAATGCCGATGGTGGCTGTAGTGCCGTCTAAACGAATCCATTCATGGTCTTTGGTGTAGCGAAGGTTAGCAGGGTAACTCATAATCAATGATTTTGAGTTGCAAACCTAAGGGAAAACGATGAAATGAAAACTGAACCCGATCGGGAACTTGTATTATTTCACCGGAAATTCTGTGCCGTTCATGGCAGGTTTTGCGCCATTGGTCGGGAATCGCTTAACTGTATGCCTCCCCCGGGGGTATCTTTGCCCTTCACTTAACGAAAACCATTAATAATGAGAAAGTTAGTTTTATTTTTTCTGTCAGCCCTGACCTTATCCCTTTCCGCCCGGGCCCAGAAAATTTCGGGTGTGGTAAAAGATGAAGAAGGAAGGGGGTTGTACAAAACGACCGTTTCACTTCTCCGTGTAAAGGATTCGTCCGTGGTAAAACTGGCTGTTACGGCCAATGACGGAAGTTTTTCCATCCCGTCACCTGCCGGAAAGTACCTGGTCAGTGCCTCGCATATCGGGTATGCCACACATTATTCAGGCGTTTTTGAAGCAACGGGGGATATTTCACTGCCTGTTGTCCAGCTGACCAAAGCATCCGGGAACCTGCAGGGAGTTACCGTTACCACTAAGAAACCAATCATTGAAGTGAAGGCAGATAAGACCATCCTGAATGTGGAAGGAACGATCAATGCTGTGGGGAATGATGCCCTTGAATTACTGCGCCGCAGCCCCAGTGTAATGGTGGACAAGGACGATAATATCAGTCTCGCCGGTAAGAACGGGGTGCAGGTGTATATTGACGGGAAGCCGTCTCCTTTATCCGGCTCTGACCTGTCCAATTATTTAAAGAGCCTGCAGTCTGCCCAGATCGAAGCCATTGAGATCATCACCAATCCCTCTGCCAAATACGAAGCAGCCGGGAATGCGGGGATCATCAACATCAAACTGAAAAAGAATAAGTCTTTCGGGACCAATGGCTCCGTAAACGGGGGCTATGTGCAGGGTACTTATCCCAAATACAACGGGGGGCTCAACCTGAATCACCGCAACAAGAGCATCAATGTCTTTGGCAATTACAATTATAACAAAGGCAATTACCTGATGACCATGAACGGGGAAAAAGTCCAGTTTGATACATTTTTTCTCCAGAAGAATGAGATATTGTTCCGGAATAACACACATGGATTCAAGGCCGGCCTGGATTATTTTATCAATAAGAATCACACGATCGGTGTGGTGCTGAACGGGAATATCGCCAACAATGATGTGAATACAGCCGGCCCGATGCATTTTATATATATCCCTACCGGGCAAACGGACCGGATCCTGAAAGCCACCAACCACAACGATATGAAACGGGATAACCTGAATACCAACCTGAACTACCGGTATGCAGTAACCGGGGGTGCCGAGCTGAATATTGATGCGGATTACGGATTCTTTAAGATCAGGTCCAACCAGTTCCAGCCCAATTATTATTACCAGCCCGATGGAACAACGGAAATTAACCGGGCGGTTTACAATATGATTGCCCCGACCAATATCGACCTGTATTCGCTGAAAGCGGATTATGAAAAAAATTACAAGGGAGGCCGGCTTGGTTTTGGCGGGAAAATCGGTGTTGTGGAAACGGATAATGACTTTCAGCGGTATGATGTACTGGGTTCGGAGAAAGTACTGGACACCCTGAAGAGTAACCGCTTTATATACAAGGAGAATATCAATGCCTTGTATGTAAATTATAACAAGCAGTTCAAGAAAGGATTTATGATCCAGTTTGGCCTGCGGGCGGAGAACACCCATTCCACCGGTAATTCAACCGGGTTTAAAAGAGTGGACGGTACTATGCTGGGTTATGATTCCACATTTAAAAGGGATTACACTGACCTGTTCCCGAGCGCGGCGGTCACCTTCAACAAGAACCCCATGAAACAATGGACCCTCTCCTACAGCCGCCGGATCGACCGGCCAGCTTACCAGGACCTGAACCCTTTTGAGTTCAAGCTGAATGAGTACACCTATATGAAGGGGAATACACTGCTGCGGCCCCAGTACACCCACAGTGTTGACATCACCCATATTTACAAATACAAACTCACTACCAAACTGACCTATAGTCATGTGAAGGATATTTTTGCACAGGTGCCGGATACCATTGACAAAACAAAGGGATTCCTGACCAAGAAGAACCTGGCCACCCAGGATGTGGCAGCGCTGAATATCAGTTATCCTTTCCAGTATAAATGGTATAGTTTCTTTGCCTCGCTGAATGCGAATTACTCGCATTATGTGGCTGATTTTGGCGGGGGAGACCGGAAAGTAAACCAGGGAGTGTTTGCCATGACTTATTTTATGCAGAACAGCCTTAACCTGGGTAAGGGCTGGACCGGTGAACTGAGCCTGTTGTATATATCTCCTTCCATCTGGCAGGGGATGATCCGGGCCGATGCCATGGGAATGGTGGATGCCGGGTTGCAAAAGATCGTTTTTAAAGGAAAGGGAACTATCAAAGTGGCGGTGGGTGATATCTTCCGGACCATGAAATGGAGCGGTCATACCGATTTTGCCGGTGTGAAAAGCAGTTTCAGCGGAAATGGCGAGATGCCGCAATTCAAACTGAATTTCAATTTCCGTTTTGGTAACAGCCAGGTAAAAGGGGCCCGTCAGCGGAAATCAGCGATCGAGGAAGAAAAGAAAAGAGCGGAAGGTGGAGGGCAACAGGGGGGAATGGGTAATCAAAAATAAGGATCATGCTGAAATTAAAAAGCTCCCTCCAACCAGGGAGCTTTTTAATTAATGCCCGTATTTTTTTCTCCTGATCAGCCGGGCTTTCAGGATCACCACATTTTCCAGCGGGCGGTCGCGGTCCACCCCTTTACTGGTGGGAACCGCGGCAATTTTATCAATCACTTCCGTTCCTTTTACCACTTCCCCGAACACCGTATAATGCTGATCCAGGTGCGGAACCCCGCCGGTAGTCTTATAGACCTCCCGTTGTTCGGCGGGTATCTTTCTCTTTAACCGATAGGTTTCAACAGAATCGAGACCGGCATCGGTGAAAATTTTGCCCTGGGTGATATAGAACTGGCTGCCGCTACTGGCTTTTTCGGGGTTATTATCCCGGGCCGCCGCGATCACTCCTTTTTTATGAAAAAGCGTTGGCCTGAATTCAGCCGGAATGCGGTATTCCGGGCCGCCATTGCCCAATGGTTTTCCGGCGGGAGCGGTTTTGCTTTCCGGGTCGCCTCCCTGGATCATAAAATTCCGGATGACCCGGTGAAACAAAACGCTGTCATAGTAATGTGTCTTTACCAGCTTCAGGAAATTGTCCCGGTGCAGGGGTGTGAGATCGGATAAGCGGATCACGATATCACCCATACTGGTTTGCAGCAACACATCCCTTTTTTTCCGGTCTTTCCGGGTAAGCAGGCTGTCTTGCTGGGCCAGGCAACTGCCAATGACCAGTACCGATACAAGGGACAGGAGGATTTTTTTCATGCTGATTTATCGTTGGTTAAAAACCGGTTTGTTCAAAATAATGCAGGATATGGTCCTTCAGGAAATTTTCCTGTTCGGGCATGCTCATTTCGGGCATGGGTTTCAGTTGCTTAAAATGCGGCCATCCGTCCTCATCCACCGATTCCAGTTCGTAGTACCCGCTTTCTGAAAGGAGGGTACAGACGGCAATATGCATCAGGTCCTGTTTTTGTTCCTTGGTGAAATTTTCTTTGATCACTCCGAATTCCTGGACACCGATGAGGAACAATATCGTTTCCATATCGGGTTTTTTGTTGAACCGTTCCAGCAGCCTGGCTTCCAGGTTCCACCAGCGTTGTTGCAGGTCGTCGTTGGCTAACATCCGGCAAAGATAGCGGGACTGCTCTTTTGTAACCGGTGAAAATCGGACCGAAGAATCAGGGGATCATAAAAATCCAGCGGTTATCTTTGCGCAAAACAGCGAACGATGTTACAATTACAGGTATTACGGCAAAATCCGGAATGGGTAAAAGAAAGGCTGGCGGTGAAGCATGTGGCGGATTTGTCGGTGGTGGATGTCATTCTGTCCCTGGATGAGCAGCGGAAAAAGCTGCAACTGGAGTTTGATAATAACCAGGCAAAAGTGAACAGCATTTCGAAAGAGATCGGCACCCTGATGGGGAAAGGGCAGAAAGAAGAAGCCGAAGCGAAGAAGCAGGAAGTGGCGGTGTTGAAAGCGGCCCTGCAACCGATTAGCGATCGGCTGGGAGAAACGGAGAAAAAATTACAGGAGGAACTGGTCAAATTACCCAACCTGCCTGCTGCAATTGTACCACCTGGTAAAACCCCTGCTGAGAATGTAGTGGTCAGGGAAGGGGGCGTCAAACCTGCCCTGCCCGCGGGGGCCCTGCCGCACTGGGAACTGATCAAACAATATGATATCGTGGATTTCGAAACCGGGGCAAAGATCACCGGCAGTGGGTTTCCCCTGTATAAGGGAAAGGGAGCCAGGCTGCAACGGGCGCTGATCCATTATTTCCTGGAGTACAATACCGCGGCCGGCTATACCGAGTACCTGCCCCCGCTGATGGTGAACGAAATGTCGGCCTACAGTACCGGGCAATTACCGGATAAGGAAGGCCAGATGTATTATATGCCCGCCGATAATTATTACATGATCCCCACGGCGGAGGTCCCGGTAACCAATATTTACCGCGATACTATTTTAAAAGAAACAGAGCTGCCGGTTAAGATGACCGCCTATACTCCCTGTTTTCGCCGGGAAGCGGGCAGTTTCGGGGCCGATGTACGGGGACTGAACCGGTTGCACCAGTTTGACAAAGTCGAAATCGTACAGATCGTACACCCGGATAAGAGCTATGAAGTATTGGATGGCATGGTGGCGCATGTGGAAAAACTATTGCAATCACTGGAACTGCCTTACCGTATTCTTCGCTTATGCGGTGGCGATATGAGTTTTGCTTCTGCCCTTACCTATGATTTTGAAGTGTACAGCGCCGCCCAGCAAAAATGGCTGGAGGTAAGTTCGGTGAGTAATTTCGAGACCTTCCAGGCCAACCGGATGAAAGTACGGTTCAAAGATGAAAAAGGGAAACCGCAACTGGCGCATACGCTGAATGGAAGTTCACTGGCCCTGCCCCGTATCCTGGCCGCTTTGCTGGAGAACAACCAGGGAACTCAGGGTATAAAAATACCGGCAGTTTTACAGTCTTTCCTGGGATTTGACACCCTGCAATAATGCTGCACGGATACGATCATTTTCCATTCGCTTAACATAAACATTTGTGAAAAGACAGGGGGTCATTCTTCCCTGTCTTTTTCTTTTGCAGTTTTGCTGTACTAAAACCTACATCATGAAAAAAATATTATTTGTATTGGTGATTACGGGAGTTAATTTTTGCTTTCCGGCCGGAGCACAGTTTACAAAAGGAGACAGGATACTGGGGGCAGGATTGAGTTTCCAGCATGCTGCGAATGAATCCAACTCCGGATTTACACCCTTTTCTGGTAAGTCCACGACTGGCAGCATCTCGCTGGACCTGGGATTCGCAACAAAGGAGAGCCGGATGAGCGGTTTCTATATCAATGGGGCCTATGGTAAATCAAAAACTGAGTATCCTGATCAGCCCGGGTTAAACAACAGCAGCGAGAATTATAGTACGGGGGCCGGTTTTTTTTCCAGGCGGTATAAATCCATTGGTAAAAATTTCCTGCTGTTCGCTGAAGGAAGGGCCGGCGTCAGTTATTCCGCATTGAATGTGTCCGGAGGCAATTCCGGCGACCAGGCAACTGTTTCCGTACAGGCCGGACTCTACCCGGGTTTGTCGTATAAAGCCGGAAAACATTTTTTATTGGACCTGCGTTTTGCTGATTTTGCCAGTATCAACTATAATCACAGTAAAATCAAGGGACCCGGGGATACAAAGAATGTACAGAATTCATTCGGCTTTTCCTCCAGCCTTGGGTTGGGTTATTTGCAAAATATAGGTATTGGTGCAAGGTGGATCATACCGGCCGGGAAGAAATAAGTATAGCCCGCAAAGATCATAAGCCTGCCCGAACAATGAAGAAATTTTATTGATAGTACAATCTTTTATGGCTTCGCGGGAACCAAAAAAGGTCCGGGAATCACTCCGGACCTTTTCTTTTTATTCAGGATTGTTCGATCCATCAGGGTTGTGCAAAGCTGTTGCGGGGACCTCCCACCGCAAAGACGGCCAGCATACGGCTACGCTGACCAACGCTGAACATATACATACAGGCATCATCGGTATAATCCATATAATTCATGGTCATTTCTACCGGAGTACCGGTACAGGTGCTCAGGTGACCGGCAGCCGGGCAACCAAAGTTGGAAGTATTGTGCAGCGGGGTATCGTTTACCTGGTCATTTCCGCAAGTGGCGTCGCCCCAGATATGACGAAGGTTTAACCAGTGACCCACTTCGTGAGTAGCGGTTCTTCCTTTATTGAAAGGAGCCGCTGCCGTGCCTACCCTTCCGGTTGCATTGTCGTCCAGTACCACGCCATCGGTGGCCGCAGCGCCGCCGGGGAACTGGGCATATCCTAAGATACCACCGCTCAGGTTACAAACCCAGATATTGAGTTTGGTGCTGGGACTGGTGGGGGCAATACCCGAAGCGCTTTTCTTCATGGCATCGTTGGTGGTCCAGCTGGTTTTAGAGGTCTTGCGGCGGTTTACCAGGTCCAGTACAAACCGTACACCGATATCGCCGGCTTTCACTGTATTGTACGTAGAGGTCAGGTTGTGATCCGCATTGGTGCCGCCATAATCTTCGTTCAGCACGTCAACCTGTGATTGCAGTTGTGCCAGGGATACATTTTGTGCGGTGGTGCGGTACAATACATTAAATACAACGGGAATCTCCACGATGCCGTTCACCAGCCTGAACTGTTCAGGATGGGCGGCCACCCGCTGGGTAAAATCTTCAATCTCCTGGAGACGTCTCCCTAAAGAGGGGTCTGCTTTTAATTGCTCGGCTAATACATCAGCAGCAGCACATTGGCGTTGGGTGGCTACTGCATCTGTGTCGGGAGCGCTCTCTTCGTTGGAACCTGATTTGTTACAGCTCATCATAAATAATAAGCTGCCTGCGATCAATACAAGTGATCTCTTCATAAATAAATTGGTTTGGTTAGGTGATAAAAAACGATCAGACAATTTATTCGTTTTTTTTAGCATATATCGGGCGGCCGTTCAATTATTATTGCAACATAGTGTCTAAACGTTTCTAAATCGAAATTTTGCGGTGCCCCCTGATGTGAAAGATACGTACCGGTAATAGGTCGTTGTTTGATGACACGCCAATCCCGTCCGGCAGCAAAGTAACAGGCCGAATAACCGGGGGGAAGAATGTACACGATCACAATAAGGAGGGGTGTTCAGCAGCAGCCGAATCAGGAGCTGAGTGATTTGATTTTCCGGTTCATGACATAAAACCACAGCGGTGGGACCAGGGCCAGCAGCATCATGCCGGGATAACCGGTTGGCATTTGCGGGGAATGGTCATGGTGCCGCAAAACCTGGTACTTGCGGCTGGCCATATAATGGTGATCAGAATGGCGGCTTAGTTCAAACAGCATCAGTCGGCCGATGATATGATCACTGTTCCAGCTGTGTTCGGGAAGGGCCCGTTCGTATGAACCTTCCCCGGTAGCCCGGCGCTGCAACCCGTAATGTTCAATATAATTTACGGTTTCCAGTAACAGGATGCCGATCCCTGCTGCGAGGAGGAAGTACAGGGTGACCCATCCGCCAAAGAACAGGAACAGGGCGATTACAAGGGTCGTTTCAACCAGGTGAAACCGGATCATTTCATTGCGGAAGGAAAAAACGGGGATTCCTTTTTTCCGCATTTCATCATTGGCAATATGCCAGGCGCTGCCGTAGCCGAAAACGATGGTACGGAAATAAAACAGGTAGATCATTTCCCCGTAACGGGCACTACTGGGATCCTCGGGAGTAGCCACCCGTTTGTGGTGCCCTTTATTGTGCTCGGTAAAGAAATGCATATAGAGTGAAGTAAGCAGCAGGGCCTTGGCCAGGGTTTGTTCTGTTCGGTTGACCCGGTGCCCCAGTTCATGCCCCACATTGATGCCAAATACCCCGCAAAGCAATCCCATGACCCAGATCCGGCCCACCAGGTCCGGCAGGGAAAGCGTATCTGTTGACATCGCATACATGAATTTAATCAGCAGTACATACTGAAGGATCACGATACCATACAGCAGGAAGTCATAGATACGGTCCTTTTTGGCCAGTTCTTCTTCGGCCGCACTCATATTGGCGGGGTCGGGCCTGATAAACAGTTCAGTGACCGGGATAATAATCCAGGCCCAGCAAAGTGGCAGCCAGATCTGCCAGCCGGTAACCGAGAAGGAATGCCAGGCGCCAATAAAGACAATAAAGGGAGCCAGGTATTTAAAGGCCTTGGTGCGCACATTAATTTTTTTAACGATCCGGGATAAAAATAAGATAAGTTTTTCAGCGTTTGTAATCGTATTCTGCCTCCTTTTTAAACTTATGTGCTTCATTTAAGTCAGAAAACTAAATCATGCAAAAATTCCGGCAATGAACCAATTAAGGAACCAGCACCTGATGTGGAGGGCGGGGTTTGGCCCTGCCGTTGAGCAATCAGGCGATCTCTCCCGCTACAGTCCCCAGCAATTTTACAAAGCGCTTGTTAAAGCCGCTGATAAAAAAGTGGCCTATATTGATGTGGCCGATGATTACCTGAAAGGCCTCCTGATGGGAATTGAAGATGCCGTCCGTCAGGAAAAAAAAGAGCAGGACCTGGTTCAGCGGAAAAAAGTCCAGGAAAAAAGCAGGGAAGGAATACGCAACCTCAACCTGTACTGGATGCATGAAATGGTGAACAGTGCTGCCCAGCTAAGGGAGAAAATGGCTTTTTTCTGGCACGGGCATTTCGCCTGCCGTAACCTGAATATCTTTTACCAGCAGGGATTACTGGATATTCTCCGCCGCAATGCCCTGGGCAGTTTCCGTACCCTGCTGAAGGAAGTTTCCCGTTCAGCGGCGATGCTGAATTTTTTAAATAACCAGCAGAACCGCAAGGACCATCCCAATGAAAACTTTGCCCGGGAAGTGATGGAACTGTTCACCCTGGGCCGGGGCCATTATACGGAAAATGATATCAAAGAGGCCGCCCGGGCTTTCACTGGATGGGGTGCCAGTTTTAAAGGAGAGTTCCAGTTCCGCCGGTTTCAACATGATTTTGGAAGTAAAACCGTTCTCGGGAAGACAGGTAATTTCGACGGGGAGGAGGTACTGGATATTTTACTGGAACAGAAACAGACCGCCCTGTATATCACCCAAAAGATCTACCGGTTCTTTGTAAACGGGCAACCGGATACGGAAAAGATAAACTGGCTGGCGGACCGCTTTTATCAAAGTGACTATTCCATCGGTAAACTGGCGGAGGATATTTTTACCAGTGACTGGTTTTATGATGAAAAAAATATAGGGGCGTTGATTAAATCACCGGTTGAATTGCTGGTGGGCATACAACGGATGCTGCCGATGAAACTGGAAAACGAAGAATCCCTGGTACTCCTGCAGCGGGTGCTGGGACAAACCTTGTTTAATCCCCCCAATGTAGCCGGCTGGCCCGGCGGACGTAACTGGATCGACAGTTCTTCCCTGATGATGCGGATGCGGATTCCCCAGTTGATCAATGATGTGGACGAAATGAATGTACGTGCGAAGGACGAGGATGACAGGATGATGGGTGTAAAAGAGGCAAATAAAATGACCGGTATGCGGAAGCAGCAGATCAATGCCAATGTGGACTGGGCGCCTTTTGTAAAACATTATGAAAGCATTCCCCGGGAAAACCTGGCTGCGGCGATTACCACACACCTGCTGCAAACAAAATGCGGGGTTAGCAGGGAACTGATTACCCGGTTTTCCGACCAGACTGGCCGGGAGAATTTTATTAAAACGGCGGCTATCCAGATCATGAGCATTCCGGAATACCAGTTGTGTTGAGGAAAGCTGCGGGTTCCGGGCGCTTAAAGTTCTAAAAGCCGGCCCTGGCTTCTAGCTTATAGCTCGCGACTCACAGCTCGCGACTCATAGCTGATCTTTTGAAATTACCTGATTAAACTAACGAATATGATTATCCGAAGAAAAGAATTCATCCAGGTTGGTTCCCTTGCGACAGCTTCGCTGATGTTGCCCAAATTTCTCAAAGCCTTTGAGAGCCCCCTCCGGGTGATGCCGGGGAATAAAGTACTGGTGATCCTGCAGCTGAGCGGGGGCAATGACGGATTGAATACCGTAATTCCCTACCGCAATGATCTTTATTATAAAGCCCGGCCACGACTTGGTATTGCAAAGGATAAAGCACTCGCCCTTACGGACGAAACAGGATTACACCCGGCTCTTACTGCTTTCCGGGAATATTATGATGACGGCAGCCTGGGCATCCTGAATAATGTGGGTTATCCCAACCCCGACCGTTCGCATTTCCGCAGTATGGATATCTGGCATACGGCCAGCCAGAGTGATGAATACCTCAACCACGGATGGCTGGGACGTTACCTTGATGCGCAATGCAATGGCTGTGACAAACCCACACAGGCTATTGAAATTGACGATATCTTAAGTCTCGCGTTAAAGGGGGAGCAAAACAAGGGGATCGCTGTAAAAGACCCAAAGCGCCTGTACGGCACGGCCAATGAAAAATTTTTCCGTGAAGTGATGAAGGAACATAGTAACGAAGCGGGCGAACAACCGGTGGATTACCTGTACAAGACTATGGCGGAAACGCTCTCGAGTGCGGATTATATTTTCCAGCAAAGCCGCCTGCATCCGACCAGCGCGGAATACCCGAAATCAGAATTGGGTAACAGCCTGAAGACCATTGCCTCCCTGATCTATTCGGAGATTAACACCAAGGTTTACTATGTTTCATTGGGCAGCTTCGACACCCATATTAACCAGGATGCACAGCAGCAGCGTCTGTTTACTGAAATGAATGACGCGGTAGGGGCTTTTGTAAAAGACCTGAAACAGCAACACCGGTTTGAGGATGTATTGCTGCTAACTTTCTCCGAATTCGGCCGCCGGGTGGAACAAAATGCCAGTGGAGGTACCGACCATGGAACGGCTAATAACATGTTCCTGCTGAGCGGGGGACTAAAGCGAAAGGGAATATTGAATGCGGCGCCGGACCTGGCGGACCTGAGTGAGGGCGACCTGAAACACCGGGTTGATTTTAAGAGTGTATATGCAACAGTACTCAACAAATGGCTAAAAGCAGATGACCTGGCTATCCTGAACAGGAAGTATGATTACCTGGATTTTATTTAGAGGGCCGCAGAGACGCAGAGAGGTTCGGGTAAAGAAGGCTGTTTCTTCTCAACTGGGAAAATAGTAAAGCTGCCAGATCAATGAAAACAAAAACAAAAATCTTAACAGCTTTGCGGGCTATTACCATCCAAACCTTCTCTTTAACTCTTTTTCTCTTTCTCGCTTAGTCTCTCAGTAGTGTATTTAGCGGTCAAAAGTATCCCAACAGGGAGGCAGTTTTTTACCCTGGCCCGCTATTTTCGGGTGAACAAAAATCAGCCCATTTTCTTTTTGCTCCGCGCCACCCGGTAAAGGGTAAAGGCCATCAGGGCAAACGAAATAGTCCCCAGCAGGTAGTAGCCGGATTCACCCAGGAATGTATCTGCCGAAAGTATTTTCTCCAGGCTGACACTTTTCAGGAAGGCATCACCGGTTACCGAAGCTCCGACAAAGGCAATCAATACACCTGCAATGGCTCCGCCTGCCACCAGCCCGGTCGCAAACAGATTTCCTTTGCCCAGTTCGTCCTCCTCCGTTGATTTATTCGGGTTTAACTTTTTCTCGCGGTAATCCACCAGGCCCTTAATAGCACCTCCGATAAAAATGGGCAATGTGGTGGAAAGCGGCAGGTAGGCGCCTACAGCAAAACTTAATGACTTGATGCCGCATAATTCCACGACCACGGCAAGGAAGATACCCACAAAAATAAACTGCCAGTCCAGGTTTTGGGACTGGATCCCTTTATCCAGTGTGGCCAGTAAAGTTGCTTGCGGGGCGGAAAATTTTTCGGTGCCAATGGCATGCTGAATGCCCTGTTCCAGCATTTCCGTACTGGGGCGGTCAAGTATTTTGATCGTTAACCCGATTACAATGGAAGAAACAATCGCACCGGCAAACAGGGCGATTTGCTGATTCCTTGGTGTGGCACCAACAAGGTACCCGGTTTTAAGATCCTGGGAAGTGGCTCCGGCATTGGCTGCGGCAATACAAATCATACCACCCACCACCAGCACCAGGGGTTCGTATTGGGGCCCCTGCCAACCTACACTGATAAAAACAAGACTGGTTCCCATTACTGTGGCAATCGTCATGCCGCTGATCGGGTTATTGGAAGAACCGATCAGTCCCACAATGCGGGAAGAAACGGTAACGAATAAAGCTCCAAAGAGTACGACCAGGATACCGATTAATAATTTTTGTACAAGCCCTTCTCCCGGTATTTGTGGTAAAAGAGCGATCAGGGCGACCAGCCCAAGACTACCAAGTCCAACCACTTTAAGACTCAGGTCCTTTTCCGTACGCGCAATCACAATCCCGGTGTTTTTACTTCCCTGTAAAGTGGCAATACTGGATTTTATTGATTTAACAATTGTCGGGAGTGTCTTGACCAGGGTGATGATCCCTCCGGCTGTAACTGCCCCGGCGCCGATCTGCCGGATATAGGCATAATAAATAGCAGCCGGGTAATCGGAAAATGTATGCAGGGCCGCATTCCAGTTACCCTTTCCTCCGTCCTTACCGATATCAGTCAGGTAACCCAGTTTTACTAATTGTAAAGCGATCAGGTCCGGGTTGATAATGGAAGAGAGCAGCGGGATCAGCACCAGCCAGCTCAGCACACCACCTGCCACCAGCACACCGGCTATTCTCGGGCCGATGATATAACCCACCCCCAGGTATTCAGGCGTAATTTCGCCGCTTACTCTCGCAGAAGGATAAAATTTATTTATTTGTTTGGTGGCCATGGCGGGGGTCTCTGCAATAAAGTGCAGCACTTTCTGCAGGGTGGCATAGAGCAGGGCCACTCCCAATCCCCAGAATGCGGTTTTGGCAAAATCGCCTCCCTTTTCGCCGGCTTTCAGCACATCCGCGCAGGCGGTTCCTTCCGGATAGGGCAGGTTGCCATGCTCATTCACAATTAATGCCCTCCGGAGGGGAACCATCAGCAAAGTACCCAGCAAGCCCCCGACAATGGCCAGGATCAGGATGGTCAGGTAGTTAAAATATTCCGCGCTGTTTTTGGCGGAAAGGAATAAAAAACCCGGAAGCGTAAAGGAAACACCCGCGGCGATACTTTCACCCGCACTGCCTGCGGTCTGGATGATATTGTTTTCCAGTATGGTTGTTTTGAAAAAACGACGGCCCAGGGTGATCGCCAGCACCGCGATCGGAATAGATGCGCTGACCGTAAGCCCTGCTTTTAACGCGAGGTAAACTGTAGCCGCTCCAAAGATCACCCCGAAAAGACATCCCAGGAGGATGGACTTTACCGTGAGTTCTTTCATTTTTGTTTCGGCAGGAACAAAGGGGTGGAACTTGTTTTGGAGATCGGCCATGTGTAAATTTTTTATGAACGGGAAGGTAAGAAAAAAGCTGTTTGATTTCCGCAAACAGCTTACCGGTGAAAAGCAGCAAAGGGGTAGTTTAATTCACCCCTTTTTCTTTCATCACTTTATTCAGCCATTTGAGCAGCACAAAGAGAAATAAGGCGGCGGATCCGAGTAAAATAAAATTGAGCCAGAAATAATTTGTCTTATCATCATATTCATCCCACTGGCTGGCGAGGATCCCGCTGAGCTTATTGCCGATCGATGTGGAAAGGAACCAGCCACCCATCATTAAAGAGGTAATGCGGACAGGACTTAGTTTTGACACCAGTGACAATCCCATCGGGCTAAGGAATAATTCCCCGATGGTAACGACCCCGTAACTGGCGACCAGCCACCAGGCGCTTACTTTTTCAGCGCCGTTATTCCCGGCCTTTACCGCTGCCACCATGACCAGCACCGATAAAGCCGAGATCAGAAGGCCAAAGGCGATCTTGGTGGGGGTGGAGGGCTCTTTTCCTTGCCGGCGCAGCCAGGTAAAAAAAGCCACTACCAGCGGGGTAAGGGCGATCACCCAGAAAGGATTGATGGATTGGGATAAACTGGGCAGCCAGGCTTTTACCGTTTCTCCTTCTTTGGGTAATTTGCCAGGAGCAACATTTTTAAAATAGGGGGGATAATTCCATTCTTTTACTTCCTTCCCGTTTTCACGGATCTTCCGGAACTGATGATCCAGCTTGACGACCGAGTCCGGTTGATAGGTTGTATTGGCTGGCTTGTCGGTTTGTTTTAACGAAGTCAGTATGGACCCGCTGACCCCTTTAACTTCCCGGTCTGTATAGCGGCTGGCCCAGGTATTGAGGGCGGAGCCATTTTGTTTGAAGATGGCCCAGAACAAAACCACAACGGCAAAGATGGCGAGCATGGCCCCCATGGCCGGTCGTTCCTCTTTGTTGCTGCGCAATAGCAATGCGGTATAAAACAGGCAAACGGGGATACAGGCAAAGATGAACGCGTCTGTGCTGTTGCTGTCCAATAAATAGCCATCTCCTTTAATCATCCAGCCGATCGCCCCGAAGATAACCGAGGGGAGTACCACCAGGGCCAGTATTTTCCAGAGTGGCATATCACCTGCTTTTAAGGGCTTGCGTACATCATATGCTTTATAATGACGGGTGCCTATGATAAAAGTGAGCACCCCGATGAACATGCCTACCCCGGCGGCGGCAAATGCGGCGCCCCAGCCGATCAGGGTATAGAGTGCGGCGCCGAAAAAATTACAGATAAAAGCCCCTACATTGATGCCCATGTAAAAGATATTATACCCTTCATCTTTCTGGTCCATATGCTGTGCCGTGGAATAGACATTCCCCAGCAGCGTGGAAATATTGGGTTTGAAAAAACCATTGCCAATGATCACCAGGGCCATGGACAGGTACAGCAGGTTGAGGTTATGGATACCCATCATGCAATACCCGGCACCCATCAGGAGCCCGCCCATGATAATGGAGCGCCGGTAACCCAGGAAACGGTCAGCGATCAGTCCGCCGAGAAAGGGGGTGAAGTACACCAGCGCGATGAACGTGCCGTAGAGACTGGCCGAATCTCTTTCGTCCATATTGAAACCTTCTTTGGCATCTTTCAGGTAGAGGGTGAATATGCCGATCATCAGGTAGTAGCCAAAGCGTTCCCACATTTCTGAAAAGAACAGGAAGGGCAGGGCTTTCGGGTGTTGCTTCCACATAGCTGAATCGTTTAGTATGGAAAGATAATACAGGATGGGAAAGGGAAATAAAAAAGGTGGCATGAACGGCCACCTTTTAATTTATTGGGATACCCGGTTAGTCAGCCCCGGTTTTTTCTCTTACGATCTGGTTCAGCGATTTTATCCTTGAGTAGATCAGGATACCGCCTACGAATGCAGCAGCAACCAGGATCAGAAAGAACATTTTTTTGTCGGTAAAGTCATCCCAGAAACTCGTCATAACGCCAGCCACTTTCCCGCCGATTGAGGTTGAGAGGAACCAGCCTCCCATGAGTAATGCCGTCAGCCTTGCAGGGGCCAGTTTGGAAACCAATGACAAGCCCATCGGGCTCAGGAAAATTTCACTTATGGTAAAGACAAAATAAGTTAACCATAACCAGATTGGAGAGGCTTTGTGCGAGTAGATAGAGGGAACCGATAAGATGGCAAACACCATTACCAGCGCCGATAAACCGGAAATGAACAATGCCATTCCGAATTTTGACATGGTGGTGGGTTCTTTCCCTTTGCTTCGAAGGAAACTGAAGAAGGGTACAAAGAACAGGGTAAGCAGAACTATAAACAGCGGGTTGATGGATTGGAACAATTCGGTATTGGTTAATTTTACAGCTTTCCCCTGGGGCCAGTTGTCTTTTGGAACGTTCGCGAAATAAGGATCGGGCCCCATTTCCTGCACTACTTTCCCGCTGTCGTCTTTCACCACTCTCATGTATTCATCCAGCTTATTGACCAAACGGGGGGTGTCCGTAACTTTTTGCAGGGGGAATATGGCGCCTGTGATTTTAGCAGTGGACGCGGAAGCTTCCCGGTCAGTATGCTTTTCGGCCCATAATGTAAGACCGGTGGCATTCTGATTGTAAATGGTCCAGAAGGCAATGGCGATGGCAAAGATGAATAACAGGGCGCCGATTCCTTTTTTGTCCTGGCCTTTTGCCCGTACCCAAAGAGAGATATAGAATGCGATAATAGGCAGGCAGGCAAAAATAAATGCATCATTCGCCTGCGTTCCCATAATGGGAGAACCAAAAATCTTTGTCGGGATAACCCAGCCGATAATAGCAGCAATGATTGCAGGCAGAAAAACGGTGGTCAGGATTTTTGATAATGGCATGTCTTCGGCCTGAACAGGTTTTTTTACATCGGCTTGTTTAATATCCTTATTTTTTAACGAAGAGGCGAGAATGATCATCCCGATTATTAAGCCGATACCGGCTGCTCCAAAGGCATAGCCCCAACCATAGGCGTTTCTTAGCCAGGCGGCTACAAAATTGCAGACGAAAGCGCCGATATTGATGCCCATATAAAAGATATTATAGGCATTATCCTTTAATGGCTTCAGGTCTTCCCTGTTATAAATGTTGCCAAGTAATGTTGAGATGTTGGGTTTGAAAAATCCATTGCCAATAATAATCAGGCTTAGTGAAATGAACATGGCCGTATCACCGGGTATTGACAAGCCGAGGTAGCCGGCCGACATTAAGGACCCCCCCAGGAAGATGGACCTGATATACCCCAGGTACCTGTCCGCAATCAACCCGCCGATAAAGGGAGTCAGGTAAACCAGGGCAATAAAACTTCCGACAATGTCAGCGCCAATCCTTCCGGAGAATCCTTTTCCGCCGGTGGTGGTATCGGTCATATAAATAAGCAGGATGCCTACCATCAGGTAATACGCAAACCGCTCCCACATTTCGGTAAAGAAAAGTACAAAAAGGGCCTTCGGGTGTTTACCGGCTTTTACGGGTTGATTCATACAGTTGATTTTAGTTGATAAATCAGAGTCTGGTATAGTTAGCAATGCCCAAAATACAGAAATTTAACCACCCGCAAATTTTTTCGGTATATCTTTAGCCGACGTACCTGATATTCGCATAAAATTAGAAATCACCCCCGAATGCGTATTTTACTTTTAGGCTCCGGAGGCAGGGAAAACGCCCTCGCCTGGAAACTGGCACAAAGTCCCCGATGTGAAAAATTATTTATTGCTCCCGGAAATGCCGGAACAGCCCGCTTCGGCACCAACCTGGATATCTCCCTCTCGGATTTTGAAACGATTCGCAGAACCTGTATCGATGAACAGATCGACCTGGTACTCGTAGGACCCGAAGAGCCACTGGTAAAAGGGGTAACTGATTTCCTGATCAGCAGCCCTTCACTGGTCCACCTCGATGTAATCGGCCCCGGTAAAGCCGGCGCCCAGTTAGAAGGCAGTAAGGCTTTTGCCAAGGCCTTTATGATGCGGCATCAGATACCCACGGCAGCCTACCGGGAATTTACCCTGGATAATTTTGCCGAAGGTGTGGAATACCTGAAAAAACACCCTCTTCCCATTGTATTAAAGGCCGATGGACTGGCGGCAGGCAAGGGGGTGCTGATCTGTGAGAATCACCTCGAAGCCATTGCAGAATTTGAACTGATGATCCAGCGTGCCAAGTTCGGCGAAGCGGGTAAGAAAGTGGTGGTGGAACAATTTTTAAAAGGGATAGAGATCTCTGTTTTTGTGCTGACCGATGGAAAAAATTATGTCATCCTGCCCGAAGCGAAGGATTATAAAAGAGTGGGTACGGGAGATAGCGGCCCCAATACCGGGGGAATGGGTGCGGTGAGCCCGGTTCCATTCGTGGACAAAAAACTGATGTGGAAGATCGAAGAGAAAGTGATCCGGCCTACCGTGGAAGGACTGAGAGCAGAGGGACTCGAATACCGCGGCTTTATCTTTTTTGGTTTTATGATCGTGGACGATGAGCCCTACATGATCGAGTACAACTGCCGGATGGGCGATCCTGAAACAGAAGTGGTGATTCCCCGGCTGAAGAATGACCTGGTGGAGCTGCTGGAAGCCGTGACCGGCCAGCAGCTTGATAAGGTTACTATTGAAACCGACCCGAGAACCGCCTGTACCGTGGTGGCGGTGAGCGGCGGTTATCCCGGCGATTACCAGAAAGGATATGAGATTACCGGCATCGATAAAATAAACCCGGAAGACAGCCTCCTGTTTCATATGGGGACCGTGGAAAAAAACGGGAAAGTGCTGACCAATGGAGGCCGTGTATTGTGTATTACCTCCTATGGCCGCTCTGTTTATGATGCCGTTGATATTTCCAACGAAGAAATGGAGAAGATATACTTCACGGACATTAATTTCCGGGAAGATATCGGCTACGAATTTAAATAACCGGGTACCGGCTGTTGACGGCCCGTTTCAACGATGCTTATCATATGGAAGTGCATTACCACGATTACCTGCAACTGGAAAAAATCCTGAATGCCCAGGCACCGGAAAGCAACCGGCTCGGGTTGCCGGCCCATGATGAAATGCTGTTCATCGTGATTCACCAGGCCTATGAACTCTGGTTCAAACAACTTCACCATGAAGTGGATTCGGTGGCCGCGATCCTGCGACAACCTTCCCTGAATGATAATTCTCCCGAACTGCAGACTGTCGTTCACCGGCTCAGTCGCTGTGTGACCATTCTCCGGGTACTGGTGCACCAGGTGGATATTATGGAAACCATGACCCCAATGGATTTCCTGGACTTCCGGGATATGCTTCGCCCCGCTTCAGGTTTCCAGAGCTGGCAGTTCAAGGAACTGGAAGCCAAACTCGGACTCAAGTTTGAACACCGGCATGGAAAGGAGTATTATACTTCCCAGCTAAAACAGGAACATGTAACCTTGATTAAAGAAGCGGAAGCCGCTGCTTCATTATTACAATTAGTAAATGACTGGCTGGAACGTATGCCCTTCCTGAAAGGAGGAGCCGATGCGGCCTTCTGGACTTATTATAAGGAAAGCTACCGGTCCAGCCTTGCCGAAGCTGAACGTAATAACCTTTCGGCTTTCGACCAGGTCTTTGCGGATGGCCCTGCGGATCCGTCAAGGTCTTTATCACCCGCAGCCTGCCGCGCTGCCCTCTTTATTATGCTGTACCGCGGGTATCCTTTGCTGCAGTTACCTTTCCAGTTACTCAATTGCCTGCTGGAGATCGATGAACAACTCAGTTCCTGGCGTTACCGCCACATGAATATGGTACACCGTATGATCGGGATGCGGATCGGCACCGGCGGCAGTACGGGGAAGGACTACCTGAAAGCCGCTGCCGACAAACATTATATCTTTAAAGAGATCGCCCGGCTCAACAGCTTCCTGATGGAAAGGAGGAAACTACCGGGATTGCCAAAAGAAGTGGAAGAAGTGCTGGGGTTCAGGCATGGAGGAGGAGTGGGGCAGTACTAACTATTACAACTAAAGACTACCGACTAAAAAAAGGGCTGTACCTGCTATAGGACAGCCCTTTTTACTTTTTAATTTTGACTTTTTATTTTAAAGTATACCTGATTCCCAAACCTCCCCAGTTGCCTACAAACCCGCGGTTGTCACCGAATTCAAAAGAGGGCTGCCAGTCGAGCGACATATTGATCGGCGCGCCGTTGAATTTATAATCCAGGCCGAGGACCCCGTCAATACCGATAAAGCTGCCATTACCGTAACGATCATTATAAAACCCGACATGTGCCCCCGGGCCGATATACCATTGTAAGCCGCCGGCATTGTTGATGGGACCATGTATTTCATACAAACCGGTGATGCGGAAACCCTGTCTCCAGAAATAACCAATCCCTTCAAGGGCATTCTTTCCGCTGACAAAATGCTTAAGGGAGATGCCACCGCCATCCCAGACTTTTACACCCAGGGCAGTCTGGTAGGATGATTGGGCTGTTGCATGTTGAACAGTAAAGATTGAAAGGATAAAGAGGGTCAGTCCTGTAACAATGATCTTTCTCATATTATAATATTTAGTAGGTAACCAGTTTCGGCATCCTGTTTGCCATTACTATGCCAAAATTGGATAATTATTGAAAAATCCCGGCGGATATTTATTTTTTCCTGGTTGCGAGGAGTAACCAGGACATGGAAACAACAGCCATTATTGCCGTAAGCAGGAAGCTGAAACGGCTGCCCAGCCCGGTCCATACCGCCCCGGCAATCATGCTGGCCAAAAAAGCACATATGCTTTCCCCTGAAGTGTAAAAACCAATGGCCGTGGCGGTGTCCTGCTCTCCGGCCAGGTTCGTGATCCAGGCTTTGATAACCCCTTCCGTGAATGCTGCGTAGATCCCGTAGAGGAAGAAGAGCACAAAGATCAGGGCCGGCGAAGGGTGAAAGGCAAAGCCGCCATAGACTGCCGCAAACAACAGCATACCCGGCAGTATAACGCGCCGGAATCCCATCCGGTCGGCGAGGATGCCCGCCGGGAACGAAACGGCTGCATAGACCAGGTTATAAAAAATATACGCTGCAATAGTAAGTGTATCCGCCCCGAAAGCCTGACCGGCTATCCGCAGGGTCTGGCTGCCAATGGTTTCCTTTGTAATTAGCAAAAGAAAAATATCGGAACTGTTAAACAGGGCAAATAACAGGAAGGCGGGTACAATTTTCCGGTAAGCCGGGTTGGCTATTTTCCAGTAGCGGAGAAAGGAAAAAAAATTTCCCTTGCCCAGGGTGGAAACCGGTGCTTTTTTTTCACGCAGGAAAAAAACCAGGAGCACAGATAACAATCCGGGGATAAAAGCCAGGTAAAAAAGGGTTTGGTAGGAACCAGGGTAGAAAAACAGGAAAACCAGGGCGATCACCGGGCCGGTGGCAGCGCCAACCGTGTCCATGCCCCGGTGAAACCCAAATACCCGGGCCTTTGTTTCCCTGCTGGCTTCCCGGGATAATAAAGCATCCCGGGCGGCAGTTCGTACCCCTTTTCCCAGCCGGTCAAGGGTCCTGACAAAGAAAATCCAGGCCGGGTAGGTAAAAAAAGCCATCAGGGGTTTTGATACCGCCCCCAGGAAATACCCCAGTTTCACAAAAGGAAGCCGCACACCCTTTTCATCACTCAATTTCCCGAAATAGCCCTTGCTGATCCCTGCCGTGAAATTCACCATGCCTTCGAGGATCCCGATCAGCAATACACTGAACCCGATCTCTTTCAGGTAAACCGGAATAACCGGGTAAAGCATTTCACTGGCAATATCGGCCAGTAAACTAACCAGGGATAAGATCCATACTGTGCGGGTAATGATTCGCATGATTTGAAGGTAAAATAAAAACGGCTTGCCTGGTTCAGTAAACAGGTTTGGCAGCTGCCGGTGCAGGCTGAACCGTTTGCCGGGATGCCGGAATAACAGCTGCTGTTTCCAGGAAGATATACGATGAATTATAAATCAGAAGAAGCAAAAAAAATCCTTGTCTGGCAAGGGTTTTGCTTTGTAAATTCAAATTAAATCCTTCACCTTTGCACATAACCTGTCTGCCCGCCGGATCCAAGGGGCGGAGAGACCGCAGGCAGGTAAATCCGAAAAAAATACATGGGACTTTTTAACTGGTTTACGCAAGAAATAGCTATTGACCTGGGTACTGCTAATACCCTCATCATACATAATGACGAAGTGGTGGTAAACGAGCCGAGTATTGTGGCCCTGAACCGGAACAATCCCAAGGAAGTACTGGCCGTTGGGAAGAAGGCGCTGATGATGCACGAAAAGACCCATGAAAGCATCCGGACCGTTCGTCCCCTGAAGGACGGAGTAATCGCCGACTTTAACGCGGCGGAACTCATGATCCGGGAACTGATCAAACTGGTTTATCCCAAAAAGCCCCTGTTTCCCCCGAGCTGGCGGATGATGATCTGTATTCCTTCTTCCATTACCGAGGTGGAGAAGCGGGCTGTTCGTGACAGTGCCGAGCAGGCCGGTGCCAAAGAAGTGTACCTGATCCACGAGCCGATGGCGGCTGCGCTGGGTATCGGTATTGATGTGGAAGAGCCGGTAGGGAATATGATCATTGATATCGGGGGCGGCACCACCGGTATTACTGTGATTGCCCTGGCGGGTATCGTCTGCGACCAGTCAATCCGGATTGCCGGGGATGAATTTACCGCTGATATTATGGAGGCCCTGCGCCGCTACCATAGCCTGCTGATCGGGGAACGAACAGCGGAGCAGATCAAAATACAGGTAGGTGCCGCGATGAAGGAAATCGATAACCCGCCGGATGATTTCGCGGTAAACGGACGTGACCTTGTAACCGGGATCCCCAAGCAGATCATGGTCAGCTACCAGGAAATCGCGGAAGCACTTGATAAAAGCATTTTCAAGATCGAAGAAGCCATCCTGAAGGCCCTGGAACAGACCCCGCCCGAGCTGGCTGCCGATATTTACCGCCGTGGTCTTTATATTACCGGCGGTGGCGCCCTGCTGCGGGGGTTGGACAAGCGACTCAGCCAGAAGATCAAATTACCGGTGCATATCGCCGACGACCCGCTCAAGAGCGTGGTAAGAGGAACCGGGATCGCGCTCAAAAATTATGACAGGTATCCATTTGTGATGCGGTAGGCCTCCTCAATCCCCCATCCGCTGCGCATATCAGCAAGGCAAGGGGGGCTGGCGGAATCACCCCGGAAAGTTGTTTACCATTCCAATGTTCAATAGTCAACTATTACTGAATCCTGATCTGTATTCCCAACGGGACAACTGGAGGGGCAGCTATGCGTAATGTATTTCTCTTTATCAGCCGCTACCGGACTTTTATTTCTTTCCTGGTCCTCCAGGTACTGTCGCTTTGGTTTTTATTCAGCTATAATCGGTTTCACCGGGCCAGGTTTCTCGGGGTTGCCAACGAGGTAACTGGCCGGATCAATACACAGTATAATAAGGTGGAAGATTTCTTCGCCCTGAAGGCGGAGAACCAGCGGCTGCACCGGTTCAATGATTCCTTACTTGGCCTGTTGCCCCGTAACTTTTCAGTCCATGATACCAGTATGCGGCAACTGCAGGATTCAGTACCGTATGACACCGCCGGGCATTACCGCCGGTATTCATATTACCCGGCCACCGTGGTGTACAATACCGTGAATGCACAGAAGAATTATCTCCAGATCAACAGGGGGTCGGCCCAGGGTATCCGGGACAATATGGCCGTGATGGGATCAGATGGCAGTGCCGTCGGGGTTGTGGTGAATGTGAGCGCCAATTTCAGCCAGGTCATGAGCCTCCTGCATGTCCAGAGCAGTGTGAGTGCCTCCCTGAAGCGCAGCGGGGATTTTGGCACGGCAGAGTGGGACGGGAAAGATCCCCGGTACCTGCTGCTCAAACGGATTCCCAAATCAGTTGAAGTTAAAAAAGGGGATAGCGTACTGACCAGCCCGGTATCATTTAGTTTCCCTCCCGGATGCCTGCTCGGTACAATTGAAGCCGTCACCCTTGATAATACCACCGGGATGTACCTCCTGAAAGTGAAGACGGCCGCCAATTTCCTTAACCTGCAACAGGTACATGTGGTCGGTAACCTGGATTTTGAGGAACAAACCAGGCTGAACCAGGAGACAAAAAAAATCATTGAAGAACCTAAAAAGACACCGCGGTGAGCGATTTTCTCAGAAACAGTATCCGGTTTTGCCTGTTTATCCTGGTACAGGTATATGTGCTGAATAAGATCCCGCACCTGCACCGTTTCATCACTCCGTATATCTATTACCTGTTTATTTTATGGCTGCCCTTTACGGTTTCCCGGCAGTGGTTACTGGTCATTGGGTTCATAACCGGGCTTACCCTGGATTATTTCACCATGACCCCGGGCCTGCATGCGGCTGCCTGTACCCTTATTGCCTATGTGCGGCCCTTTATCATCGGTGTCCTGACACCGAAGGACAACACGGAATTCAATTACCGGGAACCTTCCGCCCGGGCCATGCAATGGACACCCTACGCGGTGTATGTGCTGGTGCTGACCATCCTGCATCACGGGTACCTGGTATTCCTGGAATGGCTGGATGTGGGCAGCTTCCTCGGTTTCCTGGTCAAACTACTGGCCACGACCGGTATCAGTTTGCTCCTGGTATTTACGGTAGAGCTCCTGTTTTCCCGCAAAATGAAGTTCCGGACCAATACGGCGTAGCAGGGGAAACGGTCATCCGCGCGAGGGAAAATTGTGTTAATAAAATTTATTTTCAGTTAGATTTGGAAACCGGGTTTTGTAAATCGTATTTTGTACAGTATTAGTTAAATCACCTCTTTTATCATCTTAATATCCCTTTGCTCATCCCATGTCTGTGTTTAACCAGTCGAGAAGCCGTATCATCCTCCTGATATTCCTGGTTGCTTTTGTGGTGATTATCGCCCAGTTGTTTTACCTGCAGGTAATCTCGGGCAAATACCGCCAGATGGCTGATGAAAATGCGATCCTGAAAAAAACGGTTTATCCGCCGAGGGGACTGGTATTCGACAGGAAACGAAAAGCCATTCTGAATAACACGCTGACCTATGACCTGATGGTAACGCCGGCACAGGCCAGGGGTATTGATACTTTCTTTTTCTGCAAGCTGATGGGGATTGATACCGCCGAATTCCGCAGACGAATCATTAACTCGATCATAAAAAATACATCGCAGAAACCATCGGTATTTGAAGCATCACTCTCCCCGCAGAAATATGCCCGAATACAGGAAAATCTCTGGCGGTTTCAGAATGGTTTTTATGTACAGGAACGGCCGATCCGCTCTTATCCGTACGAAGCAGGCGCTAATATTTTCGGTTACCTCGGGGAGGTGGATACCAATTACCTGAAAAAACATGCGGAGGACGGGTATGTAAGCGGTGATTATGCGGGCATGACGGGGATCGAAGCCAGTTATGAGAAAGCCCTGATGGGCCAGCGCGGGGTACAATACCTGATCAAGGATAATTTCAGCAGGATACAGGGTCCCTATGAGAACGGGTCGCTGGATGTGGCGGCCGTGGCGGGAAGCAATCTTTATACCAGCCTCGATATTGAGCTGCAGAAGCTGGGCGAGAAGCTGATGAGTAACAAAGTAGGCTCCATTGTGGCCATTGATCCCCGGTCGGGCGGTGTTATTGCCATGGTGAGCAGCCCTACCTATAATCCGGGTTATCTCACCGGGCCGGAAAGAAGGAAACACTTTTCTGAATTATATACGGACCCGCGCAAGCCTTTATTGAACCGGGCGGTCAACGCGGCCTATTCACCCGGGTCAACTTTCAAAACGCTGCAGGCGCTGGTGGGATTGCACGAGGGCGTAATCAACACCCGTACCACATTCAGTTGCTCCGGTGCTTTCTATGGTTGCGGCGGCGCCAGGCCTATGAAATGCCTTGACCCCGGAACTTTTTACCTGCAGACCGGGATCACCCATTCCTGCAATACTTATTTTGCCAATGTGATGCAACGGGTGATCAATAATCCGAAGTATCCCACGCAGGACAGCAGTTTAAGGGCCTGGAACAAATATATGTTTGGGTTTGGACTGGGTCACCGTCTGGGTGTTGATGTACCCACCGAACGGAGGGGCAATATCCCCACACCCGAGGATTTTAATAAGATCTACGGAGAAGGTCACTGGAATTTCTGTACCTATCGTTCTGTCAGTATCGGGCAGGGGGAAGTGAGCACCACCCCCATACAGGTGGCCAATGAAATGGCTTATATCGCCAATAAAGGATGGTACATCATTCCGCATGTGGTGGATTCCATTGAAGGAGGGGATCAATTCGGGTTACTGGAAAAATACCGCAACCGGGTGGTGCCCCTGGATATACCCGACAGTATTTTTGAAGCGGTGCATGAGGGGATGCAGGGTGTCATGGAAAGTGGTACCGGGCGCGGGGCGCAGGTCCCGGGGGTGGTGGTTTGTGGTAAAACAGGTACGGTGGAGAATTATGCCAAGGTCAATGGCCAACTGGTCAAACAGCCCAACCACTCTTTCTTCGCTGCTTTCGCTCCCCGGATCAACCCAAGGATCGCGATCATGTGCGTGGTGGAAAACAGTGGCCGGTATGGGGGAACCTATGCCGCGCCGATTGTTAGTCTCATGATTGAAAAATATATCAATGATACCATTTCTGCGGCCCGGAAGCCCCTGGAAGAACGGATGGCTTCCACGAACCTGATCCCGCCCCTGATGATGAAAGAAATCATCCGGATGGATTCACTGAAAAGAAGCAAGGAAGCAGAAAAAGAATTGAAAAATGAGCTGAAGAATATTAAAGACACCCTGCAATCGGAAGATAATCCCACCGCGGAAGAAGTGAAGGTGGAAAAGCGAAAAGACAGCAGGGTGCCGGCAGATTCGCAGCGGCAAAAGCCGGCCAAATCTGATATGCTGACACCTGCTGAACCAGCCCGTGTTACAGCTCCCAAAGACCGTACCCGAACATAATATGAACCAGCGTAACCCCGCCATATCAAAAGGAATTGACTGGAGCCTGGTCTGGATATACCTGCTGCTCGTGACCATTGGCCTGACGGCTATTTTTGCCGCAACGTATTCAGAAGGTGACCCGGTGGTACAGAGTTTTCTCCGGTTTAGGACCGATTACAGTAAACAGTTTTTCTTCTTCTGTATCGGGTTGGTGCTGGCCCTTTTTATCCTGCTAACCGACAGTAAATTCTTTTCGGCTACGGCAAACCTGGGCTATGCCCTGGGTGTTTTTTTCCTGTTGCTGGTTTTCCCGTTGCATTCCAATATCAAGGGAACTGAATCCATTATCAAACTGGGAGCCTTCAATTTTCAACCGGCTGAATTCAGTAAAATATTTGTGGCTCTGGCCCTGGCCAAATACCTCTCCCGCCCCGAAACGGATTTTACCAAGACCCGTTCCCAACTGATTGCAGGCGCTATTGCCTTATTTCCCGCGGCCCTCACTATCCTGCAAAGTGAAACAGGGCTGGCCCTGGTGTACCTGGCTTTTTTTATCGTGATGTACCGGGAAGGATTGCCCTCCCTGATCCTGGTTGTGGGCTTTTCCGCCGCCGCCCTGATCGTGGCTACCCTGGTGTTTGAGAAATTCACCCTGGCCGTGATCCTTACGGCACTGGCCCTGCTGGTGATCTATTTTACACGCCGGCAATGGAAACGCAGGACCTCGTTTGCCGTAAATATCATTTTTACCTGGCTGCTTTGTGTGGGCATCCAGCTATATGCGGTACCCCTCGTGTTTAAAAAAGTGCTGAAGCTGTACCAGGTGGAGCGGATATACAGTACCGTTGGCAAGGAAGTGCCCGACGAGTATGTGCAGGCTCATTCGGATGAAATAGCGAAAAATAAGGACAAGAAAAAGGATATCAATTATAATGTCCGGCAATCGAAGATCGCCATTGGCAGCGGGCGGATCACCGGGAAAGGGCTGCTGAAAGCTACCCAGACCCGTTACGATTTTGTACCCGAACAACGGACCGACTTTATTTTTTGTACCGTAGGGGAAGGGTTCGGGTTCCTGGGCAGTGTGGTCCTGCTCGGCTTATACCTTATCCTCCTGTTCCGGATTGTGACGATTGCGGAACGGCAGCGAAGTGTCTTCAGCCGCTGTTATGCCTACGGGGTAGCCTCTGTTTTCTTTTTTCATATTGCCATCAATATTGCCATGACCATCGGCCTGGCGCCCGTGATCGGGATTCCCCTGCCTTTTATCAGTTACGGGGGAACCTCTTTATTAACTTTCACGATCATGCTTTTTATCCTGATACGGCTGGATGCGGACCGGCATATGGTTCTCAGGTAAAAAAAACAAGATGCCAAGACGCTGAGAACCAAAAAGCACCAAATCAAAAGAATCAAATAAATTCCAAATACAATTTTCAAAGATGCACCAATTGATGCTTTTTTGAAGCTTCCCCTTTGGAATTTCTTTGAACATTGGTTCCTGCAATTTATTTGGCATCTTGCTGTCTTGGCATCTTGATGCTTTTCCTCGAGTTATATTTGCAGCTATGAAGATCATCCCCCTTTCCGAAGGCACATTCACGATCGACGCCACAAAACGCTTCGTCCCCTTTGATGAAGCGGAGCACCAGTTGCATGAGCGGCCGGTAGGGAGTCTGCTGGTGGAGATACAACCTTTTGTGGTGATTACTTCAAGGGATGTTCTGTTACTGGATACGGGATTGGGATTTGAAAAGAACGGGGTACTTCAATTGCACCAGAACCTGATGGATAACGGGATCAGTCCGGGTGATGTGACCAGGGTGCTGATGACCCATTTACATAAAGACCATGCCGGTGGAGTGGGCATGAAGCGGGAAGGTTTGGGGGTAAAGTTATCTTTTCCCAATGCGACTTATTATGTGCGCCGGGATGAATTGCAGTTTGCTTTTGAAAAAGGATTTCCCTCTTTTGTTCCCGAAGAACTGGAATGCCTGCGCGATAATCCGCAGGTAGAACTGCTGGATGGCAATGGAGAGATGGATGGGTATATTCAATATGAGCTGACAGGAGGGCATTCTCCTTTTCACCAGGCTTTTTGGATAAAAGATGAAGGGCAGACAATTTTCTTTGGTGGGGATGAAGCCCCTCAATTGCAACAGATGAAACACCGCTTTGTAGCCAAGTATGATGCGGACGGGAAAAAGGCGATGGAACTTCGCCGCGACTGGTGGCAGCGGGGAGAAGCGGAGGGCTGGACTTTTTTGTTTTATCATGATGTAAAACACCCGGTATTCAGTTTCGGTGACCCCCGGTAGGCATAAAAAAAGAAGTCCCCGTTTGGAAGACTCCTTCTTTTGAAATATTCAACAAAACAAATTGCTTAGTCGGCCAGTAGCCTGTTACGGCGTAAACCGCCGCCGCCCTAGCGGTTTTTGCATTCTTTCCTGCTTCAGCGTTTTTAGTTCATGTATAAAAATATCCTGTTGTTTATACACTTCATTGCTCTTCCTTTCGCCAATAATTTCCTTAAACTCACCGCGATAACGAATGCGCAGCTCGACTACTTTTTGCTGAAGTATTAACCGGTCAGAACGGTTTTCTTTTAAGGTGTTTCTCCATTCACGGAAATAGCGGATAAATATGGGGGTAAACCGGTCGGCTTCATCTTTATTTAATTTCAGCCGCAATTGGATATACTCCCGCATTTTGTCCCTGATACGGTCATCACCATCTTCATCCTGTGCTTTTACAGTATGAGCCGTTACCAGCAGTATACTTAATATGAGTAATAATTTTTTCATTGTTTTCTAATTAATTCATCAAGGGTTCATTGATTCATCAGAAGCGTCATCGGTTAGGTTTTCGTCCAGCATTTCAGTGTCTTTCAGCAAATCCTGGATTTCGGTTTCAGGTACGTCTTTGATCAACTCTTTCACCTCTTTAATTCTGGGTTCTGCAGCAGCAATACTTTCCTGTCCATTATTTTCTACTTCTTTGGTCAATTGAATTAATTCTTCAATGTTATCCGTTTTGATCTTTTCAGTATTCTTCTTCACCCAGGCATGCGAATCCAGGTTGGGATCAATGGACGAGGATTTGCTGCTGAAATGTACAACAGTCGTGGCTATCACTCCCGTTACCACCGCCGCTGCCGCATACCTGAACCATTTACGGCTGTCCCCCAGGGAGAATAGTTTGGCGGCCGGTTTGTTTGCTGTGGCGGGTGTGCTGACCCTGTCAAAATACCCGGCAGGTACCTGGTAAGGCATTTCTTTCTTCAGTCCGCTGAGCAGGGGAGAGATATTTTCCAGTTCCTCCTTCGCTTCCTGTTCGCCATACATGGATACCGATACCAGGGTCGATTCGAGGCTCTCAAAATAACCAGCCGGCACAGAATAGGGCATAGTCTTTGGCAACCGGCCGAGCAAGGGAGATAAATGACCCAGTTCTTCGCCCGCTGTAGCGGATTCAGTTGCCCGGATCCGGCGAAGCACCTGTTCTGCCAGCCCTTCAAAATACCCGGCCGGAACAACATAAACATTTTCCCGGCCATCATGGGCCAGGGAGCTTTGTAAATCCCTCAGTTCCTGTAATATGTTGTCTCTCTGTGTCATTTTTTCATTAAATCAGACGAATAATGGCCTTTAAAGTTTAATGATTCAGCATGTAATCCTCAATTTTTTTGACCGCATGGTGGTAACTGGCTTTCAGGGCGCCTTCGCTGGTTTCCAGTACCCGGCTCATTTGCTCATAGGGCATTTCGTCGTAATATCTTAGCGAGAATACAACTCTTTGTTTTTCAGGCAGATGCTGGATGGCTACCTGTAATTTCCACTCCAGGCGATTCGCATCAAAATGCTTATCGGCCATAATTTTATTGCTCAGCCCGGTTTCCACATCGCTCAGGCTTACCGAAGATTTTTTCCTTTGCTGTTCCAGGTAGGTCAGGCATTCATTGGTGGCGATCCGGTAAAGCCAGGTATAGAGCTGGCTGTCCTCCCGGAAGTTTTCCAGTCCGTTCCAGACCCGGATCAGCACGTTCTGCAGCACATCATTCGCGTCTTCATGTTCCACCACCATCCGCCGGATATGCCAGTACAGTTTTTCCTGGTATTTTTTGATCAGGCTCGTATAGGCACTTTCCTTCGTGGCAGGGCTACGAAACTGGACCAGTAATTCGCTGTCAGAGGCAGTGGTTAATGACATGGTTTATCGGGCTTTGGGTGGCTTAGAATACCGGGAAGGCCGATTGTTTAAACGGCTTCAGCCTTAAAAATAAAAAAGCAGGTCCGATTTTAAAAGAACCTGCCTGATTTGTTTCAAAGAATTTGTCCTTTATGACTTCCGGCTGATGGCTTTTTCCGCAGCCGCTACGATATCCGGTATGTCCAGCCCGTATTTTTTCAATAATTGGGCAGGGGTGCCGCTTTCGCCGAAGGTATCTTTTGTGCCTATGTATTCAATCGGAACAGGGAAGTTTTTGGCTGCTACCTGTGCAATGGCATCGCCGAGACCGCCAATCACATTGTGTTCTTCCGCGGTAACCGCACAGTTGGTTTTGCGGATGGACCTGATCACAGCTTCTTCGTCCAGTGGTTTGATCGTATGGATATTGATCACTTCCACACTAATTCCTTTTTCTTCCAGGATAAGGCCCGCCTGGATTGCGTTCCAGACCATGTGGCCGCAGGCGAAAATGCTTACATCCTTTCCTTCCGAGAAGGTTTGGGCTTTGCCGATTTCAAAGGGCTTATCTGCAGTAAAAATGGGCCAAACGGGCCTGCCGAAACGCAGGTACACGGGGCCTTCATATTCAGCCACCGCCAGGGTAGCGGCCCTGGTCTGAGCATAATCACAGGGAACGATCACCGTCATGCCCGGGAGCATTTTCATCAGCCCGATATCTTCGAGTATCTGGTGCGTGGCCCCGTCTTCTCCCAGCGTTAACCCCGCGTGGGAAGCGCAGATCTTTACATTCTTGCCGCTATAAGCCACGGACTGGCGGATCTGATCATAGACACGCCCGGTAGAAAAATTGGCAAAAGTGGTGGTGAAGGGGATCTTCCCGCCAATGGTCAGGCCGGCTGCCACACCGATCATATTGGCTTCGGCAATGCCACACTGGATAAACCGTTCAGGAAATTCTTTGATGAACTGGTTCAGTTTGAGTGAACCGGCCAGGTCAGCGGTCAGTGCCACCACATTCGGGTTTTTCCGGGCGGCTTCTGCAATACCATCTCCAAAACCGCTGCGGGTGTCTTTATTTCCGGTTGGTTGAATATCCTTTAATGACATGATTGGGATTTTGTGCGGCAAAAGTAAGGGTGATGCGGCAATGGACAATGGATAAAACCGGGTATTGGCTACTAATTCAGCTCGCCGTACTGGCTGCTGAAAACCGTTTCATCCGCTTTGAGGCGCAGTTCCCATTTCCAGGCGGTTGACATGATCTCGTCCAGGGTGTACCGGGGTTCCCAGCCCAGTTCGTTCCGGGCCAGGTCATTGTTGGCATAAATGGCCACAATATCCCCCGGGCGGCGGGGCCCGATTTCAAAATTCAGCCGGTTGCCGCTTGCTTTTTCAAAAGCGTGGATGGCTTCCAGGACCGAAATACCCGTTCCCGTTCCCAGGTTAAAAACCTTGCAGAGTTCGGACTGCCTGCCGCTTTCCAGGTATTGTAAGGATAACGTATGGGCATGGGCCAGGTCACATACATGAATAAAATCACGGATGCAGGAACCATCCCTTGTGGGGTAGTCATTTCCGAAAACCATCATTTTTTCGATCCGTCCGATCGCGGTTTGGGTAATAACAGGAACCAGGTTCTGGGGTTTGCCCACCGGCATTTCCCCGATGATGGCGGAGGGATGCGCCCCTGCGGGATTAAAATAACGCAGCAGTATATTCTGGGTGCCCGAGCTTTTGGCAAATTCGTTGATGATCTGCTCACTCATTTGCTTGGTATAGCCATACGGCGATTCCGCCGGTTTCGGGGCTGTTGTTTCGGTTACCGGTATTTCATCCGGCTCTCCGTACACGGTACAGGAAGAAGAAAAAACAAAATGCGGGATATGAAATTCCTGTACGCATTTCAGCAGGTTGATCAGGGATACCAGGTTGTTCTCAAAATAGAGCAGGGGATTTTCTACGGATTCACCCACCGCTTTATAGGCCGCAAAGTGAATGATTCCCGTGATATCCGTATTTTCCTGGAAGATCGCAAACGTGTCGTCGAAATTGCAGAGATCCACTTTGTAATTCTTGACCTTTCTCCCCGTGATCAGTTCCACGCCCCGGAGTACATTGGGATTGGAACGGGAATTATTATCCACGGAAATAACCTCATACCCGTTTTCCACCAGGTCAACAATGGTATGGGAGCCGATAAAGCCGCAGCCGCCTGTAACAAGAATTTTTGCCATAAAAAAAATCCCGACAAAAGTCAGGATTTTATGGGTAAAAAGCTAAAACAGTTTGGGTTAAAACAATTTTACAATATAGTACACGCCGCCTGCCAGTAATCCACTGATCGGAATAGTGAGGATCCAGGCCCAGATCAGGTTGATGGTAACGCCCCATCTTACCGCAGATAAACGCTTGGTGGCTCCCACTCCCATGATGGCGCCGGTGATGGTATGGGTGGTGCTGACCGGTATTTTCATTGCTTCCGTAATAAAGAGGGTCAGGGCGCCGGCTGTTTCCGCCGCCACCCCCTCAAAAGGCGTTACCTTGGTGATCTTGGTCCCCATCGTCTTTACGATCTTCCAGCCGCCGCTCATGGTACCCAGGCCGATGGCTGCGTAACAGGCAATGGGTACCCAGTTTGGCATTTGTTTGAAGTCAGCGATATTGCCGCCGGCGATCAGGGCCGCGGTGATGATCCCCATTACTTTCTGGGCATCATTACCGCCATGGCCGATACTAAAGGCGGCGGAGGAAATCAACTGCAGGCGTTTGAACCAATGGTTGGCCCGGTAGGCATTCAGGTTGCTCAGGTACAGGGAGAAGACAGCCATCACCAGCAGGATCAGGCCTAGCAGGATCCATTTGAAATTCTTTGCATAAAAAACCACCTGGGAGAGGTAGGTTTCATAATGTGTTTTTTTGGCCAGTACCGCTTTGTCAAATTCCAGGTTGGTGGCGAGGAAGATCGCAACAAATACAATGATCCCGGCAGAGAAGATCTTGGAGGTCCATCCCTTTTTAAAGGAACTCAGGAACCAGAGTGACATGATAAAGGCCATGATCATACCCAGGAGGGGGGCCAGGAGGATAAAACTCGCTGTTTTAATGATAACGGGCGAGTTAACGGCTTCAAACCCGCCGGCTGCAATGGCCGCGCCGGCAAATCCGCCGATCAGCGTATGGGAGGAAGAAGAAGGAATACCCAGCCACCAGGTCAGCAGGTTCCAGATAATGGCCGCGATCAGTCCGGAGAAGATGACCGTCATCATCGTGCCTACGGCTATATGATCCGGTTTTACTGTTTTGGCAACGGTATCCGCCACCCCGTGATCCTTGAAAATAAAGAAGGCAGCGGAGTTAAAAACGGCTGCCCACAATACTGCCTGGAAGGGAGTCAGTACCTTGGTGGAGACCACGGTAGCAATGGAATTGGCCGCATCATGGAAACCATTGATATAATCAAATAAAAGGGCCAGTATGATGATCGTGATTAGAAAGGGTGTCATAAGAGTTGATCGGGGTGTGGAAGAATAACGATTACGCGTACTTAATAATAATGGATTCGATCACGTTGCTGGCGTCTTCGCATTTGTCCGTAACGATCTCCATCACCTGGTAGATCTCCCTTTTCTTAATGACTTCTTTTGCATCCGGTTCGGTCGCAAACAGGCGCTCGATACTCATGTCAAATACATCATCGGCCTGGTTTTCGAGGCTGTTGATTTTCACCAGGGCCTCAGTAATGCTGCGCATATTCTTCATATCCCGCAATTCGGTCACCGCGATCCGGATCTGCTGGCAGCCCTGTTCGATCAGTTCCGCGAATTTCTGCATCCCCATATCATTCGGGTTCACGCGATAGAAATTGATCTTCTTGGCAGAAGCGTAGATATAATCCGCAATATCATCCAATGAAGTGGCCAGGTAGTGGATATCTTCCCGGTCGAAGGGGGTGATAAAATTCCGGCCCAGTTCGGTAAAGAGGTTATGGGTAAGTTCATCGTTGGCATGTTCAAGGTTCTCGATCAATGTGATCACGGAGGCCCTTTTATCAAAGTCGGGTTCCGCCACCACTTCTTTTATCAGGGTACCCATTTTGGAAACGTTTTCAGCTACCTTTTCAAACAGCTCATAAAATACCTTGTTCTTCGGCATGAAGATCTTTAGGAATGAATTAAGTCCGGCCATATTTGTTGTTTTAGCGGCGCCCCGGACACCGGGACTGCGATTGGCTGCGAAATTACCGGCTACCGTCAAGGGGAAACGACGGCCGGGGAGAATTAATGATAAGTTAATATAGAAATAATAATTCCGTCATGATTTAATAACAAAGACTTCTATATTGCGGCGCTTTTCAATTTATAGATATGAACCAGGCAAAGAAAAGGGCGTTCCGGGCCCTGCTTCCGGTCATTTTACTGGTAATTTCCGGATCCGGCGCTTTTGCACAACGATATCTTTCAGATATTGATTCTTCTTTCTTTATCAAGGATACCGTCCGCCCGGTGATCAAACGGTTTGAAAACCTTCGTATTACAGGTTATATACAACCCCAGTTCCAGGCGGCGCAATCGGAAGGCGCCCCTTCCTATACCGGGGGCAATTTTTCTGCTTTTTCCAAAAGCCGTTTCATGTTGCGGAGGGCCCGCATTAAGATCGATTATATCCTGCCTTCCAGGTTGAAATACCCGACGGCTTTATTCTCTTTCCAGATCGATGCCACGGAAAGAGGAGTGATTGTAAGGGATATGTTCTTAAAGCTGTTTGAGACCCGGCGCAACCTGTTTTCCATGACCGCAGGACTTTTTGCCCGGCCTTTCGGGCACGAAGTGAATTTATCATCTGCTTTCCGGGAAACCCCCGAGCGTGGCCGTATGTCACAAATATTAATGCCTTCCGAAAGGGACCTGGGAATAATGGTTTCACACGAACCACAGGATAATAAGAAGAGAAGGTCCCGGTTTAAATTCGACCTGGGTTTTTTTAACGGGCCGGGATTGGCGGGTACAACAGATTTCGACAGCCACAAGGACCTGATCTCACGGATATTTATCCGCCCCTCATCTGCGAAAAAGCTGGAAATCTCCGGGGGCCTTTCTTATTTAAATGGTGGCTGGAAAAACGGGACCCGGTACGTGTATGAAGCGGGGAAATTGCAGAACGGCGACCCGGGATTTGTTGTCGATTCCTCCGCGGATAACCTGGGTAAAACCGCCCCCCGTCAATATTACGGGGCGGATGTACAATTCAAGTTAAAGCACGGTTGGGGAGAAACAGAATGGCGGGCGGAATACTGGTCCGGCAAACAATCAGGTACTACTTCTTCCACAACCAGTCCCGGTACATTACCCACATCCAATGGACTACCGGTGCCTACCTATATCCGGCATTTTGACGGGATATTCCTGGTCTTCCTGCAGAACATCGTTAACAACCGGAACCAGGTGATGATAAAATACGACTGGTACGATCCCAATACAAGGGTAAAGGAAAAACAGATCGGTAAACCCGGAACCAACCTGACGGTAGCGGATATCCGGTTTTCCACACTGGGTATTGGTTATTCATATTATATCAACCCCCAGACAAGGCTGATCCTGTATTACGATTTTGTTAAGAACGAACACACAGAAATGACAGGTTATAAAGCTGATCAGAAGGATAATATTCTCACCTGCCGCCTGCAATTCCGCTTTTAAGGCGGTAAGTAACATTCCGGTAACATTGCGTTTACAATTGGTTAATCCGGCCGTAACATACCGGTAACCTGCCCGGGGCACCTTTGCGCCAAATAAAGAGATATGGTTCCCAGGCTGCGCATGTTGTTTTTTCTTCTGTTATCCGGTTTAGCGGTGGTTGCCCAGCAGCCTGCTAAATTAACCGGTAAGGTTACCAATACTAAAAATGAACCCCTGGCAGGTGTCACCATTAAGATCGCCGGTGCGGCGGGTGGGACTACTACCGAAGTGGACGGACACTACAGCCTGGTCCTTGTACCCGGGAAAAAATATACCCTGACATTTACAGCAATCGGATATTCCAGGAAGGAAGTGGCTGAAGTGGATGTAACAGCCGCTCAGATCAACGAACTGAATATTACCCTGGAAGTAGAAGAAAAAACAGGCGAGAATGTGGTAGTGACCACGAAGACTTCTACGGCCCGGAAAGAAACGGTGAACTCGGTGATCGCTTTTCAGAAAAATACCAATACGGTTGCTTCTGTTATCTCCGCGGAAAGTATCCGCCGCTCTCCTGATAAAAATACCGGTGAGGTGCTGAAGCGTACCCCCGGCGCCAGTTTGCAGGAAGGGAAGTTCATCGTGATCCGTGGACTGGCCGACCGGTATAACCAGGCCATGCTGAACGGGATCCTGCTCACCAGTACAGAGCCGGACCGGAAGACCTTTTCTTTTGACCTGATCCCCGCGGCGATGATTGATAATATTATTATCAATAAAGCCTTTGTTCCGGAATATCCCGGGGAATGGGCTGGTGGACTGATCCAGGTGAATACAAAAGATATTCCTTCCCGGAATTTCTTTAATATACAGGTAGGTACCGGGTTCAATACCCAGACAGCGGGGAAGCCTTTTTACAAAGACGCAAAATCCAGGACCGATTGGCTGGGTTTTGATGATGGTACCCGTTCCCTGCCCGCAGCTTATACCCGCAAGTCGGCATTTGATACCTTATCCTTTGCCGCCAAAACGGCTATCGGCAAGCAAATGCGCAATGCCTGGGTTCCGGCTGAAAGTTCAGTGCCGGTAAATGCTTCTTTCCAGGTGAATGGGGGATTCAGCGGTAAATTGTTTGGTAAGACGATCGGCGGTACCCTGGGTATCAGCTACAGCAGGAACAACCGGTACCTGAAACTGGTCAACCGTTCCAATTCCCTCTCCGGAAATATGTTCAGTGTAAACTATGATTTTAATGACGACCGCTACATACAGGAAGTAACCGTGGGTGCCTTGGGTAGTTTCAGTATGCAGATCAACTCCCTGAATAAGATTTCCGTAAAATCCATTATTAACGTGAATGCTCCCAGCACCGTTACCCGCCGCAGCGGAAAGGATTTTAACCGGGATGAGGATATTTCAGCTTCAGAACTCGCGTTCAAACAGAATACATTCTTTACCGTTCAGGCAAACGGGGATCATAGCCTGGCTAAATCCGTTAAACTGAAATGGTACGGGGCATTTAATATCCTCGACAGTTATATTCCTGACCAGCGCCGGCTTGCTTATTCCCGTGAAATCAATACCCAGAACCCGTTCAAGCTACTCCTGTCAAACGTACTTTCACAAAGCAGCGGCAGCCGGATTTACCAGAGCCTTTCCGATTATATTTATACGGCCGGCGGCGACCTGGTCTATAATTTTACTCTATTCGGGCAAAAGCAATCCATAAAGAGCGGGTATATGCTACAGGTTAAAGACCGTCTTTATGATGCCCAGTTATTTGCCAATTACCTTCCTTCTGATAATCCTGAGCTCCGCCTGCTGACTCCCGATAAGGTGTTCGCCCCGGAGAATTTCGGAAACGGTACGGATAATAAATTTGCGTTCGATGCGATCAAGGGGAAAACCTTCCGCTACTTGGCTAATACCATCCTGAATGGCGGGTTTCTTCAGTTTGATAACCAGTTGAGCCGTGCATTACGCGTGGTTTGGGGATTGCGGGTGGAGAATTTTGACCAGCTTGTAGGAAGTGTAAAAAAATGGGATCCCCGTCATACACATAGCCAGGTCACCGATTTCTTACCGGGCCTGAATGCCACACTGAAAGTAAATAGTAAGGTGAATGTCCGTCTTTCCGGTTCCCAGACGGTGATTCGTCCTGAACTCCGTGAATTGTCTTTCCTGAATATTTATGATTTTGAACTGAATGCTTCTGTGCAGGGTAATCCTGAACTGAAGCGCACAATCGTATCCAACTATGACCTCCGGTATGAGTGGTATCCCAAAGCGGGTGAAGTACTTACTGCCGGCGCATTTTATAAGCACTTTAAAAACCCGATTGAGCAGATGTTCAATGAGGGTTCCGGCGGGGCCAGTACCTTCAGTTACAAAAACCCGGAGCAGGCAACTGCCTACGGCGCCGAACTCGAATTCCGCAAAAAACTTGACTTTGTCAGCGGGTTAAGGAATTTCACTTTCCAGGCCAATGCTTCTTATATCAAGAGTCTTGTGAAAGACCCAACCCTGCATGTTGACCGCCCGATGCAGGGACAGTCTCCCTATGTGGTGAATATAGGCCTGCTTTATGATCTTGAAAAAGCCGGCATGAACGCCACCCTGCTGTTCAACCAGATCGGTGAGCGGATCTACCTCGTTGGCGACCTTACCTCCGGTGCGGGGTCTCCTGATATCTATGAAGCGCCCCGGTCACTGCTGGATTTTCAGATCAGTAAAAAGTTGCTGAAGAAAAAAGCGGAGTTGCGGATGAGTGTTTCAGATATCCTGAACAGTACCCAGTATTTCTACCAGAACAGTGATAACCAGAAAAAGCTGGATAAAAACAAAGACGCATATCGTTTTACCCGGACGGTGGGCACTACATTCAGTTTCACCTTTAATTATTCATTATAAAAAGTAAGCCAATTAAAATTTTTAAATAAACAGCAATGAAAAAGTACATCTTCTTAGTATCGGCTATTGCAGCTTTAGCGACCACGGGTTGCCGTAAAATCGAAACAGACGGCGAAATACAGGTGGTAGTGGTGAATGGCGGGGGCAACGGCAACACGAGCGGTGAAACGATCACCCTGCAGGGGCGGATCAATGCGGATACGGTTTTACACAAAAAAAATACCTATATCCTGAAAGGACTGGTGTATATGGTGGGTAATCATACCATGACCATTGAAGCCGGTACAATTATTAAAGGCTCATTCAGCGGTTCTGATGTGGCGGCGCTGATCATCACCCGCGGTTCCAAGATCGTAGCACCGGGTACAGCCAGCGAGCCGATTATCTTCACATCGGCCGCGCCCAATCCCCAATCCGGCGACTGGGGAGGTATTGTGATCTGTGGTAAAGCCCCGATCAATACCAGCTTCAACGGTACGGCCGGCCTGTTCCAGGTAGAAGGAGGGATCGACAATGCGAACGGTGATGGCCTGGCTGGATCCGGTGACGCGGTAGTTCCCACTGCGATTCCCGCTGATAGTTCCGGGGTACTCCAGTATTTACGGATTGAGTATGCCGGTTACGCCTTCCAGCCTGATAAGGAGATCAACAGCCTGACAATGGCGGGTGTGGGCAGCGGTACCGTTATTGACCATATACAGGTGGTATATGCAAAAGATGATGCATTTGAGTGGTTCGGTGGCACCGTGAACTGTAAATACCTGATCACCTACAAAACACAGGATGATGATTTTGATACCGACAATGGGTACAGCGGGAAAGTACAGTTTGGCCTTATTATCAGGGACTCTGTAATCGCTGATATCTCCAATTCGGAAGCGTTTGAAAGCGATAACAACTCAAGCGGTACAACCGCCACTCCGAAAACAACTGCCATTTTCAGTAATATCACTGCCATCGGGCCCCGCGCCACGGGGAACAATGTGGGCAGCTCACTCTTCCGTGGTGCGGCACATATCCGCCGGAATACCGGTATTTCTATCTTCAATTCCATCATTATGGGATGGCCCCGCGGGATTGAGATCGATGCCACCACCGGTACTTCAACCGCGCTGAATATCGAGGACAGCACGATCCGTCTCCGCAATATTACCATCGCTGGTTGCGCTACCAGCACCCGCTTCAGCGGAACTCCCGGTGCCACGATCACCAATGACGCGGCCTTTGCCACCTGGTTTACGAATTCATTTTATAATAATGAGACCCTGGCCAATACATCCGATCTGAAACTGATCCAACCCTTTAATTATTCGGCGCCGGATCCCACGCCTTTCGCGGGTTCCAACGGTAATCAGAAAGTGCTGAGCGGCGGAGGGTTTACCGATGCTAAATTCACCAATGATTCGTTCTTTAATAAGTCTGTTACATTCCGGGGCGGAATTGCTCCTGCCGGTGAACTGGCCAGCTGGTGGAAAGGATGGACAAAATTCAACTTTAACTAAGATTCATTCATCCGTACTAATAGAGCCCGGCGATCGCCGGGCCTTTTTTTTAATATTCAGATAACGATAGACTAACAGTCCGGTAATATTTGTACCGCAATTTTACAGCAGTTCTTACCCGGTAGTATAAAATTGGTTTTTAGTAAGTAAACCGGTTGTATTTTTCTCATGCAGTTAGCACCCCGCATCGGCAAGGCGGGGTGTTTTTTTTAACAGGGAAGTACGGGAGAACGGTGGAGGGTGCAAGCCGCTTCAGGAACTACCCGGAGGGGAAGGGAGAATACATAGTCAAGTGATTCGCGGATACTGTTCGAATAATCTTTTTTAACCGGGGGGGTCTTGTCCTGTATCCATTGTTCGAAGTGAAGAGGAAACGAATGATCAATGCGGTCCAGGCAACGGATGCCTGTATTTCTCAGCGCGGCCGCATTGCATAGTTGTTCATACTGGCCGTTAATCGGGATGGCGAGTATTTTTTTTCCCAAATGGAGGGCTTCAGCCGGCGTTTCAAAACCGGCGCCGCAAATAATACCCCTGCATTGGATAAGGCTGCCGGAAAAAAGGTCCCTGTTCACCGGCAGGAATACCAGGTTCTTTTCTTCCCGTATGAATTTTGTTTCCCGGGAAAAAATATGGAACCGGTGATCAGGGAATTTTTCAAACAGGGCCTTTAACTGAATTTCACAATAGGAGGGAAGATAAATGGTTATATGGTTTTTGATTACCGGGTTCGCATCCAGTATTTCTTTTTTAACAACAGGTTCGAATATTCCGGTGTCATATTTTTCAAAATGATAGCCGGTACGGTACGGGGCTTTTACAAATTTTGTCAGCACCCATTCCCCTGCCCGGGCCTGTTTTTCCGGGCGGGGAACCCGGGCTGACTGGAAACTGGCCTGGTGCCCAAAATGCACAGAAGGTATTTTCTTCCTGGCACAGGCGGCGGAAGTGATATAATCAAAATCATTCAGCACCAGGTCGTAGTTCTCCACCGGCAGATCCCGGATCTCCCGGTGAATCCTTACCGGGTTTATCTTTTTTGCCATCTCCCGGTAATCCAGCCCGCCCTGGCAATTGTAAAACAGACTGATGCCCCGGCTCCTGTATTTTACCGGGGCATCCAGCTCCAGGTTGGCATTACTCCCGCTCAGGAAAAGATCTACTGTTCCGTATTGCTGTAAATGCGGTAAGAGGGTCATCGCCCTGCTGATATGCCCGTTCCCTGTAGCCTGGACAGCGTAAAATATTTTCATTGTTCAGGGTTTTAAGGAGGTTATAAACAGATTGATCTCATCGGTTACCACATTCAGGGCCGGTATTTTCCTGTTCATGGGAATGACGGTTGCGCTGGCGTAATCCTCTTCCCGGTAGTGGTAAACCGTCCATTCGTTATCCGCGTATTCCAGGGCGGTCAGGTTCTCGATCCAGTCCCCGCTGTTGAGGTACATAACCCTGCCGTTCCGGGTTTCGATCATTTTTTTCTGCGGTTGGTGAATATGTCCGCAAATGACGTAGTCATATCCCTTCCCGATGGCCAGCTCCGCTGCAGTTTGCTCAAAATCCGCTATCCAGGCTACGGCTTTCTTCACCCCGTTTTTAATTTTCTTACTCAGACTCAGTTTGGGCCTCCCGATTTTTTTCAGGCACCAGTTTATAAACCGGTTGAGGAGGATGAGCCAGTCGTAGCCGAATCCACCCAGCTTGGCGATGATCTTCGCGCTGCCTTTGGTAGTGTTGTCAAATACATCACCATGGAAAACCCATGTCATTTTCCCGTTTATTTCCAGAACTAATTTATCCACCAGTTGAAAATTGCTGAGCTGGATACCGCTGTAGCGGCGCATCATTTCATCATGGTTGCCGGTAATGTACACCACCCGGGTGCCATTGCCCAGGAGGTTGAAGATTTCCTTAATTACCTGCAGGTGGGCCGGGGGAAAATACCGTTTGGAAAACTGCCATCCGTCAATGATATCACCGTTCAGGATCAGCAGCCGGGGGGAGATACTTCTCAGGTAATTCACGATTTCTCCCGCATGACAGCCATAAGTGCCCAAATGGAGATCGGAGATAACGACTACGTCGGGGTTTCTTTTTTTCAATGCGTACGAGTTTTCCAAAGTACGCATTGATTTGTTACCGGAGTACTACCGGTAGTTTATTAATGTATGACCGTATTGTGAAACTACTGTTACCGGCTCTGTTCCATAAGTTGCCTGTGTTAGCTGAATGTTACCGGCGCTACTATTATTACTTCATTCACAGTAGCATAATGATTCGTTTACTTTCTGATAAACACTTCTTCATTTTTGAAGAGCACCCGCACCGTTATCCCGGCAGCACCGGCAGCATGGACCCGGAGGATTATGCGGAAATTGGTGGTTTGTGGGAAGCGCTGGAGCGGAACAAAATTTCCTTTTACAATTTCGGGGAAGCCAATGAAACCGCCCATGTCAGGGAGGAATGGTACGATACACTTACGGGTGCCGCGCATGCCGTGATGGTACCGATGCAAAAAGCATTGTGGAGCCACACTTCTCACAACTATGCGGGTTTTAATACCAATATACCCGACCAGTTCCGGATGGAGCAGTTTGAAAATGAATTTACCCGGAGATGGCTGAATGGCAGGGAAGAAATGCCGCGGCTGCTCACCATGCAGGTACCCAATGACCATGGTGCCGGTCCGCGTCCGGAAGACGGGTATCCTTATGTTCATTCCTATTTGGCCGACAATGACCTGGCTATCGGGAGAATCCTTCATTTCCTGTCACGGACTCCCTACTGGAAAAATATGCTGGTGATCATAACCGAAAATGACCCCCAGAGCGGGGTGGACCATGTGGACGCGCACCGGCTATCCTGATGATGGCGGGCCCATATGTAAAACGCAATTACGTTTCTCATATTCATGCTAACTTTGCTCGGTACTGAAAGTGATCTATAATATTTTGAATATAAATTATGTAAACCAGTATGACGTGACGGCCTCTTTGCTGCAGGATTTTTTTACCGCTGCGCCTGATTTTACACCCTACTATTTTGTTTTTCCGGATAAAAGGGTTTTTGATCCGTAAATCGCAATAAAAAAATACAACCGGACGATTGACTGGAAAAAAGCCCGGCAGGGACCCAGGATGGATGACGAGACGGAACAAAGAACCAATCATTACAAACCGAAAAATTAAGGAATATGAGATATAAGTTAGTAGTACTGCTGTTGATATCCGCTTGTATAGGAGCGGAACGGTCTTCCGCACAATCAAAAGTAACCCTTCCCAACGGTTGGACCCTTTCTCCCGCCGGGCGTTCCCTTCCACTGGGTGATCTGCCCCTGAACATCGCGGTGAGCCGGTCAAAAAAACTGATGGCGGTTACCAATAATGGGCAGAGCGTACAAAGCATTCAGCTGATTGACCCGGTGAGGGAAAAAGTGCTGGATAATAGGGTGATACCCAAATCCTGGTACGGGTTAAAATTTTCGGCCGATGAAAAGTTTTTATATGCCAGTGGCGGAAACGATAACCGGATCCTGAAATATGCCCTGGTCAAAAATAAACTGAAGCTGGTGGACAGCATCCTGCTCGGGAAAAAATGGCCGGAAAAAATTTCACCAGCGGGAATTGATATCGATGATGCGCGGAAGATACTGTACGTGGTGACCAAGGAAAACAATTCTTTGTATGTGGTAAACCTGGTTTCCAAAAAAGTGGTAAAGGAACTGCCACTGACCGAACCGGCCTATGCCTGCCGGCTTTCAACCGATAAGAAAGAGTTATATATTTCCCTCTGGGGGGGTAAAAAAGTGCTGGTGTTTGATGTGACTGCCCGGAAGATCAGCGCGGAGATCAATGTGGGCGAAAACCCCAATGAGTTATTGCTGTCGGATAACGGGAAGCTGCTGTTCGTAGCCAATGCCGGCGACAATTCCGTTTCCGTGATTGATATTGCAAAGCGTAAAGTACTGGAAATACTGAATACCGCGCTGTACCCGGATGCGCCTACGGGTTCGGCCAGTAACGGGCTGGCCCTGAGCGGGGACCAGAAAAAATTGTTTGTGGCCAATGCAGATAATAATTGCCTCGCTGTTTTTGATGTGAGCAAACCCGGGTTCAGCCAGTCCAGCGGGTTTATCCCCACCGGCTGGTACCCCACCAATGTAAAAGTGATTGGAAAAAAAATATTTGTCAGCAATGGCAAGGGCTTTTCTTCCCTGCCCAATGCCAAGGGGCCCGATCCCAGCAAAACAGACCAGGAAGTCAATTACCAGCAGGGAGATTATAAAAGCAAACAGAGCCGGATCCAATACATTGGCGGTTTGTTCAAAGGGACCATGAGTATCATCGATCTTCCCGGGGCAACCCAACTGGCAGCCTATTCCAAAACCGTTTATTCCAATACGCCATATACCAAGGAACGGGAAATGGTTTCGGTTGGAGAAACCGGCAATCCCATTCCCATGAAAGTAGGAGGTACGTCCCCCATTAAGTACGTGTTTTATGTGATCAAGGAAAACAGGACCTATGACCAGGTGTTGGGAGATATGCCCGGGGGCAACGGAGACACCAGCCTGGTTTTATTTGGGAAAAATATTACGCCCAACCAGCACAAACTGGCTTCCGAATTTGTATTGCTTGATAATTTTTATGTGGACGGGGAAGTAAGTGCGGACGGTCATAACTGGAGTACGGCAGCTAACGCAAATGATTACCTGGAAAAAAACTGGCCCACCAGTTATGGAGGACGCGGCGGTGGTTATGATGCCGAAGGAAACCGGGAAGTGGCCAATCCCGACCGTGGTTTTATCTGGGATTATTGCAAAAGGGCCGGTGTAAGTTTCCGCACCTACGGTGAATTCGCGGATGATTATAAGGCCAATATCAAGGTACTGGAAAATAATTTCTGTCCTTATTATACCAGCTGGGATGAGAAAGTCCGGGATACCAGCCGTTTTTACCAGTGGAAAAGGGAATTTGATTCCCTGTTGGCGGTAAATGCTGTTCCACGGTTCAACTCGCTGCGTTTTATCAATGATCATACGGAGGGACAAAAACTGGGCCGTCCCACGCCCTTTGCCCATGTAGCCGATAATGACCTGGCGGTCGGGCTGTTTGTGGAATATTTGTCAAAGAGCCCCATCTGGAAAGAAACCGCCATCTTCATTGTGGAGGATGATGCACAGAACGGGCCGGATCATGTAGATGCACACCGCACAACAGCCTATGTGGCCGGTGGTTTGGTGAAAAGAAAATACATTGATCATACCATGTATTCCACTTCCTCCATGCTGCGGACAATCGAGCTGATCCTCGGGTTACCCCCCATGAGCCAGTATGATGCAGCTGCGGAACCGATGTGGCGCTGTTTTACACCCGAAGCTGATATGAATGCTTTCCAGTCTGTTCCGGCCCTGGTGGACCTGACCGAATTAAATAAAAAGAACACGCATGGTGCCAAACTGAGTGCATCCTTTGATTTTAGTAAGGAGGATGCGATCCCCGACCTGGTATTCAGTGAAGTGATCTGGAAAGCGGTGAAGGGGGAGGCGAGTCAGATGCCGGCGCCCCGGCGGAGTGCATTCCTGAAAACAGCAGCGAAAGACGAGCAGTAGGAACGGGTATGAATATAAGAGACACCTGTTTTGGGCTGATCAGTTTTCTTACACTGTCCGCCACCGCGCAACAACCGGTCAGTACAACTGATACGGTGGCTGAATCACTGCGGGAAGTCGTGGTAACAGCCCAGCGAAGCAGGCAGCAGAATATATATGTGCCTTATTCAGTCAGCAGCCTCACCGCACAATACACGAAAGAGTTTCACCCGCGCAGCACACCCGATGCGTTGATGGAAATGCCCGGGGTCTTTGTACAAAAAACCAATCTCGGGGGCGGGTCTCCCTTTATCCGGGGGCTGACCGGTAATCAGACCCTGATCCTGGTGGATGGGATCCGCCTGAACAATTCCACGTTCCGGTATGGACCTAACCAATACCTGAATACCATTGACATATTCACGATCAGCCGGATTGAAGTGGCCCGGGGCACCGGCTCTGTACAATACGGGACGGACGCAATGGGAGGGGTGGTCCAGGTATTTACCAAAGAACCCTCCTTTGCTGACGCTAAGCCGGTTGTAAGCGGAACGCTCTCGGGAAAGTACATGACAGGCGGGATGGAAAAAACGATACGGGGGGAAGCGCAGTATGCCGGTAAAAAAACAGCGTTGCTGGCAGGTTTCAGTAAAAGAAATTTTGGGGATATTCTTGGAGGAGATACAACAGGCAAACAGGCGCCCTCCGGGTATGATGAATGGGCGTTTGATATCAAGGCCCGGTTCCTGCTGAAGAAAAATATCTCCCTGCTGCTGGCGAACCAGTTTTTACAGCAACAGCAGGTGCCGGTTTATCATAAAGTGCAACTGGAAAATTACCACCTTAATGAAATGGATCCCCAGCAACGCTTGTTGAGTTATGTGAAGTTGCGGGCTGCAGGCAACCCGGGATTATACAGGGAAATTGAAATTACGGCCTCTTTTCAGCAGGGACTGGAGGGAAGGAACAGCCGGATAAATGGCAGCACAATATTGCGGAAAGAAAGGGATCGTGTCCGTACAGCAGGTATTACCGCGGATATCCTGTCCGTCTTTACCAGGAACTGGAAAGCCAATTCCGGGATCGAAATTTATACAGATAAAGTAGCCAGCAACCGGAAAGATATCAATACGGTTTCCGGCGAAGTGGCAGCAAAAAGGGGATTGTACCCCGATGCATCCACCTATGGAAATTATTCAATGTATTCCCTGCACCATATCCGGTATGGCAGCTGGCTGCTGGATGCAGGGCTCCGGTTCAATACTTTTTCCGTACGTATCAGTGACACCACACTGGGCCATGTGCGGATCACACCATCCGCACTCGTAGCCAATGCCGCGCTGATGTATGTACTCAGTCCGCGGCAATCGGTTTACCTGGCATACAGCAGCGGTTACCGGGCGCCTAATGTAGATGATATGGGTACTCTGGGAATTGTCGATTTCCGGTATGAGGTGCCGGCAACCGGGCTGCGGCCTGAAAAATCGGGACATACAGAATTGGGATATAAGGTCCAGTTGAAAAAATTCAGCGGTACTGCGGCTTTGTTTTATATGCAGCTCTCCAACCTGATCACCCGGGTAAAAGAGGAGGGACAGCTGATCAATGGCTATCCCGTGTACCGGAAAGAAAATTCGGAAGCCGCTTTTATCCGCGGGGCGGAGTTCAGCGCCGGTTATCAAATTGGAAAAGCGCTGCGGGTGAACGGGGCTATGGCCGCTGCTTATGGTCAGAACCTCACACGGAATGAACCGCTGCGCCGTATTCCGCCGCTGAATGGAAGATTGACAGCTGTGTACCGGAAAACAGACTGGTTGATGGCCGCGGAAATTCAATGGGCCGCCCGGCAAAGCCGACTGGCCCAGGGAGATAAGGAGGATAACCGCATTCCAACGGGTGGAACAGCAGGATGGACCGTTTATAATATATACGGGGGTTACAACACAAAAGCAGTTCAGTTTTCGGCCGGCTTACAAAATATCTTCAACAAGGATTACCGCACCCACGGATCCGGTATAAACGGGGTGGGTCGCAGCGGGTGGATCGCTGTTGCTTTCCAGCTTTAAAACGATTGACCGGTTTCTTCCTTTTTATTTCCGCTTACAGAGAATTAAAGGGTTGTTCATGCAGGCTTAACAGGTTTGGGTCCTGTTCCGTTTATTTTTCGCAAAATATTTCATATGTCAATCAGACTCGCTGTTTTTAATATGGCAGGCGCTACTGTTGTTGATAAAAATAATGTAGCCCGCGCTTTTATCAGTGCATCTGCCAAACAGGGACTGGAAATCGATACGGCGGATGCCAACCCGCTGATGGGTTACCATAAACCCCTGGCCATCCAGCTGATGCTGGAGAAGCCGGAGATCGGGCCGGATGCGGAATTCATTGGCGAAATACACGCGGATTTTGAAGAAGAGATGATTGATTTCTACGAGTATGATCCCTCCGTTATACCAATGCCCGGTGCAGAAGAACTGTTCCTGCAGTTAAAGGAAAAAGGAATCCGGATTGCGCTCAATACCGGTTTTTCAAAACGGATCGCGGATACTATTAGTAAGCTCATGGACGGGACGGGGCGGCCGTCCCGGTAACTGGACCTCGCACGGAGAATTTATCAGCGGATCCTCCCAGGCCTGGTTTGCTGTATTGGGACCGGGTATTGAACCTGCCGGGGAAATAAAAGACCAGGAGCAATATTACCTGCAGTAGCTGGCACAGACCATTGCACAGGTAGTCGGGGAGAATTTTATGCCGGCTGAAGCGGCCCCGGTAGCATTGCACAAGGCGGAATAACAGCATTTTTACCCGTGGAGACTTTATATAGCGTGTTAATGTAAAGGACAGCCCCGTTTTTCACCGGGGCTGCTTAATTTTAGGGTATATGGTATATATGCTACGCCAGCTCCTGTTCCTGTTACCGGTTCTCTTTCTCCTGTCCTGCTCTTCTCCGGGGACCGGTAAACAATTATCCGGATCCGACAGTCTCGTAATTACATTTAATATACCCGGTACCGATTCGGTAAGCAGCACGGTAAGTACAACCGAAACCAAAGCAATCCGCAAGATTGCCGGTTTTCTGTCCGGCAAACAACGGAACAAACCCCAGTGTGGATTCGGCGGGAATATGATCTTCTATAAAGCAGGCCGGCAAGTGCAGCCGGTTGTATTCAGGTACGATAACGACTGCCGTTTCTTTCTGTATGAAATGGAAGGGAAGGTTCTTTATACGGAGGTCAGTGAAGAAGCTGCGGCATTCCTGAAGAGCCTGGCGGAAGAAAGGAACTGGTATTGAAGATAGTCCAGGTGCTAATTCCTGGCTACTAGGCATGCCGGAAACGATTCAAGATCACACCGAAAGAGTGGAGAACGGAAAGGTTCAGCTGCGGGAAATCGGTGCAGTGATATAAACTGGGAAACGGCCGGGGACTGTGGCCGGGTTACCGGCCGGATGCACCTTATTTTTTTCCCCTCTCCTCGTTCCATTTTTCTTCTATCAGCCGGTTATATTTTTCCAATAGTTCCAGGCATTTATTTTTCAGTTTCGCTATCAATTGCCGGGCCTCCTCCATGTTCCCGGGGTCTCCATAAATTTCACTCAATTCTTCCATCAGGTACCCGGGCATTCCGGGTATCTCCTCCGTAAAATCATGGCGGAGGGCCTTGCCATAGGCGATCAGGATCGAAAAATCCAGGTCCGGGTTTTCAATATGCTTGTAATAGGCGGAGCGGGTGTATCCTGCTTTCTTTGCTGCTTCTTCCTTTTTCAGGCCGGATGCTTCCACCGCCGTGGCGAGGATCTGCCCCCGGTTCAGTTTATGCTGTTTGCTGCTCACCCGGTAAAGGAAGGATAGGTTATGTATAAAAAAATGTACAAAAATGTGCCGTTATGTACATAATATGTGTAATATTGTTTACTAATGAGCCTTTAGTCCTGAATGAAAAGATAAATCCCCAGGCATCGAATACAGTATCCATCGCCCGGTGTATTCGTTGATATCCAGTTTCAGCAATAAGAACATTTCAGGTACAGGCTTGAATTTACGGCCGGCGTCAACTGTGGATAAACTGCTTTGCCAGCACAGGTCGGCTTAACAACAGCCCGATAATATGGGGAACTTGGATATTCCCTGCAAACATTTTTTAACAGGTGAAAATGGTAAAATCAACGGAGGTGGAGCTTTATTTTAACTCCTTTCTTCAGGGTGAGGAGGAGGGGTTTACGTTTTTTTTCAAACTGTATTTTCGGGCGTTGGTATTTTTTTCGCGACGACTAAAATCGCGGGAACCGGAAGAATTAGTGAGTGATTGCTTTATGAAAGTCTGGTCAAAACGGGAAAGCATACAATCTGCTACGGGTTTGAAGGGGTATTTATATACAACTGTTTACAGGGAGTCAATACGCAGCCGTACCGGTAGCCAGCATGCTGTGTGGGTTTTAAACAACGACGGAGACGAGGAAACAAGCTTTATTGACAATGACCGAAATGCACTGGATCAGCTGCTTAGAACTGAATTGTTATGTGAAGTATACCAGGCTATTGAAGAATTGCCTCAGGCCTGTCGCCAGGTATTTGTTCAGCTATTTATTGATGGTAAATCAGTTAAGGATATTTCTGGGGAAACAGGGTTATCAGTCAGTACCATAAAAACACATAAGGCCAGGGCGCTGGCTTTTTTAAAGAGCAGGATAACCCCCGCCGACCTGCTGCTCTTTATTTTATCCTCTTCAGCTAATCTTGTATTGTAGCCTGTTTTTTGAGTAGCGGATCTCAAACTTTCATTTTTTTTAGGGATTTGTAGTCTTTTCGTCCGCTGATTGCCTCGTAATAATGGGGGACGACAAAAAAAGTTTTTACCTTAATAGCATGAAACCGGATGATCAGCACATAAAGAGTATAGAGGAGGTAGAACGAATCGCCTACCTGATAGCTGGATATTTGCGGAATAGTCTTAGCAACCAGGAACATGATGAGTTGGATGAATGGATCACAGCCAGTGAAAGGAACCAATTGTTTTTTGAGGAGTTGACTGATCCGGCTGTAATCAGGGATGAGTTACGTAGGATGGGAGAGCCGGATACAGGAGCCATACTTCAAAGATTGAAAGGAGGGATCAAATTTAATAGCCCTGCTAAAAAGAAGACCGGCGTGAACTTTATTAACTATGCTGTAGCAGCCTCCATCCTGCTGCTCGTGGGGCTTTTTTATTTTTTTAACCGTATGGAATATTTTAAGCAACACCTGGAGAAACCCCTGACTAATCAAAGTATCCTCCCTGGTGGAAATTATGCTATGCTGACTCTGGCTGATGGTCGTTCAATAAACCTGGCCGTTGCAGAAAACGGCTTGTTGGACTCCAGCAGCGGCAGTGATGTGTTGAAAACAGCAGATGGGCAGTTGAGTTATGAGAACCCGGACGGCAGGATGGTTGCTTATCATATACTGCAAACGTCCGTAGGCGGACAATACAGTGTATTGCTTCCCGATGGAACACGCGTATGGCTGAATTCTTCCTCCTCTTTAAAGTACCCAGTAGCTTTTACCGGTAAAGAAAGAGTAGTGGAGCTGAAAGGGGAGGGTTATTTTGAAGTGACGAAGTCAATTGATTCGAAAAAACCTGAGATAAAGAAACCGTTTATTGTCAAGGTTGGGGAACATGCTGCAATAGAAGTCCTCGGTACCCGGTTTAACGTAAATGCTTATGGCGATGAACCTTATATCGCCACTACACTACTGGAAGGCAGGGTAAAAGCCGGAGATCTGCAAGGTGGTGGATTGCAAAAGGAATTAAGTCCCGGTCAGCAGGCCCATACCGGCCTAATGGGGGAAACCGAAGTTGTCAGCGGGGTAAACACGGAATTGGCGGTAGCGTGGAAAAACGGGGAGTTCAAATTTAAGAATGCAACGATCAATGAGATTATGCGACAGGTTAGCCGCTGGTATGGTGCTGAAATAGTTTACGAGGACAAGGTGGATTATCACTTTACTGCGACAATTTACCGGAATGAACCGGTGGAAAAATTGCTGGGGATACTGGAGGCCACCAAAGGGGTGAAATTCAGGTTGGAGGGCAGAAAGATTTTTATCAACCGGTAGCGGGGCAACGGATAAGGAAGGATGAATTGATTTATTATCGAAAATAAAATGAAGGACCAGGGTGGGTCTGAACAAAACCGTCCCGGATTACGGCCGGGACGGGAGCTTTGTAACGAGTACAAAGCAATTGTTTGGGCTGACCTGAATAAAAAACGGTAGAGAATCTTATTTAATCACCCAAACTGACCAAAGTTATGCAAAAATGCTCTTCTGAATGGGGCGGTTCTGCAGTAGCGTGGCGGGAGCATATAGCGCCCCCCACTTTTATTGGAAGGCAAACAATTAAAAGAGTCATTTCCATGAAGCTGCTGCTAATCCTGACTGCCGGATTATTACAGGCCTACGGCCACGGTTATAGCCAATCATTTACTATTCAAATGAAGCAGGTAAACCTTGAAAAAGTGTTTGCAGCTGTTGAGACGCAAAGTTTCTATCGGTTTGTTTTTGTGAAAGAGGAGCTGATGGGTACAAAACCGGTTGATATCAGTATGATAAATGCCAGCCTGGAAGAAGTAATGGCATTTTGCCTGAAAGACCAGCCACTTCGTTATGAACTGAGGGATCACTATATCATCATACAACGAAAGGAAGTTAGAAAAGCAGTGGTTGATGTGACGGGTTTATTTGCTAAGCTCCGTGGCCGGGTCGTTAATGAAGAAGGAGAAGGGATTGCCGGTGCGACAATAGCCGTTAAAAACACCAAACTGGCTACTGCTAGTAATGAACAGGGCGTTTGGGAGCTTGAGTCGAATGAAAGTAACCCGGTTATTATTGTAACCTGTGTTGGGTATATAAGCAGGGAATTGCGCTGTCCGCCGGGTGGAGTAATAAATATTACCCTGACCCGCAGTATCAGTTCTCTGGATGAAACTGTATTGATCGCTTATGGGAAGACCACCCGCCGACTGAATACCGGTAATGTGGGCAGGGTAGCAGCTGAAGAAATAAGCCGGCAACCGGTAAGTAATCCGTTAGCTGCACTTCAGGCAAGGGTGTCGGGTTTGCTAATCACACAGACAAGTGGTGTGCCCGGAGCCGCTTTCAAAATACAAATCCAGGGTCAGCAATCAATTGGCGCAAAAGGAAACCTGCTGACCCGGTTAGTAACCAATGATCCTCTGTTTATTATTGACGGAGTACCCTATGCTCCGGGGAATAATAATCTTAACCAATTAATATCTGCTGCGGGTAACCCGGATGAAGGTTATGGATTAAGCCCGCTTCAATTAATCAACCCCGCAGATATTGAAAGTATCGAGGTGCTGAAAGATGCGGATGCTACAGCTATCTATGGAAGTCGGGGTGCAAATGGTGTTATTCTTGTTACTACAAAAAAAGGAAAGCCCGGGAAAACCAGTATTGGTCTTAATATATACACTGGATTTAGCAAGGTAACGCGGACTGCTACCATGCTGAATACCCGGCAGTACACGGAAATGAGGCTGGAGGGTATTGCAAATGACGGAGCTGTATTGAGTAATAATTTCCTGGATCCAGGTTATGCTCCGGATTTGCTGTATTGGGATACAACTCGCTATACAGATTGGAAGAAAGAGCTTATTGGTGGTACGGCCAAGATCAGTGAAATACAGGTTACGTTGTCAGGTGGGGCCGGGCGAACCCGCTATTTTTTAAGCGGCGGGGTACACCGGGAGAATACGGTATTCCCCGGTGATCAAACGGATAACCGGTTATCTGTTCGGTTTAACCTGAATCATCAGTCAACCGACAAAAAGTTTTCCCTGGGATTTAGCAGCGGTTTTTCAGATGACATTAATAAGCTTGCCGGGACGGATCTTACCCGATCGATCGGACTCATTCCCCATCTTCCTGGCTTAACAGACAGCCTGGGCGAACTAAAATGGGAGGATAATGGTATACCATACAGTTCGGTCGGAATAGTAAATCCACTTGCATACCTGAAACAATCTTATAGTGGAGAAAGCAGGAATCTTATTGGAAACCTGCTGCTTTCTTATCAGTTTAATCAAGGGCCGGTTATAAAAATATCGTCCGGGTATAATAGCACAGATTTTCATGAGTCAAAGTTATTCCCATTATCTTCTCAGAATCCCGCGGTGGCAAGCAGTGGGCGTTCTTCATTCGGGCAACGATTTTCACAAAGCTGGGTGCTTGAACCCCAGGTAGAATATACCCGACTATTCAGGTTCGGAACTGTTAGCATACTATCAGGAGGTACCTGGCAACGGACCATCAGTCGAAGCGCATTATTGGAGGCGGAGGGGTATGTTAATGATAACCTGCTCGGTTCTTTATCCGCGGCTGCATCCATCCGGGGGAGCAACAGTTTTTCGGATTACCGATATGGGGCCTTTTTCGGGAGGATAAATTATAACCGGTCTGATAAATACCTGCTGAATTTCAGTGGCCGCCGGGACGGTTCCAGTCGGTTCGGACCGGGAAAACAGTTTGCTTTTTTTACCGCTGCGGGTGCCGCCTGGATATTCAGTGAAGAAAAATTTATCAGAAAGAAAGTAAAAGCCCTGAGTTACGGAAAATTAAGGTTTAGTTATGGCAGTTCAGGGAATGATCAGATCGGGGATTATAAATTTATGAGTACCTGGAGGAGTAACACTGCTCCGTATCAGCAGACAGCAGCCCTTATTCCTACCCGGCTGACGAATCCTGATTTTGCCTGGGAGATAAACCGGAAACTTCAAGCCGGTCTTGAACTCGGGTTTTTTCAGGACAGGTTATTGCTAAATCTGGGTTATTTCAGAAACAGGAGCAATAATCAGTTAGTGGGATATCCGTTGCCTTCCCAAACAGGTTTTTCAACTTTGGCTGCACGAAATATCCCGGCCCTTGTCCAAAACCGGGGATGGGAGGTTTTTATGGAAGGGAAAATCATCAATACGAGAAGTTTCAATTGGAATGCAGTACTGAATATTACTATTGGGAAAAATAAGCTCCTTTCATATCCGGGATTGGCCTTTTCATCTTATTCCACTACATACGTGGTCGGTCAACCGCTGAATCTGATTTATAAATATGATTACCTGGGGGTGGATCCGCTGACCGGATTATACCAGTTCAGGGATTTAAACAATGATGGTCTTCTGAACAGCAAAGACTATGTGATAAATGGCCGGCTTGATCCCATATTTTATGGAGGATTGAGCCACTCGGTTACCTATAAACGATTCGGCCTGCAGTTACTGGCTGAATTCAGGAAACAAATTGGGGCTGATTATCGATTTGATATTACGAGTTCACCGGGATATTTTTCAAATCAGCCGGTTGATGTATTGAAGAGATGGCGGCATCCGGGGGATCATTCCCCAATTCAGATGTATTCTGCGAATAGCTCAGGAGAAGCTTCCTCCAAGATTTTGCGATTGGCAGGTTCGGATGGGGCTTACAGCGACGCTTCCTTTGTACGCCTGAAAAACCTGTATTTATCCTACCAATTGCGTGATGATAAGCGATTAAAAAGCCTTAGTTGCAGGTTGTACATGCAATTTCAAAACCTTTTTACCCTGTCACGATACAAAGGGGCGGACCCTGAGAATCAAAGCCTTTACCGACTTCCGCCGCTGCGTACCATTACGGCGGGAATTCAAATAACATTTTAAATCAGTCTTATGTATTTTAGGAAAAGTGAATATAAAGCAAGGGAATCCAAATGCCTGAATGGGTTCATTTATGTACTCATCATTTTCAATAGCCTTTTCACTTCAGGCTGTAGGAAATTTATTCAGGTGGAATCCCCGCCAACAGAACTGATGGAAGAGAGGATATTTGAATCCGATGCGACTGCCCAGTCTGCTATTGTGGGTTTATATACTAAGATGAATAACAGCACCGGCAATATGTTTTGCGGGGGGATCAGCTTGTTTTCCGGGCTGGCGTCGGATGAATTAATCAATACCACGGCCAGCACTACCTACGACCCCTATCAGCAAAACAGCCTGTTGGCAAGCACTTCCACGTTGCAGTCAAGATTTTGGGCAAATGCCTACTCCATTATTTACCAGGCCAATGCCATTCTCGGGGGAATTCAGAAATCGACGGGAATGAGTGATAGCATAAAAGGGCAGTTTAGCGCGGAAGCCCGCTTAGTCAGGGCTCTTGTTTACTTTAACCTCGTTCAATATTTCGGGGATCTGCCATTCGTAACAGGTACAGACTATTCTATCAACTCCAACCTGCCCCGCACCGGTACTGGATTTATACTGGAGCAGATCGAAACTGATCTCAGAGATGCCATACTGCATTTGCCTGCGGCACCGATAAATAATAATGCAAGACCCAATAGCTGGGCTGCCCGTAATCTGCTGGCACGCCTACTTCTTTACAGGGAAAATTGGGAGGAGGCGGAAAGAGAAGCTACAGCTATAATTGAAAATAGTCCCTACATACTGGTAACAGGGATGAACAATGTTTTCTTGTTGAACAGTCAGGAAATTCTATGGAAAATGTTATTTGTAAGTAACTCGGTATCCATTAATTCGCCCGAGGGTAATTTTTTTATTCCCTCTTCATCTGGTAGCCGGCCTGGTTTTGTGCTTAGTCCTTCCCTGCTCAGCGGATTTGAACCAAACGATCAACGGAAAACGGCCTGGACTAAGACGGTAGTGATTAATAACCAGTCCTATACGTATCCATATAAGTATAAGGTAAGGTCGGCCAATACCATTACTGAAGCCAATATAGTCTTCCGCAAGGCGGAGGCTTACCTGATCAGAGCAGAAGCACGGTTAAGGCAAGGGAATACCGATGGGGCAAAACAGGATATTAATAGAATCAGGAACAGGGCTGGGTTACCAAACACTTCCGCTAATACGGTGGATGAAGTCAGTACGGCCATTGTACAAGAGAGAAGAATTGAATTTTTTGCTGAATGGGGGCACCGGTGGATGGACCTGAAGAGGTGGCAACTGCTGGAGGCGGTAATGACAGCTCAAAAACCAGGGTTATGGCAGGAATACGACAGGTTGTGGCCCATTCCGTTTAATGAAATTACACTGAATGCCTTCTTGGTTCAAAATCCGGGGTATTGATTTCTTTACTACTTAAATAAATTTTCATGCGTCATATTTTATTGTGTTTTATTGTGATAGAATGCCTTTTCCAAAACTTCTCAATAAGCCTGGCCCAGGTGCCGGAGAGAGGAGAAAAAATTACGGATCATCTGTTAGAATCACTTTCTACTTTATCGGGGGTTGATTTTTCAGATGTGAAAAAGGGAAAGAAAATACTGATACTTGATTTTTGGAGTTTTAATTGCTCTTCCTGTCTCGGGAGTTTTCCTAAAACTGAGATGCTGCAGAAAAAATACCAGGACCAGGTTCAATTTATATTAATAAACCCGGAGAGCAAGGAAAAAACAGAGCAGTTATTTGTCAAATTCCGAAAAACGATCCGCCGGCCTGCGGTTACTATGATAACTGGCGGGGCGAATTTTTTTAAAATGTTTCCTACATCAGGCTTACCAAATATTGCGTGGTTTGACCGGAAAGGAATTTTTCGGTTCACAAGTTCTTACGTAACGGACAGTGGCCTGGCAGCATTTTTGGCTGGAAAAGATCCGGATATTGAGCAGAAAGTACCCTATGATGATTTTATACAAAAAGCTCCGCTTTTTGAGCAGACGAATAAGGAGTACCTGAAAGGCCTGCAGTATTATTCTTATATCGCCCGGTATCTTCCAGGTGCCAGTATCGGGACCTTTTCCAAGGGGATAAAATATATGGATGGGCGGCTAATTCGGTTATCGGAGAATCATGGGTCCATCACTGATCTCCTGGTGCGCGCGTTCGGGGAGGGGGGTGGAAAGTTTTTTTTTCGATATGGTTTGAATGTTGAATTGCATGTTACAGACAGTAATGCCTATATTAGCCCCAAACCGCGTGGATCCTTGGGCGATTCTTCGTATCGCAAATGGGTCATGGAAAATATTTATCGCTATGATTGCTCGCTCCCGGTTAACCGGGGGAACGAACTCTTCCGGTTTATGCAAGAAGACTTATGCAGGTATTTTAACCTACGGGTTAGCATTGAGAAGAAGGAAGTGCCCTGTTTTGTATTACGCTGTGTGAACAGGGAATTATTAGCCGCTAAGAGGAACTTTGAAAACCGGCCCAGTTACCAGGCTATTTTGCGGGATTCAATTCTTACCGACAGTATCTATATGAAAAACAGTTCAGTTAATTTCTTTGTTACATCTCTCCGGAGCGAAATATTTCATGCGGGGATGAAAAAGCCCCTTGTGGACAAAACAGAGTACACTGGTAATATTGATCTCGTAAAGCCTGTGGATGGAATAAAGAGTATTGCTGCTTATAATGCGCACCTGCGCCAGTTCGGCCTGGAGATTTGTGAAGAGATGGCAGTTACTGAGTTCTTGGTGGTTAAGGAGAAAACAGATTAAAAGGCAGCCGGCAAACCTGCCGGCTGCTTATGAAATGTTAAATCACTTAGGGCGTCACTTCTGTTTTCAGGATCTCCTCGTCTGAGGGGACAGGTGCGGTACCCAATGTTTGCGGGCTTTCATAACCGCGGGCGCAGAAATCCTGGTTCAGATCGTCCTCGCATCCGGTAGTTACCATAATATCCGCTTTTTCACCCTGATCAATAAAGGATAGGAGCTGGGTACCTGCTGCATTGGTATCGTACCAGTAAAGTGACTGTGCTTTCTTACTATTGTTCCCTTTTACGATCGTGAAGGCGCTGATTGTAACGGCAATCATTACAGCCAGTAAACCCAAAATGTACTTTTTCATTTGATTTTGTTTTGATGAAAAATTAGCCTACTCTTTTTGCAGGTTTTCGGCTGCCCCTGTTTACCGCGGTAAAGCGGTGGAAAGGTCAGCCAGATTGTTGCCTTGTTCCAAATAAACCAGTAATGGAAATGGGAAGATTAATAGGGGAAATGGGAAAGAAGGTGATAGTCAGCTTCTTTTTTTGAGACTGCCAGGTGTATAGCCAAAATATTTGCGGAACATCTGGATAAAATCAGACGGTCGGTAACCAAGTTCTGCTGCCACTTCTTTTACGGAACGTCCTTCAATCAACCACTGTTTTGCCTGCTGCATACGCTTCTGCATGAGGTATTCGTAAGGGGGTATCCCCAAAACAGCTTTAAATAATTTTTTTAGTGCAAATTCATTTAGCCCTACTTTTTTTGATAATTCGGGAATTGTGTAATGAGTCCCTAAATCCTCACGTATGATTTCGCCCGCTTTGAGAATTGCCTCTATTTCCCTGCCGGAAGTTTGCGTTGTGGCGTTCGTTTTTATCTGATGGAAAAGAATATTAAAAAAAAGTTGCCTGCCGGCGGTATCAAGGAAGAAGGGTTGTTGTGAAGGGGTACAGGTATTGTTAATTATGCCATGTACAATATCTAATGTAGCTATTCCGGCGGGAGAGACCGGACAACCGGAAAATTTATCCTCAAGGCCTGGAAAGCAGGCTGTGAGCATGTTACGCATACCTCCGCTGCAGCAGGCGTCAAAGAAAACATAGTTGGATTTGTTATAGGAACAGGTAAAGGCCACCTGCTCATCGGCCTGTACTAATTGTTGATTTAATTTAAACGAGGTTGCCGGTTTGTTATATTCCAGCAATTCCGATGCTCCACTTAATGCCAGCCTGGCGAAAAGGCCTTTTTGCTTAAGCTCAAAACGAATGCGGAGCTCTTTTATTAATTCCAGTGTACTTAGGCGGAGTGTAAAATTGAGGACTTTGTATTCCTGCAGGGAAATTGTGCCGAAAGAGCCCGATGTAGAATGGATTGAACTCCCTGGCATTAGGTTGGCCGCAAGGGAGGCCGGGGCAAGTTGTTGCCATCGGAGTAGCCCCAGGTCTGGTGATTGAAGGATAAAATTCATGGGATAAGTCGGCTATTAAGGTAAAAAATATTTTTAGAAATTAGCCTGTTTCGGTAAAGTGGAATATTAATACGGATATTTTTCAAAGTGCGGCTTCGGATGAAATTGGAGTAGCTTCATGTTTTCAGTAAGTTATACATTTGATGACTACAGGAAGAAGCATAGGTAATGGGGAAATTTAAATTCTACTTTGACCTGTTTCGGTCATCTACAAATTTGTCAGTGCTATATCGAGCTTAGACGAATATTTATATACGGGGAAGAAAATATAAGGAGTAATTCCCTGACTTTTCGCAAGGCGGCCGTGCGGAGTAATCATTTCTTTGCCGGACGTAGTTTGTGAGCAAGCAGGACAAAAAGAGTGTCTCATCGACCCCGCGAAAAAGCCGGGATCCCTCAGTTTCATGATCGCCGTGTAGAGGAACAGGAGAACAAAGAGTGCGGCCACGATCTCGGCAAAGAATGATCTGAAGGATGCAGGTTTCATACACTAAATATCCTGCTCCTTTCCCTGACCGCGGTTATCCAAAATGTAATTAAAGTTGTGCTAAATAACAGGCAGGTTCAGCTGTGTTCCCGCGCCTCCTTCCATTTTTCTTCTATCAGCCGGTTATATTTTTCCAGCAATTCCAGGTATTTGTTCTTCAGTTGTGAAATGATCAGCATGGCTTCTGTCATATTTTCGGGGGTCCCGTAGATTTCGTCCGGATCTTCCAGCAGGTACCTGGGCATGTCGGGGATATCATCCGTAAAATCATAACGAAGCGCCTTACCGTAGGCAATCAGGATGGAAAAATCAAGGTCGGGACTGTCAATATGCTTATAATAGGCGGAGCGGCTGTATCCTGCTTTTCTCGCTGCCTCTTCCTTTTTCAGGCCGGATGCTTCCACAGCCGTGGCGAGGATCTGCCCCCGGTTCAGTTTATGGCGGTTTCTGGTCACCCTGTAAAGAAAGAACGAACCCTGTATAAAATATTATACATATATGTACCATTATAAGCATTATATGTGTAATACTGTCCACTTTTGTGCTTTCCCGCTTAGCAAACTAACTGCGGGCTCGTTGGTCTTATGAATGGATTTAGGTTAGTCCTGACCGGGATCCCGCCTTGAATAGCCGGTTCCTTAGAGGTTGAATAAGATAGTATGCGTGCCGCTATTTTGTTAGCGCCAGCTTTACTTACATAACCTAACGGGGGAGGATATTTTTTTTCTTAAAGTTGGGGTTGTTTGAAAATTAAAATAGGTAAATGGGGTGAATGATACAATGATTTTTCACTAGTTGGCGGGAGGGAGTGAAAATAGCAGGGAGTGGACTTGTAAAATCGCCTTGTTCGGAGCGTAAATTTTCGAATGCACTTTACCGGGAGAGAAATAAACCGTTCGGGAAGCCGGGCCGGTTCCGGGGATTAGTCCCTTTTTGCGTCCAGCGTAAACCCGATACTGGTCCCGATCCCCTCCGTACTACGCACATGGATCGTTTGCCCATGGGCTTCGATAATATGTTTGCAGATGGCCAGTCCCAGCCCGCTGCCTTTTACATCAATACTGCGGCCTTCATTGGTGCGGTAAAAGCGTTCGAAAATGCGGGGCAGACTCTTTTCACTGATGCCAATGCCGTCATCACTTATTTCAATCAGAATATGCCGGCCGTCGGTCTTGTACATGCTGGCCGTGATACTGCCATTCTTCCTTCCGTATTTAATAGAGTTGCCCACCAGGTTGATCAGTACCTGTCGGATCTTTTCCTTATCCGCAAAAACCGTGAGCGGGGATTCACAACCTTTCTTGAAACTACAGCTGATCTGGTGTTTATCCGCTTTCACAGAAAGACTTTCATAGACATCTTTTACCAGGTCCTGGATCACAAAATTCTGTTTGTAAAGTACCAGTTCCCCTCTTTCCAGCTTGGAGATTTCATCCAGGTCAGTGAGCAGGTGGGTGAGCCGGTCCACATTCTTGGCGGTATTTTCCAGGAACTTCTTATTGACTTCGGGGTTTTTCAGGGCGCCGGATAATAGTGTATCCACATAACCCTGGATGGCAAAGACCGGTGTCTTGAATTCATGGGAAAGATTTTGGAGAAATTCCTTCCGGAACTGCTCATTGCTGCGCAGCAGTTCCAACTCTTCTTCGTTTTTGGCAGCCCAGGCTTCCACATCCTCCCTTACCTCATCGATACTTTTTTGCGGGAGCACATATTTATAATACGTCTCCTCTCTTTTGGTGGCCTTGGTCTTATAAATGAATTTGTAGATGAGCTTTATTTTCCGGTAGATGAACCGCTCCAGCATGAAATAGATCAGGAAATAGCCGCCGACAAAAAGGATGAAAAAAGAAGCGGCCGCCCACCACCAGGTCTTTTCTACGATATACACCAGGATACTCTCCGGGATGGCCAGTACCAGGGCCGTGAACCCGGCGATCTGTTTGGGAGAAATATTTTTGGTGCTGAACATGAGACAAAGTTAGGTGTTGACGCCGGATGCGGATCGTTGGTTGCCGATTACCGGATGATGGTTGCTGCAATGGAAAGTTCAATTGCTGATCAAATTCTCTATGTAGGAACCCCTCAACCCCAAACCCTCAACCCCGAACCCTCAACTCTCAACTCGGAACCCTCAACCCCTCAACCCTCAACTCCGAACCCCTCAACCCTCAACCCCGAACCCCTCAACTCTCAACTCGGAACCCTCAACCCTCAACCCCGAACCCCTCAACTTCTTCATTACAACTCAAACTTATACCCAACCCCCTTCACTGTCGTTATACAATCCACGCCCAGTTTCTGACGGATCTTGCGGATATGGACATCAATGGTCCGGTCGCCAACGATCACTTCATTGCCCCAGACCTGGTTCAGGATTTCATTGCGCAGGAAAACGCGGCCGGGTTTCAGGGCCAGTAAATAGAGCAGTTCAAATTCTTTTTTAGCAAGGATGATCTCCCGGTCTCCCACTTTTATAATAAACCGTTCGGGATCGATGGTCATCTGTTCAATGGTCAGCACCCGGTTTTCGGTCTTGTTCAGCCGGCGGAACAATGCATTCACCCGGCTCAGGAATACCTTGGGGCTGATGGGCTTGCTGACATAATCATCGGCTCCCGTTTCCAGGCCCTTGATCTGGGTGCCTTCATCACTTACAGCAGTGAGGAAGATGATCAGGGTTTCCTTGAAAGCCGGTTGTGCCCGGAGCAACTGGCAGACTTCCACCCCGGTCTTTTTGGGCATCATCACATCCAGTACCACCAGGTCCGGCTGATGACGCCGGGCTTTTTCCAGGGCCTCATCACCGTCTTTGGCCGTAATGACTTCGTATCCTTCGTTGGAAAGATTGTATTTCAGGATTTCCAGGATATCCGGTTCATCATCAGCGATCAGTACTTTCCGGGCGTTAGGTTCCATGAATCTAATATTTGCGCAAACCTAAAGGTAAATTGCTTTGTCCGGATTATTAGTGACTCCTGTTTACACAGACTTAATGATAACTTAATACCATCTCCATCACCGAACACCGGCCAGCCGGCCCGATTTAACAATTTAAAAACCGCTATTTCTGCATTGGTTCCGTCTTTACCCCTCATAAAACAGCTATGATTCTTTCCGCAGGGCTTAGTAACTTTACGGTTCGATCCTTATGATAGCATTCACCAGATACCTTATTTTATCCTTTTTACTGGCTGCTTTCGCTGTGTCGGAAGCGCAAAGCCTTACCCGTTTTGACACGCTGATGATTCCGGCCGGTTATAAACCCGAATTCAGCAGGGAAAGAAGGCATGACCTGATTGACGCAGAACAAAAACTGATTCTTTCATCGGATGGACTTCCTGATAACCAGTTTACCCCCACCGATAAAGAGGAGATCAACCAGCTGCTTACCCGGTCCCTGGTCCGGAAAACAGACTGGCTGCAATACCGGATTGAAAAAGATACGATCCTGGACCACCGGCTCAAGGTCTTTTATCTTTCCGGGCTGGAGAACCTCCTGAAATATTTCCGGCAAAACTGGAAACAACCCGGTGACCGGCACATCAACCCGGTCAACCTCTCCCTGATCATTGATGCCTATGAAGCCTGTATGCAGGCCGAACGCAACGGGGAGTCGATCGGGCAGATCATTTATGACCTGCCCTATGATGCAGGCACCAATGTAATCAGCGCCTATATTTTTGAAAAGAACCCGGGCTACCAGCCTGCCCGGAACCGGCTGGTACTGAAACTCTGTAACCTGCACCCGGACCGGATATTCCCGATCCTGCAGCAGTACCCGGATGTGCCTTTTGCCGACAGCATGGTGCGGGCCATTGCCAAAAAATTTCCCCGGCAGTTATATGACTATGCGGCGGCGGCCAATAAATTCGGGGCCATCATCCGCAATATCAATGATGATATTTTTATTAAAACGATCGCGACCATGGCCCAGAGCCGGAGCGGGCAGCAGTATTTCCCGTTCCTGGATAATATTGTAAATGGGCGAATGACCCTCCGGGATATTGATGCGGCGAAAGATGATTCCCTGCTTTATTACCAACTGCTGGTGAAAACCCAGATGGATTATGTGGCCAGGGCGATCAATAAGGACACGGCTTTTGAATTCAAAGCGCTTACCCAGAAACTGGAAGATAAGGCCCGGGCCGATTTTATCAATGTGATCAACGGGCTGCATACCGAACGGAACCCGGATATCCGGTTCAGGAGTATCCAGCCCCTCAATGCCCAGGAACTGTATTACCTCGCGGTGCTGTCTGACGGATCTATTTATACCTCCAGTTTTGTAAAAGGGGTTTATCCCCTGATGATGAACCGGATCAATAACAAGGGGGATTCCCTGCTGATGCTGATGAATTTTGATAAATACCGCAAGTTTATCAAAATGTCCGCCGGCTTTAATACCCTCGATCATTTCCTGGCCTCCTTTGCCAAAAGCAACAACCCGGAAGATGAGGATCCCGCCAATACCCTTATGCGGGCTTTTGTGAACCGGCTGGAACAGTCGGACGGGCTCGAAGACGGGGTGGATGTGGCCGATTCCTATGCCAGTATTGCGGAAACACTGAAACCGGTGGCCGACCGCATGCTGCTGAATATACAGGACAATTATGAACGCAACCTGGCAGCAGGTAATAAAAAGGGGATCGCCATTTATAATATCCTGGGCAAACTCTTTCTCAGCGCTGATTCCACCAAAAATATTGACCTGACCCGGGAACTGGGTATTCCGCCTGTTTACGAAGTGCCTTTCAGTGCGCTGGCTTATGACAGTACCCGGGTGGCCGTGCAGTTATTTATATACGGGGATAAGGATGGGATCGGGGTGTTCCCGGGTCTTATCAGCATGTTCAATAATGCCAACTGGAAAATTGACCAGGGAAATAAACAATGGGTGACGATCTCCTCGGTCAAAGGCAAACCGGTTTCCCTCTATATGAACCGGCCCCTGCCGGAAGAAACCAATGAAGATGCCAAAGCCCAGGAAGCGTTGTGCCAGTATCTTGAAAAGAACCGTATTGTTCCCACGGTGACGATCAACCGGGGTCACAGTTACAATGCTCCCTATACGATTGAACAGATGTCCACGGCTTCCAAGATCGTATTTATGGGCTCCTGTGGCGGTTACCGGATGATCCACGATATCCTGGAAAAAGCCCCGGATGCGCATATTATCGGCACCAAGCAGATCGCGGATGCACCGGTGAATAATCCCTTTCTCCGCCTGATCATGGAAAAACTGCGGACCGGCAGCGATATCAAATGGATCCCCTTCTGGGAGGAACTGGGAAGTATTGTCACGGATAAGATCTTCGAGGATTATGTGCCGCCGCATAAAAATCTCGGCGCCCTGTTTATCAAAGCCTATACCCGTGCCATGGGCCCGGAAACCACTAATCAATAAACGGGCCCCATCTGTCTGCTTCTGTTTAAATTTGCTTTCTTCAATTCATTCATTTGCCTGCACCGAAAAAAATTTTATTTGACTTTGCACTGCTGAAGCGGGTGTTTCGGTATGCGGCCCCGTATAAAAATAAGTTTTATCGCTCTGTCGTACTGGCCATTTTACTGGCCCTGGTCACCCCGGTCAGGCCAATGCTGATCCAGCTGACGGTCAATAAATACATCACCAATGAACTGGCGGCTATGCTGGTGAATATCACCCTGATCCAGATCGGGCTGATCCTGCTGGAAACGGCCATGCGTTTTCTTTTCTCCTATACCACCGCTTTATTGGGTCAGTCGGTAGTGAAAGACATGCGGATCGCCACCTATAAGAAGATCATGCACCTGAACCTGTCGCAGTTTGACAAAACCCCGATCGGGACCCTTACCACCCGTACGATCAACGATATTGAATCCATCAATGATATTTTCTCGGACGGGCTGGTACCGATCATTGCAGACCTTTTATCGATTATCTGCGTGCTGCTGTTTATGTTCTGGACCGACTGGCAGCTGACCCTGATCGCCCTGATCCCGTTCCCCATCATGCTGATCGGAACCTATTATTTTAAAGAGAGCATCAACCGTTCTTTCCATAAAGTTCGGAACGCGGTGGCAGCCCTGAATGCCTTTGTGCAGGAACACCTCACGGGGATGTCCCTGGTACAGGCTTTCGCGGCAGAGGAAAGGGAAATGAATAAATTCAAAAAGATCAACCGGGACCACCGGGATGCGAATATCAAAGCCATTTTCGCTTATTCGGTTTTCTTTCCGCTGGTGGAAATCGTACTGGCGCTTTCTATCGGGTTAGTGGTCTGGTGGACATCAAAGGAAGCGCTTCACCTGCAGGAGAGCCAGCAGGGTACGGTGATCTCTTTTATCCTTTGTTTGAACTTGTTGTTCCGTCCTCTCCGGATGATCGCCGATAAGTTCAATGTACTGCAGATGGGAATCATTGCCAGTGAACGGGTCTTCAAGGTACTGGACAACCCGGATTTTACGCCCGAAAACGGGGCGGCTCCTTATACACCGGCAGAAGTGAAAGGCAAAATTGATTTTGAGAAAGTCATTTTTGAGTATTCACCCGGGGTGCCGGTGCTGAAAGAAGTATCCTTTTGGGTAAACCCCGGGGAGACCCTCGCCATCGTGGGGCAAACGGGAAGCGGGAAGACCACGATCATCAGTTTGCTGAACCGGCTCTATCATATTCAGCAGGGAAGTATCAGGATAGACGGGGTGGATATTGAGGAATATGACCTGGAAATACTGCGTAAAAGTATCGGGGTGGTCCTGCAGGATGTTTTCCTGTTTTCAGGGTCAGTGATCGATAATATTACGCTTCGCAATCCTGCAATACCCCGGGAAAAAGTGATCGAAGCGGCCCGGCTGATCGGAATGCATGATTTTATCATGCGCCTGCCGGGGGGATATGATTTCAACGTGATGGAAAGGGGCGCCACTTTATCCCTGGGGCAGCGGCAGTTACTTTCCTTTATCCGGGCCATGCTCTACAACCCCTCCATCCTGATCCTGGATGAAGCCACATCCTCCGTTGATACAGAAAGCGAGCAGCTGATCCAGCATGCGATCGACACCCTGATCAGTGGCAGAACCTCGATTGTGATCGCCCACCGCCTGTCCACCATCCGCAAGGCCCATAAAATACTGGTACTGGACAAGGGGGAAGTAAAGGAAACGGGTACGCACGAGGAATTACTTCAAAAGAAAGGCCTGTATGCCAAACTGCACGAGATGCAGTTTGAAAAGAGTGAAGCTGCCGCGATATAGGCATTAACACCCTGGATCCGGGGTGTTAATGCTGGTTAGTTGTAAATCAAAGCATGCCGGCGGAGATAAATGTTCCGTCAGATTTGAATTCAGCCCGCCAGTATTCATCTCCTAAAAAAAATTTCACTTGCCAGGTGACCCGGTTTACGGCCTGCCATGCGGTACGGAAAGCCCTTGGGTAAAGACTGTTGAATGAAGTCAGCACACCCCCGGTACTGTATAGGCGGGTTGAATAAGACCCGTTACCATCCTGCTTTCGGCCGGGCTACTGGGCTCCCTGCATTGACCGGGAGGGCTGATTTCTCGCAGGAAATGAGAAAGATGCTTACGCCTAAAAAGGCTGTCAAAACAGTGTTTTTCATGATTAAATTCCTTAGGTGAAGAGTTTTATTTACAAAGAAGAGTAAGCAGCGCAAACCAGGTTGTAACCCCTTTTCTTTTATTTAACTTTTTTAAAGGATCATTTGAAATGCTGGCTTTTCGGGCTTGGGAATACTGATCTATTTTGTAAATTGCAGGTATGAAGAATTACAATGAACTGACGGAGCAGGAAAGAAAAATGCTGGAAGAACAATTCCTCCTCGATCCGGACCCCTTTTATAAAAAGGAAGAAATGGATCAACTCAGGACAGCGCTAAAAAGAACTGCAAAAGAACGTTTCCTGGTAATGACTTCTCTGATGAAAATGAATACGATGTTTTCGAATGCCCGGATCGTCCCGGGAGGGGCATACCCCAATAAAACCAGCTGATGGATATTTTTGATGAGGACTTACTTCAATTTTGGCGTTGCCTGAATGCTCAGGCGGTGCGTTATATCATGGTGGGAGGGGTGGCCACCAATTTCAACGGATACCAACGGACTACGGATGATATTGACGTATGGCTGGATGATACAGTAGTTAACCGGGAAAATTTTCGAAAAGCATTCCTGGAGTACTCTGGAGTGGATTTACTACATATTGCCACGATGCAATTTGTACCCGGCTGGGTGAATTTCCGGCTGAACAATGGATTTGCCCTCGATATCTTTACAAGGATGAAAGGACTAGAGGATTTGGGCTTCGAAAAATGCCTGATTGCGTCCAATAAAGCTGATATTGACCAGGTGTTGGTTCCGTTCCTGCATATTAATCACCTGATTGCGAATAAGAAGGCTGTTAACAGGCCTAAGGATCAATTAGATGTGATCTGTCTTGAACAGCTAAAAACGCTTGATCAAAACCCCGCTGAGGAATGAGTTTGAGGGAAGATAAATTCAAGGTTTTTTAGCATCACCCCCTTATCTTTGCGCCAAATTTCGGAACAGGTATGCGCATTCATCATTTCAAATCCTTTACTGTAGCGGTTTTCAGCGTTTTTTTCACCCTTTTTGCGGGGTCGGCCCTGGCCCAGGAGCAGGAAGGTCAGCCGGCAGCTGAACAGGCTGAACAGGCTGAACATAAGGAAGCCGGTCATGGAGAGGAGAAGGAGAAACTGAATGTCGGCGAAGTGATCTTCGAACACGTGTTGGATGGCCATTCCTTCCATTTTTTCGGGGTTTCAATCCCCCTGCCGGTCCTGCTTTATTCCCCGGAAAGAGGAGTTAGTTTCTTTATGTCCTCCGGATTTCACCACGGGGAAGAGGCGCATGAGGGGTATAAGATCCTGACTCCTGAGAATATTAAGGAAATGGGCCTGGATCCCAATCAATTTAAGAATGAAGATATTATCCCGGTAAATGCGGAAGGTAAGTTCGACCCGGCTGTGAAAGTGTATGATTTCTCGCTGACCCGTAACGTGGTGCAGATGTTCCTGTCCCTGGCCATCTTTGTGATCATCATGCTCCGTATCGCAAAGCGTTACAAGAGCGGGGTGGGGGTGCAATCCGCACCCAGGGGATCACAGAGCCTGATGGAACCGGTTATCACGTTTGTACGGGATGAAGTGGCCAAACCCAACCTGGGATATAAGTACGAAAAATACCTGCCCTACCTGCTGACCGTTTTCTTCTTTATTCTTATAAATAATATTTTCGGAATGATCCCCGGTTCTGCCAACGTAACCGGCAATATCGCGTTTACCGGGGTGCTGGGTGTAATTTCCTTTGTGGTGATCGTATTCAGTTCCAACAGTCATTACTGGCAGCATATCTTCAATCCCCCGGGAGTGCCATTTGGTGTAAAACTGATCCTGGTGCCGGTGGAATTCCTCAGTTTATTTATCAAGCCCTTCGCGCTTATTATTCGTCTTTTTGCAAATATGGTGGCCGGGCACATTATCATTATTTGCCTGATCTCGCTGATATTCATTTTCGGACAACTGAACCCGGTAGCCGGGTGGGGCGCTTCACCGCTCTCAATCGGGTTTACCGTATTCATTTACCTGATCGAAGTGCTGGTGGCCTTCCTGCAGGCTTTCATCTTTACGATGCTGACGGCGGTATTTATCGGGCAGGCACTGGAGGGCGATCACCAGGAAGGAGCGCATGCAGCGCATTAAACTTGTATTTTTTAAACAAACAATAATAACAAACATGGATTTACTGAATGTAATGCTGCTGGAAGCTACCGCTAATGCCGGTGGTGCGATTGGCGCTGGTTTAGCAGCCATCGGGGCTGGTATCGGTATTGGCCAGATCGGTAAAGGCGCGGTTGAGGCGATTGCCCGTCAGCCGGAAGCCTCTAACGATATCCGCGGTAACATGATCCTGACAGCGGCCCTCGTAGAAGGAGCTGCCCTGTTCGCGATCATCGTGGGCTTCCTCGCAATGGTATTGAAATAATATCATGGCCGAAAAAATTACTGCATCCAAAGCACAGGGCGGAGGATGCAGTTTTTAACCTGAAAATCACAAAACAAACCATCGCCTCCCTGAAACGGAGGGGTGCATATAAACGGAGTATTAATTATGGAGTTGTTACTTCCCAAATTAGGTTTATTAGCCTGGACCCTGCTGGCCTTCCTGATCGTATTCTTCCTGCTGAAGAAAATGGCCTGGCCCGCGATTATCAAAGGACTGCGTGACCGCGAGAACAGCATCGCTGATTCGCTGGCCACCGCCCTGAAAGTAAAAGAGGAAATGGCCCTGATGAAGAGCGAAAATGAAGCCCTGCTGGCCAAAGCCCGTGAAGAAAGAGCCCAGTTATTAAAAGAAGCCCGGGAAACCAAGGACAAAATCATTAATGAGGCCAAAGACCAGGCCAGGCTGGAAGCCAATAAGATCGTGACCGAAGCACAGGCCGCCATCAATGCACAGAAAATGGCCGCCCTGACCGAGGTGAAAAACCAGGTCGGTAAACTGGTGATCGAAGTAAGCGAGAAAGTGCTGAGAAAGGAACTGGCCAATAAAGAAGCCCAGGAAGCCCATATCAAGGGGCTGGTGAATGAGGTGAAACTGAATTAAGAAAAGCTATGAGTGACGAGCTATGAGTAACGAGCCTGACTCGCCACTCAGCTCTCGCCACCCGCAACTCAGAAAATATGCAAAATCCCCGTTTAGCATCGAGATACGCCAAATCACTGATCGGCCTTGCCCTGGAAAGGGGCGAGCTGGAGCAGGTATATGCGGATATGCAATGGCTGCAGGCGGTATGTAAAAGCAACCGTGATTTTGTGAACCTGCTGCGCAGCCCGATCATCAGGAATGACACGAAAAGGAAGATCATTGAAGCCGTGACCCTTACCGGTAAGATCGGCGAAATCACGTCCGGGTTCAACCGGCTGCTGGTGGCGAAGAACCGGGAACGGTTCCTGCCGGAGATCATCAATGCCTTTATCGCGCAATACAAAGAACACAAAAATATCCGGACGATTCAGCTGACTACGGCCTTTCCGGTTACGGATGCGGTAAAGACGGCGATCGTGGAGCAGGTGAAGAAATCAGCCGGCTTTGAGAAAGTGGAACTGGAAGAGAAAGTGAATCCTGACCTGATCGGTGGCTTCGTATTGCAGGTGGGCGACCAGTTGGTGGATGCCAGTGTGGCCTATGACCTGCGGGCCATTGCCAAGCAATTTGAGAACAATGATTTTATTTATAAGGTCCGCTAATTATTAAAAGAATAAAAAGAGACAGATATGCCAGAGATCAAACCAGATGAAATAAGTGCCATCCTGCGCCAGCAGCTGAGCAATTTTAACGCCAGTGCCGACCTGGAAGAGGTTGGAACAGTTTTGCAAATCGGTGACGGTATTGCCCGTGTGTATGGCCTGGGTAATGTGCGTTATGGCGAACTGGTGGAATTTGAAAATGGTGTCCGCGCCATTGCACTGAACCTGGAAGAAGATAATGTGGGCGTGGTGCTGATGGGAGAAACGGGTGGTATCCAGGAAGGAGCCAAGGTAAAGCGTACGGGCCAGATCGCTTCTATTAAAGTGGGGGAAGGAATGGTAGGCCGCGTGGTAAATACACTGGGACACCCGATCGACGGGAAGGGCCCCATCACCGGCGAACGTTATGAAATGCCGCTGGAACGCAAAGCCCCCGGTGTTATTTTCCGGGAGCCGGTAAAAGAACCGCTGCAAACCGGTATCAAGGCGATCGACGCGATGATTCCCATCGGACGCGGCCAGCGGGAACTCGTGATCGGTGACCGTCAGACCGGGAAAACCGCGATCTGTATCGATACCATCATCAACCAGAAAGAATTTTTTAAAGCAGGCAAACCGGTCTATTGTATCTATGTGGCGATCGGGCAGAAGGCCTCCACCATTGCCGGTATCATGAAAACATTACAGGACAATGGCGCGATGGAATACACCATCATTGTAGCGGCTTCCGCCTCTGATCCCGCCCCGCTGCAGTTCTATGCTCCCTTTGCCGGTGCGGCGATCGGTGAGTTTTTCCGCGATACCGGTCGTCCGGCCCTGATCATTTATGATGACCTGTCCAAACAGGCGGTGGCTTACCGCGAGGTATCGCTGTTGTTGCGCCGTCCCCCCGGACGGGAAGCCTATCCCGGTGACGTATTCTACCTGCACAGCCGCCTGCTCGAAAGAGCCGCGAAAGTGATCAGCGATGATAATGTAGCGAAGAACATGAACGATGTACCCGACAGTATCCGTCACCTGATAAAGGGAGGTGGTTCACTGACGGCCTTACCGATCATCGAAACACAGGCCGGTGACGTTTCGGCCTATATCCCGACGAATGTGATTTCCATTACCGACGGACAGATCTTCCTCGAAACAAACCTGTTCCTCTCCGGCATCCGCCCGGCCATCAACGTAGGTATTTCGGTTAGCCGTGTGGGTGGTAATGCCCAGATCAAATCCATGAAGAAAGTGGCCGGTACCCTGAAACTGGACCAGGCCCTTTACCGTGAGCTGGAGGCTTTCTCCAAATTCGGAGGTGACCTGGATGCAGCTACGAAAAACGTAATTGATAAAGGGGCCCGTAACGTGGAAGTGCTGAAACAGCTGCAATACTCACCCGTTGCCGTGGAAAAGCAGGTGGCCATCATCTACCTCGGTACAAACGGGTTATTAAAAGATGTTCCGGTACGCCGCGTGAAAGAGTTTGAAGAGCATTTCCTGATGGAGATGGATACTAAATTACCGGATGTGCTGGCTGAGTTCAAAAAAGGAAACCTGCCGGAAGAAGGGATCAAGAAAATGGTGGAACTGGCAAACGGACTGATTCCCCAGTATAAATAAAAAGGAATTCTTCTGATACAGTAAAAGAGGTCGTCATAAGGCGACCTCTTTTTCATTTATAGAAGTTTTAAAGGATTAATTTTCCTGGTTTTGTGAAAGAGGATCTGCGGGCTGGCCACGGATTCATGTTTGATCGTAAATCTACTTGCCATTTTGCCCCAACCCAAGCAAATTATTAGAGAGGGCTTAAAAAATATTTTGCTTGATAATCAATATAATAACCGATGTTTACGTAATAATACTACATAAAATACGGTATTTCTTACGAAAAAATGCGTGAAAAACTTGCAAGTAAAAAAACTCAGTAGTATGTTTGCCTCCGAATCGAACAAATCCTAAGAAAACAACGAAATCCGCCCCCTGAAACTAACTATTCTCATCACGGGAAATTACACCCGGAAGTTTCAACCCTCACATCACGGATTTCATTGCAATCTGAAGAAGCGTTCGCCCAACCGTACTACCGATCAAGAACCCTAAAAGCGAAAGCAATGAAAACATCTTTACACACAAAGCAAGGTATCCTGACAATGACGCTGCTGGTATTTTTTACCGCTTCATGTGTACTTAGCCAGGCACAGAATACCGAAATGAGGTTTGAAAACCCCAGTTTGGTCACCGGATCAAACGGAGCGAATGGTTCCGTGTACAAGTTCTCCCTGGTAAATAATGAGCTGGATGCCTTACTGACGATTGTCGGCCGGTCCTCCAATCTCGTTGCCATCAGTAACCTGGACATACCGGGCCAGGGTTTTGCCAAAGCTTTCCAGCCCCAGATTAAATACAATAACGGGAACGTTAGCAGCGCCACTACCTGGTGGATCGAGTTCCAGATCCAGTTTGTGGTAAAAAATACCCTTACGCCCGCCCCGGTTAATGAATTCTATGTTACAGGACTTGATATTGATGGTAACAGCGGCAGGCTGAAGGAGTGGGATTCATTCTATGGCGGTACCGGTTATACTCTCGAAAGTAATTCACTGCTGTCTGTTTCTTCCCTGGCAGGTACCATCGCTCTGCCTACTCTTTTCGGGAAACAGTTCCTGGGTGCTACAAATGATTATTCAGGGATCGATACTTCGGCTACTGAACTGATGACCACGATTCAGTACAAAAATACCAGTTCAGTGATCATCCGGCTGGGCGCCACTACCACCGGTTCGGTAAGCAATGCAAACCGGATGTATTCCGTATGGTTTAAAAACTTTACCTACAATGCCCCGATCAGCACCCTGCCCGTTAAATTAACCGCATTTACCGCTTCCCTGAACAAGAATAAAGTGAACCTGAAATGGGAAACTGCCTCCGAGATCAATGTCAGCCATTTTGAAATTGAACGCAGCACAGATGGTGCGAACTTCAGTGAAGCAGGCCTGGTATTTGCTTATGGCAATGCCAACGATAAAGCCAATTACAATTTTACCGATGATATAACTGCTTTTCAGCAGCCCGTGGTTTACTATCGCCTCCGTTCAGTGGATGCGGATGGTAAAAGCCAGCTCTCCGAGACCCGCATTATCCGGATCAGCAAAGGAGAAGAGAACAGCATTTCCCTGCAGACCTACCCCAACCCGGTTACCAGCGAACTGCGGGTAACCGTACCGGCCAACTGGCAAAACAAGCAAACAGTAGTTGAACTGTTCAATGCCAATGGGCAGATTGCTAAAAGGAAAACAACGAATGGCAGCAACCAGACTGAAACCCTCAACGTAAGTGACCTGGCCCCCGGCTTCTATATTGTAAGGGTAAATTGTGAGGGGCAGACTGCACAGCAAAAGATCATAAAGCACTAAGAAACATAATTTTCAATAGGGGTTCCAACCGTCCTGCCAAAAGTGGGACGGTTTTTTTTTTTTTTTTAATGAGTTTGGTTTATGTTATAAACTACTTTATTTTTGTTTTCAAATGTGTATTATGAAACCGGGATTACTTATCAAATGGACTTTTTTTTCAGTACTGCTGGGCCTGTCGGCCGGGGTATCCGCCCAGGTTACCATCAGGGGGCTGGTAAAGGATCACAGGAATGCGCCGGTAGCCGGTGCAAGCATCAGCGTGAAGGACAGCTATGACGGCGCCACTTCCGATTCCAGCGGCAGGTATTCTTTTAAGACAACCGAAAAAGGACAACAGGTCCTGGTGTTGTCCTGTATCGGCTACAAAACCATTGAACAGGCGGTAAAGCTGGAAGGGACCGTGGTTACTTTTGATGCAGTGCTCAGGCAGGAGATCAGTGAGTTGACGGCCGTGGTACTATCTGCCGGTACTTTTGAAGCCAGCGACCGCAAACGGGCTGCAGCGGTATTGGATCCCATTGATATCGTAACCACGGCCAGCGCCAATGGTGATATTACCGGCGCTTTAAAAACATTGCCCGGTGCGCAGCAGGTGGGGGAGAGTGAAGGATTGTATGTACGGGGCGGAACGGCGGCTGAGACAAAAACGTTTATTGACGGAACGCTGGTCAATAATTTCTTCTTCACCAGTGTGCCGAATATCGCCCAGTTCGGACGTTTCTCCCCCTTTATTTTTAAAGGAACGGTCTTTAGTACAGGAGGGTATTCTGCCCTGTACGGTCAGGCACTTTCTTCGGCCCTGATCCTGGAATCCATTGATCTGCCCGAACGGTCATCGGCCAACCTGGGGATCAGTGTAATCGGTCTCAATGGTGGTTACCAGCACCTGTCAAAAAACAAGCAATCCTCTTTTGGGGCCAGTTATGGTTATGTCAACCTGGGACCTGCCTTTGCCGTGATCAAACAGCAACAGGATTATTCAACCGTTCCGGTGCATCATACAGCGGATGCCAATTTCAGGGTGAAAACCTCCAAAACAGGGATGCTGAAATATTATGGGTATTTCAGCCACAATAAAATGGACTTTACCGTGAAGAGTATTGATTCGCTGGGTTATTTTGACCGGTTTGCCCTTAGCAATACCAATTATTTCCATAATCTTTCCTGGAAAGAATACCTGCCGAAACGGTGGAGAATTTATACGGGGGTTTCCTACACCAATAATAAGGATGAGATCAGCAGTGGTATGCAGAATGCCGCCGGCCATGAAGTGACCCTGGGAGGCCTGGAAGCCAAAACATTTGACCTGGTCCTCAAAGGAAATTATTTCAATGCCAAACTGGTACTCGAGAAAAAACTAAAAGGGCTCAGCGCCATCCGTTTTGGATCCGAATATAATTTCAGTGATGACCATTCGGAATACACGGCCTATAACGGGGACAAATATCCGGGATTTTTAAAGGAAAGGATCAGTTCCGGCTTTGCCGAAGCGGATGTGTATGCCACGAATGATCTCGCCATAAAAGGCGGGCTGCGGCTGGAACATTCCCGGTACCTTGGTAAGACCAACTTCGCTCCCCGTTTTTCACTGGCCTATAAACTGTCAAAGGGCAGCCAGGCTTCGGTGGCCTATGGTATCTTTTACCAGAACCCGGAAAGAAGGTACCTGCCTTCGCCCAATCACCTGAATTTTATGAAAGCCACACATTATATCCTGCAGTACCAGAAAGTACTGAACCAGCAATCCCTGCGGGCGGAACTGTTTTATAAAAAATACGAGAACCTGGTAAAAACGTCCATGACCGGGTTTACGGAAGCGGCAGTGAACAATAACGGGTATGGGGATGCCCGCGGTTTTGAGTTGTTCTGGCGGGACAGAAAGAGCGTAAAGAACTTCGATTACTGGATATCCTATTCTTATCTTGATACCAAAAGGGATTTCCTGAATTTCCCGGCTGCGATCACGCCCAATTTCGCGGCTAAACACACGGCTTCCCTGGTTACAAAGAAATTTGTGCAGAAATGGAAGATGAACCTGAACGCATCCTATAATTACAGCAGCGGGCGGCCTTATTACAATATCCGGTACGAGGGCTCGGCGTACAAGTTCACCGACCGGGGCACCATCCCGGATTATCACAATATCAGTTTTGCGATCAATTACCTGCCCTTTATCGGGAAGAAGGATCCCAAATCCTTTGCGGTGTATGTACTGCAGGTAAGTAATATCTTTAATATCCGGCAGACCTATGGCTACCAGTATTCGTACAATGGCCTGCGCAAAGAGGCGATCGTTCCGACCTCCCGGATGTTTGTATATATCGGGGCCTTTATCAGTTTCGGGGTGGACCGTTCCGATGAGGTCATCAACAACAGCCTGTAAAAATTATCATCAATCATTTAACCTAAATTGTATTCGAATGCAAAAAACAATCCTGCTGGCGCTGGTTGCCCTC